>NZ_CM128811.1:4800000-6014151 GCF_052934925.1 Streptomyces hypolithicus
AGAAGCGCGACGACGTGTCGGGCTCCGGCGGCTACACGCACAAAACTATCTGGGCGGCGAATAAAACCGGTCTGCACAACCTCTTCCGGCTCTCTTCGGACGCTTACGCCGAAGGCTGGCTGACGAAGTGGCCCAGGATGGACAAGGAGACGATCGCCCAGTGGTCGGAGGGCCTGATCGCCTCCACCGGGTGTCCGTCCGGCGAGGTACAGACGCGGCTGCGGCTCGGCCAGTTCGACGAGGCGGTCAAGGCCGCCTCCGACTACAAGGACATCTTCGGCGAGGGCAAGTACTTCCTGGAGCTGATGGACCACGGCATCGAGATCGAGCGCCGGGTCCGTGACGGACTGCTGGAGATCGGCAGGAAGCTCGACATTCCGCCACTGGTCACCAACGACTCGCACTACACCTACGCCAACGAGGCGACGGCACACGACGCCCTGCTGTGCATCCAGACCGGCAAGAACCTCTCCGACCCGGACCGCTTCCGCTTCGACGGCACCGGCTACTACCTGAAGTCGACCGACGAGATGTACGCCGTCGACTCCTCCGACGCCTGGCAGGAAGGCTGCGCCAACACCCTCCTGGTCGCCCAGCAGATCGACACCGAGGGCTGGTTCCAGGAGCGGAACCTGATGCCGAAGTTCGAGGTGCCCGAGGGCTTCACCGAGGTGACCTGGTTCCGCGAGGAGACCATGCGCGGCATGGCCAGGCGCTACCCGGGCGGTATCCCGGACGACCGGCTGCAGCAGGTCGAGTACGAGATGAAGATCATCATCGACATGGGCTTCCCGGGGTACTTCCTCGTGGTCGCCGACTTCATCATGTGGGCCAAGAACAACGGCATCGCGGTCGGCCCCGGCCGTGGCTCGGCCGCCGGTTCGATCGTCGCGTACGCCATGGGCATCACCGACCTCGACCCGATCGAACACGGACTGATCTTCGAGCGGTTCCTCAACCCCGAGCGCATCTCCATGCCCGATGTCGACATCGACTTCGACGAGCGCAGGCGCGGCGAGGTGATCCGGTACGTCACGGAGAAGTACGGCGCCGACAAGGTCGCGATGATCGGTACGTACGGCAAGATCAAGGCCAAGAACGCGATCAAGGACTCCGCCCGCGTCCTTGGCTACCCGTACGCGATGGGTGACCGGCTCACCAAGGCGATGCCCGCCGACGTCCTCGGCAAGGGCATCGACCTCAACGGCATCACCGACCCCAAGCACCCGCGCTACAGCGAGGCGGGCGAGATCCGGGGGATGTACGAGAACGAGCCGGACGTGCAGAAGGTGATCGACACCGCGAAGGGCGTCGAGGGCCTGGTGCGGCAGATGGGCGTGCACGCCGCCGGCGTGATCATGTCCAGCGAGACGATCACCGACCATGTGCCGGTCTGGGTGCGGCACTCGGACGGCGTGACCATCACACAGTGGGACTACCCGAGCTGCGAGTCGCTCGGTCTGCTGAAGATGGACTTCCTCGGCCTGCGCAACCTCACGATCATGGACGACGCCGTCAAGATGGTGAAGTCCAACAAGGGCAAGGACCTGGAGCTGCTCAGCCTGCCGCTGGACGACCCGGCGACGTACGAGCTGCTGTGCCGCGGTGACACGCTCGGCGTGTTCCAGTTCGACGGCGGGCCCATGCGGTCCCTGCTGCGGCTGATGAAGCCCGACAACTTCGAGGACATTTCCGCTGTCTCGGCCCTGTACCGGCCGGGCCCGATGGGCATGAACTCGCACACCAACTACGCGCTGCGCAAGAACGGCCAGCAGGAGATCACGCCGATCCACCCGGAGCTGGAGGAGCCTCTCAAGGAGGTTCTCGGTCTCACCCACGGCCTGATCGTGTACCAGGAGCAGGTGCAGAAGGCGGCGCAGATCATCGCCGGCTACTCGCTCGGCGAGGCCGACATCCTGCGCCGCGTCATGGGCAAGAAGAAGCCCGACGAGCTGCAGAAGAACTTCGTGCTCTTCCAGGCCGGCGCGAAGAAGAAGGACTTCTCCGACGCGGCGATCCAGGCCCTGTGGGACGTGCTGGTGCCCTTCGCCGGATACGCGTTCAACAAGGCGCACTCCTCGGCGTACGGTCTGGTCACCTACTGGACGGCGTACCTCAAGGCGAACCATCCCGCCGAGTACATGGCGGCGCTGCTCACCTCCGTCAAGGACGACAAGGACAAGTCGGCCGTCTACCTCAACGAATGCCGGCGTATGGGCATCAAGGTGCTGCCGCCCAATGTGAACGAGTCGCAGTCGAACTTCGCCGCGCAGGGCGACGACGTGATCCTCTTCGGCCTGACCGCCATCCGCAACGTCGGCCAGAACGTCGTGGACTCGATCATCCGGTGCCGCAAGGCGAAGGGGAAGTACAGCTCCTTCCCCGACTTCCTCGACAAGGTGGAGGCGGTCGTCTGCAACAAGCGGACCGTCGAATCCCTGATCAAGGCGGGGGCCTTCGACGAGATGGGCCACACCCGCAAGGGCCTGGTCGCACACCACGAACCCATGATCGACAACGTGGTGCAGGTCAAGCGCAAGGAGGCGGAGGGGCAGTTCGACCTCTTCGGCGGGGGCGAGGACGACGGCGACGAGCCGGGCTTCGGGCTCGACGTCGAGTTCTCCGACATCGAGTGGGAGAAGTCGTACCTGCTCGCCCAGGAGCGCGAAATGCTCGGCCTTTACGTCTCCGACCATCCGCTCTTCGGCATCGAGCACGTCCTGAGCGACAAGGCCGACGCGGCGATCTCGCAGCTCACCGGCGGCGAGCACTCCGACGGTGCGATCGTCACCATCGGCGGCATCATCTCCGGCCTCCAGCGCAAGATGACCAAGCAGGGCAACGCCTGGGCGATCGCGACCGTGGAGGACCTGGCCGGCTCCATCGAGTGCATGTTCTTCCCCGCGACGTATCAGCTGGTCTCGACCCAGCTCGTCGAGGACACCGTGGTCTTCGTCAAGGGCCGGCTCGACAAGCGGGAGGACGTGCCCCGCCTCGTCGCGATGGAACTGATGGTCCCGGACGTGTCCTCGGCGGGTACGAACGCGCCCGTCGTCCTCACCATCCCGACGGTGAAGGTCACCCCGCCGATGGTCACCAAGCTCGGCGAGATCCTGGGGCACCACCGGGGCAACACCGAGGTCCGGATCCGGCTCCAGGGGGCACGCAAGACGACGGTGCTGCGGCTCGACCGGCACCGGGTGCAGCCTGACGCGGCGCTCTTCGGCGACCTGAAGGTGCTACTTGGGCCGTCGTGCCTGGCGGGTTAGCCCCGTATCTCGCGCAGCCGCGGTCGGCCGGACATCGGAAGGCCGGACATCAGCAGGGGCGCGCCCGTCGTGACGGGCGCGCCCCTGCTGATCATGAGCGTCAGTTGTGGCCGAAGCGCTTCTGCCGGCCCTTGCGGGCGACGTCACCGGGCGTGACCTGCGAGATGCGCTGCTCGGCCTGAGCCTCCATCGAGGAGCTCTTGGCCTGCTGGGCACCGCGCTCGGCGGCGGACGACTTCTGCTGGTCCCGCGACTGTTTCTTGTTCTTGGCCATGGTGCTGCCTCCTGTGGGGGTTCTAGGGGCCAGAGCCGCGACCAGTCTTGCGCGTAACGACAAAGCGTGCATTTTGGATCATTACCGTGCGTAATTGGAGTCTGCGCCGGTATGGGCGCCGGCAACTTCGGCATCCGCCACGCCGATGATCGAGTTCCGGCCGTTAACCCTCACGCAGTCGGGCAGACTCGAAGCAAGCCTGAAAACATTCCGGACCCCGAAGCATCTTCGAAGCACCTTCCGATCCCGAGGTTCCCGAAAGAGGGTGGAGCGCGTGGACCGCTGCGTCGTTCTGGTGGACGCCGGCTATCTGCTCGGCGCCGCCGCGAGTCTGCTCGCCGGGGAACCGGCCCGATCCCGCATCACCGTGGATCATGCGGCCCTCATCCAGGGCCTGCGAGAACGCGCCGAGGCCGATACGCAGCAGCCACTGCTGCGTATCTACTGGTTTGACGGTGCCCCCGACCGCGTACCCCAGCCCGAGCACCGGCGGCTGCGCGTCATGCCCCGGGTGACCGTGCGGCTGGGCGCGCTGACCCGCAGCGACGGGCGGTGGGCGCAGAAGGGGGTCGACGCGGCGATGCACGCGGAGCTCACCGAGTTGGCCAGAAATCGCGCCTGCTCCGACATCGTGCTGGTGACCGGTGACGGGGACTTGCTGCCCGGGCTGATGTCCGCCAAGGAACACGGTGTAGCGGTCCACCTGTGGGCCGTGCAGGCCGCCGACGGCGACTACAACCAGTCCGAGGACCTGGTGGCCGAGGCCGACGAGCGAAGCGTCCTGGACCGGGCGTGGATCACCAAGGCCGTACGGGCGAAGGACCTCTCCGGGATCTGCGCTCCGCCGCCGGTGCCGCGGCCGGAAATCGCCGCGATCCTGTCGGCGCCCCTGCCGGAGTCGGCCCTCGCCGCTTCGGCGGAGCGGGCCGCGCAGGCCGAAGCACACGCCCAGGCAAAGGCGCAGGCGGCGGGGACGACCGGGGTGGCGCGTTCGGAGCCGGCGTCCACCTCGGATCCGGCGCACGCGGCCGGGGCGAACGGGTCCGGTGACGGTCACCCGCAGCACGCAGCGCGGGGTGTACCGACACCCAAGGACCTCGCGAGCCTGCGGGGTCCCGGAGCGCATACGACGCCGCAGGCCGCGACGCCGCATTCGGGCGGGACCGCCGGGGCGACCCTGCGCTGGTCGTCCGACAGGGGCTGGGCGGAGCGGCCCGGCGGCAGCACCCTCGGCGAGCCCGCCGAGACCGCGTCGCTGCCGACGCTGGCGCAGCTGACCAGCGCCGAGCAGCGGTGGGCGGACCGTGAAGAGGACATCACCACGGTCGGCGGCGACCCCTTCGAGGTGGGGCAGGTCTTCGCCCGGCGCTGGATGGAGCGACTGCCGGAGCCGGGCCACACCCAGCGGCTGTCGACGATGTACCCGCGGATCCCGCACCGGATCGACGGCGAGCTGCTGCGCTACGCCGCCCGGTTCGGGCTGCTGGCGCACAAGGACGACCAGATCGACGAGCACGACCGGTACGCGATCCGGGCCGGGTTCTGGCGGGAGATCGATGTGCGGGCGGCGGCGGAACAGGTGACGGCGGGGGAGTAGCGGGGCCCCTGGAGGCCGTGGCCCGTCGGCCCCGGGGGCGGGGCGGGGCCGAGAACCCCGTAGTCTCGTTCCTCGTGAGTACGGGCACAGCGCAGGCGCAAAGCGGCACGGCAGTCGTGTGTGCCGTCCGAGACCTGGTCAAGACGTATCCCGCCGCCCGGGGCCGGCGCGGGGCGCCCGCCACACCGGCCGTTCGGGCCACAGACGGGATCTCCCTCGATGTGAACCGCGGCGAGATCTTCGGGCTGCTCGGGCCCAATGGCGCAGGCAAGTCCACTCTCGTACGCCAGCTGACCGGGCTCATGCGGCCCGATGCGGGCAGCGTCGAACTGCTGGGGCACGACCTGGTGCGCCATCCCGAGCGCGCCTCGCGACTCGTCGGCTACCTGGGTCAGGAATCGACCGCGCTCGACGAACTGACCGTCTCGCTCGCCGCCGAAACGACCGGGCGGCTGCGCGGACTGACCCTGCGGGCCGCGCGGGCCGAGCGGGACGACGTACTCGAAGAACTCGGGCTGACCGGCATCTCCGGGCGGCCGCTGAAGAAGCTTTCCGGCGGGCAGCGGCGGCTCGCCTGCTTCGCCGCCGTGCTGGTGGGGGAGCGGCCCGTGCTCGTACTGGACGAACCCACCACCGGCATGGACCCCGTCGCGCGGCGCGCGGTGTGGGCCGCGGTGGACCGGCGGAGGGTGCGAAACGGCGCCACGGTACTGCTCGTCACCCACAATGTGATCGAGGCCGAGACCGTGCTGGACCGGGTCGCCGTGCTGGAGAACGGCCGGGTGATCGCGTGCGACAGCCCGGCCGGCCTCAAGGCGCGCGTGGCCGGCGAGGTGCGGCTCGACCTGATGTGGCGGGAGCGGGCGCCGCTGCACGTGCCCGAGGTCGCGGCGCTGCGGAATTCCGCGCAGGAGTCCGGGCGGCGCTGGGTGCTGAGGCTCGCGCCCGACGAGGCGCGCGCCGCGGTGGCCGCCGTGACCGGGGGCGAGGCGTTCGCCGCGCTCGACGACTTCACGCTCGCCACCCCCAGCCTCGAAGACGTTTACCTCGCACTGGGCGGAAGCACGAAGGGGCTGGTCAAGGCGTGAGTGTGGTGCCTGCACAGACCGCTGCCACGCGGATCGGGGCGTCAGAGTCGTCAGGGGCTTCAGGAGCGTCGGAGGAGACGGCCGGCTGCGTGTCCGGCGACACGTGGCCCGCGCCGCTCGCGCCGCGCGCCCGGCTGCTGCCCGCGCTCGCGGCCGTCTACCGGGCGCAGCTGTCGCGGGCGCGGGTGGCGCGCATCCCGCTGCTCTTCGTGGCGACGTTCCAGTCCGTCGGGATCATGGTCCTGATGCGGGGGGTCGTCGACGGAGGCGGTGAGGCGCGGGCCGTCGTCGCCGGGTCGAGTGTGCTGGTGGTCGCCTTCGTGGCGCTGAACCTGCTGGCGCAGTACTTCGGGCAGCTGCGGGCCGGGGGCGGGCTCGACCATTACGCCACGCTGCCGGTGCCGCCGGCCGCCGTGGTGCTGGGGACGGCCGGGGCGTACGCCTCCTTCACCGTGCCGGGGACGCTCGTCACTGCCGTCGTCGGATGCACGCTCTTCCAGCTGCCGCTGATGAACCTGTGGGTGCTCGCCGCGGTGATCCCGCTCGCGGGGGCCGCGCTCGCCGGGCTCGGGGCGGCGCTGGGGCTGCTCGCGCCGCGGCAGGAACTGGCGACGCTGTTCGGGCAGCTGGGCATGTCCGCGGCGCTGCTGCTGGGCGTGCTGCCGGCAGCACGGCTGCCTGCGCCGGTTTCGTACGCCCGGGATCTGCTGCCGTCGACGTACGGGGTCGAGGCTTTCGCGAGGACGTTCGACGCCGACCCGGACTGGGCGGCGGTGGCGCTCGACCTGACGGTGTGCGCGGGAGCCGGGGTCGTTTCGCTGGCCGTTGCCACGTGGGCGTACCGGCGGGCGGCGGTTCGCTAGCCGGACGCGGTCCGCTGCGGCGTGCGGACGCGGTCCGGTGAGGCGCGGGTCCGGGGGGCCTGGCACGATGGCAGGGTGACTGCTCCTCTGACGCCGCCTCACCATCAGCCGCCTGAGCGGCCGTCTCATCAACCCTCTTATCAGCCGCCTTATCAGCCGCCGTACGGGCCGCCGAATCGGCCGTCGTACGGCTGGTCCTGGCAGACGTCCTACGCCGGAGAGGGTTCCGCCGGGGGCGATGGCGGGGGTCCGGACGGGGGGCCGGACGGGGGGATGTCGGCGTCCACGGAGGTCGTGCGGGCTTTCGTGGTGGTGCTGGCGCTGACGGTGCTGGGGGTGGCGCTGGGGCTGCTGTGGATGTGGCTGGCGCCGCGGGTGCCGCTGATCTCCACTGACAAGGCCGTCTTCCTGGAGAACACCGAGAGCGAGGAGGCGGTGGGGGCGGACAGTACGTTCGCCCTGCTGGCCCTTGCGTTCGGTGCGGTCAGTGCGGCCGTGGTGTTCTGGCTCAACCGGCGTGGCGGCATACCCGTGGTGGTGGGGCTGGCAGTGGGAGCGCTGCTCGGCTCGCTGCTGGCGTGGGGGGTCGGCGTGTGGTTCGGGCCGACGGACGATGTGGTTGCGCGTGCGCGAGAGGTGGGGCAGGGGGTCGCCTTCGACGCGCCGCTCGAGCTCGGCGCGAAGGGGGCGCTGCTGGCCTGGCCGCTGGCGGCGATGCTGGTGCATCTGGGGCTTACTGCGTTGTTCGGGGCGCGGGATCCCGAGCCGGAGTGGGAGGCGGGCGGCTGGGGGCCGGGGCCGGGCGCGGCTCCGGGGCCGGCTCCGGGGTCCGGTTCGGGTTGGGGTACGTCCGGCTGACCCTGGCGGTGCGGGTGCGGGTGCCGGTGCGGATGGGCGTGGGTGCCGTGTGCCGCCGCGCGGGGCTGTTCCCCTGCGTGCCCCCTCCTTGCTGCGGCACGGTGCGGCTTCGCCGCGCGGGGGCTCCGCCCCGGACCCCGGTCCTCAAACGCCGGACGGGCTTGAACGGCGGCCTGACGGCATGGAATGGTCGCCGGTCGGGCTGGGATCAACCACTGGTTGACATGGAGGGGCCGCCGGACGGACTGGAATGTGGCCGGGTCGGGCCCGGAGTTGCCCCAGTCGGCCCGGAGTGGCCCCCGACTGGCTGGTGTGGCCCCGGACTGGCTGGTGTGGCCCCGGACGGGCGTGGCTGTCGGCGGTTAGGAGTGGTCCCGACGGGGCCGGAGGGGCCCGGACGGGCGTGGCCGACGACGAGCTGGAGTGGCTGCAAGGAAGTGGGCCGGCCCTTAGGACAGGCCCCGCCGGACGGGGACCGGGCCGGTTGGGGGCCGGCGTGGCTCGCAGGTGGGACGGCGGGGTCGGTCTCAGGCAGTAGGCCTGCGCGTGATGGGCGCGGTGGTGGCGTTCGTGAGGGTGGTCAGGTCGGTGGGGGAGAGTTCCACCTCCAGGCCTCGACGGCCCGCCGAGACGCATACCGTGGTGTGCGCCGAGGCCGACGCGTCCACGACCGTGCGGAGTTTCTTCCGCTGGCCCAGCGGTGAGATGCCGCCGCGCACGTAGCCCGTGGTGCGTTCCGCGGCTGCCGGGTCGGCCATCGCGGCGCGCTTCGCGCCCACCGCCGTCGCCAGCGCCTTCAGGTCGAGCGAGCCCGCCACCGGGACCACCGCCACCGTCAGAGCGCCGTCGACGTCGGCGATCAGCGTCTTGAAGACGCGGTCCGGTGTGACGCCGAGGGCCCGTGCGGCCTCCTCGCCGTAGGAACCGGACGCCGGGTCGTGCTCGTACGCGTGGAGGATGTACGTCGTCCCCGCCGCGGCCAGGGCGACGGTCGCCGGGGTGCCTGCGGACTGGCGCTGCTTCTTCGCCACGGCGGTGCGGCCTCCGGTCAGTTGGGGCTGGTGGGGGAGCGGGTCAGGTCGACCATGGGGAGCGAGGGGAGGTGCCGGATCACGGCCGCCTCGGCACGCAGCAGCTTCAGCTCCTCGCGCAGGCGGGTCGCCACGTCCGGCGCCTGGAGCAGGCGCTGCTTCGCAGGGACGTCCAGCACCGTCGCGGCCGCGACGAGGTACGAGACGACGGACGGCTCGTCCGGCAGCTCCGCTCCCGTCGACAGCGAGCGCTCCTGCGCTCCCGCCAACCGCTTCTGATAGCTGCGGAACGCGCGCAGTACGCCCTCCGCCAGCGCGCCCGCGTCGTCGCCCTGCTCCTCGGGCAGTTCCTCCACCTCTGCCGTGAGGTACGGGCCGCTCGCGTCGACCGAGAGGATCTTGACCCGGGTGGTTCCGGTGGCCAAGACCTCGAAACTGCCGTCCTCGCGCTCGCGGATCGTAGCCGCGTCCGCGATGCAGCCCACCCGGTGGAACGCCTGGATCGGGTCGGGGCCGAAGCCCGCCGCCGGTCCGCGTTCCGCCACGGCCGTCTCGTCCGGCATGCCGGGGCCGGTCGCGGCGACCTCCCGGCCGTCGCGGATGGCGACCACCGCGAAACGGCGCGGCTCGTCCTGGGGGCCGGGGGCGTCGGGTGATGCGGCGGGGTCGGTCGGGTCGGCGGAGCCGCCGGCGTCCGCGCCCTTCGACAGGTCGCGCATCAGGGCGCGGTAACGCTCCTCGAAGATGTTCAGCGGCAGCACGAGGCCCGGGAACAGAACCGAGTTCAGCGGGAAGAGAGGAAGGCGAGCGGTGGTCACAGCGGTCAAGCGTAATGGCCGTCGGGACTGACCCGGCGGGCCGTCCTGCGCGAAGGCCGCAACGGCGTGGCCGAGGCCACCTGGATCCTCGCGGTGTCCCGCAGCTCCAGGAAGTGGCCCAGCGGGTCCTCGCTCAGATACGACCACGGGAACGAGGTCACGTACGGCCCGATCAGCCGGAACTGTTCGAGGGCCTCGCCCCACCGCCCGCGGATGGCCAGGACGCACGCCAGCAGATTGCGGACCTCCGCCGTCCACGGGTCGCCCGCCCCGTACTGGGCGGACAGCGCGATCGCGAGATCGGCCGCCGCGTCGATCCGCTCGCAGGCGATCACCGCGCCGGGCCCGGCCGTGGTGGCGCCGCCGCTGAGCAGGTACGCGAAGGCCGCGCGTACGGGCAGGGCCTGTACCAGCGATCCGGGCAGGGCGTCCTCGGCTGCCTGCTCGGCGAAGTCGAAGCACTCGCGGTGTGAGCCGTACCACTGCGCGGAGAGGTACTGGAGCGCCGAGACATGGCACCCGTAGTGGTGCGAGGAGCGGGAAACCGCCCGCGCCCACAGCTCCTCGAACGCCGTGTGCGAGGCATGCGTGCCCCGCGCGTGGTCCAGAGCGACGCGCCACGGCACGGGATCGCGCGGAGCGGCGTCGGCCGCCGCCTCGATCAGCGGGCCCACATCGCGCAGCCGCTCGGCGCGGGCCGGTGACGCCCAGGCCCGGCAGACCGACAGCTCGGCCTTCACGAGCAGCGCGTCCGGGTCGCGCGGGGCGGCCGCCAGCCAGTCGACGAGCCAGCCCTGACGGTTGTTGGCGAAGGTGGCCAGGCGGGTGGTGTACCGGTCGCGGTTCTCCCATTCGGCGTACTCGCGGGTGGTCGCGAGGAGCTTCGCGGCGGGCCCGTGGTCGCCGAGGGCCGCGGCGACGAGCGCGGGGCCCAGTCGGTCGTCGGCGACGTCGAGCAGGACCTCGTCGTCGCACGGCAGACCGGCGGTCAGATCCGGGGTGTGCCGGATCATGCGCGCGGTGCTGATCAGAGCACGAAGGAATGGCATGGTGCGGACCATTGAAAACCGCAGGTGGAAGGCGCGCCAGAGGATGCCGGTGAAGCTTTCGTATCGGCTGGAAAGGTTGTGCGACCCGCGGTCAAGGGACGGTAAAGAACCAGGAGGGCGGGTACCGGGAGGTGGCGAATTCCTGATGTCGGATCAGCCGCGGCGCAGCAGCCGGGACGCCCCCGCGGCCACCGTCGTCGCGAGGATCCAGCCGAGCAGAATCAGTCCCGCGGCCGCCCACTGCCAGCCCACTCCGAGCCGCCAGTGCCCTTCCTGCCCGAGGTTGATCACCGGCAGCAGCAGGTCCAGGGCGAACAGGGACGGGTTGAAGTCCGGGTGCTCCCCCGGCTTGATCGCCTCGGGATCGAGCTGGGCGAACGCCACCGCGCCCGCGGCCCACAGCACGGTCATCCACACCGCCGCCCGGCCCGGCCGGTACCCGTACGCCACCGTCCAGTCCTGCACGAACCCCCACAGCTTCCCGGCGAGCGGCAGCGTCTCGCGCCGTCTGCGCTGCTTGGCGAGCAGCACCTCGCGGGCGTCGGCGTCCTCTCCGCTGCTGCGAAGAACGGCCGAAAGCCGCTCGTACGGCTCCGGCGCGTACTCGGGGGTCGCCGCGGTCACCCACTCCAGCCGCCAGGAGAGCGGGAACAGGCCGCGAGGCACCAGGCACTCGTAGCTGAAGCCGTTCATGGTGAGCCCGCCAGGCAGCGGCCAGCTGTCCGCCCTGTCGACCAGGTTGCCGACCTTCGCGCCAGACAGCACGACCTTCCCCTCCTCCGGCCGCTCCCCGAGAAACCGCAGCTCAGGGGTCTGCACCCGGCGCAGCGACAGTTCCTGGCCGAGCGACATGACGAACCGGGCGCCCTCGAAGTCCACGGCGTCGCCGAACCGCCCGTCGTCCAGCCGTATCCCGCCGTCGCTCTGGAACCGCTGGACGCGGGTGCCGCGCACCGGAGTGTTCCCGGTGCCGTACGGCGGGGTGGTGCCCGGGGCCGCGCCGCGCGGGCCGACGCCGGCGGGCGTCATGTACAGCGTGCGCTCCACGGTCAGCTGCGGGGCGTTCAGGGCCCGCCGCCCCTCCACGCCGTACGGCCTGCGCAGCCGGCTGCCGCGCAGGCTCAGCGAGACCCCGACCTTGGCACCGCGCAGGCTGAACTCGCCGTGCAGCTCGACCATTTCGGCCTGGAGATCCTGCGCCACGAACAGCCCGTCGGCGGCGATCGAGCGGCCCCTGCGGTCGGGGTGCACGACGATCTGGTTGATCAGCAGGTCCGTGCCGATCTGGGCGTCGGTCAGCCGGATGCCGCCCGGCACCACGCAGCGGGGCAGATGCAGGTCGCCCTCGGTGTGCAAGCGGGCCGCCTCCAGGCGCGGGATGACGCAGCCCACCATGCGCAGCGTCGCGAAATGGCACTCGGGCAGCAGCACCTCCTTCTCGAAACGGCAGCCGTTCAGCTCGACGTACGGCTCCACCCGGCCGCCCGCGAGCTTCAGCGTCCCCGTGATCTGTACGCCCCTGAGCTTCAGCGCCGCGACGCGCCCGGCCAGCGCCGGCGGCCCGCTGAGCAGCAGCAGGGCCACCACGCGGGCCCGCACGCTGCGCTCGGGCGGCCATGGCCAGGCCGACAGCGGATCGTCCAGCACCGGGTCGAGGGTGCTGAGGTCGTACGTACTGCCATTGCGGAACGCCTGCCACATGCCGAGCTCCGCGGCACTGAGCCAGTCGGGCGCTTCGACGTCCTGCTGCGGCTCGGTCAAGGCCGCCCCTTTCGCCGATTCGTACGGCCGTTCTTCCCTCTGTGTGACGGGCTGAACGCCAGTGGTGATGAATGGCTTGAGATACCAGAGAGGCGGTGCCCGGCGCCACGCCGTGGCCTGGTCGCCGGGCGGCGGGTGGAAGTATCAGCCAGTGATACGGGCGGCCGGTGGCCGGATGCGGTCTGCGAGAATTGACAGCGTGATCTCTCGAATCGATCTGCGCGGCGACGCCCTCCCCGAGGGCGGCGCCCTGCGCGACCTGCTGCCCCGTGCCGACTTCGACGTACAGGCCGCCCTGGAAAAGGTGCGGCCCATCTGCGAGGACGTGCACCATCGGGGCACGGCGGCCATGATCGAGTACGCGGAGAAATTCGACGGCGTACGGCTGGAGCGCATCCGGGTCCCCGCCGACGCGCTGAGCACCGCCCTGGAGCGGCTCGACCCCAAGGTCCGGGCCGCGCTCGAGGAGTCGATCAGGCGGGCCAGGATCGTCCACCGCGCGCAGCGCCGCAGCGAGCACACCACCGAGGTCGTGCCCGGCGGCACCGTCACCGAGCGGTGGGTCCCGGTCGGGCGGGTGGGGCTCTACGCACCCGGCGGCCTGTCCGTCTACCCGTCGTCCGTGATCATGAACGTGGTTCCCGCGCAGGAGGCGGGCGTCGAGTCGATCGCTCTCGCGTCCCCCGCGCAGAAGGAATTCGGCGGCCTCCCGCACCCCACGATCCTGGCGGCCTGCGCGCTGCTCGGCATCGACGAGGTGTACGCGGCCGGCGGCGCCACGGCCGTCGCCATGTTCGCGTACGGCACCGACGAGTGCGCGCCCGTCAACATGGTCACAGGGCCCGGCAACATCTGGGTCGCCGCGGCCAAGCGTTACTTCACCGGCCTCATCGGCATCGACACCGAGGCCGGCCCGACCGAGATCGCCGTCCTCGCCGACGAGAGCGCCGACCCGGCGCACGTCGCAGCCGACCTGATCAGCCAGGCCGAGCACGACCCACTGGCCGCCGCCGTGCTGGTCACCGACTCCGAGCAGCTCGCCGACGCCGTCGAAAAGGAACTCGGACCGCAGGTCGCGGCGGCCAAGCACAGCGACGACCGGATCATCCCGGCCCTCGGCGGCAAGCAGTCGTCCATCGTGCTGGTCGACTCCATGGAGGAGGGCCTGAGGGTCGTCGACGCGTACGGCGCCGAGCACCTGGAGATCCAGACCGTCGACGCGGCTGCCCTCGCCCGGCGGGTGCGCAACGCCGGAGCGGTCTTCGTCGGCCCGTACGCCCCGGTCTCGCTCGGCGACTACTGCGCCGGCTCCAACCACGTCCTGCCGACCGGCGGCTGCGCCTGCCACTCGTCGGGCCTGTCCGTCCAGTCCTTCCTGCGCGGCATCCACATCGTGGACTACACGCGCGACGCGCTCGCCGAGGTGACCCACCACGTGGTGACACTGGCGGAGGCGGAGGACCTGCCGGCGCACGGGGCCGCGCTCAAGGCCCGGTTCGGTTGGAAGGTGCCCACACGATGACGCGCATCGACGACCTGCCCATCCGCGACGAACTGCGCGGCAAGTCCCCTTACGGGGCCCCCCAGCTGGACGTGCCCGTACGCCTCAACACCAACGAGAACCCGTACCCGCTGCCCGAGGCGCTCGTCGAGCGCATCGCCGAACGGGTCCGCGACGCCGCCCGCGAGCTGAACCGCTACCCCGACCGGGACGCCGTCGAGCTGCGCACCGAGCTGGCCCGCTACCTCACCCGCACCGCCGGCCACGAGGTCGCCCGTGACGGTGTCTGGGCGGCCAACGGCTCCAACGAGGTCATCCAGCAACTCCTCCAGACCTTCGGCGGTCCCGGCCGCACCGCCATCGGCTTCGAGCCGTCGTACTCGATGCACGGCCTCATCTCGCGCGGCACCGGCACCGGCTGGGTCTCCGGGCCGCGCAACGAGGACTTCACCATCGACGTCCGCGCGGCCGAGCGGACCATCGCCGAGCACCGGCCGGACGTCGTCTTCATCACCTCGCCCAACAACCCCACGGGCACCGCGGTCGAGGCGGACACCGTCCTGGCGCTGTACGAAGCGGCCCAGGCGGCGAAGCCCTCCCTGGTCGTCGTCGACGAGGCGTATGGCGAGTTCAGCCACCACCCGTCCCTGCTGCCGCTGATCGAGGGCCGGCCGAACATGGTGCTCTCCCGCACCATGTCCAAGGCGTTCGGCGTCGCCGGCCTGCGCCTGGGCTACCTCGCCGCCGACCCGGCCGTCGTCGACGCCGTACAACTGGTGCGCCTGCCGTACCACCTGTCGTCCGTCACCCAGGCCACCGCGCTCGCCGCCCTCGAACACACCGATACGCTGCTCGGGTACGTGGAGCAGCTCAAGGCCGAGCGGGACCGCCTGGTCACCGAGCTGCGCGCCATCGGATTCGAGGTCACCGACTCGGACGCCAACTTCGTCCAGTTCGGCCGGTTCGACGGCGCGGCCGGCTCCCACACCGCGTGGCAGCAGATCCTTGACCAGGGCGTTCTGGTCCGGGACAACGGCGTACCCGGCTGGCTGCGGGTCACCGCCGGCACACCCGAAGAGAACGACGCGTTCCTCGATGCGGTTCGCGCACTGAAGAAGGAGCACAGCTCATGACTCGCGTCGCGCGCGTCGGCAGGATCGAGCGGACCACCAAGGAGACCTCGGTCGTCGTCGAGGTCAATCTCGACGGCACCGGCAAGGTCGACGTGTCGACAGGTGTCGGCTTCTACGACCACATGCTGGACCAGCTCGGCCGCCACGGTCTGTTCGACCTCACCGTGAAGACCGACGGCGACCTGCACATCGACTCGCACCACACGATCGAGGACACCGCCCTCGCGCTCGGCGCCGCCTTCAAGCAGGCGCTCGGCGACAAGGTCGGCATCTACCGCTTCGGCAACTGCACGGTCCCGCTGGACGAGTCGCTCGCCCAGGTCACCGTCGACCTCTCCGGGCGCCCGTACCTCGTGCACACGGAGCCGGAGAAGATGGCGCCGATGATCGGCGAGTACGACACGACGATGACCCGGCACATCCTGGAGTCCTTCGTGGCGCAGGCCCAGATCGCGCTGCACGTGCACGTCCCGTACGGGCGCAACGCGCACCACATCGTGGAGTGCCAGTTCAAGGCGCTGGCCCGGGCACTGCGGTACGCCTGCGAGCACGACCCGCGCGCGGCCGGCATCCTCCCGTCGACCAAGGGCGCACTGTGACAGGCCTCAACACCATCCTCATCGTCGTGGGGCTCTTCCTCCTCGGCGGCGTGTACTCCTTCTACAAGCAGCAGCTCCCCAAGGGCGTCATCGTGCTGCTCGGCCTCGCCGCCGTGATGTGCCTGCTCGCGGGCGTCCTGCGCATCCAAGGACTGTGGGCATGAGCGACCCGAAAAAGGTCGTCGTCTTCGACTACGGCTTCGGCAACGTCCGGTCCGCCGAGCGGGCCCTGGCGCACGTCGGCGCGGACGTGGAGATCACCCGCGACTTCGACACGGCGATGAACGCCGACGGGCTGCTCGTCCCCGGCGTCGGGGCCTTCTCCGCCTGCATGAAGGGGCTGCGGGAGGCCCGCGGCGACTGGATCGTCGGCCGCAGGCTGTCCGGCGGCCGCCCCGTCATGGGTATCTGCGTCGGGATGCAGATCCTCTTCGAGCGGGGCATCGAGCACGGCGTGGAGACCGAGGGCCTCGACGAGTGGCCCGGCACGGTCGGCCCGCTCCAGGCACCCATCGTCCCGCACATGGGCTGGAACACGGTCGAAGCCCCCGCCGACAGTGAGCTGTTCGCCGGCCTCGACGCCGACGCGCGCTACTACTTCGTGCACTCGTACGCCGTGCACGACTGGAGCCTGGAAGTCACCAATCCCAAGATCCGGGCGCCCAGGGTCACCTGGACCACGCACGGAGAGCCCTTCGTGGCGGCCGTCGAGAACGGCGCGCTGTGGGCGACCCAGTTCCACCCCGAGAAGTCCGGCGACGCCGGCGCCCAGCTGCTGACCAATTGGATCGGAACCCTCTGATGCCTCAGAAGCTTGAACTGCTCCCCGCCGTCGACGTCCGCGACGGCCAGGCCGTGCGCCTCGTCCACGGCGAGTCCGGCTCGGAGACGTCGTACGGCGACCCGCTCCAGGCCGCCCTCGCCTGGCAGCAGGCCGGCGCCGAGTGGCTGCACCTCGTCGACCTCGACGCGGCGTTCGGCACCGGCGACAACCGGGAGCGGATCGCCGAAGTCGCCCGCTCCATGGACATCAAGGTCGAGCTGTCCGGCGGCATCCGCGACGACGCCTCGCTCACCGCCGCCCTCGCCACCGGCTGCCGGCGCGTCAACCTCGGCACCGCCGCACTGGAGACCCCCGAGTGGGTCGCCAAGGTCATCGCGGAGTACGGCGACAAGATCGCGGTCGGCCTGGACGTACGCGGCACGACCCTGCGCGGCCGCGGCTGGACGCGGGACGGCGGCGACCTGTACGAGACGCTGGCCCGCCTGGACTCCGAGGGCTGCGCGCGGTATGTCGTCACCGACATCGCCAAGGACGGCACGCTCCAGGGCCCGAACCTGGACCTGCTGAAGAACGTCTGCGCCGCCACCGACAAACCCGTAGTGGCCTCCGGCGGCGTCTCCTCGCTCGACGACCTGCGCGCGATCGCCTCGCTCGTACCCGAGGGTGTGGAGGGCGCGATCGTCGGCAAGGCGCTGTACGCCAAGGCGTTCACCCTCGAAGAGGCGCTGGCGGCGGTGTCAGCATGACCGACGCTGCCTCCGGTTCCGTGCGCAAGGTCTCGACCGGCGCCCCGTGGGAGGAGCAGTTCGGCTACTCCCGCGCCGTGGAGCTGCCGAACGGCCTGGTCCTCGTCTCGGGCTGCACGTCGGTCGTCGACGGTGTCATCGACGCCGGTACGCCGTACGACCAGACGATCACCTCCTTCGGCGTCGCTTTCGCCGCGCTGGAGCAGATCGGCCTCGGCCGGCGCGACGTGGTCCGCACCCGCATGTACATCACACACGCGCGGGACGTCGACGACGTCGGCCGCGCCCACAAGGAACTCTTCGACGAGGTCCGCCCCGCCGCCTCAATGATCATCGTGTCCGGTTTCGTGGACCCGAGTTTGGTCGTCGAGGTCGAGATCGAGGCGTACCGGGGGAGTGACGGCACATGACCCTCGCGGTACGCGTGATCCCCTGCCTGGACGTGGACAACGGCCGGGTCGTCAAGGGCGTCAACTTCCAGAACCTGCGCGACGCGGGTGACCCCGTCGAGATGGCCAAGCTGTACGACGCGGAGGGCGCCGACGAGCTGACGTTCCTCGACATCACCGCGTCCTCCGGCAACCGCGAGACGACGTACGACGTGGTACGCCGCACCGCCGAGCAGGTCTTCATCCCGCTGACGGTCGGCGGCGGCGTACGCACCGCCGAGGACGTCGACAAGCTGCTGCGAGCCGGCGCGGACAAGGTCGGCGTCAACACCGCCGCCATCGCCCGGCCGGACCTGATCCGGGAGATCGCGGAGCGGTTCGGCCGCCAGGTCCTGGTGCTGTCCGTGGACGCGCGGCGCACCGCGTCGGGGTCCTTCGAGGTCACCACGCACGGTGGGCGCAAGTCCGTCGGCATGGACGCCGTCGAATGGGCGCACCGGGCGGCGGAGTTGGGGGCGGGGGAGATCCTGCTCAACTCGATGGACGCCGACGGCACGAAGGACGGCTACGACACGGAGATGATCGCGGCGGTACGGGCACACGTCACCGTGCCGGTGATCGCTTCCGGCGGCGCGGGGCGCCGGGCGCACTTTCCGCCGGCCGTCGCGGCGGGGGCGGACGCGGTGCTCGCGGCCTCCGTCTTCCACTTCGGTGACCTGCGCATCAGCGAGGTCAAGGCCACCCTCCGCGAAGCGGGCCACCCGGTCCGCTAGCTTGAGATTTAACCTCCGGATTCGAACAGCTCCGACCAGCCCTTCCTGCCGCACGAGCAGGCTCCGCGGCACAGTCGGAAATCTAAGCAGTCGGGACAAACGGTGCGCATGCTGGTTCCGTGAAGCCGACTTGCAGTCGTGTTCGAGCGGCGAGGTCAAATCTCAAGCTAGGGGGTGTCTGACAATTCCCCGTGGGTCAAGGAGCGGCGTCCGGTGCGTGCGATCGCAAGGCGCCGGACAGTCCTCGTAGCGGAGCTACTAGGGCTGTCCGGCAACGCTGCGAGCGTGCGTCGCGACGCCGCGACGCCGCGGGGAATTGTCAGACACCCCCTAGCGGGGCGCGAGGGCGGCTGCGGCGGGCTGGTCGCCGGACGGGGCGAAAGCTGCGTCCGCTTCCAGCCCCTCCGGCGAGTGGCGAACAGGCGCCCGCCGCACGCGTCGCAGCCCGCTACATCGCGATGCCCAGCTGCGCCTCGCCCAGCCGCGTCACCGCGTCCTTGTCGCCGTCGACCTCGACCCGCGCCGAATCCTGCCGTCCGAAGGCGAACAGCAATAGCTCACCCGGCTCCCCGGTGACCGTCACCACCGGCGTCCCCCGGTGCGCCACCGCCGTCTGGCCGTCCGGTCGGCGCAGCACCATGCCGACCGGCGACTTGCGGCCGAGGACGCGGGACATCCGCTCCAGGCGCGACCACAGCACGTTCGCGAACACCGCGTCGAGCTCGCGCGGCGTCCAGTCGGGCTGCGCGCGCCGGACGTCCTCGGTGTGGAGGTAGAACTCCACCGTGTTGGCGGCCTCGTCCAGCTGCTTGAGGGCGTACGGCGACATCCGGGGCGGGCCGGTACGGATGAGCTGGATGAGTTCCTCGTACGGCTTGGCGGCGAACTCCGCCTGCACCCGTTCGAGGCGGCTCTTCAAAGCCGCCAGCACTATCCCGCCGGCGGCGTCCGCCCGACGCTCGCGCACCACCACGTGGGCGGCGAGATCGCGGGTCTTCCATCCGTCGCACAGCGTCAGGGCGTCGGGTCCGGCCGCCTCCAGCAGGTCGGCGAGGAGCAGGCGTTCGCGCTTGGCATGGGTCGACATGCCCGCCAGCGTACGGCCGTTGGCCCGCCGGGGCCACGGCGCCGCGCACCGTCGTCGTCCGATGAACACCGCCCAGTGACCGGACGGCGTCGCTGCGGGCACCCGCCGACGCGGCACAATGACGTACATGACCAGCACGCCCCGCCCCAGCCGCCTCGATCCCGCAGTCGCCGCCCGCCTCAAGCGCGGCGCCGACGGCCTGGTCCCGGCCATCGCCCAGCAGTACGACACCGGTGAGGTGCTCATGCTCGGCTGGATGGACGACGAGGCACTTCACCGGACCCTCACCACCGGCCGCTGCACGTACTGGTCGCGCAGCCGCCAGGAGTACTGGGTCAAGGGCGACACCTCCGGGCACGTCCAGCACGTGAAATCCGTCGCGCTGGACTGCGACGGCGACACCGTGCTGGTCGGCGTCGACCAGACCGGCGCCGCCTGCCACACCGGCGACCGCACCTGCTTCGACGCCGACGTCCTCCTCCCGCTCGCGAAGTAAGGCACCGGCCATGGACATCGAGACCTTCCGCAAGCTGGCCGTCGACCGGCGTGTCATTCCCGTCAGCCGCAAGCTGCTCGCGGACGGCGACACGCCGGTCGGCCTGTACCGCAAACTCGCCGCCGAACGCCCCGGCACCTTCCTCCTGGAGTCCGCCGAGAACGGCCGCTCCTGGTCCCGGTACTCCTTCGTCGGCGTACGCAGCGCCGCCACCCTCACCGCCCAGGACGGCCGGGCGCACTGGCTCGGGACGCCCCCGGTCGGCGTACCGCTCGGCGGCGACCCGCTCGATGCGCTGCGCGCCACCATCGAGGCGCTGCACACCCCCCGCGACCTCGCCGTCGGCCTGCCGCCGTTCACCGGCGGGATGGTCGGCTACCTCGGGTACGACGTCGTACGCCGCCTGGAGAAGATCGGCGAGAGCGGCCGGGACGATCTCGGGCTGCCGGAGCTGACGATGATGCTCACCTCGGATCTCGCCGTGCTCGACCACTGGGACGGTTCTGTCCTGCTGATCGCCAACGCGATCAACCACAACGCCCTCGACTCCGGCGTCGACGAGGCATACACCGACGCCGTCGCCCGGCTCGATGCGATGGAGGCCGACCTCAGCAGGGCCGTGCCGACCGCGCCCGCCGCCCTGCCGCCGTCCGAACTGCCGCCGTACACCGCGCTGTGGGGCGGCGAGGCCTACCAGCGGGCCGTCGACGACATCAAGGAGCGCATCCGGGCGGGCGAGGCCTTCCAGGTCGTCCCCTCCCAGCGCTTCGAGACGCCGTGCACGGCCAGTGCGCTGGACGTCTACCGGGTGCTGCGGGCCACCAACCCGTCGCCGTACATGTACCTCTTCCGGTTCGACGGCTTCGACGTCGTCGGCTCCAGCCCCGAAGCCCTGGTCAAGGTGGAGGACGGACGAGCCATGATCCATCCGATCGCCGGGACCCGGCACAGGGGCGCGACCCCGCAGGAGGACCAGGCGCTCGGCGACGAGCTGCTCGCCGACCCCAAGGAGCGCGCAGAGCACCTGATGCTCGTCGACCTCGGCCGCAACGACCTGGGCCGGGTCTGCGAGCCCGGCAGCGTCCAAGTCGTCGACTTCATGTCCGTCGAGCGGTACTCGCACGTCATGCACATCGTGTCGACGGTGACGGGCCGCGTCGCGCCGGGACGCACCGCGTTCGACGTACTCACCGCCTGCTTCCCCGCCGGGACCCTCTCCGGCGCCCCGAAGCCGCGCGCCATGCAGATCATCGAGGAGTTGGAACCGTCCCGCCGCGGCCTGTACGGCGGCTGTGTCGGATATCTCGATTTCGCCGGCGACTCCGACACCGCCATCGCCATCCGCACCGCCCTGCTCCGCGACGGCACAGCACACGTGCAGGCCGGCGCCGGTGTGGTGGCCGACTCGGACCCCGTCGCCGAGGACACCGAGTGCCGCAACAAGGCGGCCGCGGTACTGCGCGCCGTACACACGGCGAACCGCCTCTGAACGCGAACCGGGCGTAACGGCGCACCAGGCCGTAAGGGATAGTGGAGTCCGTGAGTGCCGCATCCCCCACACCTGTTCCGCTTCCGCGCCGCGACCCCGCCGCCGCACCGGCCGCCGCCACGGGCCGGCGCAGTCTCGCCGTCGCCCTGCTGCTCGGTGCCCTCGGCGCCGCCGTCGTGCTCCTCGGCTCCGGCCGGACCTGGGCCGAGGGGGCGACCGCCGTCGGAGGCGGCAGCGTCCCCCTCGACGTCCAGGGCCAGGACGTCACCGGTGCGCCCGCCGCGCTGGCCATCGTCGGCCTCGCCGCTCTGGTCGCCGTCCTCGCCGTCCGCCGGGCGGGCCGGCTGCTGGTCTCCGCGCTGCTCGCGCTGAGCGGCGCGGCCGCGGCCGCCACCGCCTTCGCGGGGGCCTCCGGGCGCGCCGCGCTGGACGAGAAGGCCGCCGGGATGACCGGCGACACCAGTGCGACGGCCGCCGCACTGACCCACACCGCATGGCCGTACGTCACCGCGGCCGGCGGCCTGCTGATCCTGCTCGCCGGACTGCTCGCCCTGCGGTACGGACGGAGCTGGCCCGCGATGTCCGGCCGCTACGAGCGCGACGGCACCCCGCGGGCTCGCAAGGCGCCCGCCGCGCCCGCCCCGGACCGGCCCGAGGAGCTGTGGAAGGCGCTCGACCGCGGCGAGGACCCCACGCGCGACGCATGACCCCGCGCTCAGTGCCCCCGCACCCGTACGGGACAATGGGCACTGATCACACGCACCCACCGACTCACCACAGAGCAACAGCAACGAGGAGCGAACTCATGGCGGGCAGCAGCCACGGACACACCCCGGCCGCCTGGACCGGTGTCACCATCATCTTCATCGGTTTCTGCATTTCGGCCGCCTTCATGGTGCTGGCCAACCCGCTCGGCTTCTGGGCCGGCATGGTCGTGACGGTGCTCGGTGGTGTCGTCGGCAAGGTCATGAGTGTCGCCGGTCTGGGCGGGCCGAAGGAGTCCGAGGGCGCGCTGCGGGCACGTATCGAGGCCGGGCAGGCCGGACAGCAGGTCGGGGCCAGCTGACGGTCCGAATGCCCCCGCCCGGACACGCGCCGGGCGTCCAGCGAAGGCGCAGCCCGCCATGGGGCTGCGCCTTTCGTCATGAGCGTGGACAATCAAGCGGATGGACGCCATGCCCAAGCCCGCCCCCGCCTCCCCGCCGCCCGGGCCCGCCCCCGGCGCCGCCGTCGGGCGGCGGCCTGGACCGCTCGCGCGCCGGCTCGGCGCGCCGGCTCTCACCCTCGCGGGTGTGGTCGCGGCCTTCGCCTTCGTCGGCGCGGTGGACCCGAACGAACCCGGCCACTACCCCGTCTGCCCGCTGCTCCAGGTCACCGGGCTGTACTGCCCCGGCTGCGGCGGACTGCGCAGCGCGCACGCCGTCGCCACGGGCGACCTGGCCGGCGCGTTCGGCGCCAACGCCCTCGCCGTCGTCGGGTACGGGATCTTCGCCGTGCTGTGGACGCTGTGGGCCGTCCGGGCGAGCAGGGGCATCCCGGCGCGAATCACCTTGCGGCCCGGGTACTGGTGGGGCATCGGCGCCGTGGTCGCGGTCTTCAGCGTCGTCCGGAATCTGCCGTTCGGCTCCGCGCTGGCCCCGTAGTCGTCACACGACCGGCCCTCACGAAGTCCCAGGTAGTGGGACTGTCGGCGGCTCGATGCGAGACCTGGGCCGTCCTGCGGATATCATCGTTGTGGCTGATCCTGGTCCACCATCACCGTCCCGGAAGGGGGGCCGCTTTCGTGAGTGTGCTCGACGAGATCATCGAAGGCGTGCTCGCCGACCTTGCGGAGCGGCAGGCAAGCGTCAGTCTCGACGAGCTCAAGGACCGCGCGGCCAAGGCACCCCACGCCAAGGACGGCGTCGCAGCTCTGAGCGGTGACGGTGTCCAGGTCATCTGCGAGGTCAAGCGCTCAAGCCCGTCCAAGGGCGCCCTCGCCGCGATCGCCGACCCCGCGGGTCTGGCCGCCGACTACGAGGCGGGCGGCGCGGCCGTCATCTCCGTACTCACCGAGCAGCGGCGCTTCGGCGGTTCGCTGGCCGACCTGGAGGCCGTACGCGCCAAGGTCGACATTCCGGTGCTGCGCAAGGACTTCATCGTCACCGCCTACCAGCTGTGGGAGGCGCGGGCCTACGGCGCCGACCTGGCTCTGCTGATCGTCGCGGCCCTGGAGCAGGAGGCCTTGGTCTCCCTCATCGAGCGGGCCGAGTCCATCGGCCTGACCCCGCTGGTCGAGGCGCACGACGAGGACGAGGTCGAGCGCGCCGTAGAGGCCGGAGCGAAGATCATCGGCATCAACGCACGCGACCTGAAGACGCTCAAGGTCGACCGCGGCACGTTCGAGCGGGTCGCCCCCGAGGTCCCCGCCGGCATCGTCACCATCGCTGAGTCCGGGGTGCGCGGCCCGCACGACCTGATCGCGTACGCCAACGCGGGCGCCGACGCGGTGCTCGTCGGCGAGTCCCTGGTCACCGGCCGGGACCCCAAAGCGGCCGTCGCCGACCTGGTCGCCGCGGGCGCCCACCCCGCCCTGCGCCACGGCCGGAGCTGACACCCCGCCCATGACCGCTTCGCGCCGTCCCGCCACCCGTCCCCGGACCGGCTTCCGCCGCCCCGGGGCGCAGGGACGCGACCCGCACGCGCCACTGGCGCGCGGGTGCCGCCCGCGCGGGTGCCGGGCCCCGGCGCGACGTGTGCGGGGACGCCGGGTGCGGTACCACATCGGTTCCGAGCCCGGCCAGATCAACGGCATGCGATGGCGCACCGAAGGCGTGCCGCACCGCTGAGCTGTGCCCGGATGCCACGGAGGCGTACCGGGGCAAGGTCACGCGCGGCGCATACGGTGAAGTCCACCCGTTGGTTTTCATGGGGCGCGAGAGCCCCTTCTGAGGAGTACGTCGGATGTCTTCTGACTTCTTCGTTCCGGACCCCGAGGGTCTGATCCCGAGCGCCGAGGGCTATTTCGGTGCGTATGGTGGCAAGTTCATCCCGGAGGCGTTGGTCGCGGCGGTGGATGAGGTTGCCGTGGAGTACGACAAGGCCAAGTCGGATCCGGTGTTCGCGGCCGAGCTGAACGATCTGATGGTGCATTACACGGGTCGGCCGAGTGCGCTGACCGAGGTGGCGCGGTTTGCTGAACACGCGGGTGGGGCGCGGGTTTTCCTCAAGCGTGAGGATCTCAATCACACCGGATCGCACAAGATCAATAATGTGCTGGGTCAGGCGTTGCTGACCCGGCGGATGGGCAAGTCCCGGGTGATCGCGGAGACCGGTGCCGGGCAGCATGGGGTGGCGACCGCGACGGCGTGTGCGCTTTTCGGTCTTGAGTGCACCATTTACATGGGGGAGATCGACACTGAGCGGCAGGCGCTGAACGTGGCGCGGATGCGGATGCTGGGTGCCGAGGTCGTCGCGGTGAAGTCCGGTTCGCGCACGTTGAAGGACGCCATCAATGAGGCGTTTCGTGACTGGGTCGCCAATGTGGACCGTACGCATTATCTCTTCGGTACGGTCGCGGGTCCGCATCCGTTTCCTGCCATGGTCCGTGACTTCCATCGGGTCATCGGGGTGGAGGCGCGGCGCCAGATTCTGGAGCGGGCGGGCCGGTTGCCTGATGCGGCGGTGGCGTGTGTGGGGGGCGGGTCGAATGCGATCGGTCTTTTCCATGCGTTCTTGGCGGATGAGGGTGTTCGGCTGGTGGGTTGTGAGCCGGCCGGTCACGGTATTGGCAGCGGTGAGCATGCGGCGACGCTGTCGGCGGGGGAGCCGGGGATTTTGCACGGGTCGCGGTCGTATGTTCTGCAGGACGAGGAGGGTCAGATCACGGAGCCCTATTCGATCTCGGCGGGTCTGGACTATCCGGGGATCGGTCCGGAGCACGCGTATTTGAAGGACATTGGGCGTGGTGAGTACCGGGCGGTGACCGATGATGCGGCGATGCGGGCGTTGCTGTTGCTGTCGCGTACGGAGGGGATCATTCCGGCGATCGAGAGCGCGCATGCGCTGGCCGGGGCGCTGGAGCTGGGCCGGGAGCTGGGCAGGGACGGTCTGATCCTGGTCAACCTGTCCGGACGCGGCGACAAGGACATGGACACCGCCGCCCGCTACTTCGGGCTCTACGACACCCAGGCCGCCGTCGAGGCCGACGCTTCCGCCGTCGACGGCGCGGCCGAGATCCAGAGGGACACCAAGTGAGCGGCAACATTCAGCTGTTGAGCGACACCCTCTCCAAGGCCAGGTCCGAGGACCGGGCCGCGCTCGTCGCCTATCTCCCGGCGGGATTCCCGTCCGTGGACGGGGCCATCGAGGCGGTCAAGGCGGTGGTCGCGGGCGGGGCGGACGTGGTCGAGGTCGGTCTGCCGCACAGTGATCCGGTGCTGGACGGTCCGGTCATCCAGACCGCCGATGACATCGCGTTGCGTGGCGGTGTGAAGATCGCTGACGTGATGCGGACGGTGCGTGAGGCGTATGAGGCGACCGGGGCGCCGATTTTGGTGATGACGTACTGGAACCCGGTCGACCGGTACGGTGTCGAGCGCTTCACCGCGGAGCTGGCGGCGGCCGGTGGCGCGGGGTGCATCCTGCCCGACCTGCCGGTCCAGGAGTCGGCGCTGTGGCGCGAGCACGCTGACAAGCACGGCCTGGCGACCGTCTTCGTGGTGGCCCCCAGCAGCAAGGACGAGCGCCTGGCCACCATCACGGCGGCCGGTTCCGGTTTCGTCTACGCGGCTTCGCTGATGGGTGTCACCGGTACCCGTGCCTCGGTGGGCGAGCAGGCGCAGGAGCTGGTGCGCAGGACGCGGGCCACGACGGCGATGCCGGTGTGCGTGGGGCTCGGGGTCTCCAACGCCGTCCAGGCCAGGGAGGTCGCCGGCTTCGCCGACGGGGTGATCGTCGGCTCGGCCTTCGTGAAGCTCCTGCTGGACGCACCGGACCCGGCGGCCGGGCTGGCCGCCGTGCGGGCCCTCGCGGGGGAGCTGGCGGAAGGGATCCGGGGCGTCCGCAGGAGCACCGCGAACAACTGATCGGTTTGACCCGTACGGGTGGACATGGACCGGGGAGGCACGCAGGTGCCTCCCCGGTTCGTTGCTGCGAGTGTGAGTGACAAGAACCGTGAGGGAAAAAGGACCGCCCGCGAGCGCCTCATCGAGGAGCGCGAGGCGCAGAAGACGCGCGACAAGCGCAGGCGGACGCTGATCGTAGCGGCCGCCGTGGTGGGTGTGCTGGGCCTGGCCGCCGTCGTGGGTATCGTCGCGGCGAACTCCGGCTCGGACTCCGGCTCGGACGGCGACAGCGCGAGCCCCGTGGTGCCGCCGAAGGGCACGAACGCCAAGGGCGACCCGATGATTCCCGTCGGAGCCAAGGACGCGCCCTCGACGCTCACCATCTGGGAGGACTTCCGCTGCCCGGCCTGCGCCCAGTTCGAGAACGGCTTCCGGGACACGATCCACGAGCTGGAGGCGGCCGGCCAGATCAAGACGGAGTACCACCTGGCCACGCTCATCGACGGGAACATGAGCGGCTCGGGGTCGCTGCGGGCGGCCAACGCGGCGGCCTGCGCGCAGGACGTGGGGAAGTTCACGCCGTACCACGACGTGCTGTTCCAGAACCAGCCGCCCGAACCCGACGACGCCTTCCGCAAGAACAGCTACCTGATCGAGCTGGCGGAGAAGGTCGACGGGCTGGTGACGGAGCCCTTCAAGCAGTGTGTGAACGACGGCACCCACAACAGCTGGGTTCAGAAGTCCAACGAGGCATTCCAGAAGGGCGACTTCAGCGGCACGCCAACGGTGCAGCTCAACGGGGAATCCGTCTTCCCGCAGAAGGGCAGCGAGCAGATCTCGCCGGAGAACCTGAAGAAGTGGGTCGCTGAGGCGAACAAGGGCAAGGACCCCGGGACGGTGACGGCTCCGCCCGCGGCGCCGTAGCCGATACCGGGCCCGTTACGCAGACGTTGCCGGGTGGGTTGCCGTACGTCCCACCCGGCAAGGTAGCGTCGACCCTGCCATGGACCTCGCTTATATTCCCAGCCCGTCGACCGGTGTGATCGAGCTCGGACCGATCCCGCTCCGCGGCTACGCGTTCTGCATCATCATTGGCGTCTTCGTAGCCGTCTGGTACGGCAACAAGCGCTGGGTCGCCCGGGGAGGCAAAGCCGGCACGGTGGCCGACATCGCCGTCTGGGCGGTGCCGTTCGGCCTCGTCGGAGGCCGCCTCTACCACGTCGTCACCGACTACCAGCTCTACTTCACCGACGGCCGGAACTGGGTCGACGCGTTCAAGATCTGGGAGGGCGGCCTCGGCATCTGGGGCGCGGTGGCGCTCGGTGCCGTCGGCGCCTGGATCGGTTGCCGCCGGCGTGGCATCCCGCTCCCGGCCTGGGCCGATGCCATGGCCCCCGGACTCGCCTTCGCCCAGGCCATCGGGCGCTGGGGCAACTGGTTCAACCAGGAGCTGTACGGCCGCGAAACCGATCTGCCGTGGGCGCTGAAGATCTCCGAGGGCACGAACCGGGAAGCCGGCTTTTACCACCCGACCTTCCTGTACGAATCGCTGTGGTGCATCGGGGCCGCGCTGATCGTGATCTGGGCCGACCGCCGCTTCAAGCTCGGTCACGGCCGGGTCTTCGCCCTGTACGTGGCCCTGTACTGCTCCGGCCGTGGCTGGATCGAGTACATGCGGGTCGACGAGGCGAATCAGGTCCTGGGGCTGCGGCTCAATGTGTGGACCTCGATCGTCGTGTTCGTTCTCGCGGTCGCGTACTTCGTGATCTCGGCGAAGTCGCGGCCGGGGCGCGAGGAGATCGTCGAGCCGGGGGCGGTGTCTTTGGCCAAGGGTGACGAGGTTTCTGCGGACGCGGCCGACGCCGACGCCGACGCCGAAACCCACAGTGACGCCGACGCCGACGCCGACGCCGACGCCGAAGCCGAAGCCGGGTCGGATGCGGGAGCCGCCGACGTCACGGACCAGCGTCCGGCGGATCGCTAGCACTGACCGGGCCTCCGCTCCGGACCCCCGGTCCGGGCGGAGCTGGACGCAGTCACCGGCGGGGGCGGGACGCCAGGGCCAGGGTGCGGTACGCGCCCGCCACCACCGCCGCGTCCACGAAGCGGCCGTCCGGGAGCGCCAACGCGCCGCCGTCCGCGGCCGCCGCCTTGACGACCTCCTCCGCCTCCTCGATTTCCCTCAGCGTCGGCAAGAAGGCCTCCTCGATGACCGGCAGCTGGCGCGGGTGCAGCGCGGTGCGGCCCAGGAAGCCCAGGGCCCGGCCCTGGGCGCATGACGCCGCCAGCGCCTCCAGGTCCCGCAGATCCGTGTGCACCGACTGGGCCGGCGGCCCCAGGCCCGCCGCCCGTGCCGCGACGACCACCCGGCTGCGTGGCCACGCGAGGCCGACGTCGTCCCGTACGCCCAGATCCGCGCGCAGGTCCGCCTCACCGAGCGCGATTCCGCGCAGCGCGGGGTGTGCCCCGGCGATCGCGTGGGCGTGCTCGATGCCCAGCGCCGATTCGAGCAGGGCGTACAACGGCACGTCCGGCGCCACGTTCGCCACGTGCCGCACCTCGGCCGAGTCGGTGACCTTGGGCAGGCGCAGGGCGCACAGGCCGGGAAGCCGCGCCAGGGCGTGCAGATCGGCGTCGCCGAGCGGGCTGCCGAGGGCGTTCACGCGGACGTGGACCGGGACGGCCGTGCGCTCGGAAAGCAGCTCAGCGGTGGCCGAGCGGGCGTACTCCTTGCGGTGCGGGGCGACCGAGTCCTCCAGGTCGACGATCACGACGTCGGCCCCGGCACGCAACGCCTTGGCGACCGTTTCGGGGCGGTCGCCGGGTGCGTACAGCCAGGTCACGGGAGTGGGTGTGGGCGTGGGCATGGGGGGCGCCGTCATCGTGTGCAGCCTGTGTCGCGGAGGACGGCGATCTCGGACTCGGTGAAGCCCGCCTCCGTCAGGACCGCGTCGGTGTCGGCTCCGTGCGGGCGGCCCGCCCAGCGGATCGCGCCGGGTGTCTCGGAGAGGCGGAACAGGACGTTCTGCATCCGCAGCGGGCCCAGCTCGTCGTCCTGGACCTCGGTGATCGTGTCCAGGGCGCGGAACTGGGGGTCGTCCATCACATCCCGTACGTCGTAGACGGGCGCGATCGCGGCTTCGGCCTTCTCGAAGGCGGCGAGCACCTCGTCGCGGGTGCGGCGGCCGATCCAGTGGCCTACGGGCCCGTCCAGTTCGTCGGCGTGCTCGGCGCGTCCGCTGCCCGTGGTGAACCACGGCTCGTCGATCAGGTCGGGGCGGCCGACCAGGCGCATCACGCGTTCGGCGACGGACTGGGCCGAGGTGGAGACGGCCACCCAGGCGTTGTCGGCGGTGCGGTAGGTGTTGCGCGGGGCGTTGTTGCGGGACCGGTTGCCGGTGCGGGGCTGGACGTAGCCGAGCTGGTCGTACCAGAGCGCGTGCGGGCCGAGGACGGCGAGGATCGGCTCGATGAGGGCGAGGTCGACGACCTGGCCGCGGAGGGTTGTGGCGCGGGCCGTGATCGCGGTCATCACCGCGTACGCGGTGGCGAGGGCCGCGATCGAGTCGGCGAGGCCGAATGGCGGGAGCGTGGGTGGGCCCTCCGGCTCCCCGGTCATGGCGGCGAAACCGCTCATCGCCTCGGCGAGGGTGCCGAAGCCGGGGCGGTGGGAGTACGGGCCGAACTGGCCGAAGCCGGTGACGCGGGCCAGGACCAGTCGGGGGTTGACCGCGGTCAGCTCCGCCGGGCCCAGGCCCCACTTCTCCAGGGTGCCGGGGCGAAAGTTCTCGATGACCACGTCCGCGGTGGCGGCGAGGCGCAGGAGGGCGTCGCGGCCGGTGGGGGCGGACAGGTCGAGGGTGATCGTGCGTTTGTTACGGCCGAGCACCTTCCACCACAGGCCGATGCCGTCCTTGGCGGGGCCGTGGCCGCGGGAGGGGTCGGGTTTCGTGGGGTGCTCGATCTTGATGACGTCCGCGCCGTAGTCGCCGAGCATGGTGGCGGCCAGGGGGCCGGCGAAGAGGGTGGCCAGGTCGAGGACGCGCAGGCCGGTGAGGGGGGCGGCGGGTGGGGTGGGAAGTGCGGGTGGGGGTGTGGGGGTGGATGCGGGTGGGGTGGGGCTGGTCATGGCCGGGTCGCCTCCGTGTGGGTGAGGTGGGCGAGGGTGTCGAAGCCGATGCCGTCCAGGCCTGCGACGCAGGTGGCGAGGCGGTTGTGGAGGGGGTCCGTCCAGTGGGCGGGGATCGCCTCGGGGGAGCCGGCCAGGAGGCCCGCGATGCTGCCGGCGGTCGCGCCGTTCGAGTCGGTGTCCCAACCGCCGGACACCGCGCGGCAGATGGATCCGGTGAAGTCGCCGTCGGCGTGGGTGAGGGCGGCGGCGATGAGAGCGGCGTTGGGGACCACATGGACCCAGTGGTGGTGGCCGTAGGCGGCGTGGAGGCGGTCGACGACGGTGTCGAAGGTGGTGTGAGCGTGGGCCGTTTCGATACCGAAGCGGACTGCCTTGGCGAGGCGGGAGTCCGGGGGGACGACGGTCAGGCCCGTGTGGAGGCACTGGTGTACGTCGGAGGTGCCGGCGGCGGCTGCGGCGATGGTGGCGGCGGCGAACATCGCGCCGTACACGCCGTTGGCAGTGTGGGTGAGGGTGGCGTCCCGGTGGGCCTGTTCGGCGGCGGCCGCCGGGTTGCCGGGGTGTGTCCAGCCGTGGATGTCGGCGCGGATCAGGGCGCCGATCCATTCGCGGAACGGGTTGTGGTGGCGGGCGGTGTGCGGGGGCGTCAGGCCGAGGAGGAGGTTGCGGTAGGCGACGCGTTCGGCGGTGAAGGTACGGCCTGCGGGGAGTTCGTCCAGCCAGACGTGGGCTAGGAGCGTGGGTCAGTAACGAGCAGGCGGCCGGGTGGTCGGGTCGGCGGGATCGGTCACAGTCGCCCGGTCGGTGTCGGCTGGCCCGAGGCTGGGGTCTCCTGGGCCTCGGGATGGTCCAGAGGAGGGCCTGGGCCGGGCCGGTCACCCGGTCGCCGCGGCGAGTCCGGTGGCCGTGGTGTGCCGGAAGATCTTGCGGAGGTTGTGGCAGGCTGCGAGCAGTCGCCACTCTCCGCGGGCGCCGTCTTCGCCGCGGAGCATGAGCTGGCGGCCGTTCTGGCAGGTCATGATCTGGCCGAAGACGGGTTCGACGATGGCTTTTCGGCGGCGGTAGGCGGCTTTGCCGGGTTTGGTCCGCAGTTTGCGGGCCATGCGTTCCTTCAGCGTGGCGTTCGCCGGGATGCGTCCGCGTGGTGCGGGCGGGACCTGTTCGTCGTGGGCGAGGCGGCCGGTGGCCATGAACGTGTCGGTGCCGCAGGTGAGTTGGCGGTCTTTCGCGGCCTGGAGGTTGGTCTCGGAGCAGTATCCCGCGTCGACCAGTGCCTGCTTGGGGTGGATGCCGGTGTTCTGGGCGGACTGGTTGAGCATCGTGGTGTAGTTCAGCGTGTCCGCGGCGTTGGTCGTCACGTCGGCGGCGGTGATGACCTGGTGTTCGGCGTCGACGACGGCCTGGGCGTTGTAGGCCTGGATGTAGGCGCCGTCGCTGTTCTTCATGATCCGTGAGTCGGGGTCGGTGAAGTTGGCCTGCGCCTTCGGCTTGGGACGGGCTTTCGCGGCGGCCTGCTGCCCGGCGTCGGTGACGGCCTGTTCGTCGTCGGTGCCGGCGCGATCCTGCCTGCGGCGTTCCTTGTCCTCGGCGTGGCGGCGGGCCTTCTCAGCAGCCTCGGCTTCGATCTGGGCGCGGGCGGCCTGGAGCCGGGCGAGTCGCTTCTCGCGGCGGTCCAGCTCGGCGGGCAGGTCCACGTCCTTGCCGTCGGCGCCGAAGATCCGGTCCTCGGCGGTGTCGGTGGACTCGGCGTCGGCCAGCAACGCGGCGGCCTTGGACTCCAGTTCGGCGATCTCGGCTTCGATCCGCTCCTCCTTGTCGATCAGTCGGGAGTAGCTCATCGCCTTGTGTCTGGAGGCGCTGGCCTCCAGCTTCGTGCCGTCCAGCGCGACCCGGCCCATCCTGACCATGCCCAGCTTCTGCGCCAGGTGCAGTGACTGCGTGAACAGGTCCGCGAGCGCGTCCAGGTGGCGGCGGCGGAACCGTGAGATCGACCGGAAGTCCGGCGCCTGGTCGGCGGCCAGGAACCGGAACGCGATGTCATCCACGCACTTGCGCTCGATCGCCCGCGAGGACCGGATGCCGGTGGTGTAGCCGTAGATGAGCAGGCGCACCATCAGGCGCGGATCGTAGGGCGGGAAGCCGCGCTTCTCGGTGTAGCCGGCCAGGACCGGCCCCAGATCCAGCACGTCGTCGACCAGGTCGGCGACGAACCGGGCCAGGTGCCCCTCGGGCAGCCAGTGGTCCAGCGACGGTGGCAGCAGCAGGACCTGGTGCGGGTCGAACGCCCGGAACCGCTTGTCCACCGCCGCTGGATGACCCTGCGGCTGCTTCTTCTCGACCGGCTCGACCTCAAACAGTCCATCCCCACCACGCATACGGACATCATTCCTTACGAATGATCACGAACCGAAGGCGGGTTGCCGGTTACTGACCCACGCTCCTAGGTGGGTGGTGGTGAAGGCCTTGGTGTGGCGCTGGAGGAGGAGCAGGCCGAGGAGCGGGTAGTTGAGATCGTCGTCCTCGGGCATGCCGTTGATGTTCTCGGCCAGGGACGTGGGGGCGGAGCGGCGGTTCCAGGGGTGGCGGGCGAGGAGTGCTTCCGGGACGCCTCGGGCGGTGAACCAGGTGCGCAGGGGCCAGTTGCCGGTGCTGGCGGCCAGTTGGCGGATGGCGTCCAGGGGGAGCTTTTCGACGGGCTTGCCCAGGAGGCAGCCGGCTGCTCTGCCTAGCCAGGCGGCGTGCAGGCGGTTGAGGAGGGGGGCGGGGATGCAGGGGGCCGGGGTGCTGCGGCCGGGGGTGCCGCTTCCGGGGGTGCTGGGGTCGGTGCCGCGCCGGGGCGTCTCCTCGGGCGCCGAACGTTCGGGTAGGTGTGGTTCCTCGGGGGGGTTGCGTTCGACGCCCTGCGGGGAGCGCCCCGACGCGTCCCCTCCTGGCAACGTGACAGGCGACGCGGGGGCGGACGCGCGGTCCGACGTGGGGGCGGACGTCGGGGGTGGCCAGGTCGGGCAGGCCTCTCTGATGGCTGTCAGGGGGGTGGGTTCGTACTGCGCTGAGGGGGTGGGGAGGTGGGCTAGTTCGGTCAGAAGCGTTTCCGCCAGGGTGCGCAGGTGCGGGGCTGCGGGGGTGGGGGATGAGCCGGAGGGGGGTGGGGTTGATGTGCCGCCGGCCGATTCCCAGCGGACGCGGAGGGGAGTGGGGTCGCGGCCGTCCTCCGCTGCCTGGCGCAGTTCGTGGGCGAGGAGGTCTTCCGGTTGCACCCAGGTCAGGCGGGTGGTCATGTCGCCAGCGCCTCGAATGCGTTCTCGTGGGCCCGGTGGCGGTCCTTGTCGCGGGCGTACACCTCGCGGGTGACCTCTGCGAGGGTGTGGGCCGGGGCGTGCAGGTCGGTGCGACTTGCTTCGGCCACCGTCTTGGACCAGTCGTGAGGGATGGCGGATTCGCCGTGGAGTGCGCCCGCGATCGCGCCGCTCATCGTGGCGATCGAGTCGCAGTCGCGGCCGTAGTTGACCGCGCCCAGGACGCTGTGGCGGTAGTCGCCGCCGGCGACCAGGAGCATTCCGAGGGCGACGGGGAGCTCTTCGATGGAGTGCAGCCGGGACGGGCGGCGGGCGGCGAGCGTCGGCTTGCGGTAGTCCGGGCCTACTGTGTCGAAGGGGGCGACGGCGGCGCGGAGGGGGGCCAGTGCGGACTCGAAGTCGTGGTGGCGGACGGCGGTTTCGGCCGCTGCTTCGATGGCTGAGCGGGTGCCGTCCTTCGCCAGGGCGAGGCAGGTGTCGACGATGGTCGCGGGTGTCGCGTCGGGGGTGCAGGCGGCTGCCACCGCGGCCGCGAACACTCCGGCAGCCTCGCGGCCGTACGACGACTGGTGGGCGCCCGCGACATCGATCGCCTCGGCGTACGCCGCTGCGGGGTTGCCCGCGTTGACCAGGCCCACGGGGGCCATGTACATCGCCGCGCCGCAGTTGACGATGTTCCCCGCGCCGGCCTCGCGCGGGTCGACGTGGCCGTAGTGGAGGCGGGCCACGATCCACTTCTCGGCGAGGAAGACGCGCTGGAGGGGCAGGGCCTCGGCTTCCAGTTCCGGGATCCAGATGGGGGCGCCGATGAGTTCGGGGACCAGGTGGTCGGCGACGGCGTAGGCGTCCAGGTGGTCGCGGACCTGCGCGTACACGCGGATCAACGCGTGGGTCATGAGGGTGTCGTCGGTGATGTGGCCGTCACCCTTGTGGTACGGGGCGATGGGGCGCGCCGTACGCCAGTCGTCGTAGAACGGACCGACGATGCCGTGCACGCGGCCGCCGTGGCGTTCCTGGATCTGCTCGGGGGACCACCCTTCGACCGGGCCTCCGAGGGCGTCGCCGACCGCCGCGCCGAGGAGGCTGCCGGTGGTGCGGTCTTCCAGCGTGAGCGTCATGTTCGGATCAGCCTTTCGTGGGGCGGGTGGGCGGTGAGCCGTGCGGCCAGGTCGACGAGGTCGGTGCCGGCCAGGCGGGGGAGTGCGCAGCCGACGAGGGTGCGGCAGGCGTCGCGCCAGCCGGGTGGCAGCGCGTCGCCCCCGCCGAGTGCGCCGGTCAGCGCGCCGGCCAGGGCGGGGGCCGAGTCGGCCACGCGGGACAGGCAGGCCGCGGCGGGCACCGCCTCGGTGACGCGGCCGCGGGCGGCGGTGGCCAGGGCGAGAGCTACCGGGAGGGTTTCGGCGGCCGCGATGCCGTAGCTGTAGACGTGGTCGACGATCTGGTGTTCGAGGGTGGGGACGAGGGCGAAGGCGCTGGTGGTGGTCGCCTCGCGGGCGAGCAGGACGGCATGCGCCGCGTTGCGCCCGATCTCGGTGGCGCGGGGGAGCTGGGCGAGGGCGGCGTCCACGGCATCGTCGACCGTGGCCCCGCCGAGGGCCGCGGCGACCGCCGCCGCCATGGCTCGGGCACCGTGCACGCCGTCGCCGTCCTGGGTGTAGCGGGCGTCGAACTCGGCGAGCTCGGCCGCGGCGGCCGGGTCGCCCGGCTGGGCGGTGGCGAGTACGGCGGCGCGGATGCAGGCGGCGTCGTCGAAGTAGTGCGGATTGTCGTGGCCGGTGGCGGGCGGCCGCAGACCGGCGGCGAGGTTGCCGAGACCGGCGCGTACGGAGATCCGGGCGCGGAGGGGGAGTACGGCGGACTCGACCTCGGGGGCGCGGTCGGCCGCAGCGGCGACCTCGGCGGCCAGGGCCGTCCAGGCCCGGTCGATCTCGGCACGAAGGCGGCCGGGGGCGGCGGCGAGGATCGTCACGGCGGTGAAGGCCGCCCATTCCGCGTCGTCGGAGGGGCCGAGGCGCAGGGGTTCAGGGGGTTGGTTGAGGGCGATGGGGACGGGGAGAGTGGTGGTCGCGTTCTGCTCGGCGAACGTGTCGAGTTCGCGGGTGAGCCGACGGGTCCAGTCGGGCATACGGGCAGCGCGGTGGCGAGCCGCGGGCCATCCCGCGGCGTCGCCCGCGGCCAGGCCGAGGAGGAGGCCCTCGATTCGGCGGATGCCGGGACCGGCCCCCGCCCCGGGCTCGTCCGCTTCCGCGACATCGGGGAGTACTGGTGCCTCGGAGGTGTACGGGGTCATGAGGCTGCCTGGGGGTCGTCGTCCGGGGTGAGCAGGTCGGCTACGTCCAAAACGTGGTGGTCGCGCATCGAGGGGAGACAGCTGCCCCGGGCCGGGGCGATCACCGACGCCCAGGCCGGCGGGATGGCCCGGGCGCCGCACATCGCGCCGGCCAGCGCGCCCGCCACCGCCGCCGTGGTGTCCGCGTCGCGGCCCATGTTGACCGCCGTCAGCACCGAGCCCGCGAAGTCGCCGCGAGCCGCCGCGAACGCCCCGAAGGCGAGGCCCACCGCCTCGGGGGCCAGGTCCGTCCAGGGGTAGCCGCCGATCACCACCGCCGAACGCACCGCCCGTTCGCCCTGCGGCGCCGCCGCCACCGCCCGACGCAGCGAGCGGGCCGTCCAGGAGTCGGCGGGGACGACGGACAGGGCCGCTGCCGTGACGCCCGCCGGGGTCGCCCCCGTCATGGCCGCCGCCACCCCGGCCGCCACGGCCTGGCCGCCGTAGATGCCCTCGCCCTCGTGGCTCACACAGCCGTCGATCGCCACCAGGCGGGCCGCCTCCGCCGGCCGGCCCGCCGCGAAGACGCCGAAGGGGGCGGCCCGCATGGCCAGTCCGTCGCTCCACGCGTGCCGGTGCTGTGCGGAGATCGGCGCGGCCAGGCCCCGGCGGAGGTTCTCCAGCGTGCCGCGTTCGCTGAAGCCCGCACCCCGGAAAGGGCCTTCGTCGAGGTCGACGATCCACAGGTGCCAGGCGTGCTCGACATGGGCCACGGTGAGCGCCGAGCCGTGGCGGGCGAGCAGGAGGCCGGAGAAGATCGCGTACTCGGTGTCGTCCGTACCGGCCGGGTCGTCGGCCACGAAACCCTCGATGCGGCCCCAACGGCGGCGGATCTCCGACGGCTTCATGTTCTCCGCAGGCGCGCCCAGCGCGTCCCCCACCGCCAGGCCGAGCATCGCGCCCCGGCCCCGGTCGCGCAGGGCACGTACGCCGTGGCGCACCCGCAGGGCCGTCAGCGCGCGGCCGCGATCGGCACGTTCGGTACGGGATCGCATGCACTCAACTCCCTCGGCTCCGTTCCTGGATCTGTGCCACGCGAGGGCTCGGCGAAGGCGTCGAAACGTCCAAGTCACCCGGTCGGCCATCGCCGGGCAGACGCGGGTAAGTACGGCCTGCCTTGCTGGCGGGCGGCCCGAATCGTGCGTACTTTCGAAGGCGTTGGGGGGCAGAGGGACCGCACACGGGACCGCCTCCGGCGAGAGGGGAACACGGCGACATGGCGATCATCGAGACCGAGGCGACGCTTCACGCGGCGCACCGCGACAACCACACCCACCGCGATGTGAACGGGGGCTGGCTGCGCCCCGCGGTGTTCGGCGCGATGGACGGACTCGTCTCCAACCTGGCGCTGATGACCGGTGTCGCCGGAGGGTCCGTGGGCCAGCAGACGATCGTGATCACCGGGCTCGCGGGCCTGGCCGCCGGCGCCTTCTCCATGGCGGCCGGCGAATACACCTCCGTCGCCTCCCAGCGCGAGCTGGTGGAGGCCGAACTCGATGTCGAGCGGCGCGAGCTGCGCAAGCACCCCATGGACGAGCTGGAGGAGCTGGCCGCGCTCTACGAGTCGCGGGGCGTCGAGCCGGGGCTGGCACGCGAGGTCGCCACCCAGCTGTCCAGAGACCCGGAGCAGGCGCTGGAGATCCACGCCCGCGAAGAACTCGGCATCGACCCGGGGGACCTTCCCTCACCGCTGGTCGCCGCCGTATCGTCGTTCGGGGCTTTCGCGCTGGGCGCCCTGCTGCCCGTACTGCCGTATCTGCTCGGTGCCTCGACGCTGTGGCCCGCCGTCGCTCTCGCACTAGTGGGGCTCTTCGCCTGCGGGGCGTTGGTGGCCAGGGTGACCGCGCGGTCCTGGTGGTTCAGCGGGCTGCGTCAGCTGGCGCTCGGCGGGGCCGCAGCGGGTGTGACGTACGCCCTTGGGGTCCTGTTCGGAACCGCCGTAGGATGAGACACTATGCAGGGCTCCGCATAAGTAGTTGTTACCTCGTGGTTTTGTTCCCTTAATACTGCAACCGCATGTGGCGTGACAGGGCGCCGTCTTGGTCGTTGGACTGACTGTGTGATGAATCGCTGACGGTCGCGCAGATCGAGAACTGGTCCGAGGGGATAGCCGATCTTCATGCTCGCTTTGCGGGCCGTTTCGGCAGGTCGGAGCCGCGTGAGCGGGCGCTGGACTACCTGAGTACGTTGCTCGCACCGCTGGAGAAGAAAAACGGGTGGACGCTGGCCGAGCAGGCTGGCCAGCGTCGCCCCGACGGTTTCCAGCGGCTGCTGAACTTCGCCGACTGGGACGAGAATGCCGTCCGTGACGACGTGCGTGACTTCGTCGTCGAGACGATCGGCGCCAAGGACGCGGTGCTGATCGGGGACGACACCGGCTTCCTGAAGAAGGGCGTCAAGTCGGCCGGTGTCCAGCGGCAGTACTCCGGAACGGCCGGCCGCACGGAAAATTGTCAGATCGGCACGTTCCTGGCCTACGCCTCCGTGAAAGGCCGGGCGCTGATCGACCGGGAACTGTATGTCCCCGCCTCCTGGACCGATGACCGCGAGCGGTGCAGGCAGGCCGGGATCGGTGACGAGGTGCCCTTCGCCACGAAGATCGAGCATTTCAAGTGGATGCTGCAACGCGTGATCGACGCCCGTGTCCCCTTCGCCTGGGTCACTGCGGATGAGGCATACGGCCAGGTCAAACACATGCGGGCCTGGCTGGAGGAACGGCACGTCGCCTATGTACTGGCCACCAAGGTCAACGACATCGTGACCACCACCGATGGTGCGGTCGCCGAGGTGCGCGACCTGATCACCGCAGTGCCCCGGCAGAGATGGAAGCGGATCTCCGCCGGAGCGGGCGCGCACGGTCAGCGGTTCTACGACTGGGCCCGGATCGCTGTCCGCCCGCAGTGGCAGGACGGCTTCGGGCACTGGGTCCTGGCCCGCCGCAGCATCAGCGACCCCGCCGAGATCGCCTACTACGTCTGCTACGGCCCCGCCACCTCCCGGCTGAAAGACCTGGTCAGAACCGCTGGCGCACGGTGGCAGGTGGAGGAATGCTTCCAGATCGCCAAGGGCGAATGCGGCCTGGACCACTACCAGGTCCGTCTCTACCGGGCCTGGTACCGGCACATCACCCTCGCGATGGCCGCCCTCGCCTACCTGACCGCCACCCGTGCCGCAGAAGCCACAAAAGGGGCAGCCGAGACGACGAGCAAGACCTCATACCCCTCAGCGTCCCGGAGATCCGCCGGATGATCGGGCACGTCGTCATCACGCCCCGCTGCCACGACAACGAGCACCGTCTCCGCTGGTCACACTTCCGACGCCGCAGCCAGGCCCGAGCCCGCCGCTGTCACTACCAACGCCGAGGCCAAAACCCACACATGCGGTTGCAGTATTAACCACCGGGCATGAGCCCTCAACACCGTGGGCAATGAAGCCTGCTCCGCGACGGCCGGACTGATGTCGGTCTGTCCGCCCCCGAATCACCTACACCGCTTTGCGTGGTGTCCGCATGCTGGAATGAGCTATCCGCTAACCGAGAAGCCAGCCATCATGTAACCTGCACGAAATTTCGCGGAGGGCCAACGTCGTCCCTCGGTAGTTGCATATGCCACGACGACGACGGGAGTGCCAATGCGTTCCGACGCCTGGTCGCCCATGGACGGTCGCCCCGCCCAGCAGGGGATGTACGACCCCCGTAACGAGCACGACGCCTGCGGCGTCGGCTTTGTGGCCACCCTCACCGGTGTGGCCAGCCATGAGCTGGTCGAGCAGGCGCTGACCGTACTGCGCAACCTCGAACACCGCGGTGCCACGGGATCCGAGCCCGACTCCGGCGACGGCGCCGGAATCCTGCTCCAGGTCCCCGACACCTTCCTGCGCGAGGTCACCTCCTTCGACCTGCCCGAGGCCGGGGCATACGCCGTCGGAATCGCGTTCCTGCCTGCCGAGGACAGCGCCGCCGCCGTCGCACGGATCGATACGATGGCCGCCGAGGAAGGGCTGAACGTCCTCGGATGGCGCGAGGTGCCCGTCACGCCCTCGCTGCTCGGCAACGGCGCCCGCGCCACCATGCCGGCCTTCTCACAGATCTTCGTTGCAGACGGTACGTCCACGGGCGTGGCCCTGGACCGCAAGGCCTTTCTGCTGCGCAAGCGTGCCGAGCGCGAGGCCGGTGTCTACTTCCCGTCGCTGTCCGCGCGGACCATCGTCTACAAGGGCATGCTCACCACAGGGCAGCTGGAGCCGTTCTTCCCGGACCTCTCCGACCGGCGCTGCGCGACCGCCATCGCGCTCGTGCACTCGCGTTTCTCCACGAACACCTTCCCCAGCTGGCCGCTCGCCCACCCGTACCGCTTCGTCGCGCACAACGGCGAGATCAACACGGTCAAGGGCAACCGCAACTGGATGAAGGCCCGCGAGTCGCAGCTGGCGAGTGACCTGTTCGCGGGCGAGACGCTGGACCGGATCTTCCCCGTCTGTACGCCCGACGCCTCCGACTCCGCCTCCTTCGACGAGGTGCTGGAGCTGCTGCACCTCGGCGGGCGCTCGCTGCCGCACGCCGTGCTGATGATGGTCCCCGAGGCGTGGGAGAACCACGACTCCATGGACCCGGCCCGTCGCGCCTTCTACCAGTACCACTCCACGATGATGGAGCCCTGGGACGGCCCGGCCTGCGTCACCTTCACCGACGGCACCCAGGTCGGCGCCGTACTCGACCGCAACGGTCTGCGTCCCGGCCGCTACTGGGTCACCGACGACGGGCTCGTCGTGCTGTCGTCGGAGGTCGGCGTGCTCGACATCGACCCGGCGAAGGTCGTACGCAAGGGCCGGCTGCAGCCCGGCAAGATGTTCCTCGTCGACACCGCCGAGCACCGCATCGTCGAGGACGACGAGATCAAGGCCTCCCTCGCAGCCGAGCAGCCCTACCAGGAATGGCTGGAAGCCGGCGAGATCGAGCTGGAGGACCTCCCCGAGCGCGAGCACATCGTGCACACGCACGCCTCCGTCACCCGCCGCCAGCAGACCTTCGGCTACACCGAGGAAGAGCTGCGCATCATCCTCGCCCCGATGGCCCGCACCGGCGGCGAACCGCTCGGCTCCATGGGTACAGACTCGCCGATCGCGGCTCTCTCCGAGCGCCCCCGGCTGCTCTTCGACTACTTCACTCAGCTCTTCGCGCAGGTCACCAACCCGCCGCTGGACGCCATCCGCGAGGAGCTCGTCACCTCGCTGCTGTCCTCGCTCGGACCGCAGGGCAACCTACTGGAGGCGACCGCCGCGTCCTGCCGCAGCGTCACGCTGCCCTTCCCGGTGATCGACAACGACGAGCTGGCCAAGCTGATACACGTCAACGCCGACGGCGACATGCCCGGCATGACGGCCGCCACCCTGTCCGGCCTCTACCGCGTAAGCGGCGGCGGGGACGCGCTGGCCGACCGTATCGAACAGATCTGCGCCGAGGTCGACGCCGCCATCGAGGACGGCGCCCGGCTGGTCGTGCTCTCCGACCGGCACTCCGACGCCGAGCACGCGCCGATCCCGTCCCTCCTGCTGACCTCCGCCGTGCACCACCACCTCATCCGCACCAAGCAGCGCACCCAGGTCGGACTGCTCGTCGAGGCCGGCGACGTGCGCGAGGTGCACCATGTCGCGCTGCTCATCGGCTTCGGTGCCGCGGCCGTCAACCCGTATCTCGCCATGGAGTCCGTCGAGGACCTGGTCCTCGCGGGCACCTTCATCGAGGGCGCCGAACCCGAGCAGGCCATCCGCAACCTGATCTACGCCCTCGGCAAGGGCGTCCTGAAGGTCATGTCGAAGATGGGCATCTCGACGGTCGCCTCCTACCGGGGCGCGCAGGTCTTCGAGGCCGTCGGCCTCGACGAGGCCTTCGTCGAGAAGTACTTCAACGGCACCGCGACCAAGATCGGCGGCGCGGGCCTCGACGTGGTGGCCAAGGAGGTAGCCGCCCGGCACGCCAAGGCGTACCCGGCCTCCGGCATCTCCGCCTCGCACCGCGCTCTGGAGATCGGCGGCGAATACCAGTGGCGCCGCGAGGGCGAGCCGCACCTCTTCGACCCCGAGACGGTCTTCCGCCTCCAGCACGCCACGCGCGGGCGCCGCTACGACATCTTCAAGCAGTACACGCAGCGAGTGAACGAGCAGTCCGAGCGGCTGATGACGCTGCGTGGCCTCTTCGACTTCAAGAGCGGCCGTGAAGCCATCCCGATCGACGAGGTCGAGTCGGCCTCCGAGATCGTCAAGCGCTTCTCCACCGGCGCCATGTCGTACGGATCCATCTCCCAGGAGGCGCACGAGACCCTCGCCATCGCCATGAACCAGCTGGGCGGCAAGTCCAACACCGGCGAGGGCGGCGAGGACCCGGACCGGCTGTACGACCCGGCCCGGCGCTCCAGCATCAAGCAGGTCGCCTCCGGCCGGTTCGGTGTGACCAGCGAATACCTGGTCAACGCCGACGACATCCAGATCAAGATGGCGCAGGGCGCCAAGCCCGGCGAGGGCGGCCAGCTGCCCGGCCACAAGGTCTACCCGTGGGTCGCCAAGACCCGGCATTCCACCCCCGGCGTCGGGCTTATCTCGCCGCCGCCGCACCACGACATCTACTCCATCGAGGACCTGGCTCAGCTGATCCACGACCTCAAGAACGCGAACCCGCAGGCGCGGATTCACGTCAAGCTGGTATCGGAGGTCGGGGTCGGCACGGTCGCCGCGGGCGTCTCCAAGGCGCACGCCGACGTGGTGCTCATCTCCGGCCACGACGGCGGTACCGGCGCCTCGCCGCTGACCTCGCTCAAGCACGCCGGCGGTCCCTGGGAGCTCGGCCTCGCCGAGACCCAGCAGACGCTGCTGCTCAACGGGCTGCGCGACCGTATCGTCGTACAGACCGACGGCCAGCTGAAGACCGGCCGCGACGTGATCATCGCCGCCCTCCTCGGCGCCGAGGAGTTCGGTTTCGCGACCGCGCCGCTCGTCGTCTCGGGCTGCATCATGATGCGCGTCTGCCACCTCGACACCTGCCCGGTCGGCATCGCCACGCAGAACCCGGTCCTGCGGGAGCGGTTCTCCGGCAAGGCCGAGTACATCGTCAACTTCTTCCAGTTCATCGCGGAGGAAGTGCGCGAGCTGCTGGCCGAACTCGGCTTCCGTACGCTGGAAGAGGCCGTCGGCCACGCCGAACTCCTCGACACCGACGTGGCCGTGGACCACTGGAAGGCGCAGGGTCTCGACCTGGAGCCCCTGTTCTACGTCCCCGAGCTGCCGGACGGCGCGGTACGCCACCAGATCGCGGCGCAGGACCACGCACTGGAGAAGGCGCTCGACAACGAGCTGATCAAGCTCGCCGCCGACGCCTTGTCCGCGGACAGCGCCGAAGCGGCCGGGCCGGTTCGCGCGCAGATCGCGATCCGCAACATCAACCGGACCGTCGGCACGATGCTCGGCCACGAGGTGACGAAGAAGTTCGGCGGTGCGGGCCTGCCCGACGACACCATCGACATCACCTTCACCGGTTCGGCCGGCCAGTCCTTCGGCGCCTTCGTCCCGCGCGGCGTGACGCTGCGGCTGGAGGGCGACGCCAACGACTACGTCGGCAAGGGGCTGTCCGGCGGTCGTGTCATCGTCCGCCCGGACCGCGGCGCCGACCACCTCGCCGAGTACTCGACGATCGCGGGCAACACCATCGGGTACGGCGCCACCGGCGGCGAGCTCTTCCTGCGAGGCAGGACGGGTGAGCGGTTCTGCGTCCGCAACTCCGGCGCCACCGTCGTGTCGGAAGGCGTGGGCGACCACGGCTGCGAGTACATGACCGGCGGCCACGCGGTGGTGCTGGGCGAGACGGGACGTAACTTCGCGGCCGGCATGTCCGGCGGCATCGCCTACGTCATCGACCTCGACCCGGACAACGTCAACCCCGGCAACGCCGGCGCCGTCGAGCCGCTCGACGACACCGACAAGCAGTGGCTGCACGACGTCGTGCGCCGCCACCAGGAGGAGACCGGATCCACGGTCGCCGAGAAGCTGCTGGCCGAGTGGGACACCGCGCTCACTCGCTTCAGCAAGATCATCCCGTCTACGTACAAGGCAGTGCTCGCCGCCAAGGACGCCGCTGAGCTCGCCGGTCTCTCCGAGCAGGAGACCACCGAGAAGATGATGGAGGCGGCGACCCATGGCTGACCCCAAGGGCTTCCTGACCACCGGCCGCGAGGTCGCCGAGACCCGCCCCGCCGGTGAGCGCGTCAAGGACTGGAACGAGGTCTACGTTCCCGGCTCCCTGCTGCCGATCATCAGCAAGCAAGCCGGCCGCTGCATGGACTGCGGCATCCCGTTCTGCCACAGCGGCTGCCCGCTCGGGAACCTCATCCCCGAGTGGAACGACTACGCCTACCGCGAGGACTGGACGGCTGCGTCCGAGCGTCTGCACGCCACGAACAACTTCCCGGAGTTCACCGGGCGGCTGTGCCCCGCTCCCTGCGAATCGGCGTGCGTGCTCGGCATCAACCAGCTGGCCGTCACCATCAAGAACGTCGAAGTCACCATCATCGACAAGGCGTGGGGCAACGGCGACGTCACCCCGCAGCCGCCCGAGCGCCTCTCCGGCAAGACCGTCGCCGTGATCGGCTCGGGCCCGGCGGGCCTGGCCGCCGCCCAGCAGCTGACCCGGGCCGGCCACACGGTCGCCGTGTACGAGCGTGCCGACCGCATCGGAGGCCTGCTGCGCTACGGCATCCCCGAGTTCAAGATGGAGAAGTCGCACATCAACCGGCGCATCGAGCAGATGCGCGCCGAAGGCACCAAGTTCCGTACGGAGGTGGAGATCGGCCGCGACGTCGACGCCGCGAAGCTGCGCAGGCGCTACGACGCGGTGGTCGTCGCCGCCGGAGCGACCGTCTCCCGCGACCTGCCCGTCCCGGGCCGCGAGCTGAACGGCATCCACTTCGCGATGGAGTACCTGCCGCTCGCCAACAAGGTGCAGGAGGGCGATCTGACGGTGGCCCCCATCACCGCCGAGGGCAAGCACGTCGTGGTCATCGGCGGCGGTGACACCGGTGCGGACTGCGTGGGCACCGCCCACCGCCAGGGCGCGGCCTCCGTCACCCAGCTGGAGATCATGCCGAAGCCGGGCGAGGAGCGGAACCCGGGCCAGCCGTGGCCGACCTTCCCGATGCTCTACAAGGTCACCTCCGCACACGAGGAGGGTGGCGAGCGGGTCTACGCCGTCTCCACCACCCACTTCGAGGGCGACGAGGACGGCAACGTCCAGTCCCTGCACCTCGTCGAGGTGGAGTTCAAGGACGGTAAGCTCGAGCAGAAGTCCGGCACCGAGCGGAAGATCCCCGCCCAACTGGTCACCCTCGCGATGGGTTTCACCGGCACGGATCAGGAGAACGGCCTCGTCCAGCAGTTCGGCCTGGAGCTCGACGCGCGCGGCAACGTCGCCCGCGACGGGGACTACGCGACCAACGTGGACGGCGTCTTCGTGGCCGGGGACGCGGGCCGCGGCCAGTCCCTGATCGTCTGGGCGATCGCCGAGGGCCGCTCGGCGGCGCGCGGCGTCGACCGCTTCCTGACGGGGGCGAGCGACCTCCACGCCCCGGTCAAGCCGACGGACCGTGCGCTGACGGTCTGACCTACGGCCCCACATTCGTCCCGTACAACGGCGTGCGGAACTGAACGCGGCGCCCGCCCTGTCCCCGACCGGACAAGGGGTGGGCGCCGCGATGCGTCCGGGGGTGGCCCGGATAGCGTACGAAGCTGCCGGTCGGCCGGCCCGACCGCGTACGCGAACCGGATTGAGGAGCCCCGCATGGCGACAACCCTCCGCAAGGTGGAGGAGACCGCGCCCGCGCTGGTCAGCCTCTACAAGAGCGCCGGCGTCAGTCTGCACAAGCACGGGCTGGGCGGGGCACGCGCGGCCGTCTACCTCGTCGTCGACTACTCGGGCTCCATGAAGCCCTATTACACGGACGGCAGCGTGCAGGCGCTCGCCGACCGGGTACTGGGCCTGTCCGCGCATCTCGACGACGACGGGTCCGTCCCCGTCGTCTTCTTCTCCACCGACGTGGACGCTGTCACCGACATCGCGCTCGACAACCATCAGGGGCGGATCGACCGCATCGTCGCCGGGCTCGGCCACATGGGCAAGACCAGCTACCACCTGGCCATGGACGCGGTCATCGACCACTACCTCGACAGCGGCTGCACGGACCCGGCCCTGGTCGTCTTCCAGACCGACGGCGGGCCGATCAACAAGCTGGCCGCAGAGCGCTACCTGTGCAAGGCGGCCGAACTGCCGCTCTTCTGGCAGTTCATCGGCTTCGGCAACACCCGCAGTTCGCAGTTCGACTTCCTGCGCAAGCTCGACGAACTCCCCGTGCCGGCCAGGCGCCGCGTCGACAACGCCGGTTACTTCCATGCCGGCCTCGATCCCCGCCAGGTGTCCGACGCTGAGCTCTACGACGCGCTGGTAAGGGAGTTCCCGTCGTGGCTGAGCGCCGCCCGTACGGCCGGCATCGCGCGATGACGCGGGACGCGCGGGTGTTCAGGGTGCTGCGGGCCGCCGAGCGGCCCGTGGCGCCGTGGAAGCACGGCGGAGGTGTCACCCGCGAGATCGCCGCGTGGCCCGACGGCGCCGGGACGGACGGCTTCGAGTGGCGGGTGAGCCTCGCGGACGTCACGGCAGACGGTCCCTTCTCGACGTTCCCCGGTGTGGACCGCACACTCACCGTCGTCGAGGGAGCGGGCATGGACCTCACGGTGGGCGGCGAGCGCCACCTGGTCGACGCGCGCGACACCCCCCGGCGCTTCCCGGGCGACGTACCGACCCACGGCCGTCTCCTCGACGGTCCGGTCGTCAACCTCAACGCCATGCACCGCAGGGACGGCCGCACGGACATGCTCGTCTCCGTCATACGGGGGCGGCTGCCGATCAGCGTCCCGGCCGGCGCGATGACGTTGATCGTCGCCCTCGAAGGGCCCGCGCGTCTCGTGGCCGAGGGCGTCGTCCTCGGCCGCTACGACGCGGTGCTCGTGGCGGCCCGGGCCGGCGATCCGGGACGGCCGGTGGCACTGGACACGGAAGGGCGGGCGGCCGTCATCACCTGCGTGCGCTGAGTCAGTGCCGTACGAGGCAGAAGGGGTGCCCTGCGGGATCGGCGTAGACGCGCCAGCTCCTCGCCCCCGCCCCGTCGTCCAGCAGCAGTGTCGCGCCCAGCTCCGTCACCTCCGCAATGAGCCCGGCGGAGGTCCGCGACGCCGAAGTCGAGATGGGACTGCTGCGGACGCTCCGGGTCCTCCCGCCGGGGCGGCCGGTGAGCGTCGGCCCGCTGGAACGCCAGGACCTGGCCAGCGGCGGTATGCAGGGTCGCCCAGTCGTCGTCCACGCTCCACCGGCGGTCCGGCCGGTTGACCTCACCCCCGGCGAGCGACCCGTAGAAACGGGCCAGGGCACGCGGATCGGGGCAGTCCAGGACCACACACTGCAGTTCAGCGATCATCCCCGGACCCTAATCCGCGCGGCGGAGTGCACCCTCCGGGCGGCCCGGACCGCCGGGGCGACACGCTGACACGATCTTTGCGGCGCCGAAGCCTGGCGCTCCGGCGCCATCGTGTTAGAGTAGCCGAGTTGCAGTTTTGGTACCCATAAACATTATGTGCGCCTGACGGGAATGCTTCCTCAGGCGCATTTTGTTTTCCGGTTCTCCGGATGGGGCTCATTGCGGCGACGTGGAATCCGTACGGTGCGGATTTGCGGATCTGCCCCAGTTTTTTTAGGAGAATGACATGGCTACTGGAACCGTGAAGTGGTTCAACTCGGAAAAGGGCTTCGGCTTCATCGAGCAGGACGGCGGCGGCGCCGACGTCTTCGCCCACTACTCCAACATTGCCACCCAGGGCTTCCGTGAGCTCCAGGAGGGCCAGAAGGTCTCCTTCGACGTCACGCAGGGCCAGAAGGGCCCGCAGGCGGAGAACATCGTCCCGGCCTAATCAGCCGACGCGATACCTCGCTGGCCGGGGCCCGCACCGTGAAGGTGCGGGCCCCGGCTTGTGCTGTCCCCAGGAAGGCAACCCCGAATGACTCGCTCCGAACGCCCCGCCGCCGCACGCTCAGCACGCCCCGTCCGCAACCGCCCCGCCCAGGCCCGCGGCAAGGCCCCCGCCGGCAAGACACCCGCCAAGGGTGGTGCCCGTCGCGCCACGCCCCTGCAGGGTGAATTCGCGATGCCGGAGACCATCACGCCGGCGCTGGGTGCCGTCGAGAACTTCGCCGATCTCGACATGCCCGCCGCGCTGCTCAAGACCCTGGCGGCACAGGGTGTGACCGAGCCCTTCCCCATTCAGGGCGCGACCCTGCCGAACTCACTCGCCGGCCGCGACATCCTCGGCCGCGGACGCACCGGCTCCGGGAAGACCCTCGCCTTCGGCCTCGCCCTGCTGGCCCGTACCGCAGGCCGACGCTGCGAGCCGCGCGCACCGCTCGCCCTCGTCCTGGTGCCCACCCGGGAACTCGCGCAGCAGGTCACCGACGCGCTCACGCCGTACGCGACCGCCGTGAACCTGCGGATGGCCACCGTCGTCGGCGGCATGTCGATCACCAAGCAGGCGAACACGCTGCGCCGCGGCGCTGAGATCCTCGTGGCCACCCCCGGCCGCTTGAAGGACCTCATCGAGCGCGGCGACGCGGAGCTCGGCCAGGTGTCGATCACCGTGCTGGACGAAGCCGACCAGATGGCCGACATGGGCTTCCTTCCGCAGGTCACAGCGCTGCTCAAGCAGGTCGAGCCGGACGGGCAGCGGATGCTGTTCTCGGCGACCCTCGACCGCAACGTCGACCGGCTCGTGCGGATGTTCCTCACCGACCCGGTGGTGCACTCCGTCGACCCGTCCGCGGGCGCGGTGACGACGATGGAGCACCACGTGCTGTACGTCGCCGACGAGACCGACAAGAAGGCCGTCGCCACGCGCATCGCCGCACGCGACGGCAGGGTCATCCTCTTCGTGGACACCAAGCGCGCCGCGGACCGCTTCGCGAAGCGACTGCTGGCCAGCGGTGTGCACGCGGCGGCGCTGCACGGCGGCCGTTCGCAGCCGCAGCGCAACCGCACCCTCGACCAGTTCAAGGCCGGGCAGGTTACGGCGCTGGTCGCCACGAATGTGGCCGCCCGCGGAATCCATGTCGACGACCTCGACCTCGTGGTCAACGTCGATCCTCCCGTCGACCACAAGGACTACCTGCACCGCGGCGGCCGCACAGCCCGCGCCGGCGAGTCCGGCAGCGTGGTCACGCTGGTGCTGCCCGACGAGAAGCGGGAGATGACGCAGCTCATGTCGGACGCGGGGATCGTTCCGAAGACCGCGCGGGTCAAGTCCAGCGACGACGAACTGACCCGGATCACCGGCGCGCGCGAGCCGTCGGGCGTGGCCATCGTCGTGGAGGTCCCGCAGCAGCAGCAGGCGTCCGCGCAGCCCAAGCGGCGCCCGCAGAGCGGCGCGCGCGGCGGACGGGGGAGCGGCGGGGCGGGCCGCACCGGTGGCGCCGCCAACGGTGGCGGTCGCAGCGGTGGGTCCGGAGCCGGCGCTCGTACGCAGGGCGAGCGCGCCCAGACGGGCGGCCGCGCCTCCCAGGGCGGCGGTCGCGCACAGGGCGGCGAGCGTGCGCAGGGCGGTGGTCGCGCACAGGGCGGCGAGCGTGCGCAGGGCGGCGGTCGCTCGCAGGGTGGCGGTCGCTCGCAGGGTGGCGAGCGGGCCGGTGCGCGTGCGCAGGCCGGCGGTGGGCGTGGTAGTGGGCGCGGTGGACGCGCCCAGGGCGGCAGCCGCAGCGCAGCCGCGTAGGAGGGTCTTCGTACTCCGGCCCGTCTCCAGGGCCCCGGACAGCGCATCCCGAGGCGTTCGCGCCCACGGGCCGGGGTGGGGTCGGCCGGAGTAGGTGGACCGCGCCTGACGGTCTTGGGGAGGCCTTCGGGGGACGGTGGCGGGTGAGGTGAACGTCCCGCGAATTACAGGCAGTTGGCGTTGACGCGTCAACCGCTACGCGCGTCATCATGAGCCATGAGAATCCCCCCACGTCTCTCAGCCATCGGCGCTGTCGCCGCGCTCGCCTCCACCCTCCTCGCCGGTGTCCCGGCCACCGCACCGGCCTTCGCCGCGGTATCCGCGGTCGGTGACATCTGCTACTCGGACCTGCCCTCCCAGGCACACGACACGCTCGACCTCATCGAGGCCGGCGGACCCTACCCGTACGACCAGGACGGGACCGTGTTCCAGAACCGGGAACAGATCCTGCCGGGCCGCGGCACGGGTTACTACCACGAGTACACGGTCGTCACCCCGGGCTCCTCAGACCGCGGGGCGCGGCGCATCGTCACTGGTGACGCGGCTCAGGAGGACTACTACACCGCAGATCACTACGCGTCGTTCGACCTCGTCGACCACGGCTGCTGAGCCTGGCTGAGCCTCGGCCGAACCGCGTCGCGCCGTTCACGTGTCGCACTCGAGAATTGTGCGGCACAGCGCGCACCGTGCCCGTACACGTCCGCCGACCGGTACGCGGATGCGCTGGCAGCAGGTGGGACAGGGGAACGAGACGCGCAGCGGCGCGCTGGCGCCGCCCTCGAAGGCGTACGACGGCGAACCGGGGTCCGTGCGGCCGCCGTTCTCCTGTGCGTACCGCCGCTCCTTGGCGTACCGGCGGCGCCCCGCCCAGCCCGCCGCCGTCAGGGGTGGCTGCTGCTCGTCGCGGCGCGCCTGCGCGAGGCCCTTGGTGTACGCCGTGTACGCCTGCGGGCTGGTGAACCAGGGCGCGGGGTCCTCGCCGAACGCGATCGCACGCTTCGCGAGAACGTACCCGAACTCCTCCGGGGTGAGGTAGCCGAGTTTCTGGCTGGACGCACTGTCCTCCCGGTACGCGTCGAGCAGCAGCCAGCCCGCTCCGAGGTACGTCGTCACGGTGTCGGTGAGGATCTCGTTGTCGCGGGTGCCGGGGAACGACAGGTCCAGCCGGTGCAGCAGGACGTGAGTGATCTCGTGGGCGAGGGCCGCCCCGATGTCCCTGCGGTGCTTCTCGAAGCGGGCGTTGAGCTCGATGAAGTACTCGGGACCCGCAGCCAGTTCCACGCTCGCGGCGTGCTCCATCTCGCGGAAGCTCACGATCATGCGGGCGTCCGGCAGCCGCAGGTGGTGGACGAGGGCGCGGGCCACGCGCTGGGCGCCGAGGTGCAGATCGTCCTGGTCGCAGAGCGCGACGTCGACGGGGAAGACACTCGGGGCGTAGGAGTGCACGCCGTCGTAGGACAGCCGCTTGTGGAGGGCGGCCAGAGCGGACCGCACGGTGGCCAGGTGCGGATAGCCGTGCACGACATCGCCGCCACCGGTCATGTGCGCAGCCACCTCCGTACGTCGTCGCCCGACGGTGAACAGGTCTCCACTGTAGGCACGGGGGGACGAGGAGGGGCGGGGGGTGGCTGGAAAGTCACCCTTGTCGGCAGAGAGGCCGAGTCCGCATAATCCTGCCACATGTATTGACGGGAGCATGCCAGTCTTCTTGTCGTGCTCGTCATCGTCGTGCGCGTGAACGAGCGCGTGAACAAAGCACCCCCCACGAAAACCCCCCACGAAAGGCAATACCTTGAGGAAGCTGCGGAACTTTCTGCGTGCCTCGAAGAGATCTGCCGCCGCCGGCGCCGTGATCCTCGCCGCCGTCGCCGTACAGCCAGCGGGTGCGTCCCTCGCCTCCGCGTCGACACCGCCCGTGGTCGGCGGAACACGAGCCGCCCAGGGCGAGTTCCCGTTCATGGTGCGGCTCTCGATGGGCTGCGGAGGATCGCTCTACGCCAACGACATCGTCCTGACAGCAGCGCACTGCGTGAACGGCTCAGGCAACAACACCGGCATCACCGCCACCGCGGGCGTCGTCGACCTGCGCAGTTCCAGCGCCATCAAGGTCAAGTCGACCAAGGTCCTCCAGGCCCCCGGCTACAACGGCAGGGGCAAGGACTGGGCACTGATCAAACTGGCCAAGCCCATCAGCCTCCCGACCCTGCCGATCGCCACCACAACGGCGTACAACTCAGGCACGTTCGACATCGCCGGCTGGGGCGCGGCGACCGAGGGCGGCGGCCAGCAGCGTTACCTCCTGAAGGCGAAGGTGCCGTTCGTCAGCGACGCCACCTGCCGGACGGCGTACGGGAATGAATTCGTGCCGTCCGAGGAACTGTGCGCGGGCTTCATGGACCAGGGCGGCACAGACACGTGCCAGGGCGACTCGGGCGGCCCGATGTTCCGCAGGGACGGCGCCGGCGCGTGGATCCAGGTCGGCATAGTGAGCTACGGCAACGGCTGCGCGCGGCCCGACTACCCCGGTGTCTACACCGAGGTCTCCACCTTCGCCGCCGACATCAAGAAGGCCGCGGCCACCCTGTAACGGCCTGGTGCGCGATAGGGGACGGGCCCGCGGCGTCGGCTACGGCACCTCGCCGCGTTGGCGAAACGCCCTAATAGCTCCGCTATGAGGACGCTCCGCCGCCTTGTGATGCACCGCAGCCGACGCCGCGGGCTGATCCGCCCCCTATCGCGCACCAGGCCGTAAGCGGCAACCCCGTAAGGGGCGATGCCGTAAGGGGCAGCGTCCAGGAGGGCCGGCCCTTACCGGGTAGGGGAGGGCCGGCCCCTCTTTCGGCACACATTGGTTCAGCTGAACGAAACGTGCTGTTCCCCGGAACGCTCCAACTCCAGCACCCATACGTCGTTCGTACCCTCACGCAGAACGTTCCCGGGAACGTGCAGCGACTCCTGGGGGCCCGCCGCCCAGTAGCGTCCCAGGCAGAAGCCGTTCACCCACACGAAGCCCCGCTCCCAGCCCGGCAGCGACAGCTTCGCGTCACCCGCGCCCTTGATCTCCGCCGTTCCCCGGAACAACCCCGACACCCCCGCTTCCGGAGAACGCAACGACACCTTGCCGACCGCCTCCGCATCCTCGAACGCGTCCAGGGACAGCCCCTGCGCCCGCACCCCGTGCAGGTACTGGCGCTCATGCAGGACACCCCCCGTGATGCCCTTGCGCTCACCGAGCCGCGGCCCGTAGTTGACCCGCCCCAGCGACTCCACCCACAGCTCCACCGCTGCGGGCCCCGCCACCAGCTGGGCCAGCGCCACGTAACCCGCGCCCGGACCCGCCTCGCCGCTCAGCACCCCCGCCCGCACCCCGTCGACGTACACCACAGCACGGTCCCGCAGCCCCCGCACACCCAGCGGATCCCCCGGCGCGGCCCCGGCACGTCCACCCGGTAACGGACCAGTCCCCGGTCCACACCCAGCTCCTCGAACGTCGGCGGCATCGCATGCTCGGTCTCCGGCCCGCCAAGCATTTGCAGTACGTCGCACAGCGGCGCCCACCCGGTCAGCCCGGCCCGCGCGGGCGCACCCAGCGCGGGAGGCGCGGCCGGCAGGTCCGGCAGCCTGCCACCATCGTTCTGGTAGCGCGCCAAGACGTCCCGGAACAGCCAGAACTTCTGCGTGGGACGGCCGAACTCGTCGATGGGCGCGTCGTAGTCGTACGACGTCGCGGTCGGCTGGAGAACACCGTCGTGCAGTTCCCCGGAACGGTTCGCACCCGCCCAGCCCGCGAAGTTCGTACCGCCGTGCGCCATGTAGATGTTCACCGACGCACCGCACTCAAGGATCTCGCGCAGCGCCGCCGCCGCGTCCCGCGCGTCCCGTACGACGTGCTCCGCGCCCCAATGGTCGAACCAGCCGCACCAGAACTCCATGCACATCAACGGCCCAGCCGGCTGGTGCCGGCGCAGCGTCGCGAAACCCTCACGCGCCCCCGCCCCGAAGTTCGCCGTCGCCAGTACACCCGGCAACGACCCGCCCGTCAGCATGTGATCCTCGGGCCCGTCGGACGTGAACAGTGGCACGCCGACCCCGCACTCCCGCAACAGGTCCGCCACATGCCGCAGATACACCTGGTCCGAGCCGTAACTGCCGTACTCGTTCTCGACCTGCACCATGATCACCCGGCCGCCCCGGTCGATCTGCCGCTCGGCCACCTGCGGCAACAGCCTCCTGAACCACCGCTCCACATGCCCCAGATACTCCGGATCACGCGTACGCGCCCGGCTGCCCACTGCCCCCGTCAGCCAGTGCGGCAGGCCACCGTTCTCCCATTCGGCGCAGATGTACGGTCCCGGCCGGACGATCGCCCACAGCCCGGCGTCCCGCGCGGCGTCCAGGAACCGGCCGAGCGCACCCACGTCACGCAGCCGGCCCGGCTCCGGTTCGTGAACGTTCCACGGAACGTACGTTTCCACACAGTTCAGCCCCATGGAGCGGAGCATCGCGAGCCGGTGCCCCCACTGACCCTCGTGCACCCGGAAATAGTGCAGAGCCCCCGACAACAGCCGCACCGGCCGCCCGTCCAGCTCGAAGTCCCGCTCACCCACCGCGAAATCACCCACGGTCCCCGCCTCTCGCTCCACCATCACCTGATCACCTCACCCCCTGGCGGCAGCGCAGTCCATGGACAAAGATCAGCGCTGTTTGGACACAACGAACATGGGACACAACGAACAGCCGACAGCACGCCACCAGGCAGACAGACGCACAGACACACAGACACACAGACACACAGACAGGCAGGCAGGCGGTCGGGCGGGCAGGGAGGAACAGGCCATGTACCACAGCTGGATGCGCTACTTCACCCCCAGCCCCACCCACCACAAACTGGGCCTGGTCTGCCTCGGAGTCGGTCTCCAGCACGGCGCCCTGCCCACCGTCGGCCCCCGCACCCTCGACCACCACGTCGCCGTCGTCATCAGCGCCGGAACCGGCTGGTACCGCGGCGCCGACGGCCGGCGCACCGCCGTCACCGCCCCCGCCCTGATCTGGCTCCTCCCCGGCACCCCGCACCACTACGGGCCCGACCCGACCACCGGCTGGGACGAGAGCTTCGTCGACTTCACCGGGCCCGCCACCGCGACGTACACCGAACTCGGCTACATCGAACCGGGCCGCCCCGTCGTCCCCCTCGACAACACCGCAGCCGCCCGCAGCGCCATCAGCCGCATCGCCCGCGCCGCACGCCGCGGAAACCCCCTCCTCGAAGTCGAGACCGCCGCCGCCGTCCACGAACTCCTCGTCGCCCTACGCCGCGCCCGCACCGACACCCAAGCCGGCAGCGATCCCGTACTCCACGCCATGGCCCGCGACGCGTTCCGCCCCCTGACCATCGCCGAACACGCCTCCCGCCACGGCATGACCCCCGCGGAACTACGCGCCGCCGTACGCCGCAGCGCCGGATGCAGCCCCAAGGACTACCTCCTCGGCATCCGCCTCGGGCACGCCAAGGAACTCCTCGCCGCCACCGACCTCCCCGTCGCCGCCGTCGCCCGCCGCGTCGGATACGACGACCCCGCCTACTTCTCCCGCCTCTTCACCCGCCGCGTCGGCACCCCACCCATCCGGTTCCGCGAACAGCAGAGCCGCGCCGTACCCGGCGGCTGGAGCCACCAGATCCCAGATCCCGAACACCCCCCGACCATCGTGACCCGCCCCACGTAAGCTCCCTGACCATGACCTCCAGCAACATCGACGAGTCCGTCATCGCCGAACTGGGCCGGCTGCGCGACAGCATCGACAACATCGACGCCGCCGTCGTCCACATGCTCGCCGAGCGCTTCAAATGCACCCAGCAAGTCGGCCGGCTCAAGGCGGAACACCACCTCCCGCCCGCCGACCCGTCCCGCGAGTCCCGCCAGATCACCCGGCTGCGACAGCTCGCGGAGAACGCGAAACTGGACCCGGCGTTCGCCGAGAAGCTGCTGACTTTCATCATCGCGGAGGTCATCCGCCACCACGAGACGATCGCCGACGAAGTCCGCACCGACTGACCCCGGCCCCAGACCGGCACGCCCCCGCCGTCACCACCCCTGACCCCGGCACCACGCCTGACTCCTGCACCGCCCCGCACCCATCGGGCAGCATGTCCCCATGTCCGTACTGACGCGCGACGAAGCGCAGACCCGAGCCCAGTTCCTCGACGTACACCGCTACGCGATCGACCTCGACCTGACCCGCGGCGAGGAGACCTTCGGCTCCCGCACCGCCATCCACTTCACCGCACGCGCGGCCGGGGACACCTTCGTCGAACTCAAGCCCGCCGCACTGCGCTCCCTCACGCTCGACGGACAGCCCCTCGACCCCGCCGCACTCACCGACAACCGGCTCCCACTCACCGGCCTCACCCAAGGCCCGCACGAGCTGCGCGTCGAAGCGGACATGCACTACTCCCGCACCGGCGAAGGCATGCACCGCTTCACCGACCCCGCCGACGGCGAAACCTACCTCTACACCCAGCTCTTCCTCGACGACGTCCAACGCGTCTTCCCCGCCTTCGACCAGCCCGACCTCAAGGCCCTCTTCGACCTCACCGTCACCGCCCCCGAAGGCTGGACCGTCCTCACCAACAGCATCACCGCACAGCAGGACGACGGACGCTGGACAGCCGCCACCACCCCCCTCATCTCCACCTACCTCGTCGCCGTCGCCGCAGGCCCCTGGCACTCCGTACGCACCGAACACGCCGGCCTGCCCTTCGGCATCCACTGCCGCCGCTCCCTCGCCCCGTACCTCAACACCGACGCCACCGAAATCCTCGACATCACCCGCGCCTGCTACGACCGCTACCACGAAAAGTTCGAAGAGCCCTACCCCTTCGACTCCTACGACCAGGCCTTCGTCCCCGAATTCAACGCCGGCGCCATGGAGAACCCCGGCCTCGTCACCTTCCGCGACGAATTCATCTACCGCTCCGCCGTCACCGACACCGAACGACAGAACCGCGCCATGGTCATCGCCCACGAGATGGCCCACATGTGGTTCGGCAACCTCGTCACCCTCCAGTGGTGGGACGACATCTGGCTCAACGAATCCTTCGCCGAGTACATGGGCTACCAGACCCTCACCGAAGCCACCCGCTTCCGCAACACCTGGACCGACTTCGCCATCTCCCGCAAAGGCTGGGGATACGACGCCGACCAACGCCCCTCCACCCACCCCGTCGCCCCCGACCCCGGCGCCGTCCCCGACACCGCCGCCGCGCTCCTCAACTTCGACGGCATCTCCTACGCCAAGGGCGCCTCAGCCCTGCGCCAACTCGTCACCTGGCTCGGCGAAAAAGACTTCCTGGCCGGCATCAACGCCCACTTCGCCCGCCACACCTTCGCCAACGCCACGCTCGCCGGCTTCATCGACAACCTCGCCTCCGCCACCGACCGCGACGTCCACACCTGGGCCCAAGCATGGCTCCGCACCACCGGCACCGACACCCTGACCCCCCACCTCACCGAAACCGAAGGCCACTGGCACCTCACCGTCGGCCAACGCGGCGACCGCCCCCACCGCATCGCCGTCGGCGCCTACGACCACGACCTCGCCGACGGCCGCAGCCTCGTCCTGCGCGAACGATTCGAAATCGACGTACCCGACCACCAATCCCCGACCAAGCGCCCCGGCCGCCGCCCCGCCCTCCTCGTACTCAACGACAGCGACCTCACCTACACCAAGATCCGCCTCGATGAACAGTCCGCGGAACTCGCACTGCGCACCCTCTCCGGAATCCCCGACCCCATCACCCGGGCCGTCCTGTGGAACTGCCTACGCGACATGGCCCGCGACGGCGACCTCGAACCCAGCACCTACCTCGAAACAGCCCGCGCCCACCTCCCCCACGAAACCGACCTCGCCATCGTCCAAGGCGTCCTCACCTTCGCCCACACCCACCTCACCGACCGCTACCTCCCCCCAGCCCACCGCCCCACCGCACTCGCCACCCTCACCGCCACCTGCCGCGACCTCATCCGCCGCACCGAAGACGGCAACGCAACAGGCCTGCGCCTCACCGCTGTACGCCACTTCATCGACGCCGCCACCCAGCCCGACGCCATCCAGGACTGGCTCACCTCAGGCAGCGTCCCCGGCGGCCCCGAACTCGACCCCGAACTGCGCTGGCGCATCCTGCGCCGCCTCGCCATCCTCGGCGCCACCGACGAAACCACCATCGCCACCGAACTCGACCACGACCCCAGCGCCACCGGACAAGAAGGCGCCGCCCGCTGCCGCGCCGCCCTCCCAACCCCCCAAGCCAAGGCCGCCGCCTGGACCCGCATGTTCGAGGACGACACCCTCTCCAACTACCTCTTCACCGCCACCGCCCAAGGCTTCTGGCAACCCGAACAAGCCGACCTCGTCAGCGACTACATCCCCCGCTACTACCCCGACGCGACCGCCCTCGCCGCCCGCCGCGGCCCCGCCATCGCCGAAGCCGCAGGACGCCACGCCTTCCCCGTCCACGCCGCCGACCCCGCCTCCCTGCGCCTCGGCGAAGAATTCCTGCGCGACACCGAAACCATCCCCGCCCTGCGCCGCAAACTCGTCGACCAGCTCGACGACCTGCGCCGCGCCATCGCCGTACGGGGCCACTGACCCCGCCGCCCACCAGACCCCGCCACCCCCGACCCCGGCCCCGCAGCCCACCTCCGACCCCCAGGCCTGCGGCGCCGGGCCGGCCACCCCACAGCCCGCCCGGCCCCGCCACCCCACAGCCCTGCCGGGCCCCCATACCAGCCCCACACGCCCCAACCCCGCCTGCCGGGCGCCAGTACCACTTTCGGGTTCAGATCGTTGTGCTCAGCGGACGCACCGGCTCACCCACCCACACGCTGGAGAGCCAACCGAGCCACCCCCAGCGCACCCGAAGGACCCCGCATGAGTACGCCGCCACCCGGCACCCCCCTCCCGCCCCTCGCCGGCGGCACAGGCGGACCCGCCGCCCTGCGGCCCCTGCTCGACACCGTCCTCGACGCCCTCTACCAAGGAGCCCACGCCCGAGGCGGACCCCTCCCACCCGGCGGCCCCGACGCCGTCACCAAACGACTCCTCGACGCCGCCCGACCCGTCCTGCCCGACACCGGCACCGGCGCACACGAAGCCCTCCACACCCTCGTCCGCGCCCTCACCGAAGGCGCCGCCGACCCCGCCGACCCCCGCTGCGCCGCCCACCTCCACTGCCCGCCCCTCGCCGTCGCCACCGCCGCCGACCTCGCCGCCTCCGCCCTCAACCCCTCCATGGACTCCTGGGACCAGGCACCCGCCGCCTCCGCCCTGGAAACCGAAGTCACCCGCACCCTCGCCGCCGAGATCTACCCCCACCACCAGGCACCCGACGCCCTCATCACCACCGGCGGCACCGAGTCCAACCACCTCGCACTCCTCCTCGCCCGCGAACGCCACGGCCCCGTCCAACTCGTCTGCGGCGCCAACGCCCACCACTCCCTGCACCGCGCCGCCTGGCTCCTCGGCCTCCCCGAACCCGTCACCGTCCCCGCCCCCACCGGCACCATCGACCTCGCCGCCCTCGACGAAGCCCTCACCGACCTCCTCCTCCACCACCACCCCCCCCTCCTCGTCGCCGCCACCGCCGGCACCACCGACACCGGACAAATCGACCCCCTACCCGACATCGCCGACCTCTGCGCCCACCACCACGCCGAACTCCACATCGACGCCTCCTACGGCGGCCCCCTGCTGCTCAGCGACACCCACCGCACCCGCCTCCAAGGCCTCGACCGCGCCCACAGCGTCACCCTCGACCTGCACAAACTCGGCTGGCAACCCGTCGCCGCCGGACTCCTCGCCGTACCCGACACAACCGCCCTCACCCCGCTCACCCACCAGGCCGACTACCTCAACGCCCACGACGACACCGAAGCCGGCCTCCCCGACCTCCTCGGCCGCTCCCTGCGTACGACCCGACGCCCCGACATCCTCAAAATCGCCGTAACCCTCCGCGCCCTCGGCCGCCAAGGCCTCGCCGACCTCATCGACCGCACCTGCGCCGCCGCCCACCACCTCGCCGACCTCATCGACGCCACCCCCGGCCTCGACCTCTACGACCGGCCCACCATCAGCACCGTCCTCTTCCGCCCCACCGGCGCCACCGACGACGACATCGCCGCCATCCGCCGCACCCTCCTCACCGAAGGCCGCACCGTCCTCGGCCGCGCCCGCGCCGACGACCGCCTCTGGCTCAAAGCCACCCTTCTCAACCCCCACACCACCCCCAGCGACCTCCACGCACTCCTCGCACTCCTGACCCACCCGGAAGGCAGCGCCCACCGATGACCGCCCGCCCCCAGCCCCAGGAACCCCCCCAGCCCCACGACCTGGTGGGCATCGGCATCGGCCCCTTCAACCTCTCCCTCGCCGCCCTCGCCGACGGCGTACACGGCGGACTCACCACCGCCTTCTACGAACAACGCCCCGCCTTCCACTGGCACCCCGGACTCCTCATCGAGGACGCCACCCTCCAAGTCCCCTTCCTCGCCGACCTCGTCACCCTCGCCGACCCCGCAAGCCCCTGGTCCTTCCTCAACTACCTCCGCGCCCGCGACCGGCTCTTCCCCTTCTACTTCGCCGAGCGCTTCCACATCCACCGCGCCGAATACGACGCCTACTGCCGCTGGGTCAGCGACCACCTCCCCGGCCTCCACTACGGCCACCAAGTCGACGCCGTCCGCTGGAACGCCGAACAGGGCGCCTTCGAAATCGACTACACCCAACTCGCCGCCGACGGCGCAGCCGAAGCCCTCGGCCGCACCTACAGCCGCAACATCGCCATCGGCATCGGCACCCAACCCCACATCCCCGACCCCCTCAAACCCCTCGTCGACGCCCCCTCCGCCCCCGTCCACCACTCCAGCGACTACCTCGACCAGCGCGAGAACCTCCTCGCCGCCGACCACATCACCGTCATCGGATCAGGCCAATCCGGCGCCGAAATCTTCCTCGACCTCCTGCGCGCCCGCCCCCCAGGCCGCGAAAAGATCACCTGGCTGGCGAGAACCGAAGCCTTCGCCCCCATGGAGTACTCCAAACTCGGCCTCGAACACTTCACCCCCGACTACAGCCGCTACTTCCAAGCCCTCCCCGAGTCCGTACGCGACGAACTCGGCCCCCGCCAATGGCAACTCCACAAAGGCATCGACACCGACACCATCACCGCCATCCACGACGAGCTCTACCGCCGCACCCTCCACGGCGGCTGGCCCGACGCCGTCCTCACCCCCGGCGTCCACGTACGCACAGCAGGACGCGTCGCCAACACCAAAATCGAACTCCACCTCGAACACCGCCAGCAAGGCACCCGCTCCCGCCTCACCACCGACGCCGTCATCCTCGCCACCGGCTACCGCGAGCGCCCCCTCGGCCAACTCCTCGCAGGAATCGACCCGTACATCCGCCGCGACGCCGCCGCCCGCCCACGCATCGACGACGAGTTCCGCATCGTCACCGACCCCGCCGTCACCGGATCCATCTACGTGCAGAACGCCGAACGCCACACCCACGGAGTCGGCGCACCCGACCTCGGCCTCGCCGCATGGCGCAGCGCGACCATCCTCAACTCCCTCACCGGCAAAGAGCCCTACCCCCTGCCGAGGCGCACCGCGTTCACCAGCTTCGGCCTGGAGCGCCGCGAAGCACCCAACATCCCCACCCAGCCCACGCTCACCCCCCTCGCGCAGGGCTACTGAGAGACGGGCGCCGCCGACACCACGCCACCACCCACCACGGCAAACCCCGGCCCCCGCAGCAGCGGAGTGCCACAGTGGAACCATGACCAACACCCCGAACACCACAACCCCCTACGGCACCCCCGAAGCCCCCCGCCTCGCCGTACAAGGCGAAGCACGCCTCGAATTCGACCCCGAAACCGCCCACATCGGCATCACCGTCAGCGCTCGCGGCACCGACCGCCGCACCGCACTCGAAGAGCTCACCCGCCGCAACACCCTCGCCCTCGACCTAGTCAAGACATACGGCGACGCCGTCGAGAAGCTGGAAACCGGCGCCTTCTCCATCACCCCCGAACTGACCAAACACGGCCGCGGCGAACGCGTCCGCGCCTACCACGGGCGCGTACACATCACCGCCACCCTCACCGACTTCACCGCCCTCGGCGAACTCACCACCCGCCTCGCCGACCTCGAACTCACCCAGATCGACGGCCCCTGGTGGGCCATGCGCCCCGACTCACCCGCCTACGGCCACGTGCGCGCCCAGGCCGTCAGGGAAGCCGTCAAACGCGCCCGCGAATACGCCCACGCCCTCGGCGCCGAACTCAGCGCCCTCGTCGAACTGGCCGACCCCGGCGCAGAAGAAGCCCACCCCGTAGCACCCGGATTCTCAGCCGGCTACGGCCATCGCATGCGATCCGCATCAGCCGAAATGGCCGAAGACGCCCCCGCCCTCGACCTCGAACCCCAACGCCAGACCATCCACGCCCTCGTGAACGCCCGCTTCCTCATGACCCCACCCCAGCTCTGACCCGCGCTCATCAGAGCACCCCGGCGCACAATTCAACACTTGTCAATAACCCTTCATGTAAAGGTTGTTGAGTAGTCACGCACGGCCAATTGTCTACTCACTGGTAAGGCCTAGGCTCGACCCATGCGCCGAGCGAAAATCGTTTGCACCCTAGGGCCCGCCACCGACACATACGACCAGATCAAGGCACTGGTCGAGGCCGGAATGGACATCGCCCGCTTCAACCTCAGCCACGGCACCTACGCCGAACACGAGGAGCGCTACCAACGCGTACGCAAGGCCTCCGACGAAACCGGCCACAGCGTCGGCGTACTCGCCGACCTTCAAGGCCCGAAGATTCGCCTTGGCCGCTTCCGCGAAGGCCCCGTACTCCTTGAACGCGGCGACGAGTTCACCATCACCGTCGAACCCATGGAAGGCGACCGCCACACCTGCGGCACCACCTACGACGGCCTCGCCACCGACGTCACCACCGGCGAACGCATCCTCATCGACGATGGCAAAGTCACCCTCGAAGTCACCTCCGTCGACGGCCCCCGCGTCCACACCCTCGTCATCGAAGGAGGCATGGTCTCCGACCACAAAGGCCTCAACCTCCCCGGCGTCGCCGTCTCCGTACCCGCACTCTCCGAAAAAGACATCGAAGACCTCCGCTGGGCCCTGCGCACCGGAGCCGACATCATCGCCCTCTCCTTCGTACGCAGCGGACGCGACATCGAAGACGTCCACCGCATCATGACCGAAGAGGGCCGCCACCTCCCCGTCATCGCCAAAATCGAAAAACCCCAAGCCGTCGAGAACATCGACGACATCGTCGCCGCCTTCGACGGCATCATGGTCGCCCGCGGCGACCTCGGCGTCGAAATGCCCCTCGAACAAGTCCCGATCGTTCAAAAGCGCGCCATCAAACTCGCCAAACGCAACGCCAAACCGGTCATCGTCGCCACCCAGATGCTCGACTCGATGATCGAAAACTCCCGCCCCACCCGCGCCGAAGCCTCCGACGTCGCCAACGCCATCATCGACGGCACCGACGCGGTCATGCTCTCCGGCGAAACCAGCGTCGGCAAGTACCCCGTCGAAACGGTCAAAACCATGAGCCGAATCGTCGAAGCCGCAGAGGAGGACATCCTCGGCAAAGGCCTCCCGCCGCTCACCGAACGCAACAAACCCCGCACCCAGGCAGGATCCGTCGCCCGCGCCGCAGCCGACATCGGCGACTTCCTGGGCGCGAAATTCCTGGTCGCCTTCACCCAGTCCGGTGACACCGTCAAGCGCCTCTCGCGCTACCGCTCACCGATCCCGCTGCTGGCCTTCACCCCGGACCAGGCGACGCGCTCCCAGCTGAACCTCACCTGGGGCGTCGAAACCTTCCTCGGCCCCCACGTCGACTCCACCGACGCGATGGTCGCCCAGGTCGACGAACACCTGCTGCGGATCGGCCGCTGTCGCAAGGGTGACGTGGTGATCATCACGGCCGGCTCCCCGCCGGGCGTCGCGGGCTCCACGAACCTGGTCCGCGTCCACCACATCGGCGAGGACGACACCGCGGAGTGAAGTAGGGGTGCCCTCAGTACTTCGGCCCGACGTGAGCGTCCATCAACGCGACGGACGCGCGTCGGGCGACGGAGATGTTGTAGTGCTTCCCGCGCCGGGTGCAGTGCGTCCACTCGATGCCGAGTTTGTCGAGAGTGTCCGTGTAGAGCCGCAGGATGTCATCCGAGACATTGGTGAACCAGTACCGCGGGTACTCGTACCGCTTCTGCTCGCCGCGGACGACACGGGTCGTCCAGTTCGTGATCCGACACCGTCGGAGTGGATGAGCCCCCTGATGAACTGCCACGGGTACTCGTCGATGATGTCCTGTTGCCATGGTGCCAGCGCGATCTCACGTGCGTGCTTCTTACCGGGGCCGTGCTGCGGGAACAGGCATGGGAGGTGCTTGGAGTACACCTTGATGTTCTGGCACCCCGTCCTGCGTACGCGGCATGTGGCGTTCCCCGGAAACACGGCGCACATCGCGGCTTCGGCCTCGTCCTGCACGCCTGGCCAGGAGTCATCAAGGGCGAGCATGAGGCTCGGCACTCGGTGCGCTGAGTGGTGACTGATGTGCCCGTCGCCGAGATAGAGCCCGAGCAGGTACGAGTACGACGCGTTGTCGAGAGGGCGGCCGTCGCATCGGGGACATTACGCACTTTGTCGGCCTGGGAATTCCCCGCGCTTGGATCGGTCCATGTGCAACCAGTACGAGACGGTCCCCGCCGGTACGTTCAATTGCCGTGCGACGTCCACGTTCTTTGAACCGGACCGGAGGAGAGCGAGCGCCTTGTGGCGTACCTCTGTGCCGTGGAAGTGCATACCGCAACTCTGCGTGACGCCAACTCGCAGCACGTGAAAAAAGCGGATGTTCACGAGAATGTGAACATCCGCTTCTTGTGCCGGGTGCGGGATTCGAACCCGCACGTCCTTTCGGACAGATTGGTTTGAGCAATCAGCGTCTGCCATTCCGCCAACCCGGCGAGGTGTCTCGATGGGAGTGTACCGGGTGACCGCGTCATGATTCAGGTAGGTAGGCTCAAGGCAGCAGCACCTGCCTTGGAACGAGGAGCCCCCGTGACCACCCCCGAGTCGCCCCAGCCCGTCGCCGTCGACGACGACAAGTCGCACGTTCCGCCGCTGACGACCCGCGTCGTCATCGCCGAGGACGAAGCGCTCATTCGGCTCGACCTCAAAGAGATGCTGGAGGAAGAGGGCTACGCGGTCGTGGGCGAGGCCGGGGACGGGCAGCAGGCCATCGAGCTGGCCCGGGAACACAAGCCCGACCTCGTGATCCTCGACGTGAAGATGCCCGTGCTCGACGGGATCTCCGCCGCCGAGAAGATCACCGAGGAGTCCATCGCCCCCGTCCTCATGCTGACGGCGTTCTCGCAGCGCGACCTGGTGGAGCGGGCGCGGGACGCCGGGGCGATGGCGTACCTCGTGAAGCCGTTCAGCAAGAGTGACGTCGTACCGGCCATCGAGATGGCTGTCTCGCGGTTCACGGAGCTGCGGGCGTTGGAGAGCGAGGTCGCGGACCTCACGCAGCGGCTGGAGACGCGCAAGTTGGTGGACCGCGCGAAGTCGGTGTTGCAGACGCAGTACGGGCTGACGGAGCCGGCCGCCTTCCGGTGGATTCAGAAGACGTCGATGGACCGCCGGCTGTCGATGCAGCAGGTGGCCGAGGCGGTCATCGAGGACGCCGAGGAGAAGAAGGCCGCGAAGGACCAGTAGGGCCGCGTACGGAAGGAGGCCCGTACCCCGAGTCGCTCGGGGTACGGGCCTCCTTGCTGTCGTGCGTTCGGCTCAGTCCTCGCCGAGGTACGTCTTGCGGACGGACTCGTCGTGGAGCAGCTCCGAGCCGGGGCCGGAGAGCTTGATGGTGCCGACTTCCATGACGTGTGCTGTGTCCGCGAGGGAGAGCGCCGCCTGGGCGTTCTGCTCGACGAGCAGGATGGTGGTGCCCTGTGACTTGAGCTCGACGATGGTCTCCATGATCTTCTGCATCATGATCGGGGAGAGGCCCATGGAGGGTTCGTCGAGCATGAGGAGCTTGGGCTGGGACATGAGGGCGCGTCCCATGGCCAGCATCTGCTGCTCGCCGCCGGAGAGGGTGCCGGCGGCCTGCTTCCGTCGTTCGCCCAGGATGGGGAAGAGGTCGTAGGCGCGCTGGATGTCCTTCTCGATGCCGGCTTTGTCCGTCCTCAGGAATGCGCCGAGTTGGAGGTTTTCGGCGATGGTGAGGCGGGGGAAGATGTGCCGGCCTTCGGGGGAGTGGGCCAGCCCGAGGGCGACGATCTTGTGGGCCGGGACGCCGCTGAGCGGTTTCCCGTCGAACATGATGCGGCCGCCGGAGGGCTTGAGCAGTCCGGACAGGGTGCGCAGCGTAGTGGTCTTGCCCGCACCGTTGGTGCCGATGAGGGTGACGACTTGGCCGGCTTCGACGCTGAAGGAGATGCCCTTGACGGCTTCGATCTTGCCGTAGGCGACCCTGAGGTCCTCGACCTCGAGCAGTGCGGTCACGGGGTTTCCCCTTCCTTACTGGTGGTGCTGGTGGTGCTGGTGTTGCTCTGTGCTTCGGCCGCCTCGACCTCGGCGGCTTCGTCCGCGCCCGGTGCGCCTTCGAAGGGCGTTCCGAGGTAGGCGGCGATGACGCGTTCGTCGCCCTGGACGGTGGCGGGTGTGCCTTCGACCAGTTTTTCGCCTTGGACGAGGCAGGCGACGCGGTCGCACAGGTTGAAGATGAAGCGCATGTCGTGCTCGATGACGAGTACGGCGATGCCCATGTCCCGGATGGCGAAGATGAGTTCTTCGGCTGTCCGGGTCTCTTGCGGGTTCATTCCGGCGGTGGGCTCGTCGAGGAGGAGCAGGCCGGGGTCGCTGGCGAGGGCGCGTGCGATTTCGAGCTTGCGTTGTTCGCCGTAGGGGAGGTTGCGCGCGAGGTGGTCGGCTTTGCTTTCCAGGCCGATGAACTCGAGGAGTTCCATGGCCCGTTTGTGTGAGGCGGCTTCGGCTTTCTTGAAGCCGGGGCCGCGCAGGAGGGCCGACCAGAGGCCTTCCTTGGTCCTGGTGTGGCGTCCGACGAGGACGTTTTCCAGGACGGTCATGTTGGCGAAGAGCCGAATGTTCTGGAAGGTGCGGGCGATGCCTGCCTGGGTGACGAGGTGGGGCTTGGGTGGCAGGACGGTGCCTTTGTAGCTGACCTTGCCTTCGGTGGGGACGTAGAGCCCGGTGAGGCAGTTGAAGAAGGTGGTCTTGCCGGCGCCGTTGGGGCCGATGAGGCCGACGATTTCGCCGGCGTTGACCTTGAGGTCGACGGAGCGTACGGCGGTGAGGCCGCCGAAGCGCATGGTGACGCCGCTGGCGTCGAGGACGACGGTGGGTTCGGTGGTGGTCGTCATGGGGTTCACGCCCCCGCCTTCGTGATGCCGACGCCGGTGTCGGGGAGGCCCTTTTCCGGTACGTCGAGTTGGTCGGTCTCGTGGTATTCGAGCTGGGCGCGCCGGTTGGCGATGAGGCCTTCGGGTCGGAAGCGCATCAGCAGGATGAGGGCGAGGCCGAAGCCGAGGAGCTGGTAGTCCTGGAGGAACTGCAGCTTGGCGGGGATCATGTAGAGGAGCGTGGCGCCGATGAGGGGTCCGCTGATGGTTCCCATGCCGCCGAGGATGACGGCGGCGAGGAGGAAGGCGGAGTTCGGCGGTACGGGTCCGGCGAAGACGTACATCTCGGGGACCACGGTGCTCTGGACGTGTGCCTGGACGGTGCCGGCGAGGCCGGCGAGGGTGGCGCCGAGTGCGAAGGCGATGAGTTTGACGCGGAAGCCGTTGATGCCCATGGCGGTGGCGGCGGTCTCGTCTTCGCGGATGGCGACCCAGGCGCGGCCGATGCGGGAGCTGCCTGCGCGGCTGAAGACGAGGACCACGAGGATCATCGCGAGCAGCATGAGCAGGTAGTAGTTGGCGTAGGAGCCGAGTTCGAAGCCCAGGATGGTGTGGGATTCGCCGAAGTTGTATCCGAAGAAGTTGAGGTCGGGGATGTTGGGTACGCCGTTGGGGCCGTTGGTGATCTGGGGTCCGGATACGCCGTCGAGGTTGCCGACGGTGATGCGGAAGATCTCGCCGAAGCCGAGGGTGACGATGGCGAGGTAGTCGCCGCGCAGCCGCAGGGTGGGGGCTCCGATGACGACGCCGAAGATGAGGGAGACGACGCCGCCGGTGAGGACGGAGGCCCAGAAGGGGAATTGGACGTCGAATGCGGATGCGGTGGTGCCTGAGACGAGGGCGGCGGTGTAGGCGCCGACGCCGAGGAAGGCGACGTATCCGAGGTCGAGGAGTCCGGCGAGGCCGACGACGATGTTCAGTCCGAGTGCGACGGTCGCGAAGATGAGGATGTTGACCGCGATGAGGGTGAACTGGTCGGTGTTCTGGGTGAAGGGGAATGCTGCGGCGGCGACGAAGGCCGCGGCTACGGCGATGGAGCGGTATTTGGCGGTGAGGCCGGAGAGCCGTGCCATGAGGCCGGCCTTGAAGAGTCCGGCGACGGCGAGGCCCGCGGTGATCATGTAGCCGGTGAAGAGTTCGGGGTATTCGGTGTCGATGCCGTAGGTGACGACGAAGAGTCCGATGCCGAACGCGGCGACGATGATCAGGATCTCGGCCCAGGAGGGGAGGCCCTTGGGGCGGCGGGCTTTGCGGGTGTCGTCGGGGAGCTGGAATGCCGTGGCGACGGGGATGGCGGAGGCGACGAGTGCGACGAAGCCGCCTGGTTCGAGGTTGACTACGCCGCCGAGTTCGACGGCGATGGCGATGACCGTGAACCCGGTGGTGCCGAGGGCGCCGAGGGCGAACAGCCGCAGGGCTTTCGTCGTGCCGGTGGGTGCCAGCCAGCGCAGGCCCTTGATGTCGAGTGACGCCAGGGCGTAGAGGGTGACGAGGAGGCCCGCGACGAGCGTGAGGACCTGGAGGCCGCCGGGGTAGCCGTAGACGGTGAGGTCGCCGGGGAATTCGTCGGTGTATGTCCAGGACAAGAAGGTGCTGGCGATGGTGGCGAGGCCGCCGAGGGCGGTGAGCCGGCGCAGCAGCTTGGCGCGGGAGGTGCTGCCGTCGGCCGGGGTGGCTTCGGCGGTCTGCGTGGTGTCGGTTGTCATGGCTCTCACGCCCGATCCGCGACGCGCTCACCGAGCAGGCCCTGTGGCCTGACGAGGAGCACGACGATGAGAAGTACGAATGCCCAGACGTTGGCCCAGGCGCCGCCGCCGAGCTGCTGCATTCCGGGAATCTCTTCGATGTAGGCGATCGACAGTGATTCCGCGAGGCCGAGGACGACTCCGCCGACCATGGCTCCGTAGATGTTGCCGATGCCGCCGAGGACTGCGGCGGTGAAGGCCTTCAGTCCGAGGATGAAGCCCATCTCGAAGTTGATCTGGCCCTTGTCGAGGCCGTAGGCGACGGCGGCGACGGCGGCGAACGCGGCGCCGATGGCGAAGGCCATGACGATGATGCGGTCGGTGTTGATGCCCATCAGTTTGGCCGTGTCGGGGTCCTGCGCGGTGGCCTGCATGGCGCGGCCGCTGCGGCTCTTGGCGACGAAGAGGCCGAGGGCGAGCATGCACAGGGGGGCGAGGACGAGCACGAAGGCATCGGCGCGCTGGAGGTACAGGTTGTCGAACAGCTTGAACGATTCGCCCTGGAACTCGGGGAAGCTTCGCGGCTTCTTCGCGTCGGGGTAGAAGCCCCAGACGAGCTGCTGGAGAACGATCGAGAGGCCGATCGCGGTGATCAGCGGAGCGAGCCTGGGTGCGCCGCGCAGCGGTCGGTAGGCGAAGCGTTCCGCGGCCGTGGCTACGGCGACGGAGGCGATTGCGCCGCCGACGATCATGAGGGGAATGGCCACCAGGAGTGACGTTCCGCTGGGGAGCGCGATGTAGGCGGTGAGGGCGCCGAAGCCCCCGATCATGAAGATCTCGCCGTGGGCGAAGTTGATGAGCTGGACGATGCCGTACACCATGGTGTACCCGATGGCTATGAGGCCATAAAGGGCGCCGAGTGCAAGGCCGTTGGCCAGCTGTTGCGGCAGTTCGTGCACCGCAGGGCCTCCGATGAGCTTGTCGGATATGACACCGCGCGAGGGCGCTGTTTGCGCCCCCGCGCGGTTTCGTTCAGATGGGGCAGGTGGAGCGGGTTGTGCGGTGGATCAGTCCTTGAAGGTGGCGGACTTGACGTCCTTCCACTCCTTGCCTTCGACCTTGTAGACGGTGAGCTGCTTGTTGGTGGTGTCACCGTTCTCGTCGAAGGAGACCTTGCCGGTCACTCCGTCGAAGGAGACCTTGCCCATGGCCTCGACGACCTTGGCGCGGGCGTCCTCGGGCAGCTTGCCGTCGTTGGCTGCGACGACGGCCTTGACGGCCTGGATGATGGACCAGCCGGCGTCGTAGGAGTAGCCGCCGTAGGCCGCGTACGGGTCCTTGTAGCCGCCGGCCTTGTAGTCCTCGATGAACTTCTTGGCGGTGGGGAGCTTCTCGACCGGGTAGCCGATGGAGGTCGCGAAGTCACCGTCGTTGGCCACGCCGGAGGCGCTGATGAAGGCGGGGTCGAAGATGCCGTCGCCACCCATGGTGGGGATCTTGGCGCCGGTCTTCTTGATCTGGTCGGCGAGCAGGCCGCCCTCGGGGTACTGGCCGCCGTAGTAGACGGAGTCGGCCTTGGAGGACTTGACCTTGTCGGCGGTGCTGGAGAAGTCGGTCTCCTTCACCGTGACGTGGTCGGTGCCGGCGATCTTGCCGCCGAGGCGCTTGAATTCGGCGGAGAAGATGGCGGCGAGGCCGGCGCCGTAGGTCTGCTTGTCGTCGACGACGTAGACCTTCTTCTTCTTCGCGTCGTTGTAGAGGTACTGGGCGGCGAACTTGCCCTGGACCACGTCGGTGGCGGCGGTCCTGAAGTACGTCTTGAACGGGCGCTTGGCGGCGCCGGTGGCCCAGTCGTCACCCTGGCTGAGTGCCGGGTTGGTGTTGGCCGGGGAGACCTGGACGACATCGGCCTTCGCGAAGACGCTCTGCATGGACTGGGCGACGCCGGAGTTCAGCGGGCCGACGGCGCCTATGACGTCCTGGTTGCCGACGAGCTTGGTGGCGTTGGCCTGGCCGGAGGCCGGGACTGCCTGGTCGTCGAGGGCTTCGACCTTGAACTCGATGCCGGGGACCTCGTTGTTCTTGTTCGCCGTCTTGGCGGCGAGGTCCACGGAGTTCTTGATGCCCTGACCCAGAGCGGACAGCGAGCCGGTCAGCGGGGCGTCGACACCGATGACGACGGTGGTCTTTTTGCTGCCGCTGTCGTTGCCCTTGCTGCCTTCGTCGCGTGACCCGCAGGCGGAGAGGGTGAGAGCTCCCGTGGTGACCACGGTGGTGAGGATGAGCAAGGAACGGTGACGCACGATAAATCCTTTCCCTGGCGCGGCAACCTCTGCTGGGTTGCCGTTAGGTCGCCGGGCCGCACTGGGGGTGGTGCACGGCCTTGCTGCAGTCGCGCCCGGCGGCGCGGTAACTGGCCGTGACTCTAGGCGCAGGTGGCGGGGTCAGGGAGGTGCGGAGTCAGGATGTGACGTTCTTGTTATGCCGAGGCCAAGGGTTGGTGGGGGGAGTGTGGACAGATCGGACGTGGGCCGACCCAACCCTTTTGACCACATAGTGAGAAACTGCAGTTCTGCTAAGGGGCTTGAGGTGATCTTGCTCCTGACGTCGAGCCGGGGTCCGCGGGCAGCGGTGGTGGGGTCGGCGGTGCGGCAGGCGGCGAGCAGGGCCAGATTTTCCGTACCTTCCCCTGTTACGTAGCGTTACTGCGGCGGTCGCCAGTTCTCGGAACTGCCAGTGGCTCCGTTCGCTGCTTCGCAGCGAGCCCGGCTCTCCCGCTCCGCCAGTCGCAGGGCGGCGGCCCGGCCCCGGGTGTTCTGCTCGGCTCGGGCGGCAACCAGGATCTTTTCGTGGAGTTCGTACTGCTCGTTGGACAGGCCCTTCTGTTCCCAGTCGAGGCCGGCCCATTTGCTGTCCTTGAGGGCTTCTTCGACCCAGTACGAGATGAGCGAGGCGCACACTTCCGCCGGTGTGGTGCGGTGTGGTGCCGGGCTGTTACTGGGGGTGATCTCGGAGCCGTCGCATCCGCTTGTTCCGGTCAGGGCGACGAGCATCGCGAGGGCGTGGCAGGCACCGGCTCGGTGTCTCCGAGTGCTGCCTGCGGTCACGTGCGAAAACTAGGGCGTGGCCGGGGCTGTTGCAAGGGTGTGCGAGCAGGAAGGTTGCGCGGGACGGTTGTGCGGCAAGGGAGTTGAGCTGTCCGGCTCTGTTGGGGAGAGCTGGGGAACAGCGGGTGCAGGAGGCTTGGTGCCCGGCCGGGACGCGGGTGGCTGTCCGGGCCGGGCACGCCCGGGTGACGCCGGCGGTCGTGCGGTGGTCAGCCCTTGCTGCCGCTGCTGTCCTTGCCGTCGACGTCGACGTCGACGTCGACATCGACATCGCGGAGCATGCAGGTCAGGCGGGCCGTGCAGACGCGCTTGTCCTGGTCGTCGGTGATGACGATTTCGTACGTCGCGGTGGAGCGGCCGCGGTGGACGGGGGTGGCGACGCCGGTGACCAGGCCGCTGCGGGCGCCGCGGTGGTGGGTGCAGTTGAGGTCCACGCCGACGGCGAGTTTGGTGATGCCGCCGTGCAGCATGGAGCCGATGGAGCCGAGGGTTTCGGCGAGTACGGCCGATGCCCCGCCGTGCAGCAGTCCGTACGGCTGGGTGTTGCCCTCGACGGGCATGGTGGCGACGACACGCTCGGCGGACGCCTCGATGATCTGCACGCCCATGCGGGTGCCGAGGTGTCCGGCGGAGAACAGGGCGGGCAGGTCGACGCCCAGCGACGCGTATTCGTCGATGACCTCTTGCGGGAACTTCACAGCTTGCTGCTCGCCCATGGGGCCCGGCTCCGATCGTCGTACGGGGTCCTAAGTCATTGAGCAAACGCTTAGGCGGGCGCCGATTGTTCCAGACGTACGACCACGGACTTGCTCGCGGGGGTGTTGCTGGTGTCGGCCGTCGCGTCGAGGGGCACCAGGACGTTCGTCTCCGGGTAGTAGGCGGCGGCGCAGCCGCGGGCGGTGGGGTAGTGGACTACTCGGAAGCCGGGTGCGCGCCGTTCCACGCCGTCTTTCCATTCGCTGACCAGGTCGGTGTATGTCCCGTCGGCGAGGCCCAGTTCGCGGGCGTCGTCGGGGTTGACGAGGACGACTCGGCGGCCGCCCTTGATGCCCCGGTAGCGGTCGTCGAGTCCGTAGATGGTGGTGTTGTACTGGTCGTGGGAGCGCAGGGTCTGGAGCAGCAGGCGGCCTGCGGGCAGTTCGGGGTATTCCACGGGTGCGGCGGTGAAGTTGGCTTTGCCGGTGGCGGTGGGGAAGCGGCGTTCGTCGCGGGGCCCGTGCGGCAGGGTGAAGCCGCCGGGGCGGGCGGCGCGGGCGTTGAAGTCGTCGAAGCCGGGGACGACGCGGGAGATCCGGTCGCGGATGGTGGCGTAGTCCTGCTCGAAGTCCTCCCAGTTGGTCGTGGAGGTGGCGCCGAGGGTGGCGCGGGCCATGCGGGCGACGATGGCGGGTTCGGACAGCAGGTGTGGGCTTGCGGGGGTGAGGTTGCCGCGGGAGGCGTGCACCATGCCCATGGAGTCCTCGACGGTGACGAACTGCCTGCCGGCCGCCTGCGTGTCCTTGTCGGTGCGGCCGAGGGTGGGCAGGATCAGTGCGCGGGCGCCGGTGACGGCGTGCGAGCGGTTGAGTTTGGTCGAGACGTGCACGGTCAGGCGGGCGTTGCGCATGGCGGCTTCGGTGACGTCGGTGTCGGGGGTGGCGCCGACGAAGTTGCCGCCCATCGCGAAGAACACTTTGGCGTCGCCGTCGCGCAGGGCCTGGATGGACCGTACGACGTCGTATCCGTGGTGGCGCGGTGAGGTGATCGAGAATTCCTTGTCCAGGGCGTCGAGGAACGCCGGGGCGGGGCGTTCGAAGATGCCCATGGTGCGGTCGCCCTGGACGTTGGAGTGGCCGCGGACCGGGCAGACGCCGGCGCCGGGGCGGCCGATGTTGCCGCGCAGCAGCAGGAAGTTGACGACTTCGCGGATGGTCGCCACGGCGTGTTTGTGCTGGGTGAGGCCCATGGCCCAGCACACGACGGTGCGTTCGGAGGCGAGGACCATGGCGAGGGCCTGCTCGATCCGGTCGCGTTCAAGGCCGGTGGCGGTGAGTGTCTCGTCCCAGTCGGCGCTGCGGGCGGCGGCCGCGAAGTCGTCGTATCCGTGGGTGTGTTCGCGCACGAAGGTCTCGTCCACGGCGCCTTCGGTGTCGACGATCAGTTTGTTGAGCAGCCGGAACAGGGCCTGGTCGCCGCCGAGGCGGATCTGGAGGAAGAGGTCGGTGAGGGCGGTGCCCCTGAGCATGCCGGCTGGGGTTTGCGGGTTCTTGAAGCGTTCGAGGCCGGCTTCGGGCAGTGGGTTCACCGAGATGATCCGGGCGCCCGCGGCCTTGGCCTTTTCCAGGGCTGTGAGCATGCGCGGGTGGTTGGTGCCCGGGTTCTGACCGGCGACGATGATCAGGTCGGCCTGGTGCAGGTCTTCGAGGGAGACGCTGCCCTTGCCGATGCCGATGGTTTCCACCAGGGCCGAGCCGGACGACTCGTGGCACATGTTGGAGCAGTCGGGGAGGTTGTTGGTGCCGAACTCGCGGGCGAAGAGCTGGAGCAGGAACGCCGCTTCGTTGCTGGTGCGGCCCGACGTGTAGAAGAGGGCTTCGTCGGGGGAGCTCAGGGCGTTGAGCTCCTCGGCGATGATCTCGAAGGCCCGTTCCCAGGTCACCGGTTCGTACCGGTCGACTCCGTCGGTCTGTGCGCTTGTTGCCAGTAGCATCGGCTGGGTGATGCGGCCCTGCTGGCCCAGCCAGTATCCGCTGCGGGCAGCCAGGTCGGCGACGGGATGCGCGGCGAAGAAGGCGGGGGTGACGCGGCGCAGTGTCGCCTCCTCCGCGACGGCCTTGGCGCCGTTCTCGCAGAATTCGGCGGTGTGCCGCTTGTCCTCTTCGGGCCAGGCGCAGCCGGGGCAGTCGAAGCCGTCTTTCTGGTTGACCTTGAGGAGGGTCTGCGTGGTGCGGCGTAGGCCCATCTGCTGTGTCGCGGCCCGCAGGGTGTGGCCGATGGCCGCGAGGCCTGCGGCGGCGTGCTGGGGAGGGGTGACCTGTGGTGCGTCCTGGACCGGGTCACCTGCGGGCGGCTTGGCAGCCATGGCGCTCCCCTTTGAGCGGGCGGTTTGAGCGGGCGGTTCACTTTCCGTACGTATCCGATCCTGTCACGTGCCTCTGACAGTGCCAGGGCGTGGGGCCGGATTGTCAGTGGTGCGCCCTAGGATCGGAGGCGTGTCAGAGACAGCATCGAAGAAGACCGCAGAAAACCGTCCCCGCCTGCTCCTCATGGACGGGCACTCCCTGGCGTACCGGGCGTTCTTCGCGCTGCCCGCGGAGAATTTCACGACCGCGAGCGGTCAGACGACGAACGCCATCTACGGCTTCGCGTCGATGCTGGCGAACACCCTGCGTGACGAGGCGCCGACGCATTTCGCGGTGGCCTTCGACGTGTCGCGCAAGACGTGGCGCTCGGAGGAGTTCGCCGATTACAAGGCGAATCGCTCAAAAACGCCGGACGAGTTCAAGGGCCAGGTCGAGCTGATCGGTGAGCTGCTCGACGCGATGGGCGCGGACCGGTTCGCGATCGACGGGTTCGAGGCCGACGATGTCATCGCGACGCTTGCCACGCAGGCCGAGGCCGCCGGTTTCGAGGTGCTGATCGTCACCGGTGACCGGGACTCCTTCCAGCTGATCACCGAGCATGTCACCGTGCTGTACCCGACCAAGGGGGTCTCGGAGCTGACCCGCTTCACCCCGGAGAAGGTCGAGGAGAAGTACGGCCTCACCCCGCAGCAGTACCCGGACTTCGCCGCGCTGCGCGGCGATCCCTCCGACAACCTGCCGGGCATTCCGGGTGTCGGGGAGAAGACCGCGGCGAAGTGGATCAATCAGTTCGGTTCGTTCGCCGACCTGGTGGAGCGCGCCGACGAGGTCAAGGGGAAGGCCGGGCAGAACTTCCGGGACCACCTGGAGGCGGTGAAGCTCAACCGCCGGCTCACGGAGATGGTGCGTGACGTCGAGCTGCCGAAGGGCCCGCAGGATCTGGAGCGCGCACCGTACGACCGTGCGGCGCTGACCGGTGTCCTGGACATACTGGAGATCCGCAATCCGAGCCTTCGTGAGCGTCTGCTCGCCGTCGACCCCGGCGCGGCGCAGGCCGAGCCGTCCGCGCCGCCGGCCGCCGGTGTCGAGATTGACGGCACGGTGCTGGGCGCCGGTGAGGTCGCGCCGTGGCTGGAGGCGCACGGTGGGCGGCCGCTCGGGGTGGCCACGGTCGACGCCTGGGCGCTGGGCTCCGGCAGTGTCAGCGAGATCGCGCTGGCGGCGGCCGACGGCGCGGCGGCCTGGTTCGACACCTCGCAGCTCGACGAAGGGGACGACAAGGCTTTCGCCGCGTGGATCTCGGATCCGGCCCAGCCGAAGGTCATGCACAACGCCAAGGGCGTCATGCGGGTCTTCCCCGAGCACGGGTGGCAGGTCGACGGCGTCACGATGGACACGGCGCTCGCCGCCTATCTGGTCAAGCCGGGGCGTCGGTCGTTCGCGCTGGACGCCCTGTCCGTGGAGTACCTGGGGCGTGAGCTGGCCCCGGCGTCCGCCGCCGGCCAGCTGGCGTTCGGCGCGGACGAGCAGGCCGAGGCAGACGCCCTCATGACGCAGGCCCGCGCGGTCCTCGATCTCGGTGCGGCATTCGGTGAACGCCTCGATGAGGTCGGCGCCACCGATCTGCTGCACGACGTGGAGCTGCCGACGTCCGTCCTGCTGGCCCGCCTGGAGCGGCACGGTGTCGCCGCGGACCGCGCCCATCTGGACGCGATGGAGCAGCAGTTCGCCGGTGCGGTGCAGCAGGCGGTGGGGGAGGCGCACGACGCTGCGGGGCGCGAGTTCAACCTCGGGTCGCCCAAGCAGCTGCAGGAGATCCTTTTCGGTGAGCTGGCGCTGCCGAAGACGAAGAAGACCAAGACCGGATACACCACGGATGCCGACGCCCTGGCGTGGCTGGCGGCGCAGAGCGATCACGACCTGCCGGTGATCATGCTGCGCCACCGTGAGCAGGCGAAGCTGCGGGTGACGGTCGAGGGGCTCGTCAAGTCCATCGCCACGGACGGCCGCATCCACACCACGTACAACCAGACGGTCGCGGCGACCGGGCGGCTGTCCTCCACCGACCCCAACCTGCAGAACATCCCGGTGCGTACGGACGAGGGCCGGGCCATCCGCCGTGGCTTCGTCGTCGGCGAGGGCTACGAATCCCTGATGACCGCCGATTACAGCCAGATCGAACTGCGGGTGATGGCGCACCTGTCCGAGGACGAGGGACTGATCGAGGCGTTCCTGTCCGGCGAGGACCTGCACACCACCGTCGCCTCCCAGGTGTTCGGTGTGGAGAAGTCGCAGGTCGACCCGGAGATGCGCCGCAAGATCAAGGCCATGTCGTACGGACTGGCGTACGGTCTCTCGGCGTTCGGTCTGTCCCAGCAGCTGAACATCGAGGCGGGTGAGGCCCGCGGCCTGATGGACACCTTCTTCCTGCGGTTCGGAGGGGTTCGGGACTATCTGCAGCGTGCCGTCGAGGAGGCCCGCGCCACGGGCTACACCGAGACGATGCTGGGGCGCCGCCGCTATCTGCCCGACCTCAACAGCGACAACCGCCAGCGCCGCGAGATGGCCGAGCGGATGGCGCTCAACGCCCCGATCCAGGGCACGGCCGCGGACATCGTCAAGGTCGCCATGCTGCGCGTCGACCGGGCCCTGGAGGAAGCCGGGATGATCTCCCGGATGCTGCTCCAGGTCCATGACGAAATCGTGCTGGAGATCGCGACGGGCGAGCGGATGCGCGTCGAGGAGATCGTCCGCCGCGAGATGGCGGCCGCGGTCACGCTGCGCGCGCCGCTGGATGTGTCGGTGGGAGTGGGCAGGGACTGGGAGTCGGCGGCGCACTGACCCACTCCGGGCTCGTCCCGCCCCGAGGGCGCCTCACCAGGGGGCGCCCTCAATCGCCGGACGCGCCGGGAGCCCCTGCCCGCGCCGCGGACTCGTCGGCCGCATCACGCCCGTCCGGCGACCGAGGGCCGGGGCCCCGTACCGTGTCCCGGTTGCGGTCTCGCCGTAGCCACAGCCGCATCCCGGCGGCGTACAGCACAAGGCCGACGGCGAGACCGGCGCCCGCGCCGAAGCACGCGGTGGGGACGAAGTCCAGCGGGACCAGCGTCACCGTCTGTGCGGCGTACCAGCGCAGACACCGGTGTACGAGCCCGAGCAGCGCGCACAGGGCGAGCAGCGCACAGATCGCCCGCCGCCCGCGCGTGCCCAGCGGCGGCACGGACGCGGGTGGCGGCCCGTCCGGCCGGCGGCGCAGCGCCGAGAGTGCGAACCATCCGATGGCCACGGCCGCGACGGCTGAGCTGCCGTACTGGGCGTACGTGTACAGCGGGAATCCGGCGACGGCTTCGCCGAGCACCGGGAGGGCCTTCGTGCCCCACTGGTCCAGGTGTGTGAAGGAGTCCCAGACGACGTGCGTGCCCGCGCCGACGACGGCCGAAAGGACGAAACGCCAGGCCAGCGAAGCCGGTTGGGCGGCCGTCCAGTCCTGGCCGCGCACGAAACCGTGGAAGCGGGCCTGCCGGCGACGCGGCACCAGCGCGAGCAGCGGTTCGCGCAGCAGCAGCCACAGGCCCACCAGTGCCGCCGTGATCAGTACGTCGGCCGTCACGATGCCCACCACGGTGTGCGTGACGTCTCCGAAGGCCATCGCGGCCGGCACTGCGCTGGCCGCGAAGTAGGTCATGTCGGGCGCGAAGGATCCGGCGACCAGCGCCGACGCGAGCAGCGGCCCGCGCCCGGTGCCGTCCCGCCGGATCCCCGGCAGAACCGCCGCGGCATGGCTGAGTGTGAACGGCAAAAGCCCCCCTTGGCCTGATTCTTGTCTGTGGCGATCAGTATGCCGTCCGGTGACCGGAGGTGAATTTCCGACCAACCAGTAACAGGCGGACATCACCCGGTGTTCCGGCGCCTGGAGTTGTCGTAGTGTCGCTTGAGTCTTGCGCAGGGGAGCGCGAACAGCCGTTGACGGAGGGGCCGGACGTATGGCAGTGCAATTCGATCGCAGGCTGCGCAAGGGGGCGACGGCCACCACGGTGGCGGCGCTCGTGGTCGCAGCGCTCTCCGCCTCGCAGGCGCCGGGCAGCACGTTGGCGTCCGCCGACACCGGTGGCGAGAAGGCCGCGAACGCGACCGAACCCACCGAAACCTCTGCCACGCCGCCGGGGGCGGGTGACTCGCCGTACTTCACGGACCTCCCGCCGCTGAACACCCCGAACAAGCCGGGCGCTTCGGTCAACCTTCCGATCAGTGCCGGCACGGGCGCGGGCGCCGCAGAGGCGGGCATACCCGCCACGGTCCTGGCCGCGTACAAGCGCGCGGAAGAGACCGTCAAGGGCACCGACCCCGGCTGCCGGCTGCCGTGGCAGCTGCTCGCCGCGATCGGCAAGGTCGAGTCGGGCCAGGCGCGCGGCGGACGGGTCGACGCCGACGGGACGACCCTGACGCCGATCCTCGGCCCGGTCCTCAACGGTGTGGGCTTCGCCAACATCTCGGACACCGACAGGGGCGCGTACGACGACGACTCGACGCACGACCGCGCTGTCGGACCGATGCAGTTCATCCCGTCCACCTGGGCCGCCTGGGGCCAGGACGGCAACGGCGACGGCGAGAAGAACCCGAACAACATCTACGACGCGTCGCTCGCCGCGGGCCGCTACCTGTGCGCGCACAACCGTGACTTGACGATTTCCAGCCAGCTGGACGAGGCGATCCTCGGATACAACCGCTCCCGCGAGTACCTGCGCACGGTGCTGTCCTGGTTCGACTACTACCGGCGCGGCAGCCACGAGGTCCCGGACGGATCGGGTGTCCTGCCGGTCAGCACGGTGCCCGGCGGCGGCGGCGGGGGCAGCGGTAGCGGCGGTGGCAGCGATGAGCGGCGAGGGGCCGCACCGGGGGTGCCGACGCCTCCCACCACCCCGGCCGGCCCGCCTCCCACGAGCCCCGGTGAGCCCGGCAATCCGGGGGAGCCCACGGAGCCCACCGACCCCAGCAAGCCCACCGACCCCAGCAAGCCCACCGATCCCGGCAAGCCGGGCGGCGGCACCGGCACCCCGCCACCCACGAAGCCTCCGGCCAAGCCCGACCCGCCGAAGCCGCCGGCGTCCGTCGCCGCACTGGAGCGGATCGGTGCCCGGAGCGTGTCGGCCACCGAGGGCGAGAAGTTCACGGACCGGCTGCGCGTACGGGCCAAGACGTCGGCGGGCAAAATCGTTGCCGCCGCCCAGGTCCAGTTCCAGATCGTCGGCGCCACCGAGGCGCGCTTCCCCGGCGCCGCGACCCGCGTCACCGTCACCACCGGCGTCGACGGCATCGCCACCGCCCCCGCGCTCGGCGCGGGCGGCCGGACCGGCACGTTCACCATCCGTGCCAAGGCTCTCGGCACCACCGCCCCGGCGACGGACTTCGGCGCCACCGTCAAGGCCAAGCCCGCTCCGGCTCCGCAGGCTGACGTGCTCGCCCGTACCTCCGAAGAGGAGCTCAAGGCCGAGACGGGCGGATCCTTCGCCGGTCTCGTCGAGGTGAAGGCGACGTACAAGGGCAAGGCCGCCGCCGGTGTCGCGGTGACCGCGACGCTGGTCACCGGCGCCGACAAGCCCGTGGAGAACGACAGGGGCCCGTACTTCAAGGACGCCGAAGGCAAGACACTCCGGACGCTCACCGTTTTCACGTCGGACGCCCACGGCCTGGTGACGCTGCCGAAGATCTACACCGACGGCAGCGCGGGCACCTACAAGCTGCGTCTGACGACGGCCGACGGTGTGGTCCTGACAGTCGATCTGACCGTCACGGCCGCCACCGCCCCTTCTTCCCCCGACCCGGGCGCCGACCCCTCAACGGACCCGACGGACCCGGCGGACTCCACCCCCGCCACGAAACCCTCGGCGTAACTCTCCGCTGCCGCTGCCCCGTCAGGACCCGTGTTCCGGACGGGGCAGCGGTGCGTCGGTGCTTCGCTGTGCAGGCGCCGGGGTTCTCACCCGCGTCCGGATCCGGACGCCCGCGCCTTCGTGTGCCGGGTGGGGGCCGCCGTGGCCGGGTCCTCCGGCCACGGGTGCTTCGGATAGCGGCCCCGCAACTCGGCCCGCACTGAGCGGTATCCGTCACCCCAGAACGACGCCAGATCCGCGGTGACGGCCGCGGGGCGCCCGGCCGGTGACAGCAGATGCACCAGCACCGGTACACCCGCCACCCGTGGGGTCTCGGCCAGGCCGAACATCTCCTGCAGTTTCACCGCCAGTACGGGCTGCCCGCCGCCGTAGTCCACCCGGATGCGCGACCCGCTCGGCACCTCGATGCGCTCCGGTGCCAGCTCGTCCAGCCGGGCCGCGTCGCCGGACGCCCACGGCAGCAGCCGGTTCAGGGCCTGCCCCGCCTCGATGCGGCCCAGGTCGGACCTCCGGCGCGCCCGCGAGAGCTCGGGCTCCAGCCATTCCCCGGAACGCTCCGTAAGCGCCGCGTCCGACACGTTCGGCCACGGCGCTCCCCGCACCCGGTGCACGAAGGCGAGGCGTTCGCGCAGCCCCTGCGCGTCGCGCGTCCAGCGCAGTAGGCCGAGGCCTTCGCGCCGCAGCCCGTCAAGCAGCGCTTCCCGTACACGCTCCGCACCGGGGTTTTTGAGCGTACGTACGGTCAACTCGACTGCGCCCAGCCGCTCCACGTGCCGGGCGACGACATCGCCGCCCTCCCAGCGCACTTCCTCGCCGGAGACCAGCAGATGCTCGGCGGCCAGCCTGGCCGTGCTCTCGTCGACTACGGCGGCGAGGCGTACGCGCGCGGAGGCGGCATGCACGGGTCGGTCGGCGACGGCGACGGCCAGCCACGGCGCGCTGCGCAGCCGCGACCCCTCGCCCAGCTCGGCGCCGGTCCCGGAGGCCATGAGGAAGCCGCCTTCGCCGCGCGCCCTGCCCACCCGCTCGGGGAACGCGAGCGCGGCCACGAGCCCGGCCACTTCGTCGTCCGCCGGCGACCGTGATCCCGCGCCCGGCCCGCCACGCGCGGGGGGCGGTGCGCCGTCGTCTGCCGCCGAGGCCAGACGCTTCGCCTCCCGGCGCCAGCGCGCGCCGTACGCGTCGTTCCCGCGTGCGGCCGTACGCCAGGCCGCGGTGAGGTCGTCGCCGTACTCCCGGGGAGGTTCCTCGCTCAGCAGCGCGACCACTTCGGCCGCCCGGCGCACGCCGACCTGCCGTGCGCCGTCGACAAGCGCCCGCGCGAGCCGGGGGTGCAGGCCGACGCGCGCCATCCGCACACCGCGCTCCGTGGCGCGACCGGAGCCGTCCACCGCGCCGATCGCGGCCAGCACGGCACGCGCCGCCGCCATGGCGCCTCCCGGCGGCGGATCCAGCAGGGCCAGGCCGCTCGCGTCCGGGTCGCCCCAGCACGCCGCCTGGAGTGCGAACGCAGTGAGGTCCGCGACCTTGATCTCGGGGGAGGGGAAGCGCGGTAGCCGTACGTCGTCGGCCTCGTCCCAGCACCGGTACACCGTCCCCGGCGCCTCGCGCCCGGCGCGCCCCGCCCGCTGCCGGGAGGCCGCCCGGGAGGCCCGCACGGTGGTGAGCGCGCTCAGGCCGCGTGCGTGATCGGTACGCGGCTCACGCGCGAGCCCCGCGTCCACCACGACCCGCACGCCGGGCACGGTCAGGCTCGACTCGGCCACGGAGGTCGCCAGCACCACTCTGCGCGGCCCGGCCGAACCGGCGAGTACCGCGTCCTGCACGGCCGCCGGCGCCCGCCCGTGCACCTGAAGCACCTCGGCGCCCAGATCACCCGTGGCGCCCAGCTGCCCCGCCACGCGCGCGATCTCACCCACGCCCGGCAGGAAGCACAGCACATCGCCCTCCCGCTCGGCGAGCGCCCTGCGCACCACGGCGGCCACATGCGTGAGCAGGGCCGGGTCGACGCGCATGCCGTGCGGCGGGCGCACCGGGCGGGAGGGCGGCGCCCATACCGTCTCCACCGGATGCGAGACGCCCTGCGCCTCGATGACGGGGGCGCCCGGCGGGGCGTCGCCCAGCAGCCTCGCCCAGCCCTGGGCGTCCGTGGTCGCGGACGCGGCCAGCAGTCGCAGCTCCGGGCGCAGGGTGGCCCGTACGTCCAGGAGGAACGCGGCGACCGTGTCCGCGTCCAGGTGCCGCTCGTGGCACTCGTCGAGCATGACGACGTCGACGCCGGACAGCTCCTGGTCGCGCTGGAGACGCTGGAGCAGCACACCGGTGGTCACGACCTCCACCACCGTCCCGCGCCCCACTACGCGCTCCCCGCGCACGGTGAAGCCCACGCGCCCCCCGACGCTCTCGCCCAGCAGCCACGCCATGCGTCGTGCCGCGGCCCGCGCGGCGATCCGCCGCGGTTCCGCGACGACGACCCTGCGCACAGGGGCACCACCGTCGAGCAGTCCGGCCAGCACGAGCGGCACCAGGGTCGTCTTTCCCGTCCCCGGCGGCGCGCACAGCACCGCGGTTCCGTGCGCGTTCAGGGCACGCTCCAACGCGGGCACAGCGGTACGTACGGGAAGGAGCCCCAGGGCGTCGGTGCGGATCACGTCCCTAGTCTCGTACGCAGACGAAAATCGCCGTTCCCGGGATCAGATTTCCGCGCAGCGGGGACCAGCCGCCCCACTCCTGGCTGTTCCAGGCCGGCCACTCGGGCTCGACCAGGTCGACCAGGCGGAAACCGCCGGCCACCACGTCCCTTACCCGGTCGCCGACCGTTCTGTGGTGCTCCACGTAAACGGCGCGTCCCTGGTCGTCCTGTTCGACATACGGGGTGCGGTCGAAGTAGGACGCGGCGACCGAAAGGCCCTCGGGGCCGGGCTCGTCAGGGAACGCCCAGCGGACGGGATGGGTGACGGAGAAGACCCACCGTCCGCCGGGCCGCAGAACGCGCCGCACCTCGCGGAAGACGTCCGCGGGGTCGGCGACGAACGGCACCGCGCCGTACGCCGAGCACGCGAGGTCGAAGGACGCGTCCCGGAAAGGGAGCGTTCCCGCGTCCGCCTGCACCAGGGGAACACCCCCGCCGATGCGCAATGCGTGCTGCAGCTGCCGGTGCGAGAGGTCCAGGGCGACGGGACGCGCGCCTTGGGCGGCGAGCCAGCGTGAACACTGGGCGGCTCCCGCGCCGATCTCCAGAACGTTCAGACCCTTGAGTGCGGAGGCGGGCCCCAGCAGGCCGGCCTCGGCCTCGTCGAGCCCTTCCGGGCCCCACACGAAACGGTCGTCACCCAGGAACGATCCGTGCTCGCTCTGGTACTCGTCCGCGTTCCGGTCCCACCAGGTTTGGCTGGCCCGGCTGCTCTCCGCCTCACCGGCCGCACGCCGGGTCGCCTCGGCCTCGTCACTGTCGCCGGCGTGGTCCCCGCCAGGCTCGCCTTCGTACCGGAAAGCGTCTTCCCTGTGGCTCATTGCGCCCGTCTGTTTCGTCTGCGTACGCTCGCCCGAGCCCGTACCCGCACGGTGGGGTGCGGCCGGGGCGGCTTCGCCCGTCCCGAGTTGCGCCGGGTATGGCACGATCCGCCCCGGGTGTGCGCCTTCGCGCATTGACCCTGCCCGGCTGCCCCCGTATGCTACAAGTTGCGCTGCGAGCCTGCGCACCTCAGACAGAGCAGGCTGCGCTTGCATCGGTTGTATGTCCCCTCGGTTGTCGAGGCGCTTTCCGTTCCACGAAAGTGCGCCTCCAAGGCTGTCCGGCTTCATCAGGTGCGATACGGGCTCCCGGCGTAGCAGTACCTACGACTTACTGTCCGTACCGGAGCCCTTACCCACATGACGAGCAGCACCGAGACCACCGCTTCCACCACCCCGCAGGTAGCGGTCAACGACATCGGTAACGAGGAAGCCTTCCTCGCCGCGATCGACGAGACGATCAAGTACTTCAACGACGGCGACATCGTCGACGGCGTCATCGTGAAGGTCGACCGGGACGAGGTCCTGCTCGACATCGGTTACAAGACCGAAGGCGTCATCCCCTCCCGCGAGCTTTCCATCAAGCACGATGTCGACCCCAACGAGGTCGTCTCCGTGGGCGATGAGATCGAGGCTCTTGTTCTCCAGAAGGAGGACAAGGAAGGCCGTCTCATCCTGTCCAAGAAGCGCGCGCAGTACGAGCGCGCCTGGGGCACGATCGAGAAGATCAAGGAAGAGGACGGCATCGTCACCGGCACCGTCATCGAGGTCGTCAAGGGTGGACTCATCCTCGACATCGGCCTCCGTGGCTTCCTGCCGGCGTCGCTCGTCGAGATGCGCCGCGTCCGCGACCTCCAGCCTTACGTGGGCAAGGAGCTCGAGGCCAAGATCATCGAGCTGGACAAGAACCGCAACAACGTGGTCCTGTCCCGCCGTGCCTGGCTTGAGCAGACCCAGAGCGAGGTCCGTCAGACCTTCCTCACGACCCTGCAGAAGGGTCAGGTCCGCTCCGGCGTCGTTTCCTCGATCGTCAACTTCGGTGCGTTCGTGGACCTGGGTGGCGTCGACGGTCTCGTCCACGTCTCCGAGCTCTCCTGGAAGCACATCGACCACCCCTCCGAGGTTGTCGAGGTCGGCCAGGAAGTCACCGTCGAGGTCCTCGACGTCGACATGGACCGCGAGCGCGTCTCGCTGTCCCTCAAGGCGACGCAGGAAGACCCGTGGCAGCAGTTCGCCCGCACGCACCAGATCGGGCAGGTTGTTCCCGGTAAGGTCACGAAGCTCGTTCCCTTCGGTGCGTTCGTGCGCGTCGACGAGGGCATCGAGGGTCTGGTCCACATCTCCGAGCTGGCCGAGCGCCACGTGGAGATCCCGGAGCAGGTCGTCCAGGTCAACGACGAGATCTTCGTCAAGGTCATCGACATCGACCTCGAGCGCCGCCGTATCAGCCTCTCGCTGAAGCAGGCCAACGAGTCGTTCGGTTCCGACCCGGCCTCGGTCGAGTTCGACCCGACGCTGTACGGCATGGCCGCGTCGTACGACGACCAGGGCAACTACATCTACCCCGAGGGCTTCGACCCCGAGACCAACGACTGGCTCGAGGGCTTCGAGACCCAGCGCGAGGCGTGGGAGGGCCAGTACGCCGAGGCGCAGCAGCGCTTCGAGCAGCACCAGGCCCAGGTCATCAAGTCCCGCGAGGCCGACGAGGCCGCCGCTGCCGAGGGCGCTGCAGCCCCGGCCGCCGGCGCCCCGGCTGCCTCCGGCGGCAGCGGTGGCGGCTCCTACTCCTCGGAGTCGGCGGACAACTCCGGCGCCCTGGCGTCGGACGAGGCGCTGGCCGCGCTCCGCGAGAAGCTGGCGGGCGGCCAGAGCTGACGCTCTGACCACCAACTGGTAACTGGCTGAAAGTAAGGCCCACTCCCCCTGGGGAGTGGGCCTTACTGCTGTTGCCGACAAGGACACCCGACGAAGGGACGCCCGGGACGGGGAATGCCCATGCCCCACGGCACGTTCTCCCCTAGGAACACGAGGAGGAGCGGTAATCGTGCTGGATCCGCAGGACTTGTATGAGTGGGAGCCGAAGGGTGTGGCCGCCGTCGACACGGCGCTCGCGCAGGAATCGGCCGGACTGGTCATGCTCTACCACTTCGACGGCTACATCGACGCGGGTGAGGCCGGCGAGCAGATCGTCGGAAAGCTGCTTGACACCCTGCCGAACCAGGTGGTGGCCCGCTTCGACCACGACAGGCTGGTGGACTACCGTGCCCGCCGCCCGCTCCTGACCTTCCGGCGTGACCGGTGGTCCGAGTACGAGGCCCCGGTCATCGACGTCAGGCTCGTCCAGGACGCGACCGGAGCGCCCTTCCTGCTGCTCTCGGGGCCCGAGCCCGATGTGGAATGGGAACGCTTCGCAGTCGCTGTACGGCAGATCGTCGAGCGTCTCGGAGTGCGGCTCACCGTGAACTTCCACGGCATCCCCATGGGCGTACCGCACACCCGTCCTGTCGGTATCACCCCGCACGGCAACCGCACCGATCTCATGCCCGGTCATCGCAGCCCGTTCGACGAGGCGCAGGTGCCTGGCAGCGCGGAGTCGCTCGTCGAGTTCCGGCTCGCCGCCGCCGGTCACGACGTGCTCGGAGTCGCGGCGCACGTGCCGCATTACGTCGCCCGTTCCTCGTATCCGGACGCCGCGCTTACCGCGCTGGAGGCGATCACGGCGGCTACCGGACTGGTGCTGCCGGGCGTCGCACACGCGTTGCGCGCCGATGCGCAGCGCACCCAGGACGAGATCGACCGGCAGGTGGGTGAGGGTGACGAGGACCTCGTCTCGCTCGTGCAGGGTCTGGAGCACCAGTACGACGCGGTGGCCGGCGCGGCAACGCGCGGCAGCCTGGTCGCGGAGCCTGTCGACCTGCCGTCGGCCGAGGAGATCGGCCTCGAATTCGAACGCTTCCTGGCGGAGCGTGAGGGCGAAGCCTAGGGCAGGGAACCCGAGGGGCCGGCAACCCGGGGGCCAGGAACCCCAGGAGCCGGGAAGCCCTAGGCTTCGGGGCATGCTGAAGGTGGGGTTGACCGGCGGTATCGGCGCCGGAAAGAGCGAAGTGTCGCTGTTGCTCGTCTCGTACGGGGCGGTGCTGATCGACGCCGACAGGATCGCGAGGGAGGTCGTCGAGCCCGGGACGCCGGGGCTCGCGGCCGTCGTCGAAGCCTTCGGGCAGGACATCCTGGGCGCGGACGGCACGCTTGACCGGCCGAAGCTCGGCTCGGTCGTCTTCGCCGACCCCGACCGCTTGGCGGCGCTGAACGCTATCGTGCATCCGCTGGTGGGGACGCGGTCGGCGGAGCTGGAGCGCGGTGCGAGCGAGGACGCCGTGGTCATCCACGACGTACCGCTGCTGACCGAGAACGGGCTCGCGCCGCTTTACGACCTGGTGGTGGTCGTGGACGCGTCGCCGGATACGCAGCTGAAGCGGCTCGTGCGACTGCGCGGCATGACCGAGGACGAGGCCCGCTCCCGGATGAGCGCCCAGGCGAGCCGCGAGCAGCGGCTGGCGATCGCGGACCTGGTGATCGACAACGATGGGCCGCTGGCCGCTCTGGAGCCCCAGGTACGCGAGGTCTGGGCGGATCTGACCGGGCGGGCCACGCCACCGGCTGCCTGACCTGGCGCGACGGCCGGCCTCGTGGTCAGGCAGTGGAATAGGGCATGCTGCCGGGGCGGTTGGAAAGACTGAGGCGAGCGGAAGGATACCGGCGTGCCCGAAAGCAGCCCGAGCCCCGAGACTCACATCATCGACTACCGCGCGGCGGAGCAGTTGCTCGCCGCACGTGATCCGCGCGGAGCCGTGAAGCTCCTCGATTCGGTCATCGCGGCCCATCCCGAGAACACGGCGGCCCGCCTGCTGCGCGCCCGTGCCTTCTTCGCTGCGGCCCAGTTGCGTCTGGCCGAAATGGAGTTCCAGCTCGTTCTGGAACGAGAACCAGACAACGCCTTCGCTCACTTCGCCCTGGCGCGCACCTACGAGCGCGGGGCGCGGAGCGACCAGGCGATACGGCATTTCAGGCTCGCTGCGGCGCTGGATCCGAAGCCGGAGTACCTTGCGGCGGCCCGGTTCGACGACGAGGAGTGAGCGGCGGGCAGGCCAGGTCTGGTCACTTCAGTTCCTGTCAGGCCAGGTCCGGTCAGTGGCCCGGAGGTTCGTACGGCGGGATGTCACGGCCGGGCTGGAAGTGCGGGCCCTGACGGATGTGGCGTACGACCATGATCAGGTCGACGGCGACCACGACGGCGAGGCAGCCGCAGGCGACGGCCCAGCCGGTACGGCCGGCCGCACCGAAGGCGGCTGCGCCGCCGACGGCCCACAGCAGACCCCAGATGCTCAGCCCCAGCCGCAGCCGGAGGGGGCTGCGTGCGGTGCTCGGTTCACTCCCGGTTCGCATGATCATGTGGCATCGCCTCTTCCGCTGAACCAATTTTAGGCTTCTCGCCCCGTCCTCCGGCAATTGGCGATGAGTTCCGGGGAGCGGCGCGGTCTGTATCTCCGCAAGCACGCGTACCGCCGCTTCCAGAGGAGAACGAGATGTCCGAGGCAACCGCTACCCCCGCCCGCGCCGTCGTAGACGTACCCGCCGCCGCCGTAGCGGTGCCGAGTCGGCGCATGTACGTCACGGTGCGCATCTTCGAGGTCCTGCTGGCGCTGTTCTTCGCGGTCCCCAGTGCGGGTCCCAAGCTGGTCGGCCACTCCTCGGCGACGGAGATTTTCGACACGATCGGCTTCGGTGACTGGTTCATGTACCTCGTCGGGGCGCTGGAGCTGGCCGGTGCGATCGCTCTGCTGATCCCCGCCCTGGCCGGGGTTTCGGCCATCGCCCTCAGCGCGTTGATGGTCGGGGCGTTCGTCACCCAAGTCCTCGCGTTCGACGGGCAGAACGCGGCAACGCCGCTGATCGTGATGGTGCCGCTCGCCGTCATCGCCTGGACCCGCCGTCACCGCACCGCGGAGCTGCCCGCGCTGGTACGACGCCGGCTGGCCTAGGGGCTGTCCGGTCGATCTCCGTGGGAGAAGGGGCGGGGCGTGGTGCGTGCAGCTGCAAGGCGGAGGAGGGAGGCGACGCGGAGCGTCGCCGACCGACGACAACGCCGGAGGGGGTCCCCCTGGCCCTTAAGGCCTTGGGGGCGTGCGTGCCACGCCCCGCGACGCCGCGGAGATCGACCGGACAGCCCCTAGCTAGTGCCGGACAGGCCCCGGTCCCGACTACGGTGGAGCGGAGCGGACGCGGAGGCGGCCGCGGTGACAGCCGAGGACAAGGGGGCGCGATGGAAGCCGAGTTGGTGGCATTGGCGACGGCGGGGGCCACGGCGCTCGTCCAGCAGATGGTGACGGACTCGTGGTCCCATGCGCGGGGCCGCGTCGCAGCGATCTTCTCCCGGTCGGCGTCGGGTACGGCGGCGGACGAAGACGCAGTCGAGGGGGAGCTGGAGGTTTCGCGCGGCGAACTGACAGCGGCGCGGGACGCGGGCGACGAGCAGACGGCGGCGGACGTGGAGGCGGAGTGGCGCACGCGCCTGCGGCGCACGCTCGTGGCCGATCCGGCGGCCGCGGCGGAACTGCGAGCGCTGCTCGACGAGCTGACGCGGACGAGTGAAGCCGGGGCGGCGCGTGAGGCCGGGGCACGTGAGGGCGACGTGCACAACTCGATCAGCGGGGGCGTCCAGCACGGCCCAGTGGTCCAGGCGAAGACGGTCGGCTCCCTGACATTCGGCGCGGGGCGGCCGGGCGCGGGGGATTGAGGCGCGGCGAAGGGGCGGCCCTGGTCTTGAAGTGCGCCCGCCGTCCAGGCCCCCCCCCGCAACCACTCAGCGCTCCGGCGTTTGAGGAGCGGGGCCTGCGGCGGAGCCATGGTTCGGGAGGGGGCGGGTAGGGGAGAGCGCCGCAGGCACCCGCCCGCCCCGCGTACACGTCCCCCCGCCTACACGTCCCCCCGTACACGCCCCGCGGGCACCCCGCCGCGCCCCCTGGGTAGCCGTCCCGAAACCCGTTGTCAGACCCCGACCGTAGACTCGATCAACGACAAGGACACAACCGCACGATCGGGACGGGGGACCATGATGCACCGCTTGCTGGGGCCCTCCGCCGCCTCGGATCGCACCCGCCGGGCCGCCGCGGTCTTCCTTCCCGCCGCGCTGCCTCGCGAGGGCGGAGTCGCCCTGTGGGCACCCGACGGCGACGCCCTGCCCGGCGCCACCACGGAGATCACGGTCGTGCGCCGGCATGGCATCACGGGCACCGCTGTCCGCCGCCGTACCGTCCCCGCCGTCCTCCTGTCCGTCCAGGACGCCCTGCCGCTGCTCGCCCGCGCCCGCCAGGACCCCGCCGCTCACCCCGCTGCCCGCTGCTGGGGCGCCGCCGCGCTGCATGCCCTGCATCTCGCCGCGCGGGGCCGGCTGCTGCCGGGGCTGACCGACGGGGACTGCGACGCCTGGCGGGCCGGCCCCCTCGACGCCGACGACATCGCCCAGGTACGGGCCATCGCGGCGGCGATGCCCCCGGAGGCGCACGCGGTTCCGCTCCCGGGTCGCACCCCCCTCCAGGTCCCCGACCCAGAGGCCCTGGTCAAGGCGTTCCTCGACGCGGTCGCCGACACCCTGCCACGCACCCCGTCGGCGGCGTACGCCGTGGGCGCCCCCTTCGCGGCCCAGGGTGCTCAGCACCTGCCCGGCCTGCGGGAGTGGGCCGCGGAGGTGGCGGCCGGGGTGGACGCGGGGGTGCGGGTGTCGTTGCGCCTCGACCTGTCGCAGTTCGAACTCTTCGACAGCGATCCGCGCAACGAGCACGAGCACCACAACGAGCACCACGAACTGGGCAGCGAGCCCCGCCGGGCCGGGACCGCCCTGGTCCAGGTGCACAGCCTCGCCGACCCGACCCACGTCATCGACGCCGCGGCCCTGTGGTCCGGCGGCGCCAGCGAAGGCTTCGGCCCGCGCGCCCGCATCGACGCCGTCCTGGCCCTGCGCCGCGCGGCCCGGGTGTGGCCCCCGCTCGGCCGGCTCCTGGAGCGCACAGTTCCCGACGTACTGCCGCTCTCGGAGGACGAGCTGTATGAGCTGCTGGGCCCCGCAGCGGCCAGGCTCGGCGCCGCCGGCGTTCCCGTGCACTGGCCCAGGGAGCTTGCCCGTACGCTCACCGCCACAGCCGTCGTCCGTGCCGCACCCGGCTCGGCGACCGACGGCACCTCGTTCTTCGACGCCCAGGAACTCTTCGCCTTCAGCTGGCAGTTGGCCGTCGGTGGCGAGCCGCTCAGCGAGGCCGACATGGACGCTCTCGCCGAGGCGCACCGCCCGATCGTGCGGCTGCGGGACCAGTGGGTCGTCGTCGATCCGGCGCTGGTCCGCAAGGCGCGCAAGCGTGAACTGGGCCTGCTGGAGCCGGTCGACGCGTTGGCGGTGGCCCTCACCGGCAGCGCCGAGGTCGACGGTGAGCAGGTCGAGGCGGTGCCCGTCGGCGCTCTCGCGGGCCTCCGCGACCGCCTCACCGCCGACCCGGCCGGTGCGGACGCCGCGCCCCTCGCCCAGCCGCCCGGTCTGGACGCCACCCTGCGCGACTACCAGCTACGCGGCCTCGCCTGGCTGGACCTGATGACCTCGCTCGGCCTTGGCGGCTGCCTCGCCGACGACATGGGCCTCGGTAAAACGATCACGGTTATCGCCCTCCACCTCCGCCGCGCACGCAGCGCCCCCACCCTCGTCGTCTGCCCCGCGTCCCTCCTCGGCAACTGGCAGCGCGAGATCACCCGCTTCGCCCCCGGCGTCCCCGTCCGCCGTTTCCACGGCGCCACCCGCACCCTGGGCGGCCAGGACACCGCCGACGGCCCGGACGCCGGTTTCGTCCTGACGACGTACGGCACCATGCGCACCAGCGCACCTGAACTGGCAGCCCATACCTGGGCCATGGTCGTCGCCGACGAAGCGCAGCACGTCAAGAATCCGTACTCGTCCACGGCGAAGGCGCTGCGCACCATCCCGGCCCCCGCCCGCATCGCACTGACCGGCACCCCCGTCGAGAACAACCTCTCCGAGCTTTGGGCACTGCTCGACTGGACGACCCCCGGTCTGCTCGGCCCCCTCAAGGCGTTCCGCGCCCGTCACGCCCGCCTCGTCGAGAGCGGTGAGGACGACGACGCCTCCGAGCGGCTCGCCCGTCTCGTACGGCCCTTTCTCCTGCGCCGCAAGAAGTCGGATCCCGGCATCGTCCCCGAGCTGCCGCCCAAGACGGAGACCGACCACGCCGTCTCCCTGACCCGCGAGCAAGCGTCCCTCTACGAAGCCGCGGTACGCGAATCCATGGCGGTCATCGAGGCGTCCGAGGGCATCGCCCGCCGGGGCCTTGTCATGAAGCTCCTCTCCTCCCTCAAGCAGATCTGCAACCATCCCGCTCAGTATCTGAAGGAGGACACCAGGCGTCTCGCCGGTCGCTCGGGCAAGCTGGAACTGCTCGACGAACTGCTCGACACCATCCTCTCCGAGGACGGCTCGGTCCTGATCTTCACGCAGTACGTGACGATGGCCCGCCTCCTCGCCGACCATCTGACGGCCCGCGCCATTCCCGCCCAGCTGCTGCACGGTGGCACCCCCGTCGCCCGTCGCGAGGAGATGGTGGACCGCTTCCAGTCGGCGGAGGTCCCCGTCTTCCTGCTCTCCCTCAAAGCCGCCGGTACCGGACTGAACCTCACCCGGGCCGCCCACGTCATCCACTACGACCGCTGGTGGAACCCGGCCGTCGAGGACCAGGCCACCGACCGCGCGTACCGCATCGGCCAGACGCAGCCGGTGCAGGTCCACCGCCTGGTCGCGGAGGGCACGGTGGAGGACCGCATCGCCGAACTGATCGCATCCAAGCGGGCCTTGGCGGACGCGGTCCTGGGCGGCGGAGAAGCGGCCCTGACCGAGCTCACGGACCGCGAGCTGGCCGACCTGGTGTCGCTGCGGAGGCAGTCGTGGCAGCCATGAGCGGGAGCGCGAGCTGGTGGGGCAGCGCCTGGGTCGACGCCCTCGAATCGCTGTCGCTGGACCCCGCCCGCCTCGCGCGCGGCCGTGCGTACGCCGATGGCGGAAACGTCGGCGCGATCAGTGTCACGCCGGGGCGGATCGTCTCGTACGTAAGAGGGAGCCGGCTGCGCCCGTACCGCACGGAGATCCGCCTGCGCACGCTCTCCGACGACGACTGGGAGCGCTTTCTGGACATGGCGGCTGCCGACCCGTCCCACATGGCAGCCCTGCTGGACAAGGACATGCCGCACTCGCTGGTGGAGTCGGCGGCCGAGGTGGGAGTGGAGCTGCTGCCCGGACGCGCCGGGGACCTGCTGCCGTCCTGTTCGTGCCCGGACGACGGTCACCCCTGCAAGCACGCGGCCGCCCTCTGTTACGAGACTGCTCGTCTCCTGGACACCGACCCGTTCGTCCTGCTGCTCGCGCGCGGCCGCGCCGAGCGTGATGTCCTCGACGAGCTCGCCCGGCGCAACGCCGCCCATGGCGCCCGCGAGAAGCCCACGCCGCCGCCCTTCCCCGGCGTCCCGGCCAGCGCCGCGCTGGCCCCGCGCACACTCCCGCCGCTCCCGGCCCCCATGCCCGCGCCTGCGCACCCCGGCCACGCGTCCGGGGCGTACCCGGGCACACGCGGCGCGCCCGACCCGCTCTCCCTCGACCTCTTGGTGACGGACGCGGCAGCCCGCGCCCACACGCTCCTGACCACCGGCGCCGACCCGGTGGGGACGCTGACGCAGTGGCAGGACGCCGTCCGCCTCGCCGCTGCCCAGCCCGGCTCGGGCCTGACCGCCGCCACCCGCAAGCTGTATGCCTCCCTCGCCTCGGCGACCGGCCGCACCCCCACCGACCTGGCCCGTGCGGTAGCCGCCTGGCAACAGGGCGGCTTGACCGGCCTGTCCGTACTCGAATCGCCCTGGGACCCGCCGGCCGGCCCCTTCGACCGGGCCCGCCCGGCCCTCGCCGCCGCCGACCTCCCCCGCCTGCGCCCCCACCGCAACCACCTCAGCGACGCGGAGCGCGGCATCCAGCTGCGCCTTGGCCACGACGACCGCTGGTATCCGTACGAATCCGACCCCGGCACCGACGACTGGTGGCCGACAGGTGCCCCCGACCAGGATCCGGTGGGCGCCCTGACCGCACTGCTCGATGCCTGACGAGCCACTGCTCGATGCCCGACGGGCCCGGTAGTCTCGTCGGTCCGGAGGGACGCAGCCGTCTGAAGGGGGCCTGATGGAAGCAGAGTTGACACCTAAAGCGGTACGCAACGATGTGAGCGGGACTGTGTACGGCCCGAGCGTGCAGGCTCAGCACATCGGCGCCATCACCTTCCATGAAGCCCCGTCGCCCGTACGCATCCCGGGCTGGCCCGTACCCCGGCAGTTACCCGCGCCCACCCGCCACTTCACCAACCGCCGCAGTGAACTAGCCCGGCTCGCGGCCTTGGTGGACGCGGAGACCGGCGCCCCGGACGTGGTCGTGCTCTCCGGCGCGGGCGGCATCGGCAAGTCGGCGACCGCCCTGCACTGGGCGGCGTCCCTGAGCAGCCACTACGACGGCCCTCAGCTCCACATCGATCTGCGCGGCGACTCCACCGCCACCGCCCTCACCTCGTCCGAGGCCCTCGACCGGTTTCTGCGGCGGCTGGGTATCGACCAGCGCTGGATCCCCGCCGAAGAGGACGGCCGAACGGACCTGTTCCGCAGCCTCACCGCCGGGCTGCGCGTCCTTACCATCCTCGACAACGCGCACTCCGTCGCCCAGGTGCTGCCCCTGCTTCCCACCGGACCGGGCTCCCTGACCCTCGTCACCAGCCGTCACCGCCTCGCCCGGCTCATCCGGGAGCGCGGGGCCCACCACATGGAGCTCGGACCGTTCGCATCCCAGGACGCCGAGCAGCTCCTCGCCCGCATCGCACCGGGCCGTGACATGACAGGGGCGGCGGCCGTCGCCCGGCACTGCGGCGGTTCGCCGCTCGCGCTGTGCGTAGCGGCCGAGCGGATGGCCGTACGGACCCACCTGACCTGGCAGCAGCAGCGACAGGACATGGAGCAGGGCATGAAAGACCACAGGGAACCGGAATCGGACGTTCAGCCGCTGGAAGGCGTCGCGGACGCCTCGTACACCGACCTGACGCCGGAAGCCGCCCGCCTCTACCGCCTCGCCGCGCTGCGCGCCTGGCCGACGATCAGCGGCCCGGCCGCCGCGGCGCTCACCGGCGTTCCCGCCTCGCAGGCGTCCGAGCTGCTCGAAGAGCTGGCGGAGGTCCACCTCCTCGACGAGACGGCCCCCGGCCGCTACCGCTTCCACGAGCTGATCCGCGCCCACGCCGAGCAGCGTGCGCTGCGGGAGGACGGCCGGGCGCAGTCCGCTGCGGCCGTTCGGCGACTGCTGCTGTGGTACGTCGACTCCGCGGCGGCCGCCGACGCCCGCGTCATCCCCGGCCGCTGGCACCTCGGCCCGGCATACGCCCGCCCCGCAGAGCCGGCCGCGTACTCCGGGCCCGCCGATGCGCTCGCCTGGCTGGGCGAGGAACACGAGAACCTGGCGGAGGCGGTTCGTACGGCAGCGGAGTACGGGCACGACGAGCTGACCTGGCAGCTGTGCGAGACGCTGTGGGCGCTGTATCTGCGACAGGGGTTCCACGCGCAGTGGATCGCGACGCACCGGCTGGGCGTGGCAGCGGCTGCCCGCTGCCCTGACGTGCCGGAGGCCTTGGGACGCATGCACGCGCAGCTCGGCTTCGGATACCTGGGGGCGGCGCGTTTCGCGGAGGCGGAGACCGAGTTCGAGGCCGCGGCGGAATCGGACCGGCGGACCGGCCACCGGCGGGGTGAGGCGACCGCCGTCGAGTCGCTCGGCCTGGTCCGCCTGCAGTGGGGGCGGTACGAAGAAGCGGCGGACTGCTTCCGCCGGGCGCAGGACCTCACCGACGACCCGCGCGCGCGAGCCCTGCTCGAACACCATCTGGGGCGCGCGCTGAGCGGTCTCGGAGCGTACGACGAGGCGACGGCCATGCTGGAGAGGGCGGGCGAGCTGATGCGGCGCCTGCCGGACCCCTACAACGAGGCCCGCGTGCTGACGAGCCTCGGTGAGACGGCTCTCGCCGCCGGCCGTCCGGAACAGGCCGAGGCATGGCTGGCGAGGGCGGCCACGCGGATGGCGGCGGAGCAGGCGGTGGTCCAGCAGGCCGACATCGCGGAACTGCGGGCCCGGGCGGCGAACGACCCGGCCGCCGTACGCCGCTTCCTCACGGAGGCACTCGCCCACCACGAGCGGACGGGCGCCCCCGGGGCGGCGGTGGTCCGGGCCCGGCTGGAAGCCCTGGAGGTCACGGGGCCAACGGGGAGCTGACGGTGACCCCGACATGGTGACGCCGCTGCCCCGTCACCACCGTCAGGCCGGCCAGGGCCACGGCGGCAAGGCTCCGGCCGCTGTCCAGCCACGCGTAGAGGGCGGAGGCGGAGGCGGCCGGGTCGCACAGATCCGGGCGGCCGTCTTCGCCGGATGACGCCCGAAGGGTGCACACTGTGCCGTCGTGCGTACGCACCAGACAGGCGCCGGTGCCCGTCACGGCCACCGCCATGGCGGCGTACGGAAACCTTCGCAGGGTTTCGCCGGCCCATGCCTCGGGGTGCTCGGGCCCGTACCCCAGCACCAGGTCGGCGAGGGAGAGGCGGGTCGTGTCCCGGGTCTCCTCGGGTACGGCGCTGTGGGCGCTGTCGGCCCGTACGGTGTCCGGGGGTTCGGCGTCCGGACACGCGTACCGCGCCACCCTCACCTCCGGCAGGCCGTCACCGCCGACCGGCGCATCGTGCACGCGGGTGAGGACACGCAGCGGCCGGGTGGCCGGGGCCAGGCGCTCGCCGGGCGCACCCAGCCGCTCCAGCAGCGCCGGCCGGTGCGGTTCGGCCCGGTCCATCAGCCGGTAGAAGAGCTGCCGCAGCAGCGCCGCGGACTTGCCGGGGGCCGATGTCGTCTGTGCTGCGAGGTGGTCGTACCTCCCCGGCACGTAGTCGTCGATCACGCGGTCCAGCTGTGCGCGCAGAGGTTCGGCGTACGGGCGCATCCGCGGCGCGGTACGCCCCAACTCGGCGACGGGGGAGCCCGGGTCGAGATCCTGCTCGGGGAACGCGCCAAGGAGAACAGGCCGGCCGAGGGCGGCGGCGTAGAAGGTGACGGACCCGTGATCGCCGATGACGCAGTCGGCGGCGACCAGCGCCTGCCGCCACGCGCCGAGCGGGGGCACCAGGAGGACACCCGACTCCTGCGCCGTGCGCAACCACCGTCGGACCTGGCCGGGCCCGTGGGCGTGCCAGATGTTGGGGTGCAGGACGGCGCACACCCGGTAGGTGTCGACGGGGAGCCGGCTGCTGAGTTCGTCCAGTACCCACGGCAGAGCCTCGCTCCCGAAGAGAGACCTGGGCCCCCACGTCGAGTTCAGTACGACGAGCCGTTGCCCGTCCGCCACCCCCAAGCGGCGCCGGAAGGCCTCCCGGTGGGGGAGGGCGTCGAGTGTCCGGTCGAAGCAGGGGTCGCCGGCGAGGACGGCGGTGGGGGCGGCTTCGGGGCAGGAGAGGCTCAGCCGCTGGAGCTGCTCGGGATGGGACAGGACGGTTGCCGTGGCCAGCGGCTTGCCGTCGTGGAGCAGCCACTGGGCACCGAGCCCGAAGACGGGAGCGACGTCGACGCCACCGCCGGAACGGTCGCTGTCACCGTCACCCGGCCATCCGGTATCCGGTATCCGGTATCCGGTATCCGGTATCCGGTATCCGGTATCCGGTATCGCCAGCCTCTTATTGTAGCCAACGCCATGCGAGAGAACGACCAACCTGCCCTCGAAATAATGCAGTTCACCGCCGTAGCTGGCACTCACGACCAGATCGATCTCCGCGGCCAGGTCCGTGGCCTGGCGCCAGGGCAGGACCGGCAACCCCGCCCCCGCCAGCAACTCCGGCACCCCGTCGAGAAACGGCGAGGACCCGGTGCAGGTGGCGAGGCACTGTACGTCGAGATCGTCCTCGAAGAGCGGCAGTACGTCGAGCAGCCGCGTCGCCGACGTTACGTTGTGCGCGACGAACAGCACCCGCCGTACACCGCCCCGCGTCACCCACCGAGAGGCGTCCGCCCCCACCGGCACCCGCAGCCAAGCGTCACCCACAGTCCACCCCTCCGCCGCGTTACCTTACGGCCTGGTGCGCGATAGGGGACGGGCCCGCGACGCCTGCTACGGCACCTCGCCGCGTTGGCGAAACTCCCTCATAGCTCCGCTATGAGGACGCTCCGCCGCCTTGCGATGCACCGCATCCGACGCCGCGGGCTGCTCCGCCCCCTATCGCGCACCAGGCCGTTAACCCGCACCGACACCAGGGCTGTGGGTCTAGAGTCGGGTGCGTGGCCGACGAGACGCGGAATACGCTGGGCGGGCACGCCAGGGTCGGAACTCTCGTACAGGCGGGGAGTGTCGGCGAACTCCACGTGCACGAAGCGCCGGCGCCCGCAGAGCCGCCGCCCTGTCAACTGCCTCCCGTAACGCAGTATTTCGAGGATCGCGAAGCGGAGCAGGCGACCGTACTCCAGTTGGCCCGAGGCGGCGAAGACGGCTGCGAAGGCCCCCTGCTTGTCGCACTCAGCGGCATCGGCGGCGTGGGCAAGACCGCACTCGCCCGCCGACTGGCCCGCGCACTCCAGGACGAAGCGCGCTGCCCTGACGGCATCCTCTACGTCGACCTGGACGACCACCGGCGCGAGGGCGGAGCGGAACTCACGGACATACTGGCGGAGTTGCTCCGTCCGCTCGGCGTGCAACCGGCGTGGCTGGCCCCCTCCCTCGCCGGCCGCCGCAAGCAATGGTGGGAACGTACGCAGGCGAAACGCTTGGTCGTCATCCTCGACAACGTGCGGTACGGGACCGAGGGCCTGTTACCCGCCTCCGCCGGCAGTGTGGCCGTTGTCATCAGCCACGGCCGCCTCTACGACATCGAGGGCGACGCCCTCATCGAACTCCCCCTCGCCCCGCTCGCCGCCCCGCACGCGCTGCGCCTGCTCCACCGTGTGGTCGACGACCCGCGACTGGCCGCTGAGCCCGCGGCGGCGGACCGCCTCGGCCTCCTCTGCGACGGCCTGCCCGCCGCCCTGCACGTGGCCGCGAGATGGGTGCGCAAGCACCGCCGCCGCCCCCTCCCTCGCCTGGTCGAGGAACTCGCCGCCGAGCTGCAAGGAGGGGGACTGTCCATGGGGGAAGGCGCATGGGACGCCGCATACCGGGACCTGACCGCCGACGCGGCCCGCCTCTACCGCCTGCTGGCCGTGCACCCCGGCCCCTCGACGGCTCCCGGACCGGCGGCGGCCCTCCTTGGCGACGTCCACGGCCCGGCAGCCGCCGACGACGCCCTGGACGAGCTGGAATCGGCGAGCCTGCTGCTGCCGGCGCGGGCAGTGTGCGCTCGTCGGGCGGGCTGCCGGGCGGCTCCATGCTGCCCAGCAGCGCGTACAGCTCGCCGCGCAGCCGTTCCACCGCCCGCCCCTGCTCGCGCTCGGCGAAGGCGGCTGCGGCGAGGGCGCGCCCCGAACCTGGCCGATGGGCGGCGATCGCGAGCGCGATGTCCGCGGGCGACGTCAGCCGGGGCACTCGGGCGAGCAGCTCGGCCATCGGGCTGCCGCCGATCAGTTCGCCGCCACCGTCGCAGGCGGCGAGGATCGGGCGGTCCAGGGCGGCGGCGTAGAGCGCGGTCGAGCCGTGATCGGTGACCACGGCATCGGCGGCGACGATCACCGCCGCCCACTCCTCGTAGGGCCGGGCCAGGACGAGCCCGGCGCAGACGGCGGGTGCGAGCCGTTCGCGCAGGTCGAGGAGACCGCGCTCGCTGTGTACGTTGGGATGGGCGACCAGCGCCAACTGGTACTCGTCACAAGCCAGATCCCCCGCCACTTCCGCGACCAGCCCCGGCCGCCGGGCAAGCAGAGACTCCGGTCCCCAGGTGGACGTGAACACCACCAGCCGCCGCCCGCCGGTGCCGAGCGCGGCCCGGTGCCGGTCGCGGTGGGTCAGGGACGCCAGCATCCGGTCGAGCGTCGGATCGCCGACCACAGCGGCACGACGGGCGGCAGGCGGGCACTCGGCGTCGAGCCGCGACACCTGGGTGGGGTGCGCGAGCGCGTACAGACCGGCGAGCAGCCGACCGTCCCGCTCCAGATACGCCCGGTCGAACCCGGACGCCGAATCGCCCGAACCCTCTCCGCTGATCGTCTTGTTGAACCCGGCCCCGTGCGGCAGCAGCACGCGAGGTCCGCCACGCAGCAGATGAAGGTCATCCTTGGGAGCGCCGGCGAGGATCAGGTGATGCGTACGGGCGACGGCCTCGGCCCAGGGGATCCTCCGGGCGCCGGAACGCTCGATGGCGGCGAGGGCATCGACCCCGAAGTCGGACCCGGGCACGAGGGTGAAACGCCGTACGATTCGGGGGTCCCCGGCGAAGACGGGCAGTACGTCGAGCAGCCGATGCAGGGCGGTGGCCGACCGCACCGCGAACGGCACGGACGCCTCCCCCCTTACGCCCTCCCGGCCTTCGGCTGCCCGCTGCCCGCTGCCCGCTGCCCGCTGGGTGAGCGTTAATCCTACTTGGCCCGGCTTCGTCGGATATGCCGTTCCCAGAAATCGACGAAGGTTTCTCTGAACGGCTGGCCGGCGGCATGTCCGAGACCCTACCGCCGCCCCTTCACCTGCATGCCTGCCAGCCGGTCAGGACGGCCTCGATCGTGGCCGCGACCCTCGCACGCGCCTTCTTTCGCGGTACCCCGCTCATCAGCAGGGCGTCGTACGGGGTGTCCCCGTGGCGTACGGCCGCCCGCACCGCCGCCGTGATCGCCGGCTCGTCCAGGGCGCGCCCCGCAGCGCTGCGGCCGACCCTGCCGCTGCCGCGCTGCGAGGTGTGGGTTGCCATGGCCTCGGCCCGGGGCGGCGGGCAGGAGGGGTAGATGCGGAGGATCTCGGAGGCGAGGGCGGCGGTGAAGCGTACGTCCTCGTCTGCGCGGCGGGTCGCGTCGCGGGCTCGGCGGCGGGCGCGGGAATCAGCGTCTGCCAGGCAGGCCGCCTCGGCGCGGGCCAGGGCGGGTTCCTCGACGAGGAGGCCCTGGCGTTCGTACCGGCTGCGGCGTCTGTTGTGGCGGACTACCACCGCCCAGAGCGAGCTTGCCTCGCGGGCCCGGCGGGTCAGGGCCGCGTTGCCCCGGGGGAGGTACGTGAGGTGGGCGAGGTCCGCGCAGTCCAGGCAGATGACGGCGTTGAACTCCAGGGTGTGAAACCGTAGCGGGCCCCGGCGGCACTCGGCGCAGTGTCTGCGCTTGTGTGGTTCCGGTTCGATCACCACCAGGTCCATGCCTGGAGCGTACCCATCCGGGCGCGTACCCCGTCCGCGCCGGCCGGAACTGCCCGTCGGCGTACGGGATGCGCTATCCGGGGTGCGGTGGACTCCGGGGCGTGGGACGGGTGTTGGATATACGGTGTGCCGACTCCGGAGATCACGACGGTGCGGACTGCGGCGGGGAACGGGGCGGGACACAATCCTGCGCGGATCTCCGTCGCGCAAAGGGGAGTTGGAGGGGTTTCCGTTGGGGGACGCAGGGAAGGCCGGCGGGGTGGCGCCGTCCGCCGCGCTCGCCACGCAGAGCAGCGGCGTGAGCGGCACGGTGCTGGCCACCGGTACCTCGGCCGGGACGCTGAGAGTGACGGCGGAGGGGCCCACCGATGTGGTCGTACGCACCATCACCATCGCCCCCGGCGGATCCACCGGCTGGCACTACCACCCGGGCCAGCTCATAGCCGTCGTACAGCAGGGAACACTGTCCCGGACCCTTGAGGACTGCTCGGTCGAGACGACGACGGCGGGCCAGTCGTTCGTCGAACCGGCCGGCGCCGGTCACCGGCACGTCGGGCGCAACCTGGGAAGCGAGCCGGTCGTGCTGTACCTGACCTACATGCTGCCCGCCGACAGCCCGCTCTCCGTCGACGCGGAGGCGCCGACCGGGTGCGAGGCGAGGTAGCGGGAGAGCAGGGGGAGGGGCCGGGACAGCCCTTACGACCTCCCCCACGATAGGGAGCGGGCTCCCGACGCCCTGCGACTCCGCTTGCGGCGTTGTCGTCAGTCAGCTCGGCGACGCTCCTTCCCCAAGCTTTCAGCTTCGCTCGAGCAGGGGAGACCCCATCCGCCTCCCTCCTCCGCCTTGCAATCGAAGCCGCAGGACGCCGCTCGCTGATCCACTCCCTATCGTGGGGGAGGTCGTTAGGGTCGGTGTCATGACTTCGGATCTCTGGGCTGCGCTGCCCGCCGCCGTTCGCGAGCAAGTCGACACGCTGGTCGCCGAGGGGCGGACGGTGCAGGCCGTGTTCGCCGTCCGGTCCTCCGGCGTCGCGCCGAGGCCGGGCCTGCGCGCCTGCCAGGAGCTGGTCGCCAAGCGCGGGACGGCGCTCGCCGACCGGCTCGGTGTGCCGTTGCGCTTCGACCGGGCCGACGGGCCCGAGCAGTCGGGGTGAGAGGCTGTGCGGTTCGAAGCGATCACCTGGGAACGGCTCACCGACGCCCTCGCCGACCGGCTCGAAGGGTGCCTTGACCAGCTCGACGGCCTCGAAGGCCTGACAGGGGCCGGCCCCGGCCCCGGCGCATCGCCCGGCCCCTGGATCAAGGCGGCCGTCGACGGGGCGGCCGCCGCCGGTACGGGTGAGCTTGCCGAGCGCCTGGCCGGCGCATTGCGGTTGCGTGGCCGGACGGTCCTGGTCGTCGCTGCGGAAGGGTTCCTGCGACCGGCGTCGCTGCGCTTCGAATTCGGCAAGCAGGACCCCGACTCGTACTACGACGGCTGGTTCGACATCGGTGCGCTGTGGCGGGAGGTCTTCTCGCCGCTGGAACCGGGCGGCGCCGGCCGGGTGCTTCCGGACCTGTGGGACCCGGCCACCGACCGGGCGACCCGCAGTCCGTACGTCCAACTGCCGTCCGGGGGCGTGGTGCTGGTGCACGGGCCGATGCTGCTGCGGCACTGGTTCCCGCTCGATCTGGCGGTGCATGTACGGCTGTCCCCGGGAGCGCTGGAGCGCTGGAGCGCAGGACCGGCGCCGGCGAACGGTGGACGCTGCCGGCCCCGGGAGCGCTGGAGCGCAGGACCGGCGCCGGCGAACGGTGGACGCTGCCGGCGTTGGCCCGCTACGAGGAGCAGGGGGCGGCGGAGGGCGCCGATGTGATCGTACGGGCGGACGACCCCCGGCATCCGGCCTGGACGGGGCACACGCCTACGTAGGCCGCGGTGGGGGCGTCGCCGCTGGCCGGCCCGCCCTCCCCCGCGCGTGGCCGTCGGGCCCGCCCTCCCCCGCGCGTGGCCGTCGGGCCCGCCCACCCCCGCGCGTCACCGTCCCGGCGGTCGCCCGCCCACCACCGTCACTGCGTGCGCCCCCGCCCCGCACCCCGCTGCCAGGGCCTGGGCTGCGTCCGCGCCGGCGAGGCGTGCCGCGAGGAACGCGCCGGTGAACGCGTCGCCCGCGCCCGTCGAGTCCACCGCCGTCGTGGAAACCCCCGCGACCTGGCAGCGCACGGTTCCCGCCGCGGCGAGCAGCGCACCCCGCGCGCCCAGCGTGGTGGCGACCAGCGGGAACCGGCGGCTCAGCTCGGCCGCGGCGTGGGCCGGTTCCGACAGCCCGGTCAGCAGCCGGGCCTCGTCCGCGTTCGGCAGCAGTACGTCCGCCCCGGCCACCGCCTCCAGGAAGCGGTGCACGCCCATCCCGGCCATGAAACCCGCCGACGCGGGATCCACGCTCACCGTCACCCCCCGTTCGCGGGCGGCGCGCAGCGCGAGGCCGGCCGCCTCCCGGCTTGTGCCGGCGAAGAACAGGTAGCCGGAGAGGTGCAGGTGGGCGACCCCGTCCAGCAGGGACGGGGACCAGTCGGCGGGAGACAGGCGCAGGGCCGCCCCGCTGTCGGTGAGGAACGTGCGCTCGGCCGCCGCGTCGACGAGGCAGATGACGGTCGCGGTCGCCGCCTCGGAGTCGAGCACGAGCTGCGGCCGCACCCCTGCCCGCCGCAGCCGCTCCTCGTGCCAGGCGCCCGCATCCACGCCGGCCGCCGCCAGCAGCCGTACGTCCGCCAGGCCGGCATACGCCGCCCAGCACGCCACGTTGGCGCCCGCCCCGCCCGGCAGTGTCCTGATCTCCGCCACGGTGTCCGTAGCCGGGGCGAGCGGCGTGCGGTGGCGGGCCACCACGTCGGTGACCACATCGCCGACGACGAGCAGCGCCCCGCCCGTGCCCGCGCCCCGACTCCCTGTCATGCCTCCGCCGCTCTGTCCTGTCCGGCCCCCGTCGCCCACGCCGTGGCGATCCGCGCCGCCAGCCGTACGTTCCCGCGCACGGCCGCCAAGTTGGCTTCCAGGGAAGCGCCCTCGGTACGCCGGGCCAGATGGTCCAGCAGAAACGGCGTGACGCCCTGACCTGAAATTTCGCGCCTCGCGCACGCGTCCAGCGCCTCGGACAGCGCCCGGTCGTGCAGCGCCGGATCGAGCTGTTGGGCCTCCGGTACGGGGTTGGCGACGAGCAGCGCCGCCTCCGGGCCGGCCAGCGCGTCCTGGGCCCGCATCACGGCGGCCACCTCGTCGGGCGTCCGTACCGTCCAGTCCACCGGCTCACCCGAACTGCTCAGGTAGAAACCGGGGAAGTGCTCCGTGCCGTATCCGAGAACCGCCACTCCCAGAGTCTCCAGCCGCTGCAACGTCGCCGGAACGTCCAGGATCGACTTGACCCCGGCGCACACCACGGTGATCCGGGTCCGCGCCAGCAACCGCAGGTCCGCCGACTCGTCCTGCGACTCGGCCCATTCGCGGTGTACGCCGCCGAGCCCGCCGGTGGCGAACACCCTCAGCCCCGCCCGCGCGGCCAGGAACGCCGTCGCCGACACGGTCGTCGCCCCGCTGGCACCCGCCGCCAGGGCGGGCGCGAGATCGCGGTGTCCCAGTTTGCGCACCGCATCGTCGTCGGCGACCCGCTCCAACTGGGCTCCGTCCAGGCCGACATGGGCGACGCCGTCGAGGACGGCGATGGTCGCGGGGACGGTTCCTTCGGCGCGTACCAGCTCCTCCAGTTCCCAGGCGACCCGCAGATTGCGCGGGCGCGGCAAACCGTGCGCGATGATGGTGGATTCGAGGGCCACGACGGGACGGCGCCGCTCCAGCGCGTCCCGCACCTCCTCGGAGAGCAGCAGTGTGGTGTCAGGCATGCCCCCATTCCTGGCGCGCGGGCCCACCCCGCAAACGTCCTGCCTGGGGGCGCCCGGCTAGGGTGGCGCGCCATGACCAACAGTGAGCAACTCCCCGCCTCCTTCACCGTCCACATTCCGGACGCGGACCTTGAACCGGAACCCCTTGATCCGGAGCAGATCGTCTCCGGCGCACCCGTGGTGACGGGCAAGGTGCTGTGGGAGTCGCCCGACGGCAAGCAGTTGCGCGGGATCTGGCAGATCACGCCCGGTGTGGTCACCGACACGGAGGCCAACGAGCTCTTCGTGGTGGTGAGCGGACGCGCCACGGTGGAGGTGGCCGGCGGGGACACGCTGGAGATCGGGCCCGGTGACGCCTGTGTGCTGCGCGAGGGGGACCGTACGACGTGGACGGTTCACGAGACGCTGCGCAAGGCGTACCACATCAGCCTTTAGCGCTCGGCTCCGCAGGCTCGCTCGGCTCAGCAGGCTCCGCAGGCTCGGTGGGCTCGGTCGGCTCCTTCGCCTCCGCAGGAGTCGCGGACCTGCGCGCGGTCAGGAGCGCGAGCGCGGCCATCGGCAGCAGCAGGCACGCGCCGATCGCGTTGAGCCAGCCGTAACCCGCCTGCGCGACGATCAGACCCGCTGCCGCGCCCCCGATGCCCGCCGCCGAGTTCATGGTCAGGTCCGACAGGCCCTGGACCGCTGCGCGGGCGGGCTGCGGCACCGAGTCGGTGAGCAGGGCCGACCCGGAGACGAGCCCGGCGGACCAGCCGAGACCGAGCACGAAGAGTCCGGCGGCGGTCTGGGCGTGGCTCGGTCCCGCGGTGCCGGCCAGCAGGGCGGCGAAGCAGAGCAGACCGGCGGCGAGCCCGATGACCGCGAGGCGGCCGACGCGGTCGGACAGCCAGCCCATGACCGGTGAGAACGCGTACATGCCGGCGATGTGGCCGCTGATGACGAGGCCGACGAGTTCGAGGCCGGCGCCGTGGTGACCCAGGTCGACCGGCGTCATCACCATGATCGAGACCATGACGGTGTGGGTCACCGCGACCGTGACCAGAGCGAGCCTGGCACGCGGCGAGGCAGCCACCGCCGCGACACCTGCTCGCAGGGAACGGCTCTGCGGGGACTGCGACTCCTCGGGGGCCAGGGCCCGCGCGGTGAGCAGCGGATCGGGCCGCAGCAGTACGGCGACCACCAGGCCGGTGACCAGGAAGATCCCGGCAGCCCACAGGAACGGTCCGGCCGTCTGCGGTATGGAGGTGCCGTCGAACGCGCGGCCCGCCGGGGCGGCGATGTTGGGGCCGAGCACCGCGCCGATCGTCGTGGCCCAGACGACCGTCGAGATGGCCCGGGCCCGACGGTCCGGCTCGGCCAGGTCGGCGGCCGCGAACCGGGCCTGAAGGTTGGCCGAGGACGCGGCGCCGAACCCGGCCATGCCGAGCAGCAGCAGCGGGAAGTTCTCGAGGACGGCAGCAAGGACGACAAGCCCCGCACCCAGCGCCCCGATCAGGTAGGCGAGCACGAGGCCTGGGCGGCGGCCCCGCGAGGTCATCAGAGCCGCCAGCGGGATCGACAGCAGCGCGGTGCCGGCGACGGAGGCGGTCGGCGCCAGGCCCGACATGGCCTCGGTGCCGCTGACCTGGGTCGCCAGGACGGGAGCCAGTGCGATGCCGATGGGCACACCGAGTCCGCCCAGGATCTGGCTCACCACGAGCACGACGGACGTACGTCGCTGGAGGGCGCGCAGCGCGTCCGGTCCCGGTGCGGAGATCGTCACGGCGCCGCCGCCTGCCGCCTTGCCTGTTGTAGTCACCGCCGCAGTTTGCCAGTCCTTACGTACCGGCGAAACCGAGATGTCGCAGACATCAGAACAGCGGCCTGGGCAGCACCCCTTCGAGCGCCAGCAGCGCCCGTTTCGCTTCCAGCCCGCCACCGAACCCTCCCAGGCCTCCGTCGCTCTCCACCACCCGGTGGCAGGGCACCACCACGGGCAGCGGATTGGACCCCATCGCCGCGCCGACCGCCTGCGCGGCGCCCGGCTGCCCGACCCGCTCTGCGAGTTCGCCGTAGCCGACGACCGCGCCGTAAGGAACGCCGGTCGCCAGCTCGCGCAGCACCTGCCGGTTGAAGCCGGACGAGAGCGACCAGTCCAGCGCCAGGTCGAAGTCGCGCAGCTCGCCCGCGAAGTACGCCGCGAACTGGCGTATCGGCTCGGCCAGCCGCGCGGAGCCGGGCGCTTCGGTGACCTCGGTGCCCAGCCGGGACCGCAGCCGGCCCAGCGCCTCGCCCACCACCTCGGGCCGGGCGTGGAACCCCACGCAGACCAGGCCCCGGCCGCCGGCGGCGAGCAGCAGCGGACCGATGCTTACCTCGCCGCTGTCGATGACCGCCCACTCAACGAACTGCCCGTCGCTGTCCATGCGCCCCACGGTACGACCAGGCACTGACAGTCACGGACGGTCGCGCAGTCACGCTGGTCGCGCCCGGACCTTCGGCTACCGGCCGACGGCGTCCCGCACCACGTCGGGGTTGTTGGTGATGATCCCGTCCACCCCGAACTCGTCCACCCGCACCGCGGCCGCCGCCGTGTTGACCGTCCAGGTGTTGACCCGCAGCCGCTTGCCGTGGGCGCCCTTCAACCGGTGAACCGCGTCCACGTACTCCGCCGTGAGCGAGGTGTGCGACGGGTTGATCTGGTCCGTGAACCGCGCGTACTGCGGCAGATCGGCCACCGCGGGGGTGCCCAGGTAGCCCGTGGTGAGGTCGGGCCGCTGCGCGTGCACGGCCTTGACGCTGTCCGCGCCGAAGCTCTGGATGACGAGCCTGTGCTTGACGTGGTGGCGGCCCAGCCAGCCCTCCCGGCGCAGGACGCGCAGGGTGTCCTTCTCGATGCCCGGGTAGAGCTCCGGCTTCTTGATCTCCAGGAGCAGCTTCTGGCGGTTGCGCTCGACCCGGTTCACGTACTGCTTCAGGGTCGGCACACGGGCCCCGGCGAACTTGGGGCCGAACCAGCTGCCCGCGTCCAGCGTGGCGATCTCGGCCGCTGTGAAGTCCTTGACCTTCCACGGCGCCCGGCCAGGAAAGCGCTGTTCGACATCGGTGGTCCGGGCCAGGTTGTCGTCGTGCACGACCACCAGTTCGCCGTCCTTGGCGCGCTGTACGTCGTTCTCCACCCAGGCGAATCCCATCCGGTCGGCCAGGTCGATCGCGGCGAGCGTGTTCTCCGGTGCGTACGCGGACGCGCCGCGGTGCGCGATGACGGCTGGCTCGTCGTGGTGGCCCGGCGCATGGGCGGCCTGCGCGGTCGTGCCCGGAACGAGCAGTGCGGCGGCGCCCAGCAGTGCGGCGGCCGTGGCCGGGGCGGTACGTACGTACACGGGAACTCCTCGCAGTGAGTGATCGCGGACGCTCTGAGCGTGACAGCCGGGTGCCAACAAGAGACAGGTGAAGGATGGCCACGAAATGAACGAAACCGTCCCTCCCCTGTCACGTGTCAGCTTGCCTGCCGACAAAGTGCCGCGAAAACGTGTGCGGGGCACCGCGTCCGGCCTATTCTCGCCCGAACCGGGCCTCCGTACCAGCGGTACGGCCGTGCCCCGAGCGACCGAGCGACCGAGGCCGAAGGGCACACCAGGGGCATGCACGGCACAGTCGACGGATTCACCCACGGGCTGCTCACCCCGTTCGCGGCGTATCTCATGGCGTCCCTGGGGGGCGCGCTCGGGCTGCGCTGCGTCGCCCGGGCGGTCCATGACGGGCGACGTACGAACGCCGGACGCCGCCGGAGAACCGGCTGGCTCGCACTCGGCGCGGCCGCCGTCGCCACCGGCGTCTGGAGCACGCACTTCATCGCGATGACGGGGTTCTCGGTGCGCGAGGCGTCCATCGGTTACGACCCGGTCCCGGCCTACGCCGGCCTGGGCGTCGCCTTCGTCATGGTCGGCATCGGCGTCCTCATCGTCGGACACCGGGGGCCCACGGCGATGGCGCTGGTCACCGGTGGAACTCTCACCGGGCTCGGCGTCGCCTCCCTGCACTACCTGGCAATGGCCGGAATGCGACTGCACGGTCAGCTGCAGTACGACATCCCGACCGTCGCACTGTCCGTGGTGATCGCCGTGGTCGCCGCGACCGTGGCGCTCCGGGCGGCGGTGTCGTTGCGCGGAATCCCGGCGTTCCTCGGCGCCGGCCTCACCATGGGCCTAGCGGTCAGCGGCATGCACTACACGGGCATGGCGGCGGTCGGTGTCCACCTTCACGAGGCCGCGGACCGGTCCGGCGGTCAAACACCGGCCCTGCTGCTCGCGCCGGCGATCACCGGTCCGATGGTCCTCCTGGTCCTGGCGGGCGCCCTGCTCATGCTGGATCCGCGACTCCTCACCGGCCGCCCCGAAGCGCCGGACCCGGCCCGTCCGGGCATCCCGCGGCCCGCCCCCGGGGCCTCGCAGCGGCGGTGAGCCGACGCGATCGCCGGGTGAGTGTCAGTGCCGGGTCGTACGGTTTACTCATGCGGCCCGTTTCCCATATCGAACGTACGTTGGCGCCCTTCGAGGTCGTCAGTTCCTACCAGCCCAGCGGTGACCAGCCCACGGCCATCGCCGAGCTCGAGCGGCGCGTCCGGGCAGGTGAGAAGGACGTGGTCCTGCTCGGCGCGACCGGCACCGGCAAGTCGGCCACCACGGCCTGGATGATCGAGAAGCTCCAGCGCCCCACGCTCGTCATGGCGCCGAACAAAACCCTCGCAGCCCAGCTCGCGAACGAATTCCGCGAGCTCCTGCCGAACAACGCCGTCGAGTACTTCGTCTCGTACTACGACTACTACCAGCCCGAGGCGTACGTCCCGCAGTCGGACACCTACATCGAGAAGGACTCCTCCATCAACGAGGAGGTCGAGCGGCTGCGCCACTCCGCGACGAATTCGCTGCTCACCCGCCGCGACGTCATCGTGGTCGCGTCCGTCTCGTGCATCTACGGCCTCGGCACGCCGCAGGAGTACGTGGACCGCATGGTGCCGCTGAAGGTCGGAGAGGAGTTCGACCGCGACCAGTTGCTGCGCCGCTTCGTCGACATCCAGTACACCCGCAACGACGTGGCCTTCGCGCGCGGCACCTTCCGGGTCCGCGGCGACACCATCGAGATCTTCCCGGTCTACGAGGAGCTGGCCGTCCGCATCGAGATGTTCGGCGACGAGATCGAGGCGCTCTCCACGCTGCACCCGCTCACCGGCGAGATCATCAGCGAGGACGAGCAGCTGTACGTCTTCCCGGCCAGCCACTACGTCGCGGGACCCGAGCGCATGGAGAAGGCGGTCAGGGGCATCGAGAAGGAGCTGGAGGAGCGGCTGGGCGAGATGGAGAAGCAGGGCAAGATGCTGGAGGCCCAGCGTCTGCGCATGCGCACCACCTACGACCTCGAAATGATGCGCCAGATCGGCAGTTGCTCCGGCATCGAGAACTACTCGATGCACATGGACGACCGTTCGCCCGGCACCGCGCCGCACACCCTCATCGACTATTTCCCCGAAGACTTCCTGCTGGTCATCGACGAGTCGCACGTCACCGTTCCGCAGATCGGCGCGATGTACGAAGGCGACGCCTCGCGCAAGCGCACGCTCGTCGACCACGGCTTCCGGCTCCCGTCGGCCCTGGACAACCGGCCGCTGAAATGGGAGGAGTTCCAAAAGCGCGTCGGGCAGGCCGTCTACCTCTCGGCGACCCCGGGGGCGTACGAACTCTCCCGCTCCGACGGCTTCGTGGAGCAGATCATCCGCCCCACCGGCCTCATCGACCCCGAGGTCGTCATCAAGCCCACCGAGGGCCAGATCGACGACCTGGTGCACGAGATCAGGAAGCGCACCGACAAGGACGAGCGGGTCCTGGTCACCACGCTCACCAAGAAGATGGCCGAGGACCTCACCGAGTACTTCCTCGAACTCGGCATCCAGGTGCGATATCTGCACAGCGACGTCGACACCCTGCGCCGCGTCGAGCTGCTGCGCGAACTGCGCGCCGGTGAATACGACGTCCTCGTCGGCATCAACCTGCTGCGTGAGGGTCTCGACCTGCCCGAGGTGTCCCTGGTGGCCATCCTCGACGCCGACAAGGAGGGCTTCCTGCGCTCCGGGACGTCCCTGATCCAGACCATCGGCCGCGCGGCGCGCAATGTATCCGGCCAGGTCCACATGTACGCGGACAAGATCACCCCGGCGATGGAGAAGGCCATCGACGAGACCAACCGGCGCCGGGAGAAGCAGATCGCGTACAACACGGAGCGCGGAATCGACCCGCAGCCGCTGCGCAAGAAGATCAACGACATCGTCGCGACGATCGCCCGCGAGGAGGTCGACACCGAACAGCTCCTGGGCACCGGCTATCGCCAGGGCAAGGACGGTCAGGCAGCCAAGACGCCCGTCCCCGCGCTCGGTGGCAAGGCCGCCAAGGCGGGCAAGGGCGCCAAGGCCGGCGGGAAGGGCAAGAAGGGCGAAGTGCTCACCGACCGTCCGGCCGCCGAACTGGCCGTGCTCATCGAGGAGATGACCGACCGCATGCGGGCCGCAGCCGCGGAGCTCCAGTTCGAGGTGGCCGCGCGGCTGCGGGACGAGGTGGGCGAACTGAAGAAGGAACTGAGGCAGATGCGGGAAGCGGGGCAGGCCTGACAGCACGCCACCACCTGGTGTGTTGCAAGACCGATACAAAGTGAACGTCGCCTGTGGCAGCCCCCGCGCGACTGCGTAGGGTGCTGAAGAGCCGCGCACACGGGTGCGCGGCGAAGATTGTTGAGAGGGGACAGCGCGTGGTGGACGTATCCAAGGGCAACACGCCCGGAGGCCCTGGCGTCAACCTGACCAAGGGGCAGGCCATCAGCCTGCAGAAGAACGACGGGGGGACCCTGACCGCTGTCCGCATGGGACTGGGCTGGCAGGCAGCGCCGCGCCGCGGACTGTTCGGCTCGCGCACCCGCGAAGTCGACCTCGACGCCTCGGCGGTCCTGTTCGCGGACAAGCAGCCGATCGACGTCGTCTTCTTCCGTCACCTCGTCAGCGACGACGGCTCCGTGAAGCACACCGGTGACAACCTGGTCGGCGGCGCCGGGCAGGGCGGCGACGACGAGGCGATCCTCGTGGACCTCCAGCGGGTACCGGTCCACATCGACCAGATCGTCTTCACGGTGAACTCCTTCACCGGCCAGACGTTCCAGGAAGTGCAGAACGCGTTCTGCCGCATCGTCGACGAGACCAACGGTCAGGAGATCGCCCGTTACACGCTCGACGGCGGGGGCCAGTACACCGCCCAGATCATGGCGAAGGTGCACCGCTCCGGCGCCGGCTGGCAGATGACGGCCATCGGGAACCCGGCCAACGGCCGTACGTTCCAGGACCTGATGCCGTCGATCCTGCCGCACCTGTAGGCAGGCTCCGGCTGACGTGCGCGCAGCTCCCGGAGGCAGCCTGCCGCCGGGAGTTGCGCCTGTCGCGCCCCTGCGGCGACAGCTGACCGACTACGCGACACGCCGGCATAGCAACACAGCGACACAGCGACACGGGGGAGACACGCGATGAGGGCCGAGCTGGTCCGGGGGCAGAACCACCCCTTGCCCCAGGCGCGTCTGGAGATCCGGGTTTCGGCGGGACAGCCGGTCGTCGCCGGCGCCGGCCTCGGTGACGAGGGCGGCATCGTGCGCGGCACGGAGTGGGTCGCCCACCCCGGATCGCCGAACCTCCCCGGGATCGAGGTGTCCCGGCAGGCCGCTGCCCAGCACCGGCTCGCCGTCGATCTCGGCGAGTTGCCCGCAGCCGTCCACCGGGTGTACGTGCTGCTCGCGCTCCCGCTCGGCGCAGAAGCTCCCGCCCGCTTCGGCGCCCTCCCAGCCCCCTTCGTGTCCGTGACCGGGCCCGACGGGGCCGAGATCGCCGGGTACACCGTGACCGGACTCGACTCCGAGTCGGCAGTCGTCGCCCTGGAGCTCTACCGCAGGCAGGGCGGCTGGAAGGTGCGCGCCGTGGGCCAGGGGTACGCCGGCGGGCTCGCCGAGATGCTCGCCGATCAGGGGCTGCCCGGAGCGTACGGGCTCGCCGCCGCCATCCAGGACGCGGTCAGCAGCAGCCTGGCCAGGTCCCTGCCGGTCCCGCCGCCGGCCACCCCACCGGGCAGCCGCGCCACCGCCGCGAGCAGCCCCATCGACTATGCGCACCCCCGCCGCCGCGCCGGCGCGCCCACACCGCCCACCGCGCCACCCGCCACCGCGCCTGCCGCCACCGCGGGGCAGCACCCCCGGCCCGTCGCCGGTGACGCGACCGGCTGGACCATGGAGGAGCGGCTGTACAACCAGGTGTGGGGCATGTTCGAAGACCTGGCCCGCACCACCGCGGCGTATCGCAGCGCCGTCGACTTCGCCGAGTCCCGCCAGGAGCAGGAGCTCGACGCCGTACTGTCCGACCCACGCAACCGGATCGCCGCCACGGGGGCCGCCGCTCGCGAGGCGGCCCGCGCCAAGCACGACGCGCTAGTGGACCGGGCCCGCGACGTATTGGAGCGCGACCTCGCCCAGCTCGCCGCCGAGGCGGCGGTGGTCGAGCCCGCCCTGCCCGCGGCCTTCGCCTCCTGGGACAGCCAGGTCTGGCACGCCCACCAGGTTCCGATGGAGATCCCCATGGCGCTGCGCCTCGGTGATCTGCGTCTGCCCGAGCGGCCGGGCCTGTGCATCCCCATGCTGGTGCGCCTCCCGCTGGAGCGCGGCCTGTGGATCGACAGCGGCCGTACGGGCTCCGAGGCCGCGATGATGACGGAGTCCGACGAACTGCGCGCGGCAGCCATGCGGACCGCCGCCGCGCACGCCACACGCCTGCTGGCCGTGTATCCCGCCGGTGAGTTCACCGTCCATGTCATCGATCCGGCGGGGACGGGCGCGGCCGAACTGGCGCCACTGACAACGTCGGGGGTGCTCGACGCCCCGCCCGCGGCAGGCGCCCAGGGCGTGACAGCCGTCCTGGCCAAGCTCACACAGCGGGTGGACCTGGTGCAGATGGCGGTCCGGGGAGGGGCGGCGGACTCGCTCCCGCCCGGTCTGGACACCGCCGAGCAACTACTCATCGTCAACGACTTCCCGCACGGCTTCGACGACCGCGCCGTCACCCAGCTGCGCTACCTCGCCGACGAGGGCCCGGCGGTCGGCGTGCACCTGATGATGGTCGCCGACCGCGAGGACGCGAGTGCGTACGGACCGGTGCTCGACCCCCTGTGGCGTTCTCTGCTGCGTGTCACGCCGGTGCCCGACGACCACCTGATCGACCCCTGGGTGGGCCACACCTGGACGTACGAGCCACGGCTCCCGCCGCCCGGCAGCCGGGTCGTGCGCGATGTCCTCGCACAGGTGGCAGCCGCCAGGCGGGAACTGCGGCGCTGACCTAGGTCGTGTTTTAGAAGTCCCGTCTGTCTCGCGTGGTCTGGCACTTCCCCAAGGTCTCGGCTCCGCTCGACCAGGGGAGCCCCCATCCTCGCCGCGTTGCCGAAATGCCCTAGTAGCTCCGCTACGAGACTGTCCCGGCGCCTTGCGATCGCACGCACCAGACCACGCCGAACCCGCCCTCCGGGCGGACGACGCTGCTTCTAAAACACTCCCTAGAGCCTTGGGTACTCCTTACCCATCCCTTTACCTTCTCTTGGGTATTCCTGTACTCTTCGTGGAGCGGAGGGGAGTACTCCCGGCTGCGACGTACCCGTCAATACGGACCGCCATCGGTCCCGGGGCGTCGGCCCGCGGCGCGCGGTGATCGCGCCCGGGTGGAAGAGACCTCCGGCAGCGACGACGCTGAACGAGTTGCCGTAGCTATCTGCCGGAGGCGCAGTGGACGTTTCAATGACCCTGTGGGTGCTGACCATTCTTGGTCTGGTCGCCCTGATCGCAGTGGACTTCCTCATCGGGCGCAAGCCCCATGACGTGTCCGTCAAGGAAGCCGGGATCTGGACAGTCGTCTGGATCGTCCTGGCGGTGCTCTTCGGTCTCGGACTCCTGATATTCGGTACCACACAGGCATCCGGAGAGTTCTTCGCCGGCTTCATCACCGAGAAATCGCTCAGCGTCGACAATCTCTTCGTTTTCGTTCTGATCATGGCGAAGTTCTCGGTGCCGTCCCACCTGCAGCAGCGCGTTCTGCTCGTCGGCGTGCTGATCGCTCTGGTCCTGCGCGCGATATTCATCGCCGCCGGCGCCGCGGTCATCGCCAACTTCTCGTGGGTCTTCTACATCTTCGGTGCGTTCCTGATCTACACCGCCTGGAAGCTGATCCAGGAAGCGCGCGCCGACGACGAGGAGGAGGAGTTCGAGGAGAACCGCCTCCTGAAGTCCATCGAGAAGCGCTTCGGCGTCGCCGACCAGTACCACGGCACCAAGCTCTTCATCCGGAAGAACGGCAAGCGCGTCCTGACCCCGCTGATGGTGGTCATGCTCGCCATCGGCACCACCGACGTGCTGTTCGCGCTGGACTCCATCCCCGCGATCTTCGGCCTCACCCAGGACCCGTACATCGTCTTCACGGCCAACGCCTTCGCCCTGATGGGTCTGCGGCAGCTGTACTTCCTCATCGGCGGACTGCTCAAGAAGCTGGTCCACCTGAGCTACGGCCTGTCCGTCATCCTGGGCTTCATCGGCGTCAAGCTGGTGCTGCACGCACTGCATGAGTCCGGGGTCCACGTGCCCGAGATCTCCATCCCCTTCTCGCTGACGGTCATCTGCGGCGTGCTGATCGTGACCACGATCACGAGCCTCATCGCCAACAAGAAGGCGGAGCAGCGTGCGGAGGCGGAGGCGGCGACGGCCGCCGACAAGGAGAGCGTCGGGTCCTGACGCCCGGGTCGCCCACGGCCTGACCGCACCGGCCGGTGCGGTCAGGCCGTGGCCGTCTCCGGTACGGCGCCGGGCGCCGGCCGGGTCTCCGGCAGGAGCGCGAAACAGCCCAGGCTGAGCAGGGCGACGGCGGTCAGGTACGCCGCCACACCCCATGGCGTACCGTCGCCCTGCGCCGCCGCAGTCGCCACGAGCGGAGTCAGCGCGCCGCCCAGAACCCCCGCCAGGTTGTAACCGACGGCCGCCCCGGTGCAGCGCACCCTCGGCTCGTACAGCTCCGGCAGGCAGGCGGCGACACCGCGAACATGGCGGCGGCGGAAGCAGTCGGCCCCGGCACCCGCGAGCAGGCTCGCAGCAGTGGTCTCTCAGCGGTGGTGGTCTCCCACCAGGGTGCTACCAGCCGCGCATGCGCCACTCGGCCAGGTGCGGTCGCTCGGCGCCCAGCGTGGTGTCGGCGCCGTGACCGGGATAGACCCAGGTCTCGTCCGGCAGCCGCCCGAAGAGCTTCTCCTCGACGCCGCCGAGCAGGCTCGCGAAGGCCTCCGGGTCCTTCCAGGTGTTTCCCACACCACCGGGGAAGAGACAGTCCCCGGTGAAGACATGCGGGTGCCCGTGCGAGTCGTCGTAGACGAGGGCGACAGAGCCCGGCGTGTGACCCGCCAGGTGGCGGGCAGTGAGCTCTACATGCCCGACCCGGACGGTGTCGCCGTCCTCCAGCAGCACATCGGTGGGCACCGGGATGCCTTCCGCGTCGTGGCGACCCGCGTGGGTGCGGGCCCCGGTTGCCGCGACGACCTCGGACAGCGCCTGCCAGTGGTCGCCGTGGCGGTGCGTGGTGACGACGGACGCGATGCCGTCGTCACCGATCAGCCGCAGCAGCGTGCGCGGTTCGGCGGCCGCGTCGATCAGCAGCTGCTCACCGGTGTCCCGGCAGCGCAGCAGGTACGCGTTGTTGTTCGAGGACCCGACGGCGACCTTGGAGATCATCAGGTCCGTGAGCTCGTGCACGTCCGCAGGACCGCCGACCCGCACCGTTCCGCTGTACGTCATGGGCTCAGCCTATAGCCGCGGCAGAACGGGCAGCGGGCCTCCCGCGCTGTCCAGGGCGGCGCCGTCGCGGCGGCCGGCGAGCCAGCCCATCAGATCGGGCACCGGGCCGGCGACGTTCACGGGAACGCCTTCGCCGCGGCCCGTACGCCACTGCTGTCCCTCGGGTGAGGTGAGCAGCATCGTGGGAACGTCGGGGTTTCCCGTGAACCGCTCGGCGAGGAAGGCGGTCTCGCGATGCGTGAACTCCTCCGGCAGATCTTCCAGCTCGTAGCCCGCCCCCAGGTCGACATGGTGCAGCTCGACCTCGACGAGCCGCCGGAAGGGGATGCGGGAGGCCGCGTCCGTGACGCCGTTGCGCAGGGCGACCGTACGGGACCAGTCGGCGGGGACGGCGGCCGCCTCGTCGAAGCGGGCCGCGCTGTCACGGACATCCTCGAGGTGCAAGGCGAGGGGGCGGTGTGCGTCACGCTCGATGTCGGCGTCGCGGACCTGTGCGTCGGCATACATGGGACGGCCCGCCAGGACGTTCACGAGGGCGTCCGCGTTACGGGCGACGTGGGCCAGCAGATGGCCACGGGTCCAGCCGGGCAGCCGTGACGCTTCGCTCACGGCGCCGTTGTCCAGCTTGCCGGCAGCGGCGAGGAGCCGGTCGGTCGCTTCGCGTACAGAGGCCAGGTCGCGCACATGATCGTTCATGGTGTCGACGATAGTCCGGCCACACGATCGGGTGAACCCGTTTGGGCAACGCTGTAAATCGAATGCACGTGCTATAGGCTCGTCGGAGGCATCAGGAATCCTCACAACATCACTGTGGTTACCCCCCATAGCCTGAGAACCGTCCGAGATCGTGGGGGCTCAGTCTCTCTGCCTCTCTGAAGAAAGGTGCGGACCGGCGTGGCCGACCGTCTCATCGTTCGTGGCGCTCGCGAGCACAACCTCAAGAACGTCTCGCTCGACCTCCCGCGTGACTCCCTCATCGTGTTCACCGGGCTGTCCGGGTCGGGCAAGTCGTCCCTCGCGTTCGACACGATCTTCGCCGAGGGGCAGCGCCGTTACGTCGAGTCGCTCTCCTCGTACGCCCGGCAGTTCCTGGGGCAGATGGACAAGCCCGACGTGGACTTCATCGAGGGTCTGTCGCCCGCGGTGTCCATCGACCAGAAGTCGACCTCGCGCAACCCGCGCTCGACGGTCGGCACCATCACCGAGGTCTACGACTACCTCCGCCTGCTCTTCGCCCGTATCGGCAAGCCGCACTGTCCCGAGTGCGGCCGGCCCATCGCCCGCCAGTCGCCGCAGGCCATCGTCGACAAGGTCCTGGAGCTGCCCGAGGGCAGCCGCTTCCAGGTACTGTCGCCCCTGGTGCGCGAGCGCAAGGGCGAGTTCGTCGACCTCTTCGCCGACCTCCAGACCAAGGGCTACAGCCGCGCACGGGTGGACGGCGAGACCATCCAGCTGAGCGAGCCGCCCAAGCTGAAGAAGCAGGAGAAGCACACCATCGAGGTGGTCATCGACCGCCTGACGGTGAAGGACAGCGCCAAGCGCCGCCTCACGGACTCCGTGGAGACCGCTCTCGGCCTGGCCGGCGGCATGGTCATCCTCGACTTCGTCGACCTCCCGGCCGAGGACCCCGAGCGTGAGCGGATGTACTCCGAGCACCTCTACTGCACGTACGACGGCCTGTCGTTCGAAGAGCTGGAGCCCAGGTCCTTCTCGTTCAACTCGCCCTTCGGCGCCTGCCCGGACTGCACCGGCATCGGCACCCGCATGGAGGTCGACGCCGAGCTGATCGTCCCGGACGAGGACAAGTCCCTCGACGAGGGCGCGATCAACCCGTGGTCCCACGGGCACACCAAGGACTACTTCGCCCGCCTCGTCGGCGCGCTCGCGGACGCCCTGGGCTTCCGTACGGACATCCCCTGGGCCGGACTGCCGCAGCGAGCGAAGAAGGCGCTGCTGTACGGCCACAAGACCCAGATCGAGGTCCGCTACCGCAACAGGTACGGGCGCGAGCGGGCGTACACCACCGCCTTCGAGGGCGCGGTGCCCTTCGTCAAGCGGCGTCACTCCGAGGCCGAGAGCGACTCCAGCAGGGAGCGCTTCGAGGGCTACATGCGCGAGGTGCCCTGCCCGACGTGCGAGGGCACCCGCCTCAAGCCCCTCGTCCTCGCGGTCACGGTCATGGAGAAGTCCATCGCCGAGGTGTCCGCGATGTCGATCAGCGACTGCGCGGACTTCCTGGCCCGGCTGAAGCTGGACGCCCGCGACAAGAAGATCGCCGAACGCGTGCTGAAGGAGGTCAACGAGCGGCTGAAGTTCCTGGTCGACGTGGGCCTGGACTACCTGTCCCTCAACCGCGCGGCCGGCACTCTCTCCGGCGGCGAGGCCCAGCGCATCCGCCTCGCCACCCAGATCGGCTCCGGCCTCGTCGGCGTGCTGTACGTCCTGGACGAGCCGTCCATCGGCCTGCACCAGCGCGACAACCACCGCCTCATCGAGACGCTGGTCCGGCTCCGGGACATGGGCAACACGCTGATCGTCGTCGAGCACGACGAGGACACCATCAAGGTGGCCGACTGGATCGTCGACATCGGCCCCGGCGCCGGTGAGCACGGCGGCAAGGTCGTGCACAGCGGCTCGCTGAAGGAGCTGCTGGCCAACAAGGAGTCGATCACCGGCCAGTACCTGGCCGGCAAGCGGGCCATCGCCATGCCGGACATCCGCCGCCCCGTGGACCCGTCGCGGCAGCTCACCGTCCACGGCGCGCGGGAGAACAACCTGCGCGACATCGACGTGTCGTTCCCGCTGGGTGTACTGACGGCTGTCACCGGCGTCTCGGGCTCCGGAAAGTCGACGCTGGTCAACGACATCCTCTACACGCACCTGGCCCGCGAACTGAACGGCGCCCGCACGGTGCCCGGCCGTCACACCCGCGTGGAGGGCGATGACCTCGTCGACAAGGTGGTCCACGTCGACCAGTCGCCGATCGGCCGCACGCCCCGCTCGAACCCGGCGACGTACACAGGTGTCTTCGACAACGTCCGCAAGCTGTTCGCCGAGACGATGGAGGCGAAGGTGCGCGGCTATCTGCCGGGCCGGTTCTCCTTCAACGTCAAGGGCGGGCGCTGCGAGAACTGCTCGGGCGACGGCACGATCAAGATCGAGATGAACTTCCTGCCGGACGTGTACGTCCCGTGCGAGGTCTGCCACGGGGCGCGCTACAACCGCGAGACGCTCGAAGTCCACTACAAGGGCAAGTCCATCGCCGAGGTGCTGGACATGCCGATCGAGGAGGCCCTGGGCTTCTTCGAGGCCGTTCCCAAGATCGCCCGTCACCTGCGGACCCTCAACGAGGTGGGACTGGGGTACGTCCGCCTCGGCCAGTCCGCGCCGACCCTGTCGGGCGGCGAGGCGCAGCGCGTGAAGCTCGCGTCCGAACTCCAGAAGCGGTCCACCGGCCGCACGGTGTACGTCCTGGACGAGCCGACCACGGGTCTGCACTTCGAGGACATCTCGAAACTCATCACGGTCCTGTCGGGCCTGGTCGACAAGGGCAACTCGGTGATCGTCATCGAGCACAACATGGACGTCATCAAGACGGCGGACTGGGTCGTCGACATGGGGCCCGAGGGCGGCAACGGGGGTGGCCTGGTCATCGCCGAGGGCACACCGGAGCAGGTGGCGGCCGTGCCGACGAGCCACACAGGCAAGTTCCTCAGGGACATCCTGGGGGACCGGGTGAGCGACGCGACTCCGGCGAAGAAGCGGGCGCCGGCGAAGAAGAAGGCGGCGGTCGCCAAGGCCCCGGCCGAGAAGGCAGTCCGCGCTCGCCGGGCCTGACGTACGGCCGCGGGGGCCCCGGCGGGGCTTTTTGCCGCCCCGACCCGCCCCTTCCCGCCGTGACGTTGTGCGACTCCGCTGCGTGGGGGCTCCACCCCAGGGCCCCGCCCCTGACTCGCCGGAGGGCTGGATGCTGCCGCGCTTGCGGCACATTCAAGCCCGTCCGGCGTTTGAGGACACGCCCGAAGGCGTCAGGGCGTCATTTCCCGCGCCCACGGCGGCTCGGCACCCGCGGCACGTGACCGCCGCCGCCCGGGCCGCGAAAGCCAGCGTGTCGCCCCACGCGGCCCCGTCGAGCGCCTCCACCCCCCGCACCGACAGCGCACCCAGGCCTGAAAGCCGGTGCAGCACCGCCGCGCTCACGGTGTCACCGGCGCCGATCGTGTCGGCCACCGCGCCGCCCCGCACCGCCGCCGGTACGGTCACCTCCGAGCCGGACCGTGCACGTACCGTCAGCCCTGCCGCACCCCGCGTCAGCACCACCGCCGACGGACCGGCCGCCAGCCACTCGTCCACGGACCCGCCCAGCCAGCGCGCGTCGTCCTCCGACAGCTTCAGCACCGAGACATGGGGCAGCCAGCTCCGGAAGCGGGCCCGGTAGGCGTCGGCGTCCGGGATCAGGCCGGGCCTGATGTTCGGGTCCAGGAGGGTGAACAGCCCCCGCCCCGCCTCCCGCCGCAGCAGCGCCTCGTACGCACTCGCCCCCGGCTCCAGGACCAGCGAGCAGGTGCCGAACGCGACGGCCCGTACGCCGGCCGGAAGCTCCTCCGGGAGCTCGAACAGCCGGTCCGCGCTGCCCTCGGCGTAGAACCCGTAGCCCGCCGATCCGTCAGCCCCCAGCGTCGCCACCGCCAGCGTCGTCGGCTCGGGGCCGCGCTGGACCAAGGACGTGTCCGCCTGAGCCGCCCGCAGCCCGCCCAGGAGCGCTTCGCCGAAGCCGTCCGTCGAGACCCGGGAGCAGAACGCCGCGCCCGAGCCCAGCCGCCCCAGGGCGATCGCGGTGTTGTACGGTCCGCCGCCCAGCCGCGGCAGCAGTGGCGCCAGTGCGCCCGCGCCGCACGTCCCTTGCGGAACCAGGTCGATGAGCGACTCTCCGGCGACGACGATCACGGCCCGAACGTAACCCATCGCCGTCCGCCGGGACAGCCCGCGCGGGGCCCGCCGAGCCTCGCCGGTATCGTCGGATCCGTCACCGGCGCCATCGGCGTCCCGGACGCTTCCCCCGCTGCTTGCGCTCTTGATGTGTGGAGACCTCATGCCCGGCCAGTTCGCCCCCCGCCGCACCGTGCTGAAGGGCGCCGCCCTCGCCGGCGCGGCCGGCCTGGGCGCGGCGGCGTGCTCCACCGAGTCGAAGCTCGGCCGCGCCAAGCCCCTCCCGTCCACGCCGGTGCCCCTCGGCGCCGCGGACGAGGTCCCCGTCGGTGGTGCGAAGCTCTACCGCGAGCAGCGCATCGTCGTCAGCTGCCCCGCCGAGGGAGAGTTCAAGGCGTTCAGCGCCCAGTGCACGCACGCCGGCTGCGTCCTGGACAAGGTCGAGAAGGGCGAGGGTAACTGTCCGTGCCACGGCAGCCGGTTCGACCTCACCACGGGTGAGGTGCTGCGGGGGCCGGCAACCGTCCCGCTGCCTGCGATCCCGGTCGAGGCCAAGGCCGGCAGGCTCGTCGCGGTCCCCGGGCCGAGCCCGGAAGCCTGACCTCTCGCGCACCTGGGCGCCCCCGCGCTGTCACTGCCCGCAAGTAGGGTGTGAGACATGGCAGACCCCTCCAGCTACCGCCCCAAGCCGGGACAGATCCCCGACTCGCCGGGGGTCTACAGGTTCCGTGACGACCACCGCCGGGTGATCTACGTCGGGAAGGCGAAAAGCCTGCGCCCGCGCCTGTCCTCGTACTTCCAGGATTTGGCCAACCTCCACCCGCGCACCCGCACCATGGTCACCACGGCCGCCTCCGTCGAGTGGACCGTGGTCTCCACCGAGGTCGAGGCGCTTCAGCTGGAGTACTCCTGGATCAAGGAGTACGACCCCCGTTTCAACGTCAAGTACCGCGACGACAAGAGCTACCCGTCGCTGGCGGTCACTCTGGGGGAAGAGTTCCCCAGGGTGCAGGTCATGCGTGGCCCCAAGCGGAAGGGCGTGCGCTACTTCGGTCCGTACGGACACGCCTGGGCGATCCGCGAGACCGTGGACCTGATGCTCCGCGTCTTCCCCGTACGCACCTGCTCGGCCGGCGTCTTCAAGAACGCCGCCAGGACCGGCCGTCCCTGCCTCCTCGGCTACATCGGCAAGTGTTCCGCACCCTGCGTCGGCCGCGTCACGCCCGACGAGCACCGCGAACTCGCCGACGAGTTCTGCGAGTTCATGGCCGGCCGCACCGGCCAGTACCTCAAGCGCATCGAAGCGCAGATGCACGAGGCCGCCGAGGACATGGAGTACGAGAAGGCCGCCCGCCTGCGCGACGACCTCGGCGCTCTGCGCCGCGCCCTGGAGAAGAACGCGGTGGTGTTCAACGACGCCACCGACGCCGACCTGATCGCTGTCGCCGAGGACGAGCTGGAAGCCGCCGTCCAGATCTTCCACGTACGGGGGGGACGCGTCCGTGGCCAGCGCGGCTGGGTCACCGACAAGGTCGAGGCCGTCGACACCGCCGGACTCGTCGAGCACGCGCTCCAGCAGCTCTACGGCGAGGAGCAGGGCGACGCGGTGCCCAAGGAGGTCCTCGTACCCGCCCTCCCGGAGGACGCCCCGGCGGTCTCCCAGTGGCTCGCGCAGAAGCGTGGTTCCCAGGTGTCATTGCGCATCCCACAGCGCGGCGACAAGAAGGACCTGATGGCGACGGTCCAGCGCAACGCCCAGCAGGCCCTCGTACTGCACAAGACCAAACGGGCGTCCGACCTGACGACCCGCTCCCGCGCCCTGGAGGAGATCGCCGAGGCGCTCGGTCTCGACTCCGCCCCGCTGCGCGTCGAGTGCTTCGACATCTCCCACCTCCAGGGCGACGACGTGGTGGCCTCCATGGTGGTCTTCGAGGACGGTCTGCCCCGCAAGAGTGAGTACCGGCGGTTCCAGATCAAGACCTTCGAGGGCCAGGACGACGTCCGCGCCATGCACGAAGTGCTCACCCGTCGCTTCCGGCGCTACCTCGTGGAGAAGGAGAAGACGGGGGAGTGGCCCGCCGATGGTGAGGTTGTGGCGGACACTGCACTGGAGGACGACGGCAGGCCGAAGCGTTTCGCGTACCCGCCGCAGCTCGTCGTCGTCGACGGGGGGCAGCCCCAGGTGGCCGCCGCGCAGCGCGCCCTCGACGAGCTCGGCATCGACGACGTCGCCGTCTGCGGCCTCGCCAAGCGCCTTGAGGAGGTCTGGGTGCCCGGCGAGGACGACCCGGTGGTGCTGCCGCGCAACAGCGAAGGGCTCTACCTCCTCCAGCGGGTCCGCGACACGGCCCACGACTTCGCCATCCGCTACCAGCGCACCAAGCGTGCCCAGCGTTTCAGGGCCGGTCCGCTCGATACCGTCGCCGGACTCGGCGACACCCGCAAACGGGCCCTGATCAAGCACTTCGGGTCGGTGAAGAGGCTCCGGTCGGCGACAATCGACCAGATCTGCGAGGTCCCGGGGATAGGCCGCAAGACGGCCGAGACCGTCGCCGCGGCGCTCGCTCGGGCCGCGCCGGCAGCACCCGCCGTGAACACGGCGACAGGAGAGATCATTGAACACGACGAGGAACCCGCGGCGACCGCACCCGCGGTCTCCCCGCCGGATCGGGGGCAGCAGGAATGACTGAGCACAACGGAGACGGAGCACACGTGAGTACGGGCACGACCGGGGAGACCGGTGAGGCGACCGAGCCGGCCATCCCCGAGCTGGTGATCATCTCGGGCATGTCGGGAGCGGGCCGCAGTACCGCCGCGAAGTGCCTCGAAGACCTCGGCTGGTTCGTCGTCGACAACCTGCCGCCCGCCCTGATCCCCACCATGGTGGAGCTCGGCGCCCGCTCGCAGGGCAACGTGGCCAGGATCGCGGTCGTCGTCGACGTCCGCGGCCGGCGCTTCTTCGACAACCTGCGCGAATCCCTCGCCGACCTGGACGCCAAGGAGGTCACCCGGCGCATCGTCTTCCTGGAGTCCTCGGACGACGCCCTGGTACGCCGCTTCGAGTCCGTACGCCGCCCCCACCCGCTCCAGGGCGACGGCAGGATCACCGACGGCATCGCGGCCGAACGCGACCTGCTGCGCGAGCTGCGCGGCGACGCCGACCTGGTCATCGACACCTCCAGCCTCAACGTCCACGAACTGCGCGCCAAGATGGACGCCCAGTTCGCCGGCGACGACGAGCCGCAGCTGCGCGCCACCGTCATGTCCTTCGGCTACAAGTACGGCCTGCCGGTCGACGCCGACCTCGTCGTCGACTGCCGCTTCCTGCCCAACCCGCACTGGGTCCCCGAGCTGCGCCCCTTCACAGGCCTCAACGAAGAGGTCTCCGGTTATGTCTTCAACCAGCCCGGCGCCAAGGAGTTCCTCGACCAGTACACCGAGCTGCTCCAGCTCATCGCCGCCGGCTACCGCCGCGAGGGCAAGCGCTACGTGACCATCGCCGTCGGCTGTACGGGCGGCAAGCACCGCAGCGTCGCCATGTCGGAGAAGCTCGCCGCCCGGCTGTCCTTTGAAGGCGTCGAGACCGTCCTCGTCCACCGGGACATGGGGCGCGAGTGACCGGACGCAACCTCCGCCTGCGACGGCTGCGCGGCAGTGACGCGCGGCCGCTGCGGGGGCGCGGCGCCCAGCCCAAGGTCGTCGCCCTCGGCGGCGGTATGGGTCTGTCCGCGTCGCTCACCGCGCTGCGCCGCATCACCGGCGACCTGACCGCCGTGGTCACCGTCGCCGACGACGGAGGCTCCAGCGGACGGCTGCGGGACGAGCTGGGCGTACTCCCGCCCGGTGACCTGCGCAAGGCGCTCGCGGCGCTGTGCGGGGACGACGACTGGGGCCAGACCTGGGCCCGCGTCATCCAGCACCGCTTCTCCAGCCGCGGAGACCTGCACGAGCACGCTGTCGGCAACCTGCTGATCGTCGCCCTCTGGGAGCAGCTCGGCGACCATGTGCAGGCCCTGGACCTGGTCGGCAAGCTTCTGGGGGCGCACGGCCGGGTGCTGCCCATGTCCGCGGTGCCGCTGGAGCTCCAGGCGCTCGTGCGGGGGCACGACCCCCGGCGCCCCGACGACGTGGACACGGTCCGCGGTCAGGCGACCGTCGCGCTCACCCCGGGCGAGGTGCAGTCGGTGCATCTCGTCCCGCACGACCCGCCGGCCGTCCCGGAGGCGGTCGCAGCCGTCCTGGACGCGGACTGGGTGGTGCTCGGACCGGGCTCCTGGTTCTCCTCGGTGATCCCGCACCTGCTGGTGCCCGAGCTGCTGGACGCGCTGGTCTCGACGAAGGCCCGCAAGGTCCTCTCGCTCAACCTCGCTCCGCAACCCGGCGAAACCGATGGGTTCTCTCCGCAGCGTCATTTGGAGGTTTTGGGACGACACGCCCCTAAACTCGCCCTGGACGTGGTGTTGGCCGACGAGGCTGCCGTGCCCGACCGGGAGTCCCTCTCCGATGCCGCCAAGCGGCTCGGCGCGGCGGTCGAGCTGGCGCCGGTCGCCGCGCCCGACGGCTCTCCGATCCACGATCCGGAGCTGTTGGCCGCCGCGTACGACCGTATTTTTCGGATGCATGGAAGGATCGGCCCATGGCGATGACGGCAGCGGTGAAGGACGAAATCTCCCGGCTCCCCGTCACCCGGACCTGCTGCAGGAAGGCGGAGGTCTCGGCGATTCTTCGGTTCGCGGGCGGGCTGCACCTGGTGAGCGGCAGGATCGTGATCGAAGCGGAGCTGGACGTCAGCTTCGCGGCCCGGAGGCTCAAGAAGGACATCCTGGAGATTTTCGGCCACCACTCCGAGCTGGTGGTGATGGCGCCGAGCGGGCTGCGCCGCGGTTCGCGCTACCTCGTTCGGGTGGTTGCCGGCGGCGACCAGCTGGCGCGCCAGACGGGTCTCGTCGACGGCCGCGGCCGGCCCATCCGGGGCCTGCCCCCGCAGGTCGTCTCCGGTGCGACCTGTGACGCCGAAGCCGCCTGGCGCGGTGCGTTCCTCGCACACGGTTCGCTCACCGAGCCCGGCCGCTCGTCCTCGTTGGAGGTGACCTGCCCGGGGCCCGAGGCCGCACTCGCCCTGGTCGGCGCCGCCCGCAGGCTCTCCATCGGCGCCAAGGCGCGCGAGGTGCGAGGCGTGGACCGGGTCGTCGTACGGGACGGGGACGCGATCGGCGCGCTGCTGACCCGCCTCGGGGCGCACGAGTCGGTGCTGGCCTGGGAGGAGCGGCGGATGCGCCGCGAGGTCCGCGCCACCGCCAACCGCCTGGCCAATTTCGACGACGCGAATCTGCGGCGCTCCGCGCGGGCCGCGGTGGCCGCGGGTGCCCGGGTGGGGCGTGCGCTGGAGATCCTCGGCGAGGAGGTCCCCGAGCACCTGGCCGCCGCCGGCCGCCTGCGCATGGACCACAAGCAGGCCTCCCTGGAGGAGCTGGGCGCGCTCGCCGACCCGCCGCTGACCAAGGACGCCGTGGCGGGGCGGATCCGCCGTCTGCTGGCGATGGCGGACAAGCGGGCGCAGGACCTGGGCATCCCCGGCACGGAGTCCACCATCACCGAGGAGATGGCCGACGGTCTGGTCGGCTGACCCGGTGGAGCAGTCCGTACAGCCCGCCGGCGCCCTCATGGGGGCGCCGGCGGGGCTATTTCGTACCTCTGTCCCATTGCGTACGCGCCCGTACGCGCTCTTGACATGACCATGGACTGTCATGAGCCTGGCGCTGTTCACTTTCGTGGCACACAACGGCATGAGGGGCTCATGAGACGCAGAGCGAGATCGATCCTCGCAGCGGGCGCATTGCTGCTCGGCGGCGTGACCGTGGCACCGGTCGCCCAGGCAGAGGGGCGGGGCGTCACCGGCGCCGCCGCGGACGTGGGCGCCGACGCCGTCAAGGTGTTCAACGCCGACGTCACCAAGGAGCAGGTACCCCTGCTCCTCGCGGCCGGCCAGGACGCCCACGAAATGGGCGAGCGGGCACCGGAGAAGGGCACGGCGCGCGTCGAGCTCTTCCTCACCGACGCCCAGGCCGAGGACCTGGCCGCCAAGGGCGTCAGGAACCTCACGGAGCGCAAGGTCTCGGCGAGGACGGAGTCGCGCATCGCCGCCGCCGGGGACGGCGTCTACCGCCCGTACAGCGGCAAGGGCAATCTCCGGGAGGAGATCGTCAGGACCGCTCAGGCGCACCCCGGCCTCACCAAGGTCGTCTCCATCGGCAAGACCGTCCAGGGCCAGGACATCCTCGCCCTCAAGCTCACCAAGGGCGCCCGGAAGACGAAGGACGGCGCCAAGCCCTCCGTGCTGTACATGTCCAACCAGCACGCCCGTGAGTGGATCACCCCCGAGATGACCCGGCGGCTGATGCATCACTACCTGGACCGGTACGGCAAGGACCGTCGCGTCACGAAGATCGTCGACTCCACGGAGCTGTGGTTCCTGCTTTCGGCGAACCCCGACGGGTACGACTGGACCCACGACCCGGCGGGCGACCGCCTGTGGCGCAAGAACATGCGTGACATCGACGCCGACGGAAAGTACACGCCCGGCGACGGCGTCGACCTCAACCGCAACTTCGCCTACAAGTGGGGCTACGACAACGAGGGCTCGTCCCCGAACCCGGCCAGTGCCACGTACCGCGGCGCGTCTCCCATGTCCGAGCCCGAGACCCGGGTGCTGGACCGCTTCCAGAAGCGCATCGGTTTCGAGTACGGCATCAACTACCACTCCGCCGCCGAACTGATCCTTTACGGCGTCGGCTGGCAGGTCGCCACCCCGACCCCCGACGACGTGCTCTACAAGGCGCTCGCGGGAACGCCCGAAAATCCCGCCGTTCCCGGGTACCACCCGCAGGTCTCCTCCGAGCTCTACACCACCAACGGTGAGGCCGACGGCCACGCGGCCAACGTCAATGGCACGATGATGTTCACCCCTGAGATGACCACCTGCCAGACGGTGTCGAACTCGGACCCCGACGACCGGTGGAAGCCCGAGGACTGCCAGTCCGGTTTCAACTTCCCGGACGACGAGAAGCTGATCCAGGCGGAGTTCGCCAAGAACGTGCCCTTCGCGCTCTCCGTCGCCGAGACCGCCGCGCACCCCGACCGGCCGTCGTCGTCGGTCGGCCTGGACGCACCCGACTTCACGGCCGACCCCTTCACCACCTCCTTCGCGCGGGGCGGCGACCAAGAGGTCGCTGTCACCGCCCGCAGGTCCGTGCGTGACAAGGAGCTGAACTACCGCGTCAACGGCGGGCGTACGCACGACGAGGACCTGGAGCGCTGGAAGGGCGGCGAGACGTACGGCGGCGAGGACAACCTCCACTTCGACGCGTACCGCGCGGAGGTCGAGGACGCCGAGCCGGGCGACGAGGTGGAGGTCTGGTTCACCGGCCGCACCAAGGCCGGCAAGCGCACCTCCAGCGAACCGTTCACGTACACGGTCGCCGAACGCCCCCGCGCCGACACCCTGGTGATCGCCGAAGAGGGCGCCCCCGCGCGCCACGCCCAGGAGTACGTCGACGCGCTCAAGGGCAACGGGCGTTCCGCGGCCGTCTGGGACGTCGCCACCCAGGGCGCCCCGCACGCGCTCGGCGTTCTCTCCCACTTCCGCACCGCTGTGCACTACACCGGCGCCAAAGCGCCGTCAGGGCCCACCCAGCTCGCCGTACGCGCCTTCCTCAACGAGGGCGGCAAGCTGATCGAAGCGGGCGAACTGGCCGGCGGCAACGCGGTCGTGGGACCGGCCGTCACGAACGACTTCAGCCAGTACTACCTCGGCGCCTACGGTCGCACGAACGCCTCCGGCGCCACCGGATTCACCGGTGCGGGAACGCTCGCGGGCGCCGGAAGTCCGCTCACGGGAACGCCCGAAAACCCCCTCGACGCGGCGGGCGCGTACACCATCACCTCGGAGACGCTACCGGCGGCGCAGTTCCCGCAGTTCAAGAGTGCGCAGGCCGGCACGTACGCCGGAGTGGTCAACCCGTACGCCCCCTACGCGGGTCAGTGGATGGCCTCCGCGACGCACGAGGACGGCGACTGGAAGCGCCTCGCCCGTACCGTCGACCTGACCGGCGTCGGCGCCGCCGACAAGCCGCAGCTGCGGCTCGCCCTCAACTGGAACACCGAGAGCGGCTACGACCACGCGGTCCTGGAGGCGCACACCGTGGGCGCGGACGACTGGACCACGCTCCCGGAGGCGGGCGGCGCCACGAAGGCAGCCGTCCCCGCCGAGTGCGACCAGGGCTACTTCATCAACGGCCACCCCTTCCTGCGGCACTACCTCACGCTGGAGGCGGGCGGCTGCAAGGCGACCGGTACGAGCGGCGCCTGGAACAGCTTCACCGGCTCCTCCGGCGGCTGGAAGCAGGTCTCCTTCGACCTCAGCGCCTACGCGGGCAAGAAGGTCGAGCTGGCACTCGGCTCCATCACCGACCCCGGCAGCGGCGGCCGTGGCGTCTTCGCGGACGACACCCGGCTGAACGTGGGCGGGACCGACCAGCAGGGCGAGGGATTCGAGATCTCGCTCGGGGCGTGGACCGTCCCTGGAGCGCCCGAGGGAACTCCCGCCACAGGCGGCGACTGGGCGCGCTCCGGGGAGCTGTTCAAGTCCTACGCGGCGGTCACTACGGGTGACACCGTGCTGTTCGGCTTCGGTCTGGAGCACGTGCCGGGCGCCGCGGAGCGCAAGGCACTGCTCGGGAAGGCGCTGAAGTCCCTGCGGCGCTGACTCCGCGTAACGGGCTGCGAAGCGGCTCACGGCACGCGGGCCCGTACTCCTACTGGGGAGTACGGGCCCGCGTGTCGTCTCCGGGGCAGCTCGATGTCACCGCGGGCCGCACGGAGAGGTAGGGTCGGAAGCGGTCGGGGACATCCCATACAACTCGCCGGCGTCGAAAACCGGCGTACCTAACGAGGAGATCGGTTCGTGACGATCCGCGTAGGCATCAACGGCTTCGGCCGCATCGGGCGCAACTACTTCCGGGCGCTGCTGGAGCAGGGTGCGGACATCGAGATCGTGGCTGTCAACGACCTGGGTGACACCGCGACGACGGCACACCTTCTGAAGTACGACACGATCCTGGGCCGGCTCAAGGCCGAGGTGACGCACACCGCCGACACCATCACCGTCGACGGTCGCACCATCAAGGTGCTCTCCGAGCGCAACCCGGCCGACATCCCCTGGGGTCAGCTGGGCGTCGACATCGTGATCGAGTCGACGGGCATCTTCACCAAGAAGGCCGACGCCGAGAAGCACATCGCCGGTGGCGCGAAGAAGGTCCTCATCTCGGCTCCGGCCAAGGACGAGGACATCACCATCGTGATGGGCGTCAACCACGACAAGTACGACGCGGCCAGCCACCACGTCATCTCCAACGCCTCCTGCACCACCAACTGCGTGGCGCCGATGGCGAAGGTTCTCGACGAGAACTTCGGCCTGGTCAAGGGCCTGATGACGACGGTCCACGCGTACACCAACGACCAGCGCATCCTGGACTTCCCGCACTCGGACCTGCGTCGCGCCCGCGCCGCCGCCGAGAACATCATTCCGACCACGACCGGCGCCGCCAAGGCGACCGCTCTCGTCCTGCCGCAGCTCAAGGGCAAGCTGGACGGCATCGCGATGCGCGTGCCCGTCCCGACCGGTTCGGCCACCGACCTGGTCGTCGAACTCGACCGCGAGGTCACCAAGGACGAGGTCAACGCCGCGTTCAAGAAGGCGGCCGACGGCGAGCTCAAGGGCTTCCTCACGTACACCGAGGACCAGATCGTGTCCTCCGACATCGTGGGCGACCCGTCCTCCTGCACCTTCGACTCCTCCCTGACCATGGTTCAGGAAGGCAAGACGGTGAAGATTCTCGGCTGGTACGACAACGAGTGGGGCTACTCCAACCGCCTCGTCGACCTCACGGTCTTCGTCGGCAACCAGCTCTGATCCGTACGGCAGGCACCTCGATGTGAGCACAGGGCCCGGGCAGCGCAACGCGGCGCTGCCCGGGCCCTGTCACGTGTCTTGTCTCCCAAGGAGTCCAGTAACAGATGAAGACGATCGACGAACTTCTCGCCGACGGGGTCGAAGGCAAGCGGGTTTTCGTCCGCGCCGACCTCAACGTGCCGCTCGACGGCACCAGCATCACCGACGACGGCCGTATCCGCGCCGTCGTCCCGACGATCCAGCGGCTCGCCGCCGCGGGCGCCCGGATCGTCGTGGCCTCGCACCTGGGCCGCCCCAAGGGCGCCCCGGACCCGGCCTTCTCGCTCGCCCTCGCCGCCAAGCGGCTCGGTGAACTGCTTTTCGCCGACGTCGCCTTCGCCACCGACACGGTGGGCGACTCGGCCAAGTCCGTCGTCGCGGGCCTCGTGAACGGCCGGGTCGCCGTCGTCGAGAACCTTCGGTTCAACGCCGGCGAGACCGCCAAGGACGACGCCGAGCGCGGCGCCTTCGCGGATCGACTGGCGGAGCTCGCCGACGTGTACGTCGGCGACGGCTTCGGCGCCGTGCACCGCAAGCACGCCTCCGTGTACGACCTTCCGGCCCGTCTGCCGCACGCGGCCGGCGGCCTCATCGCCACCGAGGTCGGCGTCCTCAGGAAGCTCACCGAGGACGTCGAGCGCCCGTACGCCGTGGTCCTCGGCGGCGCCAAGGTCTCGGACAAGCTCGGCGTGATCGACCACCTGCTGGAGAAGGCCGACCGCATCCTGGTCGGCGGCGGCATGGCGTACACCTTCCTCAAGGCCCAGGGCCACGAGGTCGGTCTCTCGCTGCTCCAGGAGGACCAGATCCCGACGGTCCAGGAGTACCTGAAGCGCGCCGAGGCCAAGGGCGTCGAGTTCGTACTGCCCGTCGACGTACTCGTGTCGTCGGAATTCCCCGACCTGAAGACGAAGGCTCCGGCGAACCCGCGAACGGTCGCGGCCGACGCGATCCCCGCCGACCAGGAGGGTCTGGACATCGGTCCCGAGACCCGCAAGCTGTACGCATCGAAGCTCGCCGACGCGGCCACCGTGTTCTGGAACGGCCCCATGGGCGTCTTCGAGCACCCCGACTACGCCGAGGGCACCAAGGCGGTCGCCCAGGCCCTCGTCGACAGCCCGGCCTTCACCGTGGTCGGCGGCGGCGACTCCGCCGCCGCGGTCCGCATCCTGGGCTTCGACGAGAACGCATTCGGCCACATCTCGACCGGCGGCGGCGCGAGCCTCGAATATCTCGAAGGCAAGACGCTTCCCGGCCTTGCCGCACTGGAGGACTGACCCTCAATGACTGCTTCTGCCCAAGGGCGCACCCCGCTGATGGCGGGCAACTGGAAGATGAACCTCAACCACCTTGAGGCCATCGCGCACGTCCAGAAGCTCGCCTTCGCGCTCGCCGACAAGGACCACGACTTCGTCGAAGTCGCCGTCCTGGTCCCGTTCACCGACCTGCGCTCCGTGCAGACCCTGGTGGACGGGGACAAGCTCAAGATCAAGTACGGCTCCCAGGACATCTCGGCGCACGACTTCGGGGCGTACACCGGTGAAATCTCGGGCCCGATGCTCGCCAAGCTCAAGTGCGCGTACGTCGCCGTCGGTCACTCCGAGCGCCGGCAGTACCACGACGAGACCGACGAGATCTGCAACGCCAAGGTCAAGGCCGCGTACAAGCACGGCCTGACGCCGATCCTGTGCGTCGGCGAGGGCCTCGACGTCCGCAAGGCCGGCCGCCAGGTGGAGCACACGCTGGCCCAGCTCGACGGCGGCCTCAAGGACGTCCCGGCCGAGCAGGCCGAGTCCGTCGTGATCGCGTACGAGCCGGTGTGGGCCATCGGCACCGGTGAGGTCGCCACCCCCGAGGACGCGCAGGAGGTCTGCGGGGCGATCCGCGCCCGTCTCGCGGAGCTGTACTCGCAGGAGCTGGCCGACAAGGTCCGCATCCAGTACGGCGGGTCCGTGAAGTCCGGCAACGTCGCCGCGATCATGGCGAAGCGGGACGTGGACGGGGCCCTGGTGGGCGGCGCCGCGCTGGACTCCGACGAGTTCGTCAAGATCGTTCGGTTCCGCGACCAGTGAGTAGGCCGTAGGGCCGATCCGTCGTACCCTGGCGGGGGCCGCGCCGGCTGTGCAGCAGCCGTCCGGTCCCCGTCGTCCGTTCGTCGTCCGTACGCGAAGCCCGAGGAAGTTGGTCCAGCCGTGGTTATGGGGTTCTCGATCGCCCTGATCGTCTTCAGCCTGCTGCTGATGCTGCTGGTTCTGATGCACAAGGGGAAGGGCGGCGGTCTCTCCGACATGTTCGGCGGCGGCATGCAGTCGTCCGTCGGCGGGTCCTCGGTCGCCGAGCGCAACCTCGACCGCATCACGGTGGTAGTCGGTCTGTTCTGGTTTGCCTGCATTGTCGTTCTTGCGTTGCTGATGAAGCTGGACAGCTGACCCGTCGTCCGGTACGGAGACGGCCGCGCGGCCTATCATGAGTCGATCGGCTCGTCTCCGGTGCGGGGGTGTAACTCCGTTCACTGGACGCGCGTTGGGCCCTACGTAAACTGGGGCGCTCGCAGCTGAGCTGTGTTACGACTCCGCGGCGGCAGCCGCTGATTGATGCAGTGCAGCACCATCACGCAGGGAGTTACGACCGTGGCAAGTGGCAACGCGATCCGGGGAAGCCGGGTCGGAGCGGGCCCGATGGGTGAGGCCGAGCGCGGCGAGTCGGCGCCCCGGCTCCGCATCTCCTTCTGGTGTTCGAACGGGCACGAGACGCAGCCGAGCTTCGCCAGTGACGCTCAGGTGCCCGACACGTGGGACTGCCCGCGCTGTGGGTTCCCGGCCGGTCAGGACCGGGACCACCCGCCGGCCCCGCCGCGCACGGAACCGTACAAGACGCATCTCGCGTACGTACGGGAGCGGCGCAGCGACGCCGACGGCGAGGCGATTCTCGCCGAGGCGCTGGCGAAACTGCGCGGCGAGATCTAGGAATTGCGGTCCGGCCGGACACCCGAGGGTGTCCGGCTGATCTGTTTTCGGCAACCGCTCCGAGGCCTGAGGTCTGGGGTCTGGGGTCTGGGGTCCGAGGCCGATTGTCAGTGGCACCCTCTACGGTTTTTCCAAGCACCGGAACCGAGGGGGGCGTTGTGGCGACGAGCGAGGCCGCCGGGCAGCCGACCGTTGACAAGGCGCAGGCCCCGGCCTGGCGTGGGGGGTTCGGGCGGCTGTGGACGGCGGCGGTCGTCTCGAGGTTCGGAGACTCGCTGCGTACGGCCGCGATGCCGCTGCTGGCAGCGTCGTTGACGTCCGACCCCGTGCTGGTGGCGCTGGTGTCTGCGGGCGGTTATCTGCCGTGGCTGTTGTTCGGGCTGCTGGGCGGCGCGGTGGCCGACCGGGTGAACCAGCGCCGGGCGATGTGGTCCGTGGATCTGGTGCGGGCTGCCCTGATGGCCGCGTTCGCGATGGCGGTGGCCTCCGGCCACGCCTCGATAGCGCTGCTCATCGCGCTGGCTTTCGCGCTCACCACTCTCCAGACCCTCTTCGACAACGCGGCGACCGCCCTCCTGCCCTCGCTGGTGCCCCAGGCCGCGCTGGGCAGCGCCAACGCCAGGCTGCTGACCGGCCAGCAGATCGCGGGCGGTCTGCTGGCCGCCCCGCTGATCCCACTACTGCTGGTGGCGGGCGCGGCTGTGCCGTACGCCGCTGACGCAGCGACGTACGCCCTGGGGGCGGCCCTGATCGCCTCGCTGCGGGTGGCTGCGACGCCGGAGCGGACTCCGAGGCCGGCCGGCGCCACCCTGCGCGGGGACATCGCGCAGGGGCTGCGGGCGCTGTGGCGCGACCGGGTGCTGCGCGGGCTCTGCGTCGCCTGCACGCTGTGCAACGTCGGAATGGCCGCGCTCATCGCGACCCTCGTCCTGCACGTCACGGACCGGCTCGGCGGCGGGCACGCGGGGTACGCAGCAGTCCTGACGGCGTATGCGGTGGGCAGCGTCGTGGGCGGGCTGATGGCGGGCCGGCTCTCGGCGCGCCTGGGCCGGATGCGCAGTGTCTTCGGCGCGGGAGCCGTGCAGATCGGCTGCCTGGCCGCGGTGGGCCTGGTCCGGGAGCTGTGGGTCACCATCGCGGCGATGGCGGTGTTCGGGGTCATGGGCCTGGTGTGGAACACCAATCAGGTGACGCTGATGCAGGAGCGCAGCCCGGCGGCCATGCTGGGAAGGATCAGCTCGGCCTTCCGTACGCTCGCGGTCGCCGGCGCACCGCTCGGTGCGCTGCTCGGTGGCGCCGCCGCGGCAGCCTGGGGACCGCACACGCCCGCCCTGCTGGCGGCGGCACTGTTCACTGCGGCCATAGCATCGCTGGCCGCTCTGATCAACTAAGTTGGAGCCGCCAGGGGGCATGCACGCAGGTACGAGAAGAAGTGGGCTGATGTCCGAGATGAACGCAGAAAGCCGCACCAGGCTCAACCAGATGCCCGAGTGGGCCGCGCTGGCCAAGCACCGCGACCAGCTGGGCGGAACGAACTTGCGCGAGCTGTTCGCCGCGGACTCCGAGCGGGGCAGCGCCTACACCCTCAAGGTGGGCGACCTCTATCTCGACTACTCCAAGCACCTGGTTACGGACGAGACACTGGGACTGCTGCGTGCGCTGGCCGACGGCGCGGGGGTGACGCGGCTGCGGGACGCGATGTTCCGGGGCGAGAAAATCAACACCACCGAGGACCGCGCGGTCCTGCACACGGCTCTGCGCGCCCCGCGCGACGCGGTGATCGAGGTCGGCGGGCGGAACGTCGTCCCCGCGGTGCACGCGGTGCTCGACAAGATGACCGCCTTCGCCGACCGGATCAGGTCGGGGGAGTGGACCGGGCACACCGGCAAGCGCATCAAGAACGTCGTCAACATCGGCATCGGCGGCTCCGACCTCGGTCCCGCCATGGCGTACGAGGTGCTGCGCTCCTTCGCCGACCGCGACCTCACGGTCCGCTTCGTGTCGAACGTCGACGGGGCCGATCTGCATGAGGCCGTACGGGACTTGGACCCGGCCGAGACGCTGTTCATCGTCGCGTCCAAGACCTTCACCACGATCGAGACGATCACCAACGCCACCTCGGCCCGCAACTGGCTGCTGACGGGCCTGCGCGCGGACAGCGAAGCCGTCGCCAAGCACTTCGTGGCGCTGTCCACCAACGCCGAGAAGGTCGCCGAGTTCGGCATCGACACGGCCAACATGTTCGAGTTCTGGGACTGGGTCGGCGGGCGATACTCGTTCGACTCGGCGATCGGCCTGTCGCTGATGATCGCCGTGGGCCCTGCCAGGTTCCGCGAGATGCTCGGCGGCTTCCACCTCGTCGACGAGCACTTCCGCACCGCGCCCGCCGAGGAGAACGCGCCGCTGCTGCTCGGGCTGCTCGGCGTCTGGTACGGGGCGTTCTTCGACGCGCAGGCGCACGCGGTCCTGCCGTACAGCCACTACCTGTCGAAGTTCACGGCGTACCTTCAGCAGCTTGACATGGAGTCCAACGGCAAGTCCGTGGACCGTGACGGCAACCCCGTCGACTGGCAGACGGGCCCCGTGGTGTGGGGCACGCCCGGCACCAACGGGCAGCACGCCTACTACCAGCTGCTGCACCAGGGCACCAAGGTCATCCCGGCGGACTTCATCGGCTTCGCCAGGCCGGTCGCCGATCTGCTGCCCGGTCTGGAGGCGCAGCACGACCTGCTCATGGCGAACTTCTTCGCCCAGACCCAGGCGCTGGCCTTCGGCAAGACGCCGGAGGAGGTACGGGCCGAGGGCGTCGCCGAGGAGCTGGTGGCGCACAAGACCTTCCGGGGCAACCACCCCACGACCACGATCCTCGCCGACGACCTGACCCCGTCCGTGCTGGGCCAGTTGATCGCGCTGTACGAGCACAAGGTGTTCGTACAGGGCGCCATCTGGAACATCGACTCCTTCGACCAGTGGGGAGTGGAACTCGGCAAGGTCCTCGCGAAGAAGATCGAGCCGGTGCTGACCGAAACGGTCACATCAGCCGCTGCCGCGGCGGGTGGCGGCGAGCAGCTCGACAGCTCGACAGCGACGCTGGCCGCCAAGTACCGCACGCTGCGCGGGCGCTGACCACAGAACGGGAGGCAGGGCCGATGACCGGGGGGACCGTGCGGCTCAGGCCGCCGAACAACACGCTGGACCGGCGGGTCATCGGCTGGTGGCGGACCCAGTGGCTACTGCTCACGGCCGCCGTGGTGGCGGCCGCGTCCGTGCTGGGCGCGTTCGTCGCGCCCGCGCGGCCGTGGCTGCTGCCCGTCGCCGGCGCGCTGACGGTGCTGGGGCTGACGGCCGCGGTGTTCCTGCCGCTGTGGTGGTTCCGGGTGCACCGCTGGGAAGTCACGGACGACGCGGTGTACGTACGCACCGGGTTCTTCTGGCAGGAGTGGCGGATCGCGCCTATGTCACGGATTCAGACCGTCGACACCGTGCGCGGGCCGTTGGAACAGATGTTCAGGCTCGCCACGGTCATCGTCACCACCGCGTCGTCCAAGGGCGCCGTGAAGATCGAGGGGCTCGACCACGAGCTGGCCCGGGAGCTGGCCGAGCGGCTGACACAGATCACGCGAGCCACCCCCGGGGACGCGACATGAGCGCCCCGCAGGGCGGTGGGGCGGAGAGCACAGGCCCGGAGAGCACAGGCCCGGAGAGCGCCGGCCCGGAGAGAAACGGCCCCAAGAGCGCCGGCCTGCCTGGTGGTGCCCCGCCTGGTGGCGCCTCGCCTGGTGGTGAAGGCTGGCGGCGGCTCCATCCGCTCACCGTCCTGGTGGGCGCGCTCGTCATGGCGGGCATCGCCATGGGCGCCGGGTTGCCCGCCTTCCTCGCGCTCGCCGGCGGCAGACCCGTCTGGCAGGCCTTCACCTGGGTGCTGACCGCGGCCGTCCTGCTGATCGCCGGCGGCTCCGCGCTCGACTACGTGCGGTGGCGCCGGACCCGGTACCGAATCGGGGTCGAGCGCGCCGAACTCCACACCGGCCTGCTGCTCGTCAAACGCCGCTCGCTCGCCCGTGAACGCATCCGCAGCGTCGACCTGACGGCCAGCGTGCTGCTGCGCGTCCTCGGCCTCGTCAAGGTCCGTATAGGCACCGGCGAGAACAGCGCCGGCGGCGAGTCCACTCTCGAACTCGACCCCGTCAGCCGGGAGGAGGGCGAGCGGCTGCGGCGAGAACTGCTGGACCGCGCAGTCCCCGCCGGTACGGGGGGCTCCCACCGGGAGGGGGAACTGGCCACGCTCGACCCGGCCTGGATCCGGTATGCGCCGGTGTCCTTCGTCGCCCCCGCACTGGGCGGCGCCGCCGCCGGTGGTCTGATGCAGGTCAGTGAATGGTTCGGGGCGCGGGGCGAGTTGATCGACTGGGTCGAAGCGCGGTTCCGGGACACCCCGTTGGTGTGGGTGGTCGTGGTGCTCGTGCTCGCGGCGTGCGCGGCGGGCATCGTCGGCGCGCTCGGGCTGTGGGTCGAGATGTGGTGGAACTACCGTCTGGAGCGCGAGCCCGGCGGCACCCTGCGGGTTCGTCGGGGTCTGCTCACCACACGGTCGATCTCCATCGAGGAGCGGCGGCTGCGGGGGGTGGAGCTGGTCGAGCCGCTCGGGGTGCGGACGTTGGGGGCGGCGCGGGTGGACGCGGTGGCGACCGGTCTGGCCGAAGGCGAGGACAGCAAGCACGCCGACCACAAGACGCTGCTGCCGGCGGCGCCGCGGGGCACGGCGGAGGCGGTCGCGGCGCACGTCCTGCGGGAGGCCGCCTCACCGACGAGCACGGTCCGCCTCACACCGCACCCGGTCGGCGCGCGCACGCGCCGGCTGCGCTGGGCGGTGGGGGCGGCGCTGGCGCCGTTGCTGGTCCTGGCTGCGCTCGGGTTGCTCCTGGGCGAGCGAGTGCTGTTGTACGCCGCCGGGGCATGCGCGGTGGTGGCGCTCCCGGTCGCGGTGCTGCTGGCGCTGGACGCGTACCGGTCCCTGGGGCACGGGATCAGCGGGGACTACCTGGTGGCGCGGTCGGGGACGGTACGGCGTACGACGGTCGCTCTGCAGCGGGGCGGGGTGATCGGCTGGACGGCGAAGCAGTCGTACTTCCAGCGCCGGACCGGGCTGATCACGCTGACGGCGACGAGTGCGGCGGGGGCGGGGGCCTACTCGGTGTACGACGCGGGGGAGTCGGAGGGGCTGGTCTTCGCGGACGCGGCGGTGCCGGGGCTGCTGGCGCCGTTCCTGGAGCGGGGGGAGTAGGCGGCGCCGTCCCCCGGCTCCGCCGGAGCCGGGGCCCCGCCCGAACCGCCCCGCCCGAACCGCCCCGCCCGAACCGCCCCGCCCGAACCGGGCTTCGCCCCGGACCCCTGATCCCGGATCCCGGTCCTGACTCGTCGGACGGGCTTGATCAAACCCGTCCGGCGACTGACGACACCGCCCACGGGGCGTGCAGGGGCCGGGCCGGTGCGGTCAGGCTGACGCCGGGGGGTAGAGGCTGCGGGGGAGGTGGGAGGCTGCCGCGTCGTCCAGGAGCCACAGCGTCCGGCTGCGTCCGTACGCACCCGCCGCGGGCGCCTGGACCTCGCCCGCCCCCGACAGCGCCATGAACGCCGCCTTCGCCTTGTCCTCGCCCGCCGCCAGCAGCCACACCTCACGCGCCGCACGGATCGCCGGCAGCGTGAGCGTGACGCGGGTGGGCGGCGGCTTGGGGGCGCCGTGCACACCGACCACCGTCCGCTCGGTCTCCCGGACCGCGGGGAGCTCGGGGAAGAGCGAGGCCACGTGCGTGTCCGGTCCGACGCCAAGCATCAGCACGTCGAAGGTCGGCACACCGGCGTGGTCGCCGGGCCCCGCCGACGCCGCCAGCTCGGCGGCGTACCCGGCGGCCGCCGTGTCCGCGTCCGCGCCGTACGGGCCGTCCGAGGCCGGCATCGCGTGCACCCGGGCCGGATCGACCGGCACCGAGTCCAGCAGGGCCTCGCACGCCTGGGTGTGGTTGCGCTCCGGGTCGCCCGAGGGCAGGAAACGCTCGTCGCCCCACCACAGGTCAAGGTGCGCCCAGTCGATCGCGGCCCTGGCCGGTGACGCCGCCAGGGCGGCCAGCAGGCCGTTGCCGTTGCGCCCGCCCGTGAGCACGACCGAGGCCGTGCCGCGGGCGGCCTGGGCGTCCACGACCTTCGTGATCAGCCGCGCCGCCGCGGCCTGCGCCATCAGTTCCTTGTCGTGGTGGACGACCAGCTGTGGTGCGGCGCTCACTTCGAGGCCGCCTTCTTGGCCGCCGCCGCCGCCGACTTCTTCGCGGCCGGCTTTACCTCGGCCGGTGGGGCCGATCCCTCCGCCGCAGCGTCCTGCGCCGTCGCCATGTCCGCCGGCTCACCGAGCCGGTCGACACCGAACCTCAGCGCCGACGCGTACGTGTCGTCCGGGTCCAGCCTGCGCAGCTCCTCGGCGATCAGCTCGGCGGTCTCCCGCCGCTTGAGCGCCACCGCCCGGTCCGGCTGCCCCTCAATGGACAGGGAGGCCAGCGAGCCGTCCGAGCGGCCGAGCGTGATCTGCCCGCAGCTGGTCTCCATCTGTACGCCCGTCAGACCGGGACCGGCCGACAGCGAACGCTTCACCGGCACACCCAGCCGCTCGGCCAGCCACATGCCGAGCAGCTCCACGCTCGGGTTGAACTCCTCGCCCTCCACCTCCACCGAGGTGACCTCGCACTCCACCTGGTCCAGGGCGGCCGCCAGCATCGAGCGCCACGGCGTGATCCGGGTCCAGGACAGGTCCGTGTCGCCAGGGGTGTAGGCGTCGGCGCGGGCCGTCAGCTCCTGGATGGGGTGCTCGGCGGCGTACGTGTCCGTGACCCGCCGCTGCGCCAGCGCGCCGAGCGGATCGCTCGCCGGATCCAGCGGAGCGTTCACCGCCCACCACACCACGACCGGCGCGTCGGGCAGGAGGAGAGGGAGCACCACGGACTGGGCGTGGTTGATGACCTCGCCGTACAGCCTCAGTACGACCGTCTCGCCGGTGCCCGCGTCCGCGCCCACCCGCACCTCGGCGTCCAGGCGTGCCTTGGAACGGTCGCGCGGCGAACGCGAGACGCGCTTGATGACGACCAGGGTGCGTGACGGGTGCTCACGGGAGGCCTCGGTGGCCGCCTTGAGCGCGTCGTACGCGTTCTCCTCGTCGGTGACGATGACCAGCGTCAGGACCATGCCCACGGCCGGCGTGCCGACGGCACGGCGGCCCTGGACAAGCGCCTTGTTGATCTTGCTGGACGTGGTGTCCGTCAGGTCGATTTTCATGGCCGACGCCAGCTCCGTCCGTCTCGTGCGAGCATTTCGTCCGCCTCCACTGGGCCCCAGGTCCCGGCCGAGTACTGTGCGGGCTTGCCGTGCTTGTCCCAGTACTCCTCGATCGGGTCGAGGATGCGCCAGGACTGTTCGACCTCTTCGAGCCGCGGGAAGAGGTTGGCGTCGCCGAGCAGGACGTCCAGGATGAGGCGCTCGTACGCCTCGGGGCTGGACTCGGTGAATGACTCGCCGTAGGCGAAGTCCATCGACACGTCCCGCACCTCCATCGAGGTGCCCGGCACCTTGGAGCCGAAGCGGACGGTGACCCCCTCGTCCGGCTGCACCCGGATGACCAGGGCGTTCTGCCCCAGCTCCTCGGTGGCCGTGTGGTCGAAGGGGGAGTGCGGGGCGCGCTGGAAGACGACGGCGATCTCGGTGACGCGGCGGCCGAGGCGCTTGCCGGTGCGGAGGTAGAAGGGGACGCCCGCCCAGCGGCGGTTGTCGATCTTCAGTTTCACCGCGGCGTAGGTGTCGGTATTCGACTTGGGGTCGATGCCCTCTTCCTGGAGGTAGCCGACGGCCTTCTCGCCGCCCTGCCAGCCCGCGGCGTACTGGCCGCGTACGGTCTCGCTGCCGAGGTCGGCGGGGAGCTTTACGGCACCCAGCACCTTGGTCTTCTCGGCGACCAGGGCATCCGCCTCGAAGGAGGCGGGCTCCTCCATGGCGGTCAGCGCGAGCAGCTGGAGGAGGTGGTTCTGGATGACGTCACGGGCGGCGCCGATGCCGTCGTAGTAGCCGGCGCGGCCGCCGATGCCGATGTCCTCGGCCATGGTGATCTGTACGTGGTCGACGTAGGACCGGTTCCAGAGCGGCTCGAACATCTGGTTCGCGAAGCGCAGCGCCAGGATGTTCTGGACCGTCTCCTTGCCCAGGTAATGGTCGATCCGGAAGACCTCGTTGGCCGGGAAGACCTCGTGGACGACCTTGTTGAGCTCCTGCGCGGAGGCCAGGTCGTGCCCGAACGGCTTCTCGATGACGGCCCGTCGCCAGGAGCCTTCCTTCTGGTCGGCCAGCCCGTGCTTCTTGAGCTGCTGGACGACCTTGGGGAAGAACTTCGGCGGCACGGACAGATAGAAGGCGAAGTTGCCGCCGGTGCCCTGCGCCTTGTCGAGCTCCTGGATCGTCGACTTCAGCGTCTCGAACGCGTTGTCGTCGTCGAAGTTGCCCTGGACGAAGCGCATGCCCTGGATGAGCTGCTGCCAGACCTCCTCGCGGAAGGGCGTACGGGCGTGCTCCTTGACGGCGTCGTGGACGACCTGCGCGAAGTCCTCGTCCTCCCAGTCGCGCCGGGCGAAGCCGATGAGCGAGAACCCCGGCGGCAGCAGGCCGCGGTTGGCCAGGTCGTAGACAGCGGGCATCAGCTTTTTACGTGACAAATCGCCCGTGACGCCAAAGATGACCAGGCCCGACGGCCCCGCGATACGCGGGAGCCGTCGGTCCTGGGCGTCACGCAGCGGATTGCTGCTGGACAATGTTTAGCCCTCCGAAGGGGCGAGGCGCTTGAGCTCCGCCTCGGTCGACTTGAGCAGGTCGTTCCAGGACGCCTCGAACTTGTCGACGCCCTCGTCCTCGAGCACCTGCACTACGTCGTCGTACGCGATGCCGAGCTTCTCGACGGCGTCGAGGTCGGCGCGCGCCTGCTCGTAGGTGCCTGCGATCGTGTTGCCCGAGATCTGTCCGTGGTCGGCCGTCGCTTCGAGCGTCGCCTCGGGCATGGTGTTCACCGTGCCGGGGGCGACGAGGTCGTCGACGTACAGCGTGTCCTTGTACGCCGGGTCCTTGACGCCGGTCGAAGCCCACAGCGGACGCTGCTTGTTGGCCTGCGCCTTGTCCAGCGCGGACCAGCGGTCCGAGGCCTGCGTCGATGAGTCGGCAGAGCCGAACACCTCCTCGAAGGCCTGGTATGCCAGACGTGCGTTGGCCAGCGCGGACTTGCCCTTGAGGGCCTTGGCCTCGTCCGTGCCCAGCGCGTCCAGGCGCTTGTCGATCTCGGTGTCCACCCGGGACACGAAGAAGGAGGCCACCGAGTGGATCTTGGAGAGGTCCAGGCCCGCGGCCTTCGCCTTCTCCAGGCCCGCCAGGTAGGCATCCATGACCTTGCGGTAGCGCTCCAGCGAGAAGATCAGCGTCACATTGACGCTGATGCCCAGCGCGATGGTCTCGGTGATCGCCGAGAGACCCGCCTCGGTGGCCGGGATCTTGATCAGCGTGTTCGGGCGGTCCACCAGCCAGGCAAGCTGCTTGGCCTCGGCGGCCGTCGCCCTGGTGTTGTGGGCCAGACGCGGGTCGACCTCGATGGAGACCCGGCCGTCCTTGCCACCGGTCGCGTCGAAGACCGGCCGCAGAATGTCGGCGGCGTCCCTCACGTCGGCCGTCGTGATCATGCGGACGGCCTCTTCGACCGTCAGCCTGCGGGCGGCGAGGTCACCGAGCTGCTGGTCGTAACCGTCGCCCTGCGCGATCGCCTTCTGGAAGATGGACGGGTTGGTGGTGACGCCCACGACGTGCTGCTGGTCGATCAGCTCGGCGAGGTTGCCGGACGTGATCCGCTTGCGCGACAGGTCGTCGAGCCAGATCGCGACGCCTTCGTCGGAGAGGCGCTTGAGTGCGTCTGTCATGAGAGTTGCATCTCCTACTTGTCGTGTACCGGCGTCAGCGCGCTGCGGCGGACAGAGACTCCCGGGCGGCGGCCGTCACGGCGTCCGCGGTGAACCCGAACTCCCGGAAGAGAACCTTGGCGTCCGCGGAAGCGCCGAAGTGCTCCAGCGAGACGACACGGCCGGCCTCGCCGACGTACCGGTACCAGGTCAGTGCGATGCCCGCCTCGACCGCGACGCGGGCCTTGACGGACGGGGGCAGCACGCTCTCGCGGTACCCCGCGTCCTGCTCCTCGAACCACTCGACCGAAGGCATCGACACGACGCGCGTCGGAATCCCGGCGGCCTGGAGCTGCTCGCGCGCCTCGACGGCGAGCTGCACCTCGGAGCCGGTGCCGATCAGCACGACCTGCGGCGCGCCGCCCTCGGCCTCGAACATGACGTAACCGCCGCGTGCGGCGTCCTCGTTGGCCTCGTACGTCGGCACGCCCTGGCGGGTCAGCGCCAGACCGTGCGGGGCGTCGTGCCGCTTGAGGATCTCGCGCCAGGCGATCGCCGTCTCGTTGGCGTCGGCCGGGCGGACCATGTTCAGGCCGGGAATGGCGCGCAGGGCGGCCATGTGCTCGACCGGCTGGTGCGTCGGGCCGTCCTCGCCCAGACCGATGGAGTCGTGCGTCCAGACGTACGTCACGGGCAGCTTCATCAGCGCGGCGAGGCGGACGGCGGGGCGCATGTAGTCGGAGAACACCAGGAAGGTGCCGCCGTAGATGCGGGTGTTGCCGTGCAGCGCGATGCCGTTCATCGTCGAGCCCATGGCGTGCTCGCGGATGCCGAAGTGGACCGTACGGCCGTACGGGTCCGCCTCGGGCAGCGGGTTGTCCGCCGGCAGGAACGACGAGGTCTTGTCGATCGTCGTGTTGTTCGAGCCCGCGAGGTCGGCGGAGCCGCCCCACAGCTCGGGAATGACGGCGCCGAGTGCCTGCAGGACCTTGCCGGACGCGGCGCGGGTCGCCACGGCCTTGCCGGCCTCGAAGACGGGAACCGCCTGCTCCCAGCCCTCGGGCAGCTTGCCCCCGGCGACGCGGTCGAAGGTGGTGGCGCGCTCGGCGTTGGCGTTGCGCCACTCCTGGAACTTCTTGTCCCAGGCGGCGTGCGCGTCACGGCCGCGCTCGCCCGCCGCGCGCACGTGCGCGAGAACGTCGTCGTCGACCTGGAAGTCCTGCTCCGGGTCGAAGCCCAGCACACGCTTGGTGGCCGCGACCTCCTCGGCGCCCAGCGCCGAGCCGTGCGAGGCCTCGGTGTTCTGCGCGTTCGGGGCGGGCCAGGCGATGATCGTGCGGGCCGCGATGATCGAAGGGCGCTCGGTCTCGTCCTGCGCTGCCTTCAGCGCCGCGTGCAGCGCCTTCACGTCGAAGTCGCCGTCCGCGCTCTGCTCGATGCGCTGGACGTGCCAGCCGTACGCCTCGTACCGCTTCAGCACGTCCTCGGAGAAGGCGGTCTCGGTGTCGCCCTCGATCGAGATGTGGTTGTCGTCGTACAGCGCGACGATGTTGCCGAGCTTCTGGTGGCCCGCGAGTGACGACGCCTCGGCCGAGACACCCTCCTCCAGGTCGCCGTCGGAGACGATCGCCCAGATGGTGTGGTCGAACGGAGAGGCGCCCGCAGCCGCCTCGGGGTCGTAGAGCCCGCGCTCGTAGCGCGCGGCCATCGCCATGCCCACGGCGTTGGCGATGCCCTGGCCCAGCGGCCCCGTCGTCGTCTCGACGCCGGTGGTGTGCCCGTGCTCGGGGTGGCCCGGTGTCCGGCTGCCCCAGGTGCGGAACGCCTTGAGGTCGTCGAGCTCCAGCCCGTACCCGGCCATGTAGAGCTGGATGTAGAGCGTCAGGCTGGAGTGACCGGGGGAGAGGACGAATCGGTCCCGGCCGGTCCAGTTCGCGTCGCTGGGGTCGTGCCGCATGAGCTTCTGGAACAGCACATACGCGGCCGGCGCGAGGCTCATGGCCGTACCAGGGTGGCCGTTGCCCACCTTCTGTACGGAATCCATGGCCAGGACGCGGACGGTATCGACAGCCCGCTGGTCCAGATCGGTCCACTCGAGATCTGTGGTCGTCGGCTTGGTGCTCACCCTGAGTCAGGGCTCCTCTCCACATGTCGAATCCCGGTGAGACGCACCGGGCGCTGTCGAGCCTACCGTTCCTTAAAGACTGAGCGGGAGTGAGTCCTGTTGCCAGGACCCGTGCTCAGCCGCGTGTCCCGATCGGTGTCGGGCACGCTGGTTGTCCGCTGTGACCGCACGGCCGGTCGCCGCCCTCGGGGGGCTGGTTCCGTTCCGTGTCCGGCGGAGTCCCTCACGCCCCCGGGTCCCACGATCGGCCTGGACGTTCCGATGCCCGCCACCATCGCTCCGGTGGTGGCGGGGCGGTTTCGTCCGTCGCCGGATCGGGTGCCCGAGGGCGCGCCTTCCGATCGCGATGCCCGCCGCGTCATGGCGGGTCATCGCACGCCTGCTGCAGGTCAGGGGCGTCTTCCAGTGCTCGGCGCCCCACTTGCTGGTGTACGCCGCATCGACAGCGACCAGGGCCAGGCCGGGCTCGGCGGCCATGTTCACCAGCCGGGCTTTCACCCTGGCGGTCGGGATGCCGTGGATCAGCTGCCGGAACCTCTTCTTGCGGCCGAACCGCCCACGGGTCTTCCCGTCGGGAAAGTCCAGGTCCTCGATGGCGATCGCGGTGACGCCGACGCGGGTGGCCCAGCGCAGCAGCCCGCTGAGCGCCGGCGCAGCTGTGCGTCGCGGTGGTCCGAGCTGCCGGTCAGTTCGTAGGGGAAGCGGTGCGGTTCGCCGACCGGGTTGCCGTGCGGGTCGAGGCGTACGCGGCGAAGTGGTCGGCATTGGTGTCGACACCGATCAGCCCACCGGCACGCGCGGCCTGCAGGGGGATGCTCCGGACGGCGGGGCGCTTCCAGGAGGTGGTCAGGTACCACCGCTGTTTCACCACGTCGTAGTGGATGTCGTAGGCGACCGCCAGGTTCCCGGCGACGCGGTCGGCCCACTCCGCTCCCCGGTACGCAAACGCCACCCGGGTGGCCAGGACGTAACGGCCGTGCGGGGCGTTGGCCAGGTGTTCCAGCGGTTTGGGCAGCTTGATGGAGGCCTCGCCGTCGGGGGTGACCCGGATCGTCTCGTTCCCGAACCGCTTCCCCGACTCCCCGTCCGCGCCAAGGAACCAGCGAGCGGCCTCCCAACGCTCCCGCCACCCCTCCTCGCTCAGCCCCGCCGACTGGAGGTTGTGCCGGTTGCGCGCGAGTCTCTTCCCGCCGCGTACGACGTGCACGCGCCCGGCCGCGATGTCCTCTTCGACGGCCACGAGGCGGGCCTGGAGGATATGGAGGCGGCGGGACTTGTTGAACCACTCCCTCTGCGACCGGTACCCGCCGGGCCCTCCCCCTGCTGCCCCTCTCCCCGACCGGCAGGGACAGGCGGTGCGTGAGCATCCGGATGCCGTCGGCGAGCTTGTCCCGGTGGGCGAGCTGGCCGCGACGGGCCAGCGGGTACTGGTCGTGGGTGCCTTTGGTGATCGCACCGGCCCACCGGGACGACGACTCAGCCGTCAGGCCGGGCTTGCGTCCGGCCCAGGTCTGGTTGGTCCGCTCGAAGCCGGCCCGTGAGTACAGGGCGAGGTCAGCGGCAGCGAGACTGCCGAGGTGGGCGCCGACCAGGCGCAGGACCTTTTCGTCCTGGGGTGTGAGGCACCCCAGCCGGTCGCGGATCGCGACACCCGACGCCTCCCGGACCACGAACGGGCCGCAACGGCTTCCTACGCCCGTTCACTCGCGGCCGCCTCAAGCGCTTTTCGCGCCCCGTTCCTCGCGGAGCGGCGACCGTGGGCCCTCTGCCGCGCCAGGTCAGCCTTCCGGTCATGCGAGGAGACCCGGGCGTACAAACCCATACCAACGACCACATCAACGGCCTGGTTGGCCTCGATATTCACCAGGATCGTGCGCGGACCCACCCGCATCGCCAGCACCGGCAACGTCCCCTCATGGCACCAGCGGCGCGCGGTCTGCGGATGGACACCCTGGGCCTCCACCCACTCGGTCAGATCCACAAAACCGACCGTAGAAGCCGCTAACCCGTAGCCGCTAACGAATGCTCGCTCTTCACTAGAACGAGTGCAGTTCAGACCCCCGCGAGAACGCGCATCTTTTCGAGCCCAGGACTTGGATGGAACTGGCTAAGAGCAGACAGAGCCCAGCGTGCCGGCGGGTGGCGGACTTCGCCTCCTGACGTTCACCCTCCTCTCTACGGACCCGGCCACGGCGCTGCTCAACACGAGCCGACCCCGGCGGAGATCGGCCTCTGGGCAACGTCTAGAGTGGCGTGGTACGCGCAAGTGTTTACCGGGCCTTCACGCCCGGAGCTTGCTGGAATTTCTCTGTCAGGGGTGTGCGTGACGGCCGTCGAGTCCCGACCCGCAGGGGTCGCCTTGACTCCCAGCCCGGGGGGCCACCGGCCATTCGGAGCCCGAGTCAAGGCGTTCGTGGCACTGACCAAGCCTCGGATCATCGAACTGCTGCTGATCACCACTGTCCCGGTGATGTTCCTGGCGGAACAGGGCGTCCCCGATCTCTGGCTGGTCCTGATCACCTGCCTCGGCGGCTATCTGTCCGCCGGCGGCGCCAACGCGCTGAACATGTACATCGACCGCGACATCGACGCGCTGATGGACCGTACGTCGCAGCGGCCGCTGGTCACCGGCATGGTCAGCCCGCGTGAATGCCTCGTCTTCGGCATCAGCCTCGCGGTGATCTCGACGCTGTGGTTCGGACTGCTCGTCAACTGGCTGTCCGCCTCGCTGTCACTCGGTGCGCTGCTCTTCTACGTCGTCGTCTACACCATGATCCTCAAGCGCCGCACCGCGCAGAACATCGTCTGGGGCGGCATCGCCGGCTGCCTGCCGGTCCTCATCGGCTGGTCCGCGGTCACCAACTCGATGTCCTGGGCCGCCGTCATCCTCTTCATGGTCATCTTCTTCTGGACGCCGCCGCACTACTGGCCGCTGTCGATGAAGGTGAAGGCGGACTACGCGCGCGTGGGCGTGCCGATGCTTCCCGTCGTCGCCTCCAACACGGTCGTGGCCCGCCAGATCGTCGCGTACAGCTGGGTGATGGTCGCCGTCTCGCTGCTGCTGACTCCGCTCGGTTACACCGGCTGGTTCTACACGGCGGTCGCGCTGGTGTCCGGTGGCTGGTGGCTCAAGGAGGCGCACGGGCTCAAGGCCCGCGCGAAGTCCGGCGTGACCGGTGCGGCGCTGAAGGAGATGCGGCTGTTCCACTGGTCCATCACCTACGTCTCCCTGCTCTTCGTCGCCGTCGCTGTCGACCCCTTCCTCCGCTAGCAGCCTAGGGGTGTCTGACAATTCCCCGCGGCGTCGCGGCGTCGCGACGCACGCTCGCAGCGTTGCCGGACAGCCCTAGTAGCTCCGCTACGAGGACTGTCCGGCGCCTTGCGATCGCACGCACCGGACGCCGCTCCTTGACCCACGGGGGATTGTCAGACACCCCCTAGGAAGCCCGCCCTGGACCGCTGGGCTACCCGTCGGTAGCATCCTGCTCATGGCAGACACGAAGCAGGCCACGGAGCGGGCCACGAAGCAGGCAGAGCGCAAGGTGGCGAAGCTCGCCAAGGAGATCGGCGCCTTCGCCAAGCAGCACGGCGGCGCCGAGGGACAGCTCGCCTACCTCGGCCAGATGGGCACCCGCATCGTGCTCGTCGGCGAGGACGGCGGCTGGGGCGACCTCGTCGCACCGACCCACGCCGTCGCGCAGAGCGCCGCCGAGAAGGCCGGGATCACGCTGCACGAGTCCTTCGACGGCGACTTCGCGGCCAAGGTGCGTACCGGCCCGTACGAGTGGAGCCGTATGGCCGGCCTGCAGATCGGCGGCCCGTCCAACGGCCCCGCCGAAGCCCCCGCGCCGAGGGCGTAACAACACCTGACGCGGGGGGTCACCCGTTCGCTGGAGCCGGTGGAAGCAGCCGGTGAAAGACGGCCCGGCGGCCTCCTGCGGGACACCTGAATTTCCACCCGTTCGGTGGACACCGGTCTGCCGAGCGGGTGGCGGGGATGGGCCGTCAGGCGGCGGCGGACACCGATGAACCGGACCGGGCGGCCACTGGTGCCGGTGCTTCGAGGGGGCGCTCGCGCAGGCTCAGGGCCAGGCGCAGCACGGCGATCCACATCAGGGCGGAGCCGAGCATGTGGGCGCCGACCAGGATCTCCGGCACCCCGGTGAAGAACTGGACGTAGCCGATCCCGCCCTGTGCCACCAGGACGATCAGCAGGTCGCGGGCGCGGGCCCGGACGTCGTCAGGGGCGTCCACGATGCGCAGCGTCAGCCACATGGCGACGGCCAGCGTGCATACGACCCAGGCGGCGGAGGCGTGCAGGTGAGCGGCGTCGACCCAGTCGAACGGCATGCGCGGTACGTCGCTGCTGTCCCCGGCGTGCTTGCCCGAGCCCGTCACCGTCGTACCCAGCGCGATGAGGATGCCCGAGGTGATCAGCAGCACCCGGGACAGCCTGCGGACGGGACGCGGGACGCGCGGCCGGGGGGCGGCGTCGCCCTCGCGGGTGCGGTGCCAGGTGACCACGGCGACCGTCAGCAGGGCGTTGGCGAGGAGGAAGTGCCCCGCGACACTCCACGGGTTGAGGCCCAGCCACACGGTGATACCGCCGAGGACGGCGTTGCTCAGCACGATCCAGAACTGGGCCCAGGCGAGCCGGGTGAGACGGCGCCGTCGCGGCTTGGTGGACCGGGCCGCGATGATCGCCCAGCCGACGGCGGCCGACAGGACGTACGTCAGCAGCCGGTTGCCGAACTCGATCGCGCCGTGGATGCCCTGGGCAGGAGTCGCGAAGAGGCTGTCGTCGGTGCACTTGGGCCAGGTGTCGCAGCCGAGACCGGAGCTGGTGAGCCGGACGGCGCCACCGGTCACGATGATGACGACGGCCATCACGACGGCGGAGAGCGCGGCGCGCCGGAGCATCCTGGGGGAGGGCGTCCAGCGTTGCGCGATGAAGGCGAGGGGGGTCAACACGGCAACCATCGTAGGACGGCGCTTGTGCAGCTTTTCACGAGGGGGTCCGAGGGGGGTGCGGGGGTGGGCGGGGGATTCGGGTCGCGAGGCCGTGGTGCCGCTACTCCCAGCGGAAGAAACGGGCCGCCGCGCCCAGCCCCAGTACCGCCCACACCGTCAGGATCCCGAGATCGCCCCACGGCATGCCCGCACCCTGCCGCAGTACGTCGCGCAGCCCGTCCGACAGCGCCGAGATCGGCAGCAGCCCGAGCACCGACTGAACTCCGCCAGGGAACTTGTCCAGCGGCACGATCACCCCGCCGCCCACCAGCAGCAGCAGGAAGACAAGGTTGGCCGCGGCCAGCGTCGCCTCCGCCTTGAGCGTCCCGGCCATCAGCAGGCCGAGCCCGGAGAAGGCCGCGGTGCCAAGGACGAGCAGGAGGAGTACGGCGAACGGGTTGCCCTGCGGTGACCAGCCGAGGCCGAACGCGATCGCCGTCAGCAGGGCGACCTGCAGAACCTCCGTGACCAGCACCGAAAGCGTCTTCGCGGTCATCAGCGCCCAGCGCGGCAGCGGCGAGGTGCCGAGCAGCTTGAGCACGCCGTAACGGCGCTCGAAGCCGGTCGCGATGGCCTGCCCGGTGAAGGCCGTGGACATGACGGCCAGCGCCAGGATGCCGGGCGTCAGGAAGTCGACGGACGAACCCGCGCCCGTGTCGATGATGTCGACCGACGAGAAGAGCACCAGCAGCAGCGCCGGGATGATCACCGTCAGCAGCAGCTGCTCGCCGTTGCGCAGCAGCATCTTCGTCTCGAACGCGGTCTGCGCCGCGATCATCCGCCGCAGCGGGGCGGCCCCCGGCCGCGGCGTGTACGTACCGACGCTCATGAACGCAAGTCCTTACCGGTCAGTTCGAGAAAGACGTCCTCCAGCGAGTGCCGCTCGACGGAGAGACGGTCCGCCAGTACGCCGTGCTGGGCGCACCAGGAGGTGACGGTGGCCAGCAGCTGGGGGTCGATTTTGCCGGTGATCCGGTACGTCCCGGGCGTCAGCTCCACCGCCAGGGTGTCCTCGGGCAGCGCCTTGAGCAGGGACTCGACGTCGAGCCCGGGGCGGCCGGTGAAGCGCAGGGTGTTCTCGGCGCCGCCCCGGCACAGCTGCTCGGGGCTGCCCTGGGCGATGACCCGGCCCGCATCGATGATCGCGACGTCGTCGGCGAGCTGCTGGGCCTCGTCCATGAAGTGGGTGGTGAGCACGGTCCCGACGCCGTCTGAGCGCAGTTCACCGATCAGCTCCCAGGTGGACCTGCGGGCCTGCGGGTCCAGGCCCGCTGTCGGCTCGTCCAGGAAGACCAGCTCGGGCCGGCCGACCACGGCCATCGCCAGGGCGAGGCGCTGCTGCTGTCCGCCGGAGAGCCGCCGGTACGTCGTACGACCGCATCCGCCGAGGCCCAGTCGCTCGATCAGCCCATCGACGTCCAGCGGATCAGCGTGCAGCTTCGCCACGTGCCGCAGCATTTCGTCCGCGCGCGCCCCGGAGTACACCCCGCCGGACTGGAGCATCACTCCGATGCGCGGGCGCAGCCGGGCCGCGTCGGAGACCGGGTCGAGGCCGAGGACACGTACGGTCCCGGCGTCGGGCCTGCGGTAGCCCTCGCAGGTTTCGATCGTGGTCGTCTTGCCGGCTCCGTTGGGGCCGAGGACGGCGGTGACGGTTCCCGCGCGGACCTCCAGATCGAGGCCGTCGACGGCGGTTTTCGCTCCGTACCGCTTGACCAGTCCTGCGATCCGGACGACGGGAATGCTCATGCTGGGAGTCTAGAGAGGGCCCGCGGGCCTGCGGAGACGGCCCCCTGATCGCACCCATTCTGATCATTTCCGCAGGTCAACTTAGGTGTACCTAAGTGATACACCCCACCGGAGCTTGATCCAGACGCGGGTTGTCACTGGCTGAGGAATTACGCAACAATGGCGTTGTGAAATACGTTGGCGAGGCTCCGCAGGAGGAACTCGCGACCGGAGAGCGCTCGACGCGCAACCGGGTCGCGCGCTCCATCCTGGACCACGGCCCGTCCACCGTCGCCGATCTCGCGAAGCGTCTCGGTCTCACCCAGGCCGCCGTCCGCCGTCACCTCGACTCGCTCGTCACGGAGAACGTCGTCGAGCCCCGTGACCAGAAGGTGTACGGCGCCAGGACCCGCGGCAGACCCGCCAAGATCTTCGCGCTCACCGACTGCGGCAGGGACGCCTTCGACCAGTCCTACGACACGCTCGCGGCCGACGCCCTGCACTGGATCGCAGAGGCGGCGGGCGGCGGCGCGAAGGGTGAGGCGGCCGTCACCGCCTTCGCCCGCGCCCGGTTCGCCGCCCAGTCGGCGGCCTACCGCGCGTCGATCGAGGCAGTCGCCCCCGAGGACCGGCCCGAGGCGCTCGCCAAGGCCCTGTCCGCCGACGGGTACGCTGCCACGGCGCGTAGTGCACCGGTCGGAGAGCAGCTGTGCCAGCACCACTGCCCGGTCGCTCATGTCGCCGAGCAGTTCCCGCAGCTGTGCGAGGCGGAGACCGAGTTCTTTTCCAGTCTGCTCGGAACCCATGTGCAACGTCTCGCCACGATCGCCCACGGCGACGGGGTGTGCACGACGTTCATTCCGCGCGGCGCGGCGAGCGCAGCCGGCACCACACAGACCATCCCATCAGCATCTGCAAGTACGGCCGGGAGGAACCCCGCATGACGCTCCCCACGGAGATTGCCCACCCCGAACTCGAGGGCCTGGGTACGTATGAATTCGGTTGGGCCGACTCCGACACCGCCGGCGCCACAGCCAAGCGCGGCCTCTCCGAGGAGGTCGTCCGCGACATCTCGGCGAAGAAGAGCGAGCCGGAGTGGATGCTGAAGCTGCGGCTCAAGGGCCTCAAGCTGTTCGGCAAGAAGCCCATGCCGAGCTGGGGCGCCGACCTGTCGGGCATCGACTTCGACAACATCAAGTACTTCGTGCGTTCCACCGAGAAGCAGGCCACTTCGTGGGAGGAACTGCCGGAGGACATCAAGAATACGTACGACAAGCTCGGCATCCCCGAGGCGGAGAAGCAGCGCCTGGTCGCCGGTGTCGCCGCGCAGTACGAGTCCGAGGTCGTCTACCACCAGATCCGTGAGGACCTGGAGGAGCAGGGCGTCCTCTTCCTCGACACAGACACCGCGCTGAAGACGCACCCGGAGCTCTTCCAGGAGTACTTCGGCACGGTCATCCCGGTCGGCGACAACAAGTTCGCGTCGCTGAACTCGGCCGTGTGGTCCGGCGGCTCGTTCATCTACGTCCCGAAGGGTGTCCACGTCGACATCCCGCTCCAGGCCTACTTCCGTATCAACACGGAGAACATGGGCCAGTTCGAGCGGACGCTGATCATCGTCGACGAGGACGCCTACGTCCACTACGTCGAGGGCTGCACCGCCCCGATCTACTCCTCGGACTCGCTGCACAGCGCCGTGGTCGAGATCATCGTGAAGAAGGGCGGCCGCTGCCGCTACACGACCATCCAGAACTGGTCGAACAACGTCTACAACCTGGTCACCAAGCGCGCCGTGGCGTACGAGGGCGCGACTATGGAGTGGGTCGACGGCAACATCGGCTCCAAGGTGACGATGAAGTACCCGGCCGTCTACCTGATGGGTGAGCACGCCAAGGGCGAGACCCTGTCGATCGCCTTCGCGGGCGAGGGCCAGCACCAGGACGCCGGCTCCAAGATGGTCCACATGGCGCCGAACACCTCCTCCAACATCGTCTCCAAGTCGGTGGCGCGAGGCGGTGGCCGCACCTCCTACCGCGGTCTCGTCGAGATCGGCGAGGGCGCCTCGGGCTCCAAGTCGAACGTGCTCTGCGACGCGCTGCTGGTCGACACGATCTCCCGCTCGGACACGTACCCCTACGTCGATGTGCGCGAGGACGACGTGTCGATGGGGCACGAGGCGACCGTCTCCAAGGTCTCCGACGATCAGCTCTTCTACCTGATGAGCCGCGGCATGACCGAGTTCGAGGCCATGGCGATGATCGTCCGCGGCTTCGTCGAGCCGATCGCCAAGGAACTCCCCATGGAGTACGCACTGGAGCTCAACCGGCTGATCGAGCTGCAGATGGAGGGCTCGGTCGGCTAACGGCCCCGCCCCCGCGCAGCGACTCAATTCTTTGACCCAGAGAGAGAGCACTACGACAGCCATGGCTGAGGCTCAGAACATCCCGGTGGGCTCCACGACCACCGGCTCCATCGCGGTGGCCGCCGAGTCCACCGTCGCCACGCGCATGAGCGCCCCGCCGTCCTTCGACGTGGCCGACTTCCCGGTGCCGCACGGCCGCGAGGAGGAGTGGCGCTTCACGCCGCTGGAGCGGCTGCGCGGCCTGCACGACGGCACCGCCGAGGCCGGCGGCGTACTCACCGTCGAGGTGACCGCCCCCGAGGGCGTCACCGTCGAGACGGTGGACCGCGGTGACGCGCGCCTCGGCCGGGCCGGCACCCCGGTGGACCGGGTGGCCGCCCAGGCGTACGCCTCCTTCGAGAAGGCGTCGGTCGTCTCGGTGCCCAAGGAGAGCGTGCTCACCGAGCCGATCCGCATCGCCGTGCACGGCGACGGCGGCACCGCCTTCGGCCACCAGGTCGTCGAGCTGGGAGCCTTCGCTGAGGCTGTCGTCGTCATCGACCACACCGGTGACGCGGTGCTCGCCGCCAACGTCGACTTCGTCGTCGGCGACGGCGCGAAGCTGACCGTCGTATCCGTCCAGGACTGGGACGACACGGCCGTGCACGTGGCGCAGCACAACGCGCTGATCGGCCGCGACGCCTCGTTCAAGTCGGTCGTGGTGACCTTCGGCGGAGATGTCGTACGCCTCCACCCGCGCGTGAGCTACGCGGGCACCGGCGGCGAGGCCGAGCTCTTCGGCCTGTACTTCACCGACGCAGGCCAGCACCAGGAGCACCGCCTCCTCATCGACCACAACGTGCCGCACTGCAAGTCGAACGCCGTCTACAAGGGCGCGTTGCAGGGCAACGGCGCGCACGCCGTGTGGATCGGTGACGTCCTCATCCAGGCCGCCGCCGAGGGCACCGACACCTACGAGCTGAACCGCAACCTCGTCCTCACCGACGGCGCGCGCGTCGACTCCGTGCCGAACCTGGAGATCGAGACCGGCGAGATCGTCGGCGCCGGCCACGCCTCGGCGACCGGGCGCTTCGACGACGAGCAGCTGTTCTACCTCATGTCGCGCGGTATCCCGGCCGACGAGGCCCGCCGCCTCGTCGTCCGCGGGTTCTTCGCCGAGCTCGTCCAGCAGATCGGCCTGCCCGACGTCGAGGAGCGCCTCCTCATCAAGATCGACGCCGAGCTGGGGGCGTCCGTCTGATGGCCTTCGTCAAAGCCTGTGCGCTGAGCGAGCTGGGCGAGGACACCCCGAAACGGGTGGAACTCGACGGCACGCCGGTGTCCGTCGTCCTGACCGAGGGCGAGGTGTACGCGATCAACGACATCTGCTCGCACGCGAACGTCTCCCTCTCGGAGGGCGAGGTCGAGGACTGCATGATCGAGTGCTGGCTGCACGGGTCGAGCTTCGACCTCCGCACCGGCAAGCCCTCCAGCCTTCCCGCGACGCGCCCCGTCCCCGTATACCCCGTAAAGATCGAAGGGGACGATGTGCTCGTCTCCGTCACCCAGGAGTCCTGAGACACCCATGGCAACGCTTGAAATCCGCGACCTGCACGTCTCCGTCGAGGCCGACAACGCCACGAAGGAGATCCTCAAGGGCGTCGACCTGACCGTGAAGCAGGGTGAGACCCACGCCATCATGGGCCCCAACGGCTCCGGCAAGTCCACCCTCGCGTACTCGATCGCGGGTCACCCCAAGTACACGATCACCAGCGGCACCGTCACCCTCGACGGCGAGGACGTCCTGGAGATGTCCGTCGACGAGCGCGCCCGCGCCGGCTTGTTCCTCGCGATGCAGTACCCGGTCGAGGTCCCCGGCGTCTCGGTCTCCAACTTCCTGCGTACGTCGGCGACGGCCATCCGCGGCGAGGCCCCCAAGCTGCGTACCTGGGTGAAGGAGGTCAAGACGGCCATGGAGACCCTCCAGATGGACCCGGCGTTCGCCGAGCGCAACGTCAACGAAGGCTTCTCCGGCGGTGAGAAGAAGCGCCACGAGATCCTCCAGCTGGAGCTCCTCAAGCCGAAGATCGCGATCCTGGACGAGACCGACTCCGGCCTCGACGTCGACGCCCTGCGCCAGGTCTCCGACGGCGTCAACCGCGTCCGCGACACCGGCGAGGTCGGCACGCTGCTGATCACGCACTACACGCGCATCCTGCGCTACATCAAGCCGGACTTCGTGCATGTCTTCGCCAAGGGCAGGATCGTCGCGTCCGGCGGCCCGGAGCTCGCCGACAAGCTTGAGGCCGAGGGCTACGAGGAGTACACGAAGGGTGGCGCAACCGCGTGACACAGCTGCCAGGCCTCCTGGACACTGAGGCGATCCGCAAGGACTTCCCGATCCTCGACCGGGTGCTCCACGACGGCAAGAAGCTCGTCTACCTGGACTCCGCTGCGACCTCGCAGACCCCGCGCCAGGTGATCGACACCCTCAGCGAGTACTACGAACAGCACAACGCGAACGTTCACCGCGGAGTGCACGTACTCGCCGAGGAGGCCACGGCACTGTACGAGGGCGCCCGCGACAAGGTCGCCGCCTTCATCAACGCGCCGAGCCGCAACGAGGTGATCTTCACCAAGAACGCCTCGGAGTCGCTCAACCTGGTCGCCAACATGCTGGGCTGGGCCGACGAGCCCTACCGCGTGGACGGCGACACCGAAGTCGTCATCACGGAGATGGAGCACCACTCCAACATCGTCCCGTGGCAGCTGCTCGCGCAGCGCACCGGCACGAAGCTGAAGTGGTTCGGCCTGACCGACGACGGCCGGCTCGACCTGTCCAACATCGACGAGATCATCACCGAGAAGACGAAGATCGTCTCCTTCACGCTGGTCTCGAACCTGTTGGGTACCGTCAACCCGGTCGAGGCGATCGTCCGCCGCGCCCAGGATGTCGGCGCCCTGGTCTGCGTCGACGCCTCGCAGGCCGCCCCGCACATGGTGCTGGACGTGCAGGCGCTGGGCGCCGACTTCGTGGCCTTCACCGGCCACAAGATGTGCGGCCCGACCGGCATCGGCGTGCTGTGGGGACGGCAGGAACTCCTGGAGGACCTGCCGCCCTTCCTCGGCGGCGGCGAGATGATCGAGACCGTGTCGATGAGCTCGTCGACGTACGCCCCGGCGCCGCACAAGTTCGAGGCGGGTACGCCCCCGATCGCCCAGGCCGTCGGCCTCGGTGCGGCCGTGGACTACCTCACCGCGATCGGCATGGAGAACGTCGCCGCGCACGAGCACGCCATCACGCAGTACGCCGTGAAGCGTCTCCAGCAGATCCCCGACCTGCGGATCATCGGTCCCGTAACGGCCGAGGACCGCGGCGCCGCGATCTCCTTCACGCTCGGCGACATCCACCCGCACGACGTGGGCCAGGTCCTCGACGAGCTGGGCATCGCGGTTCGCGTCGGCCACCACTGCGCACGGCCCGTCTGCCTGCGGTACGGAATTCCTGCGACCACGCGAGCGTCGTTCTATCTGTACTCCACGCCGGACGAGGTCGATGCCCTGGTCGACGGGCTGGAGCACGTCCGGAACTTCTTCGGTTAAGGGCTGGGGATCGTGAAGCTGGATTCGATGTACCAGGAAGTCATCCTGGACCACTACAAGCACCCCCACGGGCGCGGCCTGCGGGACGGCGACGCCGAGGTGCACCACGTCAACCCGACGTGCGGAGACGAGATCACGCTCCGCGTGAGGTACGAAGGCGAGACCGTCGCCGACGTCTCGTACGAGGGCCAGGGCTGCTCCATCAGCCAGGCCAGCGCCTCCGTGCTGAACGAGCTGCTGGTCGGCAAGGAGCTGGCCGACGCGAACAAGATCCAGGCGACCTTCCTGGAGCTGATGCAGTCCAAGGGCCAGCTGGAGCCGGACGACGCGATGGAGGAGGTACTGGAGGACGCTGTCGCGTTCGCCGGTGTCTCGAAGTACCCCGCGCGAGTGAAGTGTGCTCTGCTGAGCTGGATGGCATGGAAGGACGCGACGGCCCAGGCGATGGGTGAAGACCGCGACAAGGCTGTGAGGAAGACCGCATGAGCGAGAACGCTGTGACACCCACCGAGACCGAAGCCGTGACGATGAAGCCGGCCTCCGAGGAGGAGGTCCGCGAGGCGCTGTACGACGTGGTCGACCCCGAGCTGGGCATCGACGTCGTCAACCTGGGCCTGATCTACGGCGTGCACGTGGACGAGTCGAACGTCGCCACCCTCGACATGACCCTGACGTCCGCGGCCTGCCCGCTGACCGATGTCATCGAGGACCAGGCGAAGTCGGCGACCGAGGGCATCGTCAGCGAGCTGAAGATCAACTGGGTCTGGATGCCGCCGTGGGGGCCGGACAAGATCACCGATGACGGGCGTGAGCAGCTGCGCGCGCTCGGCTTCAACGTCTGAGCCCGGCGAGACCGTGCGAAGGGGGCTCCCGGCCGTGCCGGGGGCCCCTTCGCCGTATGCCGATGTCGTACGCCGTGTCAGTGCGGGGCTGCCGCCGATGCCGCCGCCTCGGCGAGGGCCGGTGCCAGGTTCTCCCTGCGGATGCGCTGGTCGACGTAGAGCAGGCCGGTCACCAGCTGCGGGAAGGTGGTGGCGATGACGTGGCTGATGATGCTGCCCACCAGGACGAACGAGAGGTACGAACCCATAGCGGCAAGCGTCTCGCCCGCGCCCGCCTCGGGGTCGAGATCGGTCAGATCGGGCATGCTCGTCAGCATGCCGATGACGGTCAGCGGCAACTGTATGAAGTAGCTCGCGACCGACGCGATCACGTAGCCGAGAAGGCTGACGCCGAAGATCCGCCACCACGAGCCCCGCACCAGCAGCGCCGAGCGGCGCAGCGCGGCGACGGGCCGCTGCGATTCGAAGACCACGACGGCCGGCGCCAGGCTGTACCGCACCCAGAGCCAGACGCCCGCGGGCATCAGCGTGAGCGTCAAGGCGATGCCGAGTACAGCCCAGCCACCGCTGAGGTCGTCGGAGACGAGCGAGACCATCGCGGCGACATAGCTCGCGACGAAGAGCCCCGCGACGAGCGTCAGGGCGAGCCCCGGCAGCAGCAACGCGCCGATCACCGCGGGCACCCGGCTCCTGGTGCGGCGCCACACCGCGCCGATGGAGCTGCGACGGCCGAGCACCGCGTCCTGCAGGATGGCGGGGCAGCAGGCCTGGATGGTCGCGGTGGCGACGATCATCACCAGCATGGCGACGATCCACACCGCGGCGAAGGCGATGACCAGGGACGTCACGGTTTCGGTGTCGATCCGGTCGTCGTAGGGTCCAGAGTCGAAGACTCTGTCGACGCTGTCCTGGGTGGCTCCGTACGCGACCGCCAGGGCCGCGGCCACCACCGCGAACGCGGCGGCGCACACGAGCACGGATATGCCGAACAACTGCTTCCAGTGCCGGCCCATCGCGCTGAAGGCACCGCCAAGGATGTCCCCGACGACCAGCGGGGCGAGTGGTATCACGCCGGGCTTGGGCGGCGGGGGCTGAGGCGGCATCCAGCCGCCGCCCCAGCCGGGGGGTGGGGGCCCGGTGTGCTGCCCCGCGTACGGCCCGCCCCCGTGGGGACCGTTCCATCCCGAATCGTGCGCCACTGTCTCTCCCGTCGGATTTCACTGACCATGTCACTGCCCATTTCACTGCCCTGACCAGGCGCTACACCGTATCGGGCGGCTGGGGTCGTGCGAAACGGCGAAAGGTCATGTGTACATACGTACGCAACGATCTGTACGCTCGTACGCATGCCCTACGTACTGCTGGCCGCGGCCATCGCGGCGGAGGTGGCCGGGACCACGGCCATGAAGTACAGCGACGGATTCAGCAAGCTGTGGCCCTCGATCGGCACGGCCGCCGGCTACCTCCTCGCCTTCACCCTGCTCGCGCAGACCCTGAAGACCATGTCGGTCGGCACCGCCTACGCGATCTGGGCCGGCGCCGGAACGGCCGCGGTCGCGGCCATCGGCATGCTCTTCCTCGGGGAATCGGCGAACGCGGTCAAGCTCGCGGGCATCGCCCTGGTCATCGGCGGAGTCGTCGTGCTCAACCTGGGCGGCGCGCACTGATGGCCCGCCGCTACGACCCCGGGCGCCGCCGGCGCATCATCGACGCGGCGATACGGGTCGTCGGGAGCAAGGGCCTCGCGGGGCTGAGCCACCGGTCGGCCGCCGCCGAGGCGGATGTGCCGCTCGGCTCGACGACGTACCACTTCAAGACCCTCGACGAGCTGATGGTCGCCGCGCTCCGGCAGGCCAATGAGGGCTTCGCCAAGGCGGTCAGCGCCCGCGGCGCCTTCGACGACCCCCGCGTCGACCTCGCGGACGAACTCGCGCGGTTGCTGGGGGAGTGGCTGTCGGGCGACCGTACCGGGGTGGAGCTGGAGTACGAGCTGTACCTGGCCGCCCTGCGCCGCCCCGCCCTGCGCCCCGTCGCCGCCGAATGGTGCGCCGGCGTGGCCGACCAGCTGACCGCGCGCACCGATGCGGTGACCGCGCGGGCCCTGGTGGCCCTGATGGACGGCATCTGCCTCCAGGTGCTCCTGACCGCCGCGGACTACGACGAGGCGTACGCCCGCGAGATGCTGTCCCGGATCATCGGCTGAGCCGCTCGACGGCGGCGAGCGCCGCACCGACGCTCCCGGCGATGTCCGTGACCGGGTAGAACACCTCACGGATCGTGCGGTCCCGCTCCACCACCAGCGTCAGCCTCTTCAGCCGGCTCATGCCCGCCGCCCGAAACGTCGGCAGGCGCAGCGCGGCCGCAAGCGTCAGGTCCGCGTCCGACAGCAGCGGAAATCGCAGCCCTTCCCTGTCGGCGAACGCACGCTGCTCGTCGGGACGCTGGACGGAGACCCCGTGCACGGTCGCGCCTGCCGCCGTGAACTCGGCCAGCCGGTCGCGGTAGGTGCAGGATTCGAGAGTGCAGCCGGTGGCGCCGGGGATCGCGGCCCAGCCCGGCGGGTAGGCGTCGGCTCGGGAGTAGGCACTGGGGAAGCAGTACAGGACGGTGTACGGGGTGCCGGCGGCGACGGGGTCGCGCAAGGCGTTGACTCCGCGCTCGTCGCGGTCTGCGTGGCGGACGGCTCGCGCCGCCAGGGCTTCGCCGTGATGCGGGCCGCGGGGAACGCGGGCTTCGCGGTGGGCGGGCCGCTGGGGGCGCTGGTCGCGGCGGAGTTCTCGTGCACGGTGATCTTTGTCGCCGACGGCGTCGTCACGCTCCTGTTCGCCCTGTACGTGGCAAGGGTGGTACCCGGGGGTGTGGTCCTGGGCAAGCCCGCGCCGGGAGGGGCCGCAGCCGGTGAACCGCCCCGGCGGACCGGCGTGTGGCGTGAGCTGCGGGCGCGGCCCGCGGTCCTGGCGCTGCTCGTGTCGATCTTCTTCGCGGACATCGTGTACCGGCAGATGTACTCCACCGTCCCCGTCTTCCTCGGCGACCACGGTGTGAACCCGCTCGTCTACGGCTGGCTGCTCGCCATCAACGGCGAATTGATCCTGTGCCTCGAACTCCCGGCCACCCTCGCCCTGCGCCGCCGCCCGCCGCTCGCCGTCGTCGGGCTGGGTCTGGTGCTGGTCGGGCTGGGCTACGGGGCGTTGACGTTCGGCGCGTCGGTCGCGGTGGCCGTCGCCATGGCGTTGCTGCTGAGTGCGGGCGAGATTCTTTACAAGACTCCGGCCACCGCGTACGTCGCGGACGAGGCGCCGGATCATGTGCAGGGCCGGTTCCAGAGCCTGTACTCGGGTGTCTCCGTCAGCGGCTTCGTCCTCGGGCCGCCGCTGGGAGGCGCGCTGTACGAGGCGGCGCCCGGGCTGTTGTGGCCGCTGTCCGCGGCGGTGGCGGTGGTGGCGGGCGGGGTGGTGCTGGGCGCGGGGCGCCTCTGTCGCGTCGGAGGTGGGGCGGCTTCTCCCCGGCCCACTTGCCCGCCCCTCCCCACTACCGGGGCTCTGCCCCGGACCCCGGTCCTCAAGCTCCCCCATGGCCCGAAGGGCATGGGAGGGACCCCCTCGACGGGCTGAATGCGGGCGGCGCGTTGGGCGGGTGCTGGGCTGCGGGAAAGGAGCCTGGATGTGATGCGCGGGCGCGGGGCGGGGGCGTCGGCGCAGGTGGTGGGAGGACCGGTATGCGGGATCGGTTGGCCTCGGTGCGGTGGGGGCGGTTAGCGTTCGGGCATGACCGATACGACAGCCACTCGCACCACCGGCGCAGCCGCCGCCGGCCTTGCCACTCTCGCCGCCGACGGCACCGTCCTCGACACCTGGTTCCCCGCCCCCGAGCTCGTCGCCGAGCCCGGCCCCGCCGGCACCGAGCGCCTGACCCCCGAGCGCGCCGCCGAGCTGCTCGGCGCCTCCGCGCCCAAGGCCGTCGGCCCCGACGCCCGACGGGGCGTGGAGATCGTCGCCGTCCGTACGGTCATCGCCTCGCTCGACGACAAGCCGCTGGACGCCCACGACGCGTACCTGCGTCTGCACCTGCTCAGCCACCGCCTGGTGCGGCCGCACGGCCAGAACCTGGACGGTGTCTTCGGGCTGCTCGCCAACGTCGCCTGGACCTCGCTCGGCCCTGTCGCCGTCGACCAGCTGGAGACGGCACGGCTGAACGCGCGGGCAGAGGGTCTGCACCTCCAGGTCACCTCGGTCGACAAGTTCCCGCGGATGACGGACTACGTCGCGCCCAAGGGCGTTCGTATCGCCGACGCCGACCGGGTCCGCCTCGGCGCGCACCTCGCCGAGGGCACCACCGTCATGCACGAGGGCTTCGTCAACTTCAACGCCGGCACCCTCGGGACCTCCATGGTCGAGGGCCGCATCTCGGCCGGTGTCGTCGTCGGCAACGGCTCCGACATCGGTGGCGGCGCGTCCACCATGGGCACCCTCTCCGGCGGCGGCAACGTGCGCATCACCATCGGTGAGCGCTGCCTGGTCGGCGCCGAGGCCGGCGTCGGCATCGCGCTCGGCGACGAGTGCGTCGTCGAGGCCGGCCTGTACGTGACGGCGGGCACCCGCGTCACGATGCCCGATGGGCAGATCGTCAAGGCCCGCGAGCTGTCCGGTGCGAGCAACATCCTCTTCCGCCGGAACTCGGTGACCGGCACTGTCGAGGCCCGCCCGAACAACGCGGTCTGGGGCGGCCTGAACGACGTACTGCACAGCCACAACTGACCCTGAGCGATCCTCCCGGGCCGTGCGCCGCAGATCGGTCCGGGAGGGTGCTCGACTCGTGCCGTGGGCGTCAGTTGCACCCCAACACCGTTGCGTTTACCTCCGTGAGCGGTTCGCAAGCCCGTGTTCGAAGAACGTGACGGTGGTGTGGACGGTGTAGTGCTGGCTGGTCGTGGGGTGTTGTCCGGCGTTCGGTCCGTACTTGCTGGTGGGGTTCTTGCGGGTGCGGGCCTTGACGCGGTGTCGGTGGCGGGCGGGGTGAAGAGCGTCGAGGACGGCCCGGCCGATGGGGCCGATGAGCTCGGCGGGACCCGCCGGGGGCAGGATTGCGGTCGCGGTGGTGACGGTGTCGGCGGCGGTGGTCTGCAGGACGGTGAAGCTGATGCGGTCCATGTCCAGGCCGGGCCGGGTGCAGGCGGTGTCGGCGGCGGCGCGGATCAGTGCCTGGTAGGTGGTGAGCAGGGCGTATACCTCCTGGTCGAGGCCGGTCAGGCTGCGGGAGCGCAGGACACGGCCGTCCAGCATGGTGGCCTTGATCGAGAAATACGTCGTCTCCGACTGCCACCGCTCGTGGTAGAGATCCACGAGCCCGGCGGCTGGGTGGGCGGCCGGGTCGAGGAGGCTGGTGAGCAGGCGCCATTGCTCGGTGCGGACGGTGCCATCGGCCAGGGTCACGGTGACGGACGCCTCGATGACGCGGACGGTCAGCAGGACGGGCAGGACACCGTAGCCGATCCGGGCCAGGTAGGAGCCGTCACCCAGGTGCCGGAAGGGGGTGGGTATCCGGCGGGCGGAGGAGCGCACCAGGAACTGGGCGTCGGTGGCCTGGACGTCCCGGACGAACTCGTTCGCATCGAAGCCGGCATCGGCCAGCAGGAGCATCGTGCGGTCCAGCATGCTCAGCAGGCGTCCTGCATAGGTGAGTTCGCCGTCACTCTCGGGGCCGAACGCAGCGGCCAGCACGGCACGGGTGCCGCACTCGACCAGGACCACGAGTCGCAGCAGCGGGTAGCCGAACTCCACACTCTCGCCCGCTCGTTTGGGATAGCGCCAGGTGAGCGCCTCCTCATCCGGTACGTGCAGCAAGGTGCCGTCCACGGCCACGGTCCGAAGCCCTCGATAGAACGAACCGGCCTGCCCGAGATGGGCGACGGGTCCGGCGAGAACCTCGAACAGCCGCCGCAGCGGCGCCGCCCCTATCCGCCGCCGGGCCCTGGACAGCGAGGAGACCGCCGGACGCACCAACGGCAGTCCCTCCAGCCCCGCCGTCAGCTTGCCCCACACACCCCGATAGGAACAGTCCTCGAACAGAGCCAGCGCGAGGACGAAGTAGACCACGACCCGGGACGGCAGCAGCCGCAGTCGCCTCTCCCGTGACCCGGTCTCCTCAATCACCGCGTCCACCAGCACGAAGTCCACGATCTGGGTCAACTCGCCCAAGTGACCCGGCGCGTACACACCCCCGGCCGCCTCGACCGTACGCGTGATGACAGACTTCTCCTGCAACGGGACTCCCGATGATCTTCTTGCTCGACACAAGCTGATCTATCAGGACGTCCCGTTGCGCCATTCCCCAGGGCTTGACCTGCGACTCTAGACGTGAGTTGCACCCTGACGGATGATCTTGCATGACCTCCGCGCCATTCGGTCGATAAGCAGGTCGGCACATCGGACGATGAATCAGGATGAGCTCACGGAATGCTGGCACGGCGGACGCGGGCGACGGCCCGATGGCTGACTGGATGTAGTGCGGTTCTGGTGGCGGTGGGGCTGCCCGCAGGGGCGGCGTACGCCGACGAGACGCACAGCAACTCGCACAACGCGCCGCGCGTCTCGCTCATCTCCACCGGTCAGATCGACGACCCGTTGGAGGACGTGCTGGAGCACGCGGCGATCCTCGGCAGGACCTACGTCTTTGACTGAGTCAGTTCCTCGTACGCCGCCAGCAGCCCGTCTGCGGTGGTCCGGTCGGCAGGCTGCAACGGGTCCCTGACCCCTCCGGCCGGCCGGCCGAGAGCGGCCAGCAGGGCCTTGGCGGTCACCGTGCCAGGAAGCCCCGAGGCCATCATCAGCGTGACGAGTGGGACCGTCCGCCCGTGGGCGAGCGCGGCGGCGGTCGTCTCTCCTGCGTCGTAGGCGTCCAGGGCCGCGCGCATGGCCCGGGGTGCGGCGTTGGCGACCGTGCTCACGTACCCCGCGCCGCCCAGGGCGTAGAGCGGGAGGTTGAGCTCCTCGCAGCCGGAGTAGTAGGCGAGCGAGGTCCCGGCGATGACGGTGGCGCTGCCCAGCAGGTCGTACGCGCAGTCCTTGACCGCGACGACACGAGGGTGCTCCGCGAGCCGCAGCATCGTCGCGGTCTCGATGCGGGTGCCGGTGCGGGCGGGGATGTCGTACAGCATCAGCGGAACGCCGACCGCGTCCGCGACCCGGCGGAAGTGGGCCTCCACGGCGGCCTGCGGCGGCCGGCTGTAGTACGGCGTGACCACCAGCAGGCCGGCCGCGCCCGAGCGCTCGGCCGCCTGAGCCAGCTCGACGGTGTGCCGGGTGTCGGCGCTGCCCACCCCCGCCAGTACGGCAGCCCGGTCCCCGACCGCCTCGCACACGGCGCGTATGAGCGCACTCTTCTCGGCGTCGGTGGTGGTCGGAGACTCGCCGGTGGTGCCGTTGAGTACGAGACCGTCGCAGCCTCCCTGGCCCACCAGGCGGTCGGCGAGCCGCTGGGCGCCGTCCAGGTCGAGCCCGCCATCGGGGGTGAAGGGTGTGACCATCGCGCAGAGGGCCCGGCCGAAGGGGCGGGGTGCTGGGGGTGCTGGGTTCATACGGGCAGTGTCGGCGGGGCGGACGCTTAAGGTCTACTTAGATTGTCTTGCGGTGACTGACAAGCAAAGCTGAACAATGGGGCCATTTCCCGTCCGGCACGACCGACGTCCTCGACGGTCCCGCCGGCGGTCACACGTTGCGCTTGAAACCGTCGTGGCTGCGCGTGAATCCGAGCGAGGCGTAGAAGCGGTGCGCGTCGGTGCGGCGCTTGTTGCTGTTCAGCTGCACCAGCGCGCAGCCGCGCTCACGGGCCCGCTCGACGGCCCGCTCGATCAGCTCCCGCCCGAGCCCGGCGCCCCGCCGGTCCGCCCTGACCCGTACCGCCTCAAGCAGAGCCCGCTCGGCTCCGCCCCTGCCGAGTCCCGGGATGTACGTCGCCTGAAGGCACCCCAGCACCACGCCGGCGTCGTCCGTGAGGACCAGCATCTCGTTGCGGCCGTCGCCGACGATCGCGGCGAAGGCCCGCTCGTGCGCCGGTTCGACGATGGCCGACGCCGGGTCGACGGTCTGATCCTCGTCGGCGAGGAGGGCGAGGATCGCGGGCAGGTCCGGGCGGGTGGCGGGGCGAAGGATCATGGTCGGATTCTCGCAGTGTCAGTGCCAGTGCCAGTGCCATCGGCGGCGGCGGCCCCAGCGCCAGCGGCGACGTGCGGCGCTGCTCGCCCGCGCTCGGCCTGAGCGCGGGCGAGCAGCCCTCGGCCGTACCGCCGGTACTACGGGCGGAAGCGGAGCACCTGCGGGTCGTGGTCGCTGTTCTGCTCGGCGAACTCGGCGTTGATGTGCACGCTGTCGTAAGCGAACCGGCCGATCGACGGGCTCGTCAGAATCTGGTCCAAGACCTGGCTGTTGCCCTGGAAGACGTACGAGTAACGCTCCGACCGGGGCAGCGACTTGATGGCCGGGTACAGCGCGCGGTCCGCCGTCAGGGCCTGTGTCGTGGCCGAGAACTCGAAGTCGTTGATGTCGCCGACGACCAGCACGTCCGCGTTGCGCTCCGCGGCGAGGACGCCCTTGACGAACGCGTTGACCGACTTGGCCTGCTCCAGACGCCGCGCCTCGGACTTGCGCACCGGCGGCTGGTGGTGCGAGGCCAGGGACTCGTCGCCGCCCTTCGAACCGAAGTGGTTGGCGATCACGAAGACCGTGCGCCCGCGGAAGGTGAACTCCCCGGCCAGCGGCTTGCGGCTGTTCTCCCAGGCCGCGTTCGCGGGGTCTATGCGGCCCGGCGAACGGGTCAGGGCCGCGCGGCCCTTGTCCCGTACGACATCGGTCGCGGTCGTCGCGTCGCCGCCGGCGCGGTCGGTGAAGGAGACCCGCTCGGGGTTGAAGAGGAAGACCTGGCGGATGTTGCCGCCCGGCTCCCCGCCGTCCTTGTTGTTGACCGGGTCGATCGTGCGCCAGTCGTACGACGGGCCGCCGGCCGCCACGACGGCGGCCGTGAACTTCTTCAGCGTCTCCTCGGCGGAGACCGTGCCGTCGTTCTTCGCACCGCTGTTGTCCTGGATCTCCTCCAGGGCGAGGATGTCGGGCGAGGCGAGGTTGTCCACCACCGCGGCCGCCAGGGCGTCGAACTTGGTCTGCGGGTCGGACGGGTCCAGGTTCTCCACGTTGTACGTCGCCACCGACAGCTCGCCGTCGCGCTGCGGGCGGGTCGACTCGCGCTCCAGGCCGCGGTCCATGATCGAGCCGAGAGTGCGGGCGGTCAGGGTGTAGCCGCCGAACTGGTTGAAGTCCAGGGGGCCTTCGGTCGTACCCGACAGCACGTCGCCGACGTTCGCCTTGGGGAACGGCTGCTGCGAGATCGGGGCGAGCTGCTGGATCTGGAGCCGGCCGGTGTTCTGCGAGGTGTACGAGCCATAGACCGTGCCGCCGCGCCGGTTGTCGTTCTCGTGCGGCTTCACCGAAACCCACAGCTCGGAGTACGGGTCGGTGGCGCCGACCACCCGCGAGGTGCCGATCCGGATGTTGCTGCCCTCCAGCGACTCGTAGAAGTCCAGGGCGTACTCGCGGGGCTTCAGCGGCAGCGCGTTGACGCTGCCCTCCGCCGCCGGGTCACCCTCGGGGGCGTACCGCGAGGGGACCGACTTCGCGGAGACGGTCACCGGCGCGGGCAGCGGGTTCCCCGCGGAGACCACGGTCACGACCGGCTTGGAGAGCTGGGTGACCGACTGGTTGCCGGACGACGTACCGCCCGGGATGTACTCGCCGACCGTCCCGGACACCAGGACGTCGTCGCCCACGGCCACGGTCGGCGCGGAGCCGGTGAAGACGAAGATGCCTTCGCTGGTGGCGTCGTCGCCGTCGGCCCGCGGGTCCTGGAACCAGAAGCCCTTCGAGCCGTACGTCCGCACACCCGTGACGATCCCCGACACGTCGGTGACCTGCTGTCCGGCGAGCGGGGATATGCGGGTGGTGCCCTGGATGTCGTGGATCCGTATCTCCGCGGCGGAAGCGGAGGTCGAGCCGGCCAGCAGACCGCCGGCCAGTGCGGCGGCCACGACGGCCGCGACGGCGGCTGATCTGGGGAGGGAGGAACGGGCAGTCATCACGTGGCTCCGAGTGCGAGGGTGAGGGGTGGGAAGCGAGGGGTGGAAAACACAGTTCTACGCGCGTCAATCTCTTGCGTGGGCAGGGGAGTTGTCAAGGTGCCCCAGGTGTCCGCCGGGGATACGGATTCTGACGGGTACATGAACCAGGTGGCATGAGGGCAAATGCGTCTACGCTGGGGGCCGCCCGACCCGCATGCCCGAGGAGAACCCCCAGATGTCCGGTGACCGCCCCACTCTGCCGCCGGTGCGGCTCCACTCCGACGCCGAGTTGGCGCGGCAGGCGCTGACCGCACCGCTGCTCGCGCGAGCCGCGCGGCTCGCCCGGTGGGCGGGGCCCGCAACGCGGGTCGGCGTGGGCGGCGAACTCGTCGACGAGCAGCTGGCCGAGGCCGCCGAGCACCTCGGGCTCGCCGCCGACGAGGACGGCGCGGCGGACGCGAGCGAGGCCTGGCGCATCGCCGTCGACGCGGGGCTGGTCGACCTCGCGGGCGACGACCAAGAGGACGACGGCTCGGACGGCAAGGAGAACGACGCTTGGGTCGGCGATGGCACGGTGACGGCCGGCGAGAACCTGGCCGTGCTCACCTCGGGAAGCCCCCAGGAGATCCTAGCCATCTGGCTCGACGCCTTCGACGCCGTCTTCGCTGACGCCACGGCGCCGGTCCTGGACGACCTCGCGGAGGTCGTCGGCGAGGACGGGCGGATCGACTTCGAGGCGCTGGACTGGGACCCGGAGGCGGAGGCCGAGTTCCTGGAGGGCGTACTCGGCAATCTCTACCTGCTGACCGTCGCCGAGGCAGTGGCACAGGGGCCGGTGCCGCTGCCGGCTCTCGCAGCCTCCATGATCGTGCCCGACGGCATGGGGGAGCCCACCGACGACGTACTGGAGCAGGTGTCGGACGCGATGATGCGGCTCGACGACCAGTTCCGGGTGCTGGAGCCGATCGGGCTCGTCGCCTACCAGCCGGTCGACGAGGCGTTGATGGCGGAGGAGGGCACCGAGCCGCAGCCGCCCGTCGACGACGAGGACGTCTCGCGGTACGGCATGGTGGGGCTGACCCCGCTCGGTCTGTACGGCGTCCGGGCCCGCATGCTCGAAGCCGGTGTCGACGCGCCCGCGGTCGGTGACCTCGCGGACCGGGGCGCTCAGGCGCTCCTCGACGGCATCGCCTACTTCCCCGAGGTGTCGGCCGGAACCGAGACGCAGCTGTGGCTCGCGCGCCGCGAACCGGCCGTGGCCGCCGAGGAGTTGCTGGCCGCAGCCCGTGGCACCGACCGGGGCGCGCCGCTGCGCCGGCTCCGCAGCCAGCAGGCGCTGTCGCTGGTCGGCCCGGAGGCGGAGGCCGCGGTGCGCGAGGTGCTCGGCGATGCGGAGCTCGGTGGCCTGGCCCGGGTCTGGCTCGCCGAGGCGGGCGCGGCCGACGTGCCGCCGCCGCCCGAGTCGATGATCTTCTGGCTCGCGATCGACACCATCGCTGCGCAGCTGGACGCGGACGGTGAACCGGACGAACTCCAGGGGCTCATCGCGGGGCTCACCGGCCGGCACGGCGGCTTCTTCGACGCGGCCTGGCGGGTGGATCACCCGGCCACGGCCGACGTACTCGAGGCGATGGGGCGCCTGCACCCGGACAAGAGATCGGCGAAGGATGCCCGCAAGGCGGCGTTCAAGGCGCGGTCGCGCGGCTGAGCGCGGCTTCCGGGTTCGGCACCCGAGGAGACGGCCCGTCACGCTCCGACCCCCTGGCGGGGGCCATTCCCCACCCCGCCCCTTCCCGCAGTGACATTGTGCGGCTCCGCCGCGTGTGGGGCTCCGCCCCGGACCCCGGCCCTCGAGCGCCTGACGGGCTGGGGGTTGCGCCGGGGGCAGCGGGGCTCCGGACCCCGGTCCTCAAGCGCCGGACGGGCTTACGGCCTGGTGTGCGATACGGGGTGGATCAGCCCGCGGCGTCGGATGCGGTGCATCGCAAGGCGGCGGAGCGTCCTCATAGCGGAGCTATTAGGGCGTTTCGCCAACGCGGCGAGGTGCCGTAGCCGGCGTCGCGGGCCCGTCCCCTATCGCGCACCAGGCCGTTAGGCTCTGCGCCCTGATGCGCGGCCGAGCCCGCGCGCCGCGCCGGTGACGAGGGCGCGGAGGCCGGAGGGGGCAGGTGCATGACGGTGCCCTTCGGAAGTCGGACATTGTTCAGCTCTCGTTTATACGCGCGAGGAAGCCTGAGGCCGAGAACACGTGCCCACCAAGGGCCCCAGGAGGTCCGAAATGACGCTCACCCGCAGGGACTTCACCGCGCGCTCCGCGCTCACCGGTGCCGCGGTCGCGCTCACCGGCAGCGTCGGCGCGCTCGCCACCGCCCCCGGCGCGCTCGCGGCGGACGACGCCGATGAGACCGCAGGGGCCGGGGACGCGGCCGGGGACGCCGGTGAGGGGGCCGGGAGGCACGGGCACGACCCCGGCTACGGGCCGCTCGTCGCCGACCCGGAGGGGATCCTGGCCCTCCCCAGGGGGTTCTCGTACCGGATCATCACGCACTCCGGTGTGACCAGGCTGGAGTCAGGTGAGTACACGCCGTCCAACCACGACGGCACCGCCACGTTCGAGGGCCTGCGCGGTGTGACGCTGCTCGTCAACAACCACGAGCTGAAGGGGCCGCGTTCCAAGTGGAAGCACCCCGTCCCGCTCACCGAGGGCCTGGTGTACGACCCGGCCGCGTCCGGCGGCTGCACGGTGGTCGAGGTGCACCGTGGCGGCGAGATCGCCGAGTGGGTCGGCATCGCCGGCACCTCCACCAACTGCGCGGGCGGGCGCACCAGCTGGGGCACCTGGCTGACCTGTGAGGAGAACACCGACCGGGCAGGCGAGAACGGCATGACCAAGGACCACGGGTACGTCTTCGAGGTCGACCCCTACGACCGGCGGGCCAACCTCGGCCCCCGGCCCGTCAAAGCCTTCGGCCGCTTCGACCACGAGGCCGTCGTCATCGACCCTAAGCGCGGCCACGCCTACCTCACCGAGGACGACTCCGAGCCGAACGGCCTGCTCTTCCGCTGGGTGCCGCCGCACGGTTTCAAGCACGGCCGCGGGCAGCTGCGCCGGCTCGCCGACGACGCGGGCGTCCTGCAGGCCGCCCAGTGCTTCGACTCCGGCGGCCGGTTCGTCGACGACCTGTCGCGCGCCACCCGCATCGGCACGGTGTACGGCGTCGACTGGGTCGATGTGCCCGACCGGGACGGTCGGACGGTACCGGTGCGCCAGCAGTTCGACGACGGTGACATCACGCGCGGCCGCAAGCTGGAGGGCATGTGGTGGGCCGACGGCGGCGCGTACATCGTGTCGTCGTACGCCCGTGACGAGAGCCCGGGCCGTCCGCACGACGGCCAGGTCTGGTTCTACGACCCCCGCCACCGCACGCTCACGCTGAAGGTGCTCCTGGGCACCGGCGGCGAGTTCGACAGCCCCGACAACATCACCGTCTCGCCGTACGGCGGCCTGGTCATCGCGGAGGACGGGGAGGGCGGCCAGCACCTCCTCGGCGCCACCGAGCGAGGTCGTACGTACCCCATCGCACGCAACGAACTCAACCTCGGTACGGACGCCGAGCCGGAGTACAGCGAGTTCGCCGGGGTGGTCTTCTCGCCCGACGGGAAGACGCTCTACGCGAGCATCCAGACCCCGGGCATCCTGCTCGCCATCACCGGCCCGTGGCGCCGCCGCTGACCGCGAGGAGCTCCGCCAAGTCGTCCTCGCGCTCGCGGATCAGGTCGGTCACCGGATCCTGCTCCCACCACGGCGCGGGGGCGGCACGCTCCGCGCACCAGGCCAGGGCCTCTGGCATGCTCGGCCGGGCTGCGGGCGCGGCGGTCAGGCAGCGCGCGAGGAAGCCCGGCCACTCGGGACCCGGCACACCCACGAGGTCGGGGCCGTCGTGCAGGGTGCGGCGGGTCATCTCGTCGGGGCTGCCGGACCCGAACGGGTTGCGTCCCGTGCAGGACAGGGCGAGGAGCGCCCCCAGCGCGAACACGTCGGCGGGGGTGTCCGTCCGGCTTCCCGGCGTCAGCAGCTCGGGGGCGACGAAGCCGAGGAAGCCGGCGACGGCAGGGTCCTGACCCGCCGAGCGTCCGGCCGTACCGAAATCGATGATCTTCGGGCCCCGGCGGGTGATCAGGACATGGGCGGGCTTGAGGTCGAGCAGGGCGGGGCCCGCGCCGTGGACGGCCGACAGGGCCACGGCGATCGCGGAGCCGAAGGTGGCGAGGTCGGCGGGGGACGGCGGACCGGCGGTGGTGACGACGTCCACGAGGGGCGGTCCCACGCAGTAATCGGAGGCCAGCCAGGGCTCGCTGTCTTCGGTACCGGCGTCGGTCACCGTCGCGGTGAACGGTCCGCGGACCCGTAGGGCGGCGGCGGCCTCCCGGCGGAAGCGCTCGCGAAAGCGCGGGGCGGCGGTCAGGTGCTCGTGCACCGTCTTGAGCGCGACGAGGCGGCCGGCGGAGTTGCGCGCGAGCTCGACCCGGCCCGTACCGCCTGCCCCGATCGGTGCGACGGTGCGGTACTCCGCGCGTGCGGCCATGCCGTGGTCCCTCCCGTCGTCGGGGTCTGCGCCGTCCAGACCTGCGTCGTCCAGTGTCCCGTATGCCCTTCCTCACGCCTACGCCGGCCGTCCGGTTGCGGCGCCGGCGCGGCCGGGCCGCACTCCGGCGGCGGCTTCCGGGGCCGCGCCCAACTCGCCGGACAGGGCGGACCGGCCCGAATGCGGTGAACACCGCGGCCGCGACCGGGCTCCGCAGGGGCACAGTTCGGTCACGCTCTGTCCGCAACGGCAGGTGGACGGCCCTACGGCGCCCCGGCGGACGCCGGCTCGGGGAGTGCCCCCGGGGCGCCCGCGAGGAGGGGTACGGACCGCCCCCAGGGGAAGTGATCATGGACGGGCATGGCGTGGCAGCCTCGCGGGGCGCATACTCTCAAGCAATGACAAAGTCAGCCGGAGCCCGGCGCTACCTGCCGTCCAGTCCCTTCAACGTCCCGGCCGCGGCCGCCCCACCGATCGAGGTATTCGAGGTGGGCGACCGGGTTTCGCATGATCAGTTCGGACTCGGGAGGGTCATCGCGGTCGAAGGTGATGCAGCGGTTCTCATCGACTTCGCAGGGCGACAGGGTCGCATCCTGAGCCCGTTCGTCAAGCTGACCAAGCTCTAGGAGCCTTTCCGCGCGTCAGCGCTAGAGGGCCTGGGCAGCCGGCTTGACCATTCCCCGCACGGTGCGGCTTTTCACGAAGTCGCCGATGGCGGTCATTTCCCATTCGCCAGAGAACTGCTTGATCAGCTTTGCCATCATCACCCCCGTCTGCGGCTCGGCGCCGGTCAGGTCGAAGCGGACCAGTTCCTCACCGGTCGCCGCGTCCAGCAGACGGCAGTACGCCTTGGCCACCTCGGTGAACTTCTGTCCCGTGAAGGAGTTCACCGTGAACACCAGGCCGGTCGCCTCCGGCGGGATGCGGCCGAGGTCGACGACGATCACCTCGTCGTCGCCCGCGCCCTCGCCGGTGAGGTTGTCCCCGGAGTGCTTGACCGCACCGCCCAGGATCGTCAGCTTGCCGAAGTAGCAGCTGTCCAGGTGCTTGCGGTTTCCGTCGTAGGCGATGACGGACGCGTCGAGGTCGATGTCCTTGCCGCGGAACGCGGGCTCCCAGCCGAGGCCCATCTTGACCTGGGAGAGCAGCGGGCGGCCGCCCTTGACCAGCGAGACGGTCTGGTTCTTCTGGAGACTGACCCGGCCCTTGTCGAGGTTGACCTTCCCGGACCCGGCAGGAGCTGCGGGCGGTGCGGCGGGGGCGGAGGGGGCCGCCGGGGCGGCGGCGACGCGGGGGTCGGACACCGGCGGGGCGGGCGGCGCCGCAGGGGTGGCAGCGGGCGTGGAGGCCGCGGTGGCGGCGGGGGCCGCGGGTTCATCCACCGAGACGCCGAAGTCGGTGGCGATACCGGCCAGCCCGTTCGCGTAACCCTGGCCGACCGCGCGGACCTTCCAGGCGCCGTTGCGCAGGTAGATCTCGACGATCACGAGCGCCGTCTCGGAGCCGAGCTGCGGCGGGGTGAACGACGCGATCGCCGCCCCGTCGTCGCCCCGCACCGTGGCGGTGGGCTCGACGCCCTGGAACGTCTGGCCCGCGGCGTCGGGGCTCGCCGTGACCACGATCTTCTCGATGCCCGGCGGGACTGCCGAGGTGTCCACCACGATCGCGTCGGGGGCCGTGCCGCCGCCGGACCGGTAGGTGACACCGGGCCCCGCGGGCTGGTTGTAGAAGATGAAGTCGTCGTCGGAGCGCACCTTGCCCTCGGCGGTGAGCAGCAGGCCCGATACGTCGAGCCGCACCGGGGCGGCAACGTCCACGGCCACGCGGGCGGTGGGAAGCGGAATGTTCGAGCCGGGTGTCATTGCGGTCATGCCAGGGCTAACGACCGACACCGCTTTGCCGTTCCCTTGCCGTTCACCCGTTCCGCGGGTGATTCCTGGCGGTCCGCTCGTTGCCGTGTTTGTACGCCCCGGTCCAGCGGGCCATGACCAGCTGACCGTCCCCCGACCGGACCTCGGTGAGGAACTTCTCCGCCCGGTTTCCCCGCAGGGTGCCGGCGGTCCGCCCCTGGTGGGTGACGACGACGGTGCCGTCGCCGAACTGCTCGTAACAGAATCCGTGTGGTCGTGGCATGACCGCATGATGCCCGCCGACTGCCTTCCCCGTCGCGCGCTTTAGACCGACCGTCTTAGACCGACCGGCCACTGGGGCGGGTCGGTGCAGAAATCGCCGCCCAGGCGGGTGTGGGCGGGGTCGGACGGGTCGAGTTCGCCCTGGTCGGCGACGAGCTTGTCGGCGTACTGCTCCGAGTCGTCCTGCGGTGTGTAGCCGATGGCCCGCGCGGACGTCAGGTCCCACCACAGACGGGTGTTGGCCGACGAGCCGTAGACGACGGTGTGGCCCACGTCCTCGGCGGTCAGTGCGGCGTGGAAGAGGCGGGCGCAGTCACCGGGGCTCAGCCAGACCGACAGCATCCGCACCGTGCTCGGCTCCATGAGGCAGGCGCCGATCCGCACCGAGACGCTTTCGACGCCGTGCCGGTCCCAGTAGAGCTGTGCGAGGTCCTCGCCGAAGGCCTTGGAGAGCCCGTAGAACGTGTCGGGGCGGTGCGGGACGCCGATCGGGATGAGCGGCCCGCCGGGGGCCGGGCGCGGGGTGAAGCCGACCGCGTGGTTGGACGACGCGAAGACGACGCGGCGGACACCTTCCTGACGGACTGCCTCATAGAGGTTGTACGTGCCCTCGATGTTGGAGCGCATGATCTTCTCGAAGGGTGCCTCCAGCGCGATCCCGGCGAGATGGACCACCGCGTCGACGCCACGCAGGGCCTCGCGCAGTGCCTCCTTGTCCGTGAGATCGGCGGTGACCGCGCCCGGTTCGCCCTCGATGGGAGTCGCGTCGAAGAGGCGGAGCACGTATCCGTACGCGGGCAGCAGGCCCCGCATCAGGGTGCCGAGGCCGCCGGCGGCGCCGGTGAGCAGGACGGTGTGGGGTGCGGGCATCGGAGGGTCTCCTCGGGGCGCGATGGGGGGCGCGGTGCGTCAAGTGTGGCGCGGTGAACGCCCGTTTGCCTCTGCGTTGCGGTTTCCGGTCGCCGAGGTGCTACGCGGCGCGCCAGTACCCCAGCGAGTGGACCCGCCCCTTCGCCGGCCCCAGGTCCTTGCGTACGTACGTCGTCAGGGTCCGCGTCGTCGCCGTGTCGCACGCGATCCACACGTACACCCCGGCCCGGTCCTCGGCCGGTCCGGCCAGCGCCTCCTTCACCTCGGCGACCAGATGTGCCCCGGCCTCCCGCCGGGGCACGCGGCGCAGTTCGTGGCGGGCCGGATCCAGCCGCAGCGGCAGCTCGTCGTCCGAGGCGTGCGATGTCTCGAACCAGAGCGTCGCCGGCACCCCGGGCATGGCGTCCAGCAGCGAGTTGATCGCGGGCAGCGACGCCGGGTCGCCGACCACCAGCAGCCGCGACGGCAGCGGGTCCGGTATGTCGAAGCCCGTGCCCTGGAGCGTCGCCTCGATCGTGTCACCCGGCTGCGCCTCGCGCGCCCAGTCGCTCGCGCACCCCTCGTGCAGGGCGAACTCCAGACTGAACGTGCCGGCCGTGACGTCGGGGTCGACGAGGGTGTACGCGCGTTGGTGCGGCTTGCCGGCGTTGTCGAACCAGATCCGCACCCACATCGTCGGGTGCGTGCCCGCCGCCGCGAGCAGGCCGCCGTCCGTGAAGTGCAGGCGCCGGTAGTCCTCCGTGACCTGCTCCGCCCCGGTCACGGTGAACGTGAAGTCCTTGCCGCGCAGCAGCTTCAGTACCGCGCCCTCCCAGCCGTGCCCCACCGCAGTCTCCTCCCCGCAGGTCCGGGATTGTTTCCCGAACACCCGTCCGTTAAGTTAGGTCAGCCTAACCTAAATCGTGTGAAAATTTGGATGGGAAACAAGTGAGTGCCGAGGTCTTCCGGGACGCCTGGGGAATCCCCCATCTCCGCGCCGACAGCGCGCACGAACTCGCCTTCGCCCAGGGTCGCAACGCCGCCACCGACCGCGCCTGGCAGCTCGAGATCGAACGGCACCGGGCTCAGGGCACCACGGCCGCCTTCCTCGGCGCCGACGCCGTCGACTGGGACACCTTCGCCCGCCGCTCCCGCCTCGACGACACCGCCAGGCGCTGCTTCCGCGCCCTCGACGCGGACACCGCGGCGTGGATCACCCGGTACGTCGAAGGGGTCAACTCCGGCCTCGTCGAAGGAGCCTCGCGCGCCCCGGAGTTCGCGGCGGTCGCACTCGCCCCGGGGCAGTGGCAGCCGTGGACCCCGCTGGGGGTCTGGCTGTCGACGCACATCCTGTTCGCGGGCTTCCCCACCAAGCTGTGGCGTGAGGAGGTCGCCCGCAGGCTCGGCGGCGAGGCGGTCACCCTGTTCGCCACCGACGGCCCCGGCACCAGCGGCAGCAACGGCTGGCTCGTCACCGGCGAGCGCACCGCCACCGGTGCGCCCCTGATCGCCGGCGACCCACACCGCTTCATCGAAGCCCCCGGCGTCTACCAGCAGATACGCCTGGCCTGCCCCGAGTTCGACGTGGTCGGACTTGCCGTCCCCGGAGTCCCCGGCATCGCCCACTTCGGCCACACCTCAACGGTGGCCTGGGCCATCACCAATGCCATGGCCGACTATCAGGACCTCTACCGCGAGCAGTTGCGCCGCGGCCCCGACGGTGTCGAGGCGCTGGGCCCCGACGGCTGGCGCCCAGCCACCGCGCACACCGAGACCGTCGAGGTCGCCGGCAGTGACCCTGTCGAGGTCGAAGTCGTCGAGACCGAGCGCGGGCCCGTCATCATCGGAGCCCCCGGCGACGACATGACCGTCAGCCTGCGCTGCCCGACCCGGGTGTACGAAGACCTCGGATTCGGCGCACTTGCCGCGCTGCTTCGGGCACGCACCGTCGCCGACGTGGACGCCGCCTTCGAGAAGTGGGTCGAGCCCGTCAACGTCGTCCAGGCCGCCGACACAGCGGGCGGCCTGCTGCACCGGGTCGCCGGCCGGGTGCCGCTGCGCCACCGCGACAACGGGCTGCGCGTCGTACCCGCCTGGGACGCGGCGTACACCTGGACGGGCGTGCACGGTCCGCTGCCGCGGGCCGACGTCGACGGCTTCGCGGTGATGGCCAACCAGCGGGGCCTGGCCGCGCCGCTCGGTGTGGAGTTCGCACCGCCGTACCGGGCCGACCGCATCGCGTACCTGCTCGACGCGTCGACGTCATGGACCGCCGCCGACATGGCGGCCGTCCACACCGACACCGCCCTCGCGTCGGCGCGCCCCCTGATCGCTCTGCTCGCCTCTCTGGACGGCCTCGGCCCGAAGGCCGCACGCCTGCGGGACCGGCTGCTGGCCTGGGACCGGCGCATGGAGGCCGACAGCAGGGAGGCCACGCTGTACGCCGCCGTACGGACGGAGGTGGTGCGGCGGATCGCCGCCCACCCCGACCTCGGCGCGCTGACCGAGCCGGTCGCGGACCCGGCGTACCCCGGGATCTTCCGGCCCTGGCTGGCCCTCACTTCGCGCGTCGGCTTCGCGCTGGAGACGCTGCTGACCACGGATCTGCTGCCCGGCATCGACAGACCCGGCGCGGTGGCGGCGGCCGTCGAGGCGATCGCCGCCACGGATCCGGCGCCGGCGCCCTGGGGCGACGTACACCTCCTCACGCCGTGGCAGGCACTGCCGTCCGCGCCGGCCGGCGGCTGGCCGGGTCTGGCCGGGGACCACGACTGCGTGCTGTCCACGTCCAGCATCCCGGGCGTCACCGACCGGTGCGCGCGGGGGCCCGCCGCCCGCTACGTCTGGGACCTCGCCCGGCGCGAGGACAGCCTGTGGGTGGTGCCGCTCGGCGCGTCCGGTGTCGCGGGCGACGCCCACCACTGTGACCAACTGCCGGTGTGGCTGCGGGGCGAACTCGTACCCGTGACCACCGACTGGGACCGCCTGACCGAAGAATCGACGCACGCAAGGGCACGCAAGGAACGAGGAACAACGATGATCGACGCCGATCCCGTGTACGAGCAGAAGATCCCCGGCTTCGGGACGGTGCACCTGGTCACCGTCGACGCGGAGCGCGACGCCACGCTGCTGCACGGCTGGGTCACCCAGGAGCGGGCCCGGTTCTGGGGGATGGGGGACGCGACGCGCGAGCAGGTCAGGGAGATCTACGCGCACCTCGACTCGCTCACCACACATCACGGATATCTGGCGCTGCGGGACAGCGAGCCGGTGGCGCTCTTCCAGACGTACGAGCCCGAGGCCGACCGGGTCAGCGAGTGCTACGAGGTCCGGGCGGGCGACTGCGGAATCCACCTGCTGGTCGGGCCGGGGTCAGGAGAGGGCGCCGTGGCAGAGCGCGGCTTCACCGCGAACCTGCTGGCGGCGCTCGTCGGCTTCGTGTTCTCCGACTCCGCCCACCAGCGGCTGGTGGCGGAGCCGGACGTCCTCAACGAGAAGGCGGTGGCGCGGCTGGAGCGGGCGGGCTTCGAGGTCGGGCCGGAGGTGGTGCTGCCGGAGGTCGACCTGCCGGAGGTCTTCCTCCCGGAGAAGCGGGCGCGGCTCGCGTTCCTCACCCGGGAGGTGTTCGAGGGGACGTGAGGCGTGTCCTTGGGGGTGTCTGACAATTCCCTGTGGGTCAAGGAGCGGCGTCCGGTGCGTGCGATCGCAAGGCGCCGGACAGTCCTCGTAGCGGAGCTACTAGTACTGCAACCGCATGTGGCGTGACAGGGCGCCGTCTTGGTCGTTGGACTGACTGTGTGATGAATCGCTGACGGTCGCGCAGATCGAGAACTGGTCCGAGGGGATAGCCGATCTTCATGCTCGCTTTGCGGGCCATTTCGGCAGGTCGGAGCCGCGTGAGCGGGCGCTGGACTACCTGAGTACGTTGCTCGCACCGCTGGAGAAGAAAAACGGGTGGACGCTGGCCGAGCAGGCTGGCCAGCGTCGTCCGGACGGTTTCCAGCGGCTGCTGAACTTTGCCGACTGGGACGAGAATGCCGTCCGTGACGACGTGCGTGACTTCGTCGTCGAGACGATCGGCGCCAAGGACGCGGTGCTGATCGGGGACGACACCGGCTTCCTGAAGAAGGGCGTCAAGTCGGCCGGTGTCCAGCGGCAGTACTCCGGAACGGCCGGCCGCACGGAAAATTGTCAGATCGGCACGTTCCTGGCCTACGCCTCCGTGAAAGGCCGGGCGCTGATCGACCGGGAACTGTATGTCCCCGCCTCCTGGACCGATGACCGCGAGCGGTGCAGGCAGGCCGGGATCGGTGACGAGGTGCCCTTCGCCACGAAGATCGAGCATTTCAAGTGGATGCTGCAACGCGTGATCGACGCCCGTGTCCCCTTCGCCTGGGTCACTGCGGATGAGGCATACGGCCAGGTCAAACACATGCGGGCCTGGCTGGAGGAACGGCACGTCGCCTATGTACTGGCCACCAAGGTCAACGACACCGTGACCACCACCGATGGTGCGGTCGCCGAGGTGCGCGACCTGATCACCGCAGTGCCCCGGCAGAGATGGAAGCGGATCTCCGCCGGAGCGGGCGCGCACGGTCAGCGGTTCTACGACTGGGCCCGGATCGCTGTCCGCCCGCAGTGGCAGGACGGCTTCGGGCACTGGGTCCTGGCCCGCCGCAGCATCAGCGACCCCGCCGAGATCGCCTACTACGTCTGCTACGGCCCCGCCACCTCCCGGCTGAAAGACCTGGTCAGAACCGCTGGCGCACGGTGGCAGGTGGAGGAATGCTTCCAGATCGCCAAGGGCGAATGCGGCCTGGACCACTACCAGGTCCGTCTCTACCGGGCCTGGTACCGGCACATCACCCTCGCGATGGCCGCCCTCGCCTACCTGACCGCCACCCGTGCCGCAGAAGCCACAAAAGGGGCAGCCGAGACGACGAGCAAGACCTCATACCCCTCAGCGTCCCGGAGATCCGCCGGATGATCGGGCACGTCGTCATCACGCCCCGCTGCCACGACAACGAGCACCGTCTCCGCTGGTCACACTTCCGACGCCGCAGCCAGGCCCGAGCCCGCCGCTGCCACTACCAACGCCGAGGCCAAAACCCACACATGCGGTTGCAGTACTAGGGCTTTTCGGCAACGCTGCGAGCGTGCGTGCCGGACGCCGCGACGCCGCGGGGAATTGTCAGACACCCCCTAGCTTGAGATTTAACCTCGCCGCTCGAACACGACCGCAAGTCGGCTTCACGGAACCAGCATGCGCACCGTTTGTCCCGACTTGCTTAGGTTTCCGACTGTGCTGCGGGGCCTGCTCGTGCGGCAGGAAGGGCTGGTCGGAGCTGTTCGAATCCGGAGGTTAAATCTCAAGCTAGCCCGCCCAGCGTCCCGACAGGAAGGTGACGGCGACCAGCGTCGCCACCGGCGCCACCACGCCGACGTACGCGCTTCGCACCCACGGGCGCCGCACGCTCCACGCGGCGAGCAGCACCCACATCGGCCACCACAGGAGCGTGGCGCGCGGAATCGACGTGTACCAGTACGACGTGCCCAGCGCCCACAGGGTCAGTCCGATGTAGACGGCTTCCGGCCATCGCCGTCGCCGCAGCAGCACACCGAGCAGCAGCAGACCCACGAGCATGGTGAGGAGTTCGGCCTGGAACATGGCGGCGTAACCGGTGGTCTGCGTGTGCCCGAAGGCGGCCCTCCAGGTGTTGGCCCACGTCTCCCAGGGAACGTGGAACTCGCGGTACCAGCCGCGCTCCTGGGCGTGCTTCCACGCCGACCAGTCGCCGGTGTGCGCGTGCAGGAACCACGAGTGGAGTGCCACGGGCAGGGTGGGCAGCGCGATCCAGGCCAGTGAGCGCCACTGCTTGCGCAGGTCTGCCGCGGCGACGAAGTGGACGCCGATCGCCGCCGCCAGGAAGAGACCGCTGACCCGGACCCCGGTCGCCAGGCAGGTGAGTACGCCCGCGAGCGCCCAGTTGCGGCGCTGGGCGGCGAGCCAGGCCGGCAGGGCGAGCGCGAGGAAGAGCGACTCGGTGTAGCCGGCGGCCAGGAACACCCCGCACGGCGAGAGCAGGAGGAAGAGCACGGCTCGCTGGGCCGTGGCGCCGTCGGGCAGGTGGAGGCGGGCGACGCGGGCGAGTGCCAGGACTGCGACTGCCCCCGAGCAGAAGGAGATCAGCAGGCCGGCGGCGGTCCAGTCGGGGACGACGGTATGGACGGCGCGGAGCACGAGGGGGAAGCCGGGGAAGAACGCCTCCCGGTTGTCCCAGTCGTCCGTCCACGGCCCGGTTCCGCCCGGGAAGTAACCGTGCTCGGCTATGCGCAGGTAGTGCCACCAGTCCCACTGCTCCCACGGCGACAGCGCCGACCGTACGTCGCGGGCCCTGCGGTCACCGGCGAAGAGCCACCGCGTGCCGTACGCGACGGCCCACAGACCGGCGCGGGTCAGGACGTACAGGAGCAGGACGTTCCGGTCGTCGCCACTCAGGCGCAGGCGCACGATCCGACGCCGCCCGGACGGACGCGCCGGGGCCGAGGCCGGTGCGGCGGTACGGGCGGGCTGCGCGGCGGGGCGCGGGCGGGTCGCGGTGGCCATGGTCGGGCTCCTGGTACGGGCGTCGGCGTTGGCATCGAGGCATGCGGGGGACCGCCACCGCCCCGCGCCGGCCCGCAGGCCGGCGCAAGGGGCGATGTGGCGGGGGTGGGTGGTGCGGGTCAGTCCGTGGCGGTCAGTCCGTGGCGGGTTGGCTCGTCGACGGGGTCTCTACCGGTGTCCGCGAGGTCCCAGCGCCCCCGCTCGCGGTCCGGGACGGGGCGAGCGACGGTGCGAGCGACGGGGCGAGCCACGGTGCGACGGACGGTGCGACGGACGGTGCGACGGACGGCGGGGGCGACGTGCGGGTGCGGCTGAGGGACGACGACGGGACGGGCGAGGCCGGGGTGGTGGCAGGAACCGCCGGGTCCGCGCCGCCGTCCGTCGCCAGGGTCGTCACCAGCGCGGCGCCCAGGGAGGCGAACACCGCGCAGGCGGTCGCCGACACCAGGGCGAGACGGCGCCGCCGGCGCCGGACACCGCGCTCAGCGATCACCGCCACGGGCACGGGCCTGGTGCGCGCCTGCCCGGCCGCCGCCGCGTCTTTGAACGCCGCCCTCAACGGGTCGTGGGGCTGGGGCTCAGACACCGGAGGCCTCCTCGGATCGCGGATCCTGCAACAGATGGGAGAGCGCGGCCCGGCCGCGGGCCAGGTGAGTCTTGACGGTTCCGGTGGACAGGCCGGTCTCGGCCGCGATCTGGGCGACCGTCAGGTCGCACACGTAGTGCAGCGTCACGGTCCGCCGCTGCCTGGGCGGCAGTTCACGCAGCGCCGTCACCAGAGCGACCTGTTCGGGCCCCGGACCCGGGTCGGCGCCCGGGCTGCCGCGCCGCTCCCAGGCGTCCGCCGAACGGCGGCTCACCCGCCACCGGCTCACGGCCACCCGCCAGGCCACCGTACGGATCCATGCCTCGGGTTCGCCGTCGCGGTCGAGCGCCCTCAGCTTGCTCCACCCCCGTACGAAGGCCTCCTGGACGACGTCCTGGGCCTCGTGCCGATCGCCGAGCATCACATACAGCTGCCCGACGAGGCGGGCGGCCGTATGCGCGTAGAACTCTTCGAACTCCTCGACGGTCAACAACCACTCCTGGATCTCTTCGGTCTCATGTGGCATACGCCCGGGACCACGCCTCCGGTTGACACAGGAAGCAAAAGATCAGAGTGAGGCCGGTCACAGGTCCGAAGCGCATAGCATGCGGCGCGTCGAGTCCATCGCTTCCATCACCACACCTGCGACCGAGGGGACTTCAGCGTGCGCACCAAGGTCTTCCTGTCTTCTCTGCTCTGTGCCGGCGTGATAGCGGCAACCGCTCTGGCGACCGGTTCGCCCGCCGTCGCGGCGGCGGCTCCGGACGCCGCTGACACCGCGGCCACCAGCCCGGACGCGCCGGCCACCAGCACGGCCGCGACCGCTGACATCCGCGAAAAGCTGGAGCGGATCCCCGGGCTGACGGTCGTTTCGGTGGCCGACAAGGGCGGATTCCCCCTCTACACGCTGACGATGGCCCAGCCCGTCGACCACCGCGACCCGTCCAGCGGCAGCTTCCAGCAGAGACTCACGCTCTGGCACAAGAGCGAGACGGCGCCGGTCGTGCACTACACCGGCGGGTACGGGCTGTCCTCCAGCACCCGTGAGATCACGACGCTGCTCGGCGCCAACCAGGTCAGCGTGGAACACCGTTACTTCAACACCTCGCGCCCCGCCGACGCCGACATCGACTGGGACGACCTGAACGTCTGGCAGCAGGCGACCGACGAGCACGCGATCGTCCAGGCACTCAAGACGCTCTACGGGGCCAAGTGGCTCGGCACGGGCGCCAGCAAGGGCGGAATGACGCAGGTCTACCACGAGCGCCACTACCCGGACGACCTGGACGCCGTGGTCGCGTACGTCGCTCCGAACGACGCGAACAACCGGGACGACAGCGTCTACGAGCGGTTCTTCAAGACGGTCGGCACGCCCGAGTGCCGGGCCGCCCTGGACGCCGTACAGCGCGAAATGCTGGTGCGGCGCTCCGCTATGCTGCCGCGCTTCGAGGCCACGTCCAAGGAGCAGGGCCTCACCTTCGCCTACCTCGGCTCCGCCGACCGGGCCTACGAGTTCTCCGTGCTCGACCAGGTGTGGAACTTCTGGCAGAGCGGCACCCACACCGACTGCCCGGCCGTCCCGGACGCGAAGAAGGCGACCGACGACGAGCTCTACTCCTGGTCGCTGGGCCACGGGCTGAGCATCTACTCGGACCAGGGCAACGGGGCCGAGGGCGCAGGCCCGTACTACCGGCAGGCCGCGTCCCAACTCGGCTGGGCCGACCTGAAGTTCAAGCACCTGCGCGATGTGCGCAACCACCCGGACATCTACCAGCCCAACTCCGTGCTGCCCGCCGGCATGCGCACCTCCTACGAAGGCCGTGTGATCAAGGACGTCGACCGCTGGGTGTCCACCCGCGGCGAGCGGATGATGTTCGTGTACGGGCAGAACGACCCGTGGAGCGCCGAACAGTTCAAGCCGGGCAAGCGCGACTCGCACCTCTTCGTCGCGCCGGACACCAACCACGGCGCGACCATCTCCAAGCTGACACCGGACGAGCGCGCGACGGCCGAGGCCACCGTCAAGCGGTGGGCCGGCCAGTAGGAGCCGACTGCTGCCCGCCCCTGAACCGGATCCGACAGGACCTCTCGATGACCGGGGGCGGGCAGGGGACGGTCACAGGAGCGCACCGGCCGGGACCGGCCGCCCGCTTCACCGGTCTATCGCGGCCTTCATCATCTTCTGGGCGATCGGCGCCGCCAGGCCGTTGCCGCTGACCTCCGAGCGCGGGCCGCCCGAGTCCTCGACGATGACCGCGACCGCCACCTGCCGGCCGCTCGACTCGTCCTTGGCGTACGACGTGAACCAGGCGTACGGCGACTTGCTGTTGTCGACGCCGCGCTGCGCGGTACCGGTCTTGCCGCCCACCTCGGCGCCACTGATCCACGCGTTCGAGCCCGTGCCGTCCTCGACGACGGTGACCATCGCGCTCCGCAGCTGCTCGGCGGTGTCGGACGACACGATCCGCTCGCTGTCGGCGTCCCCGAAGTCCTCCAGGGTGTCGCCGTCCCCGTCCGTCACTTTGGAGACCATGTGCGGCGACGCGAGCTCACCGTCGTTGGCGATGGCCGACGAGACCATGGCCATCTGGAGCGGGGTGGCTGTCACATCGAACTGGCCGATGCCGGTGAGCGCCGTCTGCGGCTTGTCGAGTCCCGAGGGGAACAGGCTCTCGGCGGCCCGGACCGGCACATCCAGCTTCTCGGTGTTGAAGCCGAACTTCTCCGCCATCGCCTTCACCTTGTCCTGGCCGAGATCGACGGCCAGCTTCCCGAAGACGTTGTTGCAGGAGTACTGGAGCGCCGTGCGCAGCGTGGCGTCCTCACAGGGCGCCGACGGGTTCTCGTTCTTCAGGACCGTCTGTGTGTTGGGCAGCGGGTACGGGTTCGGGCTGTCCGTCTTCTCGTCCACCGAGCCGTAGCGCCCGTCCTCCAGCGCCGCCGCGGCGACGACCAGCTTGAACGTCGAGCCCGGCGCCAACGCCTGCCGCAGCGCCCGGTTGACCATCGGCTTGTCCTCGTCGCCGGTCAGCCGCTGCCAGGCCTCGCCGTCGTTCATACCGCTGATCTTCGACGGGTCGTATGAAGGCGTGGAGACCATGCCGAGGATCCGCCCGGTCTCCGGGTCGATCGCCACGGCGGCGCCCTTCTTGTCGCCGAGCGCGTTGTACGCGGCCTTCTGCACCGCCGGGTCGACAGTAGTCACCACGGCGCCGGGGTCGCTCTGCCGGCCCATGAGAAGGTCGGCCGGGCTCTTCAGCCGGCTGTCTGTCCCGTCGAGGACATTGCTGTAGATGCCTTCGAGCTGCGTCGCCCCGTACGCCTGCGAGCTGTAGCCGGTTACGGCCGCGTAGAGCGCGCCGTCGGTGTAGGTGCGCTTGTAGTCGAGATCGCTGCCCTCCGTCTTCTTCGATCCGGTGACCGGCGAACCGGCCACGATGATGTTCCCGAGCGGCTGCGCGTACTGCGCGATCACATTCCGCCGGTTGTTCTTGTCGTCTGCGAGAGCTTGGCCCTGGTACGCCTGCACCCAGGTGATCCGCACCAGCAGGGCGAGCACCATCAGCAGGCAGAAGACCGAAGCGCGCCTGATTGTTTTGTTCATCCCGCACAGAAGACGAACGAACCGGCCCCCGGAGTTCCGGTATGTCGCCCTTCTCACTCAGTCTTCATCTCCGCGCGTCTCTCCGCGCTCTCCCCGCGCTGCTCAGTGCGGCCTGATGAAACCCGACTCGTACGCCGCGATCACTGCCTGGGTACGATCCCGCGCGCCCGTCTTGGCCAGCACCGCCGCCACATGGCTCTTCGCCGTCGCCGGGCCGACCCGCAGCCGCTCCGCGACCTCCGCGTTCGTCAGGCCCACCGCCATCAGCCGCAGCACCTCCGCCTCGCGCAGGGTCAGCCGGGCCGCCCACGGCGGCGCTTCGGGCCGGCGCCTGGCGTGCTGGGCGGCCAGGCGTCGCACGGCCGACGGGAACAGCAGCGTGTCGCTGCGCGCCACCAGCCGGACGGCCGCGACGAGGTCCTCGGCGGCGGCCCGCTTCAGCAGGAACCCGGCGGCCCCGACGCGCAGGGCGTCGTACACGTACGAGTCGTTCTCGAAGGTGGTGACGACCACGATCCGTGGCGGATCCTCCAGAGCGCCGAGGATCTGCTCGGTGGCGCGGATGCCGTCGATCTCCGGCATGCGTACGTCCATCAGCACCACGTCGGGACGCAGCCCACGCACGACCGAGACGGCCTCGGCCCCGGTCGCGGCCTCGCCGACGACCTCCAGGTCGGGCTCCGCTTCGAGGATGACGCGCAGGGCGGTACGGACCAGGCGCTCGTCGTCGGCGAGTACCACCCTGACCCGCGCGTCCTGGGCGCTCATCGCGCACCTCCGGCCAGTGGCAGGCGGGCCGTGAGCCGCCAGACACCGCCGTGCGGCCCGGCTTCGGCGTGGCCGCCGAGCAGGGCGGCGCGTTCCGCTGTGCCGGGCAGGCCCCGGCCGCCTCCCGGACGTACCACGGGGGGCGAGCCCGGCAGCGGGTTCTCCATCACGATCTCCAACTCCTCGCCGCGCACGGCGATCCGTAGCGACACGGGTGCCGCCGCGCCGTGCCGCAGAGCGTTGCTGAGCCCCTCCTGCACGATGCGGTACGCCTCGCGGGACACCGTCACCGGGGCCAGGGCCGCCGGGTCGCCGTTCTCCGTGTACGCGACCCGCACGCCGCACTGGGCCAGCAGGTCGCCCAGCGCGTCCAGCGTCGGGCCGGCGAGCTCGCCCTCCCTTTCCTCGCCCTGCCGCAACAGCCCGAGTACCGCGTCGAGTTCGCCCACAGTGCGCCGCGTCGTCCGTTCGATCGCGGTCAGCGCCTCCCGAACGAACTCCACATCGCTGTCCAGTACCCGGCGCGCCGCGCCCGCCTGGAGCGTGACCGCGCTCAGCGCGTGTCCCACCGAGTCGTGCAACTCACGAGCGAGCCGGTTGCGTACGGCGAGTTCAGCGGCCCGCCGCTCCGCCGCCGCGAGCCGGTCGGCGGGGGCCGGCCCGAGGAGCACCGGCGCCCAGCGGGCCAGCAGCGCCGCTGCCACGGCCGCGCACCCGGCCAGCGCCAGCAGTATCCCGGCGCCGGCCACCGGAGCCAGCGCCAGCGCCCAGGTCTCGCCGAACACCGCGGGCAGATCGAGACGGGAATCCCTCAGCCGGGCGAACAGCGGCAGCAGGATCAGCACGCCCGCGAACGGCGGCACCGCGAGCGACATGCCGCTGATGATCCCGCCGAGCCCCAGGTGGAGCGTGTACCAGGCCGCGGTCCGCGCCCGCGCCGTCAGAGACCGGGCGGGCCCCTGGGCCAGCTGCTCCGCCTGCTCGGCCGGCATGCCGCACAACGCCTTGGCCGCGCCCGCCGACAGGGGCCTGACCAGCGGGAAGAAGGCGGTCAGGGCGGCGATGGGCAGGGCGATGCCGAAGGACGCGAACTGCAGGGCGGTGGAGGTGAAAACATTCGTATTGCCGGTGAACGAGCCGACGATCACCACGCCGAGCAGGAAGTACGGCATGGACAGCGCGCCGCCGAGGATCAGATGGATCCAGCGCAGCCGGGCCCGCGCCCCGAACAGGGTTCTCACGCCGCGCGCCCGCCCCCGCGCCCGAGCCGCCGCAGGAACGCCGTACCTGCGGCGAGGAGGAGGAGACCGGCGGTCATCTGCACAGCGTAGGTCAGGACCATCAGCACGGTCGACGCTTCGGCCCCGTCGCCCGAAGGCGCCGCCGAGGCCAGGAGCAACCACCCGCCCCAGCAGCCCAGCGTGGCCGAGCTCAGCCAGGCCAGTGCCAGTGGGGTCCTGAGCGGCAGGCGGCCGCGCCGCAGCACCAGCGCGAGCACCGTGACGACGGCGACGGAGGCGAAGAGAGCGTACGTCCCCTCAAGCAGGTAGAAGTCCGGCGTGCGTTCGTCGATCCGCGACCGGCTGAGGCCGGTGGTGGAGCCGGTGGCCCACAGCGCATGCGGTACGGCGGCCAGGGCGGCCAGCGCCGACCCTGCCACGGCGGTGGCCCTCAGCCCCCGGCCGACGGCGTCGTCCGGCAGGTCCCGGACCGCGCCTGCCCACAGGTGTCCCCACCTGTCGCGGGCGTACAGGGCGAAGAGGGTGCCCAGCGTCAGCCCCTGGATGATGAAACCGGTGTAGACGACGGCGAACACCCATGCGTCGAGGAACGGCTCGCTGTTCGCCGGCACGGTCCCGCGGTCCGTGAACACCTTGGCCAGCAGCTGGAGCGGATACCCGGTCGCGATAGGCGTCAGCAGCCCGGTCGCCACCCACATGGGCAGCGCGATGAGCCACGCGGGCACGCGCCGGCCCCAGGCCTGGGTGAGCAGCAGCGCCAGTACGACGACCGTCGCGTCCATCACCACCGTGACGCCGTTGACGGCCGCCATCACACCGGGCCGGTCGAGGAGCACACTGCCTTCGGGAATGCCGGTGCGGCCACCGGCGATCCAGGAGATCTTGAGCGCGATGTACGGCACGCAGGAGACGACGGCGGCGGCGCGCAGCACCCTGCGAGGCAGGCCGACGGGGGCGGTGGGCGCGGGGGGCGCGGGGACGGGTTCGGTCTTGGTCATGGCATCCACGCTCCGCCACGGGCCGCCGCTGCACGTCCCGCTCAGCGGTGATCCGTCTCCTCCGGACGGGGGAGACGCGCTGCCGCGGAGGAGGGCGAACCGCAACCGCGACCGCAACCGCAGGCCGGGCCCGCCGCGTCTGAGCCGTCATGATCAGACGAGCCGTCCCCGCCGACCTCGACGCGATAGCCGACCTGCACACCGCCGCCCGCGCCACGTACTACCGCGGCCACATCCCCGAGGAGGACTACGCGGGCCCCGCCGAACGGGCCAGAACCCGCGCCGGCTGGGCCGGGGCCGTCGGCCGCCGGGACGGCGGTGTGCTCGTCGCCGAGCACGACGGGGCCGTTGCGGGCGTCGCGGCCTTCGGCGTCCGAGACGGCGTCATGAACCTCACCCAGCTCCATGTCGCCCCCGCCCGGTGGGGCCGCGGCCTGGGCACCGGGCTGCACACGGCCTGCGTGGAGTCCTGGAGTCGCTCCGGCGTACGCGAGGCGCGCCTGGAGGTGTACGAGCACAATCTGCGGGCCCAGTCCTTCTACGCCCGCCACGGCTGGGCGCCCGACCCGCTGACCCCGCACGTGAGCGCTCACCTGACGCTGGTCCTCGCCCTGCCCGCGCAGGCAGGGGCAGGGAACGGGGTGGCGGGCCGGTGCGTTGCCGGGACAGCGGAGGCAGCCTCCGCACCGTCCCGAGCACGCCTCTGAGCTGGAGTGAAGCACGGACGGGCTTGCGGGGACCGCTAACGCCCCGGCCCTTGGATCGACTTAGAGGCCGCGCAGATAGGCGCGGTGGTGGCACCCCGGCAGCAAGACAGGCACAGGCCTTGGCGATCATGGAGTTGCGACGCTCTGTGATCACCGGGGGGACCTGTGCCTGTACTGCCATCATGGCTGACCGAACCGCTCTGGGGCCAATTCGCCGCTCTGCTGCCTGAGCGATCGACCTACGCACCGACCCATCCACTGGGCTGCCACCGCCCGCGCATCAGCGACCGGATCGTCTTCGACAAGATGCTGCAGCTCCTGCGATTCGGCTGCTCCTACCAGGCGATCGCCGACACGACCTGCTCGGCCACCACGATCCGCAACCGTCGCGACGAGTGGATCCGGCTCGGCGTCTTCGCCAAGCTCAAGCAGATTGCGCTGGAGTCCTACGACCGGATCGTCGGCCTCGTCCTCGACCAGATCGCCGTCGACGGCTCCATCACCAAAGCCCCCGGCGGCGGTGAGGTTGCAGGGCGTTCACCGGTCGATCGCGGCAAACAGGGCCTGAAACGCTCGGGTATGACGGATGGTTATGGAATACCGCTGGGCCGCGTGCTGGCTGGAGCGAACCGTCACGACTCCCCGCTGCTCGCCCCGACCCTGGACCGCCTGGACGACCTGGGACCGCTGCCCGACGACATCACTGTGCATCTGGACGCCGGTTACGACTCGGACAAGACCCGCACCCTGCTCCACGAACGCGGCCTGCACGGCCGCATCGCACACAAGGGCGAGAAGGCACCGATCCAGGCAAGCCAGAGGTGGCACGTCGAACGCACCCACGCCTGGCAGAACGCCTTCCACCGGCTCGCCCGCTGCTATGAGCGTAGGGCTGCCGTCATCGACGCCTTCTTCGACCTCGCCGACACCATCATCACCGTGCGTAGCCTGATCCGCCGAGCGTGGACCACTCACCGCTGGGAGGGCCGCCCCCGCCGCCGCCCGTGACGGACCACCATCTGCGCCAGTGGTCGGCTGGTAACTTGACTCCCATGATGGTGGCATTGATCGACTCAGGGCTTGGCCTCCTTTCCACCACAGGATGGCTTCGGCACCTCGCCCCGGAACTCGATCTGCTTCTGTTTCTGGACCCCGACGGCGCCCCCTGGGGATCGAGAACGGCCTCCTTCGTCACGGACCGTCTGTTCAGTGCCGCCCAATTGGCCGTCCAGCGGGGCGCGGAGGCCATCGTGGTCCCCTGCAACACCGCCACCGTCACCGCGATCGACGCTCTGCGCGAGAGTTTTGAACCCCGAGTGCCTGTGATCGGAACCGTGCCCGCCGTGAAGTCGGCCGCAGCGGCCGCCCAAGGCATCGCCGTGTGGGCAACCGTCCGGACCACGGCGAGTGACTACCAGGATCGCCTGATCGCGGACTTCGCGAACGGCCGGCCTGTCGCGCGTGTCGCATGCCCTGGTCTGGCCGAGGCGATCGACCACGGAGACATGGCCGCAGCAGCGGAAGCGATCGCCGACGCGGCAAAGCGGACCCCCCAGAATTGCGACTCCGTGGTGCTGGGATGCACGCACTACCCCCTGGTGGCGCCAGAGATTCTGCAGAGCCTGCCCACCGGAACCACCCTGTACGACAGCGCGGAGGCAGTCGCCCGCCAAACACTGCGGCGATTGGACAGAACCACGGAATCGCACAGCAGCACGGGCTCCATCGACGTGGTACTCAGCGGGCGCCGCGGAAATCTCCCAGCAGGCGCCCACGCCTACCCAGTGGGTCGCGCCCTTGCCGCCGCAGCGCGGGTGCCCCGCGAAATTCTCATCACTGCCGCAACTCGCGCCTCGATGGCTGCTCCAGCGATCTGAGCAAGCCCCGGAACCCCTTCATCTCGTCGGCCAGGCGTACAGCCGCTCCGTTCGCGGCAGACCCCGGGAAAACACAGAGCGGACAATTACGTGATCGCCCAGGACCTGTGCCTGTTTCGCCCAGGGCTCCCCACCGCGCCTATCTGCGCGACCTCTTACACGAGCCAGGAGTCGGCCGGATCGTCCAGCCAGGCTGCTTGTCCTTCCGCTGTCACGGTGAGCCCGAACCGCTCATGCCCCGGCTTGCCTCTGCCCTCCCACCATCGGTAGGCGGCTTCCGCTTCGTCCCACAGGCGGCGGGGGCCCGACTGCCAGACCCGCGCGGTGTCGCCGTCGCGGAACATCGCGCACGCCCATGAGCGGTCGCTGAGCCCATAGAGCCATACCGGCCGTGCGCCGTCGCGCTTGTCGGCAACGGTGTGCCGGCAGTCGCGAAGTCGGAGACCGAGGGCGAACTGCTGGGGCCCGAATTGATCACCGAGAAATTCGGTTTCTGTGATCGTCGTAGACGACTCCTCACCGTCCGCGACGCTGCCGGTGACGTACTCAGCGTGGACAAGAGGCGGGAGGCGCTGAGCCCGCAGCTTCATGAACTCCACGGGACCGGTAAACGCGCCTGACGCACTCTCTCCGTCGTCGCCCACGACCAGCCGGACAACGGCGTCACTGTTGCTGTAGTGCGTCCCCCAGGGAGCCGCAACGAGCCCGCCGGGCCGGGTCTGCTGCACCCATGCGAACGGAATAAACCGGAGCCCGCACGTGGAAATGATCCGGTCGTAAGGCGCTCCCTTCGGATAGCCCTTGAATCCGTCGCCGTGGACGACGTGAACGGGCAGCCCGAAGCGTTCAAGGGCCTTCCGTGCCGCCGCTGCAACAGCTTCGTCTACTTCCACCGTGACGACGTTCTTGGCCCTCAATCGGTGCGCCAACAGCGCGGCATTCCACCCGGTGCCCGTGCCGATCTCCAGTACTCGGACATCGGGCTGTACGTCCAAATCCCGCAGCATTCGGAACACCACGCTGGGCATGGATGCGGAAGAGGTAGACACCTTCCCCGGCTCGTTGCCGCTGTGTTCGCCGTCGTCCCACTGCGTGACGATCGGAACGTCGGCGTCTGCGTATCCACCCCAGCTCGCTGGGTCATCCGACTTTGAAACGGCGACGCTCTTTCCCTCGATCATGTCGAATGGCCACATGAGGTCAGGGAGGAATACGGAACGGGGCACGGCTTCGAATGTGGGCACCCAGTCAGAGGAAAGGGCACCGCCCGAGATGAGGGCACGCCCCAGCTCGGTGCGGCCGGGGCGCTCCTGGTGTGCGTCAGTGGTCACAAGGTCATCCCTTGGGCGGGTTGGGAACTCCGGGCCCACCGTCGGGAGTGGGCGGCTGGTGCGGGCCAGGGTAGGGCTCACCCGGCAACTTGTCGCCACCGCTGTTGCGCAAGATCGCGTCCATATCTCTCCTTCGCCGTGCCGACACGGGCACCGTTCTCATTGTCTTCGTGCGTGGACCCGTACCGGCCGACCGTCCCCGCCGATACGGGGTGGCCGATACGGGGGCTGAATTCGTCCCTGCCGCGAATAGCGAAGCCGGGGGAGCCTCAGCGGATGCGTCCGGCAGGGACGAAACCTAGGTGACGCTCAGTCCCTTCTGTCGCTGAGCGTGAAGCTTGGCCAGCGCGCGGAGTTGTTTCCGCTCGTGCTCGGTGGCTGGTCGAACGGAAGCCCAGCGGGACCGCCAATGAAGTCCTGTGGGGCGAGACAGGCAGACCATAGGCCCGTCGAAGCCCGAAAGGGTCGCGGGCATCTCGTAGGAGTTGTCGTAGACCGCCATGCCGACTCTGAGTCCTGGTGCCCGTCGCTGGGCGACTGATGTGCGCATCTCAAACACCCCACCGAGCACGCGCGTTCGCTTCAGCGACAGCGGTGCTGAGGGCGTCCGACTGCATGGCCGGGATCAGGTGCTCGGAGTCGGCTTCCCATTCCTTGCCGCCATTCAGCGGACGGAGTTGATAGCACGGTCCCACATACTCCATGACGCGTCCCACACGCCCCGTGCGGGCATCCTTGGCCACCTCGCCCGGCTCCCAGTGGTGCGGGTGCTCGCGGGCCGTCTCCGGGGCGTTCACAGCCGTTCCTTAAGTCCGGCCTGAACCGCTTTCAGGACGCTGCGCGGCGGGTTGGTTGTGTAGCCCGTCCGGGGGACCCAGTCGGGGGCCAGTCGCCAAAACCCGCCAGCCTTGATGAGCGCCGCTAGCTCGTCAGCGTCGCTTGGAGGTACGAGGGGCTTCTTGTCCATGGTCGGGAGTCCTTCGGTGGTGGCGTCGTCCCTTGCGTGATCTCTGCGCTCGCCATAGGTAACCGCCCAGCTACGCAGAGCGGTACCGTGGGAGCGGCACCAGCGTTTAAGAGCTTTAAGAGCCCATGCAGCGCAAGGAGTTGACGAGTGGGGACAGCGGAGCCGAACACGGGTCTTGAGCGGCTGTACCGCGAAACCGGCTGGACGCTGCGGCAGTTCGCCCAAGAGGTCAACCGCATTGGCACAGAGCGCGGGACACCCCTCAAGTACCGGGAGCCGTCCGTTCACCAGTGGCTCAAGGGGCACATGCCGAAAGCGGATGTGCGTCCGCTGATCTTGGAAGCGCTCGGGCGGAGATTGCAGCGGCCAGTCACGCACAGCGAGGCAGGGTTTCCAGCACTGCCCGGAGATCAGCCGCTCAGCCACCCCAGTACGGTTGAAGGGTTGCTAGCCCTGGGGAGGAGAGACATGGACCCGTCACGACGGAGCGTTCTAGGGGTAGGTCTATTCTCCGTCGCCTTGACCATTCCCAACTGGCCCGATGTGGTCGGCAGGATGGAAGCCGTCCAAAAGGGCGAGGCCAAACGCATAGGGATGACGGACGTTGAAACCGTCACCGCTATGACCGAACGCATCTCGGACCTTGATGACCAATTCGGCGGGCGGATCGCACGCCCCATGGCTGCTGCATTCTTGGTGAACACGGCCGCACCGTATTTGCGCATCGATGGCTCCGACTCCGTCCGCAAATCCATGATGGCCGCCGTCTCGGATCTCTGCTACCTAACGGGCTACATGGCGGTAGATGAGGGCGTACATGGTATGGCGCAGCGCTATTATCTCAAAGCGCTAGAACTTGCCGGGGCCTCCGAGGATCACCTGACCTTCTGCACCACGCTGCGCGGGATGAGTGTTCAGGCAGTCGATTTGGGGCACGGTGCGGAAGCAATGCGACTAGCGGACGCCGCATCCGCAGCCTCTCCGAAAGCCGGCCCGAGAATGCGCGCTTTCCTCGCTGGACAGCAAGCACATGCGGCAGCGCAAACCGGCGCGCGGGTTGCCGCACGGGCATATCTGCGGGAAGCCGAGGTGGCCATGGAAAAGGCGGAGTCCCGCTCCAAGGCATTCGGCTCCTACGACCCGTCATCGCTGCTTTATCACACAAGCCAAGTCCGCTACGAACTAGGTGACGTGGCCGGATCAATCTCAGCGATGGAACAGTCAGATCGGGTACGTCAGAGCGTCTATCGGCGCGCAAGGGTCCGGCATCGCTGCACTCTCGCTGAGCGGCAGCTAGAACGAGGCCACCTCGAAGCAGCCTGTCAGACGTGGTCGCGAGCGCTAGACGATTACCCGAGCCTGCAATCCGGGCGAGCGGACGAACGAATCCGGATCATGCACAGCCGCATTCGTCCCCACCTAAAGAACCATGCCGCCCGTGACCTTTTCGAGCGGGCCCGACCGGTCACACCGGGCAGACTCCTGCCGCCTTGAGCCGTCCCTTGCCCCTCAGTGGGCATGCTCACGACGAGTAGTCAGGATCTTGGCCGGCCGGAGCACTGAGAATCCGGACACATGGGTATAGGGCGGTCCGCTGTACCGAAGGTTGATCACGGAAAGTGCCCCGAAAGGCACGCAAACACCTTCGACATCCACCAACTGCTGCACCTCGCCAAGGGCGCGCGACCGCCAGAGCGGGCTGCTCGACCTCGCCTACCGGGCCAACTTCGCCGAGGACCGCTCCGTCTTCGACCAGCGGGTCCTGCTCGATTGTGCCCGTGCCCGCGGCGGACACGGGCACGGGCACAGATCGAGGAAAGGCTTTACCGCTGTCTTGCGAGCCACTCGTCGAAAGTGGTCGGTGCGATGCGTGCGCCCTCGGCGGGCAGCATCGAGTTACCGGCCATCGCCGGGCCGAACATGGTGGACCAGGTCGGAACGAGCTTCACCTTATGGCCGCGGGCCTCGTTGGTGCGCCGGGCCATGTCCACCAGGTCCTGCGGTTCGGGTCCCGCGACGTCGGTGTAGTGCCCTTTGGGATCGCCCACCGCGATCTCGGCGAGGATGTCAGCCACGTCCGCAGGTGCGATCGGCTGCACGAGCAGCGGGGCGATCGTGGCGACTCCGTCCTGCTCGGTCCAACTCGTCACCATCGCGGCGAAGTCGTGGAACTGCGTAGCCGGCACGACCGTCCATGGCACCGTGCCCTCGGACACGAGGCGCTCCTGCTCCCGCTTGCCGGCGTAGTGGGCGTTGCCTTCGACACGGGTGGCTCCGGCGATCGAGAGCAGCACGTGGTGACGGACGCCCGCCCGCTTCCCCGCATCGAGCAGGTTCCGTGTGGAGGTCCCGAAGTAGTGCACCGTTTCGGCTGGGTCGGAGGCCGTGCAGTTCGTGACATCGATGACCGCTTCGACGCCGGTCAGGGCATCGTCGAGACCATGACCGGTCAGTAGGTCCACCTGGTGGGAGCGGCTGATGTGTACGACGTGGTGTCCGCCCCGCTCAAGGGCGGCGACAGTGAGGGACCCGATGTTTCCCGTCGCACCGGCAATGGCGATCCGCATGATGATCTCTCCTTCTCCAGCGGTCACGGCGACGTTATCATGGACTAAACAGGTCCGTTATATCTGCGATACAATCGGTGGGTGAAGCTGCCTGGAAGTACCGAATGGATGTTGCACTGCGCCACGACGCTGGCACAGCTCGACGCAGGAGACTCGGCATCGACGGCACAGCTCGCGCAGTACTACGACCTGCCCGCGCCCTATCTCGCCAAGCAGTTGAAGGCGCTGGTCAGGGCAGGGGTGCTGGCCGCGACCACAGGCCCGCGGGGCGGGTTCCGACTCGCACGGCGCCCCTCCGAGATCACGCTCCTGCAGATCGTCGAGGCTGTTGACGGCACCTCCCCGCCGTATGAGTGCCGTGAGATCCGCCAGCAGGGGCGGGGGGCTCTGCCCTCCGATGACTGCCGCCGGACCTGTGTCCTCGCCGAGAAAATGGCAGACGCACACCAAGCATGGCAACACAGCCTTTCCGGAGTCACCCTCGCCGATATCCTCACCGAGCTTCCTCCGACGGCGCCTCCCCGAACCAGGCTGCGCCTCACCGGCACGGCGTGACCGGGCACGGGCCGGCGCGCACCACCCGGCCCGGATGCCGTGGGCCGAAGCCTCGGCCCCTCAACTGCCGTCTTGGTGGCCCCGCGACAAGATGACACCGTCGCACCCCTGACGACGGTGGGCGCGGGCGACGCGGACGGGGCCTGCGAGGCGTGAGGCATAAGCAATGCTTGGGGGAAAGCCTCAAAGATATGTGATGGACGGGGGGTTGATGAGGGTGCAGAGTAGGGGCATGACGTCCCTTACTCTCACCGAAGCGGTCGGCGCCGAGTTCGCGCCGGAGACGACGTACCTCAACACCTCCACCTCCGGTCTGCTGCCCCGCCGCGCCGTCGAGGCCGTCAGGGCCGCGGCTGAGCTGGGCGCCACCGGCAGCCCGGACGGCGGCGGCAGCTTCGAGGCGGTGGCCGCCGTGCGTGCCGCCTTCGCGCGCCTCGTCGGCGTCCCCGGCTCGCGGGTCGCTGTGGGCAGCGCGGTCGCCGTGCATGTCGCGGTGGTCGCCGCCTCTCTGCCCGCCGGAGCCGAAGTGCTCTGCCCGGAGGGAGAGTTCGCCTCGGTGGTCAACCCCTTCGCGGTCCGCGGCGACCTCAAGATGCGCTACGTACCCCTGGAGAAGCTGGCCGAGTCGGTGCGCCCGGAAACCGCCCTCGTGGCGTTCTCCGCGGTGCAGTCCGCCGACGGCCGGGTGGCGGACCTGCCCGCCGTGCGGGCCGCTGCCGCCGCCCACGGCGCCCGTACGCTGGTGGACGCCACCCAGGCGGCGGGCTGGCTGCCCTTCGACGCGGGGAGCTTCGACTTCACCGTCACCGGTGGCTACAAGTACCTGATGGCGGCGCGCGGCGCGTCCTTCCTCACGGTCACCGAGGAGGCGCAGGAGACCCTGACGCCGGTCCACGCGGGGTGGATGTCGGGCGAGGACATCTGGAACAGCACGTACGGACCGTTGGCTGAACTCGCCCGTGAGGCACGCAGGTTCGACGAGCCGCCGCCCTTCTTGGCGTACACCGCCGCCGAGCAGTCCCTGGCGCTGCTGGAGGAGATCGGCGTCGAGAACGTACGCGCGCACAACACCGCGCTCGCCGCCCGCTACCGCGAGGGTCTGTTGTCCCTGGGCCACACACCGGTTCCCGCCGACTCGGTGGTCGTGGCCACCCCGGGACTCACCGGCCGGCTCGACGCGCTGACGCAGAACGACATCGTCGTCTCCGTCCGTGCGGGCAACCTGCGGGCGTCCTTCCATCTCTACAACACCGTGGCGGATGTGGACCGGGTTCTGGACGTACTGGCCTGATCCGCCGGTACCCGGGCGCCGGAGGCGTCCTACGGGCACCCCTCCGCACCCTCCGCCCCCCGTGATCCCTCCGCCTCCGCCGCCTCCCGCGCCTGCGGGCACAGGTTCGCCCACCCGGCCCAGCAGCCGCAGCAGCTCCGCGCATTCGCCCTCGTCGAGTCCGGCGAGCGTGATCTTCTCCAGATCGAGCCAGGCCTGCTCCACCTGGGTCTTGAGGTCGCAGCTCGCTGGCCGGCTGACCGGGCCCGGCGGCCTGCGGCCTGCTGGCAGCGGAGCAGCGACAGGCGGGCGGGACCGGTTCAACCGAACCGGTCCCGCCCGCCTGATCCGCTCGCTCCACCCAAGGCCTGCTCGGTGGCCAGTGCTTCGCCTGTGCCTACGCCTTCGCGTACGCCCGCGTCACGTCACCGGGGTGAAGTCCTTCGCCCCGATGTAGTCGGGCCGGGGAACCGGAGCCGCGAACGGGTCGACCGCGGTGTTCTCCACGCTGTTGAACACGATGAAGACATTGCTGCGCGCGTACGGCGTGATGTTGTCGCCCGAACCGTGCATCGCGTTGCAGTCGAACCAGGTCGCCGATCCGGCCTTGCCCGTGAAGAGCCTGATGCCGTGCCGGTCCGCCATCCGCGTCAGCGCGGCGTCCGAGGGGATACCCGCGTCCTGCATCTGCAGAGAACGCTTGTAGTTGTCCTGGGGTGTCTCACCCGCGCAGCCGAGGAACTCCTTGTGCGAGCCGGGCAGGATCATCAGCCCGCCGTTGGTGTCGTAGTTCTCGGTCAGAGCGATCGACACGGACACCGTCCGCATGTTCGCCAGACCGTCCTCCGCGTGCCACGTCTCGAAGTCCGAGTGCCAGTAGAAGCCCGAAGCCCCGAAGCCCGGCTTGACGTTGATCCGCGACTGGTGGACGTACACGTCCGAACCGAGGATCTGCCGGGCCCGGCCGACCACCCGGGGGTCGCGCACCAGCTGGGCGAAGACCTCGCTGAGGCGGTGGACCTCGAAGACCGAACGTACGTCCTGCGACTTCGGCTCGATGATCGAGCGCTCGTCGGCCCGCACCTGCGGGTCGGTGACCAGCCGGTCCTGTTCCGCCCGGTAGAGGGGAACCTCGTCGGGGGTGATCAGCTGGTCGACGGCCAGGAAACCGTCCCGCTCGAAGCCCGCGAGGTCGGCGGCGTCGATGGGGCCCGGCGCGCCGGGCGCGGACCAGACGACCGGGTCCTGTCGGGGCGTGGTCAGCTCGGCGGCGCCGCGCGTCGGGTACAGGTCGGCACGGGATGTCAGTACGTCGGTCATGGGAGTCAGACCTCCTCGGTCAGCAGCGGGTAGACACCGTTCTCATCGTGGTCCTCCCGTCCGGTGACGGGGGGGTTGAAGACACACACGCACCGGAAGTCGGTCTTGGGGCGCATGGTGTGACGCTCGTGGCCGTCCAGCAGGTACATCGTGCCCGGCGAGATCCAGTGCGTCTCACCGGTCTCGTCGTTGGTGAGCTCGGCCTCACCCTCCGTGCACAAGACGGCCTCGATGTGGTTCGCGTACCACATCGACGTCTCCGTACCCGCGTACAGCACGGTCTCGTGGAGCGAGAAACCGACCTTCTCCTTGGCGAGCACGATGCGCTTGCTCTCCCAGGTGCCGGAGGCCGCCTTCACATGGCGGTCGGTTCCCTCAATGTCCTTGAAAGATCGGACGATCACTGTGAGTCGGGCCCTTCTGTGTTGCTTGGTTGCGTCGTTGCGCCGTTACTTCGTTACGTCGTCGGGCGATGCTGCGGGGTTGCCCGGTCAGACGGTTTCGCGGATGGAGCGGGCCAGGATGCGCAGGCCCTCGTCCAGCTCCTCGGGGGAGATGGTGAGCGCGGGCAGCAGCTTCACGACCTCGCTCTGCGGGCCGGAGGTCTCCAGCAGCATGCCGAGCTCGAACGCGCGGCGGCAGACGGCGGTGGCGCGCATCTTGTCGGTGAACTCCACGCCCCAGACCAGACCGCGGCCGCGGAAGCTCACGCCGGCATCGGCGTTCTCGTCGGCGATGGCCAGCAGCGCCCGCTCGACCTGCTCACCGCGGGCCAGCGTCTGCTTCTCCATCTGACCGTCGGCCCAGTACGTGTTGAGCGCGGCCGCGGCGGTGACGAAGGCCGGGTTGTTGCCGCGGAAGGTGCCGTTGTGCTCGCCCGGCTCCCAGACGTCGAGCTCCGGCTTGAACAGGCACAGCGACATGGGCATGCCGTAGCCGCTGATGGACTTCGACAGGGTGACGATGTCCGGCGTGATGCCGGCCTCCTCGAAGGAGAAGAAGCCACCGGTACGGCCGCAGCCCATCTGGATGTCGTCGACGATCAGCAGCATGTCCTGGCGGTGGCACAGCTCCTGGAGCGCGCGCAGCCACTCGGCGCGGGCCACATTGATGCCGCCCTCGCCCTGGACCGTCTCGACGATCACGGCGGCGGGCTTGTTGAGGCCCGAGCCCTGGTCCTCCAGCAGACGCTCGAACCACAGGAAGTCCGGAATCTGGCCGTCGAAGTAGTTGTCGAACGGCATCGGGGTGCCGTGCACCAGCGGGATGCCGGCGCCGGCCCGCTTGAACGCGTTGCCGGTGACGGCGAGCGCGCCGAGCGACATGCCGTGGAAGGCGTTGGTGAAGGACACGACCGACTCGCGCCCCTTGACCTTGCGGGCCAGCTTCAGCGCCGCCTCGACGGCGTTGGTGCCCGTCGGGCCCGGGAACATCACCTTGTACGGCAGGTCACGCGGCCGCAGGATCACGTTCTGGAAGGACTCCAGGAACGCGCGCTTGGCGGTCGTCGCCATGTCCAGGCCGTGCGTGATGCCGTCGCGCTCGATGTAGTCGATCAGCGCGCGTTTGAGGACCGGGTTGTTGTGGCCGTAGTTGAGTGATCCGGCGCCGGCGAAGAAGTCGAGGTAGGTGTGGCCGTCCTCGTCGTGCAGGTGGCTGCCCTGCGCCCGGTCGAACACGGCGGGCCAGCTGCGGCAGTAGCTGCGTACCTCGGACTCCAGGGTCTCGAAGACGCTCAGGGCGGGAGGAAGGATGGTCACGGCTGTCTCCTGAAAGAAGTGGGGGGAAGGTCCGGAAGAGGGCGGCGCGTCAGGCGGCGATGGGCCCGATGCGGTACAGCACCTCGGGCAGGTGTCCCTCGTCGGGGAAGAGCCCGGCGTCGAAGAGCACCTCGCGCTCCAGGGAGGCCCCGCGGCGCTCCGCGTACGAGGTGAACAGCCGGTCGGAGGCGTCGTTGTCCGGGGTCACGGTCGTCTCCACCGCCTTGACTCCCAGGTTGGCGGCCGCCTTCTCGGTCAGCGCCTCCAGGAGCGTGCCTGCCAGCCCGCGGCCACGGTGGTCGTGGTCGACCGCGACCTGCCAGACCACCAGGGTCTCGGGGCGCTGCGGGCGTACGTAGCCGGTGATGAACGCGATCGGCTCGCCCCCCGGGGTGTCCCTGGCCACGACGGAAGTCGCCGCGAAGTCACGACACCACAGCAGGTAGCTGTACGAGGAGTTGAGGTCCAAGACCTTGGAGTCGCGGGCAATGCGCCAGATCGCGGCTCCGTCCTCTACTCGCGGAGCTTCGATCTGCAGGAATTCGGTTCGAACACGTGCAAGGTCTGCTTGTGTGGCGGTCATGTAGATGCAATTTACCGAGCAAATTCAAAACATGCATCGCCGGAAGGGGTTGGGTAGACTCGCTTCATGTGTTATCGCGCGGTCGCGCACCCGCCGCGAGAGGGTTGCGAATACTGGCGATTTGACCGGAAATTACCGGGCAAATCGCCTTCGATGTCGAGTCGGTCACACCCTTGTGACCGCCCTGATTTCCTATCGAAACCTTGGCGTTTAGGTTCGCAAAATTGGGGCAGAAGAAGATCGGAAGCTGTACGGGAGGCTGCGCCGATAAAGTGGCTTCCCGTGATTTCTTTAATTCGCGTATTCGCTTATTCGTGGAATTGAATGCGGCTATGGGGTGGTCCAGGACTCCGCCACGCGCCTTTCGGGCGGACGCGACATCGGCCTGCCGGCCCGACGCGCACAGGGCCGCACCGAGTGCGGCGAGCGAGGACTGGACCGCGTCGCGGGTGGCGTCGGGGCCGTAGTGATTGACCCGGATCATCTCCTTGGACAGCGCTCCGCCGCCCGCGATCAGCGGCAGCGACGGATCGGCGGCCAGCGCCTCGGCGACCAGCTCCGAGGCGTCCACTCCGGCCGGTGTACGCAGCGTCGTGGCGACCGGTGCCGCGTCTCGCGCCGCGTGGACGTACGGCGCGAGGCCGCCGCCCAGTGCGAGCGCGCCGGCCCGGGTCGCCGAGGCGGCGGCCAGGTGCCTGGCCATCACCGTGTCCAGGCCATCGGCGTCGATCCGCTCCACACAGGCCTCCAGCGCCAGCATCTCCAGCTGCGCAGGGGCGTGGGGCAGCGCCTTGCGGCCGCCGTCGATCCACCGCTCCTTCCAGTCCAGCAGGGAGAGGTACGAGCGGCGGGGCGCGGCGGGGTTCGCGGCGAACCGCTCCCAGGCCCGCTCACTCACCGACACCGCCGAGACTCCGGCCGGGCCGCCCATGGCCTTCTGTGCGCCGATCACGCACAGGTCCACGCCCCAGACGTCGGGCAGTAGCGGCTCGGCGCCCACCGAGGCGACGGCGTCGAGCATGAACAGGGCGCCGTGGGCCCGTACCGCCTCACCGATCTCCGCGACCGGGTTCGTGTTGCCGGTCGCCGCCTCCGCGTGCACCAGCGAGACGAAGTCGATCTCCGGGTGCTCGGCGAGCGCACGCGCCACCTGCTCCGCGGTGACCGCCGTGTCGAAGGGCACGGCCAGGTCGACCACGGCCGCGCCGCAGTCGCGCAGCCAGTTGCCGAAGGTCTGCCCGTAAGGGCCGGTGATCACGTTCAGCGCGGTCGAGCCGGGGCGGGCGCCGCCGCGGATGCAGCCTTCGAGGGGAAGCAGCGCCTCGCCCTGCATGATGACCACGTCCTGCTCGGTGGAGAGCAGTGAGGCGACCCGGCGTTCGACGGTCGCGAAGTGGGCGGCGGTCATCGGGGCCAGGTCCAGAAGCGGATGTGTCACGGCGGAGCTCTCTTCGGATCAGTGTTCGGTCTCTCCGGGCCGAGCGTAGCCGCCCCCTCGTAGAGTGCAGAGCATGAGTGATCACACGGTGCTGCGGGTGAAGGGGCGGGTGCTGGCCGGGCCCGACGACGTACGGGACGAACTGTGGGCCGTGGACGGCCGGATCACCTACGAACGGCCCCTCGGCGTACGCGAGGTGACGACCGTCGAGGGCTGGGCGTTGCCCGGCCTGGTCGACGCGCACTGCCATGTCGGGCTCGACCGGCACGGCCCGGTCGACGACGCGACCAGCGAGCAGCAGGCGCTCACCGACCGGGAGGCGGGCACGCTGCTGATCCGTGACGCCGGGTCGCCGTCCGACACCCGCTGGATCGACGAGCGTGCGGACCTGCCGAAGATCATCAGGGCTGGCCGGCACATCGCCCGTACCCGCCGCTACATCCGCAACTACGCCCATGAGATCGAGCCCGGTGACCTGGTCGCGTACGTCGCCCGGGAGGCGCGGCGAGGCGATGGCTGGGTCAAGCTGGTCGGCGACTGGCTCGACCGGGAGACCGGGGACCTGGGCGCGTGCTGGCCGCGCGGTGAGGTGGCGGCGGCGATCACGGAGGCGCACCGGCTGGGCGCCAGGGTCACGGCGCACTGCTTTGCCGAGGACTCGCTCCGGGACCTCGTCGAGGCGGGCATCGACTGCGTCGAGCACGCCACGGGGCTCACGGAGGACACCATTCCGCTGTTTGCCGAGCGGGGCGTGGCGATCGTCCCGACGCTGGTCAACATCGCGACGTTCCCGCACCTCGCGGATGGCGGCGAGGCGAAGTTCCCCCGCTGGTCGGCCCACATGCGGGCGCTGCACGCGCGCCGCTACGACACCGTGCGGGCGGCGTACGACGCCGGTGTGCCGGTCTTCGTCGGCACGGACGCGGGCGGCTCCCTGGCGCACGGTCTTGTGGCGGCCGAGGTGGCCGAGCTCGTCAAGGCGGGCATCCCGGCCGTCGAAGCGCTCTCGGCGACGGCGTGGGGCGCGCGGGAGTGGTTGGGGCGGCCCGGGCTGGCGGAGGGGGCCCCTGCGGACCTGGTGGTCTACGAGGCGGACCCGCGGGCGGACGTACGGGTGCTGGCGGCGCCGGGGCGGATCGTGCTGGACGGGCGAGTGGTTGGCTGAGGGGTTGGGCTGACTGGGCTGACTGGTTGGCTGAGGGGTGACTGGGTGGTTGACGATCTAATTCGAATGTGAGCTCGGAACGCCACTTTGGAGTGAACTCACGTTAGGTCGCTGACCGTTCACTCCAAGTGCGTAAGGATTCCGGTGTCTCAGCCGCCGGCGCTCACGTGTCCCCGTGAAGTGCGCCGGGCGGCGCCGTGTCACTTGTGGGGGTTCCACCACCTTGAACAGCACTTTCTTCAGCATGCCCGCACGCAGGTCCGCAGCCGCTGCGGCTGCCCTCGCCCTGACCGCGGGCCCCGCCCTCCTTCTCGCCGGCGCGCCGGCGCACGCCACCGGCGGTGGTGAGGGCAAAGCGAGCGCCGTCGTGCTTCGTACCGGGCTCGACATCTCCCTGCTCAACAAGACCGTCAACATCCCGCTCACGACTTCACTCAATGATGTGAAGGCCCCCGCGAGCGCGGACAAGACCGCGCTCACAGTCCAGTTGGACGGAGTCGAGCAGGGCAACCCGGTCACGGTGCTGCGCGCCGACGTAGCCACGGCGAAGGCGACCGTCGACGCGCACAGGGCGGAGGGCGCCACGAACCTTGCGCGCGCCGCCGTGCACGTGCCGGGGCTGCCGCTGCTCTCGCTCATCGAGGTCGAGCAGGTCACATCGAAGGCCCTGTGCGAAGCGGGCAAGCAGCCGCTGGCCGAGGCGAATGTGCTGGGGGCGGTGACCGTACTCGGCAAGAAGGTCACGCTGTCATCGGGCGGTCCGACGCAGGTCGACGTACCGGCGGTCGGGCGGGTGACGCTGGCCCTGTCGAAGATGGAGACGACGTCGCGGACGGCGGCGGCGACGGCGCTGCGGCTCGACGTGTCGGTGAACCCGCTCAAGCTGAACGTGGCCGAGGTCGAGGGGACGGTGACACTCGCCGGGGCGACCTGCGAGTCGCCCGATGCCCCGAAGGCGGCGGAACCGGTGAAGGAGAAGCCGGCCGTGCCCCCGGTGGAGCCGGATGTGAAACCGCAGACTCAGGTCCAGACGCCGACCGAGGCGCAGCCGCCGACTGAGGCGAACCTCGCCGAGACCGGCGGCAGTTCCGCCACGCCGTACCTGGCGGGGGGCTCGGCGCTGCTGCTGGTGGCGGGCGCGGGGGCGCTCGCTGTGGCGAGGGGACGCCGGGCAGGGCGCAGCCGGAGCTGACGCCGGGCAGCCGGCTGCCCCGGACGCCTTGTGGGCGTCTCCTCGAACGCCGGACGGGCTGGTGGTTCTTGCCCGTCCGGCGGTTGAGACCGTGCCGGCACCGGGGGCGTGGGCGGGGCTGAGCCCCGGATTACGCCGCCCGCCCCGCCCGCCCCGCCCATGTCACCGCATCGCCGACAGCGTCAGGGCGCGGTCCAGGGCCTGGAGGAAACGCTCCGTCGTGACGGGGTCCCGCACCGCCAGCCGCAGCCACTCCCGGCCGAGCCCCGGAAACGTGTTCCCGCGCCGTACCGCGAAGCCCAGGCTTCGCAAGTGGCTCCGCACCATGTCCGCCCGCTCCATCCGCACCAGCACAAAAGGCCCCTGGGCCGTCTCCACCGCCCGTACCTCCTCGAACTCCGCCAGCCCGGCCAGCAGATGCTCCCGGTCCGCGGCCACCCGCCGCGCCGCCAGCGTGGCCTCCGCGAGTGCGGCCGGCGTCACGCACGCCTCGGCCGCTGTCAGCGCCGGCGTCGACACGGGCCAGAGTGGCTGCGCCCGCTCCAGCGCCGCGACCGTTTCCGGGCCGGCCAGGACGTAACCGATGCGCAGTCCAGCCAGACCCCACGTCTTGGTGAGGCTCCGCAGCACCACCAGACCGGGTACGTCCGTACGCCCCGCCAGCGCCTCCGGCTCTCCCGGCACCGCGTCCATGAACGCCTCGTCGACCACCAGCGTCCGTCCGGGGCGCGCGAGACGGGCGATGGTGTCCGCCGGGTGCAACACGGACGTGGGGTTGGTCGGGTTGCCGATCACGACCAGGTCCGCCTCGTCGGGGACCGGCGCCGTACCGAGCCGGAAACCGTCCTCCTCCCGCAGCAGGACCCGTTCGACGGCGTGACCCGCGTCGCGCAGCGCCGCCTCGGGCTCGGTGAACTGCGGGTGTACGACGACCGGGCGCCGCACCGCGAGCGCCCGCGCGATCAGCACGAACGCCTCCGCCGCACCCGCCGTCAGCAGGACCCGCTCCACCGGCAGCCCGTGCCGCTCCGCCACCGCCGCGCGCGCGGCCCGCCCGTCCGGGTAGGCGGCCAGCGTGCCCAGGGACGCGGCGATGCGGGCCTTCAGCCAGGCGGGGGGAGTGCCTGCCCGTACATTGACCGCCAGATCGGTCAGACCGGCCGCCTCGCCGCCCCGTACCTCCGCGTCGCCGTGATGACGCAAGTCGTACGCCGCGCCCGGGCGGTCGGGGAACCGGCCTGTATCACCGGTCCCGCTGGTATCGCCGGTATCGCCGGTATCAGTGGGCGTGTGCATGATGATGCCCGTGCCCGCGTCCGTGTCCGTGGCCGTCGTGCCCGTCGTCGTCCGGGTGGAAGTGCGGCTGCTGCGGCGCCCCCACCTTGTCCTCGAAGCCGGGCAGCGCGATGCGGTAGACGCACGAGTCGCAGTTCATGCGCAGGTCCCCCTTCACCGCTTCCCGGTAGCGCTCCATCACGAGGTCCATCAACTCCTCGGCAGGGCCGATGACGTCCGCCGAGGTCACCCCGGTCTGCGGGTGCTCCACGGCCCAGTCCCGTGTCTGCTGCCGCACCCGGTCCGGCAGGATCCCGGTGAAGAGGAAGTACGGCAGGACCACGATGTGCTCGGCCCCCAGCTTGACGCAGCGCTCCAGTCCGCCCGGCACGTCGGGTGCGGCGAGCGAGACGAAAGCGGTCTCGACGCCCGCGTACCCGCGCCCCTCCCAGAACAGCCGTGCCGCCTTGTGTACCTCGGCATTCGCGTCCGGGTCGGTCGAGCCGCGCCCCACCAGCAGCACTGTCACCTTCGAGCGGTCCACGTCGCCCCGCGCCTCGTCGACCCGCCGCTCCAGCACGGCCAGCAGGCCCGGGTGCGGACCGAGCGGGCGGCCGTACGTGTACGAGATCCCCGGATGGCGCTCCTTCTCGCGGGCCAGCGCCGCCGGGATGTCCCCCTTGGCGTGACCGGCGGAGACCAGCATCAGCGGCACCGCCGCGAAACGCGTCACACCGCCGTCGACCAGCCCGGCCACGGCGTCGCCGAGCGGCGGCGGGGACAGCTCGATGAAGCCGCCGGCGACCGTCAGCGCCGGGTGACGCCTGCCCAGCTCCTCGACGAAGTCACGGAACGCTCCGGCCCCGGCGGCGTCGCGGGTGCCGTGGCCTGCGATGAGCAGTGCGGGCGCGGTAGTCATGCGTTCTCCTTGGTGCAGAGGGGGTGCAAAGGAAGATGAGAGGCAGAGGCAGTGGGAGGCGTCATCGCGTGTCGTCCTGCCCCCGCGTCGACTGCCAGCGGTATCCGCGCGGCGTCACCATGCGTCCCGCGATCTCACGGGCGGCGGTGTTGCCGACCACCACGACGGTCATCATGTCGACGGTGGCCGGGTCCAGCGAGGCCAGCGTGGTGAGGCGGCTTGTGCCGTCGGGGCGTGAGGCGTTGCGTACGACACCGACCGGCGTGGTGGGCTCGCGGTGCTCAGCGAGGATCGACAGCGCCTTGGGCAGCTGCCAGTCGCGGCCCCGGCTGCGCGGGTTGTAGAAGGTGACGACGATGTCGGCCTCGGCGGCCGCCCGCACCCGGCGCTCGATGACCTCCCACGGCGTGTGCAGGTCGGAGAGGCTGATCGAGACGTGGTCGTGGCCGAGCGGCGCCCCCAGGATCGCGGCGGCGGCGAGCGCGGCCGTCACCCCTGGTACGCCGACGACGTCGATGTCGTCGCTCGCCTCGGCCAGCGCCGGCGAGGCCATGGCGTACACGCCCGCGTCCCCGGACCCGATCAGCGCGACGGCGTGCCCGGCGCGGGCCTCGGCCACCGCGGTACGGGCCCGCTCCTCCTCGGCGCCGAGCCCCGACTCCAGGACCCGCGTTCCGGGCCGCAGCAGGTCCCGGATCTGGTCGACGTACTGGTCGAGCCCGACGAGCACCGACGCGCGCCGGATCTCCTCCCGGGCGCGCGGCGTCAGCAGATCCCTGGCGCCCGGGCCCAGCCCGACGACGGCCAGCCGCCCGCGCGGTGCCTTGCGGACGACGGCGCACGTGGCCATCGCCGCACGCCCCTCGGGCGCCGACTTCCGCTTCGGTACGAGGAGTTCACCGCCGCCGACGAGCGCGGCCGCCTCCGCCACCGACGGCGTGCCGACGGCGCTCAGCGGTGCCTGCGACGGATTGGGTACGGCGATACGGGCCAGCTCTTCGGCGGCGTACGTCCGCAGCTCCACCCCCAACTGTGCGGCGGCCGCCACGATCCCGGGCTCGTCGGCCTTCGCGTCGACGGTCGCGAGCGCGGCGACGGAACGTACGGACAGCCCGGCGGAGGCGAGCGTGTCCCGTACGAGCCCGAGCACCTCGTCGACGGGCGCACCGCTGCTGGCCCCCACGCCCACCACCAGCGACGGCGGCCGCAGCACGACCTCCCGCTCCCCGGCCCCGACGAGGCGGTCGGTGACCCGCAGCACAGCCTGCGCGCCCTCCGCCTCCGCGAGCACCCCGGCGGACACGGTCGCGGCCATGGCGCCGGCCAACCCCGCGACGGGCACAGCGGCAGCCGCGAAAGCCCCTGCCGGCGCACCCGCCGGGTCCGTGCCCCCGGCCGGTCCCGTCACGCCCGTCACGCCCGCACCCGGCGCCCCGACCCCACCGGCCACGCTCACATGGCCCGGCAGCGCCGGCAGTGGCCACACCGTGTCCGCGATCAGCGTCACCGGCGCGCCGTCCAGCATCGCCCGCGTCACCGCCGCCACCGCGCCCTCGGCGGGCCAGCCCAGCATGTCCAGGCCGGGCACGTCCGTCGCGTCCGTCGCCGTGGTGATCACCGGCGCGCAGCCCAGCACCCCGGACACCGCCACCGCCAGCTCGTTCGCGCCGCCGCCGTGCCCGCCCAGCAGCGACACCGCGTGGCGCAGCGCCTCGTCGACGCAGACGACACCCGGATCGGAAGCCTTGTCCGCGAGGAGCGGGGCCAGCAGCCGTACGACCGCGCCTGTCGCCAGGAAGCACACCACCTGGTCGCACTCGGTGAACGCCTTCCCGACCGCCTCCCGCACCGGGCCGTCGTACACCCGGGTCCGCCCGGGCCAGGCCGTGGCCAGCCGGTCGCGGGCTGCGGCGCCTGCCGCCGTGGCGGAAATGAGGCCGATCACTGGGATGCTCCTTCGATTGCCCGATCCGCGGGGCGGTGGCCCCACAGCAGGAAGACAGGGTTGGCCGCCGCGAGCCGGGTCACGTCCCCGGGCAGCGGCGCGAGCCGCGAGGACTGCAGGAGTACGCCGTCGGGGGCGAAGCCGGCGGACGACAGCGCCGCCCGCACCTCCGGCACCCGGTCCAGCGCCGCCACGGCGACGACGACCGTGCGCCGCGCACTGCGCGCGCACGCCGCGACGATGGCCGGCAGCTCGCACCCTCCGCCACCCACGAACACCGCGTCGGGCTCAGGCAGTTGGGACAGCACGGTCGGCGCCGCCCCGTGCACGGTCTGTACGTCCACCCCGTGCGCGGCCGCGTTCGCCCGGACCCGCTCCACGCCGTCGGACGTCTTCTCCACCGCGACCGCCGCGGCGCCGAGCCGCGCGCACTCCACCGCCATGGATCCCGAGCCCGCCCCGATGTCCCACACCAGATCGCCGGGGCGCGGGCCGAGCCTGGCGAGCGCCAGCGCCCGTACCTCGAATTTGGTGATCATCGAGTCGCGGTGCTGAAACGCGTCCTCGGGCAGCGCCCACCCGGCCGGCCCCGCGCCGCGCCCGGCGACCGTCCGCTGCGTCGCCGCCAGCGCCCGCGACTCGTCGAGGCATACGACGACGCTGACTGCCGGCGGCCAGTCGCGCGCGGCCGCCTCGGCGGGGGAGAGGCGTTCGATGCTCTCGCCGCCGCCCGGATCGCCCAGCGCGCACGCGACGACGAGGGTACGGGTGATGCCGGTACGGGCCAGCGCGGCCCCCAGTTCGGCGGGCCCGGCGCCTGGCCCGGTCAGCACGGCCGTCTTCGGATGCGCCCGGCACACGTTCACGGCGGTCCGCAACGCCCGCCCGTGCGCGCTGACGACCACCGCGTCGTCCCAGGGCAGCCCGAGCCGCGCGAACGCCACCGCGACGGACGGCGCCCCGGGGTGTACGTCCAGGGCGTCCGCGCCGAAACGTTCAGCCAGCGCCCGCACAATCCCGAAGAACCCCGGATCGCCGGAGGCCAGCACCACGACCCCGGCAGCCGGCGACCCGCCCGCCCCCTTGGCCAGCTGCTCCGCCATCGCGTCCAGCGCCGGCGCGAGCGGGCCGAGTACCACGCGGGCCGCGCAGTCCTGCAGCTCGGCGGCGTCCAGATGGCGCCGGCCGCCCACGACGAGCGCCGCAGCGTCCAGCGCGGCGCGGGCGCCGGGGGAGAGGGGGGCGCCCGTGCCCGTACCCACAACGGTGATCATGAACTGGGCGTCTCCGCCTGCGCGCCACCGGACACCTGCGCGCCGGCCGACGTCTGCGCGCCGCCGGACACCTGCGCCTCTGCCGACTTCTGCGCGGAGCGCAGGGCCGCCCGCGCGGTCCTGTCGGCCCGCCGGAACCCGTGGAAGTGACCGGGGTGGTAGAGGTGCGAGCGCGTGCCGGAGGCGGACAGCGCCGGGCCCACCAGGAAGAGCGTGTGCTTCCAGAGCTTGTGCTCCTTCACCGTCTCCTCCAGCGTCGCGATCGTGCACCGCAGCACCAACTCCTCGGGCCAGGTGACCTGATACGCGATGACGACCGGGGTGTCCGTCGGGTAGCCGCCCTCCAGCAGCTCCGTCGTCAGCTGCCCCGACCTGGCCGCCGACAGGAACACCGCCATCGTCGTGCCGTGCCGCGCGAACTCCCGCACCTCCTCGCCGGGCGGCATCGGCGTCTTGCCGCCGCCCAGCCGGGTCAGGATCACGGACTGCGCGACCTCGGGAATGGTCAGCTCGCGCTGCGCGATCGCCGCGACCGCCGAGAACGACGACACCCCGGGGACGATCTCCACGTCCAGGCCGAGCGCCGTGCACCGGTCGACCTGCTCCTGCGTGCCGCCCCACAGGGCGGGGTCCCCGGAGTGCACGCGGGCCACCTTCAGAGCATCCCGCAGAGCCCGCTCGTACACGGCGACCACGTCTTCCAGGGACATGGCCGCGGAGTCCAGGATCTCGGCGCCCTCCCGCGCGTGCTCCAGGATCTCGGCCTGGACGAGGCTCGCCGCCCAGATCACGACATCGGCGTCGGCGATCGCGCGGGCGCCGCGGAAGGTCAGCAGGTCGGCGGCGCCGGGCCCGGCGCCCACGAAAGTCACCTTGCCGGTGGGGGCATCGGCCATGGTCGGGGTCCTCTCGGAAATCAACAGGGATGACAGGGGTGACAGGGATGAAGGGGTGACGGGAGCCGCTACGGCGCTCACAGCTTGCCGCCCCGCCCGCCCTCGCGCCGCGCGGGCGCGATGAGCGTGGACAGGTACGGCAGGGCGCCGCCCCCGGCCAGTTCCGCTGCGGGCCGGATCGACTCCTCCGGCAGTCCCAGCGCCGACCCCCACACCGCGTCCTCGGTACGTCCCGTCTCGCGCAGCGCCGTCGCCACCTCGTCCGCCAGCCGCCCGAACTTGTACGCCACGACCGTCCCCGGCCCCTCCAGAGCCTGCTTGAGCACAGCGGCCCCGGCGGTCACGGGAACCAGCGTCAGCGGCTCCTTCCCCTCCGTCAGTACGGCCCCGCTGCGGGCCGCCAGGTCCTGCATGGCGGTGATCCCCGGCACGGTCCGCACCTCGGTCTCCGGCACCAACTCGCTGATGGTGTGCGCCAGATAGGTGAACGTTGAGTACACGTTGGGGTCGCCGATCGTCGCGAACGCCACGCAGCCGTGCGCCCGCAGCAGTTCGGCCACACGCGCCCCCGCCGCGTCCCAGGCCGCCTCGCGCCGGGCCCGGTCCTCCCGCTCGCTGAGCGCGAACACCACCCGGACGATCTTCGCCCCGTCGACGTAGTGCAGCACGGTCGATTCGGCCCGCCCCGGCTCGCCGATGTCCGTCCCGTCCGCGGCGGCCATCACGGGAACCACCACGACGGCCGCGTCCCGCAGCGCGTTGACGCCCTTGACGGTGACCAGCTCGGGGTCACCGGGCCCGACTCCGACACCGGTCAGCGTCGTGCTCATCCCGCTCATTGCGCACACCTCTCGACGAACCTCCTGGCCATACCGGGCTCGGCAGCCCAGTGGGTGTGCAGATAACTCGCATGCACGCCCTGTTGAACGAACCCCTCGACCCGCCGCTCCGGCAGGTGCATCCCCCATGCCGGCGCCGCACCCGCCCCGGGCTCGATCACCGTTCGGTGGAACTCGTGCCCCCGCAGCCGCGTCCCGACGGCGGCCAGCGCACTGTCGGACACCGCGACGGCCTCCCGGTAGCCCAGCGTCAGCCGCTCCGACATCCGCGCCTCGGCGTCGAGCACCCCGCACATCGGCTGCCCGTCCAGCGACCGCGCGAGGTAGAGCAGCCCGGCGCACTCGGCGGCGACGGGCGCCCCGGAGTGCGCCAGTTCGGCGACGGCCTTGCGCAGCGGCTCGTTGCCGGACAGCTCGGGCGCGTACACCTCGGGAAACCCGCCCCCTATGACGAGCCCGCGCGTCCCCTCCGGCAACTGCTCGTCGCGCAGCGGGTCGAAGGGCACGGCTTCGGCCCCGGCGGCCGAGAGCAGCTCGGTGTGCTCGGCGTACGAAAAGGTGAACGCGGGCCCCGAGGCGACCGCCACCACAGGCCGCCCGGCCACCGCAGGCTGCCCCGCACCCACCGGCCGCCCGGCCGCCTCGCCCTGCCCGGCCGGATCCCACGCCGCCGCGTCCAGCTCCGGGGCACTGCGGGCCAGCGCGAGCACCGCGTCCAGGTCGCATCCCTCCCGCACCTGCGCCGCCAGCGCGGCCACCGCGTCGACCGCCTCGGCCCGCCGCTCCGCCACCGGTACGAGCCCCAGGTGCCGGGACGGCGTACGCACCTGCCGCTCGCGCCGCAGCGCACCCAGCACCGGCACCCCCGACGCGTCCAGGGCCTCCCGCAGCAGCTCCTCGTGCCGCTGCGAGCCCACCTTGTTCAGGATCACGCCCCCGATCCGTACTTCGGGGTCCCAGGACGCGAAGCCGTGCACCAGTGCCGCCACCGACCGCGACTGCGACGACGCGTCGACCACCAGCACCACCGGCGCCCGCAGCAGCTTCGACACCTGGGCGGTGGAAGCGAGTTCACCCTGCCCGGCGGCCCCGTCGTACAGCCCCATCACGCCCTCGACGACGGCCAGGTCGCACCCCGCCGCACCGTGGGCGAACAGCGGCGCGATCAGAGAGGGACCGCACAGGTACGCGTCGAGGTTGCGCCCCGGCCGGCCGGTGGCCAGTGCGTGATACCCGAGATCGATGTAGTCGGGCCCCACCTTGTGCGGTGAGACCCGCAGTCCGCGCTCCGCGAAGGCAGCCATCAGCCCCGTCGCGACGGTGGTCTTCCCACTGCCCGACGACGGCGCGGCCACCACCAGACGTGCTACCACTCGATGCCCCGCTGCCCCTTCTGGCCCGCGTCCATCGGATGCTTGACCTTGGACATGTCCGTCACCAGATCGGCGGCCTCGACGAGCCGCTCCGGCGCGTTGCGCCCGGTGATCACGACATGCTGGGTTCCGGGCCGCTCCCGCAGCACCTCGACCACCTCGTCGACGTCCACCCATCCCCAGTGCATGGGGTAGGCGAACTCGTCGAGGACGTACAGCTTGTACGTCTCTGCGGCCAGGTCCCGCTTGACCTGCTCCCAGCCCTCGCGCGCAGCGGCCTCGTTGTCGAGCTGTGCGTCGCGCTGCACCCAGGACCAGCCCTCGCCCATCTTGTGCCAGGCGACAGGACCGCCCTCGCCGCTCGCGCCGAGGACCTTGAGCGCGTTCTCCTCACCGACCTTCCACTTCGCCGACTTGACGAACTGGAACACCCCGATCGGCCACCCCTGGTTCCACGCGCGCAGCGCGAGCCCGAAGGCGGCCGTCGACTTGCCCTTCCCGACGCCCGTGTGCACGATCACCAGCGGCCGGTTGCGCCGCTGACGCGTGGTGAGTCCGTCGTCCGGTACGACGCTCGGCTGTCCCTGCGGCATCAGGCCGCCCTCCTGCTGGTTGCGGTGACGTCCTTGACGAGCCCGGCGATGCTGTCGGCCCGCAGCTCGTCGAGTGTGACGGCCGTGCCGCCCAGGTCCCGGGCCAGATCACCGGCCAGACCGAGCCGCACGGGGCCGGATTCGCAGTCCACGACCACCGAAGGGACCCCCTCGACGGCATGCAGCCGGGCGGCACGAGCCGCCAGCGCCAGCGGCTCGGGACCACCCGTGGCCCGCCCGTCGGTCACCACGACCACCAGCGGCCGCCGCGACGGATCCCGCAGCTTCTCCACCCGCAGCACGTCGTGCGCCTTCAACAGCCCGGCCGACAACGGCGTACGGCCACCGGTGGGCAGCGACTCCAGCCGCGCCGCGGCCGCGTCCACCGACGACGTGGGCGGCAGGACCAGCTCGGCGTCCTGCCCCCGGAACGTGACCAGCCCGACCTTGTCCCGACGCTGATACGCGTCAAGCAGCAGCGACAGCACGGCGCCCTTGACGGCGCTCATGCGCTGCCGGGCCGCCATCGACCCGGACGCGTCCACGACGAACAGCACCAGGTTGCCCTCACGCCCCTCCCGGCTCGCCTGCCGCAGATCGTCCCGGCGCACCACCAGCCCACGCCCACTGCGCCCCCGCGCCCGCTGATGCGGCGCGGCTGCCCGCACGGTCGCCGCCAAGTGCAGTTTGGTGAGCGCCCCTTGCGGCCGCCGGGCCCCCGTCGTACGCCCGCGCTCGGTACGCGCACGGGACCTGCGCCCCGCCGCCCCCTCACCGAGACCGGGCACGCTCAGCACCTTCGTACGGAACGGCTCACCGGACCGGGCCGCCGCCTGCTCCCCGCCGCTTCCGGCCGGGGCCTGCTGCCCCTCACCGGCCTCGGGCTGCGCCTCGCCGGTCTGCTCGCCGGCGTCGGACCCGGCACCGTCCCCGTCACCGTCACCCTGTGGAGGCTGCGGCGGCTGCCCGCCCCCGCCGGGACCGTCGGGGTCAGGTTCGGGGTCATCGTCGCCGGACCCGCTGTTCTGCTCCAGCGTGTCGTCGAGCTTGTCCTCGTCGAGGCCCGGCGCGTCGAATGGTGACCTGCGCCTTCGGTGCGGCAGCGCGAGCAACGCGGCCTGCCGCACGTCTTCCGCGAGTACGTCCGTACGCCCGGCCCAGGCCGCCAGCGTGGTCGCGGTCCGTGCCATCACGATGTCGGCCCGCATCCCGTCGACCTCGAAAGCCGCACAGGTCGCCGCGATCTGCCGCAACGCACCGTCCCCGAGCCGCACTTCGGGCAGCAGCGCCCGCGCCGTCACGATCCGGGCGCGCAGTGCGGCCTCCTCACCGGCCCACTTCGCGGCGAAGGCGGCGGGATCGTCGTCGTACGCGAGTCTGCGCCGTACGACCTCCACCCGCTGATCGGTCTCGCGGGACGCGGCGACCTCCACGGTCAGCCCGAACCGGTCGAGCAACTGGGGCCGCAGTTCGCCCTCTTCGGGGTTCATCGTGCCGACGAGCAGGAACCGCGCGGCGTGCCGTACGGAGACACCTTCACGCTCGACGTACGAGGCGCCCATGGCGGCGGCGTCCAGCAGCAGGTCGACCAGGTGGTCATGCAGCAGGTTCACTTCGTCGACGTACAGAATGCCGCGATGCGCATCCGCGAGCAGACCGGGCTCGAAGGACTTGACGCCCTCGGCCAGCGCCCGCTCGATGTCGAGCGCACCGACGAGCCGGTCCTCGGACGCGCCGACAGGCAGCTCCACCATCCGCGCGGCCCGCGACACGCCGCCGGCGGCCTCATGGGGCCCGTCGGGACACGCCGGGTCGGGTGTGGCGGGGGCACACGAGAACCGGCACCCGGCGACCACCGCGACTTCCGGCATCAGTGCCGAAAGCGCACGCACGGCGGTGCTCTTCGCGGTCCCCTTCTCACCACGGACGAGCACACCGCCGACGCGGGGGGAGACGGCGTTCAGCAACAGCCCGAGCCGCAGATCGTCCTGCCCGACGATCGCTGTGAACGGATACGGCGTACTCACGAGAATGCCTCCACATCAAGCCTGTCCGGCAAATTCAGCCTGTCCGGCCTTTGCGGACCGGGGGTCTGGGGGCAGAGCCCCCAGATTCGGGAAGGGGCGGAGTGGGGAAGGAACCCCACCGCAGGCGCCCTCACGCGTCCCCCTCCAGGTCGCCCTCAAGCTCCAGATACGTCGCCCGCAGCCGCTCCAGCGTCTCCGCCTCCGGCTCCGCCCACAGGCCACGCTCGGCCGCCTCCAGCAGCCGTTCCGTGATCCCGCGCAGCGCCCACGGGTTGGACTTCCGCATGAAGGCCTGGTTCTCCGGATCGAAGACGTACTCGCTCGACAACTTCTCGTACATCCAGTCGTCGACCACCCCCGCCGTCGCGTCGTACCCGAAGAGGTAGTCGACGGTCGCCGCCATCTCGAAGGCACCCTTGTACCCGTGGCGCCGCATGGCCGCCATCCAGCGCGGATTGACCACCCGCGCCCGGAAAACCCGGTGCGTCTCCTCGCCCAGCGTCCGCGTCTTCACCTGGTCCGGCGTGGCGCTGTCCCCCACGTACGCCTCGGGCGACTCACCCGTCAGATGCCGCACCATGGCGACCATGCCGCCGTGGTACTGGAAGTAGTCGTCGGCATCCACCAAATCGTGTTCCCGCGTGTCGACGTTCTTCGCCGCCACCGCGATCCGCCGAAACGCCGTCTCCATGTCCCCCCGGGCCGCCTTCCCTTCCAGCCCGCGCCCGTACGCGTAACCACCCCACACCGCGTACACCTCGGCCAGATCCGCGTCCGACCGCCAGTTCCGCGCATCGATCAGCGGCAGCAGCCCCGCCCCGTACGCCCCCGGCTTCGAGCCGAAGATGCGGGCCGTCGCGCGCCGCCGGTCGCCGTGCTCTGCGGTGTCCTCGTCGGCGTGCGCCCGCACATAGTTGGCTTCCGCCGGCTCGTCCAGCTCGGCCACGGCCCGTACCGCGTCGTCGATGAGCCCCACCACGTGCGGGAACGCGTCCCGGAAGAACCCGGAGATCCGTACGGTCACATCGATGCGCGGCCGCCCCAGCTCCTGTGGCGGCACCACCTCGAAGCCCGTCACCCGCCGCGAAGCGTCGTCCCACACCGGACGGCAGCCCAGCAGCGCCAGGATCTCCGCGATGTCGTCGCCCTGGGTGCGCATCGCCGACGTACCCCACACCGTCAGGCCCACCGACTTCGGATACTCACCGTTGTCCGTCAGATAGCGCGCCACCAGCGAGTCGGCAAGCGCCTGACCGACCTCCCAGGAGAGCCGTGACGGAATTGCCTTCGGGTCGACGGAGTAGAAGTTGCGCCCGGTCGGCAGCACGTTCACCAGACCGCGCGTCGGCGACCCGGACGGCCCGGCCGGCACGAAGCCACCGTCGAGCGCGTGCAGGATGTTGCCGATCTCGTCGGTCGTACGCGCCAGCCTCGGTACCACCTCGTCGCAGGCGAACCGCAACACGGCCACCGCGTCCGGCAGTTCGACCCCGATGACCTCGTCCACCAGGCCAGCCGCCTCCGCCGTGTCCCAGCGCCGCTCCTCCATGCCCTCCGCGAGCCGCCGGCACAGCTGCTCCAGCAGGTCGATCGCGTCGGCGCCGGTCCGCGCCGGGCCCGCCACGAGCGCGGTCAGAGCGTCGGCCACCTTCACCGCCGCACCCGGCTCGCCCAGCAGCTCCTTCTCGGACAGACCGAAGTGCTCGGCGAGAGCAGCCCGCAGCCCCGGCAGCGCGTTCGCCCGGCCGCCCCACACCTGCGAGGCCCGCAGCACGGCCAGCACCAGATTGACTCGCGCCTCGGCCTCGGGGCCGCCGCCCAGCACATGCAGGCCGTCGCGGATCTGCACGTCCTTGATCTCGCACAGGTAGCCGTCGATGTGCATTACGAACTCGTCGAAGTCGTCGTCGTCCGGCTGCTCGTCCAGGTGCAGGTCGTGGTGGAGCTGCGCCGCCGTCACCAGCGTCCAGATCTGCGCCCGCACCGCCGGTGCCTTCGTCGGGTCGAGGTCGCTGACCAGGGCGTACTCGTCCAGCAACTGTTCCAGCTTCGCCAGGTCGCCGTACGTGTCCGCCCGCGCCATCGGGGGCACCAGGTGGTCGACGACGGTCGCGTGCCCGCGCCGCTTCGCCTGGGTGCCTTCGCCCGGGTCGTTGACGATGAACGGGTAGATCAGCGGCAGCTCGCCCAGCACGGCGTCCGGCCCGCACCCCGCCGACAGGCCGAGGCCCTTGCCCGGCAGCCACTCCATCGTCCCGTGCTTGCCCATGTGCACGATCGCGTCCGCACCGAAAGTACGGTCCAGCCAGCGGTACGCCGCCATGTAGTGGTGCGACGGCGGCATGTCCGGGTCGTGATAGATCGCGATGGGATTCTCCCCGAAACCGCGCGGCGGCTGGATCATCACGACGACGTTCCCGAACTGCAGGGACGCCAGCACGATGTCGTCACCGTCGACGTACAGCTGCCCCGGCGCCTCGCCCCAGTGCTCCAGCATGCCGTCGCGCAGCGCGGGCTCCAGCTGGTCGAACCATTCCTGGTAGTCGGCGAGCGGCACCCTCGCGGGCGCTGCGGCGAGCTGCTCCTCGGTGAGCCATTCCACGTCGTGGCCACCCGCGTTGATGAGCCGGTGGATCAGCTCGTCGCCGTTGTCCGGGTGGCCTTCGACGCCGTAACCGGCGTCGCGCAGGGCGTCGAGCACGCGGATCGCGGACGCGGGAGTGTCGAGGCCCACGGCGTTGCCGACCCGCGCGTGCTTCGTCGGGTACGCGGTGAAGACGAGCGCGAGGCGCTTGCTCGCGTTCGGCTTGTGGGCGAGCCTGGCGTGCCGCACCGCGATACCGGCGACGCGGGCCGCCCGCTCGGGATCGGCGACGTACACCGGCACGTCGCCCTCTCCCATCTCCTTGAAGGAGAACGGGACGGTGATCAGCCGGCCGTCGAACTCGGGGATGGCGACCTGCATCGCCGCGTCCATCGGGGACAGCGCCGCGTCCGACGCCTCCCAGGTGGCGCGCGACGACGTGAGGCACAGGCCCTGCAGCACGGGTACGTCGAGATCGCCGAGCGCGCCGATGTCCCACGCCTCGTCGTCGCCGCCCGCCGAGGCGTCGCTCGCCCGGGTACCGCCCGCGGCCAGTACGGTCGCGATCAGGGCGTCGGCCCGGCCCAGCTCCTCGTACAGCGCGGGGTCGGCACTGCGCAGTGAACCGCAGTACAACGGAAGGGCGTTGGCGCCCTGCGCCTCGATCTGATCGCACAGCACGTCGACGAAGGAGGTGTTTCCGGACAGTTCGTGCGCCCGGTAGAAGAGCACACCGACAGTGGGGCGTCCCTCCGTGTAGGCCCGACTGCCGTGCACCCCCCACTCGGGCATCTTCTGCGGCTCCGCGAAGCCCACACCGGTCAGCAGCACGGTGTCGGACAGGAACCTGGACAGCTCCACCAGGTTTCCCGGGCCGCCCTCGACGAGGTAGCGCAGCGACTCGGCGACGACACCCGCCGGCGCCGACGACTCGGCCATCAGCTCCGCGTCCGGCATAGTCTCGCCACCCAGCAGGACCGTGGGAATCCCGGAGGCCTTGAGGACCGCGAGGCCGTCTTCCCAGGCGCGCTTGCCGCCGAGCAGCCGTACGACGGCGACCGAAGCGCCCGCCAGGAGCGCGGGCAGATCCTCGGACGCGTCGATACGGGTCGGATTGCCGATCCGGTAACCGGCCCCGGAGGCACGGGCCGCCAGCAGATCGGTGTCGGCGGTCGACAGCAACAGCACAATGTTCTGGGGGTTCTCGATGCTCATGCGGGCGCTCCAGGTGCGATGAAGGGAAGGCCGGAGGGCGCGCCGGACTCGATGAGCCGCAACAGCGCGTCCGTGTCAGCGTGTTCTTCGATCAGGTCGCCGAGGCGGTCGAGCTGCTCCTCGCGCAGCGCCCCGAACGACGTGTCGGGCGCCGGTACGAAGCGGCGGCCCGCGGCGGCGGCGACCTCGCGCAGGAACGCGCGCCGGAAGCCGTCGCTCTCCAGCGAGCCGTGCCAGTGGGTGCCCCAGACGGAACCGACGCGGCAGCCGTCCAGGCTGTGTGGTTCGCCGTCACGGGTGCTGTCAAAGATGAACCCTGAGCCGCCCAGCACTTCGGCGACCCCGTGATGGATCTCGTACCCCTCGGCGGCCTCGCCCAGGGCGGTGCCGGAGACCCGCGCGAGTGTCTTCTCGACCGCGAACCGCACCCGTACCGGCAGCAGGCCCAGGCCGTCGACCGTCCCGGCTCTCGACTCGACGTCGTCCTCGATACGTTCGCCCAGCAGCTGGTAGCCGCCGCAGATGCCTAGCACGGGCCGGCCCTCGGCGGCGCGCCGGGCCAGCGCGTCGGCGAGGCCGCGCTCGCGCAGCCACTGGAGGGCCTTCACCGTGCCGCGGGTGCCCGGCACGATGGCCAGGTCGGCGTCCACCAGCTCCTCTGCCCGGTCCACGAACCGCACCACGACGCCCGGTTCGGCAGCCAGCGCGTCGACGTCGGTGAAGTTCGACATGAGCGGTACGGCGCACACGGCTACGCGCAGCACGTCCGCGCCGTGAGGCGGCGCGACGACCGACTCCCGTACGGTGCCCCGAAGCGACACTCTCAGGCCGTCCTCCTCGTCGATGCCGAGGCCGTGCGCGAAGGGCAGCACACCGTACGTACGCCGCCCGGTGAGGCTCTCCAACATGTCGAGCCCCGGTTCGAGCAGCGAGACGTCGCCGCGGAACTTGTTGACCAGGTAGCCCGCGACCAGTTGCTGGTCCTCGGCGCTCAGCAAGGCCGTCGTACCGAAGAAGGACGCGAAGACACCGCCCCGGTCGATGTCGCCGACGACGACCACCGGGAACCGGGCCGCTCGCGCGATGCCCATGTTCACGATGTCGGTGCGCCGCAGATTGATCTCGGCGGGACTGCCCGCCCCCTCGCAGATCACGGCGTCATACGTGCCCCGCAACTCCCGCAGACAGTCCGTGACGGTCCCGAGAAGCGCTTCCTGTCGCCCCCCGTACAGCGTTTTCCCGGAGTACGACCCCCCAGACCCTCCGGACCCCCCGGCCCCCCCGAAGAACCCGCGGGCGCTCATCTCGCCCACCGGCTTGCCCAGCAGCACCACTTGACTGCTGCGGTCACTGCCGGGCTTGAGGAGCACGGGATTCATCAGCGCGGTCGGCTCGACGCGTGCCGCCTGCGCCTGCATGGCCTGTGCCCGGCCGATCTCCGCGCCCTCGCGCGTGACGAACGAGTTGAGCGACATGTTCTGCGCCTTGAACGGCGCGACCTTCACTCCCCGGCGCGCCAGCCACCGGCAGATCCCGGCGGTCACCACGCTCTTGCCCGCATCGGACGTGGTTCCCGCGACGAGCAGGCCACCCCCCAACGAACCGTTCATGCGCGTCCCTTTCCGTTGCGTACGCCGGTACGTGTGCGTATGCCGGTACGTGTGCCAGCGCCGGTACGTATGCGTGCCCCGGTACGTGCCGCCCGCCGCAGCGCGCCGACGGCCGGCCGGCCCGCGACGGCCGCCGCCAGGGCCAGCGCCCCGACGCGGCGCGAGAGCCGTACGGCCCGCTCGATGTCCGCCACGCCGACGGGCCGCCCGGCGGCGTTGAGTACCGGCCGGTGCTCAACGCGGCCGGCGTACGCGAGCGTCCCGCCGAGCCGCACGCCGAGCGCCCCTGCGAAGGCGGCTTCCACCGGGCCCGCGTTGGGGCTCGGGTGCCGGTACGCGTCGGCGCGCCACGCGCGGAGCGCGCCGCGCGGGTCGCCGCCCGCGATCACGGCGAGCGCGGCGGTCAGCCGGGCCCCGGGCCAGCCGGCCACGTCGTCGAGGCGGGCCGAAGCCCAGCCGTAGCGGGTGTATCTGGGCGATTTGTGGCCGACCATGGCGTCGAGGGTGTTCACGGCGCGGAAGGCCACCAGGCCGGGCACACCGCCCACAGCGCCCCATACCAGGGCGCCGACGACGGCGTCGGAGGTGTTCTCGGCGACGGACTCGACGACGGCCCGGGCGATCTGCTGCGCGTCCAGGGCCTGCGGGTCGCGCCCACACAGGTGGGGCAGGCGTTCGCGGGCCACCTCGGTGTCCCCGGCCGCCAGCGCCCCGCCGACGGCCCGGGCTTCGCGGCTCAGCGACGTACCCCCGACGACGGCCCAGGTGGCGGCGGCGGTCAGCGCGAGGGCGGCGGCGGGGGAGCGGCGTACGGCGCGGGAGGCGAGCACGGCGGCGCCGGCGGCAGCGCCGGCGCACACCAGGGTGTGCACCGCGCCCCACCCGCGGTGGTCACGCCACAGCAGGGACTCGACGGCGCCCGCGGCCCGCCCGAACGCGGCGACCGGATGCCCACGGCGGGGATCACCGAGCAGCAGGTCGCCGATCAGGCCGGCGGTGGCGCCGTACGCGAAGATGCGATCGGCACGCATGGCTCAGCAGGCCGACGCGCCTCGAAGTGCGCGCGTACACACGGGAATCACAGGAATGACTGAACGGCAGCCGGGCATGGCGGTATGTCCTCACTCAGGGTCCGCGCCCTGGTTCGACGTGACCGGCGGTGAGAGTTCCTGACTTCCGGGGGAGCCGACGATTTCTCGTCTCCCCGGTCACAGTGGCGGGACCGCACCGGATTCGCACCGGGCTTCCTCTCGTGCCGCCGTATTTCGGCTGGGGCAGTCCACCATGCCCCGTCAGCGGCGTCAACTTGCCGCTGACCTGCGAGGGGAGAGTGTGCTGGGGCACACAGACACGCACACAGACACGCACACGGACACGCAAACAGACAGGCGCACGGAGACGCGCACGGACGCGCGCACGGACGCGCGCACGGACGCGCGCACGGACGCGCGCACGGACGCGCGCACGGACGCGCGCACGGACGCGCGCACGGACGCGCGCACGGACGCGCGCACGGACGCGCGCAGGACACCGCCCCGCCGGTGGCCCGTAGTGGGGGCCGGTGGCGGGGCGGTGCCCGTGGAGCGGGAGGTACGTCAGGAGCGGGAGGTACGTCAGGGGCGGGAGGTGCGTCAGGCGACGATCAGGTAGATCCCGTACGCCACGGCCGACGCGCACAGCGCGAAGCAGGCGTACGCGCCGGTGCGCGCCATCACGGCGGAGCCGCCGCTCTGAGCGGCGGCGCCCTCCTGCTTGGCGAGGGCCACGATGCCCAGGGTGAACAGGCCCACCAGAGCCACAGTGGCCACAAGGCTCACGCCGAACACAGAGCCGAGAGCTGCCCAGTCGATCTTCATCTGGTTCTGTCCTTACACCTTGGCCGGGCTGGCCGGCTCGGGGGAGGCGCCGGCCGGGGCCGGGATGGGGGTCTTGAACTCCTCAGCGGCGGCGACGGCACCGGCGGTGGGCGGCACGCTGACCGCGGCCATGGCGGTGGTCACGACTCCCGCGCGCCCGTCGTCGCTGTCGACATCCCCGACATCATTGACGTTGGTGTGGTCGACCACCTGGCGGCGGGAGATGAACCAGATCGCGGTGCAGGCGGAGACCAGGAAGACCGCGATGACGGCGACGCCCCAGTCGCCCTGCTTGGTGACGAACTCCGAAGCGGCGGCGACCAGACCGGCGGCCGGCAGCGTCAGACCCCAGGCGACGAACATCCTGGTGGCGGTGGACCAGCGGACCACGCCGCCCTTGCGCCCGAGTCCCGCGCCCATCACGGCGCCGGAGCAGGAGTGTGTGGTCGACAGCGAGAAGCCGAGGTTGGACGACGCGAGGATGACGCTGGCCGCGCTGGTCTGGGCGGCGAAGCCCTGCTGCGGCTGGAGGTCGGTGAGGCCCTTGCCCATGGTGCGGATGATGCGCCAGCCGCCGAGGTACGTACCGAGGGCGATCGCGAGGCCGGCGGAGAAGATGACCCACATCGGAGGGTTGGAGCCGGGGGCGAGCACACCGCCCGCGATGAGCGCCAGCGTAATGATGCCCATCGTCTTCTGCGCGTCGTTGGTGCCGTGAGCGAGGGAGACCAGGCCGGCCGAGGTGATCTGGCCTGCGCGGTAGCCCTTGGCCGTGGCCTTCGGGTCGGCGTTGCGGCCGATCCGGTAAGTCAGCCGGGAGGCGAGGTAGGCGGCGATTCCGGCGACCAGCGGTGCGGCGATCGCGGGGAGAAGCACCTTGGTGACGACGACCCCGCCGTTGACGCCGCTGACGCCGACTGAGGCGATGGTGGCGCCGATCAGACCGCCCATGAGGGCGTGGGAGGAACTGGACGGCAGACCGATCAGCCAGGTCATGAGGTTCCAGAGGATCGCGCCGACGAGCGCCGCGAAGATGACCTGGGGTGTGATGCCGTCCTCGGTGACGAGGCCGCTGGAGATCGTCTTGGCGACCTCCACGGACAGGAACGCGCCGACGAGGTTGAGCACGGCAGACATGGCCACCGCGGTCTTGGGCCTCAGAGCGCCGGTCGAGATGGTGGTCGCCATCGCGTTGGCGGTGTCGTGGAAACCGTTCGTGAAATCGAACACTAGAGCTGTCACGATCACGATCGCGAGCAGCAGGGTGATGTGTTCCATTTACCCAGGCAATCTATGGACGTCAGTGGCACGTGGAACGTAGGCAACCTGAGTGAACGGAAGATGAACTGACGCAGGCGGTGCGGTGACTCAAAGCGCGGCACGGGCATTCCGGTTGAGGCCGGAGCGCAGCGATTGCAGGCCGGGCGGCACCTCACCCGACTCAGCGGGCGTCCACAGGGCCGCCGGGGGAGATCCTTGTCACTGCGCCCGGCGCTCGCAGGGGCATTCCGGATGGGCCGAGCGGCAGCCGTTTCCCGCACGGCCTGCCCCGCCCGGCGCGGCGCCCTCTGTCGAGGCCAGCACTCACGCTGCGTGACTGGGTGGGGCCGGCCCGCCTCCTCTCGCCTCCGCCGCTGCTGGCAGGATCTGCGCATGGCTGAGCAGCGACAGGACGCGACGCAGGCGCAGGCGATCGAGCGGGCATGGCACGACCTGGTGGCCACCGCCCGCAGGACGGTCGGCGAAGGCATGGTCGTCGGCACTTCGGGCAATGTCTCTGTACGGGTCGGCCGGCTCGTCCTGGTCACCCCGAGCGGAGTGCCGTACGAACGGCTGCGCCCCGAGGACGCCGTGGCCGTCGACCTCGAAGGCAACCGCGTCCTCGGCGACCTCGCCCCGACCAGCGAGCTCCCGATGCATCTCGCGCTCTATCGCAGCACGGACGCCGGGGCCGTCGTCCACACCCATGCCGTGCACGCCACGGCCGTCTCCACCCTCGTCGACGAACTGCCCCTCGTGCACTACATGGCCGCCGCACTCGGCGGCCCCGTCCGGACCGCCCCGTACGCGACGTACGGCTCACCGGAACTGGCCGAGAACATGCTGCTCGCCCTGCGCGACCGCTCCGCCTGCCTGCTCCAGAACCACGGCACCATGGCCTACGGCGCCACCCTCGACCAGGCCTACGACCGCACCGCCCAGTTGGAGTGGATGTGCCGGCTCTGGCTCACCGCGAGCTCCGTACCGGGACGCGAACCCACTCTGCTCTCCGCCGCCCAGCTGCGCGAGGTGTCGGCCAAACTGGCCGGCTACGGCCAACCCGCCTGACCCCGCCCACTGGCCGATCGGCCCGGGTGTGCGGACACTGGAGCGGTGCGCCCGGCTAAAGCGACGGCAGCGGCCGTCACCATACTCATCGGCGTCGGCGCGGCCGCGGTCGCGATCGGGCGCTACGCCGGCGACTCCGCCCTCAAGTCGTCGCCCGGCAGACCGCTGCCCACCGACCCCCGCCTGACCGTGCACGCCGCCACCGCAGGGCAGGTCACCCTGACCCGTGGGCTGCCGTCCCTGCGCCCCGGCACGTACGGCATCGAAGGTCCGCACGTCCACGCGGTCGTCGGCCCCGTCGTCGAGGACGCGCCGCACACCGCCGACACCGTCGTGCGCCGCCTGGAACGCGTCAGCTTCGGCACGCTCGAAACCGGCTCCCGTGTACGGATCACCCCACAGCTGTACGTCGGCGATCCGCGCAGCGCTCTCGGGGTCCCGCACACCGACGTCGAGGTGCCCGGCGAACTCGGCGTACTCCCCGCCTGGTTCGTACCAGGAGACCGCGACACCTGGGTGATCACCGCTCACGGCCTCGGGACCACCCGCGAACACCCCATGAACCTGCTGCGCTTCTTCCAGGCGCACCACCTCCCCGTCCTGAACATCGCCTACCGGGGTGACACCGGCGCCCCCAAGGCACCGGGCGGTCTCGGCCACCTCGGCGACTCCGAGTGGCGCGACCTCGACGCCGCGATTCGCCATGCCGTCCGCCACGGCGCGGAACGCGTCATCCTGCACGGCTGGTCCACCGGCGGGGCCATGGCCTTGCACGCAGCGGCCGACTCCCCGCTCCGCGACCGCATCAGCGGCCTCGTCCTCGACTCACCGGTCCTCGACTGGGAAGCCACCGTGCGCGCCCTGGCCGGCGCCCGCCGCGTTCCCGGCGCGCTGCTCCCGCTCGCCGTCCGGGCCGTACAGGGCCGCACGGGCCTGCGCGGCGACCGGCTGCGCGAAGCGGCCGACCCCCAGGCGCTGCGGATCCCCACACTGATCTTCCACGGCCCGGACGACGCCATCGCCCCATGGCACCCCGCGCGGGAACTGGCCCGGCTCCGCCCCGAACTGGTCACCCTGCACACCGTCACCGGCGCCCCCCACGGGGCCATGTGGAACGCCGACCCGGTCACCTACCAGGAAACGCTGCGCCGCTTCCTGACCCCGCTGATGTAGCCACTCCGAACGCCCCGCGCCCGCGCTTTTCCGGGTCACTTTCTGTAGTCGCTTGGTGCTTCCCGTCCACAGCCGCCCTCTGCTGCCGGGCCCGCGCCGTCCCGCTCCCGGCGAGTGGCGAGAGGGATTCCGTTTGGGCTTTCGGGGCGTCAGCGGCGACACTGCTCCCCGTGACGTCCCGTACCCCGCGCGACTCCAGGCTCCGACTTGTCCACCAGCGACCCCTCGCCGCCGCCGTTCCCCTGGTCTCCAGGGGCGGGCCCCAGGCCGTGACGAGCCGCCGCACCCGCCCGGCGCCGAGGCCCCCCGAAGGCACTCCGCCTCCCGCAGAACTGGCCCGTCAGGCCCGGACCGTGCTGGCCGACGCCGTACGGGTCGCACGCTGGGCCTCGCCGTCGCCGCGCGGCGGAAAGTCGCCCCACGCCGAGCGCGGCCGGGACGGCGCCCTCTCGGCGTCCGCCGTCGAACAGGCCGCGGCCGACCTGGACCTGACGGCGGCCCAGGTCCGCGCGGGCTGGGACCGGGCCCGGCTCGCCGGCCTCATCGAACTCCACGGCGACCGCACCCGCCCCGGCTGGCGGCTGCGCGCCTGGGACCGCGACGACGCGGCGGTGCTGCGCGGCTGGGTCGCGCTCTTCGACGCCTGGTCGATCGCCCATCCGGCCCCGGACGGCGTCACCCCCGCCTGCGTCGCCGAGGTGGTGGAAGCCGTCCCGCAGGTGCTCTCCCTTCTCCAGCTGTCGGCCGGGCCCGTCCAGGTCCCGGTCCTGCTCGACCTGCTCGAACAGCGCGTCGCCGAGCTGCGCGAGGAGCACTGCGAGGTGCCGTACGGCCCCCAGTCCCTCCCCGCGCCGCTCCCGGCCCCTCTCGCCGCCCAGGCCTCACCCGAGCCCCCTGTCCCGCTCTCCCGCCTCCTCGACTGGGCCCTGGAAGGCCAGGCCGCCGTCGGGGCTCTGACTCTCGGCCCCGGCGTCGCCAACCTCACCGCCCTGGGCAACTGGGCGGTGTGGGTCAAGCTCGAACAGATCTGCGTCGCCGCGCAGAGCCCGGCGGGGAACATCGAGCAGTCCGCCGAGGACATGCTGCGGGGCTGCGCCCGCCTCACCCCGGGCCCCGCCCGCGCCGAGTACCGAGCCTGGCTCGCCGCCCGGACCGTCGCCGGCGCCGTCACCGAGCTCCTCGATGCCTCCCGCGGCGAGGACGCCCTGCTGCGCGGGCTCGCCTTCGACGCGCTGCGCGTGGTCGGCGGCCCGGCGGAGTCCGGCGTACGGGCAGCGGCGGACGACCCTTCCCTTCGCCCCTATGCCCTGCTGTGGCTGGCGGAGTACGAGGGCGCGGACCCCGAAGACGCGCACGAGGTCCTCACCCGGGAGGAATCCACCTGGCTCTGGGTGGACACGGCGGCGGCCGTCGCCGACCACGGCGAGACACAGCTGCTGGCACGCCACCTGGACGCGGCGGTGCGGACTACCGTGCCGGCGCTGCTCGACGAGGTACGCGCGATCGGCCACCCCCGCACCGTCCAGGTCCTGGTCGCCCTGGCGGCGGCCCACCCGGACCCGGCCCTGGCCAAGGCGGTCCGCCGAGCCGCCTTCCAGGTCCACACGGGCGGCACGTAACCCGCTCTGCCCCGGCAGCGGCCTCCCCCGGACGCCTTCGAGGTGCGGGCCGGGGTCAGGAAGGGGCCAGGAGGGGGTCAGGAGGGGAGCGCCGGGGCGTACGTGCCGAAGCTCCAGATGTTGCCCTCGGCGTCGCGCGCCATGTACTCACGCGAGCCGTAGTCCTGGTCGGCCGGCGGCATCAGGATCTCCACTCCGTGCTCCGCGGCCCGCGCATGGTGCGCGTCCACGTCGTCGACCACGACATACACCCCGACCGGCCCCGCATTCGCCATCGCCTTGGCGAAAACCCCTTCCTTGCCCTGCGAGCCCACCATCACCGCGCCATTGCCGCACGCCAGCTCCGCATGCTCGACGGCGCCGCTCTCGTTCGTGTGGAGCGCCACCTCGGTGAAGCCGAAGGCGTCCTTCAGCATCGCCACCGCCGCCTTGGCGTCCTTGAACAGAATCGTCGGATAAATGCTCGGTGCACCGGCCATGACTGTTCCTCCTTCGTCTTCGTCTCCATGGCAAATGTGATCCGGATCTCAGTCTTGCACCGGCCTCTGACAACGGCGTTCCGCCGACCGCCCTCCGCCCCCTCTGCCCCCTCCGGCCCCCTCTCACCTGGCGAACGTGTCGCACTGCCCCATGTCGCCCGTACGAAAGCCCTGGTAGAACCACTGCTGCCGCTGCTGGGACGAGCCGTGCGTCCATGACTCCGGCGTCACCCGGCCCTGGAACCGCTGCTGGATCCGGTCGTCCCCCACCGCCGCGGCCGCGTCGAGGCCGTCCCGGATGTCCTGGTCCGTCAGTGAGATGATCAGCGGCCGTCCCGTCGACTCGTCCGGCGTACGCGTCGCACCCCGCGCCCAGACGCCCGCGTAGCAGTCCGCCTGAAGTTCGACCTTCACCGCGTTGCTGCCTGCGCCCTGCCTGCCGTCCCTGGCCCGGCCCAGCGTGCCCATCTGGTTCTGCACATGGTGGCCGTACTCGTGAGCCACGACATACGCCTGCGCGAAAGGGCCCCCGCTCGACCCGAACGTCGTGCGCAGCTCGTCGAAGAACCCCAGGTCCAGATAGACCCTCCGGTCGCCGGGGCAGTAGAAGGGCCCGACCGCCGACGTCGCTGCACCGCACGCCGTGCCGACCCGGCGGGCGAAGAAGACCGTGTTCGCGCCCCCGTACGTCGCGCCGCGCCGGGTGAATTCCTGCCGCCAGTAGTCCTGCACGCTGTTGACCACCGCGAGAACCCTGCAGTCGTCCTCCTGGTTCGCGTCGCTGCCCTTGCGGCAGGTCCCCTGGACCTGCGCCTGGGAGGAGGCCGCCCTGGCCGGCTGCGGATCACCGCCGGAAAGGCCCAGCTCATCCGGCCCCACCCCGAACAGCACACCGAGGACCAGCGCGATGAGAGCGGCGATCCCACCCCCGACCGTCGCCCTGCCCCCGGGCACCCGGCTGCCCCGTACGTCCTGAACCTCGGACGAGTCCAGATCGGCGTTGTCGTCGAACTGCATGGCGGGCCACCAGCCTCTGCTCTGCTCCGCGCGTCGCGCTCCCGCAGGCCGGCGAAGGGCCGCCGCCCTGCGCCCGAGTATTGGCCAGTTCGTCCGCTTCCGCCCCTTGCGGGGGGAGCGGTCCGCGCCCGGAAAGTGGTTTGCCGACGCCCGTTAGACTGGGTCCCATGGCAATTCTCCTTGTGCATTAGACGGCGTCGAAGAAACCCCCGTCCGTCCCTTCCGCCGTCCATACCGCCCTGGAGTTTTCCCGTGATCACCGCCTCCGGCATCGAGCTGCGCGCCGGCGCCCGCCTGCTCATCGAGTCCGCCTCCTTCCGCATCGCCAAGGGGGACCGCATCGGTCTCGTCGGCCGCAACGGAGCAGGCAAGACCACCCTCACCAAGTGCCTCGCGGGTGAGGGCACCCCCGCCGCCGGCGCCATCACCCGCTCCGGCGACGTCGGCTACCTCCCGCAGGATCCCCGCACCGGCGACCTCGACGTCCTCGCCAGCGACCGCATCCTGTCCGCCCGCGACCTCGACTCGGTCCTGCGCAAGATGCGCGAGAACGAGGAGCGCATGTCCAACGGACAGGGCGCCACCCGCGAGAAGGCGATGAAGAAGTACGAGCGCCTGGAGACGGAGTTCCTCACCAAGGGCGGATACGCCGCCGAGGCCGAGGCCGCCACCATCGCCGCCGCGCTCGGCCTGCCCGACCGGGTGCTCGGCCAGCCGCTCCATACGCTCTCGGGCGGTCAGCGCCGCCGCGTCGAGCTGGCTCGCATCCTGTTCTCGGACGCCGACACCCTGCTCCTCGACGAGCCCACGAACCACCTCGACGCCGACTCGATCGTCTGGCTGCGGGACTACCTCAAGACGTACCGCGGCGGCTTCATCGTGATCTCCCACGATGTCGACCTCGTCGAGACGGTCGTCAACAAGGTCTTCTACCTGGACGCCAACCGCTCGCAGATCGACGTCTACAACATGGGCTGGAGGCTCTACCAGCAGCAGCGCGAGGCCGACGAGAAGCGCCGCAAGCGCGAGCGTCAGAACGCAGAGAAGAAGGCCTCGGCGCTCAACTCGCAGGCCGACAAGATGCGCGCCAAGGCCACCAAGACCGTCGCCGCGCAGAACATGGCCAAGCGCGCCGAGCGTCTGCTCTCCGGCCTCGAAGCGGTACGGGTCTCCGACAAGGTCGCCAAGCTGCGCTTCCCCGACCCCGCCCCCTGCGGCAAGACCCCGCTGATGGCGGAGGGCCTGTCCAAGTCGTACGGCTCGCTGGAGATCTTCACCGACGTCAACCTGGCCATCGACAAGGGCTCGCGCGTCGTCATCCTCGGTCTCAACGGCGCGGGCAAGACGACCCTGCTGCGCCTGCTCGGCGGCGCCGAGACGCCCGACACCGGCGAGGTCATCCCGGGGCACGGCCTCAAGCTCGGCTACTACGCCCAGGAGCACGAGACCCTCGACCCCGAGCGTTCCGTCCTGGAGAACATGCGCTCGGCCGCGCCCGACCTCGACCTCGTCGCCGTCCGCAAGACGCTCGGCTCGTTCCTCTTCACGGGCGACGACGTCGACAAGCCGGCCGGGGTCCTCTCCGGCGGCGAGAAGACCCGTCTCGCCCTCGCCACCCTGGTCGTCTCGTCGGCCAACGTCCTGCTCCTGGACGAACCGACGAACAACCTCGACCCAGCCAGCCGCGAGGAGATCCTGGGCGCCCTGCGCACGTACAAGGGCGCGGTCATCCTCGTCACCCACGACGAGGGTGCCGTCGACGCGCTGGAGCCGGAGCGGATCATTCTGCTGCCGGACGGCGTGGAGGACCTTTGGGGCCCGGACTACAAGGACCTCGTTGCGCTGGCCTGATCACACCGGTCTCATCACCCCGGTCTGATCACTCCGGCCCGATCACACCGGCCTGATCCACTTTCACTGGATCATTCGGCTTACGGGTGATCCTTCATCTGAGTGAGTAGCTCTCGTACCCCGGTGTGTCATGCGTCGCATTGCGGCCCGTCCCCCATGGGCGGGCCCTTTGCGTTCCGTGCTTCCCCTGAGGGTGCTGACCTGCAACTTTCCTCCCTGAACCGATCAGCCGTACGGTAGGAAACCCACGGAATCAGCCATTCCGCTCGTGGCGGGCCGTTCCCCTGCGGCGAAGGTTGTTGTACGGACCTTGCCGAATGGGTGGCCAGGAAGCCCCGGAGGGGTGATCATGAGAGTCCAGAGCGCACTTCCTTGAGGAGGCACGGGTGGCCGAGACTCTGAAGAAGGGCAGCCGGGTAACCGGCGCCGCGCGCGACAAGCTCGCGGCAGACCTGAAGAAGAAGTACGACTCCGGTGCGAGCATCCGGGCGTTGGCCGAAGAGACCGGCCGCTCCTATGGGTTCGTACACCGGATGCTCAGCGAGTCCGGCGTCACGCTGCGGGGACGCGGCGGGGCGACGCGAGGCAAGAAGGCCACTTCGGCCTGACCGCCTCGGACGGGCCCGGCTCATCGGTTGTGGGCGGTGGCCACCCGGTCGATCACTTGATCGGCCGGGTGGTTACTGTGCAGTCACTTACTGACGCTGCACGACTGCCACCCGAACCGGAGGCGCCACATGGCTTCGCTCGACTCTGTGCTCGACAAAGACGGCGTACGACTCACTGTCGAGGACGCCGTCGCCACGGTGACCCTGACCAACGCGGCCAAGCGCAACGCCCAGTCTCCCGCTCTCTGGCGGGCGTTGACGCAAGCCGGTCGGTCTCTCCCTGGCGACGTGCGGGTCGTGGTGCTGCGCGGCGAGGGCAAGTCCTTCTCCGCCGGCCTGGACCGGCAGGCGTTCACCCCTGAGGGGTTCGACGGTGAGCCGTCCTTCCTCGACCTCGCACGCGGCTCCGACGAAGGCCTCGACGCGGTCATCTCCGAGTACCAGGACGCGTTCACCTGGTGGCGGCGCAGCGACCTCGTCACCATCGCCGCCGTACAGGGGCACGCCATCGGGGCCGGCTTCCAGCTCGCCCTCGCCTGCGACCTGCGTGTCGTCGCCGAGGACGTGCAGTTCGCCATGCGCGAGACCAGCCTCGGGCTTGTCCCCGACCTCACCGGCACGCACCCGCTGCACGGCCTCGTCGGCTATGCCCGGGCTCTGGAGATCTGTGCCACCGGGCGCTTCGTCCACGCGCAGGAGGCGGAGCGCATCGGCCTCGCCAACCTTGTCGTGCCCGCCGGCGAACTCGACGGCGCGGTGCAGGATCTGGCCGCAGCGCTGCTGTCCGCACCCCGCGACGCCGTGATCGAGACCAAGGCGCTGCTGCAGGGCGCCGCCGCGCGTACGTACGACGAGCAGCGCACCGCCGAGCGCGCGGCCCAGGCGCGCCGGCTCCGCGACCTCGCAGGGCTCGGCGACTGAACCGTCGCTGTCTGCCGCCGTCCGCTTCCGCCCGCCGCCGCCCGAGACGTCCCCCGTCCGGGCGAACCGGCGGGCGCGGTGTTTCCCCGCGGAATTCCCGTGCGGCCGGGCTGCCCGGACCCCGCCCGCCGCTTCCCCAGGGCGGGATCGGGCAACCGGACCTAATGTGGTCAGCGGAGTCCAGTACCGCCCGGAAAGGGACTAACGGCTATGAGTGACACCTCGCAACACAATCGGCCCGGCCCTCCCGACAGGGACAAGCCCCGTGAGGACGCGCAGAAGACCTCGATCGCCAAGCGGGGCGGCGGCGCCCCGGCGTCCCGTGGCCGCACGACCATCGCCGACGGCGTCGTGGAGAAGATCGCAGGCCTCGCGGCCCGCGACGTCTACGGCGTGCACGCCATGGGCAGCGGCATCTCCCGCACGTTCGGCGCCGTACGCGACCGGGTGCCGGGCGGAGCCAAGTCCGTCTCCCGGGGCGTCAAGGCCGAGGTGGGCGAGGTGCAGACTGCCCTCGACCTGGAGATCGTCGTGGAGTACGGCGTCTCCATCTCCGACCTCGCCCGCGATGTCCGAGAGAACGTCGTATCCGCCGTGGAACGCATGACCGGCCTCGAAGTCGTCGAGGTCAACATCGCGGTCAGTGATGTGAAGCTGCCCGACGAGGAAGATGACGAGCCGGAGCCACGTCTCCAGTAGACCGGAGCAACGTCTCCAGTAGAGGAGCACAAGGATGAGCATGGCGGTGGTCGGCCTCGTGGCCGGCATGGCGCTCGGATTCGCCGGATACTTCGGCGGTTTCGGAGCATTTCTGCTGGTGGCTGCCCTGGGCGCGGTCGGCTTCATCGCCGGCAAGTTCCTCGACGGCGACCTCGAACCCGGCGACTTCTTCCGCGCACGTGACCGCGGCGACCGGCCGAGGTGAACTCCGCGATGGCCGCCGGCCAGGTCGAGGCCGCCGAGCGCGGGGCGACCCTCATCGCCGACCGGGTCGTCGCGAAGATCGCCTCGCGGGCTGCGCGAGAGGCGCTCGCCGAGAGGGTTCCCGACGGCGGCAAAGCCCCGCACGCCACGGTGACCGTGCACCAGAACAAGGCGCGGGTACGCATCAGCGTCGAACTCGCCTACCCCTCGGACATCGGCGGCCAATGCGGTGCGGTGCGTCGCCAAGTCGCTGAGCGGGTAAGCGGGTTGGCAGGCATGGAGGTGCCCGAGGTGGTCGTTCAGGTCGAGCGGCTGCACGCGACGCAGGCGCAGCGGGGGAGGATCCGATGAGCGAACCCGACGACCGCACCCAGCGGCTGCCCGTCGTCGCACCCGGAGCGGGCGCGCCCGGAGCGCCGGGCCCGCCCGATCCGCCCGGCCCCGGCGGTGGCTCGTCCGCCGCGCCGCACGACCCGGTGCCGACGCTCGGAGAGGACGACGGCGGGAAGGCCCACCGCTTCTGGTCCGCGCGCCGGGTGCCGGCCGTGCTGGTCGCCCTCGTGGTGCTCGGCGGCGCGGGCCTGCTCCTGTACGACATCGCGTCGGTACGGGCCGACCGCCGGGCGATGCAATGGCGCCGCGATCTCGCGGACGGCCTTGCTTCGCGGCCCCTGGACGACGTGTGGGTCATGGTCGGCGCCGGCATCGCGGCGGCGCTCGGCCTGTGGCTGCTGCTCCTCGCGCTCACGCCGGGGCTGCGCGGGCTGCTTCCGATGCGGCGTACGTCCCCCGACGTGCGGGCCGGGCTCGACCGGACGGCCGCGGCGCTGATGCTGCGCGACCGGGCGATGGAGGTCTCGGGCGTGCAGTCCGTACGCGTGCGGCTGGGGCGTACCAAAGCGGTCGTGCGGGCCGTTGCCCACTTCCGCCAACTCGACCAGGTGCGGGCCGACTTGGAAGCATCGCTCGGCGAGGGCATCGAGCGGCTCGGGCTCGCCGGGCGGACCGGGCTGACCGTGCACGTCGACCGTCCGGACAAGAGCCGTCCGGACAAGAAGGGGTGACGACGCCATGCCCAAGAAGGTCAATCGGGTTCTGCTCGGACTCGCGGGCCTGGTGCTGCTGGCCCTCGGTGGCGGGGTCCTGGCCACCGGGCTGGGAATGTCCCTACCGTCGTGGTGGCCCTTCGATGGGCCCGGCGACGTACTGCTCAGCGAGGCGGACCGTACGCGGTGGCGGGACGACGGGTGGTGGTGGCCGGTGGTCATCGCGATTCTCGCCGTCCTGGTCCTGCTCGCGCTGTGGTGGCTGCTGACGCAGCTGCGCCGCGCCCGGCTCGCCGAGGTACTGGTCGACAGCGGTGACGGCGAGGGCGCGGTGCTGCGGGGGCGGGCGCTGGAGGGCGTGCTGACGGCCGAGGCGGAGGCGCTGGACGGGGTGGAGCGGGCCAGGGTGACCCTGACGGGCGAGCGGTCGGCGCCCAAGGCCCGGATCGCGCTGGTTCTGGCGCCCGACGCGGAACCGGCGCGGACGCTGGCCGACCTGACGCACGGGGCGCTGGCCCACGCGCGCGATTCGGCGGGCCTGGCGCAGCTCCCCGCCGAGGTCCGCCTCCGCGAGGTCAAACACGGCACCCAACGCGTCAACTGATCACACTCCCCTCCGCGGCCCCCGGCCGGCTAGAACCCGTGCCGGGCGCCGCCGTCGACCGGCAGCATGACGCCCGTCAGATACGAAGCCGCCGGCGACAGCAAGAACGCCGCGGCCCGGCCGAACTCTTCCGGCGTGCCGTACCGCCGCAGCGGGATACGCGACTCGTTGGCCGCGCGCGCCCCCTGCGGGTCGCCGGACAGCGCGTCCAGTTGGCGCACCCGGTCCGTGTCGATACGGGCCGGCAGCAGTCCCACCACGCGGATGCCGCGCGGGCCGAGGTCGTCGGAGAGGGACTTCGCGAAGCCGGCCAGGCCCGGCCGCAGGCCGTTGGAGATGGTCAGGCCGGGGATCGGTTCGTGGACCGAGCCGGACAGGACGAAGCCGATCACGCCCCCCTCGGTGAGTTCCGCCGCCGCCGCACGGGCGATCCGTACCGCCCCCATGAACACCGCGTCGAACGCCGTCTGCCACTGCTCGTCGGTGTTGTCGGCCCCCGCCCCCGGCGCCGGCCCGCCCACGCTGATGAGTACGCCGTCGAAGCGCCCGAAGTGCGTGCGGGCGGCGGCGATCATGCGCTCCGCCGTCGCGGGGTCGGCGTTGTCGGCGGCGACGCCCACCGCGTTCGCCCCGAGTTCGGTGGCGGCGTCGGCGACCGCCTTCTCGTCGCGCCCGCCGAGGACGACCTTCGCGCCCTCCTCGGTCAACTGGCGCGCGGAGGCGAAGCCCAGCCCCCGGCTCGCGCCGGTCACGACGTACACCCGGTCCTTCAGTCCAAGATCCATGAGGTCATCCTGCCTCGCAGGGGGTTTCCCCGTCGAGGCCGAGATCGAGATCGTGGGCGAGGCCGAGCGCCGAGCCCACCAGGCCGATGTGGCTGAACGCCTGCGGGAAGTTCCCGAGCAGACGCCCGCTGACCGGGTCGTACTCCTCGGCCAGCAGGCCCACGTCGTTGCGCAGCGTCAGCAGCCGCTCGAACAGCTCGCAGGCCTCCTTCACCCGCCCGGTCATACGCAAGGCGTCCACCATCCAGAACGAGCAGACCAGGAACGTTCCTTCGTCGCCGGGCAGCCCGTCGACGGTGCGGCCGTCGACGGTGAGGCCGTCCGTGCTGTAGCGGCGGACGAAACCGCCGTGGTCGAGCTCCGTGCGCACCGCCTCGACCGTCCCGAGGACCCGCGGGTCGTCGGGGGGCAGGAACCCGACGCGGGGGATGAGGAGTGTGGCGGCGTCCAGGTCGGCGGAGCCGTACGACTGGGTGAAAGTGTTGCGCTTGGGGTCGTACCCCTTCTCACAGACCTCGCGGTGCACCTCGTCGCGCATCGCCCGCCACCGGTCCGCGTCGCCGCGCAGCGACGGATCCTCTTCCAGGGAGCGGACGGCGCGGTCCGCCGCGACCCACGCCATCACCTTGGAGTGGACGAAGTGCCGGCGCGGTCCTCTGACCTCCCACAGGCCCTCGTCCGGCTCGCGCCAACTCGACTCCAGGAAGCCGAGCAGGCTGAGCTGGAGGTTCCAGGCGTGCGGCTTGCCCTTCAGGCCCGAGGCTCTGGCCAGATGGAGGGAGTCGATGACTTCGCCGTACACGTCGAGTTGGAGCTGATTGACGGCCGCGTTGCCGGTCCGCACCGGGGCGGACCCCTCGTACCCGCTCAGCCAGGGCAGTTCCGTCTCGGGAAGCCGGCGCTCGCCGGCCAGCCCGTACATGATCTGGAGGTCGGCGGGGTCACCGGCGACCGCCCGCAGCAGCCAGTCGCGCCAGGCCGAGGCCTCTTCCAGATAGCCCGCGGCGATGAGCGCGCCGAGGGTGAGTGTGGAGTCGCGCAGCCAGCAGAAGCGGTAGTCCCAGTTGCGTACGCCGCCGATGTCCTCGGGGAGCGAGGTGGTGGGGGCCGCGACGATGCCTCCGGTGGGGCGGTAGGTGAGGGCCTTGAGCGTGATCAGGGAGCGCAGTACGGCGTCCCGGTAGGGGCCCTGGTAGCAGCAGACCGCGGCCCATTCCTCCCAGTCTTCCAGGCTGTGCTCCAGCCCCTCGTAGGGGTCGATGAAGTCGGGCTGCGGTTCGTGAGAGGGGTGCCAGGTCAGGACGAAGGACACCTTTTCGCCCTCGGATACCGTGAACGAGGAGTGCGTTGTGAACTGCTGCCCCCAGGTCTTCACCCGCTCGGGTGGATCACTGCGCAGCCAGGCCGCGTCGGGGCCCGCGATCGCGACCCGGTGGCCGTTCGTGCGGCGCATCCACGGCACGACGTTGCCGTAGTCGAAGCGCAGCCGGAGCGTGGACCGCATCGAGACGGTGCCCGAGATGCCCTCGACGATCCTTACGACGTCGGGGACCTTGTCGCGCTGCGGCATGAAATCGGTGACCTTGACCGTGCCGGCGCTGGTCTCCCACACCGACTCCAGGACCAGACTGTTCCCACGGTACGAGCGCCGCGTACAGACGTCGGCGTCCTGAGGAGCCAGACGCCACTGGCCGTTGTCCTCGTCCCCGAGCAGCGCGGCGAAACAGGCGGCCGAGTCGAAGCGGGGCAGGCACAGCCAGTCGATGGAGCCGTTCTTGCCGACCAGTGCCGCGGTCTGCAGATCCCCGATGAGAGCGTAGTCCTCGATGCGTTGGGTCACGCCTCTTCGTGTTCCCGCAGCCGGGGGGCGTTAAGCGGCCCGGTCCCAGGTCGGCGGTCCCAGGTCGGCAGTCCCAGGCGGGAGTCAGGCGTTGGCGCCCGCGGGCTCGGCCTGGCCGCTCTGGCCGCTCTGCCCGGTCTGCTCCGAATCGGCCTCCCGGGCGCGGTCGCGCAGTTCGCGGCGTACCAGGATGATCCAGCCGACCGGAACGGCGGCGGTGAACAGCCACCACTGCACGGCGTACGCCATGTGCGCACCGATGGAGTCGGCGTCGGGTGCGGGCACCAGCTCCGGCTTCGGGCCGGCCGGGAGGGGCTCGGTCTGTTCGATGTAGCCGCCGAGTACGGGCCGGGAGAGCGCCTTCGCCTGCTGCTCGCTGTTGATCAGCATGATGTGCCGGGGCGGCAGGCCGCTCAGGTCCTTGATTCCGCTGCCGGCCGTCGTCTCGTCGGCCTTGAGGCGTCCGGTGACGGTGACTTCTCCCCTGGGTGCGGCCGGCACCTCGGGGTAGGCCTGCTGGTCGGCGCCGAAGGGGACCCAGCCGCGGTTGACGAGGACGGCGCGCCCGTCATCCATGATCAGCGGGGTGAGCGCGTGGAAGCCGACCTGGTCGTCGGCGGAGGTCCTGCGGCGTACGACGACCTCGTGCGCGGTGTCGTACGTCCCGGTGGCCGTCACCCGGCGCCAGTAGTCGGCGCGCGGCACGGTGTGGCCGGGGGAGGTGATGTCGGCGGCCTGGACGGGCTTCGCCCGGAGGTTGTCGGAGATCAGCTTGTTCTGTGCGACCCGGTGCTCGTGGCGGTGGAACTGCCAGAAGCCGAGCTCGATCATCGTGGGAATGAGGACGAGCATCAGGAGGGTGAGGATCACCCACTGCCGGGACAACAGGAAGCGGTACACGACCCAGACGGTACCTGGCGCGCCCCGCCCCCCGGCGGTCGGGTCGCCCGCCGGGGCGCGGCGGCGCGGCAGGGCCGGACCGGATCACGCGACTGGACACACGCCCGGATCAGGCGACCGGATCAGCGCCCGGGCAGGACTGTCACACCTTGTCGACGATGCCCACCTTCCCCTCCGCCCGCGCGCAGTGCGCGCCGCAGAACCACTGGCCTTCGACTTCCACGCCCTGGCCGATGATGCGGCACCGGCAGTGCTCGCAGATCGGTGCCATCCGGTGGATGGCGCAGGAGAAGCAGTCGAAGACGTGCACCGCGCCCTGCGCGTGCACTTCGAAGGACATGCCGTAGTCGTTTCCGCATACCTCGCAACGTGCCATGCGCCACAGGGTGGGACGGCGGACGGCGGCGGGGCGAGCGGTCGGCGGGCGAGTCGCGCGGCAGTCACCCGTCTGCCGGGGTCACGTCCCGCAGCAGCTGGGTGAAGGCGGCCTCGTCGACGACGGGGGTGCCGAACGCCTTGGCCTTGACCGTCTTGGACGTCGCCGAGTGCGGGTCGTTGGTGACGAGCAGGCTGGTGAGCCGGGACACACTCGTCGCCACGTGCAGGCCGGCGCCGACCGCCCGGTCCTCCAGCAGTTCGCGGTCCACGGACGTGTCCCCGGAGAACGCCACCCGCATGCCCTGCCGCAGCAGCCGTCCCGGTTCGTACCGTCCAGGGTTCGGATACGGGCACGCCGGGCGCTTGCGTGACGGGCGCCAACTGCCCTGGCCGCCTCCCCGGTACCCGTACGACGCCTGGTGCCCGATCCGGGGCGCCGAGGGCGAGTCGGACCACTCGGTGAGCGGCAGGCATTCGAGCAGCGGCAGCCGCATCCCGCCCTGCGCCGCGGCGTGCAGGCTCGGCCGGAACGCCTCGGCGAGCACGCGGGCGTCGTCGAGGGCATGGTGGGCCCGCTGCTGTACGACGCCGAAGTGCGCGGCCAGGGACTCCAGCTTGTGGTTGGGCAGCGGGAGTCGCAGCTCCTTGGAGAGCGCGATGGTGCACAGCCGATGCTGCACGGGCGCGGTGCGCTCGGCCCGGGCGTACTCCCGGGCGATCATCGACCAGTCGAACATGGCGTTGTGCGCGACCAGCACCCGGCCGTCGAGCCGCTCGGACAGCTCGGCGGCGATGTCGGGGAACAGCGGGGCGCCGCCCAGGACATCACTGGTGAGGCCGTGAATCCAGACCGGGCCGGGGTCGCGCTGCGGGTTGACCAGCGTGTACCAGTGGTCCTCGACGTTCCCCCGGTAGTCCAGCCGGTAGACGGCAGCGGAGATTATCCGGTCGTCGCGCGCGAGCCCGGTGGTCTCCACGTCGACGACCGCGTACCCCTTCGGGTAAGCGGTCGGCCACGGCGCTGCTGTCGGCTGGTCTTCGAGCATGGTCACTGAGGATACGGGCCCCCACTGACAGCCCAGCCCGCCCGGGGGGAGCCGGCTGCCGACGGGCGGAGCTCACGGAGTTGACGAACCGCCGAACCGGAGCCGCTTGGGGGTGTCTGACAATTCCCCGTGGGTCAAGGAGCGGCGTCCGGTAGGGCTGGCAAAACGCCGCTCCGTGCACCGCCGCGCAGCACGGAAGCGGGTGTCCTGCCGGCTCGCCCGCCTTCACCGGCTCGGCCTCCTCCTCCAGCCGGCGCGGCGGGAGCAACTGCTCCGTACGTGCCTGCACTTCGGCCCGTACGGCCGGATCCAGCTCCGGCGCGAGCTCCAGGCACGCCGTCGCCGGCCGCGCCAGGCGGTGCCTGCACCGCTGCGTCCGGTCCGCGCCGCGCAGCAACTGCCGCAGCACGCGGGCCCGTTCGTCCACCGCCGGCGCCGACGGCCGGGGCGTCACGCCCGGACGGCCTCGGCGACCCGGGCCGCCGACTACCCGCCCCGCCAACCGCCAATACTTGTCGGTAACAACCTCTAGCCGAGGGCTCGCCCCCGCCTCTATCGTGCGGTCATGCCGAACCTGCCCGATGTCGTGCTCTGGTCCATACCGGCCTTCGTCCTCCTCACCGTGCTCGAAATGGTGAGCTATCGACTGCACCCCGACGAAGACGCCGCGGGGTACGAGACCAAGGACGCCGCCACCAGTGTCGGCATGGGGCTCGGCAGTCTCGCCTTCGACGCCCTCTGGAAGATCCCGGTCGTCGCGCTCTACTCGGCCGTGTACGCGCTGACGCCCGTGCACATCCCCGTCCTGTGGTGGACGATTCCGCTGTTGCTGCTCGCGCAGGACTTCTTCTACTACTGGTCCCACCGCGGCCACCACGTCATCCGCATCCTGTGGGCCTGCCACGTCGTCCACCACTCCAGCCGCAAGTTCAACCTCACCACCGCGCTGCGCCAGCCCTGGACGAGCCTCACCTCCTGGCCGTTCTACCTGCCGCTGATCGCCGCAGGCGTGCACCCGGCGGCGCTCGCCTTCTGCTCGTCCGTCAACCTCGTCTACCAGTTCGGGATCCACACCGAGCGGGTCGATAAGCTGCCCCGCCCCTTCGAGTATGTCCTGAACACGCCCTCCCACCACCGTGTCCACCACGCCTCCCAGGGCGGCTACCTGGACCGCAACTTCGGCGGCATCCTGATCGTCTGGGACCGCCTCTTCGGGTCCTTCGCGGCCGAGACCGAGCGGCCCGTCTTCGGCCTCACCAAGAACATCGAGACATACAACCCGCTGCGCGTCGCCACCCACGAGTACGCCGCCATCGCCCGCGACGTACGCGCCTCGGCCACCTGGCGCGAGCGCGGCGGCCGGATCTTCCGCGGCCCCGGCTGGCAGCCCGGCGCCCCGGCGGAGCACGCGCCCGCGCCGCCCGCGCCAGCCCCGCCCGCGCCTGCCACGCCCACCGCCCCTGCGCCTGCGCCAGCCCCTGCGCCCGCGTCGGCCTCGCCGTCGCAGGACACCGTTGGTGCCGCATGAGCACCGCCCCGACGGGCAGCGCCCGCCGTGACGCGTACGCCCGGGTGTTCCTCGGCGCTTTCGCGCTCGCGGCCACCGCCGACCTCGTCTGCCTCCTCGCGGACGCCGACCTCGGCCACCGGATCGCCAAGCCGCTCCTCATGCTTGCGCTCGCGGCCTACGCCGCCCGACGCGGACCGCGCCTCCTGGTCGCCGCGCTGCTCTTCGGCTGGGGCGGCGACGTCCTCCTGCTCTCGGACGCCGACCCCGCCTTCATGGCCGGCATGGGCTCCTTCGCCGCCGGACACGTCTGCTACCTCGTTCTCTTCGCGCGCGTCCGCGCCCGACCGTCCAAGATCCTCGGCGCCGGGTACGCCCTCGTCCTCGCCACCACCATCACCCTCCTGTGGAACGACCTCCCCGCCGGTCTGCGCCTCCCGGTCGCCGGATACAGCCTGCTGCTCACCGTCATGGCCTGGCGGGCGAGCGGTCTCGGTCGCCGGGCGGCGATCGGCGGCGCACTCTTCCTCCTCTCCGACACCCTCATCGCCGCCGGCATCGCGGACTGGCCCCGGCTGCCCGCCCCCGCGTTCTGGGTCATGGCCACCTACATCGCCGCCCAGGGCCTGCTGGCGGCCGGCGTGCTCAAGCGGGCGGGCGCCGCCGCCCCTGACGAGGTGCGGGCCGCCCCATCGGCGTACCGTGAGGGCCGTACAACCGTCTGAGCACCGAGGACCTGGCCCATGCGCGCGACCGTCATCCATGCCCCGCACGACATCCGCGTGGAGGATGTGCCGGATCCCCGGATCCAGGAACCCACCGACGTGGTGGTACGCGTGCTCCGCGCCTGCATCTGCGGCAGCGACCTCTGGGCGTACCGGGGCGTGGCCGCCCGCGAGCCCGGGCAGCGCATCGGGCACGAGTTCCTGGGCGTGGTCGAGGAGGCCGGGCGAGCAGTGGCCGGGTTCGCGGCCGGCGATCTTGTCGTGGCGCCCTTCGTGTGGTCCGACGGCACCTGCGAGTTCTGCGCCGAAGGCGTCCAGACCTCCTGCCCGCAGGGCGGCTTCTGGGGCTCCGTCGGCTCCGACGGCGGCCAGGGCGAAGCCGTCAGGGTGCCCTTCGCCGACGGCACGCTGGTCAAGCTGCCGGCGGCTGCGGCCTCCGACGAGCGGCTGCTGACCGGGCTGTTGGCCCTCTCCGACGTACTGGGCACCGGGCATCACGCCGCCGTCGGCGCCGGGGTGCGACGCGGTACGACCGTCGCGGTCGTCGGCGACGGCGCGGTCGGCCTGTGCGGGGTGCTGGCCGCCAAGCGGCTCGGCGCCGAGCGGATCATCGCGCTGGGCCGCCACGAGGCACGTACCGACATCGCGAGGACCTTCGGCGCCACCGACGTCGTCGCCGAGCGCGGCGACGCCGCCGTGGCGGCGGTGCGCGAACTCACCGGCGGCCAGGGCGCGCACGCCGTGATCGAGGCCGTCGGCACCGAGGAGTCGATGCGCACCGCCGTCCGGATCACCCGCGACGGCGGCGCCATCGGCTACGTCGGTGTGCCGCACGGCAGCGGAACCGGGCTCGACCTGAGCGACATGTTCAACCGCAACATCGCACTGCGCGGGGGAGTGGCGCCGGTGCGCGCGTACATCCCCGAGCTGCTGCCCGACGTGCTGGACGGGACGATCGACCCGTCGCCGGTCTTCGACGTGAGTGTGGGGCTCGACGGCGTCCCCGGCGGCTACCGGGCGATGGACGAGCGTACCGCGCTGAAGGTCCTCGTCAAGCCGTGAGCCAAGTGCGCTGAACACGCGTGTGGGCCGCCCGGCAGCCGGGCGGCCCACACCATGTGCAGCCTGCCTACTTCTGGTCAGGCTTACGACCTCCCCCACGATAGGGAGCGGGCTCCCGACGCCCTGCGACTCCGCTTGCGGCGTTGTCGTCAGTCAGCGACGCTCCTTCCCCAAGCTCTCGGCTTCGCTCGAGCAGGGGAGACCCCATCCGCCTCCCTCCTCCGCCTTGCAATCGAAGCCGCATGACGCCGCTCGCTGATCCACTCCCTATCGTGGGGGAGGTCGTTACTTCTTGGTCACGGCGTCCAGCGCGTCGGCGATGCCGACCCCGTAGAAGCCGTTGCGGTTCTTACCGCCCTCGCACACGGCGTCGATCTTGCCGTCGCCGTTGATGTCGTACGGGTCGGTGCACGCCGCCGCGTCCGCCTGGCGGGCCAGCAGCGACTTGATCTTCTTCGCCGAGGCCTTCGGGTGCGTGCTCTTGATGAGCGCGGCCACGCCCGCGACGTGCGGGGACGCCATCGACGTACCCGCCATGTAGCCCCACTTGCCGCCCGGGACCGGGCCCAGGATCAGGCCGCTCGTCGCCGGAGCCGCGGGCTTCTGGTACGCCGTGCTGTCGCCGCCAGGGGCCGCGATGTCGATGACACCGTGACCGTAGTTGGAGAACGACGACTTCAGGCCCTTCGCGCCGGTCGACGCGACGGTCACGACACCCGGCAGCTGCGTCGGGGAGTCCAGGCACTCGCTGGGGTCGACGTCACGCTCCACCGGGGTGGTGTCGTTCGGGCTCGTCGTGTCGTTGATCGAGTCCGCCGCGAGGTCGTAGTTCGAGTTGCCGGCCGCGGCGACGTTCACCGCGCCCTTCTTCTCGGCGTACAGCGAGGCCCGGGTGATGGCGTCGACGAGCGCCTTCTGGTCCGGGTCGTCCTTGCAGTTGAACATCCACGGGTCGGTGTAATAGCTGTTGTTCGTCACATCGACGCCGTGCTCGGCCGCCCAGATGAACCCGCAGACCACGGACTCCGTGTAGAAGAACCCGGCCGTCGTGGACACCTTGATGCCGGACACCTTCACGCCGGGGGCGACGCCCGTGACCCCGACACCGTTCTTCGCGGCGGCTATCTCACCCGCCACGTGTGTGCCGTGCGGGCTCTCCTCGGCCGACGGGCGCCAGGCACCGTCCGCCGTGTCCGGCTTGCCGGTCACGCAGTTGACCGACGCCTTGCGGTCGAAGTTCGGCGCGAGGTCCGGGTGGGTGTCGTCGACACCCGTGTCGATCACGGCGACCGTCACGTTCTCGCTGCCGAGCGTCTTCTTGTGCGCCTGGTCCGCCTTGATGGCGGGCAGGTCCCACTGCAACGGCTGCAGGGGGTCCTCGCCGGCGACGGCGTCCGCGGAGGCCGCCTTCGCCTGCGCGCCGGTGAGCGTCTTCGGCGTACCGACGTCCTTCGTCGACTGGGCGGGCAGCGGCGCGGTACGGGTCGCGCCCGCGGACTGCACACCCTTGACCTTCCGCATCGTCTTCGCGAACCCGTCGTTCGACGAGTGGACGACGATCACGCCTATCTGGACGTACGCGTGGACTATCGTGCCGCCGGCCTTGGCGATCGCCGTCTTCACCTTGGACGCGTTGCCGTGCCCCGGGCGGACGTTGACGACGTAACTCAGCGGCGTCCCCGCGGCCTCGGTGACCGCCGACCGGGCGTCGGACGAGCCCAGGGCGTCGGCCGAGGTCGCGGACGCGGTGCCCGGCAGGAACGCGACGGCGGCGGTCATGGCCATGCCCGCGGACAGGGCCACGGCGGTGCGGGAGCGCAGGGTGCGGTGCGACGTCATGAAATCTCCGGTTCGAGTGAAGCGAGAGAGTGGACGGGAGCCCTGGAAGGTCCCTGGACGGTCACTTCTTGACGGCGTCGAGCGCGTCGACGACACCCGCGCCGTAGTAGCCGTTGCTCTTCTCGTCGCCCTCACAGGTGGTGGCCTCGACCCAGTTGCCGGCCGCGTCGTAGACGTGGGTCGGACAGCCCGGGTTGTCGGCCTGCCGCTTGAGCAGCCGCTGCAGCTGCGCGGGACTCGCCTTGGGGTTCGCGCTCTTGAGCAGCGCGGCGACGCCGGAGACGTGCGGGGCGGCCATCGAGGTGCCCTGCTTGTAGCCGTAGCCGCCGCCCAGCACGGTCGACAGGACCCGGCCGTTGGCGTCGGGCGTGGCCGGGATCTGCCACTTGTCGCCGCCGGGGGCCGCCACGTCTGCGACGCCGTACCCGTAGGTGGAGTAGTACGACTTGACGTTCTTGTCGCCGGTCGCGGTGACCGTGACGACGCCCGGCAGCTGGGTCGGCGCGTCCAGGCACTCGGACGGGTCGATGACCCGGTCACCGGGGGTGGTGTCGTTGGGGCTGGAGTTGTCGAGGATCTCGTCCGCCGCCAGGTCGAAGTTCGAGTTCCCGGCGGACGCCACATTGAGGGCGCCCTTGTGCTCCGCGTACTTCGTGGCGCGGGTCAGCGAGTCCAGCAGGGCCTTCTGGTCCGGGTCGTCCTTGCAGTTGAACAGCCACGGGTCGACGTAATAGCTGTTGTTCGTCACGTCGATGCCGTGCTCGGCGGCCCACACGAAGCCGCAGACGACGGCCTCGGTGTAGAAGAGGCTGGTGCCGGGCTCACTGACCTTGATGCCCGCGACCTTGACGCCCGGGGCGACGCCGGCGATGCCGAGGCCGTTGCGCGGCGAGGCGATCGTACCGGCGACGTGCGTGCCGTGGTCGCTGCCGTCGGTGTACGGACGCCAGGCGCCCTCGGAGGAGTCCGCGACGCCGCCGACGCAGTTGGCCGACTGGGACTTCGAGAAGTTCGGCGCCAGGTCCGGGTGGGTGTCGTCGACACCGGTGTCGATCACGCCGACGGTGACCTTGCTGCTGCCGTCATTGATCTCGGCGGCCTTGTCGGCGCCGATGGCGCGGAGGTCCCACTGATTGGCCTCCAGCGGCTCCTGTCCGGGCATCGCCGCCTCGGCTGCCTTCGCGGCCTCGGCCGCCGACAGCTTCTGGGTGGTGCCCTCCTCCGTGATGCCGACCGGCGTCAGCGGAGCGGTGCGGGTCGCGCCCGCCGACGCGACACCCTTGGCCATGCGTATCTGCGCGGCGAATTCCGGGTTCTGCGAGTGGACGACGACGACGCCTATCCGGTCGTACGCCTTCACCACCGTGCCGCCGGCCTCGGCTATCGCCCGTATCACCGAGGCGCTCCTGCCGTGGCCGCCCTTGGTGTTGACGACGTACGACAACTTCGGCCCGGTGGTGACGGTCGCCGCGGCGGGGCCGTCGAGCGGCGCGGCCGAGGCAGCGGCTCCCGGCAGGAAGCCGAGCGAAGCCGTGAGAGCCAGTCCGACGGGCAGGGCCAATGCGCGCTGCCGCCTGGATCCCAGATGAGCCATGGGTTCTCCACATCATCCGTGAGTGCCGCTCCTGCGCGGGTGCACATGAGCGGGTACATGACGAGTGAAGCTAGCGCCGATCATGCGTTCGTATCAACGAGTTCGGAAAAGAAAAGGCCGAGACCGAACCGAGTCGTCGCCCGATCCGTGCCGTTGTCAGGGGGATGGCCACCCGGATGACCGCCCCCACCAGTGAGGTCACCGTGACCACCCAACCGCACCCGCGTCGCGAGGAGATTCCGTGGCAACCGATGCACCACCGCCCCAGGGCGGCCCGGGGCTGAGCCGATCAGGGCACACGACGGCAGAGTTCGTCGAGGTGCAGCAGAGCACGGAGTTCGGCGAACTGCGCCGTGCCCACCGCTCGTTCGCCTTCCCCCTGACCGTCGGCTTCATCGCCTGGTACCTGCTGTACGTCCTGCTGTCCAACTACGCCGGCAGCTTCATGGGCACCAAACTCTTCGGCAACATCAACGTGGCCCTCGTCCTCGGCCTCGCCCAGTTCGCCACCACCTTCGCCATCGCCTGGTTCTACTCGCGCCACGCGGCCAGGCAGCTCGACCCGAAGTCCGAGGCGATCAGGTCCCGCATGGAGGGCGACGTATGAACACCGTGCTGACCACCGTCCAGCTCGCCGCCGCCGGCGACGCCAGCGAACACCGGCCGCTGATCATCACCCTCTTCGGGATGTTCGTCGTCGCGACCCTCTTCATCACCGTCTGGGCCGGCCGCCAGACCAAGAGCGCCGCCGACTTCTACGCCGGCGGCCGCCAGTTCACCGGCTTCCAGAACGGCCTCGCCATCTCCGGCGACTACATGTCCGCCGCGTCCTTCCTCGGCATCGCCGGCGCCATCGCGCTCTTCGGCTACGACGGCTTCCTCTACTCCATCGGCTTCCTGGTCGCCTGGCTGGTCGCGCTGCTCCTCGTCGCCGAACCGCTGCGCAACTCCGGCCGCTACACGATGGGCGACGTACTCGCGTACCGGATGCGCCAGCGCCCCGTACGCACCGCCGCGGGCACCTCCACCATCGTGGTGTCGATCTTCTACCTGCTCGCGCAGATGGCGGGCGCGGGCGTCCTGGTCTCGCTCCTCCTGGGCATCACCAGCGACGCCGGCAAGGTCCTGATCGTCGCCCTGGTCGGCGTCCTGATGATCCTCTACGTCACCATCGGCGGCATGAAGGGCACCACCTGGGTGCAGATGGTCAAGGCCGTCCTGCTCATCGCGGGCACCCTGCTGATCACCTTCCTGATCCTGCTGAAGTTCAACTTCAACCTCTCCGACCTGCTCGGTACGGCGGCCTCCAACAGCGGGCAGGGCGCCAAATTCCTGGAGCCCGGCCTCAAGTACGGCGCCAGCGAGACCTCGAAGCTCGACTTCATCTCGCTCGGCATAGCCCTGGTTCTCGGCACCGCGGGCCTGCCGCACATCCTGATCCGCTTCTACACCGTCCCCACGGCGAAGGCCGCCCGTAAGTCCGTGAACTGGGCGATCGGCATCATCGGCGCCTTCTACCTGATGACGATCGTGCTCGGCTTCGGCGCCGCGGCGCTGCTGCGGCCCGGCGACATCATCGCCTCCAACAAGGCCGGCAATACGGCGGCCCCGCTGGCCGCCCTGGAGATCGGCGGCGGCGGGGGCTCCACCGGGGGCGCGATCCTGCTCGCCGTGATCTCCGCGGTCGCCTTCGCCACCATCCTCGCGGTGGTCGCGGGCCTCACCCTGGCCTCGTCGTCGTCGTTCGCACACGACATCTACGCCAACGTCATCCGGCGCGGGCAGGCCACCGAGAAGGAAGAGGTACGAGCGGCCCGCTGGGCGACGGTCGCCATCGGCGTCGTCTCCATCGCGCTGGGCGCACTGGCCCGCGATCTGAACGTGGCCGGCCTGGTCGCCCTCGCCTTCGCGGTCGCCGCGTCAGCCAACCTGCCGACGATCCTCTACAGCCTCTTCTGGAAGAAGTTCACGACACCGGGCGCCCTGTGGTCCATCTACGGCGGCCTGACCGCCTCCGTGGGCCTCGTGCTCTTCTCACCCGTCGTCTCCGGCAAACCCTCCTCGATGTTCCCCGGCGTGGACTTCGCCTGGTTCCCGCTGGAGAACCCGGGGCTGATCTCGATCCCGCTCGGCTTCCTGCTCGGCTGGCTCGGGTCCGTACTGTCCAAGGAGGAGCCGGACCAGGGCAAGTACGCGGAGTTGGAGGTCAAGTCGCTCACCGGCATCGACGCGCACTGACCGCGATGGCCCCGGTGGCCGCGTCGTAGGGTCGTACGACGCGGCCACCGGGCTCCTGGTGGCTTCGGGGCCCTTCGGTTGTCAGAGGCGTGGCGTAGGCTCGACAACGTTCAACAAGGAAGCAAACCCAGCAAGCAGGACAAGCCGAGGGACAAGCTCCGGATCGGGGAGGGGGCAGACAATGCTCATCGACACCTATGACCGGGTCGCCACCGACCTGCGTGTTTCACTCACCGACCGCTGCAATCTGCGCTGTACGTACTGCATGCCGGAAGAGGGCCTCCAGTGGCTCGGCAAGCCGGACCTGCTCACGGACGACGAGATCGTGCGGCTGATCGGCATCGCCGTGACCGATCTCGGGGTGACCGAGGTGCGCTTCACCGGAGGCGAGCCGCTGCTGCGCCCCGGACTCGTCGGCATAGTGGAGCGGTGCGCCGCCCTGGCGCCACGCCCCAGGATGTCCCTCACCACCAACGGCATAGGACTCAAGCGCACCGCGACCGCCCTCAAAGCGGCGGGCCTTGACCGGGTCAACGTCTCCCTGGACACGCTGCGCCCCGATGTCTTCAAGACCCTCACCCGCCGGGACCGCCACCACGACGTGATCGACGGCATGGCGGCCGCCCGCGACGCGGGGCTGACCCCCGTCAAGGTCAATGCCGTCCTGATGCCCGGGCTCAACGACGACGAGGCCCCCGACCTGCTCGCCTGGGCCGTCGAGAACGACTACGAGATGCGCTTCATCGAACAGATGCCGCTCGACGCCCAGCACGGCTGGAAGCGCGACGGCATGATCACCGCGGGCGACATCCTCACCTCGCTGCGCACCCGCTTCACGCTCACCGCCGAGGGCGAGGACGAGCGCGGTTCGGCTCCCGCCGAGCGCTGGACCGTCGACGGCGGCCCGCACCGCGTCGGGGTCATCGCCTCCGTCACGCGCCCGTTCTGCCGGGCCTGCGACCGGACCCGGCTCACCGCCGACGGTCAGGTGCGCACCTGCCTGTTCGCCCGCGAGGAGTCCGACCTGCGCGGCGCACTGCGCTCCGGGGCCCCGGACGAGGAGATCTCCCGGCTCTGGAAGCTGGCGATGTGGGGCAAGAAGGCCGGATCCGGCCTCGACGACCCGTCCTTCCTGCAGCCCGACCGTCCCATGTCAGCCATCGGAGGCTGACGGCGTCCTCTCCCACTCCTCCAGCGTCACGACGTCCTTCAGGAAGCCGCGTACGCCGAGGAACTGCGAAAGATGCTCCCGGTGCTCGTCGCAGGCCACCCAGGTCTTGCGGCGCTCCGGTGTGTGCACCTTCGGGTTGTTCCAGGCCAGGACCCAGACGGCAGAGCTGCGGCATCCCTTGGCGGAACACACGGCGGACTCCGCGGCGGGGGAGCCGGCTGAGTCGGGGGAGTCGGAGAGGTTCACGCACTCAACCCTAATGGCCCCCATCAATGGCGACGCCGAGCAGCCACGGGGGGAGCTGCCCGGCGTCGGTCCGTCGCTCCGACGGGGGATGCGGAGCGCCTACGAAGTATGTCACGCGATGCGGGGTGCGGTGCACCGGAACCGCATGATTGATCTGAGCTTTTCTTGAGCTTTACGGACCGCTGACGATCAACTCTGCTCGTGCGGCTGTTGCTCCCGGCCGACGCCCGATGCCCGCGCCTCGCGCTCCCCGGTGTCCGGTTCCACGACGCGGTCCAGGGCAGGACGTACGGGCGCCGGAACGTACGCCGAGGGCAGCGAAGAAACGTTCTCCCGGCCCGCGTTGGCGATGACCACCGCGATGTATGGCAGCAGGATGCCCAGAGCGAGGGCCACGATCGCGACGTGCCGCTCCACGTTCCACAAGGTCGCGGCCAGCACCACGGACACGGTCCGCACCGACATCGAGATGATGTAGCGGCGCTGGCGCCCGCGCACGTCGTCGGCCAGCCCCTGCCGGGCCCCGGTGATCCGGAAGACCTCGTCGCTGTTCTTCTTCCGCATCACGTTGCACCACCTGGTTCCCGCGCCGGACCCTGACAGCCGGACGCGTTCCACGGTACGCCGACCGGCCGCCGTCTTCGAGACCGGGTCGTCCTCACCTGTACGTACGCACGTCCCCCCCCCGGCCACGTATGGCGGCGTCCGGGATGCGGCGTACCGGCCACCGCCGGAGACTGGCCGCGCATGCGCGCACCGCGCCGCACGAGGAGGCGACATGAGTTGGTTGTGGGCGATCATCGTGGGTCTGGTGCTCGGTCTGCTCGCGAAGGCGATCATCCCGGGCAAGCAGCAGATCCCGCTGTGGCTGACGGTGATCTTCGGCATCATCGGCAGCGTTCTCGGCAACGCCGTCGCCACCTGGGCAGGTGTGAACGAGACCAAGGGCATCGACTGGATCAGGCACCTGCTGCAGCTGGCCGGCGCCGTCCTGGTCGTCGGGGTCGGCGACATGCTCTGGGCCAAGATGAAGGGCAGCAGACGCAGGGCCTGAGGGGGTGGCAGGCACCGGGCCCGACAAAGCCGGCGCAGCCCGCCACGCACACAGAAGCGGCGGCCCGGAGCTGGACACCATGCTCCGGGCCGCCGCTTCTGCTGTGGCGCCTCTGCCCGTGTCCCGGCGGGACCGGTCCCCCGTACGCCCTGGCTCAGCCGGCCGCGACCTCGATCGCCGCCAGGTTCTTCTTGCCGCGCCGCAACACCAGCCAACGGCCGTGCAGCAGGTCCGCGGCCGCCGGTACCGCGTCCTCGTCGGCGACCTTGACGTTGTTCACGTAGGCCCCGCCCTCCTTGACCGTACGGCGGGCGGCCGACTTGCTCGGCGCCAGGCCCACCTCGACGAAGAGATCCACGACCGACCCCACCTCCGACACCTCGGCATGCGGCAGCTCGGACAGTGACGCGGCGAGCGTCGCCTCGTCGAGAGCCGTCAGCTCGCCCTGGCCGAACAGCGCCTTCGACGCCGCGACGACCGCCTCGCACTGCCCGGCGCCGTGCACCAGCGTCGTCAGCTCCTCGGCCAGCGCACGCTGCGCGGCGCGGGCCTGCGGGCGCTCCTCGGTGAGTTTCTCCAGCGCCTCCAGCTCCTCGCGGCTCTTGAAGCTGAGGATGCGCATGTACGGCGAGATGTCCCGGTCGTCCACGTTCAGCCAGAACTGGTAGAACGCGTACGGCGTCGTCATCTCCGGGTCGAGCCAGACGGCGCCGCTCTCCGACTTACCGAACTTGGTGCCGTCCGCCTTGACCATCAGCGGCGTCGCCAGGGCGTGCACGTTCGCGCCCGGCTCCAAGCGGTGGATCAGGTCGAGACCCGCGGTCAGGTTGCCCCACTGGTCGCTGCCGCCCTGCTGGAGCGTGCACCCGTAGCGGCGGTACAGCTCAAGGAAGTCCATGCCCTGCAGGAGCTGGTAGCTGAACTCCGTGTAGCTGATGCCCTGGTCGGACTCCAGCCGCCGCGCGACCGAGTCCTTGGCGAGCATCTTGCTGACCCGGAAGTGCTTGCCGATGTCCCGCAGGAACTCGATCGCGGACAGGCCGGCGGTCCAGTCCAGGTTGTTGACCATGGTGGCTGCGTTCGGGCCCTCGAACGACAGGAAGGGCTCGATCTGGGCGCGCAGCCGCGCCACCCAGTTCGCGACCGTCTCCGGGTCGTTCAGCGTCCGCTCCGCGGTCGGCCGGGGGTCACCGATCTGGCCGGTGGCCCCGCCCACCAGGGCGAGCGGCCGGTGCCCGGCCTGCTGGAGCCGGCGGACGGTGAGAACCTGCACGAGGTGCCCCACGTGCAGGCTCGCCGCCGTCGGGTCGAAGCCGCAATAGAACGTGACCGGACCGTCCGCGAGCGCCTTGCGCAGTGCGTCCTCGTCAGTGGACTGGGCGAACAGCCCGCGCCACTTCAGCTCGTCGACGATGTCCGTCACGGTCTTGTCTCTCCTTGAATGATGCGAATGGCCTTGAACGATGCGTATGGCCGAAGGTAGGACCGGCCAGCAGTACGGCGTCCAAGTCTATGGGCGTCACACGCCCTGACTGACCGAGCTCATGTTGAAGTCCGGGATGCGCAGCGCGGGCATCGCGGCCCGGGTGAACCAGTCGCCCCACTCACGCGGCAGCGTCTTCTCGGTGCGCCCGGCCTCGGCGGCCCGCGACAGCAGGTCGACGGGCGACTCGTTGAACCGGAAGTTGTTCACCTCACCGACCACCTCGCCGTTCTCCACCAGATAGACCCCGTCCCGGGTCAGCCCGGTCAGCAGCAGCGTCGCCGGGTCCACCTCGCGGATGTACCAGAGACAGGTGAGCAGGAGCCCGCGCTCAGTGCCCGCGACCATCTCCTCCAGGGACCGCTCACCCCCGCCGTCCAGGATCAGATTGCCGATCGACGGGGCCACCGGCAGCCCGGTCAGGCCCGCGCTGTGCCGGGTCGTGACGAGGTGCTCCAGACGGCCGTCACGCACCCAGTCCGTTGCGGTCAGCGGCAGCCCGTTGTCGAAGACCGACGCGTCGTCGCCCGAGGAGTGGGCCACGACGAACGGCGCCGACTCCAGCCCCGGCTCGTTCGGGTCGCTGCGCAGGGTCAGCGGCAGCGCGGACAGCGTCTCGCCGACGCGGGTGCCGCCGCCCGGCTTGCTGAACACCGTGCGCCCCTCCGTGGCGTCCCGGGCCGCCGCCGACCAGAACTGGTAGATCAGCAGGTCGGCCACGGCGGTCGGCGGCAGCAGGGTCTCGTACCGCCCGGCGGGCAGGTCGACACGGCGCTCCGCCCAGCCGAGCCGCTTGGCCAGTGCGGCATCAACCGCCGCCGGGTCGACGTCCCTGAAGTCCCGGGTGGAGTACCCCGCCCAGGCGGAGCGGGTGCGGTCCGGCGACTTGGCGTTGATCTCCAGGGTGCCGTTGGGCTGGTCGTGACGCAGGCGCAGGCCCGTCGACGTACCGACGTAGCTGGAGGTCATCTCGTGGTGCGCGAACCCGTACAGCTCGCGGCCGCCGGACCTGGCGCGGGCGAAGGCCTCGCCGAGGGCGGGCGCGAAGGCGTCGAAGACACCGGAGGAGGTCTCGGCGGGTGCTTCGCCGAAGTCGGGCGACGCGGCCACCCCGGACACCAGTGGCTGCGCGTCCTCGGCCGGCCCGGCGCCGCGGGCGGCCGCCTCGGCGGCCCGCACCAGCGGCTCCAGGTCGTCGGCGGTGACCGCGGAGCGCGACACGACCCCGGAGGCCGTGCCCTGCGCACCGTCGACGGTCGCGATGACGGTGAGCGAACGCCCGCGGGTGACGCCGTTGGTCGTGAGCGCGTTGCCCGCCCAGCGCAGATTGGCCGAGGACCGCTCGTCGGCGATGACCACGCAGCCGTCGGCGGTGGACAGCTCCAGGGCCCGCTCGACGATCTCGTACGGCTTGACTGTGCGGTTCATCGTCCGGCCTCCTGCGTGGTGTTCAAGATGTTCACGCCCCGGAACAGGGCCGACGGGCAGCCGTGGGAGACAGCGGCGACCTGGCCGGGCTGGGCCTTGCCGCAGTTGAAGGCGCCGCCCAGGACATACGTCTGCGGGCCGCCGACCGCGGTCATCGACCCCCAGAAGTCAGTCGTCGTCGCCTGGTACGCGACATCCCGCAGTTGCCCGGCCAGCCGGCCGTTCTCGATCCGGAAGAAGCGCTGCCCGGTGAACTGGAAGTTGTAGCGCTGCATGTCGATCGACCAGGACCGGTCCCCGACGACGTAGATACCGCGCTCGACCCCGCCGATCAGATCGTCGGTCGACAGCCCGCCCGGATCCGGCCGGAGCGACACGTTCGCCATGCGCTGCACCGGTACATGCGCGGGGGAGTCCGCGAACGCGCAGCCGTTCGACCGCCCCAGCCCCGTCAGCTTGGCGATGCGCCGGTCCAGCTGGTAGCCGGTGAGCGTCCCGTCCTTGATCAGGTCCCAGGACTGGGCCTCGACACCTTCGTCGTCGTATCCGATCGTCGCGAGCCCGTGCTCGGCGGTCCTGTCACCCGTCACGTTCATGACCGACGAGCCGTACGCGAGCTTCCCGAGCTGATCGAAGGTGGCGAAGGAGGTCCCGGCGTACGCCGCCTCGTACCCCAGCGCCCGGTCCAGCTCGGTCGCGTGCCCGATCGACTCGTGGATGGTCAGCCACAGATTGGACGGGTCCACCACCAGGTCGTACGCACCCGCCTCGACGCTCGGCGCCCGCATCTTCTCCGCCAGCAGCGACGGGATCTGCTCCAGCTCCGCCTCCCAGTCCCAGCCGGTCCCCAGCAGGTACTCCCAGCCCCGCCCCACCGGCGGCGCGATGGTCCGCATCGAGTCGAACTCGCCGCTGCCGGCGTCCACCGCGACCGCCGTGAGCTGCGGATGCAGCCGCACCCGCTGCTGGGTGGTGACCGTGCCGGCCGTGTCCGCGTAGAACTTGTTCTCCTGCACGGTCATCAGCGAGGCGTCCACGTGCGCCACACCGTCGCCCGCCAGCAGCCGCGCGCTCCAGTCGGCGAGCAGCGCCGACTTCTCCTCGTCGGGCACGTGGAAGGGATTGATCTCGTACGCCGAGACCCAGGTCCGGTCGGCGTGCACCGGCTCGTCCGCCAGCTCCACCCGCTCGTCGGACCCCGCCGCCTTGATCACCTTCGCCGACAGCCGGGCCATCGCCACGGCCTGTCCAGCGACCCGGGCGGCGGCGTCCATGGTCAGGTCGACCCCGGAGGCGAACCCCCAGCTGCCGCCGTGGACCACCCGTACCGCATAGCCGAGATCCGTCGTGTCGGAGGAGCCCGACGGCTTGGCGTCGCGCAGTCGCCAGGCCGCGCTGCGCACCCGCTCGAACCGAAAATCGGCATGATCGGCGCCCAGCGCGCGTGCCCGCGCGAGCGCCGCGTCGGCGAGCGCGCGCAGCGGCAGGGCCAGGAATGACTGATCTACCTCGTGGGCCACGGGGGCTCCCCTCCTTCGACAGTGCTCGCAGTGAATCATGGAGCGCACCGTCACTGGTCGGCTACAGGTTTCCGGGTCTTGTGCGTGCTGCCCGGCATTGGACTGACCGTTGCGGATCCCGGGGCCCGCAGAGATACGGGCCAATGCCGGGAAGCTTGGCTTGATCATCTCGTGTGCGGGCGCTGGATGCAGCGAAGCTCCTGTAGAACGAGCGATCTACCACGATCGACTTGTTCGGAACAGGAGCTTCGTTGTCTGGGGAGTCTGGCATAGAGGGGTCGTCGCGTGCGAGCGCGGGACAGACGGGGCAGCTGGGTGTGTTGCGCCAGGTTGTGACACGGCGGATGGTCACGGATGTGCTGGCGGCTTCCGGCCGCGGGGACCGGCGTAGTGACGGCAAACTCTGCGCGGTGACGTGTGTGTTCTTCGTGCTCGCGTTGACGCTGTTCCCGAGAGACGGCTACCGGTCGGTGCTGTCGAAGCTGGCCGGTGGGACGGCGCGGCTGGCCGCGCGGGGCCAGCTGGTCTCCTCCTCGGCGCTGCGGCAGCGCCGCGTCACGCTGGGCCCGGAGCCGTTCCGGTTACTGTTCGAGCGGATCGCCGGGCCGGTCGGCACGGTCGCGATGCCGGGGGTGTTCTGGCGGGGGCTTCGGCTGGCCTCGGTGGACGGCACGTTTCTCGAGGTCGCCGACACCGCGGTGAACGCGGTGTTCGGCCGGACCCGCAATCAGCGGCGGATCGCCGCGTTCCCCCAGGTCCGCCTGGTCGCGCTGATCGAGTGCGGGACCCGGGCGCTGCTCGGGGTGGCGTTCGACATCCGCCGGGTCTGTGAGCAGGACCTGACACGGCGCCTGCTGGACCGGATGCGCCCCGGGATGCTGGTCCTGGCCGACCGGGGATTCCCGGGCTGGCTGCTGTGGGTCGATGCCGCCGCCGGCGGGGCGGATCTGTTGTGGCGGATCTCGGCGGCGGTGCGGCTGGTCCCCGACGAGGTCCTGCCCGACGGCTCCTGGCTCGCGACCCGGCACGCGCACAAGAACATCACGAAAGCCCTGGCGGGGCGGCCCCGGTCGGTACGGATCCGGGTGATCGAGATGGTGGTCGTCATCGAGGCCGCCGACGGGTCACGACGCCATGAGCCCTACCGGCTCATCACCACCTTGCTCGACCCTGCGGCCTTCCCCGCCGGTGAACTGGCCGCACTGTATTCCCAGCGGTGGGAATCCGAGCTCGAATTCCGGGACTTGAAGATCACTCAGCGCGGGGCACGCGCCGTCCTGAGATCGAAGACACCCGCGCTGGTCAACCAGGAGATCTGGGCGTATCTCGTCACCCACCAGGCGATCCGCCGCACGATCAGTTCCACCGCCGCCGGCCACGGGCTCGATGCCGACCGGCTCTCCTTCACTGTCGCCCTGACCGTCGCCCGGGACACCGTGATCCGCACCACGGCGCGGATCGGCACCCACCTCGCCGAGATGACCACGTCGCTGCTGGCGAACCTGCGATCGGCCGAGCGACGCCTGCGGGTCTGCCCCCGGACCGTGAAACGCCCCAGCTCCATCTTCCCCTCGAAACCCGCCGGGCCGGCCAGCCGCAGCACAAAAATCACCGGATACGGGATCGAAATCATCCCACTCGACACAACCCCGCCGACCACCGCGGAGCCCGACAGCCACACGAGATGATCAAGCCAAGCTTCCCGGCATTGAGATACGGGCAGGGCCGGAGCAGTACAACGGCTTCTCGCTCGGGTACAGCAAAGGACCCGCGGCGCGCGGCGCGCCGTCTCACGCAGCGCGCGAAACTCTGCCCGCTCCCCGAAGGTGACCCGCGCCGTACCCCCCGGAGGGGGCGTTGTCGTTTGACAACGTATGGGTGCTGGGTTGGAGGCTTGTGAGGGCACGGTCGAAGGGGGTTGAGGGCGGAATGGAGTACGAGTTTCTCTTTGTCGTGGATGGTGTCAGCATGGACGACGATGTGGCGGTCGGCGTCATCTTCGACGAGTTCGACGGGCTGCTCACCCGCCACCGGGACAAGCACCTGCTCGATCTGGCCGAGTCCGGTGACAGTGCCATCGACGCCGCGCACCGCCTGGTCGTGCGGCTGCGAAAGGAGTTGCCACAGCTGCGGTTGCTGCGGCTGGACCCCGATCTGGTGGGCGTCTCGGACATTGCCGAGCGCACGGGCCGTACCCGGCAGAACATCCTGCAGTGGGTGAACGCCGAGCGACGTACGGACGCTGGGGCGTTCCCGGATCCGGAAGGCGCGGCCGGGCGCTGCCTCGTCTGGCGCTGGGCCGAGGTCAACGCCTGGCTGGCGGGTATCGGCGAGCGGTCCGGCGATGCGGGAGCGACCCGGCCGGACGCCCTGCACATCGACTTCATGCTGCCCCGCTGGCAACAGGCGCTGGCCGAGGGCCTACCGATCGTGCGCTTCGTGCACGCGCAGGATGACGAGCGCTCGGACGATCGTGTGGGTGCGGCGCGGCTGCTGGACGGCACACTCTCCGCCCCCGGGCTGCTCGACATGATCTCCGCGTTCCCCCGGGCCGAACGCCGGCTGCTGACCGTGGTCTGCGCCGTACTGCCGGACCGGCTGAGCACCGTGGTCGCGAGGATCCGCCAGGACGAGACCTGGGTGATGCTCGCCTTCCAGGGGGAGAAGAACGAACTGCATCTCATGCCCGTCGCCGCGCGGGATGTCCCAGGCGCACGACCCGTCTCGGAACTGGGCCTGAGCGACGACGCGACCGTCGGTGATCTGCTCCTGGTCGTCGCGAACGGAGCAGTACAGCCGACCACCCCCGTAGCCCTCGGCTGAACCGCGCAGAACGCCCTTGCGGGGCCCAGGAAAGGAAGACCTCGGGCTTGCAAGCCCGGCGACGGTGTATGACGCAGGCCGAGCCCGTACGGCTCCGCGAAGGGGACGGCTGGTCCGAGTGGTCGCTGACTCCGGAGCAGGCGCGATCCGGCTCGGGCGCGGTCCTGGCCGAGTCCCGCCCCCTATCGCGCACCAGGCCGTAAGAACTGAGCGTCGGCATGGACCGGCTCGCAGAATCCCTTGCACGATCGCTGTCGTGAGCGCATCACGCATTGTAGGTACAATCTCGGAGTGTAGGTACTTTCTGGGCTGTGTGTCGAAGGGAGCCCCGATGAGCACGATTTCCGTACGAGAGTTCTCGTACAACCCGAGCGCGGTCTTCGCCCGGGTCGAGAAGGGGGAGACCGTCCAGGTCACCCGGCACGGCAACGTCATCGCCATACTGCTGCCCGGCTCCGGTCCGACCGCCAGGTACTCCGACCTCGTCGCTCAGGGGAAGATCCGGCTCAGGGCCGCGACGACCTCCGACCTCGACCACTTCCCGCGGTACGTGCTGCCCGCCGACGCCGCCGACCCGCTGGAGCTTCTCCTGACCGAGCGTGAGGAGGACGAACGTTGATCTATATGGACTCCTCGGCGCTCATCACCCTGCTGACGGGCAGGGCCAACGCCCCCGAGCTCAGAAACTTCCTTGTTGAGCGGCCGGGGCTTCCCATGGCCACCAGCAGCATCGGCATCGTGGAATCCGTCCGACAACTGGACAGAGTCGGCTCATATCCCAATGCTCTGGCGGACCTTGCCGGAACGGTCACCGAGATCCTGCTCACCGAGGAGGTCCGGGATCTGGCGACCAGGGTTTCAGGAGGCCTGTGCACCCTGGACGCCGTCCATGTGGCGAGCGCGCTGGTGCTTGGTGACGCGCTGGATTCACTGGTGACGTACGACAAGCGGATGCTCGAAGCAGCCAGAGAGGCAGGGATCGCGGCGTACGCGCCCGGCATGGCCGACTGAGTGGGTGGCCGCCCAACTGTGGAGACCCGACAGCGACCGGGTGCATGCGCTGTCAGGGCCCGATTCTCCGTACGTGGACCGGTACCGATAGTTTCGGTCGGTACCAGACTGCTATGGAAAGGGTGATCCGTTGAGCCGCTCGGTTCTCGTCACTGGAGGAAACCGGGGCATCGGCCTCGCCATCGCCCGCGCTTTCGTCGATGCCGGCGACAAGGTCGCGTTCACGTACCGCTCCGGCGAACCTCCGGCCGCCCTCACGGACCTCGGGTGCCTCGCCGTCAAGTGCGACATCACCGACAGCGACCAGGTGGAGCAGGCCTACAAGGAGATCGAGGACAAGCACGGCCCCGTCGAGGTGCTGGTGGCCAACGCGGGCGTCACCAGGGACCAGCTCCTGATGCGCATGTCCGAGGAGGACTTCACGTCCGTACTCGACACCAACCTGACCGGCACCTTCCGGGTCGTCAAGCGTGCGAACCGCGGCATGCTGCGCGCCCGGAGGGGCCGGGTCGTGCTGATCTCCTCGGTCGTCGGGCTCCTCGGCGCGGCTGGGCAGGCCAACTACGCCGCCTCCAAGGCCGGCCTGGTCGGATTCGCCCGCTCACTCGCCCGTGAGCTGGGCTCGCGCAACCTCACCTTCAACGTCGTCGCGCCCGGTTTCGTCGACACCGACATGACCAAGGCGCTCACCGACGAGCAGCGTTCGGGCATCGTCGCCCAGGTGCCGCTCGGCCGGTACGCGCAGCCGGAGGAGATCGCCGCCACGGTGCGCTTCCTCGCCTCCGACGACGCGTCGTACATCACTGGAGCCGTCATCCCGGTTGACGGCGGATTGGGCATGGGTCACTGATCACATGAGCGGAATTCTCGACGGCAAGCGCATCCTCGTCACGGGGGTGCTGATGGAGTCGTCCATCGCGTTCCACACCGCGAAGTTGGCCCAAGAGCAGGGCGCGGAAGTCATCCTGACGGCCTTTCCCCGGCCCACGCTGACCGAGCGCATCGCGCGGAAGCTGCCGAAGCCGGCGAAGGTCATCGAGCTGGACGTGACCAACACCGAGCACCTGGACCGGCTGGAAGGCCTGGTACGCGAGGAGCTCGGCGGCCTCGACGGCGTCGTCCACTCCATCGGGTTCGCCCCGCAGGACGCGCTCGGCGGCAACTTCCTCAACACGCCTTTCGAGTCCGTCGCCACGGCGATGCACGTCTCGGCGTTCTCACTGAAGTCGCTCACGATGGCCTGCCGCCCGCTGATGAGCGGCGGCAGCTCGGTCGTCGGCCTCACCTTCGACGCCCAGTTCGCCTGGCCGCAGTACGACTGGATGGGCCCGGCCAAGGCGGCGCTGGAGGCCACGTCCCGCTACCTCGCGCGTGACCTGGGCAAGGACAACATCCGCTGCAACCTGATCTCCGCCGGACCGCTCGCCTCCATGGCCGCCAAGTCCATCCCCGGCTTCGCGGAGCTTGCGGGCGTCTGGGACGACCGCTCTCCGCTGAAGTGGGACATGTCCGACATGGAGCCGGCCGGGCGCGGCGTCGTCGCGCTGCTCTCCGACTGGTTCCCGATGACGACCGGCGAGATCGTCCACGTCGACGGCGGGCTGCACGCGATCGGCGCGTAACCCCGCCCAGCTATCAGGAAGCCGCGCGGCCGTCCGGGTGACGGCGCGCGGCTTCCGTGTGTGCTGGGCCGCGTGCCCCGCCGCGTGCTGGGCCGTGTTCCGGGCCCCGAGTCGAAAAGAACGTCGACTCCACGCAGAATGGGCGAACCGGGATTTACCCGGCGCTCTGTGGGGAGGAGGTGGCGCGGTTGCGCCCGTCGAACCGTCGAGCGGCAGCCCTCGTCCTGGCCACGGTCAGCGTGACCGCACTGGCTGCCCCCGCCGTCGCCGACCGCGCGGCCGAACCCGAGCGGAGGTCCGCGAAGGAGGTCGCCGTACCCTTCGGCTCCAGCTGCCGTACGGCGGTCCAGGGCTCCCGGGTCGTCGCGTACTGCCACAACCCCTACCCCGAGACCGACCTGGTGCGGCTGCACATCGAGTGCGACCGCTGGTGGGACATAGACACCGACGCCGCGCCGGTCGAGGTCGGCCCCGCGCAGACGGTGCGGCTGACCGACCGCTGCTGGAAGGAAGTGCGGATGGCCTGGGTGAGCCACCACCGGATATGACCGCGGGACCGCCGGACCGCCGGACCGCCGACCGCGGGACCGCCGGACCGCCCGTACGTCCGCTGCCTCCGCTTCCCCTTCCGCTACACCCGCTCCCCGGCGCACTTGAACGCGTAGCCCGCTGCCTCCGTGGCCGCCGTCTCTTTGTCACCCCTGCGGATCGCCTCGACCAGCAGCCCGTGATCCATATGGCTCTCCGGCGACAGCTCGTGACCCACGTCGTCGCGCAGCCAGTCGCGCAGCAGGTCGCCCAGGTCGGCGTACAGCCCGACGAGTACGTCGTTGTGTGAGGCCGCCACCACCGCCAGGTGCAGCGTCGAATCCGCCCTCACGAACAGCTCCGCGTCCCCCGACGCCCACGCCTCCTCCCGCCGCGCCAGCAGCGCGTCCAGCTGCCGCATGTCGCGTGCGGTGCGCCGCTCGGCCGCCAGTCGGGCCGCCGAGGACTCCAGGGTGGAACGCAGCTCCGCGATGTGCCGCGGGTCGGCGTCGGCGAAGCGCCGGTGCATGACGCCGGCCAGCTCGCTGGTGGCGACGACGTACGTGCCCGAGCCCTGCCGGATGTCCAGCAGCCCGTTGTGCGCGAGCGCGCGCACCGCTTCACGGACGGTGTTGCGGGCCACGCCCAGCTGCTCGACCAGTGCGGACTCGGTCGGGATGCGTGAGCCCACGGGCCACTCGCCGGACGTGATCTGGTTGCGCAGTTCCGTGATCACCTGGTCGGCGAGTGCGGAACGCCGGGGAGAGGTCAGCGCCATGTTGCTCCTCATCAAGGATTGGACAACCAATCATCCCATGATTCTATGATGGCCCCATGCTCGACGACGCGACTCGTACCAGGCCCCTGAGCCCCACCGCCTCCGTATCCCAGGAGCACCGGCCACCGCGGCCCGCCTGGGTCACCCGCCTCGTGATCGTCGGCCTCGTCCTCGCCGCACTCAACCTACGCCCCGCCATCACGAGCCTCGGCCCGCTGCTCGAAGAGGTACGCGGCGGCCTCGGCATGAGCGGCAGCGTCGCCGGCCTCCTGACCTCCGTACCGCCCCTGTGTTTCGCGGTCTTCGGCCTCGCCGCCCCCCGCCTGGCCCGCCGCTTCGGTCCCGGCGTGATCGTCTGCGCCGCGATGGCGGCCATCGCGACCGGCCTGCTGATCCGCCCGTATCTCGGTGGCGCCGTCGGCACCGCCGGATTCCTCGCTGCCAGCGCCCTCGCCCTCATGGGTATCGCGGTCAGCAACATTCTGATGCCGGTCATCGTCAAGCGGTGGTTCCCCGACCGCGTCGGGCAGATGACCGGCCTGTACTCGATGGCCCTCTCGTTGGGCACTGCGCTCGCCGCGGCCGCCACCGTGCCCATGACCCGGGCACTGGGCGGCAGTTGGCAGACCGGCCTCGCGGTGTGGGGTGGGCTGGCCGCCGTCGCCGTACTGCCCTGGCTCGTCCTGACCCGCCACCGCAGCACGCGTGGCCCCGGCTCGGGGCAAGGCCCCGCAGCCCGGGAAGAGGGCGGCGCCGCGGCATCGAGCCCGAGCATCACCCGCAGCCGTACGGCGTGGGCGCTCGGCTGCTTCTTCGGCCTCCAGGCCACCGCCGCGTACATCACCATGGGCTGGATGCCGCAGATCTTCCGCGACGCCGGGGTCCCCGCCACCACCGCCGGAGTGCTCCTCGCCGGCACCATGGCCATGGGCATCCCGCTGGCGTTCGTCATCCCCCGCGCCGCCTCCCGCATGCGCACCCAGGGCCCGATCGTGGTCGCCCTCGGCCTCTGCGGCCTGACGGGGTACGCCGGCCTCTACCTGGCCCCCGCCTCCGGAGCCTGGGCCTGGGCCCTGCTCCTCGGCGTCTCCAACTGCGCCTTCCCGCTCGCCCTCACCATGATCGGCATGCGGGCCAGGAGCGGCGCGGGCGTCGTACGCCTCTCCGCCTTCGCGCAGAGCGTCGGCTACCTGATCTCCATCCCCGGGCCGCTGCTCATCGGCGTGCTCTACCAGCACAGCGGCAGCTGGGGCCTGCCGATCGCCCTGATGGCGGGGCTGATGGTGCCGCAGATCGTGGTCGGGGCGCTCGCCGGACGCAACCGCACCATCGAGGACGAACTGCGCCGACCCGACCGGGCCGGCTGGTAGCGGGGATGGGAGACTGGCCGTATGCCTGTACTCGACCCCCATCCCCAGAACGGCCAGAAGAAGCTGCTCCTGGTGCTCGGTGCGATGCTCGCCATCACGGTGGTAATCGGGATCATCGCATCGGTGGCCTCCCCCTGATCGACCCGGTGGTGGGGTATACCCCCTGACCCCTAGGGGGCCAGGGTCAGGGTGAAGTGGGTGGGTCACCGGATGGGTTCGGGCGCGCGCACTCCGTAGGTTCGACGTACATCAGTCGAACAGTGACATCGGAGGCGGTCATGGCGGCCCGCGCACACCCCCGGTCCCACCACCCTGTCACCGGCACCTCCGGCGTCGGGATCCGCCTCCCGTGGTGGGCGGTCGCCCTGCCGGCACTGGCCTTCGTCGCCCTGCTCCTGCTCATTGTGGGGCCCGGTCAGGCGCACGCGGCGCAGGACGGAACCGGGGCCGCTTACCTCGTGGAGCGCATCCAGCAGACGCTGTCCCACTGAGAAGATCTACCAGCCACCTCCTGGCGTTCCGGGAGGCGTTCACCCGTGGTGGGGGAGCACATCAACACCCTGCGCCTCGTGGCGTGATTCGTGCGAAGCTGGAGTGCATGAGCGTCGATACACCCCGCAGGATCGTCCTACTCCGGCATGCGAAAGCCGACTGGCCGCAGGTGTCCGACCACGATCGGCCGCTCGCCGACCGGGGCCGCTCGGACGCGCCGGTCGCCGGCCACCGGCTGGCAGACACGGGCATCGCCTTCGACCTGGCTCTGTGCTCCACGGCGACCAGGACCCGCGAGACCTGGAAGCTCGCCGTGCAGGAGCTGCCGCAGCGCCCCAAGACGGTCTACGAGGAGCGGCTGTACGAAGCCTCCCTCGGCGACCTGATCGCGCTGCTGAACGAGACCCCCGACGAGGTGTCGGACCTGCTCGTCATCGGCCACAACCCCGGTATACACGCGGTGGCCGACGCCCTCGCGGGCTCGGCCGAGGGGGACGCGGCGGCGCGGATGACGAAGACCGCGTTCCCGACGTCGTCGTTCGCGATCCTCGGCTTCGCCGGCGACTGGAAGTCGGTGGAGCACGGTGCGTGCAGGCTGCTGGACTACTGGGCCCCGCACGACTGAGCCCGTATCGCTGACCCTGCTGCGTGAGCCCGCTGTGGCTGACCGCCTGAAAGGCCCCGGTCTTCTTCGCCGGGGCCTTCGTCATGTCCCTCGCCGCTCAGTCTTCGGTAAGGCCGTCGGCCGCCTCGACCTCTTCGCGGGTGATGCCGAGCAGATACAGCACGGTGTCCAGGAAGGGCACGTTCACCGCAGTGTCGGCGGCCTCGCGCACCACGGGCTTGGCGTTGAAGGCGACACCCAGACCCGCCGCGTTCAGCATGTCGAGATCGTTCGCCCCGTCGCCGATCGCCACCGTCTGAGCGAGCGGTACGCCGGCCTCGGCGGCGAAGCGCCGCAGGAGCCGGGCCTTGCCCGCCCGGTCCACGACCTCGCCGAGGACGCGGCCGGTGAGCTTGCCGTCCACGATCTCCAGCGTGTTGGCGGACGCGAAGTCCAGCCCGAGCCGCTCCTTGAGGTCGTCGGTGACCTGGGTGAACCCACCCGAGACGACGCCCACTTGATAGCCGAGCCGCTTGAGCGTACGGATCAGGGTCCGCGCCCCGGGCGTGAGCCGCACCTCTTGGCGGACCTTGTCCACGATCGCGGCATCGAGTCCGGCCAGCAGCGCCACCCGGGCGTGCAGTGACTGCTCGAAGTCCAGTTCGCCGCGCATCGCCTGGGCCGTCACCTCGGCGACCTTGTCCTCGCACCCCGCGTGCGCCGCGAACAGTTCGATGACCTCGTCCTGGATGAGCGTGGAGTCCACATCCATCACGACGAGCCGCTGCGCCCGCCGGTGCAGCCCGGCCGACACCACGGCCACGTCGATGCCCAGCTGGGCCGCCTCCAGGGCGAGCGCGGTGCGCAGGGGCTCGGTCTCCGTACCGGACACCGCGATCTCCACGGCGGTGACCGGGTACTTCGCGAGCCGGAAGATACGGTCGATGTTGCCGCCGGTACCGGTGATCGTGGCCGCTATGGCGGCGGTCGACTCCGCGGTGAGGGGGTGGCCGAGCACCGTGACGTGCGAACGCCCGCTGCCGCGCGGCCGGTTGTCGCCCGTACCCGAGATGATCTCGGCCTGGAGCTTCAGCGAACCGGCCCAGCTGTGTACGGTGGCGCGCAGCTCACCGGCGGAGCTCACGCCCGGCTCCGTGACCAGGGCGCACAGGACGATGCGGCCACGGGTGACGACCTGCTCGATGTCGACGACGTCGACGGAGAAGGCGGCCAGGGTGTCGAAGAGCCCGGCGGTGATCCCGGGACGGTCCTTCCCGAAGATCTTGACGAGAAGGGTCGGGGCGTCAGTGGCCTGGCTGGGCTGCGATGCGCTCATGATGCCCCCACCGTATCGCCGCCCGCGCCGGCCCTCACCCCCGTCCCGCTCTCCGGACACCGGGGGCCACTCCTCCTGGCCCGGCCCGGCTTTCCCATCGGGGACCGAGCCTGAAATAGTTCCCCACGATGTTCAGCATCCCTAGACTCCCTGCGACGGGGGGAACTCGGGGGACAACTAGTGGGGCGCGGAGTGCCGGAACTCGTACTGGAATTGAATGGAAGGACCTGGACGCTCGACCCGTCCCGGTCGTACACCCTCGGGCGTGACCCGCAGGGCGACATGGTGGTCGAAGACGCCAGGGTCTCGTGGCGGCACGCGACCGTCAGCTGGGGCGGCAGCAGTTGGGTCATCGAGGACCACGGCTCCACCAACGGCTCGTACGTGCAGGGCCAGCGGATCCAGCGGACGGAGATCGGCCCCGGCTCCGTCGTGCACCTGGGCAACGCCACCGACGGCCCCCGGCTGAGTCTGTCCGGCGTGGGCACGGCGGGCGTGGCCGACGGGCAGGGTGCGATGGCCCAGCAGCACTCGGCACCGCAATACCAGGCCGCTCCGCAGCACCAGCCCGCTCCGCAGCAGGCACCCCGGCAGGCAGCCCAGCAGGCCTGGCAGCAGGCCCCACACCAGCCGCAGGCAGCCCAGCACCCGCATGCCCAGCACCCCCAGGCCCACCACCCCCAGGTCCCGCACCAGGGGGTCCCCGTCGCCGCGGAACCTCAGCCGGGGTACGGCGACCGCAGCCCGACGACGTTCCACCAGGTCGCCCTCGGCCGCGTGATGCGCATAGGCCGTGCGCTGGAGAACGAGCTGGTCGTCTCCGACCTCCAGGTCTCCCGCCTGCACGCCGAGTTCACCGCGACTCCCGACGGCCGCTTCGAGATCCGCGACCTCGGCAGCCACAACGGCACGTACGTCAACGGCCAGCCGATCCCGAAGTCCTCCACCGCCCTGCTCGGCCCCAGCGACATCGTCGGCGTCGGCCACTCGACGTTCCGCCTGGTCGGGGACCGGCTGGAAGAGTTCGTCGACACCGGCGAGGTCTCTTTCTCCGCCCGCCACCTGACCGTGACGGTCGAAGGCGGCAAGCAGATCCTCAAGGACGTCTCCTTCGGCGTACCCGAGAAGTCGCTCATCGCGGTCATCGGCCCGTCCGGCTCCGGAAAGTCGACCCTGCTCAAGGCTCTCACCGGCTACCGGCCCGCCAACCAGGGCGACGTCCTCTACGACAACCGCAACCTGTACAAGCAGTTCGCCGAGCTCCGCCAGCGCATCGGTCTGGTCCCGCAGGACGACATCCTGCACAAGGAACTGACCGTGAAGAAGGCGCTGAAGTACGCCGCCAAGCTCCGATTCCCCGCCGACACCACCGAGGCCGAGCGCGAGCAGCGCATCAACGAGGTCCTCGGCGAGCTCAAGCTGGACATCCACAAGGAGAAAAGGGTCACCTCCCTCTCCGGCGGCCAGCGCAAGCGCGTCTCGGTGGCCCTGGAGCTGCTGACCAAGCCGTCGCTGATCTTCCTCGACGAGCCGACCTCCGGTCTGGACCCGGGCATGGACCGCGACGTCATGCAGCTGCTGCGCGGTCTCGCCGACGACGGCCGCACCGTCTTGGTGGTCACCCACTCCGTGGCCGAGCTCGCGATCTGCGACAAGCTCCTGGTCATGGCCCCCGGCGGTTCCGTCGCCTACTTCGGCCCGCCGGAGGAAGCGCTCAACTTCTTCGGCTACACCACCTGGGCCGACGTCTTCTCCGCTTTCGAGAACTACCGCGACTACGACTGGGCGGGCCGCTGGCGCGGCTCCCAGCACTACCAGTTGTACGCCGCCGACATCGACGCCGTCGCCGCACAGCCCGTACACATGCCGCCCGCGCAGCAGATGCGCCCGCCCAAGCCGCAGAGCTGGGGCTCTCAGCTGTGGACCCTGGTGCGCCGCTACGTGTCCGTCATCGCCTCCGACAGGGGCTTCATCGGCCTGATGGTGCTGCTGCCGGCGATTCTCGGCGGTGTGAGCGCGGTCATTCCAGCGAAGTACGGCCTCGCGCCCCCGACGCCGCCCGACCCCTTCAACGGCGGAGCGGGCATGATCATGATGATCCTCGTGGTCGGGATGTGCTTCTCCGGCGCCGCCAACTCCGTCCGCGAGCTGATCAAGGAACGGGTGATCTACGAGCGGGAACGCGCGACGGGCCTGTCCAGGTCCGCGTACCTGATGTCGAAGGTGATCGTGCTGGGTCTGATCACGGTCCTCCAGGGCGTGATCATCTGCGCCATCGGCTTCTCCGTCCGCGAACTGCCCGACGAGGGCCTGATCATGCCCGCGGCCGTCGAGCTCTGCCTGGCGATCATCGCCATCGGCTTCACTTCGATGATGTTCGGCCTGCTGATCTCCGCCCTGGTCAAGACGGCCGAGAAGACCATGCCGCTGCTGGTGATGTTCGCGATCATCCAGCTCGTGTTCACCGGCACGCTGTTCCAGATCTTCGACAAGCCCGGTCTGGAGCAGATCGCCTGGCTGATGCCCTCCCGCTGGGCGGTCGGCGCGTCCGGCGCGACCCTCGACCTCTCACACCTCATGGCTCCGTGGGACCGGCAGAATCCCACCAGCCTTGACCCGCTGTGGGAGCACACCGCGGCTCAGTGGGGCATCGACATGCTCGCGCTGGTCGTCATCGGTGTGGCCTGCGGCGTCGCGGTGGTGCGCCTGCTGCGCCGCCACGAGCCCGAAGTGATGCGCAAGTAACAACGCGCAACGTGCCGAAGGGCGGCACCCCTCGCGGGTGCCGCCCTTCTCGCATGTGTTTTCGCATGCGTTCTCGCGTGTGCCGAGCTGTGCGTCAGGCTCAGTACGCGCTGTCGACGTTGTCGATCGAGCCGTAACGGTCGGCGGCGTAGTTGGCCGCGGCCGTGATGTTGGCGACCGGGTGGTACTGGTCGTGAGGCGTGCCGTTGACGTGGTACGTGTCGAAGGTCGGCTTGATGACCTGCAGCAGGCCCTTGGACGGGATGCCGTTCTGGGCGTTGATGTCCCAGTTGTTGATGGCGCGCGGGTCACCGCTGGACTCGCGGATGATGTTGCGGTGCAGGCCCTCGTACGTGCCGGGGATGCCCTTGTCCTTCATGATGGCCAGCGACTCGCGGATCCAGCCGTCGAGGTTGTTGGCGTAGACCGGCTTGCGCGCGGCGGCGCGGCTCGCGGCGGCCTTTTCCTCGGCGCGCTTCTTCGCGGCGATCTTGGCCTTCGCCTCGGCGGCGGCCTTCGCCTTGCTGTCGGCGGCGGCCTTCACCTTGGCCTTTGCCTCGGAAGCGGCCTTGGCGTCGGCCTTGGCTCGCGCTTCGGCGACAGCCTTGGCCACCTTGTCGGCGCCGACCTGCTGCTCGGAAATGCTGGTGTGCACGGACTTGGCCTGCGCGCTGTCGGCAGCGGCGGACCAGGCCACCGGGGCTTCGGCAACCGTCTTGGCCTCGGACTCGGCGGAAGCGTTGCCGGGGGCGAGGGAGAACGTGAGGGCGGCGGCGCCGAGGGCGGCGACACCGGCGATCGAGACCTTGTGAGTCTTGTTCAGGCGGGTGCTGGACGCGGACATGCAGTCGAACCTCTCGATAGCGGAAGCCGCGGAGTCCGCGACGGCAGCCATTGTTAGCGTCCGCAAAATCCTGTGGCAAAGGTGTGACGTACGAAGTCAGGTAGTGGCACAGGCGCCTGGCAGGGGTGTTAAACATCGGGCGCTACCCAGCCGAATTGGGCATTTCGCATCCACTACGAGGCTTCGTAAGTGACCCAAGTCCTATGCCCGGGCTCACATCCAGCAGGGCCCGACCTCACCAATCGTTGCGACCGCGATGCTCAGCGTGAGTGCCCTCCGCCGGCAGGATGAGGTGTACGTCGCCGAACTCGTGCCAGAGGTAGAGATGGCTCAGCGCCTCGGCGTACGCGCCCCGCAGCGCGGCCCGCCCGGCGACCGCCTCCAGCATGAGCAGATGCGAGGCTTCCGGTTCGTGCAGCCCGGTGAGCAGCCCGTCCACCGCGCGCACGCCGCGCTCCGGCGTGATCACGAGGTCCGTCCAGCCGCTTCGCGCACGCACCACCCCGCCCGGCCCGGCCGCCGACTCGAGCGCCCGCACCGCGGTCGTCCCCACCGCGACAATGTGCCCCCCTTCGGCTCGCGCCGCATTGACCAGCCGGGCCGTCGAGGCAGGCACCGCGAAGCGCTCCGGGTACGGCGGCTCATGCGCCTCGGCCGAAGCGACCCCCGCGCCCACCCCGCTGCGCAGCTCGACGGCCCAGCGTCCGTCGTCGCCCCGGGTGGAGAAGTGCACCACGACCCGGCTCCCCACCGCCGAGCCCGTCTCCAGCCCCACCCGCCCGTCCACCGCTGCCGCCAGCGTGGCCGACGTATTGACCACGAGCACGTCCCCGGCCCGCAGCAGCCCCGTCAGCTCGCGGAAGGCATGGTGGGTGACCTCCGTACCGCGCGAGAGAAGGAGGCGTACGTCGTCCCGTCCGGCCCCGCGCTCCTCGGCGGGCACCCGCGCCGACAGCTCGTCCGGCACCCGCACCACGATCCTGTCGTCCACCGCGTCCACCGCGTTCACCGCATCCACCCCGATGCCGCCCCCGCCGCGCCGATCCGTCGTCCCCCTCATCGCCCCGCTCCCTCTCGCAGCGCGGCCGCCGTGTACCGGCCGCTGGCCGGCCGCTCGTCGAGCAGTCGCAAGAACGCCGGAACCACCGAAGCGGGCTCCGGCCGCCGGTCGTCGTCGCCCGGTACGGCGGCCGCGTACAGATCGGTCGCCATGTCACCCGGATCGACCGCCCACACCCGCAGCCCCGGTTCCTCCCTGGCCAGCACCGCCGAGAGATGGTCGAGCGCGGCCTTCGACGCGCCGTACCCGCCCCAGGTCTCGTACGGCTCGACCGCCGCGTCCGAACTCACCGAGACCACCGCCCCCGCCGCACCGCCCCGCAGCAGCGGCAGCGCCTCGCGCACCAGCCCGAACGCCGCCACCACATTGGTCTCCAGCGCCGCCCGCAGCCCATCCACCTCAAGCCGCGCCAGCGGTACGAGCGGCTCCGCACCCAGCGCGCTCGCGTTGTTCACCAGCAGATCGAGCCCGCCAAGACCGAGCGCCGCGGCCACCAGCGCGGCCCGGTGCCCGGAGTCGGTGACATCCCCCGCCGCGGCCACCACCCGCGTCCCGTGCACCCGTATCCCGCGCGCGGCCTCCTCCAGTACGTCCGTCGACCTGGCATCCAGTACCAGGTCCCAGCCCCGCTCGGCGAGCGCCGTCGCCAGCGCCCGCCCCAGCCCCTTCGAGGCCCCCGTGATGATCGCAACCGGCATGTCGACCGTCCCCTTCACCGCACCGTGGCCCCGATCGCATGTGATCGGGGCGATGCCCCCAACGTAGGAACCCGCCCCCGCCCCGCGCCTCGGGCGCGGGCCCCACCGCGCCAGGTCACTTCGGCCTAGGTCCTGCGCCCCAGGTCGAGGGGGCCGCAGGGCCGATACGTACCGCCGGACCCGCCGGTACGGTGATCCCATGACCGACCGCCCCCGCTCCGGCCTCACCGCCGTAAGTTCCGCCCTGCTTGCCATGAGCCGTCACCTGGAGGTGCGGGACGTCCTCAAGACGATCGTCGCCTCCGCCCGTGAGCTCCTGGACGCGGAGTATGCGGCGCTCGGGGTTCCTGACGACCACGGCGGCTTCGCCCAGTTCGTCGTCGACGGCGTCAGCGACGAACAGTGGAAGGCCATCGGCCCGCTGCCCCGCCAGCACGGCATCCTCGCCGCGATGCTGCAGGGCGGCGCCACCGAGCGGCTCGGCGACGTACGCAAGGACCCGCGCTTCGAGGGCTGGCCCTCCGCGCACCCCGACATGTCGGACTTCCTGGGTCTGCCCATCCGCGACGGCGACGAGATCATCGGCGCGCTCTTCCTCGCCAACAAACGCTGCCGCAAAGCCGACGGAGCCTGCGCCTTCACCGAGGACGACGAGGACTTGCTCTCCATGCTCGCCCAGCACGCCGCGATCGCCCTCACCAACGCCCGTCTCTACGAACGCAGCCGCGAACTCACCATCGCCGAGGAACGCTCCCGCCTCGCCCACGAGCTGCACGACGCCGTCAGCCAGAAGCTCTTCTCGCTGCGCCTGACCGCCCAGGCCGCCGCCGCCCTCGTCGACTGCGACCCCGCCCGCGCCAAGGGCGAACTTCAGCAGGTCGCCGCCCTGGCCGCCGAGGCCGCCGACGAACTGCGCGCCGCCGTCGTCGAGCTTCGCCCCGCAGCCCTGGACGAGGACGGCCTGATCGCCACCCTGCGCACCCAGATCCAGGTCATGGACCGCGCCCACACCGCCCGCGTCACCTTCGACAGCAGCGGTGTACGCGCACTGCCCGCCGCCCAGGAGGAAGCGCTCCTGCGCGTCGCCCAGGAGGCCCTGCACAACGCGCTGCGCCACTCGGGCGGCGAGCGGGTCGAGGTCGTACTGGAAAGGAGCGGCCCCGGCGCCCGGCTGCGGGTCACCGACGACGGCAGCGGGTTCGACCCGCATACCGTGCGCAGAGCGGGCCGCCACCTCGGACTGGTCTCCATGCGCGACCGCGCGGGCGGCGTGGGTGGCAGGCTCACCGTCGAATCGGCGCCCGGCAAGGGCACCACGATCGAGATGGAGGTCCCCGGTGGCTGAGGTCCCTGAGCGGTCGAAGAACGGGATTCGCGTGCTGCTGGTCGACGACCACCAGGTCGTACGCCGCGGCCTGCGGACCTTCCTGGAGATCCAGGACGACATCGAGGTCGTCGGCGAGGCAGGCGACGGCGCTGAGGGAGTCGCCCGCGCCGAGGAGCTGCGCCCCGACGTCGTCCTGATGGACATCAAGATGCCCGGCACCGACGGCATCGACGCACTGCGCAAACTCCGCGAGCTGGCCAACCCCGCCAGGGTGCTGATCGTCACCAGCTTCACCGAGCAGCGCACCGTCGTGCCCGCGCTGCGCGCGGGAGCGTTCGGATACGTCTACAAGGACGTCGACCCCCAAGCCCTGGCCGGCGCCATCCGCTCCGTGCACGCGGGCCATGTCCTCCTCCAGCCGGAGGTCGCGGACGCGCTGCTCTCCCAGGACGACGGATACGCCGGCACGGGCCGGGGGAGCAACCTGACCGAACGCGAGCGGGAAGTGCTCGGCCTGATCGCCGACGGCCGCTCCAACCGGGAGATCGCGCGGGCGCTCGTTCTCTCCGAGAAGACGGTCAAGACGCACGTGTCGAACATCTTGATGAAGCTGGACGTGTCGGACCGCACCCAGGCGGCGCTGTGGGCCGTGCGGCACGGGGTCACGGGCTGACGCGGGCGGCTGTTGCACCCAGATCGCACCCGGATCGCATCCGGATGGCGTCCGGATTGCATCCGATCGGAAATTCATACTGTCGGGCGTACGTCCCCCACATGGCGCATCCTGGTCGGCCCGCGAACGTTCTTCATGGCGTGCTGCGGCGGCTGGCCGCGGCAATCGCTAGGAGGATCCTGAAGTGAAGAACCTGAAGAGGGCCGCTGCCGTCACCATGGTCGCGGGTGGCCTCGTCGCCGCTGCCGCCGGTGCCGCGTCCGCCACCACCCACGGCGGTGCGGACGCCCACGGCAAGGCCGTCAACTCCCCGGGCGTTGTCTCCGGCAACCTGGTCCAGGCCCCGGTGAGCGTCCCGGTGAACGCGGTGGGCAACACCGTCAACGTCATCGGCCTCCTCAACCCGGCGTTCGGGAACCTCGGCGTCAACCCCTGACGCACCCCGGCGCCGGCCGGGCTCACACCGAGCCCGCCTGGCGCCGGGCACCCGCGCCGCTCCCGTTTCTCCAACACCGCGGGCGTCTCAGCCCCGTTCTCGCTGTTCGACCCAGGCGTTGTACGCCGCTACCTGTGCCCGCCGGGCCACCCGCTCAACCGGCCGCAGAGCCTCACCTCGCGCCGCCATCTCCGACGCGCTCACCGCGCCGCCGTGCCCGTTTTCGTACGCGACCGAGATCAGCAGGCCCACCCGCTGCGCCAGCTCCAGCACCCGAACCGCCCGCGGTGGATATCCGGGCGCCAGCACTTCGCCGCCGCCCCCCTCCACCCGCGCCCGGTACGCGTCGATCGCCGCCTCCGCCACCGGGCCCGACCCGGCGACATCGAGCCGCGACAGCGCCGCCGTCGCATCGCGCAGCGCCTCCGCCAGCTCCCGCTCCGCCTCCCCGAGGGAAGGCACATCCGCCGGCGGTGCCTCCCGCACCGGCAGGCAGTGCCACAGCACTTCGGTGTGCACGTCCCCGGCCGGCCCGGCCTCGTACAGCTCCGGCACCAGGCCGAGCGCCGTCCCGGAACAGACCACCGCCTCCTCCGCCTCCAGCGCACGCGCGTTGAACTCCGGCGGCCCGCTGAGTCCCAGCGGATGCCCCGGCGCCGGCAGCGCCACCCGGAACCCGGTCACGCCCAGCGTGCGCAACCGCCCCAGCGCCAGGGTGAGTCCGACCGGCCCCGCCTCCCCGGGCACACCCTCCACCCGGTGCACCGCGTCCTGGCCGACGATGGCGAGCGCGACGTCGTCCGGCGAAACAAGTCCGACCAAAAGGGCATTTCCCCATGCGGCCAGTCGTCCTGAGCGAGGTTCGGAAAGCATCCCCCCACCCTAGGGAATAGCCCTCAATCTCGGCACACTCGACCGGTGGCGTAGGTTTTCCCTCGGGAGCTGTGCCCACAGGCACACCCGACGATATCGAGACTGCATGGGGAGACAACGCGCTCATGAGCGATGTACTGGAGCTGGTGGACGTATCCGTGGTCCGCGACGGACGCGCTCTGGTGGACGACGTCTCCTGGTCGGTCAAGGAGGGTGAGCGCTGGGTGATCCTCGGCCCCAACGGCGCCGGCAAGACCACCCTGCTGAACATCGCCTCCAGCTACCTCTTCCCGTCCACCGGCACCACCACGGTCCTCGGCGAGACGCTCGGCAGCCCCGGCTCCGACGTCTTCGAACTGCGCCCGCGCATCGGCATGGCCGGCATCGCGATGGCCGACAAGCTGCCGAAGAGCCAGACCGTGCTGCAGACCGTCCTCACCGCCGCGTACGGCATGACCGCCACCTGGCACGAGGCCTACGACGAGGTCGATGAACAGCGTGCCCGCGCTTTCCTCGACCGCCTCGGCATGACGGACTTCCTGAACCGCGAGTTCGGGACCCTCTCCGAGGGCGAGCGCAAGCGCACCATGATCGCCCGGGCGATGATGACCGACCCCGAACTGCTGCTCCTCGACGAGCCCGCCGCCGGTCTCGACCTCGGCGGACGCGAAGACCTCGTACGCCGCCTCGGCCGCCTCGCCCGCGACCCGTACGCCCCCTCGATGATCATGGTGACCCACCATGTCGAGGAGATCGCCCCGGGCTTCACCCACGTCCTGATGATCCGTCAGGGAAAGGTGCTGGCCGCGGGTCCGGTGGAGACCGAACTGACCTCCCGCAACCTCTCCCTGTGTTTCGGCCTGCCGCTCGTCGTCGAGCGCCGCGCCGACCGCTGGACCGCTCAGGGTCTGCCGCTCGGCTGACCCCGCTCGCGCCCTGTCCGCGAGGAGACCCCGCACCTACGATGACCACGTGGACATCGACGCGTGGGTGTGGTGGCTTGCCGGGGCTGTCGGGCTGGGAATCCTGCTCGTCGTCACCGCGATGCCCGAACTGGGAATGCTGTCGGCCGGAGCGGTCGCCGGCGCACTGACCGCGGCCCTGGGCGCCGGCATCGTGGCCCAGGTACTGGCCTTCGCCGCCGTCTCGGTCGCGCTCATCGCGGTCGTACGCCCGATCGCGGCGAGACACCGCTCCGAACGGCCCCAACACGCCACCGGGGTAGACGCGCTGAAAGGTCGTCAGGCGGTGGTGCTCGAACGGGTCGACGGCGGCGGCGGACGGATCAAGCTCGCGGGCGAGGTCTGGTCCGCGCGCGCTCTCGACGCCGGCCAGAGCTTCGAGCCGGGCCAGCAGGTCGACGTCGTCGAAATCGACGGGGCGACGGCCATTGTCATGTGAGTGCGTGAGGCCATGTGACGGGCAGACGCCCGCACATGGCCCGATGTGAGCCGAACAGCTCGCACGCCGCACCGTGTTCTGAAAAGATCGATCATCAGATCGTCCTGACCGACCCGACCGGTCTCCCGAGAAGCACGAAACGAAGGGCACGGGAAACGCGATGTCATCCGTCATCATCGTCCTGATCATTCTGGTGGTGCTGGTCTTCATCGCCCTGATCAAGACGATCCAGGTCATCCCGCAGGCCAGCGCCGCCATCGTGGAACGGTTCGGCCGCTACACCCGGACCCTCAACGCCGGGCTGAACATCGTCGTCCCGTTCATCGATTCGATCCGCAACCGCATCGACCTGCGTGAACAGGTCGTACCCTTCCCGCCGCAGCCGGTGATCACCCAGGACAACCTGGTCGTCAACATCGACACGGTCATCTACTACCAGGTCACCGACGCCCGCGCCGCCACGTACGAAGTCGCCAGCTACATCCAGGCGATCGAGCAGCTCACCGTCACCACCCTGCGCAACATCATCGGCGGCATGGACCTGGAACGGACCCTGACCTCCCGCGAGGAGATCAACGCCGCACTGCGCGGGGTCCTCGACGAGGCGACCGGCAAGTGGGGCATCCGCGTCAACCGCGTCGAACTCAAGGCCATCGAGCCGCCCACCTCCATCCAGGACTCGATGGAGAAGCAGATGCGCGCCGACCGCGACAAGCGCGCGGCCATCCTCACCGCGGAGGGCATCAGGCAGTCCGCGATCCTCACCGCCGAAGGCGAGAAGCAGTCCTCGATCCTGCGCGCCGAAGGTGAGGCCAAGGCGGCCGCGCTGCGCGCCGAGGGCGAGGCCCAGGCCATCCGTACGGTCTTCGAGTCCATCCACGCCGGCGACCCGGACCAGAAGCTCCTCGCCTACCAGTACCTCCAGATGCTCCCGAAGATCGCCGAGGGCGACGCCAACAAGCTCTGGATCGTGCCCAGCGAGATCGGCGACGCCCTCAAGGGCCTCAGCGGCGCCTTCGGCAATCTCACCGGCGGAGGCCCGGGCTTCAGCACGGGCACGGAGCGCCGGCAGAACCCCCCCGTCGACTGACGCGTGCAGCCCATCGTGCATGATCGGTGCACCAAGCAACGATCACGCACGGAGGGCACACCGTGACCATCTGGGAGATGCTCGCCGTCTTCGCCGCAGGCATCGGCGCCGGAACGATCAACACCATCGTCGGTTCCGGGACCCTCATCACCTTCCCAGTGCTGCTCGCCACCGGCCTGCCGCCGGTGACCGCCACCGTCTCCAACGCCCTCGGCCTGATCCCCGGCACGATCAGCGGCGCCATCGGCTACCGCAAGGAACTCGCCGGACAGCGGCGCCGCATCCTGCGCCTGGGAGCGGCGGCCGCGACCGGCGCGCTCGGCGGAGCGGTCCTCCTCCTCGCCCTGCCCGCGACCGCGTTCGAGACGATCGTGCCGGTCCTGGTGGGCATCGCCCTCGTCCTGGTCATCCTGCAACCGCGTATCACCAAGGCGGTCCAGCGCCGCCGCCAACGCAAGGGCTCCGAGACCGACCCCGACGGCGGCCCGCTCCTCATCATCTGCCTGCTCATCGCCAGCGTGTACGGCGGCTACTTCACCGCGGCCCAGGGAATCATCTACGTCGCGCTGATGGGCATGCTGCTGGCCGACAGCCTGCAACGCCTGAACGCCACCAAGAACGTCCTCGCGGCGATCGTGAACACCGTGGCCGCGACGTTCTTCCTCTTCGCCGCGGAATTCGACTGGACGGCCGTCGCCCTCATCGCGGTCGGCTCGGCCCTCGGCGGCCAGGTCGGAGCCACCATCGGCCGCCGTCTGCCACCGATGGCACTGCGCGTACTGATCGTGGCCGTCGGCACCGTGGCCATCGTGCAGCTGGTCCTGCGCTGACGCGCGGCCCGCCTCCGACACGAAGGCGGGCTCACGCAACCCTCATGCGGCGGGCTGCGCCAGATACTGCGGCAGCACGGACCGCTCGCCGACGCCCAGCGACAGCAGCATCGCGTCGGCGGGGGAGGGCACGAACGGCCGCCGCAGCAGCGGCATCTCGGCCTCGTCCGGCGTACGGTCCGCTTTGCGGTGATTGTCCTCGGCGCAGGACGCGACCGTGTTCAGCCAGGAGTCACCACCGCCCTGGGCCCTCGGCACCACGTGGTCGACGGTGGTGGCCCGCCGCCCGCAGTACGCGCACCGGTGCTGGTCACGTATCAGCACACCGCGCCTCGACCACGGTGCCTGTCTTCGGAAGGGCACCCGCACATACCGGCAGAGCCGGATGACCTGCGGCACCGGGAGCTCCACGGCGGCCGCTCGCATCAGCAGATCGGGATGGGCCTGTTCTACGACGGCCTTGTCCGTCAGGACAAGCACCACCGCCCGGTTCAGCGTCACCGTAGACAGCGGCTCGAAGCTCGCATTCAGTACCAGCGTGTCCCGCATCCCGCCCACCCTCCCTGCCCCGGCCCACCGCCTGGTGGGCTTGGATCAACTCTGACCGGGCACACCGAGATGGACAACGCAATAAAAAAGATGCCCGTCCCTGATCTCTTCCAAGACCAGGGACGGGCAAACAGAAGATGAACGGTCAACTCGCTGCAGGAGCCTCGTATTCGGCGACGAGCTGCGCACGTCCGAGTGTGTGGAACCGCAGATTGAAACCCACTGCGGCGGGAGGGGTGTCGGCGTCGGGACCGAGTTTCTCGGCGTCCACCGCATACACGGTGAAGACATAACGGTGATTTTCGCCCGCCGGTGGCGCGGCTCCGCCGAAGTCCTTCGTCCCGTAGTCGTTACGAGCCTGAACGGCGCCTTCTGGCAGCCCCTCGAACTTCCCCGTACCTGCCCCGGCCGACAGCTCCGTCACCGATGCCGGAATGTCGAAGACAGTCCAGTGCCAGAATCCGCTGCCGGTCGGTGCGTCGGGATCGAAGCACGTCACGGCGAAGCTTTTCGTGCCGGCCGGAAACCCCTCCCACCGCAACTGCGGCGAGGTGTTCCCGGCGTCGTGCACCTGGGCGTCCTGCAACACCGCTCCGTGCGTGACGTCCTCGCTCACCACGGTGAACGACGGCACGGGCGGATGGAAGTCATGGGGAAGTGGCGGCCTCTTCGCCTCGGACACGTCTGAACCTCCGATGGTGCTGTCCTGCCAGTCCTGCCTGACACCTCGACCCTAGGGGGTGTCCGACCCCTTACAGCCAGTTGCGCTGTCCGCCGACCTGGGCGAGCCACTGATTGAGGTACGCGACCCAGTCCGTGCCCTGGAAGTCGTTCAGCCCAACCTTGAAGGCCCGGTAGGAGTCGCTGGTCTCGCTGAAGAGCCCCGGCTTCTTGTCCATCTCCAGGACGACGTCCATCTCGCGGTCGTCCGCGATGAACGTCAGCTCGACCTGGTTGAGCCCGCGGTACTGCTGCGGCGGCAGGAACTCGATCTCCTGGTAGAACGGCAGCTTCTGACGCGTCCCGCGAATGTGACCGCGCTCCATGTCCGCGCTCTTGAAACGGAAACCCAGCTGCACGAAGGCGTCCAGCACAGCCTGCTGGGCCGGCAGCGGATGGACGTTGATCGGGTCCAGATCGCCCGAGTCCATCGCCCGCGCGATCTCCAGCTCGGTCGTCACCCCGATGTTCATGCCGTGCAGCTGCTGACCGGCGATGCTGGTGACCGGGGTCTCCCACGGGATCTCCAGCCCGAACGGCACCACATGAACCGCGCCGGCCTGAACCTCGAAGGCACCGCCGAGCCGCTGCTTGGTGAACTCGATGTCCTGCTTGACCTCCTGGTCACCGCCTTCGACCTCGACGCGGGCCTGCAGGCCGACGGAGAGCCCCTCGATCTGCTGATCGACCGAGCCACCCTGAATGCGTACCTCGCCCTGCACGACACCACCGGGCACGACGTTCGCCTCGGTGAGCTCAGTCTCCACAGAGGCACCACCGGCGCCCATGCTCGCGAGCAACCTCTTGAAGCCCATTCTTCCTCCGCAGATTATTCGTTCTGACCAGTACAAACGCGCGACGACCGCGTCCGGTTCCGCAACGCATCTCAGCAGGTACCGCACCCCAGCGGTACGTGACCTGCTGACCACCTACCCGGACGCACGACGTCCACTACGCTCGGACGGCATGCTCAAGGACCCGATCACCGGCCCCGACCGTACGCCGCTCAGCAGGACCTTCTTCGACCGCCCTGTACTGGAGGTCGCCCCCGACCTGCTGGGCCGCACCCTCGTGCGAGCGACCGATGACGGACCGATCGAACTGCGCATCACCGAGGTCGAGGCGTACGACGGCCCGGGCGACCCCGGATCGCATGCCTACCGTGGAAAGACCAAGCGCAACGCCTCCATGTTCGGGCCGCCCGGTCATGCGTACGTCTACTTCATCTACGGCATGTGGTTCAGCCTCAACCTGGTCTGCGGCCGGCAGGACACCGCGAGCGGTGTCCTGCTGCGGGCGGGTGAGGTGATCCGGGGCCACGACCTGGTGCGCGGACGACGACTCTCGGCCCGAAACGACAAGGAACTGGCCAAAGGCCCTGCCCGCCTCGCGACCGGGCTCGCCATCGACCGCAGCCTGGACGGCACCGACCTCTGCGCTGGTCCGAAGTCCCCGCTGTCCGTACTGCATGGCACGCCGGCCGCCACTGACCTGGTGCTGAATGGTCCGCGCACCGGGGTGGGGGGCGACGGGGCAGCGCACCCCTGGCGCTTCTGGGTCGACGGCGATCCCACTGTGAGCCCCTTCCGGGCCCACACGCCCCGTCGCCGCTCAACTTGACGCGCCCCGGGCAGCTCACTAACGTAGCCCGAGCCGCTTGAAACGGACACTGTTGCTGGAGCGCGTCTCCGGACCACCCACAGCAGCCCCGAAGCGGCCAACCACTGCCTACGACTTCCCTGACGGGGTTCGAATTTCGGCGTGCCCGAATATCGGACTCACTGGCTCGATTATGAGCCGCAAGGGAAATCCGCTAAAGTAGTGACCACGCCGAAAGGGAAACGCGAAAGCGAAGAACTGGAAAGCGCCGAGAAAGTCGGACGCGAAAGCGTCTGATAGAGTCGGAAACACGAAGTGCCGAACGATAGCCGCCCGGAGGAAAGCCCGCGAGGGTGAGTACAAAGGAAGCGTCCGTTCCTTGAGAACTCAACAGCGTGCCAAAAGTCAACGCCAGATATGTTGATACCCCGGCCCACCTCTGGTGGGTTGGTGGTTCCTTTGAAAAGTCCTGGCCGCCCTTGTGGTGGTCAGGCGAACACAGCGAGGACGCTGAGGACAGCGGGCCATATTCCGGCCCGATCTGTTCCGCTCTAAGTGTGTGTGAGCTCGATTACGAGCAAACATTCATGGAGAGTTTGATCCTGGCTCAGGACGAACGCTGGCGGCGTGCTTAACACATGCAAGTCGAACGATGAAGTCCTTCGGGGTGGATTAGTGGCGAACGGGTGAGTAACACGTGGGCAATCTGCCCTTCACTCTGGGACAAGCCCTGGAAACGGGGTCTAATACCGGATAACACTCTTCCCTGCATGGGGAGGGGTTAAAAGCTCCGGCGGTGAAGGATGAGCCCGCGGCCTATCAGCTTGTTGGTGGGGTAATGGCCTACCAAGGCGACGACGGGTAGCCGGCCTGAGAGGGCGACCGGCCACACTGGGACTGAGACACGGCCCAGACTCCTACGGGAGGCAGCAGTGGGGAATATTGCACAATGGGCGAAAGCCTGATGCAGCGACGCCGCGTGAGGGATGACGGCCTTCGGGTTGTAAACCTCTTTCAGCAGGGAAGAAGCGACTGGGTTTTCCCGGACGTGACGGTACCTGCAGAAGAAGCGCCGGCTAACTACGTGCCAGCAGCCGCGGTAATACGTAGGGCGCAAGCGTTGTCCGGAATTATTGGGCGTAAAGAGCTCGTAGGCGGCTTGTCACGTCGGATGTGAAAGCCCGGGGCTTAACCCCGGGTCTGCATTCGATACGGGCAGGCTAGAGTGTGGTAGGGGAGATCGGAATTCCTGGTGTAGCGGTGAAATGCGCAGATATCAGGAGGAACACCGGTGGCGAAGGCGGATCTCTGGGCCATTACTGACGCTGAGGAGCGAAAGCGTGGGGAGCGAACAGGATTAGATACCCTGGTAGTCCACGCCGTAAACGTTGGGAACTAGGTGTTGGCGACATTCCACGTCGTCGGTGCCGCAGCTAACGCATTAAGTTCCCCGCCTGGGGAGTACGGCCGCAAGGCTAAAACTCAAAGGAATTGACGGGGGCCCGCACAAGCAGCGGAGCATGTGGCTTAATTCGACGCAACGCGAAGAACCTTACCAAGGCTTGACATATACCGGAAACACCTAGAGATAGGTGCCCCCTTGTGGTCGGTATACAGGTGGTGCATGGCTGTCGTCAGCTCGTGTCGTGAGATGTTGGGTTAAGTCCCGCAACGAGCGCAACCCTTGTCCTGTGTTGCCAGCATGCCCTTCGGGGTGATGGGGACTCACAGGAGACCGCCGGGGTCAACTCGGAGGAAGGTGGGGACGACGTCAAGTCATCATGCCCCTTATGTCTTGGGCTGCACACGTGCTACAATGGCCGGTACAATGAGCTGCGATGCCGTGAGGCGGAGCGAATCTCAAAAAGCCGGTCTCAGTTCGGATTGGGGTCTGCAACTCGACCCCATGAAGTCGGAGTTGCTAGTAATCGCAGATCAGCATTGCTGCGGTGAATACGTTCCCGGGCCTTGTACACACCGCCCGTCACGTCACGAAAGTCGGTAACACCCGAAGCCGGTGGCCCAACCCCTTGTGGGAGGGAGCTGTCGAAGGTGGGACTGGCGATTGGGACGAAGTCGTAACAAGGTAGCCGTACCGGAAGGTGCGGCTGGATCACCTCCTTTCTAAGGAGCACTTCTTACCAGGCTTCGGTTTGGTCAGAGGCCAGTTCATCGGCGAACGTCCGGTGCTGGTTGCTCATGGGTGGAACGTTGACTATTCGGCACGGTTGGTTGGGACTGTTAGTACTGCTTCGGCGTGGAACACAGTCTGGATTGGCCGGGTCGGGCACGCTGTTGGGTATCTGAGGGTACGGACTTCGGTCCTTATCTTCGCGATGCCGGCCCCAGTGCACTCGTTCTTCGGAGCGGGGTGATGGGTGGCTGGTCGTTGCTTGAGAACTGCACAGTGGACGCGAGCATCTGTGGGCAAGTTTTTAAGGGCGCACGGTGGATGCCTTGGCACCAGGAACCGATGAAGGACGTGGGAGGCCACGATAGTCCCCGGGGAGCCGTCAACCAGGCTTTGATCCGGGGGTTTCCGAATGGGGAAACCCGGCAGTCGTCATGGGCTGTCACCCATACCTGAACACATAGGGTATGTGGAGGGAACGCGGGGAAGTGAAACATCTCAGTACCCGCAGGAAGAGAAAACAACCGTGATTCCGGGAGTAGTGGCGAGCGAAACCGGATGAGGCCAAACCGTATGCGTGTGATACCCGGCAGGGGTTGCGCATACGGGGTTGTGGGATTGCACTTCAACAGTCTGCCGGCTGTTGGGCGAGTCAGAAACCGTTGGTGTAGGCGAAGGACATGCGAAAGGTCCGGCGTAGAGGGTAAGACCCCCGTAGCTGAAACATCAACGGCTTGCTTGTGCAACACCCAAGTAGCACGGGGCCCGAGAAATCCCGTGTGAATCTGGCGGGACCACCCGTTAAGCCTAAATATTCCCTGGTGACCGATAGCGGATAGTACCGTGAGGGAATGGTGAAAAGTACCGCGGGAGCGGAGTGAAATAGTACCTGAAACCGTGTGCCTACAAGCCGTGGGAGCGTCGCGCATTGAGTTTACTCAGTGCGTCGTGACTGCGTGCCTTTTGAAGAATGAGCCTGCGAGTTAGCGGTGTGTAGCGAGGTTAACCCGTGTGGGGAAGCCGTAGCGAAAGCGAGTCCGAATAGGGCGCATGAGTTGCACGCTCTAGACCCGAAGCGGAGTGATCTAGCCATGGGCAGGTTGAAGCGGAGGTAAGACTTCGTGGAGGACCGAACCCACCAGGGTTGAAAACCTGGGGGATGACCTGTGGTTAGGGGTGAAAGGCCAATCAAACTCCGTGATAGCTGGTTCTCCCCGAAATGCATTTAGGTGCAGCGTCGTGTGTTTCTTGCCGGAGGTAGAGCACTGGATAGGCGATGGGCCCTACCGGGTTACTGACCTTAGCCAAACTCCGAATGCCGGTAAGTGAGAGCGCGGCAGTGAGACTGTGGGGGATAAGCTCCATGGTCGAGAGGGAAACAGCCCAGAGCATCGACTAAGGCCCCTAAGCGTACGCTAAGTGGGAAAGGATGTGGAGTCGCAGAGACAACCAGGAGGTTGGCTTAGAAGCAGCCACCCTTGAAAGAGTGCGTAATAGCTCACTGGTCAAGTGATTCCGCGCCGACAATGTAGCGGGGCTCAAGCGTACCGCCGAAGTCGTGTCATTCACACATATATCCCCAACGGGAGTGTGGATGGGTAGGGGAGCGTCGTGTGCCGGGTGAAGCAGCCGCGGAAGCGAGTTGTGGACGGTTCACGAGTGAGAATGCAGGCATGAGTAGCGATACACACGTGAGAAACGTGTGCGCCGATTGACTAAGGGTTCCTGGGTCAAGCTGATCTGCCCAGGGTAAGTCGGGACCTAAGGCGAGGCCGACAGGCGTAGTCGATGGACAACCGGTTGATATTCCGGTACCCGCTTTGAAACGCCCAGTATCGAATCCGTTGATGCTAAGGCCGTGAAGCCGCCCTGGAGCCTTCGGGCAAAGGGGAGTGGTGGAGCCGCCGGCCCAATGCGGTAGTAGGTAAGCGATGGGGTGACGCAGGAAGGTAGTCCAGCCCGGGCGGTGGTTGTCCCGGGGTAAGGGTGTAGGACGCACGGTAGGTAAATCCGTCGTGCATATAGTCTGAGACCTGATGCCGAGCCGATTGTGGTGAAGTGGATGATCCTATGCTGTCGAGAAAAGCCTCTAGCGAGTTTCATGGCGGCCCGTACCCTAAACCGACTCAGGTGGTCAGGTAGAGAATACCGAGGCGTTCGGGTGAACTATGGTTAAGGAACTCGGCAAAATGCCCCCGTAACTTCGGGAGAAGGGGGGCCATCACTGGTGATCGGATTTACTCCGTGAGCTGGGGGTGGCCGCAGAGACCAGCGAGAAGCGACTGTTTACTAAAAACACAGGTCCGTGCGAAGCCGTAAGGCGATGTATACGGACTGACGCCTGCCCGGTGCTGGAACGTTAAGGGGACCGGTTAGTCATGATTCGTCATGGCGAAGCTGAGAACTTAAGCGCCAGTAAACGGCGGTGGTAACTATAACCATCCTAAGGTAGCGAAATTCCTTGTCGGGTAAGTTCCGACCTGCACGAATGGCGTAACGACTTCTCGACTGTCTCAACCATAGGCCCGGTGAAATTGCACTACGAGTAAAGATGCTCGTTTCGCGCAGAAGGACGGAAAGACCCCGGGACCTTTACTACAGTTTGATATTGGTGTTCGGTTCGGCTTGTGTAGGATAGGTGGGAGACTGTGAAGCATGCACGCCAGTGTGTGTGGAGTCAATCTTGAAATACCACTCTGGTCGTGCTGGATGTCTAACCTCGGTCCGTGATCCGGATCAGGGACAGTGTCTGATGGGTAGTTTAACTGGGGCGGTTGCCTCCTAAAGAGTAACGGAGGCGCCCAAAGGTTCCCTCAGCCTGGTTGGCAATCAGGTGTTGAGTGTAAGTGCACAAGGGAGCTTGACTGTGAGACCGACGGGTCGAGCAGGGACGAAAGTCGGGACTAGTGATCCGGCAGTGGCTTGTGGAAGCGCTGTCGCTCAACGGATAAAAGGTACCCCGGGGATAACAGGCTGATCTTCCCCAAGAGTCCATATCGACGGGATGGTTTGGCACCTCGATGTCGGCTCGTCGCATCCTGGGGCTGGAGTCGGTCCCAAGGGTTGGGCTGTTCGCCCATTAAAGCGGTACGCGAGCTGGGTTTAGAACGTCGTGAGACAGTTCGGTCCCTATCCTCTGCGCGCGTAGGAATATTGAGAAGGGCTGTCCCTAGTACGAGAGGACCGGGACGGACGAACCTCTGGTGTGCCAGTTGTCCTGCCAAGGGCATGGCTGGTTGGCTACGTTCGGAAAGGATAACCGCTGAAAGCATCTAAGCGGGAAGCCTGCTTCGAGATGAGTATTCCCACCAACTAGATTGGTTAAGGCTCCCAGTAGACGACTGGGTTGATAGGCCAGATGTGGAAGCCCGGTAACGGGTGGAGCTGACTGGTACTAATAGGCCGAGGGCTTGTCCTCAGTTGCTCGCGTCCACTGTGTTGTTCCCGGGTTGCGAACAGTTATCGCACCGGTTGAACAGATCCACTTACTTAATTGAAGAGTGTGCTTGTTCGCTAAGCCCGATAGGGTTTCGGTGGTCATAGCGTTAGGGAAACGCCCGGTTACATTTCGAACCCGGAAGCTAAGCCTTTCAGCGCCGATGGTACTGCAGGGGGGACCCTGTGGGAGAGTAGGACACCGCCGAACAATCTTTCAGGACCCTTGGTCCAGCGTTCATGCTGGACCAAGGGTCCTTTTTGTTTTTCCGAAGCGCGGCCGATCGCCGGCTGCGCGAGAATGACTGCGTTACCCCAAGACAGGAGCCATGCCGATGTCCACCAACTCCCCCGAGGATCGTCCGGAGCGCGAGCCGCGCCGCCGGGACGGCGAAGACAGGGGCGGATACCGCGGCGGTCGTGACGACCGTGCGCCACGCCGGGACAACGATCGCGGTGGTTTCCGTCGGGACGACCGCCCCACCGGCGGCCCCCGTCGTGATGACGACCGTGGTGGGCGGCCGAGCAGCGGTGGCAGTGGTTACCAGCGTCGTGACGACCGTCCGAGCGGCCCGCGTCGGGACGACCGCCCCACCGGCGGCCCCCGTCGTGATGAAGACCGTGGTGGGCGGCCGAGCAGCGGTGGCAGTGGTTACCAGCGTCGTGACGACCGTCCGAGCGGCCCGCGTCGGGACGACCGCCCCACCGGCGGCCCCCGTCGTGATGAAGACCGTGGTGGGCGGCCGAGCAGCGGTGGCAGTGGTTACCAGCGTCGTGACGACCGTCCGAGCGGCCCGCGTCGGGACGACCGCCCCACCGGCGGCCCCCGTCGTGATGACGACCGTGGTGGGCGGCCGAGCAGCGGTGGCAGTGGTTACCAGCGTCGTGACGACCGTCCGAGCGGCCCGCGTCGGGACGACCGCCCCACCGGCGGCCCCCGTCGTGATGACGACCGTGGTGGGCGGCCGAGCAGCGGTGGCAGTGGTTACCAGCGTCGTGACGACCGTCCGAGCGGTGGTAGCGGCGGAGGCGGTTATCAGCGTCGTGACGACCGTCCGAGCGGCGCTGGCTATCAGCGTCGTGACGATCGGCCGTCCGGTGGTGGCGGCGGTTTCCAGCGTCGAGATGACCGGCCCAGCGGTGGTGGCGGGTTCCGTGGCGGCCGTGACGACCGCGCGCCGCGCCGGGACGACGACCGCGGTGGGTTCCAGCGCAGGGACAGGGACGACCGTCCGAGCGGTGGGGGCGGCGGTTACCAGCGCCGTGATGACCGTCCGAGCACGGGTGGCGGTGGCTATCAGCGTCGGGACGACCGTCCCACCGGTGGTGGCGGCGGTTACCAGCGCCGTGATGACCGTCCGAGCACGGGTGGCGGTGGTTTCCAGCGTCGTGACGACCGTCCCGCTGGCCCGCGTCGGGACGACGAGCGTGGTGGGCGTGACGATCGTGCGCCTCGTCGTGATGACGAGCGTGGTCGTTTCCCCCGTGATGACCGTTCCAGTGGTCCGCGTCGGGACGACGAGCGTGGTGGGCGTGACGATCGTGCGCCTCGTCGTGATGACGAGCGTGGTCGTTTCCCCCGTGATGACCGTTCCAGCGGCCCCCGCCGCGACGACCAGCGCGGTGGTGGGTTCCGCGGTGGGCGTGACGATCGTGCGCCGCGCCGGGACGACCGGGGGGACCGCGACGGCTACCGCGGCCAGCGTGACGACCGGGACCGTGAGCGCGAGCCGGTCAAGCGGCTGCCCATTCCCGAGGACGTCACCGGTCACGAGATCGACAAGGACGTGCGTCAGGAGCTGCAGAGCCTGCCGAAGACGCTCGCCGAGGACGTCGCCAAGAACCTCGTCATGGTTGCGAACCTCATCGACGACGAGCCCGAAGAGGCGTACGCGTACTCGCGTATCGCCCTGAGGCTCGCCTCGCGCGTGGCCGCCGTACGTGAGGCGGCCGGTTTCGCGGCGTACGCGACTCAGCGGTACACCGAGGCGCTCGCCGAGTTCCGCGCGGCCCGCCGCATGACCGGGACCGTGGAGCTGTGGCCCGTCATGGCGGACTGCGAGCGCGGGCTCGGCCGGCCGGAGCGTGCGATGGCGATGGCCGGTGAGCCCGAGGTGCAGCGGCTCGACAAGGCGGGGCAGGTCGAAATGCGACTGGTCGCGGCCGGGGCGCGCCGGGACATGGGCCAGATCGACGCTGCCATCGTGACCCTCCAGGGCCCTGAGCTGGCGTCGAACTCGGTGCAGCCGTGGACCGCGCGACTGCGGTACGCCTACGCCGATGCTCTGCTGACCGCCGGTCGTGAGGCCGAGGCACGCGAGTGGTTCGCCAAGGCGATCGAAGCCGACAAGGACGGTTCGACGGACGCTTCGGACCGGCTCGCGGAGCTCGACGGCGTCGACTTCGTCGACGCGCTCGACGAGGACAGCGAGCAGGGTAGCGGCGAGCACGCCGTGGGCAAGACCGCGGCCGAGCCCGTCGTCAAGGACGACGACGAGCGCCGGGACGAACACCAGGACGAGGGCCTCGACGAGGACAAGGACGTGGACAAGGACTGATGTCCCTGTGACAAAGGGCGGCACCCGGCCGGGTGCCGCCCTTTCGCGTTCTCGCGCCGGTCAGCTCAGGTCGAGGCTGCGCAGGACCAGGCCCGACGCCGGTTTGGGGCCGAAGGACGTCGACTTGCGGGGCATCATGGCGCCCTGCCTGGCCAGGTCCCGTACGACTTCTTCGCGGACCGGATGCATCAGCACCGCCGTGCCGCCGTGCCGTTCCGCCTGGGTGACGGCCGCCTCCGTGCCGTGAATGTACGCGATGTGCTCCGGTGCGTCGGGCACCGACCACACGTGGTCCAGGAGCGTGGAATGCAGGACCGTCGCGTCCAGGGTGCGCCAGGCCTCGGGTGGGCCGGCCGGGACCGTACGGGCCAGCAGGGCCTCGTCGGGGCGGTCGATGAGGTGGTACGCGCCGTCGCCGGCCAGGACGAACGCGTTGCCGGTGGCCGCCGCATCGGCGAGCGCGTCCAGGGCGTTCGCCACCGGGCCCGGGACTTCACGGACGCGGAACGTGCCGGCGACCGCCGCGAGGGCGTCGGCGACGGACAGCCGGTGCAGCAGGCGGTGGATGGCACGCACCTGGAGCGGATAGCGGGCCGAGTCGATGAGCAGGACCAGACCCCAGTCCCAGGGACCGGTGTCCGGTTGTTCCGCCCTCAGACGCAGGTACGTCGCCCAGCGGTGGTGGCCGTCCGCGATCAGGGCCTGACGCCGGGACAGGTCCGCCGTCACCTCGGACAGGTCGGCCGGGTCCGTGATCGACCACAGGCGGTGGCTGAAACCGTCCTCTGTGGTCGTCGACAGAAGGGGGGAGCGGCGGATGGTGCGCTCGATGACGGCGGTCGCGCCGGTGGCCTTCCCGCCGCTGCGGTAAGTCAGCAGGAGGGGTTCGAGGTTGGCGGCGGTGGCGCGCATCAGCGCCGCGCGGTCCGCGACCACGTGCGGCATCACGTCCTCGTGCGGCAGGACGATGCCCTCGGCGGGGGCCGAGAGGGCAAGGGCGCCGATCAGGCCCCGCTGCAGGAGGTCGCCGTTGCGCTGCTCGTACACGTACAGAGCCGGTTCCGGGTCCGGGGCGAGCACGCCCTCGGCGAGCCAGCGGTGCAGGGTGTCGGCGGCCTGCTGGTTGCGGGTGGCCGACGAGGCGGCCTGGGGGAGGATCAGCCGGACGATGTTGTACGGATCGGCCGATTCCAGGTGGTGGAGGCCGTCCGGCCGGACGACCACGTCGTACGGCGGCGACGTCACGGCGGCCAGGCCGCTCACCCGCTCGGGCACGTAGCGCAGTCCACGGAACGGGGCCAGGCGCAGGCCGTGGACCTCCTCTGGCCGACCAGGTGTACTCATTGGTGCATCGTAAGTCGGGTCCCCGTATGGGCGATGATCGGGGGACAGACACCGACGGGGACAGACACCGACGGGGACAGACACCGACCTGGGAGCGAGACACGATGAGCCAGCAGAGCAGGATCCGGCCCGACGGGAACGCGCAGGCGTTGAGCGAGGCGTACGACACCGCTCTGCTGGATCTGGACGGTGTGGTGTACGCGGGCGGTGAGGCCATCGCACATGCGGTGGACGCGCTCGAGGTGGCCCGGGACGCCGGGATGCACCTGGCGTACGTGACCAACAACGCGCTGCGGACGCCCGACGCGGTGGCGGAGCATCTCACGGAGCTCGGGGTGCCGGCGCAGGCCGCGGACGTCATCACCTCCGCCCAGGCGGTGGCCCGGCTGATCGCCGATCAGGTACCGGCCGGGGCGCGGGTGCTGGTGATCGGCGGAGAGGGGCTGCGGGTCGCGCTGCGCGAGCGCGGGCTCGTACCCGTGGAGTCGGCCGACGACGATCCCGTGGCCGTGGTGCAGGGGTACGGCGGACCCGACCTGGCCTGGGACCGCTTCGCCGAAGCGTCGTACGCGATCGCCCGGGGCCTGCCGTGGTACGCGTCCAACACCGACCTGACTATTCCGAGCGCGCGGGGCATCGCACCCGGCAACGGCGCCGCCGTGGAGGTCGTACGGATCGCCACGGGCGCCGAGCCGCAGGTGGCCGGCAAGCCGCTGCCGCCGATGCACCGCGAGACGATTCTGCGGACCGGCGCGAAGCGGCCCCTGGTGGTGGGGGACCGGCTGGACACGGACATCGAGGGCGCGAACAAGGGCGGCGTGGACTCCCTGCTCGTCCTGACCGGAGTGACGGACGCAGCTCAGCTGCTGGCCGCCGCGCCGAAATACCGGCCGACGTATGTCGACGCGGATCTGCGGGGGTTGCTGACCGGACAGCCCGAAGTGACGGAGGCGGACGGGGGGTTCGTCTGCGGCGGGTGGACCGCGTCCGTGCAGGGCGACGCGCTGGTGGCCGACGGTGAGGGTACGGCGCTGGACGGGCTCCGGGCGTTGTGTGCGGCGGCCTGGGCCCAGGCCGGCGACGGGACATGCGAACTGGACGCGGGCAAGGCCCTGGCACGGGTGGGCCTCTGAACGGAAGCCCGCAGGCTGTTTGCCGGAATGCGAGGGTAGGCTAACCTAACCTGGTGTTGGTCGACAGTCCTCCCAGACAGAGCGCGACGCAGGCCCCGGCCCCCGCGCCCCGCAAACGCCATGCCGTACGGGCCGTGGGGTTGTTCGTCTCGCTCGGCGTGCTGCTCCTGATCGCCGTCGCCAGCATCGCGGTGGGAGCCAAACCGCTCCCGCTCGGCGATGTGTGGCACGGCCTCTTCCACTTCACGGGCACCGGCAACGATGTCATCGTGCGGGACGTGCGGATTCCGCGCACCCTGCTCGGTGTCCTCGTCGGCGCGGCGCTCGGGCTCGCCGGGGCGGTCATGCAGGGGCTCACCCGCAACCCGCTCGCCGAGCCGGGACTCCTGGGGGTGAACGCGGGAGCGTCGGCCGCGGTCGTGTCCGCCATCAGCTTCCTCGGCGTCACCTCGCTGACCGGATATGTCTGGTTCTCGTTCGTCGGCGCCGGCGTCGTCTCCGTACTCGTGTACATCCTCGGCGGGAGCCGCGGTGCGACCCCCGTGCGGCTCGCGCTCGCCGGGACCGCCGCGACCGCCGCCCTCTACGGGTACGTCAACGCCGTACAGCTGATGGACTCGGCCGCCCTGGAGCAGCTGCGCTTTTGGACCGTCGGCTCACTGGCATCCGCCGACATGGAGATCATCGGCAGGATCTGGCCGTTCATCGCCGCCGGGGTGGTGCTCGCGCTGCTGATCGCGCGGCCGCTGAACGCCATGGAGATGGGCGACGACACCGCTCAGGCCCTGGGCGCGCATCTGACCCGTACCCGGGTACTCGCGATGGTCGCCGTGACGCTGCTGTGCGGCGCCGCGACCGCCGCGTGCGGGCCGATCATCTTCGTCGGGCTGATGGTGCCGCACCTCGTACGGGCCATCACCGGGCCCGACATGCGCTGGATTCTGCCGTACGCCGCCGTGCTGGCGCCGGTGCTGCTGCTGGGCTCGGACGTCGTCGGCCGGATCGTGGCCCGGCCATCCGAACTGCAGGTCGGGATTGTGACCGCGCTGCTCGGCGGCCCCGTCTTCATCCATCTCGTACGCCGCCGGAAGATGGCCCACCTGTGACTGCCACCTCGCGCACCTCCATCACCTCCATCACCTCGCGCACCCCCCGCGCGCACACACCCCGCGCGATCCGCACCCGCGGCGGGCTCTCCTTCCGCGTCGAGCCCCGGGCCTGGCTGGCCGCGCTGCTGCTCTGCGCGGCGGCCCTGGCCATGGGCGTCGTACTCATCGGCAGCGGCGACTACCCGATGGCCCCGGCCGACGTCGTGCGCACGCTGCTCGGCAACGGCACCGCCTCCCAGGAGTTCATCGTCACCGAGCTGCGCGTGCCGCGAGTCGTCGTCGCGCTGCTCGTCGGAACGGCGCTCGGGGTGTCGGGGGCGGTCTTCCAGTCGGTCTCCCGCAACCCGCTGGGCAGCCCCGACGTGATCGGCTTCGGGCAGGGTGCGACGGCCGGCGCGCTCGTGGTGATCGTGCTCTTCAAGGGCAACACGTTCGCGGTCACGGGCGGCGCGCTCGCCGGCTGCCTGCTGACCGGCGTCCTCGTCTACTTCCTCGCGTGGAAGCGAGGAGTGCACGGCTACCGGCTCGTGCTCGTCGGAATCGGCGCGGCCGCCATGCTCACCGCCCTCAACCACTTCCTGATCACCAAGGCCAGCATCATCGACGCCACCCGCGCCACCGTGTGGATGACCGGCTCGCTCGACGGACGCGGCTGGGACCACGCCTGGCCGCTGCTCGCCTCCTGCGCCGTCCTGGTGCCGCTGGTGCTGGGACACGGGCGTTCGCTGCGCATGATGGAGATGGGCGACGACGCCTCGTACGCCCTCGGGGTCAGCGTCGAGCGGAGCCGGCTCGTGCTGATGCTGTCCGCCGTCCTGCTCATCGCCGTGGCGACGGCGGCGGCCGGCCCCATCGCCTTCGTGGCCCTGAGCGCGCCGCAGCTCGCCCGCAGGCTGACCCGTTCGCCCGGCCCGAACCTCGGCGCCTCCGCGTGCATGGGAGCCGCTCTGCTCGTGGTCGCCGACTGGGTCGCCCAGCAGGCCTTCGGCGACACCCAGCTGCCGGTGGGTGTGGTGACCGGCGTGCTCGGCGGCTGCTATCTGCTGTGGCTGCTGGTCACCGAACGCAAGGCGGGACGTATATGAGCCGGCGTACGGCCCCGACGCACCCGCACCCGACTGAGAAGACCCCCAGGAGCATGCCCGTGCAGCGCCAGCGACTCAGCGCCGAATCCGTGACCCTCGCGTACGACCAGCGGATCATCGCCCAGGACCTGTCCGTCGAGATACCCGACAACTCCTTCACCGTCATCGTCGGGCCGAACGCGTGCGGCAAGTCGACGCTGCTGCGGGCCCTTTCCCGGATGCTCAAGCCCACCCACGGCCGGGTCCTGCTCGACGGCAACGCCATCGCCTCCATGCCCGCGAAGAAGGTGGCCAGGACCCTCGGGCTGCTGCCCCAGTCGTCCATCGCGCCGGACGGGATCACGGTCGCCGACCTGGTCGCCCGAGGCCGCTACCCGCACCAGGGGGTGCTGCGGCAGTGGTCACCCGACGACGAGCGGGTCGTCGAGGAGTCGATGGCGTCCACGGGCGTCGGCGAGCTGGCCGACCGGTACGTCGACGAACTGTCCGGCGGACAGCGCCAGCGCGTCTGGATCGCCATGGCCCTCGCCCAGCAGACTCCGCTGCTCCTGCTCGACGAGCCGACGACGTTCCTCGACATCCAGCACCAGATCGACGTCCTCGACCTGTGCTCGGAACTCCACGAGACGCAGGGGCGCACCCTGGTCGCCGTACTGCATGACCTGAACCACGCGGCTCGCTACGCCACCCACCTGATCGCCATGCGCGACGGTGAGATCGTCGCGCAGGGGCCGCCTGCCGAGGTGGTCACGGCGGAGCTGGTGGAGCGGGTCTTCGGGCTGCGCTGCCAGGTCATCGACGACCCGGAGACGGGAACACCGCTGGTGGTGCCGGCCGCGCGCAAGGCGCGCACCGCGCACGCGGGGGCCGAGAAGGCCTCGGCCGCTGCTACAGCATCTTCCTGAGCCGGATCAGGTCGCGAAACCCCGCCTCCAGCTTCACCCGGCCCGACGCCCACGCCTTCGCGAAGTTCAGCTCGCCGCCGACCAGGGCCAGCAGATCGTCGCCTGCCATGGCCAGGCGGATCTCGGCGCGCTCGCGCGGCGGTCCGTCGAAGGAGTCGCGTACGTCGATCCGGCCGTCCACGAGACGGCCGGTGAACGTGGCGTCGAGATCCGTGAGGTGACAGCTCAGCGAACGGTCGAGCGAGACTGCGCCGCGAACGTCGTCGTCGGTCCGGGCCAGGTTGTCCGAGAGCTCACCGAGTGCGCTGCGGCACTCCTCCATCGTTGCCATCGAAGCGACGTTACCGCAGTGCTTCGCGGTAGCGTCGGGGCATGAACGACGACGGCCAGACGGCAGGATCCGCGGCAGGCTTCGCGGCCGCGGAACCTGCCGCGCCTGCCCCGCTCGGAGTGGACCGCACTCCCACCGGGCACCCCGACGTGGACGCACGGCTGGAGCGCCTCGGCGACGCGGACCACCTCCCGGCTGACGGGCACCTCGACGTGTACGAGGATGTGCACGGGGGGCTGCGCGAGGCGCTGACCGCGCTGGACGCCCGACCGGGACCTCCGGCGCCCCCATCGTCGTACGACAACAGGAGCTGAACCGAACGTGGCAGGAGTCGCGCGCCGACGCCTCGACGCCGAACTGGTCCGCCGCAGCCTCGCCCGCTCGCGGGAGCACGCGAGCCAGCTGATCGCGGCGGGGCGGGTGAAGGTGGGCGGAGCCGTCGCAGCCAAGGCGGCCACGCAGGTGGAGACCAGCGCCGCCGTCGTGGTGCTGGCCGACGACAACGACCCCGACTACGTCTCGCGCGGCGGCCACAAGCTGGCCGGCGCGCTGAAGGCGTTCGTACCGCTCGGGCTGCGCGTCGAGGGCCGACGGGCCCTGGACGCCGGGGCGTCGACCGGCGGATTCACCGATGTGCTGCTACGGGCCGGGGCGCGGCGCGTCGTCGCGGTCGACGTCGGATACGGCCAGCTCGCCTGGTCGCTGCAGTCCGATGAACGGGTGAGCGTCAAGGACCGTACCAATGTGCGGGAAATGACACTCGACATGATCGACGGGGAGGCGGTGGACCTGATCGTCGGTGACCTGTCCTTCATTCCCCTGGGGCTGGTTCTTCCGGCGCTCGTGCGGTGCGCCGCGCCCGACGCGGATCTCGTGATGATGGTCAAGCCGCAGTTCGAGGTGGGCAAGGACCGCCTGGGCAGCGGGGGTGTCGTGCGCAGCCCCGAACTGCGCGCCGAAACCGTGCGGGCCGTGGCCCGGCAGGCGTGGGACCTCGGGCTCGGTGTGCGGGGCGTGACCGCGAGTCCGCTGCCGGGCCCCTCGGGGAACGTTGAATACTTTCTGTGGCTCCGGGCAGGGGCAGCCGAGCTCGACCCGGACGATGTTGACCGTGCAGTGGCGGAGGGGCCGAGTTGACGACGACGACAGCTACGACAGCTAACACGCCAGGGGATTCCGGGGGAGACGCGCGCACCGTCTTTCTGCTCGCCCACACCGGGCGTCCCGCCGCGATCCGCAGCGCCGAACTGGTCGTTGAGGGCCTGCTCCGCAGTGGAATCGGCGTGCGGGTGCTCGCCGCCGAGGCCGCCGACCTGCCGCTGCCCTCCTCCGTCGAGCTGGTGGCGGAGGCCTCGCCGCACGTCCTCGACGGGTGCGAGCTGCTGGTCGTGCTCGGCGGGGACGGGACCCTGCTGCGCGGCGCCGAATTCGCGCGCGCTTCCGGGGTGCCGATGCTCGGCGTCAACCTGGGCCGCGTCGGGTTCCTCGCGGAGGCGGAGCGCGACGACCTCGACAAGGTGGTCGACCGGGTCGTCACCCGGGCGTACGAGGTCGAGGAACGCATGACCCTCGACGTCCTCGTGCACAACAACGGCGATGTGATCCACGAGGACTGGGCGCTCAACGAGGCCGCCGTGCAGAAGGTGTCGCCCGAGCGGATGCTCGAAGTGGTGCTGGAGATCGACGGCCGTCCCGTGACCGGGTTCGGCTGCGACGGAATCGTCTGCGCCACCCCGACCGGCTCCACGGCGTACGCCTTCTCAGCGGGCGGCCCCGTGGTCTGGCCCGAGGTGGAAGCCCTGCTGATGGTGCCGATCAGTGCGCACGCGCTGTTCGCCAAGCCGCTGGTGACCTCGCCGGACTCGGTGCTGGCCGTGGAGGTCCAGCCGCACACGCCGCACGGCGTGCTGTGGTGCGACGGCCGCCGGACCGTCGAACTGCCCGCCGGTGCGCGGGTCGTGGTGCGGCGGGGAGCCGTGCCGGTGCGGCTGGCACGGTTGCACCACGCGTCCTTCACCGACCGGCTGGTCGCCAAATTCGCCCTTCCCGTGTCGGGCTGGCGCGGGGCGCCGCACTGACCGTCGCGGGCGAGGCGGCGGCCGTCGCGGCCCCGGCCGGCGGCGGCACGGGGGAGTGTCGGCGCGGGGCCCGTCGCACGGGGCCGCCCGGACCTCGTAAGGTCGTGTCCGTGCTGGAGGAGATGCGGATACGGTCGCTGGGTGTCATTGACGATGCCGTCGTCGAGCTTTCACCGGGGTTCACCGCGGTGACCGGTGAGACCGGCGCGGGCAAGACCATGGTCGTCACCAGCCTCGGGCTGCTGCTCGGCGGACGCGCCGACGCGGCCCTGGTACGGATCGGGGCGAAGGCCGCGGTCGTCGAGGGGCGGCTCACGATGGCGCCAGACGCGCCCGCAGCCGTTCGGGCGGGTGAGGCCGGGGCGGAACTGGACGACGGGGCGCTGCTGATCAGCCGGACCATCTCCGCCGAGGGGCGCTCGCGCGCCCACCTCGGCGGGCGTTCCGTCCCCGTGGGGCTCCTGGCCGAGTTGGCCGACGATCTCGTCGCCGTGCACGGGCAGACCGATCAGCAGGGTCTGCTGCGGCCGGCCCGGCAGCGGCAGGCCCTCGACCGGTACGCCGGCGACGCCGTCGCCGTACCGCACACGAAGTACGCGGCCGCGTACCGGCGGCTGCGGTCCGTGGTCACGCAGTTGGACGAGCTGACCACGCTGGCGCGGGAGCGGGCCCAGGAGGCGGATCTGCTGCGCTTCGGGCTGGAGGAGATCGCCGGGGTCGAGCCGCGGGCGGGCGAGGACGTCGAACTGGCCGCGGAGGCGGAGCGGCTCGGCCACGCCGAGGCGCTGGCCTCGGCGGCGTCGGTCGCGCATGCCGCGCTGGCCGGCAACCCCGAGGACCCGGAGACCGTCGACGCGACCACGCTGGTCGCCGGGGCGCACCGGGCACTGGAGGCCGTACGCGCCCATGACCCGGCGCTCGCGGTGCTCGCGGAGCGCATCGGGGAGATCGGGATTCTGCTGGGCGATGTGGCGGGGGAGCTGGCCGGGTACGCCGACAATCTCGACGCCGACCCGCTGCGGCTGTCGGCGGTCGAGGAGCGGCGCGCGGCCCTGACCCTGCTGACACGGAAGTACGGCGAGGATGCCGAGGCGGTGCTGGGCTGGGCCGAGGACGGCGTCGCCCGGCTGACTGAGCTCGAGGGCGACGACGAGCGGATCGCGGAGCTCGCCGCCGAGCGCGACGGCTTGCGGGCCGAACTGGCGCACCTGGCGCAGGCGTTGACGGACGCGCGTACGGAGGCCGCCGAGCGGTTCGCCGGGGCGGTGACCGAGGAGCTTGCCTCGCTGGCCATGCCGCACGCGCGGGTCTCCATCGAAGTGCGGCAGACCGAGGACCCCGAGGGGGTGGAGGTCGGCGGGCGGCCGGTGGCGTACGGGGCGTCCGGTGTCGACGAGGTCGAGTTGCTGCTCGCGCCGCATCCCGGCGCTCAGGCGCGGCCGATCGCCAAGGGGGCTTCCGGGGGTGAACTCTCCCGGGTCATGCTCGCAGTGGAGGTCGTCTTCGCCGGGTCCGATCCGGTTCCGACGTATCTGTTCGACGAGGTCGACGCCGGTGTCGGAGGCAAGGCGGCGGTCGAGGTGGGGCGGCGGCTGGCGAAGCTCGCCAAGTCGGCGCAGGTCGTGGTCGTGACGCACCTGCCGCAGGTCGCGGCCTTCGCCGACCGGCAACTGCTCGTCGAGAAGACCAACGACGGCTCGGTCACCAGGAGTGGCGTCACCGTGCTGGAGGGCGAGGACCGGGTCCGGGAGCTGTCGCGCATGCTGGCGGGCCAGGAAGACTCGGAGACGGCCCGGGCGCACGCGGAGGAGTTGCTGGCGGCGGCGCGCGGAGACGGATAGACCGCAGCACATCACGTAGTCCGCAGCACATCACGCGTGGTCCGCACATCACGCCTTACGTTCCGGACACCGCTTGGGGGCCGCCGCCGGGGCACGAGGGTCGCTGATCACCCGTGTGGGTGATGACGGTCCGGTGCGACCAGGGGTTCGACCCCTTCGCGGTGCCGGAACGCGCGTGCGGGCTGGCATTCTTGGCGCAGTACGTCCCCGCCGTTCGACGCCGACTCAGGAGCTCCGACCGACGTGAGCAGCACTCCGGTCCCGCCGTACGGCCAGTCGCCGCTGAGCGTGGTCCAAGTCCTCGGCGGCGGCAGCGCGGGCAGCAGCACCCACGTCAGGTCGCTCGCCGCCGGGCTGGTGGCGCGGGGACTGCGCGTGGCCGTCTGCGCCCCGGCGGCGGCTGAACCGGCGTACGACTTCGGCGGTTGCGGCGCGCGGTTCGTGTCCGTACCCCGGCGTGGTGATCCCGCCTCGGTGGCGGCGCTGCGGGCGGCGTGTGCCGGTGCCGACCTGGTGCACGCCCACGGGCTGCACGCCGCGGTGCGCAGCGCTCTGGCGCTCAGGGGGCTGCAAGTTCCGCTCGTGGTCACGCTGCACAACCGCGCGGACGACGTCGGGGCGCGCGGGCACGTCGTACGGCTGATGGAGCGGCGGGTGCTCAGGGCCGCGGCCGTGGTGCTGGGTACGTCGTCCGACCTCGTCGACCGGGCCCGGGGCCGGGGGGCGCGCGACGCACGGCTCGCGCCGGTGACCGTTCCGCGTCCAGCGGTGAACGTCTCGGAGGGCAAGGCGCGCGCCGAACTCGGCGCGATGGACCGGCCGCTGATCGTCGCCGTCGGGAGCCTGGTACCGCACCGGGGGTACGACGTGCTTCTGGACGCCGCCCGGGCGTGGCGTGACCTCGACCCCGCCCCGTTGGTGCTCGTCGCCGGTGAAGGGCGGGAGCGGGGCGCCCTTGAGCGGCGTATCGCGGCCGAGTCGCTGCCCGTGCGGCTCATCGGCCGGCGTGAGGACATCTTCGAGCTGCTCGCCGCCGCCGATGTCGCGGTGCTCGCCAGCCGGTGGGAGGCACGGTCCGTGCTGGCCCAGGAGGCGCTGCGGGCCGGGGTCCCGCTGGTCGCCACGGCGGTCGGCGGGGTGCCGGAGCTGGTCGGCGACGCGGCCGAGCTTGTTCCGTACGGCGACAGTGAGGCGCTCGCGGGCGCGGTCGGCCGGCTGCTGGGCGATGCGGGCCGACGGTCGTGGCTGGCCGATGCGGGCAGGCGGCAGGCGGCGACCTGGCCGACCGAGGACGAGACCGTGGCGCAGGTGCTGAGCATCTACGACGAGCTGACCTGCTGAGCCGAGTACGACGGGCCGACCCTGCTGAGCCGTGTACGACGGGCCGACCTGCCAGGACGTCGGGACGTGGGTACGTCGGGACGTTTACGACGGGTTGATCTGCTGCGGTGTGTGGCGCCGGGCGCGCAGGGCTAGGCTCAGAGCCAGGACCGTCTGCGGGTCGTCCAGGTCCGTGCCGAGCAGTTCGGAGATGCGGGCCAGGCGGTTGTAGAGGGTCTGGCGGTTCAGATGGAGCTCGCGGGCCGTCTCCGCCTTGCGGCCCGCGTTCGCGAGGTACGTCTGCAGCGTAGGGAGCAGGGGCGGACGCGACGTCTGGTCGTGGTCGCGGAGCGGACCGATCGCCCGCTCCACGAAAGCGGCCAGATCGGGGTGCTCCCGCAGCCGCCAGAGCAGCAGGTCGATGTCGAGGCGCCGTGCGTCGTACCAGGGGCGGTCGGACAGACCCTGGGCAGCCGTGGCGGTCTCCGCCGCGTGCCGCAGGCCCGCCGACGCCGCTGTCCAGCTGCCCGCCACTCCCACGACCACGACCGGCGGATGGCCGCCGGCGCGGCCCAGTCCGGCCCGTTCCACCCCGGCGCGCAGCGCGGCCGCCACCCGGTCCGCGACCGCTGTACGTTCCGACTCCGAGCGCAGGCCCAGCAGGAGCGGCACCCGGCCCTCCACGGGGCGTACGCCCAGCAGGACCGGTACGCCGACGGCGGAGAGCTCCTCCAGGACGGCCCGTGCCAGCACCGCCCAGTTGCCCGTGGGCGCCAGCTCGGCCGCGAGCCGCATCACGACCGGCAGCAGCGGGCCCTCGCCCGGCTTGAAGCCCAGGACCCGGGCCTGGGCGGGCGCGTCGTCGGCCGCGATGCGGCCCTCGGCCAGGTCGGTGAGGAAGTCGCCGCGCCCCCGGGCCGCCAGTTCCTCCTCCTGGCGTGCCTGCATCAGGACCACCGCGAGGATTCCCGCCGCGCGCTCGGCCGCGATCCGGTGGACGGGGAGCAGCGGGGCGGAGACCGCGAGCAGGGCGATCCTGGCGCGCACCGCGCCCGCGCCGTGGCCGCCGCCGGGCACGTCCACCAGCACGCCGTTCGCCGGCGGGCCCTCCTCGCGGGCCTCCCGCTGCCCGCGCAGGCCCTCCCACACCTGGAGCGGGTCGGCGCATGCCTCGCCCGCCTCGGGAGCGGCGGCGTACAGGAGCTGTCCGTCCGCCGTCTCCAGGAAGACCGGGTTGGCGGTGAAGTCCGCGAGGATGCCCAGGACCTGGGGGATGCCACCGCCGCCGAGCAGCGCCTCCGTACACCGGCGATGTACCTCTTCGGCGCGCCGCAGGAGCGTGTAGTGGCCGTTGACGATCTCGGTGTGGACCTCTTCGGTGACCGATACGAACGGCACCTCGCGGTGCAGCTGTACGAGCGGCAGGCCGGCCGCCCGCGCGGTCTCCACGATGGTCGAGGGCAACCGGCTGAAGCGCGGGCCCAGCTCCACCACCAGCGCCGCGATCCCGCGCTCCGCGAGCCGCCGTACGAAGGCGCGCTGCTCTGCGGGGCGGGTGCCGAGACCGAGACCGGTCGTCAGGAGCAGTTCGCCGCCCTTGAGCAGCGACGCGATGTTCGGGACCTCACCGGCGTGCACCCAGCGCACGGTGCGGTTCAGCCGGTCGGCGCCGGCGACGACCTCGGGAAGGCCGCCGCGGAGCCCCGGCAGCTCCAGCGCCCGCTGCACGGTGATGCTGCCTTGCGTCTCCATCCTGCCGACGCTACTCGCGTGTCTGTTCCAGGAACATCACCCGGCGGTCACGGCACACATGTCGCGGGCGCTGGGCCCGACAACTCGTCGCCCCCGCACTCCTTTTGAGTGACCCCGTGTCGATTGTGGTGTGCGTCACGCGGGCCAAGACTGTCGCCCCGCACAACTGTGGTTCGTGAGAGAGGGCGCGGCATGTCAGACAAACCCGCACGCGAGGTCCAGCGGCTCAAGGCGAATTCCGTCGGACTGGTCGGTGTGGTCTTCATGGCGGTGGCCACCGCGGCACCGATCACCGCGATGACCGGGAATCTCCCCATCGCCGTGGGCTTCGGCAATGGAACGGGCGCCCCCGCCGGCTACCTCTTCGCCACCGTCGTGCTGACCGTCTTCTCGGTCGGATACGTCGCCATGGCGAAGCGCATCACCGCCGCGGGCGCCTTCTACGGCTACATCTCGCACGGCCTCGGCCGCATCGCGGGCATGGCCTCCGGGATGCTCGCCGTTCTCGCGTACATCGTTTTCGAGGCCTCCATCGTCGGCATCTTCGCTTACTTCGGACAGACGACCGTCGCCGACCAGCTCGGAATAGACGTTCCCTGGATCGTGTACGCCGTGGGAATGCTCGCCGTGACGGGCGTTCTCGCGTACTTCGACATCAACATCACCGCCAAGGCCCTCGGTGTCATGCTCGTCGCCGAGATCGCCGTGCTCTTCGCCGTCGCCACCGCCGTCCTGCTCGCGGGTGGCGGCCCCGACGGCATCCCCGTCGAGCCGGTCAACCCGGTCAACGCGTTCACGGGAAGCTCCGCTGGGCTCGGGCTCTTCTTCGCCTTCTGGTCGTGGGTCGGCTTCGAGTCGACGGCGATGTACGGCGAGGAGTCGCGCGACCCGAAGCGCGTCATACCGCGCGCGACCCTGATCTCGGTGATCGGCGTGGGCCTCTTCTACATCTACGTCTCCTGGATGACGATCGCCGGCAACGGCCTCGACGGCGCGGTCAAGGTGTCGTCCTCCGCCTCTCCCCTCGACCTCTTCTTCGATCCGACGGACAAGTTCATCGGCGCGTGGGCTGTCGACGCCTTCCAGTGGTTGCTGCTCACCGGTTCGTTCGCCTGCGGCATGGCGTTCCACCAGTGCGCGTCGCGCTACCTCTACGCGATCGGCCGCGAGGGCTTCCTGCACCCCGCCCTCGGACGCACGCACCGATCGCACGGTTCGCCGTACATCGCGTCGTACGTCCAGTCCGCCATCGCCACGCTCCTGGTCGCCGCGTTCTGGCTGGCCGGCGAGGACCCGTACGTCCATCTCTACACGCTGCTCGCGATCCTCGGGACGATGGCGATCCTTATCGTCCAGACACTCTGTTCGTTCGCGGTGATCGGCTACTTCCGCAAGAACCATCCGGAGGACCGGCACTGGTTCAGGACGTTCACCGCCCCGCTGCTCGGCGGCATCGGAATGATCGCCGTCGTCGTCCTGCTCGTGCTCAACATGGAGACCGCGGCCGGGCTCGCCGCCGACTCCCTCTTCTTCGAGCTCATTCCGTGGATCGTCGGACTCGTCTTCATCGGCGGCCTCGGGCTCGGCTTCTGGCTCAAGGCCAAGAGGCCGGAACGCTACGAGATCATCGGCCGGATCGTCCTCGACGACACGGCCGAGCGCACTGACGAACCGCAGACCAGCCACCCAGCCGCGACCGTCTGAGGAGCTCTGCCATGTCCCGTACGCACGCGATGCACGCACTACGACAGCTCGCCGCACAGCACGCCGCCGCCCGCAGGCTGCGCATGCCCGCCTCCGAGGTCCGCGGCTCCAGCCGCCGTGAACTGCTCGCCCGCGCCGCGGCCCTCGGCCTCGGTACGGTCGTGGCCGGCCAGGCCGCCCCCGCCCACGCGTCCCAGGTCCGCGCGGCCGCGTCCGTACGGGGCGCGGCGGCGCCCAGAATCGCCGTGGTCGGCGCAGGCATAGCCGGCCTCACCGCGGCCCTGACGCTCAAGGACACGGGCCTTGCCTGCACGCTCTACGAGGCGAACCCGGACCGGGTGGGAGGCCGCATGTGGACCCAGCACGGCCACTGGGCGTACGGCCAGACGTCGGAGATCGGCGGCGAGCTGATCGACACCAGCCACAAGAAGATCTTGGAACTGTGCAGGCGTTTCGGCCTGCCGACGGAGGACTTCCTGGGCGGGGGGCCGAACGGCGCCGAGGAAGTGCTCTGGTTCAACGGGGCCTACTACCCGCGCGAGCAGGCCGACGAGGACTTCAAGGACGTATTCCAGTCCCTTCACCGGGACCTCCAGGAGTCGGGCGAGGTGATGTGGAACCAGACCACCCCGACAGGCACGGCCCTGGACAACATGTCGATTCACGAGTGGATCGACTCGCGCGTTCCCGGCGGGCACTCCGCACCGCTCGGCCGCTTCATCGACGTCGCCTACAACGTCGAGTACGGCGCGGACACCACCGAACAGTCGGCCCTCGCCCTGGTGCTGCTCATGGGCTACCAGCCGAACCCGGGACACTTCAACGTCTGGGGTCTGTCCAACGAGCGCTATCACATCACTGGCGGCAACGACCAGCTCCCGCGCGCCATCGCGAACGCGCTGCCCGCCGGCACGGTCCGGATGGGCAAACAGCTCACGGCGGTAAGGGCCAACGCCAATGGCACCCAGACCCTTACCTTCACCGACGCCGGCACGACCACCACCGTCACCGCCGACCACACCGTCCTGTGTGTGCCGCTGCCGGTCCTCCAGCGGCTGGACCTGTCAGCGGCCCGCTTCGACCCACTCATGACGAACCTGGTGCGCGATGCCCGGATGGGCACCTGCACCAAGCTCAACATGCAGTTCTCCACCCGGCCGTGGCGCGGCGCGGGCGCCTGGCCCGGAGTCTCGGCGGGTGACTGCTTCACCGACAGCGACGTACAGCAGACCTGGGACACGACCAAGCTCCAGCCGGGCACCGGCGGCATCCTCATCCAGTACGGCAGCGGCAGGCTCGCCACGGCACTCACCCCGGCCACACCCTTCGCCACCGAGTCGGACCCCTACGTACGGGACCTCGCCGCGCGCCGTTCCCGGGAGATCGAGGCGTTCTTCCCGGGAACCTCCGGAAAGTGGACCGGGAAGGCACAGCTGTCCGCCTGGCACCGCCACCCCTACACGCTCGGCGCGTACTCCTACTGGCCCGTCGGCTACCTGCACCGGTACGCCGGCTACGAAGGCACCCCACAGGGCAACATCCACATCGGCGGTGAGCACTGCAGTTACGACTTCCAGGGCTTTATGGAGGGCGGCGCGACCGAAGGGGAACGCGCCGCCCGTGAAGTGATCGGCAAACTGGCCTAGTCAGCCGCCGTACGCCCCGCTGGCCGTCAGCCGCAGTGCCGTGTCGATCAGCGGCACGTGGCTGAATGCCTGCGGGAAGTTGCCGACCTGGCGCTGCAGATTGGAGTCCCACTCCTCGGCGAGCAGCCCCAGGTCGTTGCGGAGCCCCAGGAGCTTCTCGAAGAGGTTGCGGGCCTCGTCGACCCGCCCGATCATCGCCAGGTCGTCGGCCAGCCAGAACGAGCACGCCAGGAACGCGCCCTCGTCGCCTTCGAGCCCGTCCACGCCCGCGTTGTCGCCCGCGGTCGGGTAGCGCAGCACGAATCCGTCCTCCGTGGACAGTTCGCGCTGGATCGCCTCGATCGTGCCGATGACCCGCTTGTCGTCGGGCGGCAGAAAGCCCATCTGCGGAATGAGCAGCAGGGAGGCGTCCAGTTCCTTCGACCCGTACGACTGGGTGAAGGTGTTGCGCTCCGCGTCGTAGCCCTTCTCGCACACGTCGCGGTGGATCTCGTCGCGCATTTCGCGCCACCGCTCGATGGGCCCGTCCGCGTCGCCCATCTCGATGAGCTTGATGGTCCGGTCGACCGCGACCCAGGCCATCACCTTGGAGTGCACGAAGTGGCGGCGCGGGCCGCGCACCTCCCAGATGCCCTCGTCGGGCTGGTTCCAGTGCTCCTCCAGGTAGCGGATGAGCTTGAGCTGGAGGAGGGAGGCGTAGTCGTTGCGGGCCAGGCCCGTCATGTGCGCCAAGTGCAGGGCCTCGGTGACCTCGCCGTACACGTCGAGCTGGAGCTGGTGGGCCGCCCCGTTGCCGACCCGTACCGGGCCGGAGTTCTCGTACCCCGGCAGCCAGTCCAGCTCTGCCTCGCCGAGCTCCCGCTCGCCGGCGATCCCGTACATGATCTGCAGGTTCTCCGGGTCGCCGGCGACCGCGCGCAGCAGCCACTCGCGCCAGGCCCGTGCCTCCTCGCGGTAGCCGGTGCGCAGCAGCGAGGACAGGGTGATGGCCGCGTCGCGCAGCCACGTGTAGCGGTAGTCCCAGTTGCGTACGCCGCCGATCTCCTCCGGAAGGGAGGTGGTGGGGGCGGCGACGATGCCGCCCGTCGGGGCGTAGGTGAGGGCTTTGAGCGTGATCAGTGAGCGAACTACGGCCTCGCGGTACGGGCCGTGGTACGTGCACTGCTCGACCCACTCGCGCCAGAAGTCGGCGGTCGCCTCCAGCGCACCCTCCGGCTCGGGCATCGGCGGTTCGGGCTTGTGCGAGGGCTGCCAGCTGATGGTGAAGGTGATCCGCTCGCCGGGTGAGACGGTGAAGTCGGAGTACGTCGTGAGGTTCTTGCCGTAAGTCTCGGTGTCGGAGTCGAGCCACACCGAGTCGGGCCCGGCGACCGCGACCGTGCGCGTGTCGACCTTGTGGACCCAGGGCACCACACGTCCGTAGCTGAAACGCATCCGCAGCGCGGAGCGCATCCGTACCCGGCCGCTGATCCCTTCGACGATGCGCACCACTTGGGGAGCGCCGTCGCGGGGCGGCATGAAATCGGTCACCCTGACGGTGCCGCGTGGGGTGTCCCACTCCGATTCGAGAATCAGTGAGTCCCCGCGGTAACGGCGGCGGGTGGCCGCCGGAGGTCCGGCGTCGGCCGCGTGCGCGGGGCCGATCCGCCAGAATCCGTGTTCCTCGGTGCCGAGAAGTCCGGCAAAAATGGCATGGGAGTCGAAGCGGGGGAGGCACAGCCAGTCGACTGTGCCGTCCCTGCAGACCAGTGCCGCGGTCTGCATGTCTCCGATAAGTGCGTAGTCCTCGATGCGCCCGGCCACGTGCAATCTCCAGTCGAACGGCCACGTCCGCCCCTTAGGGCGCTTGCGGTCAGGGGATTTCCGACGAGCTCTCGGTCCCGGGAGCGGGCGGTGATGGTGCCTTCGCCGGCAGGCTCGCAGCGATGTGTCCGAGCAGGATACGACGCGTCCGGGTGATCTGCGCGCCCGCCTTGGCAACATGAGGAAGCCGAACGGGTGAGCCAAGGGTGAGGGGCAGGTGGGGGGCGGGTGCGGCGCGTGGCCGGAAGCGGCCTCGTCCGGTCGCTGATACCCTGGTACCCCGTGGACCGGTGGCCTGCTTTTTCATCAGACGCCCCCGAACCGCAGCGACGGCGTGACCCGCATTCCGGGCCCACAGCCGGTACGCACCACCACTCGCGACCACGGGAGCCCCCTCTTGGCGATGCCGCCCAAATCCATGACGACCAAGCACATCTTCGTCACCGGAGGTGTCGCCTCCTCCCTCGGTAAGGGCCTGACGGCCTCCAGCCTGGGTGCGCTGCTCAAGGCGCGGGGCCTGCGGGTCACGATGCAAAAACTCGACCCCTATCTCAACGTCGACCCCGGCACGATGAATCCCTTCCAGCACGGTGAGGTGTTCGTCACCAACGACGGCGCCGAGACCGATCTGGACATCGGCCACTACGAGCGGTTCCTCGACGTCGACCTCGACGGCTCGGCCAACGTCACCACCGGTCAGGTCTATTCGCAAGTCATCGCCAAGGAGCGGCGCGGTGAGTACCTCGGTGACACCGTTCAGGTCATTCCGCACATCACCAACGAGATCAAACACCGCATCCGGCGCATGGCGGCCGACGATGTCGATGTCGTCATCACCGAGGTCGGCGGCACGGTCGGCGACATCGAGTCGCTGCCGTTCCTGGAGACCGTCCGTCAGGTCCGGCACGAGGTCGGCCGCGACAACGTCTTCGTCGTGCACATCTCGCTGCTGCCCTACATCGGCCCCTCCGGCGAGCTGAAGACCAAGCCGACCCAGCACTCGGTCGCGGCCCTGCGCAACATCGGTATCCAGCCCGACGCGATCGTGCTGCGCGCCGACCGCGAGGTGCCGCTGTCCATCAAACGCAAGATCTCGCTGATGTGCGATGTCGACGAGGCCGCCGTGGTCGCCGCGATCGACGCCAAGTCGATCTACGACATTCCGAAGGTGCTGCACACCGAGGGCCTGGACGCGTACGTCGTACGCAAGTTGGATCTGCCGTTCCGTGATGTGAACTGGACCCAGTGGGAGGACCTGCTGGACCGCGTCCACAATCCCGACCACGAGGTCACGCTGGCGCTCGTCGGCAAGTACATCGACCTGCCGGACGCCTACCTCTCGGTCATCGAGGCGCTGCGCGCCGGCGGCTTCGCGAACAAGGCCCGGGTGAAGGTCAAGTGGGTCGCGTCCGACGACTGCAAGACCCCGGCGGGCGCCGCGGCCCAGCTCGGTGACGTCGACGCGATCTGCATTCCGGGCGGTTTCGGCGATCGCGGCGTCAACGGCAAGGTCGGCGCGATCACCTTCGCCCGCGAGAACAGGGTCCCGCTGCTCGGCCTGTGTCTGGGTCTGCAGTGCATCGTCATCGAGGCGGCCCGCAACCTCGCCGGCATCGCGGACGCCAACTCCACCGAGTTCGACCCCGCCACCGCGCACCCGGTGATCTCCACCATGGAGGAGCAGCTGGCGTACGTGGAAGGCGCTGGTGACCTCGGCGGCACCATGCGGCTCGGCCTCTACCCGGCGAAGCTCGCCGAGGGCTCGATCGTGCGTGAGGTCTACGGCGACCAGCCCTACGTCGACGAGCGCCACCGTCACCGCTACGAGGTTAACAACGCCTACCGCGGGGAGCTGGAGAAGAAGGCCGGTCTGGTCTTCTCCGGCACCTCCCCGGACAACAAACTCGTCGAGTACGTCGAGTACCCCCGCGAGGTACACCCCTACCTCGTCGCCACCCAGGCGCACCCCGAGCTCCGCTCCCGCCCGACCCGCCCGCACCCGCTCTTCGCCGGCCTGGTCAAGGCCGCCGTCGAACGGCAGCAGCGTGCGGCGCAGACCGGCGCGGCCGGCCAGTAGGGACAGGCGATACGGTTGCCGGGGTATGGGCCTTTCGGGGCCCGTACCCCGGTTTTCTGGTTTGGGAGGACGCTTTCATGGCCATCAAGGACGCCCCCGAGGAATGGCAGGTCACCGCGACAGCGGTTCCCTTCACGGGCAACAAGACGAGTGTCCGCACCGACGACGTGGTCATGCCGGACGGCGGCGTGGTGCGCCGCGACTATCAGGTCCACCCCGGTTCGGTCGCGGTCCTCGCGCTCGACGACCTCGGCCGCGTCGCCGTCATCCGCCAGTACCGCCACCCGGTGCGCCAGCGGCTGTGGGAGATCCCGGCCGGCCTGCTCGACGTACCCGGAGAGAACCCGCTGCACGCCGCTCAGCGGGAGCTCTATGAGGAGGCGCACGTCAAGGCCGAGGACTGGCGGGTGCTGGTCGACGTCTACACCACGCCCGGGGGCTGTGACGAGGCGGTACGGATCTTCCTCGCCCGCGATCTGTCCGACATCGAGGGCGAGCGCTTCCTGGTCGAGGAGGAAGAGGCCGACATGGAGCAGGCCCGGGTCCCGCTGCAGGAGCTCGTGAGCGCCGCTCTCGCCGGCGAAGTGCACAACAACTGCCTGGTCGTGGCGGTTCTCGCACTGTCCGCGGCGCTGGCCGGCGAAGGCGCGGACGCGCTCCGCCCGGCCGATGCCCCGTGGCCGGCCCGGCCCTTCGAGGCGTAGCGACTGTCCGACGGTGACTATCTGATAGGCCGCTGATCCGATCGGGGGACCCGCCCGCCGCGCTCCACACGGTTCGTCGCAGAGCGTGAACTACGCTCCAAGTTCCGGCCGCAGTCGCGGCGGGCTTGTGCGCAGGCGGACGGGAGCGTGGCCCGTGACGGATCAGGCGGTGGACACCAGCGGTACGGCGGCACGTTCCGCGGCGGCGCCTTCCGCGCCATCGTGGGCGACGGGTGAGTTCTTCGGCAGAGAGCGCGAGCTGAAGGCGCTGCGGGCCGACATCGAACGCGCCGGTCTGGACACGCTCGCCGGCCGCAAGGCGCCCAGGGCCCGCGTCCTGCTCATCGCCGGACGCCCGGGCTCGGGGCGCACCGCTCTCGCCGGGGAACTCGCCACGAGCCTCGCCGCCGACTACCCCGACGGTGTGCTCCGCGCCCGGCTGACAGCCCCCGGCGGCCGGCGGGTACCCACCGAGCAGACGGCCCGCGGCCTGCTCGACGACCTGGCGGTCCCCGCGCCGGCCGGGGCGAGCGGCGACGAGCTGTCCGAGATGGTGCGCGAGACGCTGTCCCTGCGACGCCTTCTGCTGGTTCTCGACGACGCCGCCGACGCGGAGCAGGTCGACCCGCTGCTGCCCGACAACCTGGACTGCCTGGTCGTCGCGACGGCCCAGGGCCCACTCACCGGCATCCCCGACGTCCGTCCGTGCACCATCGGCGGCCTGGACAGCGGCTCCGCCGTCCAGCTCCTCGGCCGCTTCACCGGCGAGGTGCGCGTCACCGTCGACCCGACGGCCGCCCACGCCCTCGCCGAGGAGTGCGCCGGACAGCCGGCCGCGCTGATGCTGGTCGGCGGCTGGCTCGCCGCCCGGCCCAACGCGTCGGTCGCCGATGTGACCAAGCGCCTGCACGCCATGCCCGTGGACACCGAGCACCCCACCGGGGCCAGGCCGCTGGCCCGCGCCTTCGCGTTCGTCTACGACTGCCTCTCGCAGCCCACGGCCCGGATGCTGCGCCTGCTCGCGCTCGCTCCCGCCGGCCTCGTCGACGCCCAGTCGGCCTCCGCACTGGCCGGCTGCTCGGTCTCCGGAGCCCAGACGACCCTCGACGACTTCGTCGCGCTCGGCCTGCTGTGCAGGCTCCCCGGCAGGCAGTACGAGGTGCCCGGCTGCTTCGCGCCGATGCTGAAGGCCCTCATGGAGAACCGGGACCGGCCCTCAGAGGTACAGCTCGCCCGGGCCCGGATGCTGGAGCGGACCGTACGGCAGCTCCAGTCCTGCCGGGCGATCACCGAGCCCGACGGGTCCCCGGCCCGCAAGAAGCTCGCGGGGCTGCCGCGCGCGCTGCGGTTTCCCAACGCCGTCGCCGGGGCCGAGTGGCTGCGGATGCGCCAGCCCGCGCTGCTCGCCTCGGCCCGGATCGCGGTGGAGGACGGTGAACTCGACACGCTGGCCAGGCGGTTGGTGGCCGCGCTGGTACGGGCACTGGCCGCGCACCGGGGCACCGAGTCGGCCGCTCCCGAGTTGTACGGCCTGCACCGGCTCGTACTCGATGTGGCCGACCGGTGCGGTCTGCACCGGGAGCGGGCGGCGGCCCTGCTGAACCTCGCCGACCTGGACGCGCAGACCGGGCGTACGCACGAGGCCATGGCGCGCTACCGGGCGGCGCTGGACGCGGGCCGGGCCGCCGCCGACCCGTACGCCGTAGCCCGGGCGATGGAATCCGTAGGGGGGACCTACCAGGAGCTGGGCGACTGGCAGCGGGCCTCCGACTGGTACGGCAGGGCCTTGGAACAGCGGCTGACGCGGGGGGAGCGGGCGGACGCCGCGCGGTTGTACGGGCGGCTCGGGGCCGTACACACCTATGCGGGCCGGTACGGCGAGGCGCTGCGCGACTGGCGGTCCTCGGCGGCAGGACTCCGCAAGGCCGGTGATCTCCCGGGCTACGCAAGGGCGTTGAGCGAGACGGCCCGGGTGCAGGAGTACGCCGGGCGCCCCACCGAATCGCTGCGCACCTGTCAGGAGGCGGTGGAATGGGCGCGGCAGGCCGCCGACGTGCGGCTTCACGCCGCACTTGAGCTTCGGCTCGCGGACACACTCGACCGGCTCGGCGACCCGGCGGCCGCCCGACTGCACCGGAGCGCTGCTGAAACATTGCTCGGAGAACCGGGTTCTACCTACGAAATCCGTAGTGGTTCGACGAGAGATTGATGCTTTGTAAGGCTAGACAGCTGGAAATCCTTCATTAGACTGGCTCCGCCGCACCATTCTGCGGTGTTCCCCGGGTGTGCCCCGCTTACCTGGGTATGTATGGCATGGACCCCCTTTATCCCCCCTGAGCCAAGGACCGTGATCGACGTGAAGGTCGGCATCCCCCGCGAGGTCAAGAACAACGAGTTCCGGGTGGCCATCACCCCCGCCGGAGTCCACGAGCTGGTTCGCCACGGCCACCAGGTGTTCGTCGAGCAGAGCGCCGGCGCCGGATCCTCGATCACGGACGGTGAGTACATCGCCGCCGGTGCGCAGATCCTGGCCACCGCCGACGAGGTCTGGGCCATCGCTGACCTGCTGCTCAAGGTCAAGGAGCCCATCGCGGAGGAGTACCACCGCCTCCGCAAGGACCAGACCCTCTTCACCTACCTGCACCTCGCCGCCTCCCGCGAGTGCACGGACGCCCTGCTGGCCTCCGGCACCACGGCGATCGCCTACGAGACGGTGGAGACCGCGAACCGCGCGCTGCCGCTGCTCGCCCCCATGTCCGAGGTCGCGGGCCGGCTCGCCCCGCAGGTCGGCGCGTACCACCTGATGCGCTCGGTCGGCGGCCGCGGTGTGCTCCCCGGCGGCGTCCCGGGTACGTCGGCCGGCGAAGCCGTGGTCATCGGCGGCGGCGTCTCGGGCTGGAACGCCACACAGATCGCCGTCGGCATGGGCTTCCACGTGACCCTGCTCGACCGCGACATCAACAAGCTGCGCGAGGCCGACAAGGTCTTCGGCACCAAGGTCAAGACGATCGTCTCCAACGCCTTCGAGCTGGAGAAGGCCGTCACCGAGGCCGACCTCGTCATCGGCGCCGTGCTCATCCCCGGCGCGAAGGCCCCGAAGCTCGTCACCAACGAGCTCGTCGCCAAGATGAAGCCGGGAAGTGTTCTTGTCGACATTGCGATCGATCAGGGCGGCTGCTTCGAGGACTCGCGTCCCACGACCCACGCCGAGCCGATCTTCATGGTGTACAACTCGGTCTTCTACTGCGTCGCGAACATGCCGGGCGCAGTCCCGAACACCTCCACCTACGCGCTGACCAACGCCACGCTGCCGTACATCGTGGAGCTCGCCAACCGCGGCTGGGTCGAGGCGCTGCGCCGCGACGCCGCGCTCGCCAAGGGCCTCAACACCCATGACGGCCAGGTCGTTTACCGCGAGGTGGCGGAGGCGCACCTGCTGCCGCACCTCGAACTGAGCACGCTGCTCGCCTGACGCGTCAACGACGGTCGTCAACCTCACGCAACCGGCCGGACCTTGCCGAGCAAGGGCCGGCCGGCGGCATGTCCGGGTACTCCCGGGAGCGGGTTCAACTCGCCGTGAACGTAACCCTTTAACCGTTTCGCGCCCCCGCGAAACGCGCGGCCAACGGCTCGCTTCCGCGCCTCCACACCCTTGACAGAAGGGTGCCGCGCTGCCGACACATCGGGCCGGGTCCGGCGGATTGTGTTGCTGCGGACCGGTGACACGCCATAGAGTCGCCAACCGTCGGCATGGTGCCACGCTGACCTATCGATAAGTTTCCTGGTCACGTCCCAAGGAGGTAAGACGACTTGTGAATGAGTCGACATTTACTCCCGGGGGTGGTCAGCCAGGAATGCCTGCACGGGGCCAGGGCCCATCGGGGCTCCAGGCTGTCGGCTCCGTCGCTGTCCGCACCTTCGCCACTCATCAGCACATGACGACAGCCCACCAGAGCATGGACGGCCTACACGTGAACGCCATGGCCGGCGACCAGAGTGGGGACAAGTCCACCACCCGCTTCGCCGATTTCGAGGAAGTGCCCGAGGGGCACTTCTACGATCCCGATGCCGAGTACGAGCCCGACCCCGAGTACGCGGCCACCCTCGCCCCGGACGCTGCCCGCCAGCGCCGCGAGCGGATCGGCCCGACCGGGCGGCCGCTGCCGTACTTCCCGATCCCGGGCCCCCTGACCGATCACGGCCCCGCGAAGATCATCGCCATGTGCAACCAGAAGGGCGGCGTCGGCAAGACGACGTCGACCATCAATCTGGGTGCGGCTCTCGCGGAGTACGGACGACGGGTCCTGCTCGTCGACTTCGACCCGCAGGGAGCCCTGTCGGTCGGCCTCGGTGTGAACCCGATGGAGCTCGACCTGACGATCTACAACCTGCTCATGGAGCGGGGCATGGCGGCCGACGAGGTCCTCCTGAAGACCGCGGTGCCCAACATGGACCTGCTGCCGAGCAATATCGACTTGTCGGCCGCCGAGGTCCAACTGGTCAGCGAGGTCGCCCGGGAGTCGACACTTCAGCGGGCGCTCAAGCCGCTGATGTCGGACTACGACTACATCGTGATCGACTGTCAGCCCTCGCTCGGTCTGCTGACCGTGAACGCGCTGACGGCGGCCCACAAGGTGATCGTGCCGCTGGAGTGCGAGTTCTTCGCGCTGCGCGGTGTGGCCCTGCTGACCGAGACGATCGAGAAGGTCCAGGAGCGGCTCAACCCCGAGCTGGAGCTCGACGGCATCCTCGCCACGATGTACGACTCCCGCACGGTGCACAGCCGTGAGGTGCTCGCGAGGGTCGTCGAGGCCTTCGACGAGCACGTCTACCACACGGTCATCGGACGCACGGTCCGCTTCCCGGAGACCACGGTCGCCGGTGAGCCGATCACGACGTACGCCTCCAACTCGGTCGGCGCCGCCGCCTACCGTCAGCTTGCCAGGGAGGTGCTCGCCCGGTGTCACGCCGAGTGAGTCTGCCGGGGGCCGACGAGCTGTTCCGTACGACCGGGGGCATGGCGCTCCAGTCGTCGTCCCCGCGACGGGCGCCGTCCGCCAATGGTGAGCCGCGTGTGCCGGGCCCCGCGGGGGAGAGCGACCCCGCTGCCCCGGCGGGCGAGCCGCCCCAGGGGCGGCCGGGCGGCGGACCGGGTGCCGCGGCCGGTGACGGGGCGGAGCACGCCCCTGCGGACGCCGAGGCCGCCGGGCATCGCAGCCGGGCCGCCGAGGGTGACCAGGCGGCCGTCAAGGACCGCCGGGCGCCCGAGGAGGCACAGCCGGGCGCCCAGCAGCGTCCCGGCGGGCCTGCCGGGGGCGCTCAGCCCCGGCGGCGCGGTGGGCGCGGGGCGAACCGCCGCCCCTCCGGCCGCGAGCGGCACGACGAGAAGATCACGGTCTATGTCTCGGCCGAGGAACTGATGGACCTGGAGCACGCTCGGCTGGTGCTGCGCGGCGAGCACGGGCTCGCCGTCGACCGTGGCCGCATCGTGCGGGAAGCGGTCGCCGTCGTACTCGCCGATCTGGAGTCGCGGGGCGACGCGAGCATTCTCGTACGGCGCCTGCGCGGGCGCTGACCGGACCGGGCGGTAGCGTGCGCGCTGCCCCTGCCCGTCTTCGCTGCCCCTGGACCCTTGATGCAGTCCACTGACGATTCCGCCGCCGACCGGGGCGCCGGTGCGCCGCGCCGGCGCCTGGGGCGCGGGCCGAGGGCGTCCGGCCCCGCTGCCCCGCAGCCGCCTGACCCGGCGGTGCCCGACCCGGCGGCCTCCCATCCGCCGGCGTCCCAGCCGGCGGAGGCGGGGGACGGGCGGTTCACGGTCCGGCTGGTGAACTTCGAGGGGCCGTTCGACCTGCTGCTCCAGCTGATCTCGAAGCACAGGCTCGACGTCACCGAGGTGGCCCTGTCCAGGGTGACCGACGAGTTCATGGTGCACATCCGCGCCATGGGGCCCGACTGGGATCTCGACCAGACCACCGAGTTCCTGGTCGTCGCGGCCACACTCCTCGACCTGAAGGCGGCGCGGCTGCTGCCCGCCGCCGAGGTGGAGGACGAGGGCGACCTCGCGCTGCTGGAGGCCCGGGACCTGCTGTTCGCGCGGCTGCTGCAATACCGCGCGTACAAGCAGATCGCCGACATCTTCAACGGCCGGCTGGACGCCGAGGCCCGGCGCTACCCGCGCACGGTCGGCCTGGAACCGCACCATGCGGCTCTGCTGCCGGAGGTGGTGATCAGCATCGGCCCCGACGGTTTCGCGAAGCTCGCCGTAAAGGCGATGCAGCCCAGGGCCGAGCCACAGGTATACGTCGACCACATCCACGCGCCGCTGGTGTCCGTACGGGAGCAGGCCGAGGTGGTCGTCGCGCGGCTCAGGGAGGTGGGGGAGGCGAGTTTCCAGGTGCTCACCGAGGACGCCCCGGACACCCTCACCGTGGTGGCCCGCTTTCTGGCACTGCTGGAGCTGTACCGCGAGAAGGCGGTGGTCCTGGACCAGGAGGAGGCGCTGGGGGAGCTCATGGTGCGCTGGGCCGGCGGGGAAGCGGCGCACGCCCCCGTGACGGACCTGGTGACGGACGAGTTCGACCAAGTGGTGGAGGAGACAGCGTGAGCGAGCCGGGTACGCGGCAGGGTGCTCAGGACGGCGCCGTGGCGGCTCTCGATCTCCGGCCCGCTCTGGAGGCGGTCCTCATGGTCGTCGACGAGCCCGCCACCGAGGATCACCTCGCGAAGGTCCTTCAGCGGCCGCGCAGGGCCGTGGGGGACGCGCTGCGGCAGCTGGCCGACGAGTACGCGGCCCAGGGGCGCGGATTCGAGCTGAGGCTGGTGGCCGGCGGCTGGCGATTCTATACCCGGCCCGAGTACGCGGCGGCGGTGGAGAGCTTCGTACTCGACGGACAGCATGCCCGTCTCACCCAGGCCGCCTTGGAGACCCTCGCGGTGGTCGCCTACCGCCAGCCGGTGAGCCGGTCGCGGGTCTCGGCCGTGCGCGGGGTGAACTGCGACGGTGTGATGCGCACCCTGCTGCAGCGTGGTCTGGTCGGGGAGGCGGGCACGGAACCCGAAACAGGTGCGATCCTGTACAGGACGACGAACTACTTTCTGGAGCGGATGGGCCTGCGTGGCCTGGACGAGCTCCCGGAGCTCGCGCCATTCCTCCCGGAGGCGGACGCGATCGAGGCTGAGACGCTAGAGGGTGTGCCGTCGTTCGATCCGGACGCCCCGGACACCGACGCAGACGACAAGACGGAATTTTGATGCGAAGCAGCAGCGGCAGGAACAGCGGAAGCGGCAACGACCGGAATCAGCGGGGCGTGGGCAAGGGGCGCGACGACAAGCAGAAGCGGTCGGACCGCCCCGACCGCTCCGACCGCTCCGACCGTCCGGACCGTCCGCGTCCGGAGGAGCGCCGTTACGACGTGGGCCGTGACGCCCCCGGCGCCCGCGATGGCGGTGGCGGCGCCGGTCGCGGTGGCAGCGGCGCCGGTCGCGGAGGTAGCGGCGCCGCCCGCGATGGCGGTGGCGGCGCCGGTCGCGGAGGTAGCAGTGCCGCCCGCGATGGCGGTGGCGGCGCCGGTCGCGGAGGTAGCAGTGCCGGTCGTGGTGGAAGCGGTGCGGGCGCGGGCCGTGGCGGCAGCGGTGCGGGCGGCGGCGCCGGCAGTGGGCGTGGTGCCTCCGCGCGCGGTGGCGCCAAGGGCGGCCCCAAGGCCCCGCAGGGCGGCGCGAGGACCGGGGGTGCGGGGCGCGGCTTCAGGACCACCCCGGCGCGGCCGCGCGAGCTCGACGCCAAGATCGAGGAGCGCAACCGGGAGCGGCACAGCAAGCCCCAGGTGAAGACTCCGAAGACGTTCCCGGGAGCCGAGCAGGAGGGCGAGCGCCTGCAGAAGGTCCTCGCCCGCGCGGGCATGGGTTCGCGGCGTGCCTGCGAGGAGCTCATCGAACAGGCCCGCGTCGAGGTCAACGGCGAGATCGTCACCGAGCAGGGCAAGCGCGTCGACGTGCACAAGGACGAGGTCAAGGTCGACGGCCTGACGGTCGCCACCCAGTCGCACCTCTTCTTCGCGCTCAACAAGCCGGCCGGAGTCGTCGCCACGATGGGTGACCCGGACGGCCGCCAGAACCTCGGCGACTACGTCAACAACCGTGAGACGCGTCTCTTCCACGTCGGCCGGCTGGACACCGAGACCGAGGGCATCATCCTGCTCACCAACCACGGTGAGCTGTCCCACCGCCTCACCCACCCGAAGTACGGCGTGAAGAAGACCTACCTCGCCGCGATCCAGGGGCCGCTCCCGCGCGACCTGGGCAAGCGGCTCAAGGACGGCATCGCGCTGGAGGACGGGTACGCCCGCGCCGACCACTTCCGGGTCGTCGAGAACACCGGCAAGAACTACCTGGTCGAGGTCACCCTCCACGAGGGCCGCAAGCACATCGTGCGCCGTATGCTGGCCGAGGCCGGTTTCCCGGTCGAGCGCCTGGTGCGGACGTCGTTCGGGCCGATTCCGCTGGGCGACCAGAAGTCGGGCTGGCTGCGCCGCCTCACGAACACCGAAGTCGGCATGCTGATGGCGGAGGTCGGCCTGTAGGCCCGACCCTCTTAGCCGAACCCCCGGCCGGTTCCAGTACGTACTGGAACCGGCCGGGGGTTTTTCTGCTTGTGGTGCGGGCCCGGGACCTTTATAGTCACTGTGACCATAAAGGAGGTGGGCGCGTGAGTCTCGACGACCTGATCGCACCCCTGCAGCAGCCCCAGGTGACGGTCCTGGGAACCGCGGTGAGCTGGATCGAGGTTCTCGGCTTCGGCAGCGGCGCGCTCTGCGTCTGGCTTGTCACCCGCCAGCACATCGCCAACTGGCCGGTCGGCATCGCCAACAACCTCTTCTTCATCCTGCTGTTCACCCAGGCCGGCCTGTACGCCGACGCGGGCCTGCAGGTCGTCTTCATCGCCCTCGCCGCCTTCGGCTGGTGGACCTGGACCCACGGGGGTGGACCAGGCTCCTCGTTCCTCCCGGTACGGCGCACCAGCCGCACCGAGTGGACCTGGCTGCTGGCGGCGGGGGTGGTGGGGGCACTCGCCCTGACACTCCTGCTCGACCGTGCCACCGACTCGACCGTTCCCTTCTGGGACGCGACGACGACCGCGCTGTCCCTGATGGCCACCTACGGGCAGTGCAGGAAGCGCCTGGAGTCGTGGTGGCTGTGGATCGCGGCCGACGTCGTCTACATCCCGCTGTACGCCTACAAGGAGCTGTATCTCACTGCCTTGCTGTACATCGGTTTCCTCGCCCTGTGTGTCCTCGGACTGCGCAACTGGCGGCGCGACGCGCTGACGGGGCGGCGGACCGCAGTGCAGGCCGTGGCATGACGGCGGCAGCGCAAGAGACGGCTGTGTACGGTCACGGGCTCGTTCTCGGGAAGTTCTATCCGCCGCACGCGGGACACCACCATCTGGTCCGTACCGCACGGGAACGCTGCGAGCGGCTCACCGTTCTCGTGTGCGCTTCGTCCGTCGAGTCCGTGCCGCTGTCGGACCGGGTCGCGTGGATGCGGGCCGTGCATCCGGACGCCGATGTGGTGGGCGTGCTGGACGACACCCCCGTCGACACCACCGACCCGGCCGTGTGGGACGCCCACATGGCAGTGTTCCGGGCCGCCGTCCCGCAGGCTGTGCACGCGGTTTTCACGTCGGAGACGTACGGCGACGAACTCGGCCGGCGCTTCGGCGCGGACGCGGTCTGCGTGGATCCGGCGCGGACGGCCTTCCCCGTCTCGGGAACGGCAGTGCGCGCAGACCCGGTCCGTTCCTGGGAACACCTGGAACAGCCGGTACGGGCCGCACTCGCCCGGCGTGTGGTCGTGCTCGGGGCCGAGTCCACCGGCACCACCACCATGGTGCGGGCACTCACCGAGTACTACCGGCGCCGCGGCGGCGTCTGGGAACGCACACAGAGCATTCCCGAGTACGGCAGGGAATTCAGCGCACAGAAACTGGCCGCACTGCGCGCACAGCGTCCCGGTGCGCACTGGGACGAGGTCACCTTCACCACGGACGAGTTCCCGCTGATCGCGCAGCGGCAGTCCGACGACGAGGACGCGGCAGCCGGCGCGGGCTCACCCGTGCTGTTCTGCGACACAGACGCCTTCGCCACCACGGTGTGGCACGAGCGCTACCTGGGCGCCTCGAATCCGGACGTCGCAGCGATCGCCGCCAGGGGCGCGCAGCACCTGTGGCTGCTCACCGACCACACCGGAGTGCCCTTCGAGGACGACGGGCTGCGCGCCGGCGAGCACCTGCGGCCCTGGATGACGGGTCGCTTCCGCGCAGAGCTCACCCGTACCGGACGCCGCTTCGTGACGCTCCGGGGAACGCACGAAAAGCGGCTCGCGAAGGCCGTCGCCTCGGTGGACGCGCTGCTCGCCGAGGGGTGGGGTTTCACCGATCCCCTTCCGGAGAAGCGGTGAACGCCTCCCGCGTGCCCGAGAGCCCCGGGGAGCGTCCAGAGGGGTACGATCCTGGCGCCTTCGAGCCGTTCGCGGTGACCGTCGACCTCGCCGTGTTCACCGTCAGGGACAGCCGGCTGCACGTGCTGCTGATCCGCCGGGGGCAGGCTCCGTACGCGGGGGCGTGGGCCCTGCCCGGCGGCTTCATACTGCCGCGCGAGGACGCCGAGGCCGCCGCCAGGCGCGAGCTGGCCGAGGAGACGGGGCTGTCGCAGGAGTCCGCCGCCGCACTGCACCTGGAGCAGCTGCGGACGTACAGCGAACCGGACCGAGACCCCCGGATGCGTGTGGTCTCCGTCGCCTACACCGCTCTCGTCCCCGACCTGCCGGAGCCGCGCGGCGGCGGCGACGCGGCGCACGCCCAGTGGACGCCCGCGGGCAGCGCGCTGACCCTCGCGTTCGACCACGGGCAGATCATCGCCGATGCGCGAGGGCGCATCGGCGCCAAGCTCGAATACACCTGCCTGGCCACGGCCTTCTGCCCGCCCCAGTTCACCCTGGGGGAGCTCCAGCAGGTGTACGAGACGGTGTGGGGGGTGGAGCTGGACCGGCCGAACTTCCGCCGCAAGGTGCTGGCCACACCCGGCTTCGTGGAGCCCGTGGCGGGCCCACCGCGGCGTACCGGAGGACGCGGGAAACCGGCCGCCCTGTACCGGGCGGGAACAGCCGCCGCGTTGCATCCACCACTACTGCGCCCGGAAGGACGGCCCGCATGACGATCCGTACGAAGCACGCAGCCACCGGTTCCCTCATCGGCCTCGCGCTCGGTGACGCACTGGGCTTCCCGACCGAGTTCAACGACGTACCGTCGATACTCGCCAAGTGCGGGCCGTGGCGGGAGATGGAACTCCCCGAGCCCGCGTTCGTCACGGACGACACCCAGATGACGCTTGCGCTGGGGCAGGGAATACGGACCGCGATGGACCGAGGGGTGCTCGGGCCGCTGCGGTTGGCGCGGCCGATGCGCGAGGAGTTCGTGAACTGGTATCACTCGCCCGACAACAACCGGGCTCCCGGCCGCACCTGCATGGTCGCGTGCCAACTGCTGGACAGCGCCCGCCCCTGGCAGGAAGCCAGCCAGGTAGCCTCCAAGGGGTGCGGCGCCAACATGCGGGTCGCGCCGGTCGGGCTCGTACCGGGACTGAGCGAGGAACAGCGCGCCGGGGCCGCCCAGTTGCAGGCCGCACTCACCCACGGGCACCCCACAGCGCTGGCGGCGAGCGATCTGACGGCGCGTGCGGTGCACCTGCTCGCGCAGGGCACGGAACCGACCGGCCTGGTGGGCCGCCTGCGTTCGTACGCGTACGAGAACCGCACCCGCTACCACCAGCAGTGGCTCGGCGACCTGTGGACGTACGCCCCCGACGCGTCGCCGCAGGCCTTCGCCGCCCGCGGCTGGGACGAGTGCCTCGCCGCGCTGGAACGCCTGACGGCAGCACTGCGCGCCCCCTCACCCGAGACCGATCCCTGCCTGGCGACGGGCGACGGCTGGGTCGCAGAGGAGGCTCTGACGACCGCGCTGCTGTGCTTCCTGCTCTTCCCGGAGGAACCCCTCACCGCGCTGCGCCGTGCGGCGTGCACGAGAGGCGACTCGGACTCGATCGCCGCGCTCGCGGGAGCGTTCGCCGGAGCGCACCTGGGAACGGACGCCTGGCCTGCCGGATGGGCGGAGCGCGTCGAGTACCGGAACGAGCTGCTGACGCTGGGCGCGCTCTGGGACTCGTGATCCATGCATCCGTTCGTTCGCGAGCCTTCGCCAACGTCAACGACCGTCAGCAGGCTGAAGCGCGGCGGACGCGGTGCAGGAAGTCCTCCACGCGGGGGCGGTCCGGACCTTCGGCCAGGGGGCTGGCGCTCCGGGCCGACTCGGCCTGCGCCGCGAGCCGTTCCATTCGGCGTTCGGCCTCCGGCCACGGCACCTCTCCGCGCCGGACCGCCAGCAGGTCCTCGCGGTCCGCGCCGACGTCGATCACCAGCTCGCCCGTACGCAGCAGATCGCGGCAGCTGCCGAGCAGCCGCAGCAGATGCATGGCGTGCTTCCAGCGCGGGGCGCCGTGCAGCTTCACATCCGCTTCCAGCTTCTTGTGCTGGTTGGTCGCGTACCGGACGAAGGTCTCGTGCGCCTGGCGGGAGAGGAACGCGCCCCGCAGCGCGAGCAGTTCGTGGCCGACCCCGTCGATGTGCTCGACCAGCGGGGAGTGCAGGCACTCCAAGATGTTGGGGTTGGCGCGCAGGGCCAGTTCGCAGAAACGTTCCAGCTCCCAGGAGAACTGCTCGTCGGCCGGCCCTTCGACATGCGTCGGAGGCTTGTCGAAGCGCCAGAACAGCGGCGTGGGCGCGACGAAGACACCGCGCCGGTCGGTGTCGCTGCCGGCCGTCGCCAGCCCGAAGGCGCGCGAGCCCATGACGCAGGAATAGACGGTGTGGTCCCGTACGAGATCTTCGGGCGACGGTCCGGGGCCGGGTCCGGGGCCGGGTACGGCGGCTGGCGCGATCATGCCCCGGATTGTGCCCCGGTCAGGCCAGTCGGATCGAGTCACTTTCCACGGTGATCCGCCGCGGTGGGAGTGGCTTGGTCGCCGGGCCGCCCGCGACCGACGCATCGGCGACACGGTACCTGCTGCCGTGGCAGGCGCAGTTGATGGTGCCGTCCTCGATGCTGCTGACCGCGCATCCCTGGTGCGTGCAGATGGCCGAGAAGGCCTTGAAGGTGCCCGCCTCCGGCTGGGTCACCACCACCTTCTCCGCCTTGAAGATCTTGCCGCCGCCCACCGGGATCTCCGAGGTCCCCGCCAGCGCCCCGCCATCGGCCGACGGCTCCCCGGCGGACCGTGACCCCTCGGGCGACGCGGGCCGCTCCGAGGGTGCGGGCGCCGTCTCCTCGGTGCCCCCGCCTCCCTCACCGGAGTCCCCGCAACCGGCGACCAGCGCCGTCCCCGCCGCCGCGGCGCCGGCCACGAGGACCACCCGGCGGCTCGTGCTCTCGTCCATCACGCGCTCCTCATGTCGTTTCCAGCACCATCTTCGCCCCCGAGGCCCCGCACCGCGCGTGGCGGCCCGCCCCACCTCACCGAACTACGCTGGATCACGCAGGCGCCGACGAGGTACGTGCCGACCAGGTACGCAGCGAGGAGCAGACGTGGCAGTACGAGCAGTCCGTGGGGCCGTCCAACTGGAGCGGGACGAGGCCGGACACATGGACGAGCAGGTGAGCGGCCTGCTCACCGCGATCCTGGAGCGCAACGGCCTCACCCCCGACGACCTCATCAGCATCTGGTTCACCGCCACCCCCGACCTGCACAGCGACTTCCCCGCCGCCGCCGCCCGCGGGCTCGGCATCGTCGACGTACCGCTGATCTGCGCCCAGGAACTGGACGTGGCCGGCGCGATGCCCCGCGTCGTACGTATCCTCGCGCACGTCGAATCGGACCTCCCCAAGCCCGCCGTCACGCACGTCTACCTCGGCGCCGCCGCCTTCCTCCGCAAGGACATCGCCCAGTGAGAACCGCCCTCGTCATCGGAACCGGCCTGATCGGCACCTCAGTGGCGCTCGCCCTGGCCGGCCGCGGCGTCACCGTGCACCTCACCGACCACGACCCCGGCCAGGCGCGTACCGCGGCCGCGCTCGGCGCCGGAACCGACGAAGCGCCCCAGGGCCCCGTCGACCTGGCCGTCGTCGCCGTCCCCCCGGCGCACGTCGCGGGCGCGCTGGCCGAGGTGATCCGGGGCCGGGCCGCCCGCGCGTACATCGACGTCGCCAGCGTCAAGGGCGGCCCCCGCAGGGAGCTCCAGGCCCTGGGCTGCGACCTCACGTCGTACATCGGTACGCACCCGATGGCGGGCAAGGAGCGTTCCGGCCCGCTCGCGGCGACCGCCGACCTGTTCGAGGGCCGCCCCTGGGTCCTCACCCCGACCCGCGACACCGACACCGAGGTCCTCAACCTCGCCCTGGAACTGGTCGCCCTGTGCCGCGCCGTGCCCGTCGTCATGGACGCGGACGCCCACGACCGCGCGGTCGCCCTCGTCTCGCACACTCCGCAGCTGCTCTCCTCGCTGGTCGCGGCCCGGCTGGAAGAGGCCGACGAGACGGCGGTACGGCTGTGCGGGCAGGGCATCAGGGACGTGACCCGCATCGCCGCCTCCGACCCCCGCATGTGGGTCGAGATCCTCTCCGCGAACCCCGGTCCCGTGGCGGACGTGCTCACCGGCGTCGCAGCGGACCTGGCGGAGACCGTGCAGGCCCTGCGCGCCCTCCAGTCCGCCGACGACGACAAGCGCAAGGGCGGCGCCGACGGCATCGAGGACGTCCTGCGGCGCGGCAACGCGGGACGCGAGCGGGTGCCCGGCAAGCACGGAGCCGCCCCGGCGTCGTACGAGATCGTCGCGGTCCTCATCGGGGACCGCCCCGGCGAGCTGGCCAGGATCTTCGCGGACGCCGGCCGGGCAGGCGTCAACATCGAGGACGTACGCATCGAGCACGCGACGGGGCAGCAGGCGGGCCTCGTCCAGCTGATGGTCGAGCCGGCCGCGGTCCCCTCGCTGACCGCGTCGCTGCGGGAGCTGGGCTGGTCGATCCGGCAGTAGCGGAGCCCGCTGTGCGGGCGCGTCGAGGGCGGGGTCCGGGACTCGGTAACCTGGTGTGGGGCCGCAGTCGCGCCCCGACCCGCCAGCCCGTGTACCAGGAAGGTGTCCTACACCGTGGAAACCGCCGCCCGGACCGCCCCGGCAGCAGTGATTGTCGCCATCGACGGCCCCTCCGGCACGGGCAAGTCCAGCACATCCAAGGCCGTCGCCGCGGGGCTGGGCCTCAGCTACCTGGACACCGGCGCCCAGTACCGGGCGATCACCTGGTGGATGCTGAACAACGGCATCGACGTGGGTGACCCCGTCGCCGTCGCGGACGCCGCCGGCAAGCCGGTGATCGTCTCGGGCACCGACCCGGCCGCGCCCACGATCACGGTGGACGGCGTCGACGCCTCCGGGCCGATCCGCACCCAGGAAGTGACCTCCAAGGTCAGCGCCGTCAGCGCCGTGCCCGAGGTGCGCACCCTGATCACGGACCTGCAGCGCTCCATCGCCAAGGGCGCCCCCGGCGGCATCGTCGTCGAAGGGCGCGACATCGGTACGACGGTGCTGCCCGACGCCGACCTCAAGATCTTCCTGACGGCCTCGCCCGAGGCGCGCGCCGCACGCCGCAGCGGCGAACTCAAGGGCGCCGACGTCTCCGCGACCAGGGACGCCCTGCTGAAGCGGGACGCGGCCGACTCCAGCCGCAAGACCTCGCCGCTCGCCAAGGCCGACGACGCGGTCGAGGTCGACACCAGTGACCTGACACTCGACCAGGTCATCGAGTGTGTCGTTACTCTCGTCGAGGAGAAGCGGGTCGCGAAGTGACCGCACCGGTGAGCGCACCCTCGCTGCGGGGCGCCGCCGTCGGACGGGGCATCGGCATCGGGCTCATGTACGGCCTGTTCAGGCCCCGCGTCCTGGGCGCGTGGCGGGTGCCACCCACCGGCCCCGTGATACTCGCGGTCAACCACGCCCACATCATCGACGGGCCGATGCTGATGGGCACCGCCCCCCGGCCGGTGCACTTCCTGATCAAGAAAGAGGCGTTCGTCGGCCCGCTCGACCCGTTCCTGCGCGGAATGGGTCAGCTGAAGGTGGACCGTACGACCGCCGACCGCACGGCGATCTCGAACGCGCTGGGCGTCCTGTCCGACGGCGGGGTGCTGGGGATCTTCCCCGAAGGCACCCGGTGCGCCGGCGACTTCGCGTCGCTGCGCGCCGGGCTCGCGTACTTCGCCGTACGCGGCTCGGCGCCGATCGTGCCGGTGGCGGTGCTCGGCAGCACCGAGCGCCGCGGGCGGCTGATACCCGGGCTGCCGCCGCTGCGCAGCCGGGTGGACGTCGTCTTCGGCGACCCGTTCGAGGCCGGCGACGGCAGCGGACTGCGTACACGCAAGGTGCTTGACGAGGCCACCGTACGGATCCAGGAGCGGCTGGCCGCCCACCTGGAAAGTGCCAGGCGCCTCACCGGGCGCTAGGCGAGACTTGAGTAGTGGACCGCGCGAACCATCGGGTGGTCCATCGATGATGAACGAGGAACGGACTTCATGAACGACCAGATTCACTCCGGCAACGAGCACGGAGCACTTGGCGACGCCGAGTACGCGGAGTTCATGGAGCTCGCCGCGCAGGAAGGCTTCGACCCGGAAGAGGTCGAGGGCGCGATCGGCGAAGCCGGCCACGGCCCGCTGCCCGTCCTCGCCGTCGTCGGCCGTCCCAATGTCGGCAAATCGACTCTGGTGAACCGCATCATCGGCCGCCGCGAGGCCGTCGTCGAGGACAAGCCCGGCGTCACCCGTGACCGCGTGACCTACGAGGCCGAGTGGGCGGGCCGCCGGTTCAAGGTCGTCGACACCGGCGGCTGGGAGCAGGACGTACTGGGCATCGACGCCTCCGTGGCCGCCCAGGCCGAGTACGCCATCGAGGCCGCCGACGCGGTCGTCTTCGTCGTCGACTCCACGGTCGGCGCCACCGACACCGACGAGGCCGTCGTCAAGCTGCTGCGCCGGGCCGGCAAGCCCGTCGTGCTGTGCGCCAACAAGGTCGACGGCCAGAGCGGCGAGGCGGACGCGACCGCGCTGTGGTCGCTGGGCCTCGGCCTGCCGCACCCGGTCTCCTCACTGCACGGCCGCGGCACAGGGGACATGCTGGACGCCGTACTGGAAGCACTGCCCGAGGCCCCGGCCCAGACCTTCGGCCAGGCCCTCGGCGGCCCCCGCCGCATCGCCCTCATCGGCCGCCCGAACGTCGGCAAGTCCTCGCTGCTGAACCGGGTGGCGAACGAGGACCGGGTCGTCGTCAACGAGATCGCGGGCACCACCCGTGACCCGGTCGACGAGCTCATCGAGCTCGGCGGCATCACCTGGAAGTTCATCGACACGGCCGGCATCAGGCGCCGCGTCCACCTCCAGGAGGGCGCGGACTACTACGCCTCTCTGCGCACCGCGGCCGCCGTCGAGAAGGCCGAGGTCGCGGTCGTACTGATCGACGCGAGCGAGTCCGTCAGCGTCCAGGACCAGCGGATCATCACGATGGCCGTCGAGGCGGGCCGCGCGCTGGTCATCGCCTACAACAAGTGGGACACCCTCGACGAGGAGCGCCGCTACTACCTCGAGCGCGAGATCGAGACCGAGCTGGCGCAGGTCGCATGGGCGCCGCGGGTCAACGTCTCGGCGCAGACCGGCCGCCACATGGAGAAGCTGGTCCCGGCGATCGAGACGGCGCTGGCGGGCTGGGAGACCCGGATCCCCACCGGCAGGCTCAACGCCTTCCTCGGTGAGATCGTCGCCTCCCACCCGCACCCGGTCCGCGGCGGCAAGCAGCCCCGCATCCTCTTCGGGACCCAGGCGGGCAGCAAGCCGCCGCGGTTCGTGCTCTTCGCCTCCGGCTTCCTGGAGCACGGTTACCGGCGCTTCGTCGAGCGCCGGCTGCGCGAGGAGTTCGGCTTCGACGGCACTCCGATCCACATCTCGGTACGGGTGCGCGAGAAGCGCGGCCGCAAGAAGTGACGCGGACGGGACTCTCCCAGGACGCCTGCTCCGGCTGGAGTACCAGGACGTACTAGGACGGCTCACAACCCCCGACGGGGAGCGGGCGGCAGCGCCGGCGGGGAGTGATTCCCGCTGTGCTGCCGCCCGCTGCTGTGGGTGCCGGTGTCACGTCCGTGGCTGCCCGTGCCGCTGCCGGCGCTCTGCCAGAAGCCGGTGCCGTGGCTGCCCTGGCTCCCGGAGCCGGGGCCCTGGCTGCGGTGCATGCCCGTGGTGTAGCCGGTGAATCCCGTGAACCTCAGATCCTCCTCGCCCGACCGGTCGCCCGGCAGGGCCCGGAAGGACCTGCGGTACTCCGAGTACAGCGCGTCGAAGATCGGGGTGTGCGAGCGCTCGGTCTGTGAGTCCCGGGAGGGGCGCATCGCGGGGATCTGGCTCTGGTACGGCTGATGGCGTGAGGGGTCGTATGAGTGCACGTACGGCCAACGAACCGGACGTCCTACGGATGCGGGCCGAGCAGGGGAATTCCCTGCTCGGCCGGGGTGCGCGGGGCGCGCGGTGCGCCCTGCGACGGTCAGGTGCCGGCCAGCGGCATGGCGGCGGCGGCCAGCAGGCCGTTCGCCGCGGCCTTCTCCAGCGCGGCGCGCAGCAGGTCCTCACGGGGCTGCTGGCCGATGGAACCGGCGGGCGCGGCGAAGACGAGGACGGTGCTGGACTTGTTGGCGGCCGTCCGCCAGCCCTCCGTGACCTGGAGCGGCTGGTGCGCCTGCCACCAGGAGACCGGGGTGCCGCCTCCGGTGCCGGGCTGGAGCACGGCGTGCAGCTGGCCCATGGCGAGCAGCACGGACCAGCCGGGCAGCGGCGCGGGCACCTTCCCCATGTCGGTCACCGGCTGGAATCCCTGCTCGGTGACCAGGGCCAGGAACTCGTCGGTGCCGGCGTCCGAGCCGGGTCGGGCGATCGGCCCGGTCGGCTCGACCACCAGGGCGGGATGCAGCTGGTCCTCGATCAGCACGAGGCCGCTGGTGATCCCCAGCACGGCCTGGTCGGACGCGCCGCCCAGTGCCCCTCCGTCGGGACTCTCGGCGCCGCCGGTGATGCTGCGTACGGCGCCCTGCAGCTGCTCCTCGGCCACCTGGACGACCTGCGAGGGGATGCAGGTGGCGTGGGCGAACGCCAGCACGGCGGTCTCCTCTCCGACGAACAGCACGGTGCTGGTGCGTTCCAGGTCGGAGTCGCCCTGGGTGCGGCAGGAGGTGCAGTCGTAGCTGCCCGGGGCGTTGTCGCCGGCGAGCAGCCGGTCGGCTTCTTCGTTGCCGATCTCGGTGCGTACGTCGTCGCTTACGTCGAGCATGCGCGGCACGGGGGACTCCTCGGACTCGGTGCGGGTGCCGGGAGGTCCCCGGCTCGTCATGGAGACAACGGATGAGCCGCCGCCCGGGTCACGCGAGGAGGGGAACAGAATCGAACCAACCCGGGCCCGTGGCCGCCGCGCGGGTCGTCCGACCGGGTGGGGCTCACCGGCGTACACCGCGCGGCACGCGGCCCCGTGCCCGGCGGCTGCTTAGCGTGGCGCGATGCCCAAGCTGCCGCGGTCCCGCGTCCTCCCGGTCTCCCTGCTCACCGTACTGCTGGCCCTCGGGTCCACGGCCGCCCGGGCCGCCGTCCCACCGCCGCCCGCCCCCGGAAGCCTGTCGCCCGGAGCCGTCTCCTGGCTGCGGGACTGCGCCGATGACCAGTGGCCCTGGGGTTGCCTGGCCGAGTGCGAGAGCAGCGGCCGCTGGGACGCGAACACCGGCAACGGCTACTACGGCGGGCTCCAGTTCTGGCAGCCGACCTGGGAGGAGCACGGCGGCCTGGCGTACGCGCGGCGGGCGGATCTGGCCACCCGGGCGGAGCAGATCAAGGTGGCCGAGAAGGTGCTGGCCACGCAGGGCTGGAAGGCGTGGCCGGTCTGCTCGAAGCGTTACGGCCTGGACGGGCGCGTCCATGTCGTCAAGGCGGGCGACACCCTCTACTCGATCGCCAAGCGCTATGGCGTCAAGGGCGGCTGGAAGGCGCTCTACAAGGCCAACGAGAAAGTTGTCGGGCGCGATCCCGACCGGATCGGCACCGGGATCAGGCTCGTCGTCCCGCAGTAGGGGAGTAGCTGACGAATGGTGCGGCGCCAAGTGCCGTTACTCAAAATGGCAGTTGACGAGCTGCGCAGACAAGTGCGGGGCTGTCCAACGTTTTTATTCTTTTCCTACGCGCCCTGACGGGTGAGAGATCCGTTTGGTTGCCCCGGCGGTGCCAACGATGTCGCAACCGTATTAGAACGATTTGGCCCGGACCGGATCAACCCGGTTGTGGCCAGTACAGTCCCTTTTGAAGGCAGCGGGTCTGGACCAAGCCCGCTCAACTACTGGGGGTCGCGTCGGCGCATGCACATCTCTTTTCTGCTCCACAACGCGTACGGCATCGGGGGAACGATCCGTACCACGTTCAACCTCGCCCAGACTCTGGCCGAGCAGCACGACGTCGAGATTGTGTCGGTATTCCGCCACGGTGACGTACCGGCGCTGGGCGCCCCCGTGGGCGTACGGCTGGACTATCTGGTGGACATCCGCAAGAAGAGCCCCGGATACGACGGCGACGACGAGCGGTTCGCGCTCCCCGCGAAGGTGTTCGCGTCGGGTGACAGCCGCTACAAGCAGTACAGCCGGCTCACCGACGCCCGTATCGCGACGCATCTGAAGTCCCTGGAGGCGGACGTCGTCGTGGGCACCCGGCCCGGACTGAACGTGCACATCAGTCGTCAGACCCGGCGCGGCACGGTCCGGGTGGGCCAGGAGCACCTCACGCTCGACGGCCACAGCCTCCGGCTGCGCCATGAACTGAGCCACCGTTACGGGATGCTGGACGCCGTCACGACCGTCACCGAGGCCGACGCCCGCGCCTACCGCACCCGTCTCAAGCTGCCCGGTGTACGCATCGAGGCGGTGCCCAACAGCGTTCCCGCGTCCGTGCTCGATCCGGTCGACACCGGCGCCAAGTGGGTCGTGGCGGCAGGCCGGCTGACCAAGGTCAAGCGGTACGACCTGCTGGTGCGGGCCTTCGCGAAGGTGGTGGCGGCCCGCCCCGACTGGCGGCTGCGCATCTACGGCGACGGCGACGCGGGCGGCAACAAGAAGAAGGCGCTGCGGGCCCTCATCAATGAACTCGGTCTCTACAACCACGTCTTCCTGATGGGCACGGCCAACCCGATCGAGCCCGAGTGGGTCAAGGGCTCGATCGCCGCTGTCACCTCCAGCTCCGAGTCGTTCGGCATGACCATCGTCGAAGCGATGCGCTCCGGTCTGCCGGTCGTCGCCACGGACTGCCCGCACGGGCCCCGGGAGATCATCGCCGACGGTCTCGACGGACGACTGGTGCCGGTCGGTGACGTCGACGCGATCGCCGACACGCTGCTCGGCCTGATCAACGACGACGAACTGCGCGCTGCCATGGGTGCGGCCGCGCTGAAGCGCTCCGCCCGGTTCGACCCGGCGCACATCGCCGAGCGTCACGAGGCGCTCTTCACCGAGCTGATCTCACGCGGCGCCCGCGGGCGTCCGCGCAGCCGCGTCCACGAGGCGCTCTATCTCTCCCGTGGGGCCGTGCTCGACGGGGCGTACTCCCTCCGCCACAAGGCCGCCTCCGCGCTCCGGAAAGGGCAGACCGCATGAGCACCACCCCCACCCGGACCGGGCCGCCGCGCGCCGACTGCATCGCGGACTCCGCGGGCGGCGTCACCTTCGACATCGTCGGTGACGACGCGCCGGGCGCGGTGCTCGTCCTGCGCCGGCGCGGGGCCGTCGCGCCCACGCCCGCCGACGTGCTGCGGCTGCCGCTCACCCCGGCGGGGGACGGGCGGCTGCGTGCCGTGCTGCCCAGCACGGTCGAGCTGCCCGAGGGCCGCTGGGACGCGTTCACCACCCACGGCGACGAGAGCGGGGAGCAGCACATCGAGCCCGGCCTCAGGGACCTGCGCTCGCTCGTCGACCGGGCCCCCGACCCCGGACGCCCCCAGGTCGCCGTACGCATCCCCTATCCGACCGCCGACGGCAGGCTCGCGGTGCGCGCCTGGCTGCGCGCCCCGCACGCGGAGGCCGGTGCCATCACCTTCGCGCACGGTGCGATGACGGTGCAGGGGCAGTTGTACGGCGCCGTCCTCGGCGAGGACGCGGCCGTCGAGGCCCGGCTGCGCGACGCGCCGAAGGACGACCGCCTGCGGGTGCCCGTGACCGGCGGCCGCGACGGCGCGTTCACCTTCACGCTGGGGTACGGGCCGCTGTCCGAGGGGCGCGGCGACGAGCAGCGCCTGTGGGACCTGTGGCTGTGCCCGTCGGGAACGCCTTCGGGCACGCAGTCGGGGTCCGGCGGCGCCGTACGGCTCGGGCGGATCCTGGACGACGTCTGGGACAAGAAGGCGATCTTCCGCTACCCGGTGCTTGCGGCCGAGGGCCCGCAGGCCACCAGGCCGACCACGGCGTACCCGTACTTCACCGTCGACAACGACCTCAGCGTGCGGCTCGACAGCGCGAAGTGAGCGCATTAATGCCCGTGCTTGAGGAATGTGCTTGAGGACAGTCACTGTCCTCAAGCACGGGCAGACTTGCTCCCATGTTGGAGACTTCGGCACGTCTGCTCTCGCTGCTCCAGGCCCACCGTGAATGGGCGGGGCAGGATCTCGCCGAGCGGCTCGGCGTCACCCCGCGCACAGGCGGCGCAGGCGGTCTCGCCCAGCGCGGGGTGTACTGGAGGCGGTGGACGAGCACAGCTGCCTGCTGCGCACCGGGGCGGCGAGCCTGGACGTGCTGGTGATCCACATCGTGCTGATGGGCTTCGACTTCGAGGTGGTCGAGCCACCGGAGCTGACCGACCGGATCAGGGCGGCCCGCGACCTCCTCACGCGCTCCCTGGACGCCGGCAGGCCGGCCTGACCCGGGTGTGGATCGTGTGGGGAATCGGTGAATTCGCTACGCCCCGTCAGATTTTATCGCGGGACACCCGTCGGAATTTCCGGAACAGCCGCCGGTCGTCGGAAAGGGAAAGGCTGCCTGCTATTGCCATTCATTTCGGGGGCGAGCAATTCGTGCTTCCGGAGCACGCGTCGGGCCTTTCGGGTGACGGAGTTCGCCCCAAACGCTTGTCGTGATCCTGTGACACAAGCGTGACCGGTGGGGTATCGGAGGCGCTGCCACGGAAGGTGCCGTGGACGGTGCAACGGAGGGTGACGCGGGGGCGGTGGCGGGCGGTGGCCCCTGCGGAGTGCGGACTTCCGTCCTCCTTCGCGGCGGCCTACGGTGGCTTTCATGGCAACCGAACCGACCCCTTCCGCACAGCCCGACGACGCTCCCGAGGCGTACGTCGGCCTCGACTCCGGCGGCGCCCAGCGCCTCGCCCACGAGAAGGGCTGGAGCACCGTGAGGGCGCTGCCGCCCGGCTCGATCATCACCATGGAGTACATGGCGGGGCGCCTCAATTTCGAGGTCGACCAGGACACCGTTACCCGCTGCTGGCAGGGCTGACCAGCCAACCAGCCAGCCAACGACGCAGGCCCCGGCGGCTCCAGGTGGAGCCGCCGGGGCCTGCGCGCGCGGGGTGAGGTTTGTGCGTACCGTCCCGCGGTCCGTGGTGGGTCAGCCGCCTGTCAGCGGCCTCGCGGAGGTTGATGGACGGGCCGGGCCGTACGGTCGCTGTGCGGCGGTCGGCGGCTGCCCGCCGGGGTGACGGGCGTCCGCTCCGAGCGGACCGTGTGCACCTGGTGCGGCCGCGCCGAGACGTGTCCTGCGGTCCTGGTGCCCGTGGAGCGGGGGGCGCCGCCGGAACCCACCGGCTCGCGCGCGGGCTTGCAGTCCTGGGGGCTGCCGGCGAGGGGCTGCGAGAGCATCCCGGGGGACAGGGCTCCGCCGGCCGGCGCCGGCTGCTCCGCGCCGAGCCTGCCGCGTGCACGCCAGGCCTCGCGCATTTCGAAGATCCAGGCTTCGGTGCGGCCGATCAGCGGCTCGAACCACGGCAGGCTCAGCAGGATCAGCAGACCGGCCGCCCAGCCGAGCAGGACATCGCTCAGCCAGTGGGTGCCCAGGTAGACGGTGGTCGCGCCGACGCCGAGGGCGACCACGGCGGAGAGCACCGAAAGCCAGCGCCTGGCCCTCGGGGTGGTGGCCAGGTAGGCGAGGATGCCCCAGGTGACCACGGCGTTGGCGGTGTGGCCCGAAGGAAATATATCGCCGCCCGCGAACATCTCGGCCGAACCGATCTCCGTCGCGTAGTGCGGCCCGAGGCGGCCGAGGCCGAGCTTGACCGCGCCGACCGTCACGTTCAGCAGCAGCAGCGAGGCGCCGAGCGTCAGCAGCGGACGCAGGGTGTGCTGACGCCAGGATCGCCAGCCCAGCCAGGCCGCGACCATCACCGCGGTGGGGCCGCGCTGGCCGAGGACCACGAAGTAGTCCAGGTACGGGTGGATGACGGGCCACTGCTCGTACGGCCGGAACAGCATGACCTTCCAGTCGAGCGTCACCAGCCAGGAAGTGATCAGCACGGCCCAGACGATGGCGATGTAGAACGCCATCGTCGAACCGAAGAGAGCCGCACGGGTGCGGCTCATCCCGGGGATCTCTATCTTCGGCGGCTCCGGTTCCCGGTCCAGGCGGGCAAAGATTTGGTCGGTACGCACCCAATCGACGTTACAGCCGGTGAGTGACAAGCCCGGCACATCCGCCACCTTTGTGATGACGATGTGATGTGGGCTGCGTCTCATCACACTGCTTATTTCTGGCCGATTCGGAAATGCGGACGACCTTGCGTCCTATTCATTGGGAGGGGCGCATGCGGGGGATAAATAGATGCCTGGATGAATTGGGTTCACCGGGACTCAATGTGGAATTTGCCGTCCCCTCACGCCCCGCGTGGGCACCGCAAGATCACGACCTGGGCTCCTCCGTGTGGCGTACGACACACCGGGTCCCCGAAGCGGGTGAGAGCTGCACCACGTTTGATGTCCCTGAACTCGCGTACGCTGACGGCTCACTCGCCCGTCGATGCCGGGCCCGCGTGGACGCCGGACCACACCGTCCCCGCCGGTCCGCCGAGCGTGAGGGACGCCCACTGGGAGGTACGTACATGTCAGGGACGACCACGGCCGGAGCGCAGCGGTCTGCGGGCGCCTCCGGGCGACGGCCGGACCTGACAGCCGCCAAGAACCGCTGGGCCGTCCTGCTGGTCCTGTGTGTCAGCCTGCTGGTCGTCGCCCTCGACGCGACGATCCTGCACATCGCCGTCCCCGCTGTCACCGAGGACCTGCGGCCCGGCGCGATGGAACTGCTGTGGATCGTCGACGCCTACCCGTTGGTCTGCGCCTCGCTCCTGATCCTCTTCGGCACGCTCGGCGACCGGGCCGGCCGCCGCCGCATCCTCCTGCTCGGTTACGGACTCTTCGGCGTGGCGTCGGCCCTGGCCGCCTTCGCCGACACCCCCCACGTCCTCATCGCGGCCCGCGCCCTGCTCGGCGTGGGCGGCGCGATGATCATGCCCGCGACCCTGTCGATCCTCCGCCAGGTCTTCCCCGACCGGCGCGAGCGCGCGGTCGCCATCGGCATCTGGACCGCCGTCGCGGCCGTCGGCGCCGCCACGGGGCCGGTGCTGGGCGGCTTCCTCATCCAGCACTTCTGGTGGGGCTCGGTCTTCCTCATCAACATCCCGCTGATGGCGCTGATCCTGCCGGTCGGCCGCTGGCTGCTGCCCGAGTCCCGGGGGAGCGGCAAGGGCCCCTGGGACGTACTCGGCGCGCTGATGGCGGCGGGCGGTGTGCTGGGCGTGGTCCTCGGCGTCAAGCGGGTGGGCACCGGGCAGGGCATCGCCGACGCGCAGACGTTGCTCGCGCTGCTGGCCGGCCTCGCGCTGCTCGTGGTGTTCGTGCGGCGTCAGAAGGCGCGGGCGCATCCGCTCGTCGACGTGAAGATGTTCGCCCGGCCGGCGTTCTCCACCTCCGTCGGCTGCATCGTCCTGGCGATGCTGGCGCTGGTCGGCCTGGAGCTGATCGCCGTCCAGTACCTCCAGCTCGTGCTCGGCCTGGGACCGCTGGAGACCGGGCTGCGGCTGCTGCCGCTCACCTTCGCCGCGATGGCGGCGGGCGCCACCGGCTCGTACACCCTGCACCGGCTCGGCCCGCGCGCCATGGTGTCACTGGGCTTCGCGCTGACCGCGGCCGCCGTGCTCGTACTGACCCTGATGGGACAGCACGACCGGCCCGCCCTGCTGACCGTCGGCTTCGTGCTGCTGGGCTTCGGGCTCCAGGCGACCCTGTTCGGCGCGTACGAGTCGATGCTGAGCGAGGCGCCGCCCGAGGCTGCGGGCGCCGCGGCGGCCATCGGCGAGACGTCGTACCAGCTCGGCGCGGGCATGGGCATCGCCCTGCTCGGCAGCGTGATGAACGCCGCCTACGCGCCGGGGCTCGCGGCGATCCCGGGCGTCTCCGCTGCGGACAGCGCAGGCGCGGCGAACTCGCTCGGCGAGGCGTACACCGTCGCCACCCGGCTCGGGGGGCCGGCCGGTGAGGCGCTGCGCGCCACCGCGCGGCACGCCTTCGTGCACGGTCTGCACGTGACGCTCTTCGTCAGCGCGGGCCTGCTGCTGCTCGGCGCGCTGGCCGCGCTGCGGCTGCCGCGCCTGATGGACTGCGGCGCCCGCGAACCCGCCGGGCCACCCGAGCACCGCCCGGCGCAGGAGCCGGGGCGGAGCGGGGTGCCGCAGCAGCAGGGCCCGCCGCCCCGGGCGAAGGCCCAGGCGCACCGCCCAGAGCTTCCGGCGCGCCGGGAGCCCGCCGAGCGGGCCGGGTCTGGACGAGCCGCACGGTGACCACGTAACGTCGCCCGCGAGCCGTAACTAACACTGCTAGTTTTACGCCGCACCTTAGTTCTACGCCGCACCGTGAGCCGGAGGGCCAGCAATGTCCGCAACCTCGAAGCTTGTGCCGTTTGACCCCCGTGATCCGATCGGCGTCGACGATCTGCTGTCCGACGAGGACCTCGCGATCCGCGAGACGGTACGGAACTGGGCCGCCGACCGGGTGCTGCCGCACATCGCCGACTGGTACGAGCGCGGCGAACTGCCCGGCATCCGCGACCTGGCCCGTGAGCTCGGTTCGATCGGCGCCCTCGGCATGTCCCTGGAGGGCTACGGCTGCGCCGGCGCGTCCGCCGTGCAGTACGGCCTGGCCTGCCTGGAGCTGGAGGCCGCCGACTCCGGCATCCGCTCGCTGGTCTCCGTGCAGGGCTCGCTCGCCATGTACGCGATCCACCGCTTCGGCTCCGAGGAGCAGAAGCAGCGCTGGCTGCCCGGCATGGCCGCCGGCGAGATCATCGGCTGCTTCGGCCTGACCGAGCCCGACCACGGCTCCGACCCGGCCGGCCTGCGGACGTACGCGAAGAAGGACGGCGACGACTGGGTGCTGAGCGGGCGCAAGATGTGGATCACCAACGGCTCGGTCGCCGGGGTCGCCGTCGTCTGGGCGCAGACGACCGAGGACGGCGGCGGCAGCGGCATTCGGGGGTTCGTCGTGCCGACGGACACCCCCGGCTTCTCGGCGCCCGAGATCAAGCACAAGTGGTCGCTGCGCGCCTCGGTGACCAGCGAGCTGGTCCTCGACAACGTACGGCTGCCCGCCGACGCCGTGCTCCCCGGCGTCACCGGGCTGAAGGGGCCGCTGGGCTGCCTGAGCCACGCCAGGTACGGCATCGTGTGGGGGGCGATGGGAGCCGCCCGCGCCAGCTTCGAGGCGGCGGTCGACTACGCCAAGACCCGTGAGCAGTTCGGAAAGCCCATCGGCGGTTTCCAGCTCACCCAGGCCAAGCTCGCCGACATGGCGGTCGAACTCCACAAGGGCATCCTGCTCGCCCACCACCTGGGGCGGCGCATGGACGCCGGGAAGCTCAGGCCCGAGCAGGTCAGCTTCGGAAAGCTCAACAACGTGCGCGAGGCGATCGAGATCTGCCGCACCAGCAGGACGATTCTTGGCGCGAACGGGATTTCGCTGGAGTACCCGGTGATGCGGCACGCGACAAACCTGGAATCGGTGCTCACTTACGAGGGCACCGTCGAAATGCATCAGCTGGTACTGGGCAAGGCGCTCACCGGCCTCGATGCCTTCCGGTGAGCCGACCGCAGACCCCCTAGCTCTGGTTGAAGAAACCGCTCGATTCGCGGCCGCCCGCGGCCTCACCGCTGACCACCATGGTGTCGGCAGGGCTCAGCAGGAAGACCCGGGTCGCCACGCGCTCGATCGAACCGCGCAGGCCGAAGGTGAGACCGGCGGCGAAGTCGACGACACGCTTGGCGTCGGAGGGCTCCATGGACGTCAGGTTCATGATGACCGGGACGCCGGCCCGGAACAGCTCACCAATGCCCCGTGCGTCTCGGAAGCCGTCCGGGGCGACGGTGGCGATCCGGCGGCCCTGGTCCTGGGCCGAGTCGGAGGCCACCCGCACCCTCGGGTCGGTGACCCAGGGTTCGGCCCTCTCGTTGTTCCCCTCGGCGTACTCGTCGTCGTAGTAGCGTTCGTCGCTGTCCTCGACGAGCCCGAGCCAGGCACTGGCCTTGCGCACCGATCCCATGGGACGCCTCCTTTCACCGCGGTCGGTCTGTGTTCCGCTCCCCCTATGGTCGTCCATGATGCGGATTACGCGCCAAGTGAATAGTCGGCGCGCAGGGGATTCGTGACGGTACTGGTGCAGAAGTTGTGGCGATTCGTCAAGGTTTTGGCTGTGCAAGGCTGCTGACAGAGTGAAAAATAAGATCGTCGGTCCGCGTGCGCGCCGCACGGGTGATGAAGGGGTCGGACGGGTGAACGGATGCCCCGTCAGGCCCCTGCCATTCCCCTCGATACGATGCGGCCCGCACTGTCCGACGAATCCAGGGGGAGCGCCGTGTTCGGAATAGTCAGGCCATGCAGTCATCGACTTCCGGGGGGACTGAAGGAGGAGTGGATGGCCCATCTCTGCGGGCTCTGCCTGGCACTTCGCGCCGACCACGGGCAGCTCGCCAGGGTCGTCACCAACTACGACGGGCTGATCGTCTCCGTGCTGACGGAGGCTCAGTCCGTCCGTGACGAGGGCCACAGGCGCACCGCGGGACCGTGCCCGCTGCGCGCCATGCGGACCGCTCCGGTCGCCCGGGGCGAGGGCGCCAGGCTCGCGGCCGCCGTCTCGCTGGTCCTGGCCTCGGCGAAGGTGAGGGACCACGTCGCCGACCGGGACGGGGTGTTGGCCCGCCGGCCGGTGGCCGCGGCCGCGCGCCGCCTCGCCGCCGGATGGGACCGGGCGGGCGCGCGTACGGGCGCCTCGCTCGGCTTCGACACGGCGCTGCTGGTCGACGCGGTGGACCGGCAGAGCGCGATCGAGTCGCTGGCCGGGCCGGGCACGTCCGTCCTCGACGTCACCGAGCCTGCCGAGACGGCGACCGCGGCGGCCTTCGCCCACACCGCCGTTCTGGCGGGCCGGCCGCAGAATGCGGCGCCGCTCGCGGAGGCAGGCAGACTCTTCGGGAGGCTCGCGCATCTGCTGGACGCCGTGGAGGACCAGCAAGCTGACGCGGCGTCGGGTGCGTGGAACCCGCTGACCGCGACGGGCACCGGCCTGCTGGAAGCGCGCCGGCTGTGCGACGACGCGGTGCACGGCGTACGGCTCGCGCTGCGTGACGCGGAGTTCACCGACGGCAGGCTGGCGCACGTACTGCTGGCGCACGAACTGAGCCGTTCCGTGGACCGGGTGTTCGGCACGGTGAGCTGCGGCCACGCGGCTCGGGCCCAGGCATACGGGCCGCCGCCGCCCGGGTCCGGGGGCGGTGGCCCGTACGGCTCGAACAACCCCTACGGCGGCGGCCAGGGCGTGCCTGGCGGGGTGGGCGGGGCGGGCGGGATGCCACCGGGACCGCCCGGGCCACCCGGATCGCCGGGCTTCACGGGTGAGCCGCACCGGCCCGGGAGGCCGGCCCGGCGTGGATTCTGGGCCGGATGCGCCGCCGCGATCGAGCTGTGCTGCACGTGCAAGCTCTGCTGCGCCGAGCGGTACGAAGGGCCCTGGTCGCGCAAGCAACGGGAAGGCTGCTGCCACAAGTGCGAGTGCGACTGCTGCGACTGCTGTTCTTGCGACGGCTGCTGAAGTCGCATCAGGAGCGCGGCCGCTTCTGGTCACTGCGGGGGCTCCCGGCGCCCGTGTGGAAAGGTGGGGCGCATGAGCAGCGACCCCCGGCAGGACTGGCAGCAGTGGTGCGAGCAGCGCACCGAGACGGTCCGCGGGCCGTACGGTCCGCTGTCGCTCACCGGCACGCACTGGCTCTCCGACTATCCGCAGGGCCGTATTCCGGGGGTGCCGGGCCGGTGGGCGGCGGACGGCGACGAGGTCGTCCTGGCAGCTGACCCGAAGGACACCGCTGACCCGAAGGACGCGGTCACCGTCGACGGGCAGCCCCTGACCGGCGCCGCCGGGCTGACCGCTGACGCCGGGCCCCTCACGCCGCCCCATGTCGAGTCCGCCGGGCGGCGGCTGGTCGTGCTGCGCCGCGAGGGCCTCTGGGCGGTCCGCGTGTTCGACCCCGACGCGCCGGCGCGGCGCGCCTTCACCGGCCTCGACGTGACGCCGTACGACGCGACATGGGCGGTGGCGGGCCGGTTCCGCCCGTACGACGAAGGGCGCACCATCACGGTCCGGGTCGAGAACGCGGACGGGCGTGAGCGCGGACTGGGTCTCGCCGGTGAGATCGCCTTCACCCTCGACGGCGCCGGGCACACGCTCCAGGTCGCGGTCGAGGCCGACGGCTCGCTGTGGGCGGTCTTCGCCGACGCGACCAGCGGCGCCGGGAGCTATCGCTTCCGTTTCCTGCGGCCGCCGAAGCCCGCGGCCGACGGCACGGTCACGGTCGACTTCAACCGGGTGCTGCTGCCACCGTGCGCCTTCGCCGACCACTTCATCTGCCCCCTCCCGCCACCGGGCAACACCCTGACGGTGGGGGTCCCGGCGGGCGAGCGGCGACTGCTCGACACCCCATAGCGAACTCGAACCGCCCGTCCGGCGGCCGCCGTACCGAACGCTGGCGCCGACACGGCAGGCACGTACAGCGCCGTCAGCTCTCCTCGGCCCTCGGTGAGCCGTTTCATCAGAGAATACTTGACCGACCGTTTCAGTATCCCTTAGGGTTCGAACGTGGCCAGAACCAAGGAATTCGACCCGGAAGCCGCTCTGCAGTCAGCCCTGGAGTTGTTCTGGCAGCGCGGCTACGAGGCGACCTCGATGGCGGACCTCGTCGAACACCTCGGCATCGGGCGCGCCAGCATTTACGCGACCTTCGGCAACAAGCGCGAGCTGTATCTGAAGTCGCTGGACCGGTACAACGAGATCCGCAACCCGGGCCTCCTGCGCGAACTGTCCCAGCCGGGTCCCGCACTGCCCGCCGTGCGTACGGTGGTGCGGCGCTTCGCGGCCGAGGCGAGCTCCAGCGAACGGCGCCTGAACGGGTGTTTCGTCACCAACACGGCTGCCGAGCTGGGCGCGCACGACCCGGCGGCGGCCCGCCGGGTCGAGGCGAGCTGGGGTCACGTCGAGATCCTGCTGCACTCGGCCCTGACGCGGGCCCGTGCGCAGGGCGAACTGCCCGCGGACCGCGATCCACGCACGCTCGCACGCATGCTGCTGGTGCTGATGCAAGGCCTGCGGGTGGTCGGCAAGGCGTCGGACGACCCGAGCCGGGTGCGGGACGCGGCAGAGCAGGCGCTGACGCTGCTGGACTGAGCAGCACCTCCTGCGGGGAGGTGCTTTCATGCGCGCGCATTATGGAACGATCGATCAAATATCGGGTGGGAAATGACCGTCACGCAGAGCCGGAACACCACGACCTCAGCCACCTCGACCGGGCCTGCGCCCGGCCCTGCCTTCGCCCTGCTCGGCACCGTACAGATGTCGCTGATCTTCACGCTCACCTCGCTCGTCGTGCCGCTTCCCCGGATCGGCCGCGAATTCTCCCTTGACCGCGACGACTTGATTCTCCTCAGTGCCGCGTACGGGCTGACCTTCGCCGGACTGCTGCTCTTCGGCGGCCGCGTCGCCGACCGTTTCGGCGGGCGTCGCGCTCTCACCGCCGGGCTGCTTGTGTTCGCCGTGGCGTCCCTCGCCGCGCCGCTCGCCCCGGGTCCGGAGACTCTGCTCACCGCCCGCTTCGCACAAGGGGCAGGCGCCGCGCTCACCGCGCCCGCCGCCATGGCCGTACTGCGCGGTCTTCCCTCAACCTGCTGCATATGGAAGGGCGATGGCCACCTGGGGTGGGCTCTCGGTCCTCGGCGCGACCGCAGGGAACCTGCTCTCCGGGGTTATCTCGGCGCTCGCGTCCTGGCGACTGGCCTTCGCCGTCCCGGTCGCGGTGGCTGTCGCCGCCCTCGCCCTCGCACCCCGGCTGCTGCCCGCCACCCCGGCCGGAGCGGGCCGCTCCCTAGATCTGCCGGGTGCACTGCTCGCCACCACCGGGATCACCCTGGCCAGCTACGGCCTCGTCCTCACCGACGCCCACCCCCCGGGATCGGCAGCCGTCCTGGCCCCCCTGCTCACCGGGGCCGCGCTCCTCATCGGATTCCTGATCGCCGAGCGCCGCGCCCACGACCCGCTGCTCCCGCGCGGATTCCTCCGCGACCGGCGCCGGGCCGTCGCGCTCGCCGCCATCGGTCTCACCGCCGCCGGGACCGCCACGACGTTCGTCCTCTTCTCGCTCCATCTCCAGCAGGACCGCGGCTGGTCGGCACTGCAGACCTCCGCCGCATTCGTCCCATTCGCGGTGGCACTGCTCATATCGGGCCGGACGGCAGGCCCGCTCATCGCCAGGTATGGGGCGTCGGCCGTCACCACCTCCGGGCTCGCGGTCGCGGCGACGGGCCTCGCGCTGCTCGCGCTCACCGGCCTGGCCCCGCACAGCCCGTACGCGTACGGACTCCTCCCCGGCCTGCTCCTGCTGTCGGCGGGCGGAGCCGCCGGCTTCGCGGGGGCTGCTGTCCTCGCGACAGACGGGGTGGAGCCGCAGCAGACGGGACTCGCGGGCGCCGTCATGAACACCGCGATGGAGCTGGGCCCGACCGTCATCTTCGCAGCCCTGCTCACCCTCGGCTCCGACACGACCTCACTCGCCGCGACGGCAGTCGCTTTCGTCGCCGCCGCCCTCCTCAACACCCGCACCAAGTAACCAAGTACCGAGCAAGGGAGTCATCACCATGTCCGCACGCTTCACCGGCAAGACCGTCCTCGTCACCGGCGCAGGCTCTGGCATCGGCCGGGCCATCGCTCTCGCCTTCGCCGCCGAAGGGGCCTCGGTGGTCGCGGCCGGACGTACCGCCGTAGCGCTCGACGAGACGGTCGCCCTGATCGAGAAGGAGGGCGGTACGGCCGCCGCGGTCACCGCAGACGTGACCCGCTCCGAGGACGTACGGGCCATGGTCCGCCGCACCGTCGAACACTTCGGCAGCCTCGATGTCGCCGTCAACAACGCGGGCGTCTTCCGGGGCGGCGCGCCCGTCGCCGATCTCCCCGAGGAGGACTGGCGCACCCTGCTCGACATCAACGTCACCGGTGTACTCCTCAGCCTCCAGGCCGAAGTCGCCCGGATGCGCGACCAGCCCACAGGTGGCGCCATCGTCAACATCTCCTCCAACCTCGGCGTGCACACGCGCATCCCGGGCGTGGCCGGCTACATCGCCACCAAGGCGGCCGTCTCCGCCCTGACCCGGGCCGCCGCCCTGGACCACATCGCCGACGGGGTCCGCATCAACGCCGTCAGCCCTGGCGCGTCCGCCACGACCATGTCACTGCGGCCGGGTGAGACCGACGCCGACCGCGCGGCCCGGATGAAGAACGAGTCGCCGCTTGGGCGGGTGTCCTCCACCGCCGAGGTTGCGGCAGCCGTGCTGTATCTGACCTCGCAGGATGCCGCTTCCGTGGTAGGCGGCGACCTGGTGATCGATGGCGGCGCCGCTGCCTGACGGCCGCCACGGTGCGAGATGGGCGGAGGACTTCGGCGCCACCTGGCGCACCCGTCTGGACCTGGCTGCGGCCGCTCGGGCCTGACAGGCCGAACCTGTGCGATTGAGCGGGGTGCGCCCCGCCGAACGGCCGGGTCGCGGGAGGCGACGTGCGCCGCGACGGCGTCTGACCGAGGGCGGGCGTACCGCCCAGGGAGCGGTACGGTGGTGTGCCGGGAGCGGGCCAGCAGCATCGTAGGTGGAGGTGCCGCCCTCGGCGTCGTGTGTGAACGCGGTGTGCCTCAGCCGGTGCAGCGTCCACCCGTCCGGGTCCTCGAAGTCCTCTTCGCGGGCGAGGGGGTTGGCCAGCAGTCGGGTAGAGGTCTCGAAGATCTCCTCGACCCTGGCCGCAATCTCGTAGAGCGCCTCCCCCAGCGCTTTGTGCCTGAACGTCTGCCGGTACACCCTTTCGCAGTCGAGTCCCCGCCCGGTCCACCGGGCGGGGACTCGGTGCTTTCACTCGGCGTTTTGGGGTACCGAACGCGGATTCCGGTTCGGAGAGGGCGAGAACCGGACAGGACTAGTCCTTACGCGCTGCTATTCCGATGATCGCTTGCGGTGTTCGCGAACGTGACCGGCTCAGCAGGTGCACCGCATGTAAAGAGAACGAGGGTGCGCGGAGGTTGTCGTGTGCGCGTCCTGAACTCGACCTTGTGTGCTACCAATCGGCCTCGGAATAGTGGGCCTACTCCGGGCCTCCCCCACTTTTCAGGGCTCGAACCCCCCACAGGAGGACATAACGTGAAGCACCGACGCATCCCCAAGCGGCGCGCAGTCATGGCGGGAGCCGGCATCGCGGCCGTGGTTGGAGCGGGAGTCACCTTCCAGACTGCGAACGCCAGCGACGAGACGCCTCAGTACACCGTCAAGAAGCTGTCGGCGACGGGGGCCGGAAAGCTCGCCTCCACCCTCGCCTCGGATCTCGGTGGCGACACGGCCGGGGCGTACTACGACAGCGAGTCCAGGACGCTCGTCGTCAACGTGGTGGACGAGGCGGCGGCCCAGGGCGTACGCAAGGCGGGCGGCAAGGCCAGAATCGTCGAGAACAGCCTTGCCGAGCTGGCGGCCGTACGCGGCACGCTCACCGACAAGGCCGCCCTCCCGGGCACCTCGTGGGCCACCGACCCGGTGACCAACAAGGTGGTCGTGACGGCCGACCGTACGGTCAAGGGCGGGGCGTGGACCAAGCTGGAGGACGTCGTCGGTGCGCTCGGTCAGAAGGCGGAGCTGAAGAGGTCGGCCGGGGAGTTCAAGCCGCTCATCGCGGGCGGTGGCGCCATCCTCAACGGTGGCGGCCGCTGTTCGCTCGGCTTCAACGTCGTCAAGGACGGGGCGCCGCACTTCATCACAGCGGGCCACTGCGGAAAGGCCGGCAGCAAGTGGACGGACTCCACGGGCGGCGCGCTCGGCGCGATGACCGAGTCGAAGTTCCCGGGCGGTGACTTCGCGATCGTCAAGTACGACGCGGGTGTCGAGGCCCCGAGCGAGGTCAACCTCTACAACGGCAGCAAGCAGTCGATCACCAAGGCCGGCGAGGCGACCGTCGGCATGGCGGTGACGCGCAGCGGTTCCACCACCCAGGTCAAGGAGGGCAAGGTCACCGCGCTGGACGCCACCGTGAACTACGGCAACGGCGATGTCGTGAACGGGCTCATCCAGACCACGGTCTGTGCCGAGCCCGGTGACAGCGGCGGCTCGCTCTTCGCCGGTGACACGGCGGTCGGTCTCACCTCCGGCGGCAGCGGCGACTGCACCGCGGGTGGCGAGACGTTCTTCCAGCCGGTGCCGGCTGCGCTTACCGCGCTGGGTGCGAAGATCAGCTGACCGCCTTCGGGTTCTGGCCGGGTCTTCGGCCGGCCCTGGGCCCCGCCCCGGCGCTTATCGCCGCACCGGGGCGGGGCCTTTTGCCTGCGCGCGGCGGCGCCCCGGGGGCTCCGCCCCGGACCCCCGGCCTAATCGCCGGACGGGCTGGATTGTGCCGTGGCGCCGGATTGTGCAGAGGTGCTGGATTGTGCCGCGGGCGGTTTACGTAGTGAGGCCATGATCAGGGTGACTACCACGCCTGCGATCGCCCAGATGGTGAGCACCTGGAGCGGGCCCGAGATCGCGTTCCCCTCGAAGTACGCGATCGAGCGCGCCGCCCATGTGCCCGCGCCCGGTGGCAGTGCGGGCCCGATCGTCGCCCAGAAGGGCGGCAGCAGCGGGAGCGGGAACGCGCCGCCCGCGCTCGGGTTGCCGGCGATGACGATCAGCAGGATCGCCAGGCCGATGCCGACGACGCCGAACACCGCCTGCAGCGCGAGGGTGATCGCGCCCACCGCGAACACGACGAGCGCGCCCAGTCCCCACAGGGCCATGACACTGCCCGGCAGTGCGCCCAGAACGGGCCCGATGATCACGGCTCCGAGTAGGCCGGACACCACCGAGTACAGGGCCATCGCCCCCAGACGGATCGCGGCCCTGTCGCGGTTCGCGGGTCTGGCGCCCGCGCTGATCGCGAGGATCGCCGCACACAGGTAGCCGCCCACGCACCAGCCGACCACCAGGTAGAACGAGGAGAGCCCGTCGGAGTCCTCCTGGGCGGCGGGCGCCACGTCGTCGAGCCTCAGTGAGCGCTGCTGCTGCTTCCCGGCCTCCGTGAAGATCTTCACCAGCACACTGGTCTCCGTCGCGCCCTGCCCCGTGGCGACCAGCAGGGTGTCGGTGGTGGAGCGCGGGTCGACCACCAGTGCGGCGTCGATGTCCCGGTTCAGCATCTGCTCGCGCGCGGTCCTCGCGTCGGGGAGCGCGCGCGGGTCGAGCGGCTTGCCCGGCAGTCGCTCCAGCTCGGCGACGAGGCGGCCCGAGACCTGGCCGGGGGCGACCACCGCGACCTTCACGTCCCGCGGCTTCGGGCTGTGCAGGGCGCCGACGTACGACGTGATGAACAGCAGCTGGAGTACGAGCACACCGACGACGAGCAGTGCGGCCCGTGGCGTGACTGCGGTCTTCACCTCGTCGACGAATGTCATGCCCCCACGTTCGGTGGCGGCCGGTGTTTGCGCAGGTGGGGCGCGGCTGAATGGCCGAGACCTGGGGTGTCGTACGAATGTTCGAAACTTGGTCTATGGTGGATACGGGGGAGGTGGGACAGGGACGGATTCAGGAGGTGCGATGCCCGTGTTCACGCATCTGCACACCGTTTCCGGGTTCTCCCTGCGCTACGGCGCCTCCCATCCCAAGCAGCTGGCCGAGCGCGCCGCCGCGCACGGCATGGACGCCCTCGCCCTCACCGACCGGGACACCGTCGCGGGCACGGTCCGCTTCGCCAAGGCCTGCGCCGAGGTGGGCCTCCGGCCGCTCTTCGGGGCGGAGCTGGCGCTGGGGGAGCGCACCCGTGAGGAGGCGGGCACGCAGCGCCAGCGCACGCCGGTGCGCGGCGGCGCCTTCATCGACGAGTCCGCGCCCCGCGCCACCTTCCTCGCCAGGGACGGCGCGGGCTGGGCGGACCTCTGCCGGCTGATCACCGCCGCCCACGCCGCCGGCGACCGCAACCCCGTACTGGACTGGGACCACAACCACGGCGACGGACTCACCGTGCTGCTCGGCCCCGGCTCCGACGTCGGCCGGGCGCTGGCCGCAGGCCGCCCGGACCGGGCGGCCAGGCTGCTCGCGCCCTGGCGGGAGATCTACGGCGCCGCCCTGCGCCTCGAGATCGTCCACCACGGCCGTACGGGCACGGGCCCGGGCTCGCTGCGACTGGCCGCCCGCACGCTGGGCCTCGCCGCTGAGCAGGGCGTGGCGCCCGTCCTCACCAACGCCGTCCGCTACGCCCGGCCGGGCCTCGGCCCCGTCGCCGACGTGCTCGACGCGGCCCGCAGGCTCGTACCCGTCGACCCACGGGGGCACCTCGACAGCGGCGAGCGCTCGCTCAAGAGCGCCGAGGAGATGGCGCGCAACGCCGAACTGGTCGCCGAGGCCGCCGGGTTCCGGCAGAGCGCCGCCCACCGGCTGCTGACCCTGACCGAGGAGACCGCGGCCGCCTGCCGCGTCGACCCCGAGGACGATCTCGGGCTCGGCACTGTCCACTTCCCCGAGCCGCACCTCGTCGGCGCCGGCCTGCGCACCGCGCAGCGCACGCTGGCGTCACGGGCAGCCGCCGGCATGGTGCTGCGCGGCTACGACCGCGGGCCGCGTGCCCGGGAGTACTGGCAGCGGGTGCACCACGAGCTGGACATCATCGGCCACCACGGCTTCGCCTCCTACTTCCTGACCGTGGCCGGGGTCGTCGACGACGTGAAGACCATGGGCATCCGGGTCGCCGCGCGCGGCTCCGGCGCAGGCTCCCTGGTCAACCACCTCATCGGCATCGCGCACGCCGACCCCGTCGAACACCACCTGCTGATGGAGCGCTTCCTGTCCAAGCGCCGCGCCGCGCTGCCCGACATCGACATCGATGTGGAGTCCGCCCGCCGTCTGGAGGTCTACCGCGCGATCATCGGACGCTTCGGCGTCGAGCGGGTCGCGACCGTCGCCATGCCCGAGACCTACCGGGTGCGCCATGCCGTACGGGACGTGGGCGCCGCACTGTCCATGGATCCGGCCGAGGTGGACCGTATCGCCAAGGCGTTCCCGCACATCCGGGCCCGCGACGCCCGCGCCGCGATGGAGGAACTGCCCGAACTGCGCGAGATCGCCGCCGAGCAGGGCCGGCACGGCCGGATGTGGGACCTGGTCGAAGCGCTCGACGCGCTGCCGCGCGGGATCGCCATGCACCCGTGCGGGGTGCTGCTCTCCGACGCCACGCTGCTGCACCGCACGCCCGTCATGCCCAGGAGCGGCGAGGTCCCCCATAGCCTTAAGGGCATGGGAGGTGCCCCCCTCCCCATGTCGCAGTTCGACAAGGAGGACGTGGAGGATCTCGGGCTGCTCAAACTCGACGTGCTCGGCGTACGGATGCAGTCGGCGATGGCGCACGCGGTGGCCGAGCTGAAGCGGGCGGCGGACGTGACGCTCGACCTCGACGACCCGGCGCAGGTCCCGGCCGGCGACCCGGCGACGTACGAGATGATCCGTTCGGCCGAGACGCTCGGCTGCTTCCAGATCGAGTCGCCCGGCCAGCGCGATCTGGTCGGCAGGCTCCAGCCCGCGACCTTCGGTGACCTGGTCGTCGACATCTCGCTCTTCCGGCCGGGCCCGGTCGCCGCCGACATGGTGCGGCCCTTCATCGAGGCCAGACACGGCCGCGCGCCCGCCCGGTATCCGCATCCGGACCTGGAGGAGGCGCTGCGGGAGACCTACGGCGTGGTCGTCTTCCACGAGCAGATCATCGAGATCCTGCGGATCATGACCGGCTGCGACCGGGGCGAGGCGGACCAGATGCGGCGTGGGCTGTCCGTCCCCGACAAGCAGGGGCAGATCCGCGCCTGGTTCGCGGAGCGGACGAAGCGGCGCGGGTACTCGCCCGAAGTGACCGCCCGTACCTGGGAGATCGTCGAGGCGTTCGGCAGCTACGGCTTCTGCAAGGCGCACGCGGTCGCCTTCGCCGTGCCGACGTACCAGTCCGCGTGGCTCAAGACGCACCACCCCGCGGCCTTCTACGCCGGGCTGCTCACGCACGACCCGGGGATGTACCCGAAGCGGCTGCTGCTCGCGGACGCGCGGCGGCGCGGGGTGCCGGTGCTGCCGCTGGATGTGAACCGGTCGGCGGCCGCCCATCGGATCGAACTGGTGTCTGATAATGGGGTGTGGGGGCTGCGTCTCGGGCTCGGTGACGTCCACGGCATCAGCGAGGCCGAGAGCGGGCGGATCGTCGCGGGACAGCCCTACTCCTCCCTGCTCGACCTGTGGCAGCGGGCCCGCCCCGGGCGGCCCGTCGCGGAACGGCTGGCGCAGGTGGGCGCGCTGGACGCGTTCGGCGCCAACCGCCGCGACCTGCTGCTCCACCTGTCCGAACTGCACGCGCTGCACGGCGGAGCGCGCGGCCGCTCGGCGTCCGGCAGGCAGCTCTCCCTCGGCGCCGGGCAGCAGGCCGCACCGGCCGGCCTGCCCGACCTGAGCGAGGCGGAGCGGCTCAGCGCCGAGCTGGGCATCCTCGGCATGGACACCTCCCGCCATCTGATGGCCGACCACTACGCCTTTCTCAAGGAGCTGGGCGCGCTCTCCGCGAAGCGGCTGCGGGTGGCCGAGCACGGACAGACCGTCCTGGTCGCGGGCGCCAAGGCCGCCACCCAGACGCCGCCCGTCCGCTCGGGACGGCGGGTGATCTTCACAACCCTGGACGACGGTACGGGCCTGGTCGACCTCGCCTTCTTCGACGACAGCCACGCGGCGTGCGCGCACACCGTCTTCCACTCCTGGCTGCTGCTGGTGCGCGGGGTGGTGCAGCGGCGCGGGCCGCGCAGCCTCAGCGTGGTCGGGGCGGCGGCCTGGAATCTGGCCGAGCTGGTGGAGTTGCGGCGCGCCGGCGGCCTCGACGCGGTCGCGGCGCGGCTGGCGGAGCCGGCTCCCGGCGCTGCGGACGCGGCTCCGGCGCAAGGCGACGGGGGCCGGCGCATCCATCTGCCCACCGGCTACGAGATGAACCCCTGGGCCGACCTCAAACCCGCGGGCGAAGGGGTCCCGACCGGACGCAAGCTGTGGCACTCCAGCCCGGGGAGCGCGGGATGATCCTCTACGTACGCTTCCACGCGCCCGAGGCCGCGCTGCCCGCCCTCATCGGGCTGATCGAGGACATCACCCCCACCGTCCAGGCGCTCCCGCCCGACGCCGCACTCGTCGATGTCCGGGGCGCCGAGCGGTACTTCGGGCGGGACGCGGCCGGACTCGCCGCCCTGCTGCGGGTGCGCGCCCTCGCCCACTGCGGCGCCGACTGCACGATCGGCGTGGGCGCCAGTCCCCTGCTGGCCAGGACGGCAGCGCGGGACGCGCCGCCGGGCAGGACGCTGGCCGTCCCCGGCGACCCGGAGGCCGTCGCCGCGTACCTCGGCGGCAAACCGGTCGCCTCGCTGCACGGCGTCGGGCCCGCGACGGCCCGCGCCCTGTGCTCGTACGGACTCGACAGCGTCGGCCGGGTCGCCGCCGCGCCGCTCGCCACCCTCCAGCGCATCGTCGGCGTGCGGGTGGGGCGCGAGCTCCAGGAGCGGGCGCGCGGCATCGACCGTACGCCCGTCGTCCCGAACGAGGCCTCCCGCTCGCTCGCCGCCGAACGCCGCTTCGACCGCGACGAACTGGACCCGGTCCGCCACCGGCGCGCCCTGCTCTGTCTCGCGCAGGAAGTGGGGGTCAGGCTGCGCGGCGAGGAACAGGTGTGCCGCTCGCTGGCCCTCACCGTGCGCTACGCCGACCGGTCCACCACCACCCGGACCAGGACGGTGGGGGAGCCGACGGCCCACTCGGCGGCGCTGACCGCCACGGCGTACGGGACCTACGACGCGCTCGGCCTGCAGCGGGCCAGGGTGCGCGGCATCGCGCTGCGGGCGGAGGGGCTGACTCCGGCGCAGCGGGCCGCGCGCCAGTTGATGTTCGACCCGGCGGACGACAAGGCCCGCAGGATCGAGGCGGTGGCGGACCGGGCCCGGGCGAAGTTCGGCCCTCGGGCGATCGTGCCGGGGTCACTGGCTGCTTGAGCCCGGGGCGGCGCTCGGGGCGGTTGTTGACTGCTTGTCAAATTTTGTTGACGCGTCACTTCACTCTTCGGCTACTCGCGCGTAATTTAGCGTGAGCACGTCATCTTTGTGATCCGGATCACAGGGCGCACTCTCATCGCAACTCCCCTTGAGCCGCAAGGAGATCACTCGATGCTGCCCTGGAAATCGCTCTGGAGCCCGCGCTGGAATCGCGCGCTCAGACCCGCCGCCGCCCTGCTCCTGGCGGTCGCGGCCGTCCTCGCCCCCGCCGCCACTGCGAGCGCCACCGCCGCTGCCCCCACCAGCGGCTGGAACAACTACTCATGCAAGCCGTCCGCCTCCCATCCCCGCCCCGTCGTCCTCGTCCACGGCACCTTCGGGAACTCCGTCGACAACTGGCTCGGCCTCGCCCCCTACCTGGTCAAGCGCGGATACTGCGTCTTCTCCCTCGACTACGGACAACTCCCCGACGTGCCGTTCTTCCACGGTCTCGGTCCGATCGACAAGTCCGCGCAGCAACTCGACACCTACGTCGACCGGGTGCTCGCCGCGACCGGTGCGCCCGAGGCCGACCTGGTGGGCCATTCGCAGGGCGGCATGATGCCGCGCCACTACCTCAAGTTCCTCGGCGGAGCCGACGAGGTGAACGCCCTGATCGGTATCGCGCCCGACAACCACGGCACCACGCTCCTGGGACTCACCCGGCTGCTGCCCCACTTCCCCGGTGTGGGGCACCTGCTGACCACCAAGACGCCGGCCCTGGCCGACCAGATCGCCGGCTCAGCCTTCCTCGCCAGGCTCAATGAGGGCGGCGACACCGTGCCCGGGGTGCGCTACACCGTCATCGCCACGAAGTACGACGAGGTGGTACGCCGTACCGCACACAGTTCCTGGACGGTCCCGGCGTACGGAACGTCACGCTTCAGGATCTGTGCCCGCTCGACCTCTCCGAGCATGTGGCGATCGGCGTGATCGACCGGATCGCCTTCCACGAGGTCGCCAACTCCCTCGACCCGGCCCACGCCACCCCGACGACCTGCGCGTCGGCGATCGGCTGAACATCGCCGGCCAGGCTTGAGTTTCAAGCCCGGCCGACTCAGAGCGTGCTCCCGTCCTAGGTCGTGTTTTAGAAGTCCCGTCTGTCTCGCGTGGTCCGGCACTTCCCCAAGGTCTCGGCTCCGCTCGACCAGGGGAGACCCCATCCTCGCCGCGTTGCCGAAACGCCCTAGTAGCTCGGCTACGAGACCATCCCGGCGCCTTGCGATCGCACGCCCCAGACCACGCGAGACCCGCCCTCCGGGCGGACGACGCTACTTCTAAAACACTCCCTAGCGGCGGGCGGCCCTGCGGCGGACCGAGCCGAACATCGCCGCCGCGCCCACAGCGAGCGCGGCCGCACCACCGATCGCGAGGTACCGCGTGGTGCTGGCGCCGCCCGTCTCGGCCAGGTTCTCGTCGGTGGCGGCGACCGGCTTAGTACTGCAACCGCATGTGTGGGTTTTGGCCTCGGCGTTGGTAGTGACAGCGGCGGGCTCGGGCCTGGCTGCGGCGTCGGAAGTGTGACCAGCGGAGACGGTGCTCGTTGTCGTGGCAGCGGGGCGTGATGACGACGTGCCCGATCATCCGGCGGATCTCCGGGACGCTGAGGGGTATGAGGTCTTGCTCGTCGTCTCGGCTGCCCCTTTTGTGGCTTCTGCGGCACGGGTGGCGGTCAGGTAGGCGAGGGCGGCCATCGCGAGGGTGATGTGCCGGTACCAGGCCCGGTAGAGACGAACTTGGTAGTGGTCCAGGCCGCATTCGCCCTTGGCGATCTGGAAGCATTCCTCCACCTGCCACCGTGCGCCAGCGGTTCTGACCAGGTCTTTCAGCCGGGAGGTGGCGGGGCCGTAGCAGACGTAGTAGGCGATCTCGGCGGGGTCGCTGATGCTGCGGCGGGCCAGGACCCAGTGCCCGAAGCCGTCCTGCCACTGCGGGCGGACAGCGATCCGGGCCCAGTCGTAGAACCGCTGACCGTGCGCGCCCGCTCCGGCGGAGATCCGCTTCCATCTCTGCCGGGGCACTGCGGTGATCAGGTCGCGCACCTCGGCGACCGCACCATCGGTGGTGGTCACGATGTCGTTGACCTTGGTGGCCAGTACATAGGCGACGTGCCGTTCCTCCAGCCAGGCCCGCATGTGTTTGACCTGGCCGTATGCCTCATCCGCAGTGACCCAGGCGAAGGGGACACGGGCGTCGATCACGCGTTGCAGCATCCACTTGAAATGCTCGATCTTCGTGGCGAAGGGCACCTCGTCACCGATCCCGGCCTGCCTGCACCGCTCGCGGTCATCGGTCCAGGAGGCGGGGACATACAGTTCCCGGTCGATCAGCGCCCGGCCTTTCACGGAGGCGTAGGCCAGGAACGTGCCGATCTGACAATTTTCCGTGCGGCCGGCCGTTCCGGAGTACTGCCGCTGGACACCGGCCGACTTGACGCCCTTCTTCAGGAAGCCGGTGTCGTCCCCGATCAGCACCGCGTCCTTGGCGCCGATCGTCTCGACGACGAAGTCACGCACGTCGTCACGGACGGCATTCTCGTCCCAGTCGGCGAAGTTCAGCAGCCGCTGGAAACCGTCGGGGCGACGCTGGCCAGCCTGCTCGGCCAGCGTCCACCCGTTTTTCTTCTCCAGCGGTGCGAGCAACGTACTCAGGTAGTCCAGCGCCCGCTCACGCGGCTCCGACCTGCCGAAACGGCCCGCAAAGCGAGCATGAAGATCGGCTATCCCCTCGGACCAGTTCTCGATCTGCGCGACCGTCAGCGATTCATCACACAGTCAGTCCAACGACCAAGACGGCGCCCTGTCACGCCACATGCGGTTGCAGTATTAGCGGCGTTGTTGGCCTCCGGGGCGTTCGCGGGGGCGGGCTCTTCGGCGGCGCTCGGCTTGTCGGCGGGCTGCTCGGTGCCCTGCTCTGTGCCCTGCCCAATGGGCTTGCCCGCCGGGGCCGTCGCCTCGGCGCGGGTGTTGTGGTCGCCGTCCCCGTGCCCGTTGTGCTCCACCGTGGACTTGTCGGTGCCGTCCGCGAGCTCCTGCTCGGTCGGCGCCGACGCTGCCGGGGCCGGGGCAGCGCCCGAGTCGCCCGTGCCAACGCCACCGGTGTCCTTGCCGAAGACCACGTCGGAACAGGTGTAGAACGCCTCCGGGCTGTCCGAACGCTGCCAGACGCTGTAGACGAGGTGGCGGCCCGACTTGGTGGGGATCGTGCCGTCGAAGACGTAGTCGCCGTTCTCCATCTTCGGGTCCGTCACGTCGGCGAACGGCTTCTCCTCCAGGTCGGACCACTTCAGCGGCTTCGCCGGGTCGTACCCGTCCCTGGTGATGTACAGCTCGAACGAGCCCTTGTGTGGGGCGGTGCCCTTGTAGCGGAAGGTGTGCTTGCCCGCGGCGAGCTTGCTCGACGGCCAGTCGGCGCGCGGCAGATCCAGCCCCTTGTACTTGTCGTTGCCGGCGCTGCACAGCTCGCCGTCCGGGATCAGCTGCTTGTGGTTCCCGGCGGCATTGGCGATGTTGACCGCGTTCCAGTCGTAGAACGCCTGCACACCACTGGCCGCCACCGCCGCCTTGCACGCCGCGGAGCCGGGGCTCTCCGGCCCCTCCGCGTAACAGGCCGACACCCGGGAAACCGGGTCCGTCATCGAACCGTGGGCGGCAGCCGGAGCGGCGGACAGGGCGGTCAGCGTGAGCGGCGCGATGCTGAGGGCGGCGATCGAAGCGGCCGTACGCGCTGCGTTGCGACGAGCGGTCATCGGGACGTTCTCCTAGCGGTGGGGACATGCGGGGGTACGGGGCGCGGATCGGTCCGGCGGCGCAGCCCCCCGAAGAAACAAGCGGCGCCGACGGGCCCGAACCGCCCCGACGACCAGCACGCTAGGAGCGTGGGTCAGTAACCGGCAACCCGCCTTCGGTTCGTGATCATTCGTAAGGAATGATGTCCGTATGCGTGGTGGGGATGGACTGTTTGAGGTCGAGCCGGTCGAGAAGAAGCAGCCGCAGGGTCATCCAGCGGCGGTGGACAAGCGGTTCCGGGCGTTCGACCCGCACCAGGTCCTGCTGCTGCCACCGTCGCTGGACCACTGGCTGCCCGAGGGGCACCTGGCCCGGTTCGTCGCCGACCTGGTCGACGACGTGCTGGATCTGGGGCCGGTCCTGGCCGGCTACACCGAGAAGCGCGGCTTCCCGCCCTACGATCCGCGCCTGATGGTGCGCCTGCTCATCTACGGCTACACCACCGGCATCCGGTCCTCGCGGGCGATCGAGCGCAAGTGCGTGGATGACATCGCGTTCCGGTTCCTGGCCGCCGACCAGGCGCCGGACTTCCGGTCGATCTCACGGTTCCGCCGCCGCCACCTGGACGCGCTCGCGGACCTGTTCACGCAGTCACTGCACCTGGCGCAGAAGCTGGGCATGGTCAGGATGGGCCGGGTCGCGCTGGACGGCACGAAGCTGGAGGCCAGCGCCTCCAGACACAAGGCGATGAGCTACTCCCGACTGATCGACAAGGAGGAGCGGATCGAAGCCGAGATCGCCGAACTGGAGTCCAAGGCCGCCGCGTTGCTGGCCGACGCCGAGTCCACCGACACCGCCGAGGACCGGATCTTCGGCGCCGACGGCAAGGACGTGGACCTGCCCGCCGAGCTGGACCGCCGCGAGAAGCGACTCGCCCGGCTCCAGGCCGCCCGCGCCCAGATCGAAGCCGAGGCTGCTGAGAAGGCCCGCCGCCACGCCGAGGACAAGGAACGCCGCAGGCAGGATCGCGCCGGCACCGACGACGAACAGGCCGTCACCGACGCCGGGCAGCAGGCCGCCGCGAAAGCCCGTCCCAAGCCGAAGGCGCAGGCCAACTTCACCGACCCCGACTCACGGATCATGAAGAACAGCGACGGCGCCTACATCCAGGCCTACAACGCCCAGGCCGTCGTCGACGCCGAACACCAGGTCATCACCGCCGCCGACGTGACGACCAACGCCGCGGACACGCTGAACTACACCACGATGCTCAACCAGTCCGCCCAGAACACCGGCATCCACCCCAAGCAGGCACTGGTCGACGCGGGATACTGCTCCGAGACCAACCTCCAGGCCGCGAAAGACCGCCAACTCACCTGCGGCACCGACACGTTCATGGCCACCGGCCGCCTCGCCCACGACGAACAGGTCCCGCCCGCACCACGCGGACGCATCCCGGCGAACGCCACGCTGAAGGAACGCATGGCCCGCAAACTGCGGACCAAACCCGGCAAAGCCGCCTACCGCCGCCGAAAAGCCATCGTCGAACCCGTCTTCGGCCAGATCATGACCTGCCAGAACGGCCGCCAGCTCATGCTCCGCGGCGAAGACGGCGCCCGCGGAGAGTGGCGACTGCTCGCAGCCTGCCACAACCTCCGCAAGATCTTCCGGCACACCACGGCCACCGGACTCGCCGCGGCGACCGGGTGACCGGCCCGGCCCAGGCCCTCCTCTGGACCATCCCGAGGCCCAGGAGACCCCAGCCTCGGGCCAGCCGACACCGACCGGGCGACTGTGACCGATCCCGCCGACCCGACCACCCGGCCGCCTGCTCGTTACTGACCCACGCTCCTAGCCCCAGGAAATGACGAAAACCCCTGCTGAGAGCGGGGTATGGCGATCCTTATGGTGCGTTTAAGGAGCCACTCAGCGATCGTTAAGAACGACCCTCGCGGGGCCTCAGCCGATCCACCGGAAGTGCGGTGGGTGGCGGCGGGCGCTGCCGCGTGACAGGGATCCGGACTTACGACCATGCCCTCCTGTCCGCCCCACGCCACGCGAAGGCGTTCGGAGTCGTCCCCTGATGGCTCAGTACGCCCCACCCAGCGGGCCAGGCCTCGGGGGATGGGCAGGTCCGGACGGGTGGGGCGGTGGGACGGTGGCGCGGGTCAGGCGCTGAGGAGAGCGGTGAAACCGTCGGCCCGTGCCAGGCGTTCGAGGCTGTCGAGAGCGCGGCGCGCTTCGGCTGCCGCCTCCGGGGCGCTGTCGGCCAGGCCGCTCGCCTCGAACTCGTCCTCGTCCAGGCGCAGGACGGTGGAGCCGTCCGCCGACCTCCACAGGTCGAGGTCCAGATCCTCGACCTCCACCCGGCCGTCGCGTACCACCGCGGGCCGAGCCACGTCGCAGTACCAGCCCTTCAGCGTGCCGTCGCCCGTCCTGACCTCCTTCACGGCGTACCACCGGTCCCGCCAGTAGTGCTCCGTGAACACGTCGCCGGGCTCGAACCGCACAAAGCCGAAGTCGCGTACTCCCGGCGCCGCCCACGGCGCGCGCACCACCAGGTGCGTGCCGTCGTCGGAGACCACGGACGCCGGATAGGTGATCTTCGTACGACCGGCCTTGACGAGGGCGATCTCAACCGAGCGTACGGACATGGCGTACCTCCGAGGCGCAGATCCGGTATCCGAACCACTTGTTGACGGCGAGCATCGGAGCGTTGTCAGCGTCGTTGCCCGTGTACGCGTCCGTGCAGCCGGCGGCGCGGGCCCGGTGCAGGGAGTCGGTCTTGGCGAGCTTCGCGAACCCGCGGCCCCGGTGGGCGCGCACGGTGCCGGTCATGGCGGACCAGTAGCGGGTCAGGCCGTCGGTCTGCGCGGCGGTGAACGCCGCGACCTTGCCGTCGGCCACGACGACGGTGGACAGCTCGTGGTCGAGGAGCGGGTTGTTCCACGTATGGCTGAGCCAGTCCTCGTAGTCGGTGAGGTCCGTGGCGATGTCGCTCGGTTCATCGGCGGTGGCCTCGGCGTCGGCCTCGAACAGGGGCCGCGGGTCGCCGCGGAAGTCGGCCGCGGTAAGCAGTTCGACCCCGGCGGGCAGCGGGCCGCGCGGCGGCAGGGCGCCGTTCGCCAGGTCGAGGCGCTGGAAGTGCAGGGAGCGGGTGGGTGCGTAACCGTGCTTCTCGGCGAACGCGCAGAACTCCGGCGCGTCCTGCACCCACGCGTACACGGTCGTGGCGCCGACCGCCCCCAGGTGCTCCTCAGCGGCACGCAGCAGCAGCGAACCGGCGCCGCGGCCACGGTGGTCGGGGTGAACGTGCGGCGTGACGTACGACTGGCCGGGGTCGGCGGAGTCGTAGGCGACACCCGCGAAGGCGGTCCCGACCACCTCGCCGCCCTCCTCGGCCACCAGCATGCGCAGCTTCTTGGCGGGGTGCGACGTCGTGAGCGTGAAGGTCACGGATTCCGGGGTCGTCACCATGAAGGGGACCGAGGCGCGGCGCACCCGGACCCAGGCGTCGGTGTCGGCGGGCGCGAAGTCACGAACGATCGGCGTCATACGGCGGGACGTTACGTGCGGGGCGCCTGCGGTGCCTCCCAATTTCTTCCGTCGGTGAGGGACAATCGGCGCGTGACCTTGAAGATCGCCATTGACGTGGATGCCGGGATCGCGCCGTACGAGCAACTGCGCGACCAGATCTCCGAACAGGCCCGCTCCGGGGCGCTGCCGGTGGGCTACAAGCTGCCGACCGTGCGCGGTCTCGCGCAGGAACTGGGGCTCGCCGCGAACACCGTCGCCAAGGCGTACCGCGCGCTGGAGAGCGACGGCGTGATCGAGACGCGGGGGCGCAACGGCACGTTCGTCGCGGCGGCGGGGGATGCGGCGGAGCGGCAGGCGGCGGCCGCCGCGGCGGGGTACGCGGAACGGGCGCAGCGGCTCGGCCTCTCGCGCGCGGAGGCGTTGGCGGCGGTCGAGGGCGCGATTCGGGCGGCGTACGGGCGATAGCGCCCCTCCGCCTTGCGATGCACCGCATCTGACGCCGCGCGCTGATCCACCAGGGATTACGGGACAGCCCTTACGGCCTGGTGCGCGATAGGGGGCGGATCAGGCCGTTACAAGTAGAGGCCCGCGTCCGAGCCGTCCGGCTGCGCCGGGACCGAGGGGGGCGCTGTGCCCCGGCGCAGCGCGTACAGCTCCGCCAGCGTCGCGCCCTCCCGGCCCACGCCCCCCTCCGTGCCCAGCCAGTTCACCGCCTCCGCACGCGTCAGCGAACCCACCTCGATACGCGCCATGCAGCGCCCCGGCCGCACCACCGCCGGGTGCAGGCGCTCCAGGTCCTCGTTGGTGGTCACGCCGACCAGCACGTTGCGGCCCTGTCCGAGCAGGCCGTCCGTGAGGTTGAGCAGCCGGGACAGAGCCTGGCCCGCCGTGTGCTTCGCCTCGCCCCGGATCAGCTCGTCGCAGTCCTCCAGGAGCAGCAGCCGCCAGCGGCCCTTCGCCGAGCCGTCGTCCTCGCCGATCGCGATGTCCATCAGATAGCCGACGTCGTTGAACAGCCGCTCCGGGTCCAGTACGCAGTCGACCTGGCACCAGTCCCGCCACGAGCGGGCCAGCGTCCGCAGCGCCGACGTCTTGCCCGTGCCAGGCGGCCCGTGCAGCAGGAGCAGCCGGCCCGCGATGTCGTCCGGCGTCACCTTCATCAGCCGGTCCAGGGCGTCGGCCACCGGCTCCGTGCAGTTGGGCCGCACTTCCTCCCACGTACCCGCGGCGATCTGCCGGGTGGTGCGGTGCGGGCCGCGGCGCGGCGAGACGTACCAGAAGCCCATCGTGACGTTCTCGGGCTGCGGCTCGGGTTCGTCCTGCGCGTCCTCCGTCGCCTGTTTCAGGACCAGCTCCGCGAGGTCGGACGTGACGGCGGTGACGGTGACGTCCGCGCCGCGGCTCCAGCGCGAGACCAGCATCGTCCAGCCCTCGCCCTCGGCGAGCGTCGCGCTGCGGTCGTCGTCTCGGGCGGCCCGCAGCACCTTCGCGGACGCGGGGAGGAGCGAGGCGCCTGGCTTGACCCGTTCGATCGACCGGCTGTGGGAGTACGGCTGCTCGCCCGTCGCGAAACGGCCGAGGAACAGCGCGTCGACGACGTCCGACGGCGAATCGCTGTCGTCGACGTTCAGCCGGATCGGCAGCGCGGCTTCAGGGGTTGCGGACATGACGCCATGATCGGGCACGAGAGCGCCCCTTGCACCCAGGTTTCGCCCAAGTCACCACCGATGCCTGCAGGAATGACACCCCCGCCCGCCCCGCGCCTACCCGCGCTCGCGCTCGTACTGACGATGTGCGCGACGCATCCCGACGCCGGACCGGGCCGCAGTGGGAACGCCGGCGCCCCCGCTGACGGCGACACGGTGCACGGCACGCCCCTCGCCCGGCCGCTACCAGTCCGACGCCCTGGGGCGGTCGCGCCGTCGTGCCCTGCCTACCGGGCGGCCGGCGAAGGGCCGTATCAGGACCAGCAGGAACAGCAGCGTGCTGATCCCGGCGACCGCCGCGACCGCGCCCCGCGCCGACCAGATGTGCAGGGCCAGCATGGTCTGGGCCACCAGCAGGTTGAGAGCGACTGCGCCCGCCGCCCCGGCCACGGTGCGACCCAGTGGTTCCAGCCCGCGAAGCCCCGTGGCCACGGCGGACGCCGGTGCGACGAGCAGGAAGAAGAGGGTGAACGGCGCGCGAAGCGGCGACGCCACGTCTGCGAGCGCCAGCACCGCGCCGACGGCCGACACGGCGAGCGCGGCGCCCGCGAGAACGGGCAGCGATTCTGTGACCGCTACTGATGGTTTATCGCTGATCGTCTGCATTGGCGACTTTGCCCCCCGAAGCGCCGGATGCCGGGCTTCAATGTCGCGCAGCTCACACCACCCCGTCAAGGACGCGTGGACGCCGTACGGAAGATCGCCACCGAAAGTTTTTGGCATGAACACTTCCGGTGAAGTAGAGGGACTGGTACGACAGTTGAGGCGGAAATCCTGCTAAGGGAGGTTCCATGAAACTGTCCCGAATCGCGGCATTATCATCCTCACTCCTGCTTGCGGCAGCCCTCGCTCTCACCGGAGCGGGCGCGGCTCAGGCGGCCCAACAGGCCCAAGCTGTGGACTATGTGGCCCTCGGCGACTCCTATTCCTCGGGCGTCGGGGCCGGCAGCTACATCAGTGGAAGCGGCGACTGCAAGCGCAGCTCGCGTGCCTATCCGGCCCTGTGGGCGGCGTCCAACTCACCCTCGTCGTTCGCGTTCACCGCTTGCTCGGGCGCTCGTACGAGTGACGTGAATGCCGGTCAGCTCGGCCCGCTCAACGCCTCGACCGACCTCGTCTCCCTCACCGTCGGCGGCAACGACGCGGGCTTCGCGGACGTCATGACGACGTGCGTGCTCCAGTCCGAATCCAGCTGTCTCGCCCGGATCGCGGAGGCGCGCTCCTACGTCGACTCCACCCTGCCCGGCAATCTCGACTCGGTGTACGGCGCCATCAGAGCCAAGGCCCCCGCCGCGCACGTGGTCGTGCTCGGCTATCCCCGTTTCTACAAGCTCAGCGGCAACTGCATCGCCGGGCTGAGCGAGCGCGAACGTTCCGCCATCAATGACGCCTCCGACTACCTCAACGACGCGACAGCCAAGCGCGCGGCCGACCACGGCTACACCTTCGCGCAGGTCACCCCGGCCTTCACCGGCCACGAGATCTGCTCGTCGGCGCCGTGGCTGCACAGTGTGAAGTGGACCAACATCGGCGAGTCGTACCACCCGACCGCGGCCGGACAGTCGGGCGGCTACCTGCCTCCCTTCGCCTCTGCCGCCTGATCCGCGCCTCGGCCGAGTAGGCCGGTACGAAGAGGAGGAGACCCCGGCTCGACGGGTCTCCTCCTCGCGGGCGGCTGGACAGCGGGCCCGCGGGCGGCTGGACAGCGAGCCGCGGGCAGCGGGCCGCTGGAAGGTGCGGGCCGGCGGGGTGGTGTCCGCCGAATGGCCGTGCGGCGTCTGTCGCGTCCGTACTTGCCACGACCGGGTCTCCTTCTGACCGGAAGTGCGACCGGACGGAGCGTCACCTCGCCGTATGCTGTCCAACTCGCCCTGTAATCAGACGCATTCAGGGGGGAGTCGTCAACCCCCTTACCGGGAAGGTGAATCACATGGGCGGGATACACGAGTGTCCCGATGGAGCGATAGGGTTAACCTGCCCGGGCCGGGTGCCCTCGTACGGGTGGGGAGTGACATGGAACAGATAACGGTGCGCAGCAGGCCGCGAGTGCCTGCGATCACATGCGGGAGCGGTGCGACCAGCTCGCGACTCGACCGCCATCTCGCGGTGCTCGGCGGACCAGCCGTCCCGCAGCGCGAGGCGGCCGAGGCGACGCTGCTGATGCGTGAGCTCACCTCACGTGATCTTGCGCACTCGCGGGCGAGCAGGGGCGCGCGCGTCTCGCTCCTCGCCCCGCTGCGACGGCTGCGTCGCTCGCTCTTCGGCAGCCGCCGCTGAACGGGACGGCCTTCAGCCAACACGCGACAACGCGCTCAGGCGACCACACCGTCCCGGCGCAGCGCTGCGATCTGTGCGGCGGTCATCCCCAGGCCGTGCAGCAGCGCGTCGGTGTGCTCGCCGAGTGCGGGAACCGGGCCCATGAGTGGGTCCGGCCCGCCCGGCATCGTGATCGGCGGCAGCATCGCCCGTAGCGGCCCCACCGGCGTGTCGACCTCCCGCCAACGTCCTCGCGCCGCCAACTGCGGATGCGCGGCCACCTCGGCCACCGTGTTCAGCCGGGCGCAGGCGATCCCTGCCGCCTCCAGCGCCGCGATCGCCTCCGGCGCCGTCATCGCCCGCAGCGCCTGCGCCACCACGGCGTCCGTCTTGTGCCGGTTGCTGGTCCTCGCGGAGTTCGTGGCGTACGCCGAGTCGTCGGCCAGCTCCGGGCGCTGGAGCACGCGCTCGGCCAGCCGCCGCCACTCCCGGTCGTTCTGCACCGACAGCAGCACCTGACCGCCGTCGGCGGTCGCGTAGGCGTCGTACGGGGCGATGACGGCGTGCGCGACGCCGGTGCGCGCCGGGGCCTCACCGCCGTGCATCACGTGGTGCAGCGGGTGCCCCATCCACTCGCCGAGCGCCTCCAGCATCGAGATCTCGACGGGCCCGCCCCGCCCGGTCGTGCCGCGCCGCAATAGCGCCGCGAGGACGCCGGAGAACGCGTACATGGCCGCCGCGATGTCGGCCGCCGGGATGCCGGCCTTGGCGGGCTGCCCCGGCGTGCCGGTCACGGACACCAGCCCCGCCTCGCACTGGACGAGCATGTCGTACGCCCGCTTGTCGGCGTACGGCCCCTCGCCGCCGTAGCCGGAGATGTCGACGGCGATCAGCCGCGGATGCGCCGCGCACAGTGTCGCCGCGTCCAGGCCGAGCCGCGCGGCGGCGCCGTGCGCGAGGTTCTGCACGAACACATCGGCCCCGGCCACCAGCCGCCGCACCGCGGCCAGCCCCCGCGGATCCTTGAGGTCTACGGCGATGGACTCCTTGCCCCGGTTGCACCACACGAAGTGCGAGGCGAGTCCACCGGCGGCGGTGTCGTACCCCCGCGCGAAGTCGCCGCCGTCGGGCCGCTCGATCTTGACGACCCGGGCGCCTAGGTCCGCGAGCTGGCGGGTGGCGAAGGGCGCCGAGACGGCTTGTTCGACGGCGACGACGGTGATGCCGTCCAGAGGGAGTGGCTGAGTGCTCATGACAGCCCTCCCTACCGTGTACGTACCACCTTTGTCATCACCGTCCGCTGTCCGCGTACGTGCGGACGGCGAGCGGCGCAGCCGGCGCTCCACCCCGGACCCTGCTCCTCAAACGCCGGAGGGGCTGAAGTGCTAAAGCAACGCGAACTGCCCACCCGGCCCCTCCTCCCGGTGGTCCAGCACAGACGCCGGTCGCCGCGCCGCCGCGGGCACCGGCAGCACCCCCGCCCCCCCTAAGCTCCTCGCGCGAGATCCGCTTCCCGCCCCGCAAAGCCGCTTGCTCAGGGGCCATTTCACCCAGCAGCGCCAGCACCGTGACGAGCTCCAACAGCTCCGAAGTCCACTCCTGCGGCCACCCCGCCGGCCGGATCGCCGCCAAAGTCCCCGCCTCGGCCGTGGCGGCCACGCGCCGCTCGAACCACAGTTCCAGCACCCGCACACCCCCCACCCGGAAGTCCCACGCCGCAGCCGGTACGGGCGAGACGCGGCCGTCCCCCACGTACAGGGCCTTCTCCTCCACGGCGTATCGCAGCTCGGCCGGCCTCGCCGGTACCGCAGCCCGCACATACGGCCGCCGCCCGCCCGGCAGCCGGGGCCGCGCCCCGCCCCGCGCACCCCGTACGCATACGTCCGTCATCCGGCGCCCCAGCTCCACCCCCGCCGCCCACGCCTCCGGCGCCACCGGCAGCGGTACCACCACGCCCGCCGACGACCCCTCGGCGGCCGCGACTGCCCAGGCCAGCAGGTCGCCGGCGGTCACGTCCCGTCCGTATCGGCCGCTCAGCAGCGGCAGCAGTCCCGGCGTGACGTCGGGCTCGCGCCCCCCGGGCCTGCGGTACAGCGGGCGGACCAGGCCGCCACGCCCCGCCGAGGCGCGGCCGTCCGGCAGCAGGGCGCCGACCACCAGCGCCGGCCCGGTCGCCCCCTGCGCCACGTACCCCTGTTCCACCGCGAAGAGCTGCTCCGCGTCCGCCACCCGCCACAACTCCGGTCGCGCCGCGTCGATCAGCCGGTGGTCGGGAATCAGCCACTGTTCGTCGAACGCCCCGTGCAGGACGCGGACCGGATCCGGACACGGCCCCCTCTCGTACGCGAGGGCCCCCGTCCCGGCGTCGGTCCGGCCGGGCAGCGCGGCGACCGCGCTGTGCGTCGTACGCCCTCGCGTGGTCCCGAACAGTTCCTCGCGCCGGGGACCTTCCGCCCGTATCAACGCGTCCCAACGGGCCCGCAGCGTGCGGCTGTCCGGCGCCAGCACCCAGTCGCGGCCGAGCCGCAGCGGCGCCACCGACCAGGGCATGAGGTCGCCGAGCAGCGGGTCGTCGGACCCCTTCGCAGCACTCATGCGGGCATCGTAGCCAGGGCCCGAAGGCGCACGTCAGTGCGCGTCCACCGTCACCGAGAAGGAGAAGCGATCCCCCCGGTAGCGGATCCGCGCCACATCCACGATCCGCCCCTCGCGGTCGTACGTCACCCCTGTGTAGTGCAGGATCGGGCTCAGCAGCGGCACCTTCAGCAGCTCGGCCGTCTCCGGGTCCGCCAGCCGTGCCTCCACCGTGTCCGTGATCTTGCTGATGCGCACCCCGACCACGTCCCGCAGCACCTTTGTCATCGGCCAGCGTTCGAGATCGGCGACATCGAGAGCGGCGGCGATGTCCGCACGCACCGCGTTCTCCGCCCAGTTGGTCGGCTCGCCGCTCTCGCCGTCCCAGCGCAGTCGCCGGTAGGTGACCACCTCGCGCACGTCCGGGAAGTGCTCCAGCAGCTCGCCGGGGACGGGAGTCGGCCCGTGCCCCAGGATCGTGGTGCGCTCCCCGGACTGCTGGGCCACGATCGCGTCGATCGAGCCGAGCAGCCGGCGCGGGGCGCCGCGCCGGGCGCCCGGCTCGATGAACGTGCCGCGCCGCCGGTGCCTGCTGATCAGGCCCTCGGTCTCCAGTTCCTTGAGCGCCTGCCGCATCGTGAGCACGCTCACCCCGTAGTGCGCGGCGAGCTGCTCCTCGGTCGGCAGCCGCAGCTCCGCGTCGGGCGTGCGGCCCAGTATGGAGGCGCGCAGGGACTGCGAGACCTGGTACCAGAGCGGCAGCTTCCGGTTCAGGACGAGCGAGTCGGGGGCGAAGGCGGTCAAGGTGCTTCTCCGTAGGCGCTACGACCGGAAATGACGTTGCAGACCTTGCCACACGTCGTCGTACGCCGTCTGAAGATGGCCGGCGGAAGCAGCCTGCCCGGTCGCCGTGACCGGCCACCGCGTCTCGAACATGAAGGCAAGGCCGTCGTCGATGCGCTGCGGCTTCAGCTCGGCTGCGCTCGCCCGGTCGAAGGTCTCCCGGTCGGGGCCGTGCGCCGACATCATGTTGTGCAGCGAGCCGCCGCCCGGCACGAAACCCTCCGCTTTCGCGTCGTAGGCGCCCTCGATCAGGCCCATGTACTCGCTCATCACATTGCGGTGGAAGTACGGCGGCCGGAAGGTGTCCTCGCCGACCAGCCAGCGCGGGGCGAAGACGACGAAGTCGACGCCCGCCAGGCCCGGGGTGTCGGACGGCGACGTGAGGACGGTGAAGATCGACGGGTCGGGGTGGTCGTAGCTGATGGTGCCCATGACATTGAAGCGGCGCAGGTCGTAGACGTACGGCACGTGATTGCCGTGCCAGGCGACGACGTCGAGCGGCGAGTGGCCGTACGTCGCCGACCACAGGTTGCCGCAGAACTTGTTGACCACCTCGACCGGGCCATCCGTCTCCTCGTACGCCGCCACCGGCGCCAGGAAGTCCCGGGCGTTCGCCAGGCCGTTGGCGCCGATCGGGCCGAGGTCGGGGAGCTGGAAGGGCTGCCCGTAGTTCTCGCAGACGTACCCGCGCACGCTCGCGTCCAGCAGCTCGACCCGGAACCGCACCCCGCGCGGGATCAGCGCGATGTGGCCGGGCTCACAGCGCAGCAGGCCGAACTCGGTGCGCAGCAGCAGGCCGCCGTGCTCGGGGACGATCAGCAGCTCGCCGTCGGCGTCGCTGAACACCCGGTCCTTCATGGCGGAGTTGGCGTGGTAGAGGTGGACGGCCATGCCGGTGCGCTGTGTCGCGTCGCCGTTGCCGCCGACCGTCCACAGCCCGGCCAGGAAGTCGGTGCCGGGCGCGGGCTCCGGCAGCGGGTTCCAGCGCAGCCGGTTGGGGTCCGGGACGGTCTCGGTGAACGGCGCGCTGCGCAGGCCGCCGTTGTCCGTGCGGACGAAGGCGGGGTGCGCCGCCGATGGCCTGATCCGGTACAGCCACGAGCGGCGGTTGTGGGAGCGCGGCTCGGTGAACGCCGAACCGCTCAGCTGCTCCGCGTACAGGCCGAGCGGCGCACGCTGGGGCGAATTCCGGCCATGAGGCAACGCGCCGGGAACGGCCTCCGAACTGTGCTCGTTGCCGAAGCCCGAGGAGTGGGCCAGTCCCTCAGCCGTCTTCCTCGCCTGCTCGATGCCGCTCATCGTTCCGCTCCCGGTGCCGAAGGAATCCTATGCTTGACAGTAGGATTCGCGGGCCCGCCCGTCAACGGGTGCCGCGCGGGCGGGGGACACCGGCGGGGCGGCGGCGCATCATGGAGCCCGTGCCCCCAGTGCCTCCAGTTCCCCCCGCGCCGCCGGACCCGCCGGAGCCCCCAGCGCAGCCGCACCCGCCGGACACGCCGTACCCGCCCCCGGCGCCTCCGCCGACCCCGCTGCGCCGCACCCCCGTCCAGCAGCGCAGCGCCGACCGCCTCGCCCGGATACTGGACGCCTGCGCCGAACTCCTCGACGAGGTGGGTTACGACGACCTGAGCACCCGGGCCGTGGCCGTCCGCGCGGGCGTGCCCATCGGCTCCGTCTACCGCTTCTTCGGCAACAAGCGCGCCCTGGCCGATGCCCTCGCCCGGCGCAACCTCGACCGTTACGCCGAGCGTGTCGGCGCCCGCATCTCCGCGCTGCCCGGCGGCCACTGGCGCGGCGCTCTGGACGCCGTACTCGACGAGTACATCCACATGAAGCGCACCGTCCCCGGCTTCGGCCTCATCGACTTCGGCGTGCAGATCCCGGTCGGTGCCCCCGGCGGCGGCATCGACTACCGCGTCACCGACCGCCTGACCGGCCTGCTCGCGGCCCACCTCGGCCTGGCCCCCGACCCCGCGCTGCGCCGCACGGTCCTGGTCGCCGTCGAGGCCGCCGACGCGCTCCTCCAACTGGCCTTCCGCGCGGGCCCGTCCGGCGACCCCGACCTCATCACCGAGACCCGCGCAGTCCTCCACGCCTACCTCGCGCGAAGCCTGGACTGATGGCCTCCCCCACGACAGGGAGCCCATGCCGGGGACTCCCCGGCGTGCCTACCGGTCGGTATGCTCGGTGATGCCCGTGCGCCACCGTTGCCGCCGCCCCCGGGAGGGCCCATGTCCGGTCACGACGCAGTCCACGACGCCGTAGCCGAGCCCCGAACCGCCCTGCGCATCTGCCCCCTGTGTGAGGCCACCTGCGGTCTGACGCTCACCATCGAGGGCACCAGGGTCACCGGTGCGCGCGGCGACCGCGACGACATCTTCAGCCGGGGCTTCATCTGCCCCAAGGGCGCCTCCTTCGGCGAGCTCGACGCCGACCCCGACCGGCTGACCAAGCCCCTCGTCCGCAAGGACGGCACGCTCCGCGAAGCCACCTGGAGCGAGGCGTTCGACCTGATCGCCGCGCGGATGCCCCCGCTGATCGAGGAGTACGGGCCGAACGCCGTCGGCGTCGTACTCGGCAACCCCAACGTCCACACCATGGCCGGCGCCCTCTACCCGCCGCTCCTGCTCTCCATGCTGCGCACCCGGAGCCTCTTCACCGCCAGCACCGTCGACCAGATGCCCAAGCACGTCTCCAGCGGGCTGCTCTTCGGCGACGCGTTCGCCGTCCCGGTGCCCGACCTGGACCGCACCGACCACCTGCTGCTTCTCGGCGCCAACCCCCTCGATTCCAACGGCAGCCTGTGCACCGCCCCCGACTTCCCCGGCAAGCTCAAAGCGCTGCGCCGGCGCGGCGGCACCCTCGTCGTCGTCGACCCCCGCCGCACCCGCACCGCGCAACTGGCCGACCGGCACGTCCCCATCAAGCCGGGCACCGACGCACTGCTGCTCGCCGCACTCGCCCAGGTCCTCTTCGAGGAGAAGCTGACCGCACCGGGCGAGCTGACGGAACACGTCGAGGGCATGGACGAAGTACGGGAAGCGGTAAGGGACTTCACCCCTGAAGCCGTCGCCGCCGCCTGCGACGTACCCGCCGACGAGATCCGTCTGCTGGCCCGCGGGCTCGCCGCCGCTCCCACCGCCGCCGTCTACGGCCGGGTCGGTAGCTCCACCGTCGAGTTCGGCACCCTGGCGAACTGGCTCGTCGACGTACTGAACATCCTCACCGGCAACCTCGACCGCCCCGGCGGCGCCCTCTTCCCCCTCTCCGCCACCGACCGAGCACCCCGCCCCGCAGGCCCCGGCAAGGGCTTCGCGCTCGGCCGCTGGAAGAGCAGGGTGAGCGGGCACCCCGAGGCCAAGGGGGAGCTGCCGCTCGCCGCGCTCGCCGAGGAGATCGACACTCCGGGGGAGGGGCGGGTACGCGCGGTCGTCGCCATCGCGGCCAACCCGGTGCTCTCCGCGCCCGACGGGCTGCGCCTGGACCGGGCCCTGAGCGAGCACCTCGACTTCATGGTCAGCGTCGACCCGTACCTCAACGAGACCTCGCGCCACGCCGACGTGATCCTGCCCCCGCCCCCGCCGTCCCAGAGCGCCCACTTCGACTTCGCCTTCAACAACTTCGCCGTGCACAACCAGGCCCGCTACACCCCGGCCGCCGTCCCGCTGGAGGAGGGGCGGCTGGACGAGTGCGAGATCCACGCCCGCCTGATCCTCGCGATCAGCGGCAGGCACGGCGCGGACCCGTCCGTAGTCGACGACCTCGCCATCGCCGGCAGCCTCGCCAAGGCCGTCGCCGAACCGCACTCACCCGTGCACGGCGCCGACCCCGAGCAGCTCGCAGCTCGGCTCACCGGGGCGGACGGCCCCGCCCGCCGCCTCGACATGATGCTGCGCCTCGGCCCGTACGACCTCGTCCTCGACGACCTCCTCGCCCACCCCCACGGCATCGACCTCGGCCCGCTGAAGCCCCGCCTGCCGCAGATCCTCAAGACCCGCAGCGGCCGCGTCGAGCTGCTGCCCGCCCCCGTCGCCGCCGACCTGCCCCGGCTGCGCCGGGCCCTCGACGGGCGGCCCGCCGCGCTCGTCCTCGTCGGCCGCCGCCATCTGCGCTCCAACAACAGCTGGATGCACAACATCGCGACCCTGAACGGCGGCAGCAACCGCTGCACCCTCCAGATCCACCCCGACGACGCGGCCCGGCTCACCCTCGCCGACGGTGCGCAGGCCCGTATCAGCGCCGACGGCGGGTCGCTGGAGGTCCCGGTGGAGGTGACGGACGCGGTACGCCCCGGAGTCGTGAGCCTCCCGCACGGCTGGGGACACGACCGCGAAGGCGCCCGCATGGCGGTCGCGGCGGCCACCCCCGGCGTCAACGTCAACCAGCTCCTCGACGGGAGCCTGCTGGACCCGCTGTCCGGCACGTCGGTGCTCAACGGATTCCCCGTCGATGTGCGGCCCATATCGTGACCTGGGGTTTTGCTCTTATTGCTCGCACGTCAACATCTTGTTAACGCGATCCGGCGCTGCCTAACGTCGACGAACCGCCGCTCCCGGTGGGAGTTAAGGGCGAACGTTAGGTGTCTCTATGCTGACCATCCTCGGCTTCGTCATGATCGCGACCTTCCTGGTTCTGATCATGACGAAGAAGATGTCGCCGATCGCGGCGCTGGTCCTGATCCCCGCACTGTTCTGTGTGTTCGTCGGGCAGGGCGCCGAGCTCGGCGACTACGTACTCGACGGCGTCGGCAATCTCGCGCCGACAGCGGCCATGCTGATGTTCGCCATCGTCTACTTCGGCGTGATGATCGACGTCGGCCTCTTCGACCCGATCGTGCGCGGCATCCTGAGGTTCTGCCGGGCCGACCCGATGCGGATCGTGGTGGGTACGGCCCTGCTCGCGGCGATCGTCTCGCTCGACGGCGACGGCTCGACCACCTTCATGATCACGGTCTCGGCGATGTATCCGCTCTACAAGCGGCTCGGCATGAGCCTGGTCGTGATGACCGGCGTCGCCGCCACCGCGAACGGCGTGCTGAACACCCTCCCGTGGGGCGGCCCGACCGCCCGCGCCGCCACCGCGCTGAAGCTGGACGCGGCCGACATCTTCGTGCCGATGATCCCGGCGCTCGGCATGGGGCTGGTCTTCGTGCTGATCCTGGCGTACGTACTGGGCCGACGGGAGCGCAAGCGGCTCGGGTATCTGACGCTGGAGGAGGAGGGGGCGCCGGAGCCGGTGCTGGTGGGCGCGGGTGGCGGCTCCGAGGCCCGGAGGGGCACGGGTGGTGCCGGTGGCGACGCGGACCTTGCCGAGGGTCGCGACGACAAGGGTGACGACGACGAGGGCTTCCAGGGTCTCGCCCCGCACCGTCCGACGCTGCGGCCCAAGCTGTACTGGTTCAACGCCGGGCTCACCGTCGTGCTGCTGGCCTCGATGATCATGGAGCTGCTGCCGATCCCGGTCCTGTTCCTCATCGGAGCGGCGCTCGCCCTGACGGTCAACTACCCCGACATGAGCGAGCAGAAGGCCCGCCTCGCCGCCCACGCCGACAACGTCCTGAACGTGTCCGGCATGGTCTTCGCCGCCGCCGTCTTCACCGGCGTCCTCACCGGCACCGGCATGGTCGAGCACATGGCCGACTGGCTCGTCGGCGCGATCCCCGAGGGCATGGGCCCGCACATGGCGATCGTCACCGGCGTACTGAGCCTGCCACTCACCTACTTCATGTCGAATGACGGCTTCTACTTCGGCGTCCTGCCGGTCCTCGCCGAAGCCGGGGCGGCGCACGGCGTCTCACCGCTGGAAATCGCCCGCGCCTCGCTCGTCGGCCAGGCGCTGCACATGTCGAGCCCGCTCGTCCCTGCGGTGTACGTGCTGGTGGGCATGGCCAAGGTCGAGTTCGGCGACCACACCAAGTTCACGGTCAAGTGGGCCGCGCTCACGTCGCTGGTGGTTCTGGGGGCGGGGATCCTGTTCGGCGTCATCTGAGGAGGCCATGGGGGCCACGGGTGCCCATGGGCTGGACGGGGGACATTCGGGGCGTCAGCGGCGTTGCGTCCCCCCTCCGCTTCCATGGAGTAACAGATAGTCAGATTAACGGCTTATCCGTTCTTCACCTTCATGGTTCGGAGGAACCCCGCATGACTGTCCGACCACTTCTGCGCACCGCCGTCGCCGGCCTCACCCTCACCGGTGCGTGCCTGGCCGGAACGCCCACAGCCGTCGCCGCCCCCGGCGACAACGGCGATGTGAAGATCCACTCCGTCGGTACGCCCTTCAACGACCAGCACAACGAGCCGAAGGTTTGCGCCTTCTACCTCGCCGCGTTCAACTTCGACACCCTCCCGGCCGTCACCTACACCATCGTTCCGCAGCCCGCCAAGGCGATCACGCCGAACCTCAACGGCACGATCACCCTGGCCACCGGTACGGGCCAGAGCACTCCGCTCAACCTGACGGACGGCACGTACAAGCTCGCCGTCACCTTCCCGGGTGCGACGGGCGCGCCCAAGTCGAAGGTGTTCAAGGTCGACTGCCCGGAGGGCACCAACGGCAGCCGGCCCAACGGGCCGGTCGGGGCGGGCGGCGGCGGCGCGGCCGATGTCGACGCCGACGCGGGCGCCGGTACTTCGTCGTTCGGCGTCGGTGCGGCGCTCGCCGCGGGGCTGGCGGGGGCGGCCGGGCTGATCGTCGTACGCCGGTCCCGTCGCCGCACCGATGGCGCGTCCTAGGGGGCGTCCGGGCCCCCGGCCTCCACGATCCCCCGCATCCCATCGCTCCCCCCGGTCGGCTGCCAGGCGGAGGCGCCGCCGGCTCTTCCGGCTCGTGCGGACGGTGGTGCTGACGTGGTTGCTGGTCGCCGGGGGTCTGTGGTGGGCGGAGGACGCACCGCCCACCACCCCGGCGGCGGTCGCCGGGGCGGGGGCGGCGGACGGCAAGGCGGCGGCGCCGGCGCCGGCGGTGGCCGAGCCGCCGCCCAAGCCCGCTGCGGCGAAGCCGACGCCTTCGCCGAAGCCGACGCCTTCGCCGAAGCCGACGCCTTCGCCGAAGCCGACGCCTTCGCCGAAGCCGACGCCTTCGCCGAAGCCGACGCCTTCGCCGAAGCCGCCGCCTTCGCCGAAGCCGCCGCCTAAGCCGCTGACGGCTTCCCGCGCGATACGTCTGGCCGTCCCGGCCTTCGGGGTCACGGCACCGGTCGTCGGACTGGGCCTGGACCGGGCGGGCCGGCTCGTCACCCCGCCGGTCGACAATCCGCGTCTGGTCGGCTGGTACAAGGGCGGCCCCACTCCGGGCGAGATGGGGACGGCGGTGGCCGTCGGTCACCGGGATACGCGGACCGGCCCTGCGGTGTTCCTCAATCTCAAGCTGCTCAGACCGGGGAACACCGTCCGCGTCACCCGCAAGGACGGCCGGATCGCCGTGTTCACGGTCGACGCGGTGCGGACGTACGAGAAGTCGAAGTTCCCCGACGACGAGGTGTACGGGCCGACCGGCCGCCCGGAGCTACGGCTCCTCACCTGTGGCGGGGCGTTCGACCGCAAGAAGGGCTACGAGTCCAACGTCGTGGTCTTCGCCCACCTCACGGACGTGGCCCGCACGGTGTGACCGGGTGGGTACGCCGTGGGGGCGGGGGCGGGCCGCTCCGGGGGCGGCGTTCGGGACTGCATGATTTAGGCGCGTAGCGGGGTTGCGTCGCGTGGCCGGCGTTCAGCGCCACAAATCACGCTCTACGTCCCGAACACCACCCCCTGCGCGTCCCGCCCCCTCGCGTCGGTGGGGCCGTGCGGGCGGGTGACCGAGAGCGTCGCCCACACCGTCTTTGAACCGCGGGCGACAACTGCGTTGAGATCGCCACCTGCCCCGACACGGTCCACGTCCGCGATTCCAAGGTCAAGGACGGTCCGACCCTCGCCCTCCCCTCCCGCGCCTGGACGGACTTCCTCGCCCAGCGACCCCTGGCGCCAAAAAACTAACAGCGCTAGTTTGGGGTGCGGACGATGATGACGCCTGCCCTGGAGGAACGCGATGAAGGCACATGACGCGATGTACATCGGCGGGCAGTGGCTGCCCGCCGCAGGTCAGGACTCGATCACGGTCGTGAACCCGGCCGATGAGCAGGTCATCGGGCAGGTCCCCGCGGGCACCGCCGAGGACGTCGACACGGCGGTAGGGGCCGCGCGCGACGCCTTCCCCGGCTGGGCCGCGACCCCGCCCGCCGAGCGCGCCGCTAAGATCGCCGCCCTGCGCGACGTCCTGGTGGCACGCAAGGACGAGATCGCCGCGACCATCACGGCCGAGCTGGGCGCGCCGCTCGGCTTCTCGCAGATGGTGCACGCGGGCGTGCCGATCATGGTCGCCGGGTCGTACGCCGAGCTGGCCGCGTCGTACTCCTTCGAGGAGAAGACCGGGAACTCGACCGTGTTCATGGAGCCGGTCGGCGTGGTCGGCGCGATCACGCCGTGGAACTACCCACTGCACCAGATCGTCGCCAAGGTGGCCCCCGCCCTCGCCGCCGGCTGCACGGTCGTACTCAAGCCGGCCGAGGACACCCCGCTCACCGCTCAGCTGTTCGCCGAGGCCGTGGATGAGGCGGGCATCCCGGCGGGTGTGTTCAACCTGGTCACCGGGCTCGGGCCGGTCGCGGGCCAGGCGCTCGCCGAGCACGAGGGCGTGGACCTGGTGTCCTTCACCGGTTCCACGGCTGTCGGCAAGCAGATCGGCGCCACGGCCGGCGCCGCCGTCAAGCGGGTCGCCCTGGAGCTGGGCGGCAAGTCCGCGAACGTCATCCTGCCGAGCGCAGACCTGGCCAAGGCGGTCAGCGTCGGCATCGCGAACGTCATGGGCAACTCCGGGCAGACGTGCAGCGCCTGGACCCGGATGCTGGTTCACCAGGACCAGTACGACGAGGCCGTGGCCGTTGCGGCTGCCGCCGTGGCGAAGTACACCGTCGGGGACAGGGTCGGGCCGCTGGTCAACGCGAAGCAGCAGGCGCGCGTGCGCGGCTACATCGAGAAGGGCGTCGAAGAGGGCGCACGGATCGTCGCGGGCGGCGCCGAGGCGCCGCTCGACGCGGGCTACTACGTCGCCCCGACCGTCTTCGCCGATGTGACGCCGGACATGACCATCGCGCAGGAGGAGATCTTCGGACCCGTCGTCGCCATCCTGAAGTACGAGGACGAGGCCGACGCGCTGCGCATCGCCAACGGCACCGTCTACGGCCTCGCGGGCGCGGTCTGGGCCGGGGACGAGTCGGAGGCCGTGGCCTTCGCCCGGCGCATGGACACCGGGCAGGTCGACATCAACGGCGGCCGCTTCAACCCGCTCGCCCCCTTCGGCGGCTACAAGCAGTCCGGCGTCGGCCGCGAACTGGGGTCGCACGGCTTGTCCGAGTACCTCCAGACCAAGTCCCTCCAGTTCTGAGCCGGGAGGCAGCCGTCATGGTCCGCGCCGCAGTTCTGTCCGCCGTCGGTGCTCCGCTGGAGATCACCGACATCGATCTTCCGGAGCCGGGCCCCGGCCAGGTGAGGGTCCGCCTCGCCGCCGCCGGGGTCTGTCACTCCGATCTCTCCCTCACCAACGGCACCATGCGGGTCCCGGTGCCCGCCGTCCTCGGCCACGAGGGCGCCGGGACCGTCGTCTCCGTGGGCGAGGGTGTCACGCACGTCGCGGCCGGTGACGGTGTGGTGCTCAACTGGGCTCCCTCCTGCGGGAGTTGTCACCACTGCGGCATCGGCGAGGTGTGGCTGTGCGCCCGGGCGCTGTCCGGCGTGGGCAACGTCCATGCCCGTACCGCCGACGGCACCGACCTGCATCCGGGGCTGAACGTGGCGGCGTTCGCAGAGGAGACGGTCGTCGCCGCCAACTGCGTACTGCCGGCCCCTGACGGCATCCCGCTGACCGACGCGGCGCTGCTCGGCTGCGCGGTCCTCACGGGCTACGGCGCCGTGCACCACTCGGCGCGGGTCCGTACGGGGGAGTCCGTCGCGGTGTTCGGGGTGGGTGGTGTCGGCCTGGCCGTCCTCCAGTCGGCCCGTATCGCGGGGGCGGGGCAGATCATCGCCGTCGATGTCTCGCCGGCGAAGGAGGAGCTGGCGCGGGCCGCCGGAGCCACCGACTTCGTCATCGCCTCCGAGACCACGGCCAAGGAGATCCGCAAGCTCACGGGCGGCCAGGGGACGGACGTGGCCGTCGAGTGCGTGGGCCGGGCCGTCACCATCCGTACGGCGTGGGAATCCACCCGGCGGGGCGGACGCACCACGGTCGTCGGCATCGGAGGCAAGGACCAGCAGGTCACCTTCAACGCGCTGGAGATCTTCCACTTCGGCCGTACGCTCGCCGGCTGCGTGTACGGAAACTCCGACCCTGCGCGCGACCTGCCCGTACTGGCCGAGCACATCCGCGCCGGCCGCCTCGACCTGGCCTCGATGGTGACCGACCGGATCGGCCTCGACGGGATCCCGGCCGCGTTCGACAACATGCTCGCGGGCAAGGGCGGCAGAGCCCTGGTCATCTTCTAGGCCAGGCCTCACCCGGCCACTTTCGGCCCCCTGCCCCCACCCCGGTCGCCGTGCGCGGCCGGGGCGGCTCGGGCTGTCCGGGGCGGCGTTCCCGCTACGGGCCACAGGACGGCGAAAAATGCTGTTGCCCGACCCGTTGACCGCCGTACCACCCGGTCGGTACGTTCCCGGCAACCGGTGTTGACCCCCGGAATTCAGCCGCCGCCACCCCCACCTTCCGTCCCCGCACCCACCGGAGTGTGCACCGCATGGACACGGCATCTTCCCCGCTCACGCCGACCGCGCCGGCCGCGCCCGCGGACCGCAACCGGCGCAAGGTGGCCACGGCCGCCGCCCTCGCCTCCGCCGTCGAGTGGTACGACTACTTCGTCTTCGGCATCGCCGCGGCCCTCGTGCTCGGTGACCTGTACTTCCCGTCCGGCAGCTCCTCGGCCGGCGTCCTCGCCGCCTTCGCGACCTTCGCCGTCGGCTTCCTCGCCCGCCCCATCGGCGGCATCATCGCCGGCCAGCTCGGCGACAAGCGGGGCCGCAAGCCCATGCTGGTGCTGGCGCTGACCCTGATGGGCCTCGCCACCACCGGCATCGGCCTGTTGCCGACGTACGAGACCATCGGCATCGCCGCACCGATCCTGCTCGTCCTCCTCCGCGTCCTCCAGGGCATCGCGGTCGGCGCCCAGTGGGGCGGCGCGATGCTGATGGCGACCGAGTACGCCCCGGAGGGCAAGCGGGGCCTGTACGGCAGCCTGGTCCAGCTCGGTGTGCCGATCGGCGTGGTCACCGCGAACACCGTCTTCCTCATCGCGGGCGCCACGACCAGCGAGAGCACCTTCGCGTCCTGGGGCTGGCGGGTGCCGTTCTTCGTCGGCGTCCTGGTGCTCGTACTCGCCTGGTACATCCACACCAAGGTCGAGGAGACCCCGGCGTTCCGTGAGGCCGAACGCGCGCTGTCCGAGCAGGAGAAGGGTGAGGCCCGTTCCCCGCTGCGCACCATCCTCACCAAGCACCTCGGCACGGTCTTCCTGGCCGGCGGATCCTTCGCGGTCAACACGGCCACCTTCTACATCATCATCACCGGGGTCCTGGACTACGCGACCCGCGAACTCGACATGAAGCGCAGCGCCGTCCTCACGGTCTCCCTCTGCGTCAGCCTCACCCAGCTCGCCCTGATCCCGGCGGCGGCGGCCCTGTCCGACCGCATCGGCCGGCTGAAGATCTATGCGGCGGGCGCGGTCGGCCTGCTCGTCTGGGCCATACCGATGTTCCTGCTCATCGACACGAAGTCGCTGCTGTGGCTGGCCGTCGGCACCTTCGTCACCAGCTGCTTCCTCAGCATCATGTACGGCCCGCAGGCGGCGCTGTTCGCGGAGCTGTTCACGGCGGAGATGCGCTACACCGGCGCGTCACTCGGCTACCAGATCGCCGCGGTCTTCGGCGGCGGCCTCGCCCCGTTCATGATGGTGCTGCTGCTGGAGGCGACGGGGACCTCGATGGCGGTCTCGGCGTACATCATCGTCCTGGCCGTGATCGCCCTGCTCTCGATCAGGATTCTCGCGAAGCGCGCGGCGGCCGCCCGGGACTGAGGTCCGCCTCGGCCGGCTGTTCCTCCGCGTCCGCTCGGGTGGCCACCACCCGGGCGGACGCGGTACGGGCCCGGGAGCGGGACACCGCCACGCCGGCCAGGCAGATCACGCCGCCCAGCAGCGTGAGCCAGCCCGGCACCTCGTCCAGCAGCAGCCAGGACATCAGCACCACCAGCGCCGGGACCGCGTACGTCGTCGAGCCCATCCGGCCCGCTGTCGTCCTGGCGAGGGCGTACGCCCAGGTGGTGAAGGCAAGCGCGGTCGGGAAGACGCCGAGGTAGATCATGTTGAGCGTTGCCGAGAGCGGTGCCCGGGCCGCGTCCTCGGCCAGCTGCCACGCGAACGGCAGGCAGCCGACCATGCCCACCAGGCAGCCGTACGTGGTCACTTGCAGCGGGCTCGCGTGCGCCAGCGTCGGTTTCTGTGCGACGACACCACTCGCGTAGGTCACCGCCGCCACCAGGCACAGCACCACGCCGAGCGCGGACGTGCTGCCGCCGCCCGACATCGACAGGCCGACGACCGCCGCGCCCGCGAAGGACACCGCCATCCCGGCGAGCAGCCGAGGCGGCAGGCCCTCACCGAGCAGTTTGCCCGCGAGCAGGGCCATCAGGATGGGCGCGACGTTGACGACCAGGGACGCCGTGCCCGCGTCGACCAGCTGCTCGCCCCAGTTGAGGAGCACCGCGTAGCCGCCGAACCAGAGGAGCCCCGACACCGCGATGCCCGGCCACGCGGCTCGCGGCGGCAGGCCCTCACGACGTATCAGCAGGATCGCGACGAGCACCAGCGACCCGGTGGCGAGCCTCCCCAGGGCGAGCGCCCCCGGCGAGTACGCCTCACCCGCGCTCCGGATCGACACGAAGGCCGAGGCCCACAGCACGACGGTGATTCCGGCGGCGACCAGCGCCAGGGGCTCCGTGCGACCGGAGGCCGAGGGGGAGGTGCCGGCGGAGGCGGCAGGGGACGCGGGAGGGGACGCGGGAGGGGACGCGGGAGGGGATGAAGTAGGCATGCCTCGATACTAGGGGCTCGACATTTCGGCTGCTACCGAAATGTGTCTGCCCCGATGTCGAGCAGCTCGCCGAACGCACGCTCACCGGCCGGTGTCACCTTCACCGCGCGCTCGGTCCCGATCCGTACGCACCACCCGGCCTCCAGCGCGTGGCGGCACAGGGCCGCTCCGGCGACGCCCGCCAGGTGGCGCTTGCGCTCCGTCCAATCCAGGCAGGAACTCACCAGCGGCCGGCGGCCCTTGCTCTCCAGGGGGATGTTCAGCTCCCCGAACCAGGTGACGCCTGCGTCGGTGAGGGCGAATCCCGTGTCCATGATCAGCAGCCCGCGCCGGTCCATCGCCTCCGTGAGGGCGATGCCCAGGCGTCCGGCGAGGTGGTCGTAACAGGTGCGTCCACGGGCCATGGCGCTGCTCGCGCTCGACGCGCGAAGGGTGTGCGGATTGTCGCGGCCAGGGATCGCATGGGCGGCGAGCGCCTCGACGAGCTGCGCGGTGGAGGCGTCGGCCAGTCGTACGTACCGATGCCTGCCCTGGCGTTCCTCGGTGAGCAGCCCGGCCGCGACGAGCTTCCCCAGGTGCTCACTGGCCGTGGACGCGGCAACGCCCGCCTGCCGCCCGAGCTCGCCCGACGTCCAGGCCCGCCCGTCGAGCAGGGACAGGCAGAAGACGGCGCGGGTCTCGTCGGCGAGCAGCGCCGCGAAGGCGGCGAGCCGGGCGCCCGGGGTGGCGGCGTCGGAGTCGGAGTCGATGACAGACATGCGTCCAGAGTGCCTCATCGACTATTCGGAAGCCGCCGAAGTGTGGCAGGCGCCCCGTGGGGGGCGGGGGGAGTGGTAGCTCAGGGTGCCTGCCTGCCCGCCCGCCACTCGGGCGCGAGCACCGACCAGACCTCCTCGTCGTGCCGCATCCCCCGGTACAGGTAGCTCTCCCGCAGTACGCCCTCTCTCGTCATCCCCAGCCGCCGGGCCACGGCGATGCTGGGCTCATTCGTGGACGAGACCCACCAGTCCACGCGGTGGATGCCCCGCTCCTCGACGGCCCAGTCGATGATCACGCGCACGGCCCGGGTCACCAGCCCCCTGCCCACCGCCGACGGTTCCAGCCAGCAGCCCGCCTCGGCGGTGCCACGCCGGGCATCCATCATGCGGAAAATGACCGCGCCGACCAGCCTGCCGTCCGTCCAGATGCCGTGGATCCGCCCGGCGTCGGCCGCGGCCTTGTCCGCGTACGCCTGGAGGAACGCCCGGCTCGTGTCCAGGTCGGTGACGACGTCGGGCAGCCCGTTGTGCTGCCCGATGAACTCCCGGCCGCGATCGATGTGGGCGAGGAACTCCTCGGCCCGCCACGGTTCGAGCGGGCGCAGCTCCGCGCCGTCGTCACCCAGGGATATCGCGTACATCGTCACCTTCCACGGTCGGAACCAGCACGTACGGCGAGGGGATCTTCGCACGGGCGCGCGTGGTACTCCCGCCTGGTGCCGGTGCTTCTCAAGGGATCGTGAGGGCCCGGGGGACGCGGGCGAAGCGGATGGTGTCGTGGGAACCGCGTGGCCCCGTCTCGTAGAGGAGGCCCGTGGTGAGCAGGCCGGTGCGGATCAGGTCCGAATAGCCGGCCGGGTCCTTCGACACCGTCCACACCGGGCGCCAAGACCGCCCTCCGTCGTCGCTGGCCCGCACCTGCATCCGCCGTCGCCGATCGGGGGCCGACGGGCCGGAGTAGAGCAATCGGCCCGCGTGCGCCGCGGCGGACAGCAGCAGCACACTGCCCTGGACCATCGGACCCGCCAGCTGGGGCTGTGGCCCGAACGGGACGGACAGCGTCAGTCCGCCGTCGGCGCTGTAGGCGTCCGCCCGGGTGCCCTCGGCCGTCGGGTCGTGATCGCGGGCGTTGATGTAGACCGTGCCGTCCGGGAGTTCGGCCAGCGTGCTCTCGTTCAGCGCGAGCGGGCCATCGACCGAACCACTCACGTATCCGACCCGCCAGGTGTGCCCGCCGTCGTCGCTGTAGAGGGAATGCCCTCCGCTACGCCAGGTCGAACCGGAACTGTGGTTTGCGGGGATCAGCAACCGGCCCCGGTGCGGCCCGTGTTCGAGAGCAACCGCGTGGCCGGGGCCCACCGCGTACCAACGCCAGTGCGTGGGCTTGACTGATCCGGTGATGTCCCGCTGCCGTGACCACGTCCTGCCGTCGTCAGTGCTCCGCTGGACGTACACGCGGCGCACCGATGCGGCGACTTTCCCGGTCGTCACCTGCCGCTTGGTCGCCCCGCCGATGGTCCGGCAGGACAGCAGCACGACGTCCCCGCTGCGGGGATCGACCACGGGCACGGGATTGCCCACCGTGTCCTTCCCGGCGTCGGCGACCGTCTGAAGCGGTTGCCAGGTGCATCCGCCGTCCAGGGAACGCCGCAGGACAAGGTCGATGTCACCGTGATCGGCGGCCGAGTGCCGGCGGCCTTCGGCGAAGGCGAGCAGCGCACCGCCGGGGGCCCGGAGTGCGGCCGGGATGCGGAAGGTGCGGTAGCCGGACGAGTCCGAGCGGTACGGCACGGATGCCTCGCACCGCGCCGCCCGTTCGTGCGCTGCGGTCCCCGCCGACGGCGGGGCCAACTCCAGGGCGGCGAGGAGCGCCAGCAGGACAACCAGTCGTCGGCGCTTCGGCGCACGAGGGCTCATCGCGTCTCTCATCCGGTGTTGTGCGGGGCGGTGAGGTCCAAGTGTTGAGTCACCGGGGGGTGAGTCACCGGGTGCTGAGTCGCCGTCACCCTTGCCCGTCCGGAAGAAACATAGCGATAGGGGAGGCTTTGTCATCATTCGACACGTAAGGGCGGCCGCTGGTCAGCAGGTCACCGGGTCACCGCCCACCCCGTTACCGGGCGCCGCCGGGTGTCGTCAGGTGGCCTCCTTCGTGTACTGCGCGTACTGGACCTCCAGCCCGTCGATGAGCGCCCGCAGCCCCGTCTCGAAGGCCCCCTCGTCTACCTTCTGCCGCCGCTCGGCGAGCAGATGGGCCTGGCCGAGGTGCGGATAGTCCGCCGGGTCGTACGCCGCCTCGTCGTCGACGAAGCCGCTCGCGAACGAGCCGAGCGCCGAGCCGGTGATGAAATACCGCATCAGCGCCCCGATGTACGTCGCCTGGGCCGGCGGCCAGCCCGCCCCCACCATCGCGCCGAACACCGCGTCGGCGACCCGCAGGCCCGCCGGCCGCCGCCCCGGCCCCTGGGCCAGCAGCGGAATGACATGGGGGTGCCCGGTGAGTTCCGCGCGGTAGGAGACCGCCCAGTCATGCAGCGCCGTGCGCCAGTCGCGGCCGTCGTCGGCGTCGAACATCGACAGGTCGATCCGGGCCTGGACCGCGTCCGCGACCGCGTCGAGGATCTCGTCCTTGTTTCGGAAGTGGTTGTAGAGGGACGGCCCGCTCACCCCCAGCTCGGCGGCGAGCCGGCGGGTCGAGACCGCGTCCAGCCCTTCGGCGTCCACGAGCGCACTCGCCGCGCTGACGATGCGGTCGCGGCTGAGGAGGGGCTTGCGTGGTCGGGCCATGCGGCACATAGTAGGGCTGCAAGCCAGAAACTAGCAGTGCTAATTAAAAGTGGGGTGCCGGGATGAATCTGGAGCTCAGCGAGGAGCAGACCGCCGTGCGGCAGCTCGCCAAGGACTTCACCGACCGCGAGATCACCCCGCACGTCATCGAGTGGGACCGCGCCGAGAGCGTCGACCGGGCCGTCGTCAAGAAGCTCGGGGCACTCGGCTTTCTTGGGCTGACGATCCCCGAGGAGTACGGCGGCTCCGGCGGCGACCACCTCGCCTACTGCCTGGTCACCGAAGAACTCGGGCGCGGTGACTCGTCGGTGCGCGGCATCGTGTCCGTATCGCTCGGTCTGGTGGCCAAGACCGTCGCGCACTGGGGGAGCGAGGAGCAGAAGCGACGGTGGCTGCCCGGCCTCACCTCCGGCGACCTGGTCGGCTGCTTCGGCCTCACCGAGCCCGGCACCGGCTCCGACGCCGGCAACCTCACCACCCGCGCGGTGCGCGAGGGCGACGACTACGTCATCAACGGCTCCAAGATGTTCATCACCAACGGCACCTGGGCCGACGTGGTGCTCCTCTTCGCCCGCTCCACCGACGCCCCCGGCCACCGGGGCATCTCCGCTTTCCTCGTGCCCACCGACACGCCCGGCCTCACCCGCCGCGAGATCCACGGCAAGCTCGGGCTGCGCGGCCAGGCCACCGCCGAGCTGGTCCTGGAGGACGTACGCGTCCCCGCCTCCGCCATGATGGCGCCCGAGGGCAAGGGCTTCACGGTCGCCATGTCGGCGCTCGCCAAGGGCCGGATGTCGGTCGCGGCGGGCTGCGTCGGCATCGGCCAGGCGGCCCTGGACGCGGCGCTCACGTACGCCACCGAGCGGGAGCAGTTCGGCAAGACCATCGCCCACCACCAGCTCGTCCAGGAACTGCTCACCGACATCGCCGTGGATGTCGACGCCGCTCGCCTGCTCACCTGGCGGGTCGCCGACCTGATCGACCGCGGCGAGCCGTTCGTGACCGAGGCGTCCACGGCGAAGCTCTTCGCCTCCGAGGCCGCCGTACGCGCCGCGAACAACGCCCTCCAGGTCTTCGGCGGTTACGGCTACATCGACGAGTACCCGGCCGGGAAGCTGCTGCGCGACGCCCGCGTGATGACGCTGTACGAGGGCACCAGCCAAATCCAGAAACTCGTCATCGGCCGCGCCCTGACCGGGGTTTCGGCTTTTTGAACCGGTGGACGGCTGAGTACGCCGAGTGAGTACCTGAGCGGATGTCGGCCGCGCCGCACCGGCGGATGCTGTCAGACATGAGCGACACAGCGGTCAAGCAGCAGAACACGGCGGCGTACTACGGACAGGCCGTCATCGCCTTCTCGATCGCCCTGGGCGCCGTCGCCCTCGGCATCATCAACCTGGAGGCCGACGCCTGGGTGCGCGCCTTCCTCGGCATCGGCGTGCTCTACCTCGTCACCTCCGCCTTCACGCTGGCCAAGGTGATCCGGGACCGGCAGGAGGCGGGGCAGATCGTGAGCCGCGTCGACCAGGCCCGGCTGGAGAAACTCCTCGCCGAGCACGATCCCTTCCAGAAGCTCTGAGCAATGAAGGTCTCAGCAATGAAGGTCTCAGCAATGCGGCGCTGACCAATCCACGAGCACTCTCTAAGCGCTTGCTCACCTTCGGGGTATGGTGTGCGTTCCTGTCCGACGGAAGGGGCGAGCCATGGATGCGGCGGAGGAGACGGCCGGCGGGGCCGAGCAGCCGTGGGCCGAGGTGGCCCCGGAGGCGGCCAGGAAACTGCTGGTAGCCGCCGTCGAGGCGTTCGCCGAGCGCGGCTACCACGCGACCACGACACGCGACATCGCGAGCCGCGCCGGCATGAGCCCCGCGGCGCTCTACATCCACTACAAGACCAAGGAAGAACTGCTCCACCGCATCAGCCGCATCGGGCACGACAAGGCGCTGGAGATCCTGGAGGCCGCGGCCGACGGCCCGGGCTCGCCGGCCGAACGGCTGGACGGCGCGGTGCGCTCGTTCGTCCGCTGGCACGCGGAACGGCACACCACCGCGCGCGTCGTCCAGTACGAACTCGACGCGCTCGGCGACGAGCACCGCGCCGAGATCGTCGGGCTCAGACGCCGCACCGACGCCGCCGTGCGCCGCATCCTGGGTGACGGTGTGCGCACGGGGGAGTTCGACGTACCGGACGTTCCCGGGACCACCCTCGCGGTGCTGTCGCTGTGCATCGACGTGGCGCGCTGGTTCAACGCGCAGGGCCGCAGGACGCCCGACGAGGTCGGCGCGCTCTACGCCGACCTCGTCCTGCGGATGGTCGCCGCCCCGAAGTAGCGGGGCCGGGGCCGGGCGGGTCCGGCCCCGGCCCCGCCGCCGCTCAGAAGTAGTAGCGCGACACCGACTCCGCCACGCACGCCGGCTTCTCACTGTCCTCGCGCTCCACCGTGACGAGCGCCGTCACCTGTACGCCGCCGCCCGCCTCCGTGACCTCCTTGAGCACCGCCGTCGCGCGCAGCCGGGAGCCGACGGGGACGGGGGAGGGGAAGCGCACCTTGTTGGTGCCGTAGTTGATGCCCATCTTCATGCCCTCGACCCGCAGGATCTGCGGCACCAGCGCCGGCAGCAGCGACAGCGTCAGATAACCGTGCGCGATCGTCTTCCCGAACGGTCCCGTGGCCGCCTTCTCCGCGTCCACGTGGATCCACTGGTGGTCGCCGGTCGCATCGGCGAAGAGATCGATCCGCTTCTGGTCGACATCCAGCCACTCGCTGTACCCGAGCTGCTCGCCGACTCCGGCGCGCAGCTCCTCGGGGGACGCGAAGATCCTCGGCTCTGCCATGTCCCTGGCCCTGCCTCTCAAACGGTCGTAAGGCTGAGAACTCTTAGACAGACCGGCAATTGCCGGTCTGTCTAACCCGCAGCGCCCTGTCTAAGCGCTTGCTCAGCATGGTTGGGCTGCCGCTGTTCTGTCAACGACGGGGCCAGTAGGGTTTGAGGAGTGCCGCAGATTCCAGAGAAGATCCACGAGCTCACGGTCGGCCAGTTGTCCGCGCGCAGCGGCGTCGCCGTCTCCGCCCTGCACTTCTACGAGTCCAAGGGCCTGATCGCCAGCCGCCGGACTCCGGGCAATCAGCGCCGTTACGGCCGTGACACGCTGCGGCGCGTCGCCTTCGTGCGCGCGGCGCAGCGTGTCGGGATCCCGCTCGCCACGATCAGGGACGCGCTGGCCCAGCTGCCCGAGGAGCGCACCCCCAACCACGAGGACTGGGCGCGGCTCTCCGAAAACTGGCGCGCCGAACTCGACGAGCGGATCAAGCAGCTCGGCCGGCTCCGCGACCACCTCACCGACTGCATCGGCTGCGGTTGCCTGTCGCTGGAGACGTGCGTGCTGTCCAACCCGGACGACGCGTTCGGCGAGCGACTGGCCGGCTCCCTGCTGCTGCCGGAGCGGCGCAACGGGCGGAACGACAGCAAGCAGCCGAGCGACGCCTGAGACCGACTGCCGGTCGGTCTGAGTCACGCCGGACGCATCACGCCACGGATGCCAACTCCTTGCTCAGTCGCACCCTTTTGGACTCCGCCAGCGCCTCCTGGGTCAGTACGGGCTGCGGCACCAGGATGCCGCAGCCCGTACAGGCCGGACCTGACCACGGCTCGTGGTCCAGATCCCGCCTCCAGACGATCCCGCTCGCCGTGCAGACCGGGCAGTTGGCGCCGGCCTCGGACTCCAGGGCGGAGATCAGCCGGCGCAGTACGTCCCCGAGCGTCGCCCACGGATGTTTGGCCGGATCGTCGCACCAGGCGACCCCGAACCCGCCCCAGGTGCGCCGGTGCCAGTCGTCGAAGGAGCCGGGGCGCCGCACCCCCTCGTGCTTCTCGCGCTTGCGGCGCTCCGCGAACTCCCCCTCGTAGGCGAGCCAGACGGCCCGTGCCTCCTCCAACTCGTCGAGCGCGGCCACCAGCCGCGCCGGATCGGGGGCCCTGTCCTCGGGTTCGATCCTGTGCCGTGAGCACAGGTGGGCCCAGGTCGCCCGATGCCCGTAAGGGGCGAACCTCTCCAGGCATTTGCGCAGCGAATACCGCCGCAGGGCCAGATCGCACTGCGGGTCGCGCACTTGTCTCGCAAGACTCCGGAAACCGGCCATCGCACTGCCACCTCCGTCGCTGGTACATCGGCGTCAAAGAGTGGACGTACGCATGCCCCGTTCGGCTCCATCGAAAATCGAATGGGCCCCATCAGCGTGGAATTCGCCCCTGGGGCCCGCCTCCGTCACCGGTACAGCAGGTACTCCCGCCGCACCGACCGGAACGCCTCCAGGTCGGACCGCCAGGCGCCTACCACCTCGTCCGTGCCCGCGCCCGCGTCGATCATCGTGCGGACCCGGGTGTTGCCGGTCAGCTTGTCGATCCAGTTGTCGGGGCGCCAGGCGAAGCCGCTCCAGCTCCGCTTCGCGGTCACCAGCAGCGCGATGCCGGTGCGCACCGGGTCGTACGCCTTCGGGTCGTACACGTGCAGCTGTACGCCGCCCACCGTCTTGCCCTGGAACTTCGAGAACGTCGGCGCGAAATAGGCCTCGCGGAAACGCACGCCGGCGAGCCCGGCTTCGTTCGCCGCCTCGGCCCACCGGCGGTCGATGCCCGCCGCCCCGAGGAGTTCGAACGGCCGGGTCGTGCCCCGCCCCTCCGACAGGTTCGTCCCCTCGAACAGGCAGGTGCCGGAGTACACGAGCGCGGTTTCGGGCGTCGGCATGTTGGGGCTCGGCGGCACCCACGGCAGGCCCGTCTCGTCGAAGAGGTCATCGCGCCGCCAGCCCGTCATCCTGACCGTCTCCAGCTCCACGGGCCGCGTGAGGAACTCGGCGTTGTAGAGCCGCGCCAGCTCGCAGACCGTCATCCCGTGCGCCTGCGCGATCGGCTCGCGCCCCACGAAGGTCGCGAACGCCTTGTCCAGCACCGGCCCCAGCGCCGCCCGCCCCGTGACCGGGTTCGGCCGGTCGAGCACCACGAAGCGCTTGCCCGCGAGCACGGCCGCCACCATGCAGTCGAACAGCGTCCAGATGTACGTGTAGAAGCGTGCGCCCGCGTCCTGGATGTCGAAGACGATCACGTCCACGCCCGACGCGGTGAAGATGTCGGCGAGGGGCTGTCCGCTCTTGAGGTACGTGTCGTAGACCGGCAGGCCGGTCGCCGGGTCGTCGTAGCGCCCCTCCGAGCCGCCCGCCTGCGCCGTGCCCCGGAAGCCGTGCTCGGGCCCGAAGACGGCGACGAGGTTCACCCGGTCGTCCGCGTGCATGACGTCGACGATGTGGCGGGCGGACGAGGTGATTCCGGTCGGGTTGGTGACGACGCCGACCTTCTGCCCCGCGAGGGGCGCGTACCCGTCGGAGGCCAGCCGGTCGAAGCCGGTACGCACCCGGATGCGCCCCGAGCGTGCCGCCGCGGGCGTGGCGCTCGCTCCGAGCGCTCCGGCGGCTCCCGCCGCACCCGTCGCGGCCAGCAGTCCTCGTCTGGACAGGCTCATTCCACTACCTCCGTGATCGGCACCGTCTGTCATGGGCACGCACGCTAGCGTGATCGGTGGTTGTGGGGAACGCGCCGGACACGCTCGTTTCTGCGGAGTGCGCCCCTTCCGTCACTTCATACCGACTGGTTAGTCTGCTGTGGTTGTCGCGCCGAAGCGGCAGGAGAGGCGGGCCGCACAGATGAGTCAGTTCCAGGGCGCGGGAGTAGTCGTCACCGGGGCGGGCGGCGGCATCGGGGCCGCGCTCGCCCGCAGATTCGCGGCCGAGGGGGCCCGCGTCGTCGTCAACGACCTCGACGGGGCGAAGATCAAGGCGATCGCCGACGAGACCGGCGCCACCCCCGTCGCCGGCGACGCGTCCACGATCGTCGACGAAGCCCGCGCCGCCCTCGGCGGTCGCGTCGACGTGTACTGCGCCAATGCGGGCCTCGCCTCGCCGGGCGACGCGTTCGCCGACGAGGCCGTCTGGGCCGCGGCCTGGGACGTCAACGTCATGGCGCACGTCAGGGCGGCGAAGGCGCTGCTGCCCGACTGGCTGGAGCGCGGCAGCGGCCGGTTCGTCTCCACCGTCTCGGCGGCCGGTCTGCTGACGATGGTCGGAGCGGCCCCGTACAGCGTGAGCAAGCACGGCGCCCTGGCCTTCGCCGAGTGGCTCTCGCTCACCTATCGCCACCGCGGGATCACGGTCCACGCGATCTGCCCGCAGGGTGTGCGCACCGACATGCTGACCGCCGCGGGTTCGGCGGGCGAGCTGGTCCTCGCGCCCACCGCCATCGAACCGGAGGATGTCGCCGACGCACTGTTCGAAGGCATCGCCGCCGACCGCTTCCTGATCCTGCCGCACCCCGAGGTCGCCGGTTACTACCAGGCGCGGGCCGCCGGCCCCGACCGCTGGCTGACCGGCATGAACCACCTCCAGCAGAAGTGGGAAGGGGCCGGCCGATGACCGGGTCGATCTACGCGGCCAAGCCCTGGCTCGGCCTGCTCAGCGAGGCCCAGCGGTCGCACGTGACGCCGCCGCCCACGCTGCTGCACGCCTTCCGGGACGCGGTCACCCGAGCGCCGGACCATCCCGCGCTCGCCTACTTCGACGGCCGGCTCACCTACCGCGAGACCGACCAGCTGTCGGACTCCGTCGCCGGGCACCTCGCCGCCGAGGGCCTGCGGCGCGGCGACCGCGTCGCGATCATGCTCCAGAACAGCCCGCACTTCGTCCTCGCGCTGCTCGGCGCCTGGAAGGCCGGCGCCACCGTCGTACCGCTCAATCCGATGTACAAGTCGGCCGAGGTGGGGCACGCGCTCGGGGACGCCGAGGCGACCGCGCTGATCTGCTCGGACCGGGCGTGGGAGGCGTACCTGCGGGGCGCCGTAGCCCATTCGCCGGTACGCATCGCCCTCACCGCCTGCGAACTCGACCTCCAGACCAGGAACGACACCCGGGTCCTGAACTTCGAACGCGCGGCGCCCGCGCCCGACGCCGCGGATCTGCTGACGGTCGCACGCAGGGGGCTGCCCGCTCCGGAGGGCCGTGAACTCGCGGGCTCCGACGTGGCGTTGATCAGCTACACGTCGGGGACCAGCGGCACACCCAAGGGCGCCATGAACACGCACGGCGGGATCACGTACAACGCCGAGCGCCAGCGCACCAGCCACCCCATAGCGGAGGGCTCCGCGTACTTCGCACTCGCACCCCTCTTCCACATCACCGGCATGGTCTGCGAACTGGGTGCCTGCGTGGCCAACGCCGGCACCCTCGTCCTCGCGTATCGCTTCCACCCGGGCGTCGTCCTCGACGCGTTCACCGAGCACCGCCCCGCGTACACCGTCGGCCCCTCCACCGCCTTCATGGCCCTGGCCGCCACCCCCGGCGTCACCCCGGACCACTTCGCCTCCTTCCAGGTGATCTCCTCGGGCGGGGCGCCGGTGCCACCTGCCCTGGTGGAGAAGTTCCGGGCGGGCTTCGGCCGATACATCCGCAACGGTTACGGGCTCACCGAGTGCACCGCGCCCTGCGCGTCCGTGCCGCCCGAGCGGGAAGCCCCGGTCGACCCGGCCTCCGGGACGCTCTCCGTCGGCGTGCCCGGCCCGGACACGCTCGTGCGGATCGTCGACGAGAAGGGCGCCGACGTGCCGTTCGGTGAGCACGGCGAGATCGTCGTCAGCGGCCCGCAGGTCGTCCCCGGCTACTGGCGCCGCCCGGAGGCGACCGCGGAGGCCTTCCCCGGCGGGGAACTGCGCACCGGCGACATCGGCTTCATGGACGAGAGCGGCTGGCTGTACGTCGTCGACCGCAAGAAGGACATGATCAACGCGTCCGGCTTCAAGGTCTGGCCGCGCGAGGTCGAGGACGTCCTCTACACCCACCCCGCCGTGCGCGAGGCAGCCGTGGTCGGCGTCCCCGACGCCTATCGCGGCGAGAGCGTCAAGGCGTACGTCAGCCTGCGCCCCGAAGCGGACGCCGATCCCGGCGAGATCTCGGCGTACTGCGCGGAGCGGCTGGCCGCGTACAAGTACCCGCGCGCAGTCGAGATCCTGACGGAGCTTCCCAAGACCGCGAGTGGGAAGATCCTCAGGCGGGAACTGCGTTCCCGCCCGTAACGCACCATTTCTAAGAGAGGCAGGTGGCGGCCATGGCCAGGACGACGGACGGGAGCGGCATCCCCGTTCCCCAGCGACTGCTGGCCGCCGCCACCCGCCTCTTCGCCGAGCGCGGCTACGACCGCACCTCGGTGCAGGAGATCGTCGAGGCGGCCGGCGTCACCAAGGGCGCGCTCTACCACTACTTCGGCTCCAAGGACGACCTGCTGCACGAGGTGTACGCCCGCATGCTGCGCGTCCAGCAGGAACGGCTCGACGCGTTCGCGGACGCGGACGCGCCGGTGGAGCGGCGGCTGCGGGACGCGGCGGCGGACGTCGTGGTGACGACCATCGACAACCTCGACGACGCGTCGATCTTCTTCCGGTCCATGCACCACCTGAGCCCGGAGAAGGACAAGCAGGTACGGGCGGAGCGGCGGCGCTACCACGAGCGGTTCCGGGCGCTGATCGAGGAGGGGCAGGAGTCGGGGGTGTTCTCCACGGCCACCCCGGCCGACCTGGTGGTGGACTACCACTTCGGGTCCGTCCACCACCTGTCGACGTGGTACCGGCCGGGGGGGCCGCTGAGCCCGCGGCAGGTGGCGGACCACCTGGCGGACCTCCTGCTGCGAGCGCTCCGCCCGTAGGGAGGGCGGGGCGCGGCCGGCCGGGGCTCCGCCCCGGACCCCGGCCCCACCAGGACGTACCTACGTGTACCGCTGCAACTCCCGCCGCGCCAGCGACCGCTGATGCACCTCGTCCGGCCCGTCCGCCAGCTTCAGCGTTCGCGCCCCTGCCCACAGCTCCGCCAGCGGGAAGTCCTGGCTGACCCCGCCCGCCCCGTGCAGCTGCACCGCGTTGTCGAGGATCTGCACCACCGCCCGCGGCGTAGCGATCTTGATCGCCTGGATCTCCGTGTGCGCCCCCTGGTTGCCCACCGTGTCCATCAGCCACGCCGTCTTCAGTACCAGCAGCCGCAGTTGCTCGACGCTCACCCGCGCGTCCGCGATCCAGTTGTGCACGACGCCCTGCTGGGCCAGCGGCTTGCCGAAGGGTGTACGTTCCACCGCCCGCCGGCACATCAGCTCGATAGCCCGCTCCGCCATGCCGATCAGCCGCATGCAGTGGTGGATGCGCCCAGGACCGAGCCGCGCCTGCGCGATGGCGAAGCCGCCGCCCTCCTCGCCGACGATCGACGACGCTGGCACCCGCGCCCCGTCGAAGACGACCTCCGCGTGACCGCCGTGGAGATGGTCCTCGTACCCGTACACCCGCATCGCGCGCCGGATCTCCACCCCCGGGGTGTCCCGCGGAACCAGGATCATCGACTGCTGACGGCGTACGTCCGCGGCGTCCGGGTCGGTCTTGCCCATCACGATGAAGACCTTGCAGCCGGGGTTCATCGCGCCGGAGATGTACCACTTTCGACCGGTGATGACGTACTCGTCACCGTCCTTCTCGATCCGAGTCTCGATGTTGGTCGCGTCCGACGAGGCCACCTCCGGCTCTGTCATCGCGAACGCCGACCGGATCTCGCCCGCCAGGAGCGGCTCCAGCCACTGCTTCTTCTGCTCGTCGGAGGCGAACTGCGCGAGCAGCTCCATGTTGCCGGTGTCGGGCGCCGCGCAGTTCAGCGCGGTCGGCGCCAAGTGCGGGCTACGTCCGGTGATTTCGGCCAGCGGGGCGTACTGGAGGTTGGTCAGCCCGGCGCCGTACTCCGCGCCCGGCAGACTGTGCTGGTCCACGAAGAAGAGATTCCACAGCCCCTGCCGGCGCGCCTCGGCCTTGAGCTCGCCCACCACGGCCGGTGTCTCCCACGGCGAGGCGAGCCGCGCGTGCTGTTCGCGGGCGACGGTCTCGGCCGGGTAGACGTAATCGTCCATGAAGGCGAGGAGCCTGCCGCGGAGATCCTCGGTGCGCGCGTCGTAAGCGAAGTCCATGGTTTCTCAGCCTTCCTGAAGGGTCGTGAGGCCGTGCTCGATGAAGACGGGCACGAGATCGCCGATCCGGTCGAAGCCGGCGCCGACGGTCTGCCCGAGCGTGTAGCGGTAGTGGATGCCTTCGAGGATCACGGCGAGCTTGAACCAGGCGAAGGCCGTGTACCAGGCGATTGCGGAGGTGTCCCGGCCCGACCCGGCGGCGTATCGCTCGACGATCTCGCGCGGCGACGGATGCCCGGGGGCGCCCGCTGTCGTGGAGACGGGGGAGTCGGGCAGGCTCAGCTCGGAGCTGTACATCACCAGCAGACCGAGGTCGGTCAGCGGGTCCCCGAGGGTCGACATCTCCCAGTCGAGGATGGCCCTGATGTGGTCGCCGCCGCGCTCGTCGGCGCCGATCAGGACGTTGTCGAGCCGGTAGTCGCCGTGTACGACCGTGGGCGCCGGGGAGGCCGGCAGCGCACGCCCGAGCGCCGCGTGCAGCTCGTCGATGCCGGCGAGTTCACGGTTGCGGGAGGCGTCGAGCTGCTTGCCCCAGCGGCGCAGCTGCCGGTCGAGGAACCCGTCGGGGCGGCCGAAGTCGCCCAGGCCCACCTGCTCAGGGTCCACGGCGTGCAGGGCGACGAGGGTGTCGACGAGGCCGAGCACGGCGTCCCGGGTGCGCGCGGGGCCGAGCGCGGCCAGCTCGTCGGCCGTACGGTACGGAACGCCCTCGACGAACTCCATGACGTAGAACGGCGACCCGAGAACCGACTCGTCCTCGCACAGCAGCAGCGGCGCCGGCACCGGCACGTCCGTCGGGTGCAGGGCGCTGATCACCCGGAACTCGCGCTTCATGTCATGCGCGGTCGCCAGCACATGGCCGAGCGGCGGCCGCCGCACGACCCACCGGGACGTGCCGTCGGTGACGGCGTACGTCAGATTCGAGCGGCCGCCCTCGATCAGCCGGGCACCGAGCGGTCCGCCCACCAGCCCGGGCCGCTCGCGGTCGAGTTGACCGCGCAGCCGCTCGGGGTCGAGGCCTGGCGGGTGGACTGCACTCATGGGGGCACCTCCGAGGGCGAATCAATCGTGGCGCCTCATCATGCCGACCAGTCGGTATGCCGTCCAGTGGGCCGGCGGACCCCGAGACCGGAATCACGCGTGGCAGGCGACCGGCTTCCCGCCGTTCATGACCGCCATGTCGCCGAAGACAGCGAGGGGATCGAGCGGCGACCCCTCCGGCAGGCCGTCCAGCTCGGCGTACGCGCGGTGCAGATTGGCCACCAGCCGCTCGCTCTCGCGCAGCTCGGCGAAGATCCCGAGGTCGGCCTCCTGCGCGGTCTCCAGGGGCGTACGCCCCTTGGCGTGCCCGGCGTCGGCCAGCTCGGCGACGTACCGCAGGTAGCTCTCGGTCGCGTCGTACGCCGACGGGTCGGTGACGGGCCCGTGGCCGGGTACGACGGTCTCCGCGCCCAGGGAGCGGAGCAGGTCCAGTGCGCGCAGCGACCCGCTCAGCGACCCCATGGGCACGAAGGGCGTACCGCCCTGGAAGACCAGGTCGCCGGTGAAGGCGATCCCGTACTCCGGCAGGTGGACGACCGAATCACCGGTGGTGTGCGAGATCCCCGGATGGATCACCCGCACCTCGGTGCCGCCGTCGTGCACGGTCAGCCGCTCGCTGTACGTGAGGGTGGGGGCGGTGACGCTGATGTGACCGAAGTCGTTGTCCGGCCACATCTGGTGCAACTGGAGCCCGACGGCCAGCACTTCGGTCCGGCACTTCTCGTGCCCCACGATGGCGGCCCCGGCGGCGAAGACGCTGTTGCCGTAGGTGTGGTCGCCGTGGTGGTGGGTGTTGACGACGGTACGGGGGAGCGGTGCGCCGGTGCCGACAAGCGCGTCCCGCAGGGCGTGCGCGCGGCGCTCGGTGGCCGCGGTGTCGACGAGCAGGGTGGAGACGCCGTCGCTGACGAACCCGGCGTTGCTGAGGCACCATCCGCCGTCCGGCTGGATGTAGGCGTGCACGCACGGGGCGAGCTGGACGAGGTACGGGTCGGTGGCAGGCACTGGTGTGAACCCCCGGGGGCAGTGGCCGAACTGGTCGGCACGAGCCTGCCACCCGCAGCCGCCCGCCGGGAGCGAACCCTGGAGATCGACGCTCGGAAGCCCGAAGGTCAGTGGTCGTCCCAGTGGCCGCCGTGCGCGGCGTGGCGATGCCCGTCGTGCACGTAGTCCAGATGATTCCCGTGCGTCACGGAGGCGTGCCCGCACCCCTCGCCGTGTTCGTGCGTATGGCTGCTGTGCGTGACGTGATCCGTGGACTCGCATTCGTCCCAGTGCCCCGAGTGCTCCCGGTGCATGTGCCCGTCGTGGGCGTAGTCGGTGTGATCACCGTGCGGCACGGGAGCGTGCCCGCAGTCGGGGCCGTGGGCGTGCTGGTGGGCCGGATGCTCCTGGTGGAGGGTGGCCATGAGTTCACCTCTGACTGGTTGCTCGACGGCGACAAATCGCCCTCTGTCCAGGCTAGTCCTGAATGGCTGTTTCATCCGCTCACGCCGTGCGGCCGCCGTCACTTCCTGGCCTCAGGCCACCACCATCGCCACCGCGAACGCGGCCAACGCGATGGTGCACGCCGTCGCCGCCGCTGCCGCGCCCATGGTCATCGGCGCCGGCGCGGCCGCGTCGGCGACGGCGTGGATACGGCGGTGGGCGACCCGCAGGAAACCCAGCCAGGCGAACGCGCAGAGCGCTGCGGCGACCACACCGGCCGCGGTGATCTCGCCGCTCACCGCCTGCCTGCCCGCCAGCACGGCCACCACCGTGCAGGCCAGCGTCGTGCGCCGCCAGGCCAGCCGGGTCCGCTCCGGCTGAAGGCCCGGGTCCCTGGCCGGGGCGGGCGACGCCGGGACGTTCACCCGCTCTCCCAGCCGAAGAGGACGACCACCACCATGGCGACCGCCACCACGGCGACCACCAGGCTCAGCACGGTCGGAAAGCGCGTCACCGGAAGATCGTCGCCGCGCCGCATCGCCCGCTCGCAGCGCACCCAGTGGTTGACCGCCCGCAGCGCGCACAGCACACCGGCCGCCAGCAGCCCGAGCGCCATGCCGGCCCGCGCCCCCCACGCCAGGTCGGGCAGGAACTGGTCCACGGCGAAACCGCCGCCGATGAGAGCCAGCGACGTACGGATCCAGGCGAGGAAGGTGCGCTCGTTGGCCAGCGAGAAGCGGTAGTCGGGGGTCTCGCCCTCTTCCCTGATGCGCTGCGGCGCGAACCACAGCCGCAGGCTGCGCACGAACTCGGTCACCCGCCGCACCCTACCGGCGGGCTCACACCGCGCCGAGCTCCCGCAACCGCTCCCACGCCGCGAGACCGTCCGGCACCCACTGCCACTCCCGCTCCGCCAGCCGCCGCTCCAGCTCCTCGCGGGCGAGGAAGCCGTGCCACGCCACCTCCTCGGCCTGGGGATCCACTGGCAGCTCGCAGCGCATTTCGTAGACGTACGACCACCAGGTGTGCGCGTCGTCGTCGCTCGCGTAGAGGAACTTCGTCAGCGGCACGGGCTGCGGCAGCCCGCGAACCCCCAGCTCCTCCTCGGCCTCGCGCAGCGCCGCCTGGTCGTAGGTCTCCCCGGCGGCGACGACACCGCCCACGAACACGTCGTACATCGAGGGGTACACCATCTTCACCGGCGTCCTGCGGTGCACGAAGTACCGGCCCTCGCCGTCCCGCACCAGTACGAAGGCGCAGCGGTGTCGCAGGCCGCGGGCGTACGCTTCGCCGCGCGTGGCCTGTCCGACGACTTCGTCGTTCTCGTCGACGACGTCCACGATCTCCTCGGCAGAACTCATGCCGCCATCCAACCTCAGACCGACCGGCGGTAGCGGAGCGGCGTCGCGGGGCCCGGCACGCCCGCCCCCAAGGCCTTAAGGGCCAGGGGGGACCCCCTCAGGAGTTGTCGTCAATCTTCCCCAGGCTCTCGGCTTCGCTCGAGCGGGGGAGACCCCATTCGCTCCGCGTTGACTCAATCCTCCGCCTTGCAGCTGCACGCACCAGACCCCGCTCCGCTACCGCCGGTCGGTCTCACCCGCTGGTTGACGCCCCGTCGCCCTCTGCCGAAGATCTGACGCACGGGAAACCATTCGCTGCACTCGCCCCGGCAAGGACGGAAACCATGGCGTACGACGCTGATGTGATCGTGATCGGGGCGGGCCTCGCCGGCCTGGCAGCCACCGCGGAACTCGTCGACGCGGGACGCACGGTCATCCTGCTCGACCAGGAGCCCGAGCAGTCCATCGGCGGCCAGGCCCACTGGTCCTTCGGCGGCCTCTTCCTCGTCGACTCGCCCGAGCAGCGCCGCATGCGCATCAAGGACAGCCACGAGCTGGCGCTCCAGGACTGGTACGGCACAGCGGGCTTCGACCGGGCCGAGGACCACTGGCCGCGCGAGTGGGCCGAGGCGTACGTCGACTTCGCGGCCGGTGAGAAGCGGGCGTGGCTGCACCGGCAGGGCGTGCGCTTCTTCCCCGTCGTCGGCTGGGCCGAGCGCGGCGGATACGACGCCACCGGGCACGGCAACTCCGTACCCCGCTTCCACATCACCTGGGGCACCGGGCCCGGCATCGTCGCCCCCTTCGAGCGCCGGGTGCGCGAAGGCGTCGCGCGGGGCCTGGTCCGGCTGCGGTTCCGCCACCGTGTCACGGGGCTCGCCCGCAGCGGTGGGGCCGTGGACACCGCCAGCGGCGAGATCCTGGCCCCCTCCGCCGCCGGGCGCGGCGCCGCCAGCGGCCGCGAGGCGACCGGCGCCTTCGAGCTCAGGGCCCAGGCGGTGATCGTCACCTCGGGCGGCATCGGCGGCAACCACGATCTCGTACGCGCCAACTGGCCCCAGCGCCTCGGCGCCCCGCCCGCTTCGATGCTCTCCGGCGTACCCGCGCACGTCGACGGCCTGATGCTCGGGGTCACGGAGTCGGCCGGCGGCCGCATGATCAACCGCGACCGGATGTGGCACTACACCGAGGGCATCCAGAACTGGGACCCCATCTGGGCCCGGCATGGCATCCGCATCCTGCCCGGCCCCTCCTCCCTGTGGTTCGACGCGCGCGGCCGGCGGCTCCCGGTGCCGCTCTTCCCCGGCTTCGACACCCTGGGCACGCTTGACCACATCATGAAGACCGGCCACGACTACACGTGGTTCGTCCTCGACCAGCGGATCATCGGCAAGGAGTTCGCGCTCTCGGGCTCGGAGCAGAACCCGGACCTGACGGGCAAGTCGGTGCGTGGCGTGATCGGCCGGGCGAGGGCCGACGTACCGGGGCCGGTCAGGGCTTTCATGGACAAGGGCGCGGACTTCGTCGTCGAGAAGGATCTCGCCTCGCTGGTCCGCGGCATGAACGCGCTCACCGACGAGCCGTTGATCGACGAGGCGCGGCTGCGCCGCGAGATCACCGCCCGCGACCGGGAGATCACCAACACCTTCACCAAGGATCTCCAGGTGATGGCGATGCGCGGGGCGCGCAACTACCTCGGCGACAAGCTGATCCGTACGTCCGCCCCGCACCGCATCCTCGACCCCGCGGCGGGTCCGCTGATCGCCGTACGCCTGCACATCCTCACCCGGAAGTCGCTCGGCGGCCTGGAGACCGACCTGTCCTCGCGGGTCCTCACCGAGGGCGGCGAACCGCTGCCCGGGGTGTACGCGGCGGGGGAGGTGGCCGGCTTCGGGGGCGGTGGCGTGCACGGCTACCGGTCGCTGGAGGGCACGTTCCTGGGCGGCTGCCTCTTCTCGGGGCGGACGGCGGGACGGGCGGCGGCCAAGGCAGTGGCCTAAGCCACGGCTGGGCCAGAAGTGAGGATGCGGACCAGCGCGCCAGCAGGGGCTTGTGCCCGTACCGAGTGGCGGGGGTGTCCAGCGGCATCCCCCTCGGTGGGGCTTTGCCCGCCCCCGGCTCGTCACCGTCGTGGGCCGAGCGCGGTCGGGGCCCGATTCCCGTACACCGCCGGGTGGCGCCTCCGAGTACGGAGACAACCGCTTCGACATCGATCCGGGCTAACGGCCTATCGCGTACCAGGCCGTAAGCCGAGGAGGTCATCACCGTCCCCTACCGCAGCAACACGCTCGTGATGTACCCGATCAACCCGCTCGCCCTGCACGGGGTGTCGGTGCGCAGCCTCACCTCCCACCAGCGGCGTTTCGTCGCCCTCGTCGGCGATCTCCATAACCCCCTCTTCGACCTTGCGCTCTGAGGTGCCCTCCTTGCTTCCCTTCGACCAGCGAACCGGTCACATCTGGCTCGACGGAGACCTCGTGGAGTGGGCCGATGCCACACTCCACGTACTCCCCCACGGCCTGCACTACGCCAGCAGCGTCTTCGAGGGCGTACGCGTCTACGCGGGCGCCCCGTTCATGCCGCGCGAGCACATCGCACGGCTGCGCACCTCGGCGCGCATCCTCGACTTCGACCTCGAACACGACGACGAGACGCTCCACCGGGCCACCCTCGACGTCGTGGTCGAGGCCGGCATCACCGAGGGCTACGTCCGCATGAACGCCTGGCGCGGCTCCGAGGTCATCCAGACCGCCGCGCTGAAGACGTCCGTGCACACCTCCGTGGATGCCTGGGAGATCCCGGCGGGCTACTACGCGGCGGCCGACGCCCTCCGGACGGGCATCTCCCTCGTCACCGCCGAGTACCGACGGCCCTCCCCGCTGTACGCGCCGGTCAAGAGCAAGGCCACCGGCAACTACATGATCGGCACGATCAGCAAGAACCAGGCCCTGCGGGCCGGCTTCGACGACGCGCCGCTCCTCGACGACGAGGGCAACATCGTCGAGGCCACCGGCGCCCACATCTTCTTCACCAGGGGAGGCACGCTCCACACCCCGACCACCCGGTGCACCATCGACGGCATCACCCGGGCCTGCGTCCTGGCGATCGCCGGGCACGAGGGCATCCCGTACGAGATCCGAGACCTGGGCCCGGAGTTCCTCGCCGACGCCGACGGGGCGTTCATCTGTGGCACCGCCTGCGAGATCCTGCCGGTCGCCCGGATCGACGGCCACCGGTACGACCTGACCGGCAACGAGGTGATCCGGCGGCTGATCACCGGCTATCACGATCTCGTCGCGGGCCGCGGCCAGGTGGAAGTGCCGCACGCATGGGGGCGGTAACCGCTCTGGAGAAGCTGCTGCCGGTGGTCCTCGCCTTCGGCTGCGGAGTGCTCCTCGCGAGGCGGAAGGTCGTACCGGCGGAGAGCTCCAAGGTCTTCGCCGACTACGCCTTCCTCTTCGCGGTCCCCTGCTACCTGTTCGGCAACATCTACGCGAGCGACCTGGCCGCCCTCTTCGACTGGCGGGCGATCGGGGGCTACGCGGCGGCCGCCGGCTGCGCGGTGGTCGTCGTCGGCCTCGCGGCCCGGCTCTTCGGCGTACGCGATCCCCGGGGCGTCGCGCTGCGCATCATGGCGGGCGTCCAGGTGAACACCGCCTACTTCGCCGTACCGGTGTTCATCATGCTGTTCGGGAACGCGGCGCCGATCTTCCCCGTGCTCCTGTTCCAGGTCTGCGTCCTGTCACTCGTCGTGATCTCGATCATGGAGCTGGGACGTCCAGCCCACGCCGAAGGCGGCCCCGGCCGGCGGCTCGCCCGGGCCGTCGGGGCGTCGCTCGTGACGCCCGTGGTCCTCGCGTGCAACGCCGGCATCCTGCTCAACCTGCTGTCGGTGCACCTGCCGAAGGGGGTCCTGGACAGCTTCGCGTTCGTGGGCGACAGCGCCTCCCCGGTGGCGCTGTTCGCCCTGGGCCTGCACCTGGGCGGAGCCGGGCTCAGGGTGCGGGGCACCACGCTGGAGGAGGTGTGGCTCATCGCCTTCAAGTGCGTGGCTTTCCCCTTCATCGCGTGGGCGGTGTGCCGCTACCTCTTCGGCGTCGACGGCGAATGGCTCAGCTACCTCGTCATGATCGCCGCGATGCCGGCACCGCAGAACCTCTTCATCTTCGCGCAGCGCTACGACGTCGACGTGGCCCTGTCCGCGGAGCTCGTCGTCAAGAGTTCCCTCGCGGCGCTGCTCCTGCTTCCCCTGTGGGTGCAGTGGACCGTCCACTTCGGCTGAGGCCGAGGAGGGCGGGTCCGTACGCACCCCGCACGCCTTCCGCACCGTTCTTCCGAAAGGCCGATCCGATCGTGACCATCCAGACAGCACATGCCAGCCGAATCTCCGTCCGCCTGGGGGCGGAGCGGACACGCCTCTTGGCCGCGGGCTTCTTCCCCCCGGTGGCACCTCCGGTGGTGCCACCGGAGGTGGTGGCCTTGTCGTGGCCGGCCTTGGGGCTGCGGGCGTGCTCGACGCTGGCGCGCAGGGCTTCCAAGGGGTCGACGGCGGCGTTGGAGGACGGGGCGGGTTCGGCCTGCTCCACGCTCTCGCCGGCAGCCTCCGTGTGTCAGCGTCTGCGATACGTCAGGTCGAGGGCGCCGGTGGTGAAGGCCATCGTGCCGTCGAGCCTCCAGGCGGAGGCGGGCAGACCGTCGGGGAACAGACGGCGTCCGCCGCCGAGGACGGCGGGCACGAGGCCGAGGTGCAGTTCGTCCAACTGTCCGGTGTGCAGCAGTGCCTGGATGATGCTGACGCTGTTGAGGACGAGGATGTTCCGCCCCGGTGCTTCCTTCAGGGCCCGTACTTCCTCTTCCAGGTTCCGCTGTGCGATGCGTGCTCCGGGCCAGTCGGCTGACGTGAGCGTGCGGGAGAAGACCACCTTCTCGACCTCGTCCAGCCACGTCGCCAGGCTCCGGTCGCGCGGTGCGGCATCGGGGTTCCGCGCGACGGGTGGCCAGTAGCCGTGGAAGCCCTCGTAGTTGTTCCGGCCGAGCAGCACGGTGTCGACCCCGCGCCAGATCCCTTCGTAGTAGGCGGTGGACTGCTCTGTTGTGACGTGCTCGACGAGCCACCCCATTCCGCCGTCGGGGTCGGTAACGAAGCCGTCCATCGACACGGTGATCCACGCCATCAGTTTTCGGGCCATTGAGGCCTCCCTCGTCGGTCTGCGGAGCAAGCTCACCCTTACAGACCGCTGCCGCGCCCGAAACTCATCGCCACGTCGGCGCTCACCGACGGGTGGCGCCGGCCAGCGGCGGAGTGTCGAGCCCCGCGCCGGTGCGCAGGCCTTCCAGGAACTCTGGAGGGCCTGCGTGGAGGTGCGGGACGGGCTCCACCCCAGTTCGGCGCGTGCCCGGCCGGCGTCGAGCAGCGGCAGCCGCAGGACAGCGTCCAGCAGCCCCGGGGCTGCCGGTACGAGGGGGCCACCACCTCATCCACCAACCACGGCGGATACATCCGGGTCAGCACACCCACCCCGGCCAGATCCGGAAGAGACGACGCCATCACCACCACCCCAAATGACGTCGCCCCACCGATTCAGCCCAATGCCAACGGCATTGGGCCTAGGCCACGTCGGGGCGCCGCCCCGGACCGCCTCCTCAAAACGCTCGAAGGGGGCATGCTCCGCCCGATTCCGGCCAACGGCTGCGCGCCCTTGCCAAGTTGAAACCTGCCCGCCTTGACGTGGAGCACCCCCTACCGCTTTGCTGTGCGTGATCAATCGCTCGCACACTGCGTCGTGGAGGACCCGCGGATGCCCCCACCTCCGCCACCCCTCGGCCGCTCGCGCCGCCGGACCGACCGTTCCTTCGACCCGGCCCTCGACGATGCCGAACTCGTCACCGTACGCGGCCAGCTGGCCCAGGGCCGCTGGCCCAAGGCGCGTGCTCTGCTCGCCGCCACCGGCGACGACTGGGACCGCCGGGGCCACCGCCTGCTCGTCCTCGCCGGGGCAACCGGCGCGGCGGCCTGGGCGGACGACTGGCTGCTCGCCGAACCCGAGAGCGGCGACGCCGTCACCCTCATCGCCTGCGCCGCCGTCCTCGGCGCGCTGCGCGGCAAGGACGCCGGCGGCGCCCCGGCCCGCGCCCGCGAGGCCTGCCGCCGCGCCGCCGAACGCTCGCCCGCCGACCCGACGCCCTGGCTCGGCCTGCTGCTGCTGGCCCGGTCCCTCGGTACGGAGGACGAGGTCACCCAGCTCTTCGACCAGGTGCGGCTGCGCCACCCCGAGCACCACCACGCCCACCACCTGATCACCGCCCGCCTCGCCGAGCGCTTGCCGGGCACCGGCAGCGACCCGCTCCACGAGGTGTACGACTTCGCCGCCTGGGCCGCCGAACAGGCCCCCGCCGACTCGCCGCTGGCCGTACTCCCGGTGGTCGCGCACGCCGAGCGCTACCGCGCCCTCGCCGCCGCGGGCCAGGCCCCGAACGATCCCGTCGCCTCCGGCCACTGGACGGGCCGCCGCGCCCGCCAGGTGATGAAGGCCGCCTTCGACTGGTGGCTGGAGTGGGAGCACGAGGGACACCCGCGCCGGCTCGTCGACCTCAACTACCTTGCCCACGCCAAGCTGTGCGAGGGCAGGCCTGCCGAGGCGGCCGCCCTGCTGGGCCGCATCGGCCCGCACGCCACCGACGCGCCGTGGTCCTACCCCGACCGTGACCCGCACCAGGCTTTCCATGCCGCGCGCAGCGTCGCGCTCGGCGTCGCGTGACCGATCACCAACGAACCGAAAGGACAACCCCGCAATGGCGACGGGCAGTTCGAGCACGAGCGAGAAGAGCAGAACCAGCGGCCCCGGCGGCGAGATCCGCACGTACAAGGGGCAGGAAAGGGCCCTGCGGGCCGGCCGTCTCGGCACGACGGGCCTGCTGCTGTCCGTGCTGGCGGCGAGCGCCCCCCTCATGGTCGTCGCAGGTGTCATGCCCACCACATACGGTGTGATGGGGATCGTCGGCCAGCCCCTGCTCTTCGTCATCCTCGGCGTCGTCCTGATGCTGTTCAGCGTCGGATACGCCGAGATGAGCCGGCACGTCCACAACGCCGGCGCCTTCTACGCCTACATAGCCCGCGGCCTCGGCCCCACAGCCGGCGCCGGCGCCTCCCTGGTCGCGCTCGTCGCGTACAGCGCCATGCAGGTCGGCATCTACGGCATTCTCGGTTTCGAGGTCGCCGGGCTCTTCGCCACCTACCTCGACATCACCATCGCCTGGTGGGTCCCCGCCCTCGTCGCCGCGCTGATCGTCGGCGCGCTGGGCTGGCTCAAGATCGACCTCAACGCCAAGGTCCTCGGTGTCCTGCTGGTCGTCGAGTGCGCGCTCGTGGTGATCTTCGACGTGGCCGCCATCGCCGACCCGGCCAAGGAGGGCCTCTCCCTCCAGGCGTTCAACCCCGAGACCCTCACCGGCGCCGGACTCGGCACCGCCCTGTGCTTCTGCATCGCCGCCTTCGTCGGCTTCGAGCAGGCCCCGGTGTACGCCGAGGAGACCAGCCGCCCGCAGATCGTCGTCTCCCGCGTCATGTTCCTCGCCGTCGGCTACGCCGCGTTCTTCCTGGCGCTCAGCGCCTGGGCCCTCAGCATCGCCACCGGCCCCGGCCAGATCGTCAAGGCGGCCGGGGAGCAGGGGCCGGGTCTGCTGTTCGGCCTCACCGAGAGCCGGCTCGGCTCCACCTTCACCGACGTACTCCACATCCTCTTCGTCACCGGCATGTTCGCCGCGCTGCTCAGCTTCCACAACGTCGTCGCGCGCTACGCCTTCGCCATGGGCCGCGAGGGCCTGCTGCCGGCCTCCTTCGGGCGTACGAACAAGGCGAGCGGGGCCCCCGCCGCGGGCTCGCTGCTCCAGTCCGTGGTCTCCGTGGTCGTCGTGCTCGCGTTCGCCTTCACCGACGACCTCCCGGCCGGCGACCCGACCGTGCCGGTGCTGCACCTGTTCACCTGGATGGGCAACGTCGGCGCGCTCGGCGTCATCCTGCTGATGGCCGCCGCCTCGCTCGCCGTGATCATCTTCTTCGTACGCCGCGGGGCCGGCCGCGCCCAGGCCGGGCGCCTGGTCGCCTCGGGCGTCGCCGGGGTCGCCCTGCTGGTCATCGCGTTCTACACGGTCAAGGACTTCGACGTCCTGGTGGGTGCGGGGCCCGGCTCCGCACTGAGCTGGATCCTGCCGGCCATCATCGGCGTCGCACTCGTCGGCGGCCTGGTGTACGGCGCCGTACTGCGCTCCACGAGGCCCGAGGTGCACGCCAGGATCGGCCTGGGCAACGAGGCCTTCCAGCTGGAGAAGCAGGCCGCCGGGGCCGACGGGAAGTGACGGAAGTCTGACGGGCACCCGCGGTCGCTGGCCCCCGGCGGCCGCGAGTGCTCGAATGGTTGCGTGACCCCTCAACCACCGGCACCCGCACCCGACAGTAGCGGCGCGCCCGTGGGCCGCCGCCTCGTCCTCGGCATGCTGGGCCTCGGCGCCGCGGGCCTCGTCACCGCGCCGTACCTCCAGCGCGGACTCGACAGCGCCCTCGGGGCTGTCGCGGACAAGGACCCCACCGGCCTGACCGGTCTCCTCCCCAACAGCGGCGGCTTCCGCTACTACTCGGTCGCCACCTCCGTACCCCGCAAGGGCCCGGACAGCTACCGGCTGACGATTGACGGACTGGTCGACAGGCCGGCCACCCACACCCTCGCCGACCTGCGCGCCATGCCGCAGACGCGCATCGTGCGCGATGTCCAGTGCGTCACGGGCTGGCGGGTTCCCGAGACGCCCTTCGAAGGCGTCGTGCTCGCGGACCTGCTGGACGCCGCCGGAGTGCGCCCGGACGCCGGGGCGGTCAGCTTCACCTGCTTCGACGGTACGTACAGCGAGAGCCTCACCCTCCAGCAGGCCCGGCGCAAGGACGTCCTGGTGGCGCTGCGCATGCAGGACAAGCCGCTCGCCCACGCCCACGGCGGCCCGGCGCGCCTCTACGTCGCGCCCATGTACTTCTACAAATCGGCGAAATGGCTTTCCGGGATCACCGTCACCCCCGAAGTGCGGCCCGGCTACTGGGAGAAGCGCGGCTATGACATCGACGCATGGGTCGGGCGGTCCAACGGGCGAGACGATGTTCCCACCACCTGAACAGTCCCGACCTCCCGCGCCACCCGCCCGGCTGCGCCGCTTCAGTCGCTCACAGCGCTGGGTGCACCGCGCCACGGCGGGTCTGACCCTGGTGTGCGTGGCCACGGCGGCTGCTCTGTACGTACCGCAGATCGCCGAACTCGTCGGCCGCCGCCACCTGATGGTGACCGTGCACGAGTGGTCCGGCCTGCTGATCCCCGCCCCGTTCCTCCTCGGCCTGGCCTCTCGCGCCTTTCGCCTGGACCTGGGCCGGCTCAACCGGTTCGGGCCGCACGACCGGCAGTGGCTGCGCGCCGCCCGGCGCCGCGACCACCGCCACGCCTCGCGCCCGGCCGGGAAGTTCAACGCCGGGCAGAAGCTCTACGCGGCCTGGATCGCTGGCGCGGTGCTGGTAATGCTCGGCACCGGACTGCTGATGTGGTTCACCGGGCTGGCGCCGCTTGTCTGGCGTACGAGCGCCACGTTCATCCACGACTGGCTCGCGCTCGCCGTCACCGTGGTGATCGCCGGGCACGTGGGCATGGCCCTGAAGCGGCCGGAGTCCCGGCGCGGCATGCGCACCGGGACCGTGGACCGCCGCTGGGCGGAGCTGGAACACCCGCTGTGGGCGGCGGAGCACAAGACTCCGGCCGCTTCCCGGGCGCCGCTAGGGGGTGTCCGGTCGATCTCCGCGGCGTCGCGGGGCGTGGCACGCACGCCCCAAGGCCTTAAGGGCCAGGGGGGACCCCCTCCGGCGTTGTCGTCGGTCGGCGACGCTCCGCGTCGCCTCCCTCCTCCGCCTTGCAGCTGCACGCACCACGCCCCGCCCCTTCTCCCACGGAGATCGACCGGACAGCCCCTAAAGGATGAGTGACAGCAGCAGCACGAAGCCCAGCGCGACCACCGAAATGATCGTCTCCATCACGGACCAGGTCTTGACGGTCTGCCCGATGCTCATACCGAAGTACTCCTTCACCAGCCAGAAACCGGCGTCGTTGACGTGGCTGAAGAACAGCGATCCCGCACCGACCGCCAGTACCAGCAGCGCCGCTCGACGGCGTCCGCTGCCAGCGTCTCGACGCTGAGACTGGTCACGGTCTTCTTCTTTCTGCAGGGTCTGGCGGTCTGGCCGCTGGGTCTGAGGGCGGCCAGGTCTCGGGGCGGTCGTGTCTGGGGGCGGCCAGGCTGGGGGAGGCCGCGTCTGGGGCCTGGGTCAGACGCGTTGGCTGCCGAGCCCGCGCAGGGCCGCGGCGGCTCGCTCGGCGATGTCATGCGGAGTCCCGGAGACGTCCACGGCCACGCCCGCCTCGTCCTCCTGGAGCGGCTGCAGAGCGGCGTACTGCGAATCGAGCAGCGCGGTGGGCATGAAGTGGCCCCTTCGCTCCCGCATCCGCTCCTCGATCAGCCGCCGGTCACCCGTGAGGTGCAGGAACACGGCGCCGGGGGCGGCCGCCCGCAGCCGGTCGCGGTAGGCCCGCTTGAGAGCGGAACTGCTCACCACCCCGCCGAGCCCCGCCCGGCCGTGCGCCCACTGCCCGATCGCGTCGAGCCAGGGCCACCGGTCCGAGTCGTCCAACGGGGTACCGGCCGACATCTTGGCGATGTTGGCCGGCGGGTGGAAGTCGTCGCCCTCGGCGTACGGAACGCCGAGCCGGCCGGCGAGCAGGGGACCGATCGTGGTCTTGCCGGTGCCTGCCACGCCCATCACCACGACGACGTGGGCGCTGGTCATGAGTGGGTGCTGTTCATGCGTCGTGCCTCACTGTCGTCACTGTCGTCCTCGACATCGGTCCGTCGCGCCAAGGAAACCCATTAGGTACGACGTATTCAAGAGTCTGTGACATGTACGTCCTACTTTTTGTTCTCGTTGGCCGCCCCGTACGCTGACTTCATGACCATCCAGGCCCGGGGGCTGCACGCCCAGCTGCTGGAAAGCCTCGGTCCCGCGATCACCGCCGGTGAGTACCCGCCCGGCAGCGTGCTGCGTACGGACGAGCTCGCCCAGCGTTTCGGCGTATCGCGCACCGTCGTCCGTGAGGCCGTCCGGGTACTGGAGTCGATGCACCTCGTGGAGTCCCGCCGCCGCGTCGGTGTGACCGTACGTCCCACCGAGGAGTGGAACGTCTTTGACCCGCAGGTCATCCGGTGGCGGCTGGCCGGCGCGGACCGGCCTCGCCAGCTGCGCTCGCTGACCGTGCTGCGCTCTGCCGTGGAGCCGGTGGCGGCCGGCCTCGCCGCCACCTTCGCGACCCCCGCGCAGTGCGCCGCGCTCACCGAACACGCGCTGGGCATGGTGGCGACCTCGCGGGGCCGGCAGCTCGACGCGTACCTGGTGCACGACGTCGCCTTCCATCGGGTGGTACTGCGTGCATCAGGCAACGAAATGTTCGCCCGGCTCGGCGATGTGGTGGCCGAAGTCCTCAGCGGACGCACCAGGCACCGGGTGATGTTCGACGATCCCGATCCGGCGGCGGTCACCCTGCACGTTCAAGTCGCCGAAGCGGTAAGGGGAAGGGACGCGGCGCGGGCGGAAGAGCTGACCCGTGAGATCGCCGTCGGGGCCCTCCAGGAGCTGGACGTTCTTGCCCCGTAATGCCCGCTCCTTTATCCTCATTGTCGTATTAAATCAACTTGCCGTTCACTCTTGACGCTTGCCTGTCCGACCTCCGAGCATTCACCGCATGGTCTTGTCAGACAGCCGGACAGGTGGCGGCACCCCCCGGCGCATCAGCGCGATGGAAGCCGTCCTCAGCCACCTCCGGGACGCCATCGAACGGGGCGAACTCGTCGTCGGCGAGAAGCTCCCCACGGAGGCGGAACTCGGCCGCCACTTCGAGGTCAGCCGTTCCGTCGTACGGGAGGCCCTGCGCACGCTCCAGGCGCTCGGCCTCACCGTCTCGCGGGCCGGCAAGGGGACGTACGTCGCGGCAGCCGGCCCCGACCAGAACCCCGTCTTCGGCCCGTACTCCGCCCGTGACCTGCTCGAAGTGCGACGGCATGTCGAGATCCCCATGGCGGGTTACGCTGCTGTCCGCCGTACGCCGGGTGACCTCGACCTGCTGACGGACCTGATCCAGAAGATGGAGCAGGAGCCCGACCCCACCGCCTGGGTGGCGCTGGACACGCTCTTCCACCTGAGCGTCGCCCAGGCGTCGGGCAACCCCGTCTTCCGCAAGATCATCGAAGAGATCAGGGACGCCCTGGCACGGCAGTCCACCTTCCTGAACCAACTCGGAAACCGGCGACGCCAGTCGGACCTCGAGCACCGGGCCCTCGTGGAGGCCATCGTCGGCGGGTCCGAGGGGGCGGCCGTGCAGGCGATGGCCGCTCACCTCGAACACGTCGAGAGCACGCTCCACGCGATCGTGCGGCCCGGTATCGCACACCCCCCAAATGAAGGCGAAAAAATCACATGAGTGACCGCACTCTCTCTGCGGCCCAGGCCGGTCCCACCGATCCCGTATCGACATCCCCACATGTCGACGCGGGTGACGAGGGTTACAGCAAGGACCTCAAGTCCCGCCACATCAACATGATCGCGATCGGCGGGGCGATAGGCACCGGCCTCTTCCTGGGCGCCGGCGGCCGGATGGCGGGCGCCGGCCCTTCCCTGGCCATCGCCTACGCGGTCTGCGGAGTCTTCGCCTTCTTCGTCGTCCGCGCGCTCGGCGAGCTGGTCCTCTACCGCCCCTCCTCCGGTGCCTTCGTTTCGTACGCCCGTGAGTTCATGGGGGAGAAGGGCGCCTTCGCCGCCGGCTGGCTGTACTTCCTCAACTGGTCGACGACCGCCGTGGCGGACATCACAGCGGCCGCGACCTACGCCCACTTCTGGGCCATGTTCAGCGACGTACCCCAGTGGATCCTCGCCCTCATCGCGCTGGCCGTCGTCCTCACCGCGAACCTGATCTCGGTCAAGTACTTCGGTGAGATGGAATTCTGGTTCGCGATCGTCAAGGTCGCCGCGCTCGTGGTCTTCATGGCCATCGGCATCTACCTCGTCGTCACCCAGCACCAGCTCGACGGCCACACCCCGGGCTTCTCCACCATCAGCGACGGCGGCGGCCTCTTCCCCGTCGGTATGCTGCCGATGCTCCTGGTGATCCAGGGCGTCGTCTTCGCGTACGCCTCCGTCGAGCTGTGCGGCGTCGCCGCCGGTGAGACGAAGAACCCCGAGAAGATCATGCCGAAGGCGATCAACTCGATCATGTGGCGCGTGGGCATCTTCTACGTCGGCTCGGTCGTCCTGCTCGCCCTGCTGCTGCCCTACACGTCCTACTCCGGCGACGAGAGCCCCTTCGTCACCGTGATGAACAAGCTGGGCGTCGCGGGCGCGGCCGACGTGATGAACCTCGTCGTGCTGACGGCGGCCCTCTCCAGCCTGAACTCGGGCCTGTACTCCACCGGCCGCATCCTGCGCTCCATGGCCCTGGCCGGCTCCGCACCGAAGTTCACCGGCCGGATGAACAAGGGGCAGGTGCCGTACGGCGGCATCCTGCTCACCGCGGGCTTCGGCGTCCTCGGCGTCGGGCTGAACTACGTCATGCCCGGCGAGGCCTTCGAGATCGTCCTGAACTTCGCGTCGATCGGCATCCTCGGCACCTGGGGCATGATCATGCTCTGCTCGCTGCTGTTCTGGCACCGCTCCAAGGACGGCCGGGTCACCCGCCCGGCCTACCGGCTGCCCTGGGCCCCGTACACCCAGCTCGTCACGCTGGCCTTCCTCGCCAGCGTCGTCGTCCTGATGTGGTGGGGCGGCGGCATCGGCCGCACCACCGTGTACTGCCTCCCGCTCATCGCGGCGGCCCTGGTCGGCGGCTGGTTCATGGTCCGCAAGCGGGTCGCGACGATAGCGGTGGAACGCCACCGCGCCTGACACCCCCGCTGCACCCCTCGCCGTGGAGGCTCCCCCCCCGAGCCTGCACGGCGAGGCGCGTTCCGCCCCCGCATCCAGCCCCTGGGCAGGCAATCCAGCCCCTCCGGCGTTTGAGGAGCGGGGTCCGGCTCGGAGCCCCCACGCGGCGGAGCCGCACGATGTCACAGCGGGAAGGGGCGGGCAGGGGAAAGCCCACCCCCACGTCACACCCCCCGCCCACCGGGATACCCGGATACGGTGCCAAGGAGCGGCGGCGGCGTACTCCACGTACCGACGCACTCGACCTCGACGCACCCGACGCGCGGCGGAAGGAACTTCACGCATGGCACAGCAGGTCCAAGGGGCAATCGCACCGGCCAGGAACGAGCCGGTCCGCGTGGAGACGATCATCGTCCCCGACCCCGCCCCCGGCGAGGCAGTCGTCAAGATCCAGGCGTGCGGCGTCTGCCACACCGACCTGCACTACAAGCAGGGCGCCATCAACGACGACTTCCCCTTCCTCCTCGGCCACGAGGCGGCAGGCATCGTCGAGTCCGTCGGCGACGGCGTCACCGACGTCGCCCCCGGCGACTTCGTGATCCTCAACTGGCGCGCCGTGTGCGGACAGTGCCGGGCCTGCCTGCGCGGCCGCCCCCAGTACTGCTTCGACACCCACAACGCCACCCAGAAGATGACCCTGCTCGACGGCACCGAGCTCTCCCCGGCGCTCGGCATCGGCGCCTTCGCCGAGAAGACCCTGGTCGCGGCCGGCCAGTGCACCAAGGTCGACCCCACCGTCTCACCCGCCGTCGCCGGTCTGCTCGGCTGCGGCGTCATGGCCGGCATCGGCGCCGCCATCAACACCGGCCGAGTCGGCCGCGGCGACTCCGTCGCTGTCATCGGCTGCGGCGGCGTCGGCGACGCCGCGATCGTCGGCGCGAAACTCGCCGGCGCCGCGAAGATCATCGCCGTGGACATCGACGACCGCAAGCTGGCCACCGCCCGCACCATGGGCGCCACCCACACCGTCAACTCCCGCGCCGCCGACCCCGTCGAGGCCGTCCGCGAGCTGACCGGCGGATTCGGCGCCGATGTCGTCATCGAGGCGGTGGGCCGCCCCGAAACGTACAAGCAGGCGTTCTACGCCCGTGACCTGGCCGGCACCGTCGTCCTCGTCGGCGTCCCCACCCCCGACATGCGGCTCGACCTCCCGCTCCTCGACGTATTCGGCCGCGGCGGCTCGCTCAAGTCCTCCTGGTATGGCGACTGTCTGCCCTCCCGCGACTTCCCGATGCTCGTCGACCTGCACCAACAGGGCCGTATCGACCTCGCCGCGTTCGTCACCGAGACGATCGCCCTGGACGGCATCGAGCACGCCTTCACGCGCATGCGCGAGGGCGACGTACTGCGCTCGGTGGTGGAGTTCACATGACATCCGCCCGCATCGACCACCTGGTCACCTCAGGCACCTTCTCCCTCGACGGCGGCACCTGGGACGTCGACAACAACGTCTGGATCGTCGGCGACGACAGCGAGGCCATCGTCATCGACGCGGCCCATGACGCCGACGCCATCGCCGCCGCCCTCGGCGGCCGAACGCTGCGCGCCATCGTCTGTACGCACGCCCACAACGATCACATCAACGCCGCCTCGGCCCTCGCCGCCGCCACCGGCGCCCCCGTTCTGCTGCACGCCGACGACCTTCCCCTGTGGCAGCAGACCCACCCGGACCGCACCCCCGACGGCGCGCTCACCGACGGCCAGACCCTCACCGTCGCCGGCATCACGCTCACCGTCCTGCACACCCCGGGACACGCGCCCGGCGCGGTCTGCCTCTACGCCCCCGAGCTCGGCACCGTCTTCACCGGCGACACCCTCTTCCAGGGCGGTCCCGGCGCCACCGGCCGGTCCTTCTCGCACTTCCCGACGATCGTGGACTCGATCCGCGACCGGCTGCTGACCCTGCCGCCGGACACCGAGGTACGCACCGGCCACGGCGACCCCACCAGCATCGGCGCCGAGTCCCCGCACCTTCAGGAATGGATCACCAGAGGCCACTGAGCCGCGGATGAGCCACGGGAAAACCCGGAACACGGGAAAACCCCCGGTCGACTGATCGACTGGGGGTTTTCGCTGATTCTCTCTGGTGTCCGAGGGGGGACTTGAACCCCCACGCCCGATAAAGGGCACTAGCACCTCAAGCTAGCGCGTCTGCCATTCCGCCACCCGGACAAGGTGTCTATCGTGCGGCCCTGGGCCGTTCCGACGTGGAAAACCATAGCAAACATTCGGACGCCCTGATCACACCCTCCGTTCGGGTGGCGGGAGGATGAGGGTGAGGATGAGAGCGATCACCAGCACCGCCAGTGGGAGGAAGCAGCGTGAGCGAGTCGAAAGCGGCCCGGACCGTTTCGGGCGAGGACGAGGTCGTCGATCTCTGTCGTGACCTGATCCGGATCGACACCAGCAATTACGGCGACCACTCCGGCCCGGGGGAGCGAGCCGCGGCGGAGTACATCGCGGAGCAGCTCGCCGAGGTCGGGCTCGAACCGAAGATCTTCGAGTCCCACCCGGGCCGGGCCTCGACCGTGGCCAGGATCGAGGGCGAGGACCCCTCCAGGCCGGCCCTGCTCATCCACGGGCACACCGACGTCGTTCCGGCCAACGCCGACGACTGGACGCACCACCCCTTCGCCGGGGAGATCGCGGACGGCTGCCTGTGGGGGCGGGGCGCCGTCGACATGAAGGACATGGACGCGATGACCCTCGCGGTCGTCAGGGACAGGATGCGCAGCGGCCGCAAACCCCCGCGCGACATCGTGCTGGCCTTCCTCGCCGACGAGGAGGCGGGCGGTACGTACGGGGCGCGCCATCTCGTCGACCGGCACCCCGAGCTCTTCGAGGGCGTCACGGAGGCCATCGGTGAGGTGGGCGGCTTCTCCTTCACCGTCAATGAGAACCTGCGGCTGTATCTCGTCGAGACCGCGCAGAAGGGCATGCACTGGATGCGGCTCACCGTGGACGGCACGGCAGGCCACGGCTCGATGACCAACAACGACAACGCGATCACCGAGCTGTGCGAGGCCGTCGGGCGGCTCGGGCGCCACCAGTGGCCGGTCAGGGTCACCAAGACCGTGCGGTCCTTCCTCGACGAGCTCTCGGACGCGCTCGGCACCCCGCTCGACCCGGAGGACATGGAGGCGACCCTCGCCAAGCTCGGCGGCATCGCGAAGATGATCGGCGCCACGCTCCGCAACTCCGCCGCCCCGACGATGCTCGGCGCCGGCTACAAGGTGAACGTGATCCCCGGCCAGGCGACCGCGCACGTCGACGGGCGCTTCCTGCCGGGATACGAGGAGGAGTTCCTGGCCGACCTGGACCGGATCCTCGGCCCACGCGTCCGGCGCGAGGACGTGCACGGGGACAAGGCGCTGGAGACCAGCTTCGACGGGGACCTCGTCGACGCGATGCAGGTGGCGCTGAAGGCCGAGGACCCCATCGCGCGGGCCGTCCCCTACATGCTCTCGGGCGGCACCGACGCCAAGTCCTTCGACGACCTGGGGATCCGCTGCTTCGGTTTCGCCCCCCTGAAGCTGCCGCCCGAGCTGGACTTCGCCGGCATGTTCCACGGTGTCGACGAGCGGGTGCCGGTGGACGGTCTGAAGTTCGGCGTACGGGTCCTGGACCGCTTCCTCGACCACTCCTGACAGCCTGGCCCCATGACCGACCTCACGTACCCCAAGTATTCGACTGCCTGTGCTAGTTGACTGAAACGAGTGAATGCGACCATACGGTAGTAGCCCCAGCGTTTCTCCTTCGTTACAGGGTGTGCGGTCCGCGGCTGGGATCGCATTTGCCAACAAGGAGGAAAAGTAATGATCAAGCAGGTCGTCGCTGCTGCGGCTGCCACCGGTGGTCTGATTCTGGCCGGCGCGGGTATGGCCGTTGCCGACTCGGGCGCCCAGGGTGTCGCTGCCAACTCTCCCGGCGTGCTCTCGGGCAACCTGGTCCAGGTCCCCGTCCACGTGCCGGTGAACGTATGCGGCAACACGGTCTCCGTGATCGGGCTACTGAACCCCGCCTTCGGCAACGTGTGCGTCAACAAGTGACGTTGTGCATCAACCCGTGAGGGTCTGAGCCCGGGCGACCCCGGAGTGCGCGCCATGCACTCCGGGGCCGCTGGGCTTTCGGCCCGCGGTCGCCAAACGTTCCGCGGGCATCGGTGAAGGTAAGAGCGACAAGGGAACACCAATGCGTCAGGTCACGAGGAAAAGCCTGGTCACCATGGCGGCCGCGAGCGGACTGCTGGCGATCAGCGGTAACGCGCACGCCGACTCGGGAGCCAAGGGGTCCACCACGGACTCCCCGGGCGTACTCTCCGGGAACTCCGTCCAGGCCCCCGTGCACGTCCCGGTCAACGTCTGCGGAAACACCGTCAACGTCGTGGGCGTGCTCAATCCGGCTCTGGGCAACAGCTGCGCCAACAAGTCGGCCAATCCGAAGCAGCACAAGCCGGGAGGCTCCGGCCACGGCCGGCCCGGCCACCCGGGCAACGAGGGGGGCCACCCCGGCGGCCACGGCAACTCCGGCCACCACAACGGCGGCGGCGCTCAGGCCGGCGGGCACACGAGCGATTCGCCCGGTGTCGGCTCGGGCAACAGCATCCAGGCGCCGATCCACGTACCCGTGAACGTCTGCGGGAACAGCGTGAGCGTCATCGGTCTGCTCAACCCGGTCACCGGCAACGAGTGCGCCAACGACTCCACCCCGACCCGGCCGGGCCCCGGCACAGAGGAACCTCCGGGCGAGCCGCACCACCCCGAAAAGCCGGAGGAGCCGAACACCCCGCGTACGCCGGAGAAGCCGCGTACGCCCGAGAAGCCCGGCCCCGCCGGCGAGCCGAACACCCCGAGCACCCCCGGCACCCAGACCGTCACCGAGCCCAAGGCCACCGAAGTGCTCGCGCAGACCGGCGCCGGTGTCCCGCTCGGCCTGGCGATCCCGGCAGGCGCCGGGCTGCTGCTGGGCGGCGCGATGCTGTACCGCCGGGCACGCGCATCGGCGTAAGGCAGCGACATGCGCCGACCGGGCGGGCAGAACTGGTCGGCGCGCACACTGAGCGGGCCCCGCGAATCGCCGGGCCCGCTCAGAGCTTGTTTTTGAAGGCTGGCCATGACGTCTGGCCGGTTGGATGATCGGTGTTTGTGGGGGCGCGAGGGGTGGGCCGGCGGTACTGCCGGGAGTGCGGCGATCCGCTGCCGTTGACGATGGCGGCGGAGGCGGTGTTCTGCTCGGGTCGCGGCGGTGGCGGGCGCTTGAGAGAGCGCGGCGGCGGGTGATCGCCATGCGGCGTGGTGACCTGGCGGAGTGTCCGGTGTGTGGGCGGTGCTGGACGGTGGGGGTCGAGTGGTCACGGTCGGCTCGGTACTGCTCTTCGCGGTGCCGGGTGCGGGCTTGCCGCGAACGGAAGGTGTCCCGTCTCATTCGATCTTGCCGCCCGGCGAAGCGTTGACCTGCAGAGAGACAACGTTGGTTGAGACGCCGGAGCCGCGTCGTCTCACGCGCCGGGCTTCTTGTCCATGATTCCGCACTCGGTCAGCGTCTCCGCAATGAGTTCCGGGGTCACCCACCGGGTCACCGCCCCCAGTCGCACATGATCGGATAACCCCACCCAGGGATGCATACCGAGTCCAGCGACCGCACCACCGCAGCGTCACGACGAACTGCGTGCAGAGCTCAAGCAACGGCATTGGGGTTCAGGGCCCGTCGTGAAGGTGAGATCTGACTCCACCGCGCGGGCACGGTTTCAGCTGTTGCTGGCCCCGGACACGCTCGGCTACATGTATCCGGCTACGAAGTCGGGGCTGGCCGAAATGACGCTGCCTCCTCGACCGACAGGTCGAGGAGGCAGCGCAGAGGGGGGATGCGGTTGGCTAGAGCGCGGTGAGGAAGACGCGGACCGCGGCGGCGAATCCGTCCGGGTCGCTGACGGGGATCAGGTGGTCGGCGTCCAGCTCTGCCGATACGGTGCCGGGGCGGCGTTCGACCATGGCGCGGACCTGCTCGGCCGGGATGACGCCCTTGGTGCCGTGGACCAGCAGGGCGGGGCAGGTGGTGGCCGTCCAGTCGCCCCAGTGGTCGCCGTGCACCGACTCCTCCGACTGGTACATCTCCTGAGGGTGGAAGGGCAGTCGCCAGCTGCCGTCGGGGTTCTCGCGCAGCCGGTCGGAGAAGTACGGGCCGGCCGGGCCCAGGCCCGCGATCAGGGCGTCGCGGGTGGGCGCCTGGTAGGGCAGGTCGAGCAGGAATCCGAAGGGGTTCGACCCGTCCAGGCCGAGCGCGGCCGGGCCCTCGGCGTTGACGAACGCGCTGACGCGCTCAGGGTGGCGGGCGGCGAACTGGTAGGCGTTGATGGCGCCGAGGGAGTGGCCGAGCAGTACGACGCGGTCCAGGCCCAGGTTGTCCAGGAGTGCCTGAATGTCGGAGAGGTAGCCCTCCCGTGAGTAGTCGGGGGCGCGATCGGACTCGCCCTGGCCGCGCTGGTCCGGGGCGATCAGCCGCCACTCGGGGGCAAGTGCGTGGGCGAGGCGGGCGAAGGTGGCGCCTTCGGACAGGTGTCCGTGCAGTGCGACCAGCGGGCGGCCGGTGCCGCCGAAGTCGAGGTAGGACAGTCGGCGGCCGTCGATGACCAGTTCGGCGCGGGCGGCGGTTTCGTGCGCGGCCATGTCGTTCATTGGATCGCCCTTGCTCGGTTGCGGTGGCAGGACCGTATCGAGAGGTTGCGCGTTTGCACAAGACGGGCGCCTAATTCAATTGCATAAGGCGTCCGCCTAGCGCGATCGCCCCACCACCGGATAGCATTCGGCCATGGGAAATCGCGAAGACCTGCTCGCCGGGGCCCGCCGCTGCCTGGAGGAAAAAGGGTGGGCGCGCACCACCGTCCGCGACATCACGGCCGCGTCCGGCGGCGTCAGCATGGCCGCCATCGGCTACCACTTCGGCTCCCGTGAGGCACTGCTCAACGCCGCGCTCATCGAGGCGATCGACAGGTGGGGCACGCACACCGGCCGCACCCTGGCCGCCTTCGGGGCGGGCGGGGACACGCCCGCCAAGCGGTACGAGGCGATGTGGGAACAAGTGATCGAGTCCTTCTCCACGCACCGCACCCTGTGGCTTGCCTCGATCGAGGCGCTCGCCCAGGCCGAGCATTCCGACGACCTCCGCCGCTACCTCGCAGGGGGCCAGGCCCAGGGGAGGCGGGGACTGGCGGCGGTCCTCAGCGGCGTCGAGGAGGACGCGGTCGACGACACCACCGCGCGCACGCTGGGCGCCGTCCAGATGGCCCTGCTCACCGGATTGATGACGCAGTGGCTCACTGACCCTGACCAGGCCCCCAGCGGCGCCGACGTCCTCGCTGGCCTGCGTGCGTTGGCCCGCATCCTCGGACCTGGTCAGCCCTGAAGCCACCAGCAGTTCGCTGGCCGCTTGTCAGCCAGCGGCTGCTGCTGCGGCGGCGGCGGCGGCTTGTTGTGCGGCTCGGGCCCGGGTGGAGGCGAGCCGGTAGGAGTCGGTGCCGGTCTCGATGATGTTGCCGCCGAAGGTCAGGCGGTCGACGATGGCTGCGCAGAGCCTGGGATCGGTGAACGTCTTGCTCCACCCTCCGAAGGATTCGTTGGAGGCGATGGCCACACTGTTCTTTTCCTCACGTTCCGTCAGAACCTGGAACAACAGCTTGGCTCCGCGACGATCAAGCTCCATATACCCGAGCTCATCAATACACAAAAGGTCGACGCGGCCGTAGCTGGCGATGGTCTTGGCCAGCAGTTTCTCGTCGGCGGCCTCGATCAGCTCGTTGAAGTATTCACCAGGTGGCGCGCACTTGTCGGATGATCCGCCTGCGCAGCCGCACGCGCCGGCTGCCGTCCCGGCGCAGACTCAGCCGGTCCAACTCCCAGTGCCCGTACTCGGCATGATCGGTCAGCAGACGAGTTGCCTCCTTGCGGGACACCCCGCGTGGCACGTACACGTCGACAAATTCATATTCCGGCATCGCGTCCATTGTGAGGGCAGGCGCTCGGGGGGACAACGTGCGCGCCGGGGCTTGCCGGCCGCCGGGTGCGGGCCGTTTACCGGAGCCCGTGGCGCCCGGCCCGGTGGCGCCCGGCCCCGTGGTGCTCGGCCCCGGTGAAGAGTCGCCGTCTCGTCGTCTCGTCAAAGGGTTTCGTCGTGATGAGAGTGCCGCACGGTGGCCGGAAGCAGGCGCACGCCGATCAGGTGCAGCATGGCTGGGCCGGCCTTCGTGCAATCGGTTTCACGCCCAGCCGGCGGACCGTCTCCGGGGCGACGAACCTCACGCCGGCAGGCGTGGGAGACGAGGAGAGGCGTTTTGGCAGCTCAGACGGTTGGGCGGTGGGTCACCGCAGGTCGCCTCGGCGTCGGATGCGTATCTACTGTGCGGGCAGCGCCCCAGTACGGATAGCGTCTGCACTATGTCTGATGCTGCGCAGCCCACCGCTGCCGAGGTACGCGCCGCCGCCGAGGCGGTCAAAGTCGCGCTCGACCGTCACCTCGACGCGGTCGAACGCCGCACCGGAGACGACGATCCGGCCGTCTACGACGCGTGCAACGCGCTCGCCGCGGCCGCTGAGGCGTACGACGAGCGGCTCTACGACAGGTACGACGAGGTCACGCCGTTCGAGATCCCGGGCTCCGACGACTCCCTCCCGCCGTACACCGGGCCCGAGGAGCCCAAGGCGGTGAGCGTTCTCATTCGCCGCGACTACGAGGTGCGGCAGACGCAGCGGCTGCTCGCCCAGGCCCAGCGCATCGCTGATCTCGACCCGGACGTCGACGTGTCGGTGCCGGACACCGGCGAGCGCTCCGGTACGGCGGCGATCGTCGGGGGCAGCGTCCACGCCGCGCTGGGCGTGCTCTTCGGTGAGTACGAACCGGATGAAATCGCCTCCCGGCACAAGGAGTTCGGCTTGGAGGAGGGTGACTCCACCCTGTGGGTCGCCGCCGCCGACGACCTGCCGGAGCCGGGGGAGTGGCTGAACAATCCCTTCGAGTCGGCCGATCCGCAGAGCGTCGTGTGCCGTTTCGACGTCAGCTCTGTCTTCGACGACGAGATCGACGACGCCGACGGGTCTGAGCAGGCCTGAGCGCCGCCCCCTGCCGCCGGCCGCCCCTCAGGGGGCGTCCGGTTCGGCGGGCTGCTCCGGCGGGGGCTGGAGCAAGGTGCGCAGGCGGGTGGTGCGGGGGCGGTCCGGGATCTCCGCGACGGCGCGGGGCAGCGCCTGGTCCACGCCCTGCACCACCGACAGGTGGCGCTCCCCCCGGCTGAACGCGGTGTAGATCCACGGGCGGCTCAGTGCCGGGGCGGCGTCGCCCGGCAGCACGACCACCACCGCGGGCCAGCGCATACCGGCCGCCTGGTGCGCGGTGAGCGCCCAGGCGTGCCGCACCGCCGTCTCCACCCGGTCCTGGGGCACCACGACGGGCGTGCCCTCGCAGTCGAGGTGCAGGCCGTCGGCGTCCGCCGAGACGACCGCGCCGGGCAGGGTCCTGCCGGGCGCCGGGATGTACGCGACCCTGTCTCCCGGGTCGAAGCCGCCGAACCGGCCGGGGCCCGGGTTGAACCGCTGCTTGAGCGCCGCGTTGAGGGCGCGGGTGCCCGCCGAGCCGCCGTGGCCCGGCGTGATCACCTGGGTCTGAGCGGGAGTGACCCCGAAGGCGCGCGGAACCGAGTCGGCGACCAGCTGGACGCTGCGGTGCACGGCCTCGCCGGCGTCCCGGACCGGGACGATCACCACCTCCTTGCCGGGTGCCTCCACCTGGTTCAGCTCACCGATGCCGATGCCGGAGACCAGCTCGCCGATCGGTCCGGGGTCGGGCGTACGGGAGACGATGTGCGGGCACGTGCGAGCTGCCAGCAGGTCCGCGAACACCCGGCCTGCGCCGGCCGACGGCAGCACGCCGGGGTCGCCGCTGAGGACCAGCCGGGTGCCGTCCGCCAAGGACTCGACGAGAACGGCTGCGGCCTCCACGTCGAGCTGCGGCGCGTCCAGCACCACCAGCAGGTCGAGGGCGAGCGCGCCCTCCTCGTCGCGGCCCGGGCCCTCGGTCCCGGCGAGCAGGCCCGCCACGCTGAGTGCGGCCGCGGGTTCGCCGATGGCGGCGGCCAGGCGCAGGCGGCCGTCGGTGCTGTGCGCGGCGGCGTACGCCCGCAGGCCGAGTCCGCGTGCGGCGGCGGTCAGCGCGGCCGGTTCGGCGCGTGCGGCCTCGCCGCCGCTGTGGGCGACCAGGCCGTTCGCCGCGACCGCGCGCGTGAGTTCGGCGGCAGAAGGGGAGAGGCCGTCGGTTGTCCATTCCGCGCCCGCCTCGGCGTGCTCCTGGGTGAAGGTGCCGGCCAGCCGGGCGAGGGCGTCCGCGAGGCCCTCCTCGGCGAGCGCGTACCGCTCCAGACCGAGCAGGAACGGCACCGGTTCGGTGCCGGCAGCGTCCCCGGCGTCCGCCACGCCCTCGCCGTCCGGCACGCTCTCCTCGTCCGCCAAGCCCTCGCCGTCCTGGAAGACCAGTGCCACTCCCTCGGCGATCGCGTGCTGCACGGCCTCGTCCGGGTCGGGCACCTTGTGTTCGGCCAGCGCCTCGCGGACGGCGTCCGACGCCAGTGCGGTGTGCCCTTGGAGCGCCGCCCGCTCCAGCAGCCGGCCGACGAGGGCCGCCGTCCGGCGCTCGTCGCCCGGGCCGGCCTCGGCGCCGAGCAGGGCGCGGGCGAACCCGTCGGCCTGTTCGATCCGTACTCCCGCTACGGACAGCAGCTGCCACGGGTCGTCGCGCAGCACCTGCCCGGCGTGCTCCCCGAGCACGGCCGCGACCTGGGCGGCCAGCGCTTCCGGCGCCCCGCCCTCGGCCAGTACGGCGCGCACGGACGCCACGGCCTGCGGTGCGGCTGCCACGGGTTGTCGCGCAGCCCGAACCGGCGCGGTGGCGGCGGGGGCCGCTGTGCGGCGCGGCTCGGGCGCCGGGGACGCGAAGAGCGAGGCCGACGCCTTCTCGCCGCTCTCCACGGCGCGTACCGCCGCGAGCAGATCGGCGGCCTGCCCGCTCAGCTTGGCACCGGCTTCGACGGGTGCGGTCTGCTCCGCCTTGCGCTGCGCGATCCGCTCCCGCAGGGCCCGCTGCGCGGCCAACTCGGCCTCGGCCTCGGACAGCTGCGCTCCGGCGCCGCCCGGGGCCGCGTCGGCGTCCCCCGCGGCGTCCGGGCCGGCCACGGCGTCGCCGTCGTCCCCGGGGAGCGAGAGCTCTTCGGCGTCAGCACCGCCGTCGTCCGCACCTTCGCCGTCCTCCGTCGAGGCGGCCGGCGTGTTCGCCGAGCCGTCGCCCGTGCCGGGCGAACGCTCTTCGGTTCCGGTGGTGTCGTGCGGCGGGGCCGCAGGTCCGGTGGTGGCGGGGTCTTCGGCCGGGGGGCCGGGGGTTGCCCCCTCGGGAAGCGCGGTCACAGCGTGCTCCAGTCCTGATCGGGATAGCGGTGCACCGGCGCCGACACGTCGTCGAGCGCCTGGCAGATCTCGTCTGGAAGACTAAGCGCCTCCACTGACAACGCCGCCGCGAGTTGCCGCGCGTTGCGCGGGCCCGCGATCGGCGCCACCACACCCGGCCGGTCACGGACCCAGGCCAGAGCCACCTGAAGGGCCGTCGTGGCGAGGCCGTCCGCCGCCGTGGCGACCGCGTCCACGATGCGGCGGGCCGCGTCGTCCAGGTACGGCGCGACGAACCCCGACATGGGGTCCGACCCGCCGCGCGAGTCCGGCGGGACGCTGCGGCGGTACTTGCCCGTGAGTACGCCCCGGCCGAGCGGCGACGCAGGGAGCATCCCGACACCCAGATCCAGCGCGGCCGGCAGCACCTCCCGCTCCACGCCGCGCTGGAGCAGCGAGTACTCCATCTGGGTGCTGGCCAGGCGGGTGCGTACACCCGGCGCCGCGAGCTGCCAGGTCGCCGCCTTCGCCAGCTGCCAGCCGGAGAAGTCGGACACTCCGGCGTACCGCGCCCGCCCGCTGCCGACCGCGATGTCCAGCGCCTGGAGCGTCTCGTCGAGCGGCGTCGCGGGGTCGAAGGCGTGCACCTGCCACAGGTCCACGTAGTCCGTGCCGAGCCGCTCCAGCGAGGCGTCGAGCGCGGCCAGCAGATGCCCCCCCGACCCGTCGAAGCGCCGGTCGGGGTCGGGCACGCTGCCCGCCTTGGTGGCGATGACCAGGTCGCGGCGTGGCACGAGCCGCTCCACGAGCTGCCCCAGCACGTACTCCGCGTCCCCGTCGCCGTACACGTCCGCGGTGTCGACGAGGGTGCCGCCCGCGTCCCAGAAGGCCTTCAACAGGCCGGCTGTGACACGGGCGGCACGCTCGTCGATGCCCCGGCCCCATGTGAGGGTGCCGAGCCCGATCCGGGACACACGCAGGCCCGTACGGCCGAGATGCCTCTGCTCCATGGGCGCTGAGATTACTGGCCCTGGGCGTTCCGGCAGGAGACCTTGTGGATAACTTGCGGGCGGGACCAGCGGCTCGCCCCTGACGGATCGGCCCCCCGCGCGCTAGAGTCCCCGGCACGCGAACGTTACTGATCAGTAAGGAGTGTGGTCATGCGGCTCGGCATCAACCTCGGTTACTGGGGTGCGGGAATGGACGGCGACAATCTGGCCGTCGCCCAGGAAGCGGACCGGCTCGGCTACGACGTGTGCTGGGCCGCCGAGGCGTACGGCTCGGACGGCGCCACCGTCCTGTCCTGGGTCGCCGCCCAGACCGAACGCATCGACGTGGGCTCCGCGATCTTCCAGATCCCGGCCCGTGCCCCCGCCATGACCGCGATGACCGCCGCCACCCTGGACTCGCTCTCGGGCGGCCGGTTCCGGCTGGGCCTCGGCGTATCGGGGCCGCAGGTCTCGGAGGGCTGGTACGGCGTGAAGTTCGACAAACCGCTGACCCGCACCCGCGAGTACGTCGAGATCGTCCGCAAGGCGATGACCCGCGAGCGCCTGTCGTACGAGGGCCGGCACTGGACGCTGCCGCTGCCCGACGGCCCCGGCAAGCCGCTGAAGCTCACGGTCCACCCGCAGCGCGAGCACATTCCGCTGTACATCGCCGCCATCGGCCCCAAGAACCTTGAGCAGACCGGCGAGATCGCCGACGGCGCCCTGCTGATCTTCCCGTCGGCCGACCACCTTGAGGACACGGCGATCCGGCACCTCCGCGCCGGCCGCGAGAAGGCCGGCAAGACGATGGACGGCTTCGACGTCTGCCCGACCCTGCCGCTCGCCCTCGGCGAGGACGTGCACGCCCTGGCCGACGTGTTCCGCCCGTACACCGCGCTGTACGTCGGAGGCATGGGCAGCCGCAAGCAGAACTTCTACAACCAGCTCGCCCAGCGCATGGGCTACGAGAAGGAAGCCGCCGAGATCCAGGACAAGTACCTGTCCGGCGACAAGACGGGCGCCGCCGCCGCGATCCCGCACCAGTTGATCGACCAGACCACGCTGCTCGGTTCCGTGGAGCGCATCGCCGACCGGATGCAGGCATATGCGGCGGCCGGGGTGACCACGCTGACACTGGCTCCTGCGGGCTTCACGCTGGACGAGCGGATCACCGCCCTGCGCGCCGGCACGGAAGCGCTGGAGCGCGCCGGCCTGGCTTAAGGGGGGTGTCTGACGATTCCCCGCGGCGTCGCGACGCCCGGCACGCACGCTCGCAGCGTTGCCGAAAAGCCCTGGTAGCTCCGCTACGAGGACTGTCCGGCGCCTTGCGATCGCACGCACCGGACGCCGCTCCTTGACCCACGGGGAATTGTCAGACACCCCCTAGGGCTCAGGGCGGCTCAGGGGATGGAGCGCGGAGAGTTCTGCGGCCGTGGTGGGGGCTCGGGGGGTCTTCCCCGCCACGGCCGTCATGCAGAACAACGCGCCACACCCCGGTCGGTTACGCGCCCGTACCCCCCCGGGGGTTCATTCGTCCGGCCGAGTTGACCCCCGCAACTGTTGCCTGGTGTCCCGTACCGCTCTTGACTTGGTCTTTGCGGACGTCCTACGGAGGTGCCAGCGATGCTCTCTGCCCGAAGTCTCTTCCAGGAGATCCTCGACAACGACGACTCCTTTCAGCTCTTCTGCTCCATCGCCGCGAGCGGTGAGGCCCAGGGCGGCTGGGAGAACGGGCGGATCGCCGCCCTGGTGCCCGCGAGCATGCGGACGCTGGCGCCGAGGATCACCCGGCACGGTGCCGACGAGGACAAGCACGGCCGGCTCTTCAACGCGATGCTGCACAAACGCGGACTCGAACCGGTCGCCGTCCCGCCCGAGACCGACTACACGATGCTGCTCGAACAGCGCGGCATCGGCCTCGCCCACGACAAGCTGCGCCGTGACGAGCCGCTGACCGAGCACGACATCCTCGTCTACCTCGCGCACAGCCGGGTGACCGAGCAGCGCGCGGCCGATCAGATGGACATGCTGGTCACGTACTTCGGCGACCATCCCGAAGCGGGCAAACCGATACGCATGATCTGCCACGACGAGGAGAATCACCTCGCGTACTGCCATGAGGAGCTGCTCCGGCTCGCCCGCGCCGGACACGGCCGGACGATGCAGCGCGTCCTGCGCGAGTGCGTCGTAGTCGAGTGCGGCGTCTACCGGGACGTCAGTCTCGCCGTCATGGGACACATGGGGCGCATCCTGAAGTGGCCGAAGCCCAAGGCGGCGGCGCTGCGGGCCGGCATCCAGGCGATGTACGCCTACGAGCGCGCCGGCGGCTGGCGCCGCATGGTGTCCCTCACGATGCCGGAGCGGCGCGACGCGCTGGGCGGCCCCGCCACACCGGCGGCCGGACTCGTCTGAAAGGCTCCTGGCTACAGGCCCCGGGACCGGCGCCCGCCCTCAGAGCCAGCCGCGCTGCTTGAACGTGCGGTACAGGGTTATCTCGCACAGCACCATCACGCCGATCACCGCCGGATACGCCCACGCCCAGGTCAGCTCCGGCATGTGCTCGAAGTTCATGCCGTAGATCCCCGCGACCATCGTCGGTACCGCCGCCATGGCGGCCCAGGCCGAGATCTTCCGCATGTCGTCGTTCTGCCGCACACTCATCTGCGCGAGATGCGCGGACAGGATGTCCGACAGCAACCGGTCGAGCCCCTCCGCCTGCTCATTGACCCGTGTCAGGTGGTCGCTCACATCCCGGAAGAACGGCTGCGCGTGCTCGTCGACGAAGGGCAGGCCGGGGCTGGACAGCCGCGTCATCGGCTGGATCAGTGGACCGGTCGCCCGCCGAAATTCGAGCACCTGGCGCTTGAACGTGTAGATTCGCGCCGCACTGTTCTTCGCATCGCCCCCGTCGGGTACGAAGACCTCCGTCTCCAGCTCCTCCAAGTCGGTCTGGAGTTCCGCGCCGACTTCTATGTAGTGGTCGACGACGTCGTCGCTCACCGCGTACAGCACGGACGTCGGCCCGTGCCGCAGCACATCCGGATCGGCTTCCAGACGGTCGCGTACGGCGGCCAGCGGAGCGCCCTCGCCGTGCCGCACCGTCACCACGAACGAGTCGCCCACGAAGACCATCAGCTCACCGGACGTCACGGTGTCGCTCTCCGGCTCGTAGAGGACGGGTTTGAACACCGCGAAGAGTGAGTCGTCGTACACCTCCAGTTTCGGCCGTTGATGCGCAGACAAGGCGTCCTCCACGGCCAGCGGATGCAGGGCGAACTCGCTGCTCACAAGGTCGAACTCCTCCTCCGTTGGTTCATGCAGCCCGATCCACAAGAAGGCGTCCCCAGTGGCGCGCGCCTGCGAGAGCGCGTCGGAGAAGTCCGAAGGGCCCTCGGTGCGGCGCCCTTCGCGGTAAATGGCACAGTCGACAATCACGGCAGGCATTCTTCCCCGCATCGGGCGGGGAACGCACCGCGGCCCACGATCGCTCTACGCTGGCGCCCATGGCAACGCTGATACTCGTACGTCACGGACGCTCCACCGCCAACACCGCCGGGCTCCTCGCCGGCTGGACGCCGGGGGTCTCGCTCGACGAGCGGGGCGCGGCCCAGGCGGCCGCCCTGCCCGGCCGGCTCGCCGGGCTGCCGCTGGCCGCCGCCGTCTCCAGCCCGCTCGACCGCTGCCGCGAGACCCTCAGGCCGCTGCTCGACGAACGGCCCTCGCTCCCGCTGCACACCGACGACCGGATCGGTGAGTGCCACTACGGCGACTGGTCGGGCCGCAAACTCGCGGAGCTGTCCGACGAACCGCTGATGGCGGCCGTACAGCAGCACCCCTCGTCCGTCGCCTTCCCCGGCGGCGAGTCGATGCGGGCCATGCAGGCCCGTGCGGTCGAAGCGGTACGGGACTGGAACGCGCGCATCGAGGCCGAGCACGGCGAGGACGCCCTCTACGCGATGTGCTCGCACGGCGACATCATCAAGTCGATCGTCGCCGACGCCCTCGGCCTCCACCTCGACCTCTTCCAGCGCATCCACGTCGACCCCTGCTCCGTCACCGCCATCCGCTACACCGGACTGCGCCCCTTTCTCCTGCGGCTCGGAGACACCGGGGACTTCACCGCGCTCGCCCCCCGGGAGAACGGCAAGAGCGGGGACGCGGCCGTAGGGGGCGGCGCAGGCGCACCGTGATCGCCGGGCGCAGTAGGGTGGACGCGCCCAAGACCGCGCGTACAGACGATTTCAAGGGAGACAGGACGTGTCCCGTCAGGTATTCCTCTACGACCCACCGGACCGCTTTGTGGCCGGCACGGTCGGGCTGCCTGGGCGCCGTACGTTCTTCCTGCAGGCATCCGCGTCCGGCCGCGTCACCAGCGTCGCCCTGGAGAAGACCCAGGTCACCGCGCTCGCCGAGCGGATCGACGAACTGCTCGACGAAGTAGTACGCCGCACCGGCGGGAACGCCCCTGTTCCGGCCATGGCCCCTTCCGATGTCGCCGACAGCGCGCCGCTGGACGCCCCCGTCGAGGAGGAGTTCCGCGTCGGCACGATGGCGCTGGCCTGGGACGGCGAGGAACAACGCATGATCGTCGAGGCGCAGGCGCTCGTCGAGCTGGACGTGGAGACCGAAGAGGACCTCGCCGAGGCCGAGGAACGCCTCCTCCAGGACGAGGAGAACGGGCCGCCCATGCTGCGGGTCCGCCTCAGCGGCGCCCAGGCCAGGGCCTTCGCCAAGCGTGCCCTGGACGTCGTCAACGCGGGCCGGCCGCCGTGCCCCCTGTGCAGCCTGCCGCTCGACCCGGAGGGACACGTATGCCCGCGCCAGAACGGATACCGCCGGGGAGCGTGAGCCCCTCGCACGACCTCCTCACCGTGCTGGCGAAGGGGCAGCTCACGGTGCGCGGACGCGTCCAGGAGGCGTCCAACGCGGTGCTGTACTGCGCCGTCGAGTACGAAGGCGTGTCGGCGTCCTGCGTGTACAAGCCCGTCGCGGGCGAGCGGCCGCTGTGGGACTTCCCCGACGGCACACTCGCGCAGCGCGAGGTGGCGGCGTACGAGATCTCCGAGGCGACCGGGTGGGGCCTCGTCCCGCCGACGGTCTTGCGCGACGGACCCTACGGCGAAGGCATGTGCCAGCTGTGGATCGAGACGCCTTCCGAGGACGGCGCCCTGCTGGCCCTCGTGGAGGACGAGGAACCGGGGGAGGGGTGGAAGCCGATCGCCCTCGCGGAGGTCGGCGAGGGCCGCACCGCCCTACTCGTACACGCGGACGACCAGCGGCTGCGCCGACTGGCCGTCCTGGACGCGGTCATCAACAACGCCGACCGCAAGGGCGGCCATCTGCTGCCTGCCGCCGACGGCAGGCTCTACGGCATCGACCACGGCGTCACGTTCAACGCCGAGGACAAGCTGCGCACGCTGCTGTGGGGCTGGGCGGGGGAGGAGCTGACGGCCGAGGCCGTGGAGGTGCTGGACCGGCTCGCTGGGGAACTCGCCGCCGGACGGCCGCTCGCCACGCGTCTGGCCGAACTGATCACTGTGGGCGAGGCGGACGCGCTGCGGGCGCGGGTGGCGGCGCTGCGTGCGGCGGGTCGCCATCCGGAGCCGTCCGGAGAGTGGCCGGCCATTCCCTGGCCGCCGGTCTAGGGCCGCGACCGGCGACAGCGCCCTGCGGGCGGCCCCGATTCCGTATCCGGTTCGTATCCGGAAGGTCCGTCCGGTTACGCTCAACCCATGCATGCCTGGCCCGCTTCTGAGGTCCCCGCCCTGCCCGGCAAGGGCCGCGACCTCCAGATCCACGACACCGCGACCAGTGGGTTGATCACCCTCGACCCCGGTCCCGTCGCCCGTATCTATGTCTGCGGCATCACGCCGTACGACGCCACCCACATGGGGCACGCGGCGACCTACAACGCGTTCGACCTCGTGCAGCGCGTGTGGCTCGACACCAAGCGGCAGGTTCATTACGTCCAGAACGTCACGGACGTGGACGATCCGCTGCTGGAACGGGCGATCCGCGACGGACACGACTGGACCGAGCTCGCGGAGCGCGAAACCGCCCTGTTCCGCGAGGACATGACCGCCCTGCGGATGCTCCCGCCGCAGCACTACATCGGCGCCGTCGAGGCGATACCCGGCATCGTGCCGCTCGTCGAGCGGCTGCGGGACAACGGGGCGGCGTACGAACTCGAAGGAGACGTGTACTTCTCCGTCGAGGCCGACCCGCACTTCGGCGAGGTCTCCGGCCTCGACGCCGAAACGATGCGGCTGCTGTCCGCCGAGCGCGGCGGTGACCCCGAGCGCCCCGGCAAGAAGAACCCGCTCGACCCGATGCTGTGGATGGCCGCCCGCGAGGGCGAGCCGAGCTGGGACGGCGCCTCGCTGGGCCGCGGCCGGCCCGGCTGGCACATCGAATGCGTGGCCATCGCCCTGGACCACCTGGGCATGGGCTTCGACGTGCAGGGCGGCGGCTCCGACCTCGCCTTCCCGCACCACGAGATGGGCGCCTCGCACGCACAGGCACTGACCGGCGAGCACCCGTTCGCCAAGGCCTACGTGCACGCCGGAATGGTCGCCCTGGACGGCGAGAAGATGTCGAAGTCGCGGGGCAACCTTGTCTTCGTGTCCAAGCTGCGCCAGGCCGGCGTGGATCCGGCCGCGATCCGTCTGACGCTGCTCGCGCACCACTACCGGTCCGACTGGGAGTGGGCGGACCAGGTACTCGAAGACGCCCTGGAGCGGCTCGGACGCTGGCGCGCGGCCGTTTCCCGGCCCGACGGGCCGTCCGCCGACGCCCTGATCGAGGAGATCCGTGCGGCGCTCGCCCACGACCTCGACGCCCCGGCCGCCCTCGCCGCCGTGGACCGCTGGGCCGCACTCCAGGCCGCTGACGGCGGTACGGACGAGGGCGCTCCCGGTGTGGTCTCGCGCGCCGTCGACGCGCTGCTGGGCGTGGCTCTCTAGGACTGTCCGCCGACCGGCACACCGTCACCGCCCCAGGCCCCCCTCTCTGTGATGAGGGGGGCCTGGGGCGGTGACGGTTGCTGATCCTGTTACCGGTCCTCGGAGCCTTCCGGGCTGCCGTCGTCGTCGGTCCCGTCCGCGTCCGCGTCGGCGGCGTGCGGCCCCGGCGTGGGCCCGGAGCCGGAGCCGGACCCGGGTTCCGCGCGCGGCGGCCGCGGCTTCGGGCGGCCGCTGGAGCTGTCGCGCAGGTACGTACCCGGGCCCTCGCTGCCGTCCGTGGCATGCCCCGGCCCGGCGCCCGGGCCCCCGTCGCGCCGGCGCAAGTACCGCTCGAACTCGCGGGCGATGGCCTCGCCGGTCGCCTCGGGAAGCTCCGCGGTGTCGCGCGCCTCCTCCAGTGACTGCACGTACTCCGCCACCTCGCTGTCCTCCGCGGCCAGTTGGTCCACGCCGACCTGCCAGGCCCGTGCGTCCTCGGGGAGTTCGCCGAGCGGGATGCGCAGGTCGATGAGGTCTTCGAGGCGGTTGAGGAGCGCCAGCGTCGCCTTCGGGTTCGGCGGCTGCGAGACATAGTGCGGCACGGCCGCCCACAGGCTCACCGCCGGGACACCCGCGTGCGTACAGGCCTCCTGGAGGATGCCGACGATGCCCGTCGGGCCTTCGTACCGGGTCTCCTCCAGGTCCATGGTCCTGGCCAGATCCGCGTCGGACGTCACGCCGCTGACCGGAACGGGCCGGGTGTGCGGGGTGTCGCCGAGCAGCGCGCCCAGGATCACGATCATCTCCACGCCCAGTTCGTGGGCGAAGCCGAGGATCTCGTTGCAGTACGAACGCCAGCGCATCGACGGCTCGATGCCGCGGACCAGGACCAGGTCACGGGGCTTGGCGCCGCCGATCCGCACCACCGAGAGCCGGGTCGTGGGCCAGGTGATCTTGCGCACCCCGCCCTCCAGGAACACGGTGGGCCGGTTGACCTGGAAATCGTAGTAGTCCTCGGCGTCGAGCGCCGCGAAGACTTCGCCCTTGTACTCCCGGTCCAGGTGCGCGACCGCGGTGGAGGCGGCGTCGCCGGCGTCGTTCCATCCCTCGAACGCGGCCACCATGACCGGGTCAATCAGCTCGGGTACGCCCTCGAGCTCGATCACCCAGTGCCTCCTTCCGAAGTTCCCTTGTGCACGCATCAACCTTACGGTGTCCAGCAGGTCCCGCCGCAGCCCCGGGTCACGCCGAGGTGAACAAAACCTGTCCCATGCCGGGCGGGACGGCGAACACCGCAACCCCCGCAAGAGATGCGGGGGTTGCGGCGCTGGTGTCACGTAACGCCTGTGGTGTTCAGGCCTTCCTGCCGAGCACGTCCTCGACCCTGGCGCGGACATCGTCGGTGGCCAGGCCCCGGATCGTCAGCGTCGTACGCCGGCGCAGCACGTCGTCCGCCGTCTCGGCCCACTCGTGGTCGCGGGCGTACACGACCTGCGCCCAGATCTCCGGCGCGTCCGGGTGGACGCGCTCGGCCAGCGCCGGGTCGTCCTCGGCCAGGCGCGCGATGTCGAAGGACAGCGAGCCGTAGTGCGTGGCGAGGTGGCGGGCGGTGTCGGCGGACATCCGCGGACCCGGCGTACCGCCGCCGACGAGCAGCCGGTGCGCGACCGCGTTCGGGTTGGAGATGCCCGGCAGCGGCAGCTTCTTCGGCAGGCGCGAGATCGGCTCCATGTCCTCGCCCAACGGGTGGCCGGGCAGGGCGGCGAGCTTGTTCATCACGGTGCGGCCGATGTGACGGAACGTCGTCCACTTGCCGCCGGCAACCGACAGCATCCCGCCGCGGCCCTCGGTGACCACCGTCTCGCGCTTGGCCTTCGAGGTGTCGCCGGGACCGCCGGGCAGCACCCGGAGCCCTGCGAAGGAGTAGGTGATCAGATCGCGGGACAGCTGCTGGTCGCGGATCGAGAAGGCCGCCTCGTCGAGGATCTGGGATATGTCCTTCTCGGTGACGGCGACGTCGCCCGGGTCGCCCTCGTACTCTTCGTCGGTCGTACCCAGCAGAAGCTGGTCCTCCCACGGCAGCGCGAAGGTGATGCGGTACTTGTCGATCGGCGTGGCCAGCGCGGCCCGCCAGGGGGCGGTGCGCTTGAGGACCAGGTGCGCGCCCTTGGACAGCCGGATGGAGGGGGCCGCGTCCGGGTTCTCCATTGTGCGCAGGCGATCGACCCACGGCCCGGTCGCGTTGAGCACGAGACGGGCGGTGACGCCGAACTCGGTGCCGTCCATGCGGTCCTTGAGCTCCGCGCCCGTGACCCGGCCGTTCGTGAAGCGCAGCCCGGTGACCTCGGCGTGGTTGAGGACGGCGGCGCCCGAGTCGACGGCGGCGCGCACCGTCATCAGGGCCATGCGGGAGTCGTTCATCTGGTCGTCGCCGTACACGGCCACGGCCTTGAGGTCGTCCGTACGCAGCTCCGGCACCGCACGCGCCGCCTTCGCGGGGCTGATGACGTGTCCGACGCCGTCCCCGAAGGCGGACAGCGCGGAGTAGGCGAAGACGCCGGCGCCGAGCTTGGCCGCGCCGTGCGGGCCGCCCTTGTAGACGGGCAGGTAGAAGGTCAGCGGGTTCGCCAGGTGCGGCGCGACGTCCCGCGAGACGGCGCGGCGCTCGAAGTGGTTCTCCGCCACCAGCTTGACCGCGCCGGTCTGCAGGTAGCGCAGTCCGCCGTGGAGCAGCTTGGAGGAGGCGGAGGAGGTGGCGCCGGCGAAGTCACCGGCGTCCACCAGGGCCACCCGCAGCCCGGACTGTGCGGCGTGCCAGGCGGTGGAGATGCCCAGGATGCCGCCGCCGATCACCAGGAGGTCGTACGTCGCCTTGGAAAGCTGTTCCCGGGTCTCGGCGCGGCTCGTGGCGCAGCCGCCAGCCGGGTGCGTCCCGAGGGCCGGGACGCTCTGCAGGGTGGTCATGATTACTCCTCGTCAGCTCTCGTCATCGAGCCAGCCCATGGTCCGCTCGACGGCCTTGAGCCAGCTCTTGTACTCGCGGGCGCGGGTGTCCGCGTCCATGCGGGGTGTCCACTCGGCAGCCCTGCGCCAGTTGGCGCGCAGCGCGTCGGTGTCCGGCCAGAAGCCGACGGCCAGGCCGGCGGCGTAGGCGGCGCCGAGGCAGGTGGTCTCAGCGACCATCGGGCGCACGACCGGTGCGTCCAGGAAGTCCGAGAGCGTCTGCATCAGCAGGTTGTTGGAGGTCATGCCGCCGTCGACCTTGAGCGCGGTCAGTTCGACGCCGGAGTCCTTGGTCATGGCGTCGCTGATCTCGCGGGTCTGCCACGCGGTGGCCTCGAGGACGGCGCGGGCGATGTGCGCCTTGGTGACGTACCGGGTCAGCCCCGCGATCACACCGCGGGCGTCGGGGCGCCAGTACGGGGCGAACAGACCGGAGAAGGCCGGCACGAAGTACGCGCCGCCGTTGTCCTCGACGGAGGAGGCCAGCGTCTCGATCTCGGCGGCGGACTTGATCAGGCCCATCTGGTCGCGCATCCACTGGACGAGCGATCCGGTGACGGCGATCGAGCCTTCGAGGGCGTAGACGGGCCGCTGGTCACCGATCTGGTACCCGACGGTCGTCAGCAGACCGTTGTAGGAGTTGACGGGCGTGTGACCGGTGTTCATCAGCATGAACGTGCCGGTGCCGTACGTAGACTTCGCCTCGCCCTCGGCGAAGCAGGTCTGGCCGAACAGCGCCGCCTGCTGGTCACCGAGCGCGGACGCCACGGGCACACCGGCCAGCGCGCCGCTCTTCGCCTCTCCGTACACCTCGGCGGACGAGCGGATCTCGGGCAGCACCGCCATCGGGATGCCCATCGACTGCACGATCTTCTCGTCCCACCGCATCTCGTGCAGGTTCATGAGCAGGGTGCGCGAGGCGTTGGTGACGTCGGTGACGTGGACACCGCCGTCGGTGCCGCCGGTCAGGTTCCAGATGACCCAGGAGTCCATGGTGCCGAAGAGGATGTCGCCGGCCTCGGCGCGCTCGCGCAGGCCCTCGACGTTGTCGAGCAGCCAGCGGACCTTGGGCCCGGCGAAGTACGACGCGAGCGGCAGACCGGTCTCGCGGCGGAAGCGGTCCTGGCCGACGTTGCGGCCGAGCTCCTTGCAGAGCGCGTCGGTGCGGGTGTCCTGCCACACGAGGGCGTTGTGGACCGGCTCACCGGTGTTCTTGTCCCACAGCAGCGTCGTCTCGCGCTGGTTGGTGATGCCGATCGCCTTGACGTCGGCGGGCGTGATGCCCGCCTTCTCGATGGCCCCGGAGACGACTTCCTGGACGTTGGTCCAGATCTCGGCCGCGTCGTGCTCGACCCAGCCCGGCTTCGGGAAGATCTGCTCGTGCTCCTTCTGGTCGACCGCGACGATGCGGCCGTCCGTGTCGAAGACGATGCAGCGGCTTGAGGTGGTGCCCTGGTCGATGGCGGCGATGAAGGGGCCGGTGGTGTGTGCGTCGGTCACTGAATGCTCCATGAGGTCTCTGCGGCTCAGTACGGCTCTGTCCGGTACGGAACTCAGGCGAAGGCGATCTGGTAGAGACCGCCCGCGAGGGCGCCGCCGATCAGCGGGGCGACGACGGGGATCCACGCGTAGCCCCAGTCCGAACCGCCCTTGTTGGGCAGCGGAAGCAGAGCGTGCACGATCCGCGGCCCCAGGTCACGCACCGGGTTGATGGCGTATCCGGTCGGGCCGCCGAGCGAGAGACCGATGCCGACGACGACCAGCGCGGTGATGAGGGCGCCCAGCACCCCGAGGCCGTTGCCCTCGTTGTTGAGGCCCTGCGTGAGGATGGCCAGGACCAGCACGAAGGTCGCGATGACCTCGGTCGTGACGTTCTGCACGGCGTTGCGGATCTCGGGGCCGGTGGAGAAGACACCGAGCACCGGGCCCGCCTTGGCGGCTGCCTTCTGATCGACCATTCCCTCCTCGGCGGGCTGCGCCGCGAGGATCTCCGGGTCGGTGAGATGCGCCTGGAACTGGCCGTAGTACGTCAGCCAGACCAGCACCGCGCCGATCATGGCGCCGAGCAGTTGGGAGGCGAAGTAGAGCGGTACGTCGCTCCACTCGGTCCCGCCCTTGATGGCGAGGCCGACGGTGACCGCGGGGTTGAGGTGTGCGCCGGAGACGCCGCCGGCCAGGTAGGCGCCGGTCAGTACGGCGAAGCCCCAGCCGAAGGTGATGGCGAGCCAACCGGCGTTCTGGGCCTTCGAGCGCTTCAGCGTGAGGGCGGCGCACACGCCGCCGCCGAGCAGTATGAGTACGGCGGTACCTATGGTCTCGCCGATGAAGATGTCGGAGCTGGACACCCGCGACTCCTTTGTCCATCGTCCAGGGGAAAGGCGAACTCCGGGTCCCTCCGGTGGTTCGCGCCCTCTGTGAGGGCCTTGCCGGTCCCTTGGCGTTGCCCCACCCTAACGCGTATTGCCGTCAGGTGTTCGACAATGCCGACCGGTGAACGGCAGTTTTGCCTCCGGGTACCACTGCGTCAATAGCTCTGCGACCGGAAAACCCGATCGTTACCAGGGTGACCCCGCGAGCCGCCGCGCGCGCCTCAGAAGCGTCCGGCGCCCAGGTCCCGGGAGACCGCGCGGGCGCAGTCGCGTACCGCCGCCACCAGGTCGGGGCGGAGCTCTCCGCCCTCACAGACCCGCTCCACGGCCCCGGTGACGCCGACTGCGCCGACGGGCATCCGCCTGCGGTCGTGGATGGGGGCGGCCACCGAGGCCACCCCGTCCCAGGTCTCCTCCACGTCGGAGGCCCAGCCACGCGCCCTGACCAGGTCGAGCAGCGCCTCGAAGTCTTCCGCGCCGGTGATCGTGCGCGGGGTGAAGGTCTTGCGCTCGCTGTCGAACGCCTCGTTGTGGGCCACCGGGTCGTACGCGGACAGCACCTTGCCCAGGGCGGAGGAGTGCAGCGGCTGCATGGCTCCGACCTCCAGCACCTGGCGGCTGTCGTCCGGCCTGAAGACGTGGTGCACGATCAGTACGCCCTGCTGGTGCAGCACGCCCAGATAGGCGCTCTCGCCGCTGGAGCGGGCCAGGTCGTCGGCCCACACCAGCGCGCGGGCCCGCAGTTCGTGCACATCGAGATAGCTGTTGCCCAGGCGCAGCAGTTCGGCGCCCAGCTGGTAGCGGCCGGACGCGGGGTCCTGCTCGACGAAGCCCTCCGCCTGGAGGGTGCGCAGAATGCCGTGCGCAGTACCCTTGGCGAGCCCGAGGGACGTGGCCACTTCGGAGAGGCCGAGCCTGCGCCCGCCGCCGGCGAGCAGGCGCAGCATCGCCGCCGCCCGCTCCAGCGACTGGATGTTCTTCGCCACGCTGTGCCACCTCCACCTCGGTTCGACAATGCTGAACACTATCGGCTCATGCCGACCCTCAGTCACGGTGCGCCACGGAGTGGGCGGCCCGGCGCGGGACCCGGAGCGACGGGAGCAATCAGAACACGCCACATTCCGCCCCGTGGGACGCCTTCACGCCACCGGCGCTCTCACGGCTAGGCTGGCTGGGTGCGCCTTCCGCCGGGAGACGCAAAGCCGACAGCCGTCGCACTCCAGGGAGCAGATCCATGGCCTCGTTGCCGACCCCCACGCCTGCCAGCCGCGCAGCCGCCCTCCGCGAAGCACTCGCCAGCCGAGTTGTGGTCGCCGACGGTGCGATGGGCACGATGCTGCAGGCACAGGACCCCAGCCTCGAAGACTTCGAAAACCTCGAAGGCTGCAACGAGATCCTCAACCTGACCCGCCCCGACATCGTGCGCTCCGTGCACGAGGAGTACTTCGCCGTGGGCGTCGACTGCGTGGAGACCAACACCTTCGGTGCGAACCACTCGGCGGCGAACGAGTACGAGATCGCCGACCGGATCTTCGAGCTGTCCGAGTCGGGTGCCCGCATCGCCCGCGAGGTCGCCGACGACTTCGGCGCCAAGGACGGTCGCCAGCGCTGGGTCCTGGGGTCGATCGGACCCGGCACCAAGCTGCCGTCGCTCGGCCACATCGCGTACGACGTGCTGCGGGACGGCTATCAGAAGAACGCCGAGGGGCTGCTCGCCGGCGGCTCGGACGCACTGATCGTGGAGACCACGCAGGACCTGCTCCAGACCAAGTCGAGCCTGATCGGCGCCCGCCGTGCGATGGACGCCCTGGGCGTCGACGTACCGCTGATCTGCTCCCTCGCGTTCGAGACGACCGGCGTCATGCTGCTCGGCTCCGAGATCGGCGCCGCCCTGACCGCGCTGGAGCCGCTGGGTATCGACCTGATCGGCCTGAACTGCTCGACCGGCCCGGACGAGATGAGCGAACACCTGCGCTATCTGGCCCGCCACTCGCGTACGCCGCTGATGTGCATGCCGAACGCAGGCCTTCCCGTGCTCACCAGGGACGGCGCGCACTTCCCGCTCGGCCCCGCCGGCCTCGCCGAAGCCCAGGAGACGTTCGTACGCGACTACGGCCTGTCGCTCATCGGCGGCTGCTGCGGTACGACGCCCGAGCACCTGCGCGCCGTCGTCGAGCGGGCCCGCGACCTCACCCCGTCGCAGCGCGATCCGCGCCCCGAGCCGGGCGCCGCCTCCCTCTACCAGTCGGTCCCCTTCCGCCAGGACACCGCCTACCTGGCGATCGGCGAGCGCACCAACGCCAACGGCTCGAAGAAGTTCCGCGAGGCCATGCTCGAAGCCCGCTGGGACGACTGCGTGGAGATGGTCCGCGACCAGATCCGCGAGGGCGCGCACATGCTCGACCTCTGCGTCGACTACGTGGGCCGCGACGGCGTGGCCGACATGGCCGAACTGGCCGGCCGTTTCGCCACCGCCTCCACCCTCCCCATCGTCCTGGACTCCACCGAACTGCCCGTCATCCAGGCCGGTCTGGAGAAGCTCGGCGGCCGCGCGGTCATCAACTCCGTCAACTACGAGGACGGCGACGGTCCGGAGTCCCGCTTCGCCAAGGTCACCGCGCTCGCCAAGGAGCACGGCGCGGCCCTGATCGCGCTGACCATCGACGAGGAGGGCCAGGCCCGTACCGTCGAGCACAAGGTCGCCATCGCCGAGCGGCTGATCGAGGACCTGACCGGCAACTGGGGCATCGACGAGTCGGACATCCTCATCGACTGCCTCACCTTCACCATCTGCACCGGGCAGGAGGAGTCCCGCAAGGACGGCATCGCGACGATCGAGTCGATCCGCGAGCTCAAGCGCCGCCACCCGGACGTCCAGACCACCCTGGGTCTGTCCAACATCTCCTTCGGCCTCAACCCGGCCGCCCGCACCGTCCTGAACTCGGTGTTCCTCGACGAGTGCGTCAAAGCCGGTCTGGACTCCGCGATCGTCCACGCCTCGAAGATCCTCCCCATCGCTCGCCTGGAGGAGGAGCAGGTCAAAGTCGCCCTCGACCTGATCCACGACCGCCGCGCCGAGGGTTACGACCCGCTCCAGAAGCTCATGGCGCTCTTCGAGGGCGTCAACCTGAAGTCGATGAAGGCGGGCCGAGCCGAGGAGCTGATGGCCCTCCCGCTCGACGAGCGCCTCCAGCGCCGCATCATCGACGGCGAGAAGAACGGCCTGGAAGCCGACCTCGACGAGGCCCTCCAGACCCGCCCGGCCCTGGACATCGTCAACGACACCCTCCTGGAGGGCATGAAGGTCGTCGGTGAACTCTTCGGCTCCGGCCAGATGCAGCTGCCGTTCGTGCTCCAGTCCGCCGAGGTCATGAAGACCGCGGTGGCCCACCTCGAACCCCACATGGAGAAAGTCGCCGACGGCGAAGATGCTGTCGGCAAGGGCACCATCGTGCTGGCCACCGTCCGTGGCGACGTACACGACATCGGCAAGAACCTCGTCGACATCATCCTGTCGAACAACGGCTACACGGTCGTCAACCTCGGCATCAAGCAGCCCGTCTCCGCCATCCTGGAGGCCGCCGAGGAGTACAAGGCCGACGTCATCGGCATGTCGGGACTCCTGGTCAAGTCCACGGTGATCATGAAGGAGAACCTCCAGGAGCTCAACCAGCGCAAGATGGCCGCGGACTTCCCGGTCATCCTCGGCGGGGCCGCCCTCACCCGGGCCTACGTCGAACAGGACCTGCACGAGATCTACGAGGGCGAAGTCCGCTACGCCCGCGACGCCTTCGAGGGACTGCGCCTCATGGACGCCCTCATCGGCGTCAAGCGCGGCGTGCCCGGCGCCGTCCTCCCCGAGCTCAAGCAGCGCCGGGTCGCCAAGAAGGACACCGCCGTACTGGAGGTCGAGGAGCCCGAAGGCTCCGTGCGCTCCGACGTCTCGGTCGACAACCCGGTCCCCGCCCCGCCGTTCTGGGGCACCCGCGTCGTCAAGGGCATCGGCCTCAAGGAGTACGCCTCCTGGCTCGACGAAGGCGCCCTCTTCAAGGGCCAGTGGGGCCTCAAGCAGGCCAGGACCGGCGACGGGCCGACGTACGAGGAGCTGGTGCAGAGCGAGGGCCGGCCCAGGCTGCGCGGCTGGCTGGAACAGCTGCACACCAAGAACCTGCTGGAGGCGGCCGTCGTCCACGGCTACTTCCCGTGCGTGTCCAAGGGCGACGACCTGATCCTGCTCCACGACGACGGATCCGAGCGCACCCGCTTCACCTTCCCGCGGCAGCGGCGCGGCCGTCGCCTGTGCCTGGCCGACTACTTCCGGCCCGAGGAGTCCGGCGAGACCGACGTGGTCGGCCTTCAGATCGTCACCGTGGGCTCGAAGATCGGCGAAGAGACGGCCAAGCTCTTCGCCGCTGACTCCTACCGCGACTACCTCGAACTGCACGGCCTGTCGGTGCAGCTCGCCGAGGCACTCGCCGAGTACTGGCACGCCAGGGTCCGCTCCGAACTCGGCTTCGCCGGCGACGACCCCGACGCGGTGGAGGACATGTTCGCCCTGAAGTACCGGGGAGCGCGCTTCTCGCTCGGCTACGGTGCCTGCCCCGACCTGGAGGACCGCGCGAAGATCGCCGAGCTGCTCCAGCCCGAGCGGATCGGTGTCCACCTCTCCGAGGAGTTCCAGCTCCACCCGGAGCAGTCCACCGACGCCATCGTGATCCACCACCCCGAAGCGAAGTACTTCAACGCGCGCTAGCGAGCCGGACAAGTCGTACACTTGTCGGTCCAGTGCAGGCCGGCCGCCTTCCCTGAGGGAAGGCGGCCGGCCTTCTCGTCCCTTCAGGAGGTGTGCCCGGATGACGAGTACCGTCCCCGCGCTCAGTACCCGTACGGCCGAAGGCTCCGCCCTGCAGGCCGTTTTCCTCGACATGGACGGCACCCTGGTCGACACCGAGGGATTCTGGTGGGACGCGGAGGTGGAGGTCTTCGCCGGCCTCGGTCACGTCCTGGACGAGGCCTGGCGGGACGTCGTGGTCGGCGGGCCCATGACCCGCAGTGCCGGCTACCTCGTAGAGGTCACCGGCGCGGACATCACGCTGCCCGAGCTGACGGTGCTCCTCAACGACACCTTCGAAAAGCGCATCGCCCTCGGAGTGCCGCTGATGCCCGGAGCCGCCCGGCTGCTCGCGGAGCTCGCCGCCCACCAGGTGCCCACGGCGCTGGTCTCCGCCTCGCACCGGCGCATCATCGACCGCGTCCTGGAGTCGCTCGGCCCGGAGAAGTTCTCCCTCACCGTCGCCGGCGACGAGGTCGCCCGTACGAAACCGCACCCGGACCCCTACCTGCACGCCGCGGCCCGGCTCGGCGCCGACCCGGTCAGATGCGCTGTCGTTGAGGACACGGCGACCGGTGTGGCCGCCGCGGAGGCGGCGGGCTGCCGGGTGGTGGCCGTGCCGTCCGTCGCCCCCATCGCACCGGCCAGGGGAAGGGTCGTCGTGGGATCTCTCGAAGAAGTCGACCTTGCTTTTCTTACGAAGTTGATTACCCGGATGAACTGATCCGTGCACTGAGCGTGTTTCTCTGAATGGAAGGGAAACTCAGGGCATTGGTTCGTGCATTTTCCGTCACACACCGAACGTGAAATGCACAGTCGATCAAAGCGGTTCACCGGGTGACGTTTATCACCCGCAGGGTGGCTGGGCGGCACGCTAAGGGCCGTCGGAACGCGCCTCGGCGGCCTTCTTGGGCGTCCTTGTGTCCCCATTGGTGGAGCGGTGTACGAATCATTCCCGTCCCGCAGCGATCACACGCGGCCATTCAAGATCACCGGCCGATAACGCCCGGCGCGGGGCCGGTCCAGCCTTCCCGGCGATTCCCACTAATCTCAACGCGAGAACTCCGCCGCACCATCAGGTGCCCCCGCACTCAACCAGTTGCTGGGACCACCGACTCGATCGCTCTGATCCGGCCCGATCGCTCCGCCCCGACCGGGCGGCCGCGGCGGAGTATCCCGTACCACCGCTGAAACTCAGTGCCGGATGAGGGAGAACGTCCAGGATGAACCGTAAGACTCTGGTGCTGCCGGCCGTTATCGGCCTGCTCGCGCCCGGCCTGGCCGCCTGCGGCTCCGCGGTCGGCGGCGGCGAGGACAGCGACGCCATCGTCGTGGGCACCACCGACCGGTTCATCGCAACGAAGGAGGCCCCCGCCCCCTTCGACCCCGCGTTCGCCTATGACGCGGGCGCCTGGAACGTTCTGCGCCAGACCGTCCAGATGCTGATGCACGTCCCGCGTGGCGGCGGCGAGCCCGTACCCGACGCGGCCTCCAAGTGCGGTTTCACGGACACCCAGAACGAGAGCTACCGCTGCACCCTGCGCAGCGGACTGAAGTTCGCCGACGGCGACCCGCTCACCGCGGACGACGTCAAATTCTCGATCGAGCGCGTGCTGAAGATCAAGGACGGGAACGGCCCCGTCGCGCTGCTGTCCAACATCGACGCCATCGAGACCAATGGCGACCACGGCATCGTCTTCCACCTCAAGACGCCGGACGCCACCTTCCCGCACAAGATCGCCACACCCGCCGCGGGCATCGTCAACTCCGGGGCGTACCGCGCGGACAAGCTGCGGAGCGGCCTCCAGGCCGAGGGATCGGGCCCGTACACCCTGAAGACCGAGACCGACGGCGACCGGGTCGTCAAGGCCGTCTTCACCAAGAACCCCCACTACAAGGGCGACGTGGACGTCAAGAACGACCACGTCGAACTGCGGTCGTTCGACAGCACGCAGTCCATGGAGAAGGCGCTCAGGAACGGCGACATCAGCATGATGACGCGCACCCTGCTGCCCACCCAGATCAAGAACCTCGCGGACAACCCGGCCGAGGGTATCGACCTCATCGAACTGCCCGGTCTGGAGATCCGCTACCTCGGCTTCGACACCGAGGACGCGACCGTCGAGAACAAGGCGGTACGTCAGGCCGTCGCCGCCGTCGTGGACCGAGGGCAGCTCGCCAGCAAGGTCTACCCGGCCACGGCCGAGCCCCTGTACTCGCTCATCCCCAGCACCATCCCCGGCCACCAGAACTCGTTCTTCAACAAGTACGGCGAGCCCAGCCACCGCAAGGCCGCCGGCCTGCTGCGCGAGGCCGGCATCAGCACACCGGTGAAGCTGACGCTGAACTACACCACCGACCACTACGGCTCGGCGACGCAGAAGGAGTTCGAGGTGCTCCAGCAGCAGCTCAACGCCACGAAGCTCTTCGACGTCTCCATCGAGGGCACCGAATGGTCGAAGTTCCGTGACAACCAGAAGCGCGGCGACTACGCCGTCTACGGCATGGGCTGGTTCCCCGACTTCCCGGACGCCGACAACTACGTCGCGCCGTTCCTGGACAGGGACAACTTCCTCAACACCCCGTACGTGAACAACGAAGCCCGGAACCAGCTCATCCCCCAGTCGCGTCGCGCCGCCGACCGGGCCGCGGCCGCCAAGCCGTTCGAGCGGATCCAGGACATCGTCGCCAACGACGTGCCGGTACTGCCGCTGTGGCAGGGCAAGCAGTACGTCGCCGCGCGCGACGACATCACCGGCGTCGAATGGGCCGTCAACTCCTCGTCCGACCTGCAGTTGTGGGAGTTGGGCCGCGGCGTCTCCTGACGCCGGCAGTACCCGGCGGCCAAGACCGTGCCGCCGGCGGGCAATTCATCGAATCTGTGAGGCAAGGATCCGTGAAAAGGCGTAACCAGTGGCTGACTGCCCCGCTCGCGGCGGGACTGGCGGCGGGTCTGCTCAGCGGTTGTGGTGCCGAGGAGGGCGGCTCGGGGGGCACGGGTGACGCAGTGGTCATGGGAATGTCGGACGAGGTGCTTGCCACCGATCCGGCCTCGGGTTACGACCCGGGCTCCTGGCTGCTGTTCAACAACGTCTTCCAGTCGCTCCTCAGCTTCCCCAAGGGCAGCTCGTCCCCGGTGCCCGAGGCCGCCGAGAAGTGCGGCTTCGACGGGGGCAGCAGCACCGTATTCCGCTGCACCCTGCGCGCAGGACTGAAGTTCAGCAACGGCAACGACCTGACCTCGAAGGACGTCAAGTTCTCCTTCGAGCGTTCGCTGAAAATCAACGACAAGGCCGGCCCCGCGGCGGTCATGCTCTCCTCCATCGGCACGATCGACACGCCGGACGAGCGCAACATCGTCTTCAAGCTCAAGGTTCCGGACGCCACCTTCCCGAGCAAGATCGCCTCGGGCGCCGGCTCCATCGTCGACCACCGCGAGTACGCGATGGACAAGCTGCGCACCGACAACGAGGCGGTCGGCTCCGGCCCGTACAAGCTGGACAGCTTCGACCGGTCCGAGGCGGCGTTCTCCGTCAACGGGAGCTACAAGGGCACTGCCGAGACGAAGAACTCCGGCGTCAGCGTGAAGTTCTTCCACGGCGACCAGAAGGCGCTGGCGGTCTCCCTCAAGCGGCGCGACGTCGACATCGCCTACCGAGGCCTGACCACCGGCGACATCAACGAGCTGGAAACCTCATCGGCCGGAGACGACAAGGGCATCGAGGTCGTCGAAGGCTCCAGCGCCGAGGTCCAGCACCTGGTCTTCAACCTCGCCGACCCGGTCGCCGGCAAGCCCGGCGTGCGCAAGGCCATCGCGTACCTCATCGACCGTGACGCACTGGTGCGCGACGTCTACCAGTCCACGGCCACCCCGCTGTACTCGATCGTCCCGGCCGGTATCGGCGCCCACAACACGGCGTTCTTCGACACCTACGGGGGCAGCCCGCAGCCCGCCAAGGCCGCCAAGGCCCTGAGCGACGCCGGCATCACCGGCAAGGTCAAGCTCACCCTGTGGGCCACGCCCAGCCGCTACGGCCCCGCCACCGTCCAGGAGTTCGAGGCGATCGCCACGCAGCTCAACAAGAGCGGCCTGTTCGACACGAAGGTCGAGTCGGTCGCCACCGGGCAGTACGAGAAGGACATCGAAGCCGGGAAGTACGGTGTGTACGTCAAGGGCTGGGTCCCCGACTACCCGGACCCGGACAACTTCACCCAGCCGTTCTTCGGCGAGGGCAACGTCCTCGGCAACAACTACAAGAACAGCGAAATCACCGGCGACATCATCCCCGGCACCGCCGCGGCGACCGACCGCCCCGAGGCCGAGAAGGACTTCGGCAAGCTCCAGGACATCGTCGCCGACGAAGTCCCCATGATCCCGCTCTGGCAGGGCAAGCAGTACGCCGTGGCCTACGACAACATCTCGGGCCTCGAGTGGACCCTGGACGCCTCCACGGTCTTCCGCTTCTGGGAGATCAGCAAGGGCTGACGCCGACAACGGCCGGAGGCCGGACCCCGCGCTCCTCGCGCTCAGGGGTCCGGCCTCCGCTGCTCTCGGCCGGCTACTGGGCGCCCGGCCTGACCAGCCCGCTCTCGTACGCGTACACCGCGGCCTGCACCCGGTCCCGCAGACCCAGCTTCGTCAGCACATGCCCCACATGCGTCTTCACCGTCGTCTCGCTGACGAAAAGATCAGCAGCGATCTCCGCGTTCGACAGCCCACGCGCCACCAGCTTCAGCACCTCGACCTCCCGATCGGTCAGCGTCTGCAGCGCGTCCGGTACCTGCTCGTCGCCCGACGGCAGATGATCGGCGTACTTGTCGAGCAGCCGGCGCGTGATGCTCGGTGCCAGCATCGCCTCACCCGCGGCCACCACCCGGATCGCCTGCACCAGTTCATTGGCCGGCGCGTCCTTCAACAGAAAGCCGCTGGCCCCGGCGCGCAGCGCCTCCACGACGTACTCGTCGAGATCGAACGTCGTAAGCACCAGCACCTTCGCCGGACCGTCCCGGCCCGGCCCCGTGATCTGACGAGTCGCCTCCACACCGTCCATCCGCGGCATCCGGATGTCCATCAGGACTACATCGGGCTGCAAGGCCCGGACCTGGTCGAGCGCCTGCAGACCGTCTCCGGCCTCCCCGACGACCGCGAGATCCTGCTCCGCCTCCAAAATCATCCGGAAGCCGGTGCGCAGCAGCGGCTGGTCGTCGACCAGTAGGACACGGATCGCCACGAAGTCTCCTTCTCTAGACCGGGTCCATTCTGCCCTGGGCACCCTGCGGTTGATCGGCCGGGCGCACGGTGACCGACACCGGCAGCGGATACACCGGGGGAGTGCCGCCGAATTCCGGACACACCGGACGGTGGTCGCACCAGCCGCAGAGCTTCGTCGGACGCGGCCGCCAGTCACCCGTCTCGGTGGCCAGCTTGATCGCCTCCCACAACGCGAGCAGCTTGCGCTCCACCCGCTCCAGATCCGCCACCACCGGGTCGTACGTCAGCACGTCACCGCTGCCGAGATACACCAGCTGCAACCGGCGCGGCACCACACCCTTCCACCGCCAGATCACCAGCGCGTAGAACTTCATCTGGAACAGCGCGCCCTCCGCGTACTCCGGGCGCGGCGCCTTGCCCGTCTTGTAGTCGACGATCCGCACCTCCCCGGACGGCGTCACGTCCACCCGGTCGATGATGCCGCGCAGCCGCAGACCCGACTCCAGCTCGGTCTCGACGAACAGCTCCCGCTCCGCCGGCTCCAGCCGGGTCGGATCCTCCAGCGAGAACCACCGTTCCACCAGCTCCTCGGCCTCCACCAGCCAGCGCGACAGCCGCGCACCCTCCGGATCCTCCGCGAACAACTCCGTCAGCTGCGGCTTCGACTCCAGCAACCGGTCCCACTGGCCCGGCACCATCGCCCTGGCACGCCCCGCCGTTCGCTCCGTCGCCGGATCGTCGAAGAGCCGCTCCAGCACGGCATGCACCAGCGTGCCCCGCGTCGCCGCCTCACTGGGCTTCTCGGGCAGCTTGTCGATCACCCGGAACCGGTACAGCAGCGGGCACTGCATGAAGTCGCTCGCCCGCGACGGCGACAACGACATGGGGCGCCGGGCAGCGTCGGCCGGACCGCACACCGGACCGGAACTCATACCGGAACTCGTAGTCATGTCCTCGACCCTAAGGCCCGCCACTGACAGCCGTCCGCATACCATCGACCGCAGACCCCCTCGCGCTGCGCGGACCGGCTCACCGACCCGGGCAGCGGCGAGTGACGCAGGCAAACGAAGGGCTCCCGTGAACGAGACAGGCGAGCGCGACAAACGCGGCGAGGGCAAGCCGCAGCGCCCGCGCGAGGCAGGCGGCGGTCTCCTCATGGGCCGCCCCTTCGGCGTACCCGTCTACGTCGCCCCCAGCTGGTTCCTCGTCGCGGCCCTCATCACCTGGGTCTTCGGCGGCCAGCTCGACCGCGTGCTGCCCGAGTTGGGCAACCTCCGCTACCTCGTCTCCCTGTTCTTCGCCGTCGCTTTCTACGCCTCGGTACTCGTCCACGAACTCGCCCACACCGTGGCCGCACTCCGCTTCAAACTCCCCGTCCGCCGCATCCAGCTCCAGTTCTTCGGCGGGGTGTCGGAGATCGAGAAGGAGACCGAGACCCCCGGCCGCGAATTCGTCCTCGCCTTCGTGGGCCCCCTCCTCTCCCTCGTCCTCGGCGGCATCTTCTACGCCGCCATGTGGGCCGTCGAACCCGCCACCGTCCCCGGCGTCCTGCTCGCCGGCCTCATGATCTCCAACCTCATCGTGGCCGCCTTCAACCTCCTTCCCGGCCTCCCCCTGGACGGCGGGCGGATGCTCCGCGCCGTCGTCTGGAAGATCACCGGCAAACCCATGAGCGGCACCATCGCCGCCGCCTGGGTCGGCCGCGCCCTCGCCGTCGCCGTCCTCATCGGCCTGCCGCTGCTCACCCACACCGGGGCCCTCGGCAATCCCACCGAAGACATCGGCGGCATGGAGACCGTCACCGACGCCCTGCTCGCCGCCATCCTCGCCGGCATCATCTGGACCGGCGCCGGCAACAGCCTGCGCGTCGCCCGGCTGCGCGAACACCTCCCCGACCTGCGCGCCCGCACCCTCACCCGCCGGGCCGTCCCCGTCGAGCCGGCCACCCCGCTCTCCGAGGCCCTGCGCCGCGCCAACGCGGCCGGAGCCCGCGCCCTGGTCGTCGTCGACAGCCAGGGCGAACCCACCGGCGTCGTCCGCGAAGCGGCCATCGTCGGCGTACCCGAGCACCGCAGGCCCTGGGTCGCCGTCAGCGGCCTGGCCCAGGACCTCACCGACGACATGAAAGTCCCCGCGGAACTCGCGGGCGAAGCCCTCCTGGAACGCCTGCGCGCCGCCCCGGCCACGGAATACCTCGTCATGGAGGAAACCGGCCAGATCTACGGCGTCCTGTCCACCGCGGACGTCGAGCGCGCCTTCGTCGCCGCCATGGCACGCCCGCAGTAAGGGGCTCCGCGGCTTCAGCCCAATCGCCCCCGCCCACCCGAGGCGCGGGGCGGTGCCCGGCGGCGCACCGCGGCGAAGAGGCACCCCAAAGACCGGTAGGCTGGTCACATGTCCGAACCGACCGGTGCCGCCCGACGTCGCGGCCCCTTCAAGGTCGGGGACCAGGTCCAGCTCACCGACCCCAAGGGACGCCACTACACGTTCACGCTCGAGGCCGGGAAGAATTTCCACACCCACAAGGGTTCCTTCCCCCACGACGAACTGATCGGCGCCCCCGAGGGCAGTGTTGTCCGAACCACGGGAAACGTCGCCTACCTCGCGCTGCGCCCCCTGCTCCCCGACTACGTCCTGTCCATGCCCCGCGGCGCCGCCGTGGTCTATCCCAAGGACGCGGGGCAGATCCTGGCCTTCGCCGACATCTTCGCCGGCGCCCGCGTCGTCGAAGCGGGCGTGGGCTCCGGCTCCCTGAGCAGCTTCCTGCTGCGCGCCATCGGTGACCACGGCATGCTGCACTCCTACGAGCGCCGCGAGGACTTCGCCGAAATCGCCACGCAGAACGTCGAGCGTTACTTCGGCGGCCCGCACCCCGCCTGGCAGCTCACCGTCGGAGACCTCCAGGACAACCTCTCCGACACCGATGTCGACCGCGTCATCCTTGACATGCTCGCCCCTTGGGAATGCCTGGACGTCGTCCGCAAGGCGCTGGTCCCCGGCGGCATCCTCTGCTGCTACGTGGCCACCACCACCCAGCTCGCGCGCACCGTCGAGTCCATCCGGGAGATCGGCTGCTTCGCCGAACCCACCTCCTGGGAGTCGATGATCCGCAACTGGCACGTCGAAGGCCTGGCCGTCCGCCCCGACCACCGGATGATCGGCCACACCGGCTTCCTGCTGACCGCCCGCCGCCTCGCGGACGGTGTGGAACCCCCGCTGCGCCGCCGCCGCCCCGCCAAGGGCGCGTACGGCGACGACTACACGGGTCCCGGCAGCGAGAGCGGGTCCGCCCCCCGCGGCTGACCCGACAACGAGCAAGCGCCGCCGCTGAGTTCCCCGACCGACCGGGGAACTCAGCGGCGGCGCTTTTGTGTTACCGCGTCCGCTGTGGGCTGCGGTTGCCGTGGCGCTGTGCTTGCTGGGGTTCACGGAATTTCCGAATCCGTAACGACCCCGCCGTTCCGCGCGGCTGTGACGTGTGGCACGATGCCGCCAACCCCCACCGGCACCGCCCCACAGGAGACACCTCGCGTGCAGACCTCCGCCGCCCCGGACCTCGCGCACACCCGCCCCCGCACCATGCACTGGCTGGCCACCGCCGCCGCCATGGCCGCGGTAGTCGCCGCCGCCGGCCTGCTCCAGCCCGAGGCCGCCACGGCCTCCCAGACCGCCGCCGGGCCCGCGGAACCGGCCGCGGCGCCGGACGCCGCCGACGCGCGTTACCCGATGGAGTGCGGCGGCGCCGGGAGCGTCGTCGTCAAGCAGGGGTCGGGAGACCTCGACGGCGACGGCCGACCCGAGACCGTGGCGGTCGTACGCTGCGCTTCGGGCTCGGGAACTCCGCCCAGCGGAGTCTTCGTACTTACGGGGCCTACGGGACTTACGGGGCCCGCACGCGTCGTGGCCACCCTGGTGGATCCCGCCGACCGCCTGAGCGTCGGCGACTTCGCCGTGCGCGGCGCCTCGGTCTCCGCGACCCTGCTCGGCTACTCCTCGCCGGACGTGGCCCGCTGCTGCCCGGACCTTGAGGAGAGCGTCAAATGGCAGTGGCAGGACGGCAAGTTCGCGCGGACCCGGCTCCCCGACGCACGGGGCATGTGAACGCGGGGCACATGAGCGCGGCGTAGGTGAGCCGTCACTCCGCGTCGGGGCCGTAGACCTCGACACTGTCCGAAACGCGACGTACATGGATGCAGTCGCCAGGGCACTCCTTGGCGGAGTCCACGACATCCTGCAGAAGCGGCAACGGTACGGGCGTTGTGGCGCCAGGGCTCTGCAGCAGATCGTCATCGGAGCTCTTCACGTACGCCAGGCCGTCGATGTCCAGCTCGAAGACATCGGGGGCGTACTGCACGCAGATGCCGTCGCCGGTGCAGAGGTCCTGGTCGATCCACACCTCGAGCGGGTCGCCGGTCTGCGCGCCGTCGGCGGTCGGAGCCTTCTGCTGCACGGTCATATCTCCTGCCGTTTCCTGCGAGGTTGTAGCAATTGGAGCCAGCCCTGACGGGTGTTGAACACTTCGACGATACAACCGCCCGCTTTCCGATGTTGATGGGTGGGTATTCCTCTGTCGTGAGGGAGTACGCAAGGGTGAAGATCGGACACACCCCGACCGTCTTTGTGATCTAGGGGTTTCAACCCGCACCAGCCCAGGTAGGGTCAGGAAGCGTCCAGCTCCCCTTGGAGGAGGTGAGGACCGTGGCAGCCCACGACGACGACATCAACCGCGGCATCCGGCCGGGGCGAGGGTCTGAGGACCCCGCCGGCCAGGTTGCCTATCTCGAGCAGGAAATCGCCGTCCTGCGCCGCAAGCTCGCCGACTCTCCGCGTCATACGAGGATTCTCGAAGAGCGGATCGTTGAGCTGCAGACGAACGTGGCAGGCGTGTCCGCACAGAACGAGCGGCTCGCCAACACACTCCGCGAGGCCCGCGACCAGATCGTGGCCCTCAAGGAGGAAGTCGACCGGCTCGCACAGCCGCCGGCCGGCTTCGGTGTATTCCTGCTGGCGAACGAGGACGGCACGGCCGACATTTTCACCGGAGGCAGAAAGCTCCGGGTCAACGTCAGCCCCAGCGTCGAGCTCGAAGGGCTCAGGCGCGGCCAGGAAGTCATGCTCAACGAAGCGCTCAATGTGGTCGAGGCCATGGAGTACGAGCGCGCCGGCGACATCGTCACCCTCAAGGAAATCCTGGAGGACGGCGAGCGCGCCCTGGTGGTCGGGCACACCGACGAGGAACGGGTGGTGCGGCTCGCCGAGCCGCTGCTGGACATCACCATCCGCCCCGGCGACGCCCTCCTGCTGGAGCCCCGGTCCGGATACGTCTACGAAGTCATCCCCAAGAGCGAGGTCGAGGAACTCGTCCTCGAAGAGGTCCCGGACGTCGACTACGACAAGATCGGCGGTCTGGGCGGCCAGATCGAAATGATCCGCGACGCAGTCGAGCTTCCGTACCTCCACCCCGACCTCTTCAAGGAGCACGAACTGCGGCCACCGAAGGGCATCCTGCTCTACGGCCCGCCCGGCTGCGGCAAGACCCTGATCGCCAAGGCCGTCGCCAACTCCCTTGCCAAAAAGGTCGCCGAGGTGACCGGCCAGCCTGCCGGGAAGTCCTACTTCCTGAACATCAAGGGCCCCGAGCTCCTCAACAAGTACGTCGGAGAGACCGAGCGGCACATCCGCCTCGTCTTCCAGCGTGCCCGGGAGAAGGCGAGCGAGGGCACCCCCGTCATCGTCTTCTTCGACGAAATGGAATCGCTCTTCCGCACCCGCGGATCCGGCGTCAGCTCGGACGTGGAGAACACCATCGTCCCGCAGCTGCTCGCCGAGATCGACGGCGTGGAAGGCCTGGAGAACGTCATCGTCATCGGCGCCTCCAACCGCGAGGACATGATCGATCCCGCGATCCTGCGGCCCGGCCGCCTCGACGTGAAGATCAAGATCGAGCGTCCGGACGCCGAAGCGGCCAAGGACATCTTCGCCAAGTACCTCAGGTCCACGCTGCCCCTGCACGCGGACGACCTGGCCGAGCACACGGGCTCCAGAGAGGGCGCCGTACACGGCATGATCCAGTCGGTCGTCGAGCAGATGTACGCCGAGTCCGAGGAGAACCGCTTCCTCGAGGTCACGTACGCCAACGGCGACAAGGAAGTCCTGTACTTCAAGGACTTCAATTCCGGCGCGATGATCCAGAACATCGTCGACCGGGCCAAGAAGATGGCCATCAAGGCCTTCCTCGACCAGAACCAGAAGGGCCTGCGCGTCTCCCACCTCCTCCAGGCTTGCGTGGACGAGTTCAAGGAGAACGAGGACCTTCCCAACACCACCAACCCGGACGACTGGGCCCGAATCTCCGGAAAGAAGGGCGAGCGGATCGTGTTCATCCGCACACTCGTCACCGGAAAACAGGGCGCAGACACCGGTCGATCCATCGACACGGTGGCAAACACGGGTCAGTACCTGTAGATCGCAGACCGGCTGCGGGTGCCCGCCCGGGCATCCGCAGCCGGCTGCTTTCTCCCGTGCGACCACGCCGCCGCGACGACACCAGAGCAATGACCGAATTGATCTCCCCACCAGCGCAAAGGCGTTCTAGGCTCTTCGGTACCGCCCAGACGCGCAGTGCGGGATCGGGCAATCGCACGCGCACCGGAGAACCAGCGGTACTTGAGTGACGCCTCCGCCGGGGGCGTCACCGGGCAAGGAGGGCCGCATGACTGTACGGCGAGTAATGGGCATCGAGACGGAGTACGGCATCTCCGTCCCCGGCCACCCCAACGCCAATGCCATGCTCACCTCGTCCCAGATCGTCAACGCCTACGCGGCGGCGATGCACCGGGCACGACGCGCCCGCTGGGACTTCGAGGAGGAGAACCCGCTGCGGGACGCGCGAGGCTTCGACCTCGCCCGGGAAGCCGCCGACAACAGCCAGCTCACCGACGAGGACATCGGCCTCGCCAACGTCATCCTCACCAACGGCGCTCGCCTGTACGTCGACCACGCGCACCCCGAGTACAGCTCCCCGGAGATCACCAATCCACGCGACGCCGTGCTCTGGGACAAGGCCGGCGAGCGCATCATGGCCGAAGCCGCGGAGCGCGCCGCGCAGCTCCCCGGCGCGCAGCCGATCCACCTCTACAAGAACAACACCGACAACAAGGGCGCCTCCTACGGCACGCACGAGAACTACCTGATGAAGCGGGAAACCCCCTTCTCGGACATCGTGCGCCACCTGACCCCGTTCTTCGTCTCCCGGCAGGTCGTCACCGGCGCCGGGCGGGTGGGGATCGGCCAGGACGGTCACGAGCACGGCTTCCAGATCAGCCAGCGCGCCGACTACTTCGAAGTCGAGGTGGGCCTGGAAACCACCCTCAAGCGCCCCATCATCAACACCCGCGACGAGCCGCACTCCGACGCGGAGAAGTACCGCAGGCTGCACGTGATCATCGGTGACGCCAACCTCTCCGAGATCTCCACGTACCTCAAACTGGGCACGACCGCGCTGGTGCTGTCCATGATCGAGGACGGCTTCATCAACGTGGACCTGGCCGTCGACCAGCCGGTACGCACCCTGCACCAGGTCTCGCACGACCCCACCCTGCAACGGCTGATCACGCTCCGCAGCGGCCGGACACTCACCGCGGTCCAGCTCCAGATGGAGTACTTCGAGCTGGCGCGCAAGTACGTCGAGGAGCGGTTCGGGGCCGACGCCGACAACCAGACCAAGGATGTCCTGGGCCGCTGGGAGGACGTACTGAACCGGCTCGAGAACGACCCGATGAGCCTGTCGGGCGAGCTGGACTGGATCGCCAAACGGGAGCTGCTGGAGGGCTACCGCACGCGCGACGGCCTCGACTGGGACGCCCCCAGGCTCCACCTGGTCGACCTGCAGTACGCCGACGTGCGCCCCGAGAAGGGCTTGTACAACCGTCTGGCCGCCCGCGGCAAGATGAAGCGGCTCCTGGACGAGGCGGACGTGGTACGGGCCCGGACGAAGCCTCCTGAGGACACCCGCGCCTACTTCCGCGGCCGCTGCCTGGAGCAGTACGCGGACGACGTCGCGGCGGCCTCCTGGGACTCTGTGATCTTCGATCTGCCCGGCCGGGACTCACTCCAGCGGGTGCCCACGATGGAACCGTTGCGGGGTACACGCAACCACGTCAAGGAGCTGCTGGACCGCTGCCGCACGGCGGAGGACCTGGTCCGGGTGCTCGCGGGCGGCTGAAAGGGGCGGCGGGTGGGAATCATCGAGATGGTACCTACGCGTTGTGGAAGTACGGCGCGGATGTCAGACCTCGCTTGTAGGGTCTGATCAAGGACATCGAACCGAGCGAGCGGGGTGAGGTAGATGGCGGCCAAGGACAGCGACGGCGGACAGCAGAAGGCCACACGGTCCACCGAGGAGGTCGAGGAGACCGCGCAAGACGCGCAGGCTTCCGAGGACCTCAAGGAGCGCCAGGAGAAGCTGAGCGACGACGTCGACTCGGTTCTGGACGAAATCGACGATGTGCTCGAAGAGAACGCCGAGGACTTCGTGAAATCCTTCGTGCAAAAGGGTGGGGAGTAGGGCCCGAATGTCCCCGTTCTCGACGGGAAGGTCTGCTCGCGATGGGGGCGGACGCTGCCGCGGGATTCCCCTACCCGGCGCAAGTAGGGTCTGACGCCTGCCCAGTTGGAGGCCACGATCGCCGAGCAGCAGGGCGTCTGTTGCAGCTGCCTGGCGGTGCCCCCCGAACATGTGGATCACGCCCACGCGACGGGTAGGGTCCGTGCGTTACTTCGCTTCAGCCGCAATGCGGGGTTGGGGCAGTTCAGGGATCGGCCGGATGCCACAAGGCGGGCCGCAGAATATCTGGAAGGAAACACGTGGAAGCCAATTCTCGTAGCACCGGGCGTCTACCAGCTGCCTTCCTGACGCCGGGTTCGTCGTCGTTCATGGACTTCCTGGGTGACCACGCGCCGGAGATGCTCCCGGGCAAGCGCGTCCTGCCGCCCGTCAAGGGCGTCATAGAGGCGCCCCACGGCACGACGATCGTCGCGGCGTCGTTCCCCGGCGGCGTGGTGCTCGCCGGCGACCGGCGGGCCACCATGGGCAACATGATCGCGCAGCGCGACATCGAGAAGGTCTTCCCGGCCGACGAGTACTCCGCGGTCGGCATCGCTGGCACCGCCGGTCTCGCCGTGGAGATGGTGAAGCTGTTCCAGCTGGAGCTGGAGCACTTCGAGAAGGTGGAGGGCGCCCAGCTGTCCCTGGAGGGCAAAGCGAACCGGCTCTCCACGATGATCCGGAGCAACCTGGGCATGGCCATGCAGGGCCTGGCCGTCGTCCCGCTCTTCGCGGGCTGGGACGTCGACCGCGCGAAGGGCCGGATCTTCTCGTACGACGTGACCGGCGGCCGGTCCGAGGAGAGCGGCTTCGCGGCGACGGGTTCCGGGTCGATTTTCGCCCGCGGTTCCATGAAGAAGTTGTTCCGTGACGATCTGACGGAGCAGCAGGCCACCACGCTGGTCATCCAGGCGCTGTACGACGCCGCCGACGACGATTCGGCGACCGGCGGTCCCGATGTCGCCCGCCGTATCTACCCGATCGTCACTGTCATCACGGAGGTCGGGTTCCGGAGGCTGACCGAGGCGGAGTCCTCCGAGTTGGCGCGCGCGATTCTCGAGCGCCGGCTGGAGCAGCCCGACGGCCCCCGTGCCGCGCTTCTCTGATGGCTCCTTCCTTCTTGACCGACGTGCCACTGACAGAAAGGGACGGATAGCCGGTGTCGACGCCGTTCTATGTCTCACCCCAGCAGGCCATGGCCGACCGGGCGGAATACGCCCGGAAGGGCATCGCTCGTGGTCGCAGCCTTGTTGTGCTGCAGTACGCCGACGGCATCGTGTTCGTCGGCGAGAACCCGTCCCGTGCGCTGCACAAGTTCAGCGAGATCTATGACCGGATCGGCTTCGCGGCTGCCGGTAAGTACAACGAGTACGAGAACCTGCGGATCGGTGGTGTCCGTTACGCCGATCTGCGCGGTTACACATACGACCGCGAAGATGTGACGGCGCGTGGGCTCGCCAATGTGTACGCGCAGACTCTGGGCACCATCTTCTCCAGCAACGCGGAGAAGCCGTACGAGGTGGAGCTGGTCGTCGCCGAGGTCGGATCGGAGCCCGACGGTGACCAGATCTACCGGTTGCCGCACGACGGTTCGATCGTGGACGAGCACGGTTCGGTGGCAGTCGGTGGCAACGCGGAGCAGATCAGCAGTTTCCTGGATCAGCGTCACCGGGACGGTATGACGCTGGCCGAGGCGCTGAAGCTTGCGGTGCAGGCGTTGTCGCGGGACACGAACGGCAGTGAGCGGGAGATTCCGGCCGAGCGTCTCGAGGTCGCGGTCCTGGACCGTACGAGGCCGCAGGAGCGGAAGTTCAAGCGGATCGTCGGCCGTCAGCTTTCGCGTCTGCTGGATGCGGACGGTGACGCGGCCGCGCCGACCGAGTCGCCTTCGGATACCGAGGAGTGACCGCCGAGGAGTAGTCGCAGGATCCGGCTTGTCTGCGCCGGACAGCGTGCAGCGCCCCGAACAGCCCGTCGGCGGTCCGGGGCGCTGTGCTGTCAGGGGGTCAGTGGGGCGGTGGAGCCTCGTACGACGAGTTCGACGGGGATTTCCCCCCGGTCGGCGGGCCGGCGGTCGAGGGCGGCCAGCAGGGCACTCATGCCGCGCGCCCCGACCTGTTCGGCGGGGAGCCGGACCGTGGTGAGTTCCGGTTCGACGGCGGTGGCGAGCGCGAGGTCGTCGAAGCCGGTGACAGAGATGTCCTCGGGTACGCGCAGGCCGAGGCGCCGTACGGCCTTGCAGGCGCCCGCCGCGATGATGTCGTCGTCGCAGACGAGGGCGGTGGGGCGCGGGCCCGGGCCGGTGAGTGCGTGCTCTGCGGCCTGCCGGGCGCCGTGTACGTCCAGGGGGGCGCGGGCGGCGCTGAGGTGGGTGCCGGGTGCCCGGCGCAGCGTGTCGCGGAGGGCGGTGGCGCGTATGTCGAAGGTCCAGGAGTCGACGGCCGAGCCGAGGTGGAGGAAGCGGCGGTGGCCGAGGCCGAGGAGGTGTTCGGCGACCTGGCGCATGCCGTCGGCGATGTCGAGGTTGACATGGGCGACGGGGCCGGGGTCCGCCGGGTCGCTGTCGAGCATGACGAGGGGGAGTCCCGTGCCGCGGATGATGTCGAGTGCGTCGGCCGCCATGGAGGAGGCGATGACGCCGTCGATTGCGGCGCGAGCGGAGGCGAAGGGGTCGCGGGCGGGACCGGTGCCGTCGGGGGAGGGGTAGAGGACCACGCCGAAGTCGTGTGCGGCTGCGGTGCGGGCGGCGCCGGCGTAGACACGGGCGAAGAATTCGTTGGTCAGGGCCGGGACGACGAGGAGGGCGGTCCTGGTGCGGCCGAGTCTGAGGCTGCGAGCGGCGAGGTTGGGCCGGTAGTCGAGTTCCCGCGCCGCCTCCCGCACCAGGGCGGCGGTGCGCTCGGAGACGCGGCCGCGCCATTTGTCGCCGAGGACGAGGGACACGGTGGCCTGGGAGACGCCGGCTGCCCCGGCGACGTCCCTGCTGGTGGCCGGGGCGCCGGGAGCGGGTGCCGCGGAGCGGTGGGCGTCGTCCGGGCTGGTCACTCGTGCCTCCGCAGCAGCGTTCATTTCCCGTGAGGTAGACCTTCGGGCTGGGCTCATGGTACGTATGACCCAAGACGTTATACGTAAAACCTTGGGGCGCCGGGGGGAGAGAGGGGCCGACCATGGCGACGGGATACGCGGATCTGCTCAGGACGAGACACGCGGCACGGCTACTGGCGGGCACCTTGGTGGGCCGTCTGCCCAACGCAACGGCCCCCATCGCGATCGTGCTCTTCACCCGGGCCGAGGGCGGCAGCTACTCGCTGGCAGGCGGCTTCGCGGCGGCGTACGGGCTCGGCACCGCCGTCGGGCAACCGCTGCTGGGCCGGGCCGTGAACCTGCACGGGCAGCCGCGCGTGCAGCTTCCCGCCGCCGTCGTCTCCGCCCTCGCCATGGTGCTGCTCTGTCTGGCCGGTATCGACCCGCTGGGGCTCGCGTACGCCGCCGTGGCGCTGGCCGGCCTCTTCACCCCGCCGCTCGAAGGGGGGCTGCGGGCCCTGTGGCCGGGTGTGCTCGGCCGCGAAGACCGGGTGCACCGGGCGTACGCCATGGACGCGGTGGCGCAGGAGATCATGTTCACCGCGGGTCCCCTGCTGGTCACCCTGCTCGTGGCGCTCTGGTCGCCGGCCGCCGCGCTGCTCGTCATCAACGCCGCGGGTGTGCTGGGGGCGCTGTGGGTCGTACTGTCCGAGCCTTCCCGTGCCTGGCGGCCGGGGCCCCGGGAGGCGCACTGGCTGGGCGCCCTGCGCTCGCCGGGCCTGCTGGCGCTCCTCGGCTCGTTCTTCTTCGTCGGCCTGGCGCTCGGTTCCATCACCGTCGCGGGCGTCGCGTACGCCGACGACCACGGCCGGGAGGCGGTGTACGGCTGGCTGATGGCGGCCCTGGGCTTCGGGGCCCTGCTGGGCGGTGTGGTCTATGGCGCCCGGCAGTGGGCGGGCGCCCCCGAGCGTCGGCTGAGGGCCATCGTCGCTCTGCTAGCGGCCGGGTACCTGCCGCTGATGCTCACCCCGGGTGTCCCCGCGATGGTGGCGCTCGCCGCCCTGTCCGGAGTCTTCCTGGCCCCGGCACTCGCCTGCGCCTTCATCGTCGTAGACCGGCATGCCCCGAGCGGCGCGGTCACCGAGGCGTTCTCCTGGCTGGTCACCACCTTCGGCGTAGGCGCGGCGGTGGGAACCGGAGCCGCGGGACCGGCCGTCGAACACGGCGGTACGGCCGCGGGCTTCGCCGTGGCGGGGGCCGGTGGAGTGGCCGCACTGCTGGTCCTGACGGCCACTCAGCGGGTCCTGCGCATTGCCGTATCCGGTCCCGAATCCGGTGGCCCGGTCGTTATCCCTTGCGAAAATGATCGAATCGGTGCGGCCGAACCCGGTTTCAGGACAGGCCATCAGGCGTAATGTTCAGTCATGGACCGCCGCATTTTCGGGCTGGAGAACGAGTACGGCGTCACGTGCACGTTCAGGGGACAGCGCCGACTGTCTCCTGACGAAGTGGCGCGCTACCTCTTCCGCCGTGTTGTGTCATGGGGCCGCAGCAGCAATGTCTTCCTGCGGAACGGCGCCCGCCTCTACCTCGACGTGGGATCGCATCCGGAATACGCAACTCCCGAATGCGACAACGTGACCGAGCTCGTCACCCACGACAAGGCGGGCGAGCGCATCCTCGAAGGTCTGCTCGTCGACGCCGAACACCGCCTGCACGAGGAGGGAATCGCGGGCGACGTCTACCTCTTCAAGAACAACACCGACTCTGCGGGAAACTCCTACGGCTGCCACGAGAATTACCTGGTGGCCCGCCACGGAGAGTTCTCCAGGCTCGCGGACATCCTCATCCCGTTCCTCGTCACCCGGCAGCTGATCTGCGGCGCGGGCAAGGTGCTCCAGACCCCGCGCGGGGCCGTCTTCTGCGTCAGCCAGCGCGCCGAGCACATCTGGGAGGGCGTCAGTTCCGCCACGACCCGCTCCCGGCCGATCATCAACACCCGCGACGAGCCGCACGCCGACGCCGAGCGCTACCGCAGGCTCCACGTCATCGTCGGTGACTCGAACATGTCCGAGACGACCATGCTGCTCAAGGTCGGCGCCACCGACCTCGTGCTGCGCATGATCGAAGCGGGCACGGTCATGCGTGACCTCACCCTGGAGAACCCGATCCGGGCGATCCGTGAGGTGAGCCACGACCTCACCGGGCAGCGCAAGGTGCGCCTCGCCAGCGGCCGTGAGGCATCCGCCATCGAGGTGCAGCGCGAGTACTACGAGAAGGCCGTCGACTTCGTGGACCGGCGGGGCATCCGCACGGGCACGGTCGAGCAGGTCCTCGAACTGTGGGGCCGGGCGCTGGACGCGATCGAGGCGGAGGACCTCGACCGGATCGGCACGGAGATCGACTGGGTCATGAAGTACAAACTCATCGAGCGCTACCGCGCCAAGCACAACATGACCATGTCGAACCCCCGGGTCGCCCAGATAGACCTCGCCTATCACGACATCCACCGGCGGCGCGGGCTGTACTACCTGCTCGAGAAGAGGGGGCAGGCCGCTCGTATCTGCAACGACTTGAAGATCTTCGAGGGCAAGTCGGTGCCGCCCCAGACGACCCGTGCGCGGCTGCGTGGCGACTTCATCCGCAGGGCCCAGGAGCAGCGGCGGGACTTCACCGTCGACTGGGTGCACCTGAAGCTCAACGACCAGGCGCAGCGCACAGTGTTGTGCAAGGACCCCTTCCGGTCGGTGGACGACCGGGTGGAAAAACTGATCGCCGGTATGTGACCGGTTGCCCCGGATCTCACCGGAACCTCACTCGGGCCCCGCACGTTTCTCGTGTGGGGCCCGACCCACGGCTTAGAGTGTCGGGCAACTACCGTGCCGTCTGAGATCTGAGGAACACGTGCGCCGACTTGCCGGCCTACTTGTCGTCCCCCTGCTGCTGCTTTCCACAGCGGCGTGCGGCAGCGACGACAAGGGCTCCGACTCCACCTCTTCGAAGAACGGAATGCCGGCGATCACCGCGGGCGCCAAGTTCGGCGAGAAGCCGACGATCGCCAAGGGGAAGGGCGATCCGCCCAAGGAACTGAAGACCGAGGTCATCAGCGAGGGCAAGAAGGACGCGGCGACCACCAAAAAGGGTGACGCCATCGAGGTGAACTACCTGGGCCAGGCCTGGGACTCCACGAAGCCCTTCGACAACAGCTTCGACCGCAAGCAGGCGTTCCCGCTGACTCTCGGCGCGGGCATGGTCATCCCCGGCTGGGACAAGGGCCTGGAGGGCCAGAAGGTCGGCAGCCGCGTCGAGCTCGTCATTCCGCCGGAGCAGGCGTACGGCGCCCAGGGCTCGCCCCCCTCGATCAAGCCCAACGCCACCCTGGTCTTCGTCGTGGACATCCTCAAGGCCAAGAGCATCCCGTCGTCCGCCAAGGGCAGCGAGGTCGCGCAGGACAACATCGACCTGCCGAAGGTCGCGACCACCTCGGACGGCAAGGCCCCGAAGGTCACGATGCCCAAGGAGTCCGACCCGCCGAAGAAGCTCGTGTCCAACTACGTGCTGGAGTCGGACGGCCCCACGGTGAAGGCGACCGACACGGTGTCCGTCGCCTACCAGGGGCTGATCTGGAAGGGCGGCAAGCTCTTCGACAGCACGTACGCCCAGGGCAAGATCCAGCAGTTCGCGCTGCCGCAGGTCACCCTCAAGGGCCTCAAGACCGGCCTGGTTGGCAAGAAGGCCGGCAGCCGGGTCCTGGTCGTCGTCCCGCCGGACCAGGCCTTCGGCGACAAGAAGCAGCAGAGCATCCCCGCCAATTCGACCCTGGTCTTCCAGGTGGACATTCTCGCAGTGATGTAGGACTGTCCAGGTTGCCCAGTTCGCAGTACAGAGGAGCGTTTCAGTGAGCATCGACAAGCCCGAGATCGACTTCCCGGGTGGCGAGCCGCCGAAGGACCTGCAGGTCAGGGACATCTGGGAGGGCGAAGGCGAGGTTGCTCAGGCCGGCCACAACGTCAAGGTCCACTACGTGGGCGTGGCCTTCTCCACCGGTGAGGAGTTCGACTCCAGCTGGAACCGCGGTACGCCGCTCCAGTTCCCGCTCGGGGGCGGCCGTGTCATCGCCGGCTGGGACCAGGGCGTACAGGGCATGAAGGTCGGTGGCCGTCGTGAGCTGATCATCCCGCCGCACCTCGCGTACGGTGACAGCGGCGCCGGCGGCGTGATCGCCCCGGGCGAGACGCTGATCTTCGTGTGCGATCTCGTCGCCGTCTGATCCGGCGTCATTCGCGCGAGGGCCCATGCCGTCAGGCATGGGCCCTCGGCTTTTGCCGCGACACCCCGGGGCGGTACGGTCGACGGTCGTAGAGCAAGAGAGAGGGTGCCGATGGCGATTGCCAAGGCCGAACGGTTGATGAACCTGGCGTTGTGCCTGCTCGGGACGCGGCGCCCGCTCAGCAAGCGTGAGCTCCGGGGCTCCATCGAGGCCTACCTGGAGGCGGGCAGCGACGATTCCTTCAACCGGATGTTCGAGCGCGACAAGGACGATCTTCGCGAACTCGGTCTGGTCATCGAGACGGTCGAGAACCTCGACGGCGACGCGGGCTATCTGGCCCGCCGTGACAGCAACCGGCTTCCCGCCATCACTTTGGACGCCGAAGAGGCCGCCGCTCTGGGCCTGGCCGCGAAGGTCTGGCAGCAGGCGCGTCTCGCCGGGGCCGCCAGCGGGGCGCTCCAGAAGCTGCGGGCGGCGGGCATGCCGGAGGCGGAGGACCCGTACCAGGGCCACTACAGCGCCCTGGAACCGAGGATCCCTGTCCACGAAACGGCCTTCGAGCCGCTGATGCTGGCTTGCCGCGACCGTCGGCCCGTCGTCTTCGACTACCGCAAGGCGAACTCCGCGCGTCCCGAGACCCGGCAGGTCGAACCGTGGACGCTGGAGTGCTGGCGCGGCCACTGGTACCTCGCCGGATGGGACCGCGAGCGGGGGGCCGAGCGGGTCTTCCGCCTCTCCCGGATCAGCGGCAGGGTGCGCTCACGCGCGGGTTCGTTCACCGCCGAGGTGCCTGACGTCGTGACCGTACGCGAGACCGTCGAGCGCTGGGCGGGCGAGACCGCGACCCGCAGCGCCCTGATCAAGCTGCGCTCCGGATCCGGCTATCCGCTGCGGTCCAGGGCCACCGCCGTGCGTGACCTGGGGGACGGCTGGGACGAGCTGACGATTCCGTACGGGCACGGGCTCGACGCCTGGCTCGTCGAACTAGGCCCCGAGGTGGTCGTGCTGGAGCCCGACGATCTGCGGGCGGACGTCGTGGACCGGCTGCGCGCCGTGGCCAAGGACTGAGGGGGAGCGGGGCTTCATGGCCACCAACGCGATCGACCAGACCCGGCGGATGCTGTCCCTGGTGACGTACCTGCGTGAACGCCCGGGGGCGCACGTCGGTGACGTGGCCCGGGCGTTCGGGATCACGCAGGACGAGCTGATCTCCGACCTCGACGTGCTGCCCATGTGCGGCACGAGCTTCCGGGGCGGCGACCTGCTCGACATCGACACCGACGGTGACCGGATCTGGTGGCACAACCCCGACGATGTCGCCGAGCCGCTGCGGCTTGCCGCGGACGAGGCGACCGCGCTGCTCGTGGCCGCCAGGGCCGTCTCGACGCTGCCCGGGCTGCGGGAGGGCGACCGGCAGGCGCTGCTGCGGGCCACGGCGAAGCTGGAGGCCGCGGCGGGCGAGGCCGCGAGCGCCAGTTCCCGGCTGTCGGTCACCTTCGAGTCGGAGGGCGGGGTCTTCGCCGACGTCGACCGGGCGATCTCGGAGCGACGCCGGCTGTGGCTGCGCTACTACTCGCCGGCGCGCGACGAGCTGACCGAGCGGGAGGTCGACCCGATCCGGCTGTTCGCGGTCGGCCACACCTATATGGAGGCCTGGTGCCGGCTCTCTGAGGCGCGGCGTACGTTCCGGCTCGACCGGGTCGCCGAGATCCGGCTGCTGGACGAACCGTCCGTACCGCCGGAGCTCGAGCTTCGTGACCTGTCGGAGGGCCTCGTGCAGCCGTCGGCGGACGATCCGGAGGTCGTGGTGGAGGTCGGGCCCGGAGGGCGCTGGGTCGCGGAGTACTACCCGCACGACAGCGCCGAGGAACTCCTGGACGGCGGCCTGCGGGTCACTTTGCGTACGCCCGACCCGGCCTCACTGCGACGGCTGGCGCTGCGGCTCGGCGGGGACGGCCACATCGTGTCGCCCCCTGAACTGGCGGCCAGCGCCCGGGACGCGGCCCGCGAGGCGCTCGCGGGGTACGAGAGCGGACAGGTCTAGAAGGAAGATTGGTGGAAATGTCGCTACTGCCTGGTGTTCCCGCGCAGGTGGGCCCGGCGCCGGGCCCGGTCCTTTTCAAGGCGGGCTGCCCGGACTGCGGGGCCCGCTTCGAACTGTCAGCGGGAGCGCTGCGGCTGGCGATAGGCGCGAGCCGCCGTACGACCTTCTACTCCTTCACCTGCCCCGAGTGCGAGGCTGTGGTGCGCAAACCGGCGGGGGAGCGGATAGTCGAGTTGCTCACCGGCGGCGGCGTGCGGACGCTGCGCCTCCACGCCACCGTCTGACGGTCTGGCGCCGCGACCGGTAAACATGGCCGGGAGGGGCACTAGGCTCAGCGCATGCTCTGGCCGATGCTCGCAATCGCTCTTGGTTTCTGTGGTCTCGCCGTGCTGGGTGTGCTGGCGATCAGGGTGTTCCTGGAGGTCCAGCGCCTGGGACGGCAGGTCGCGGACACGTCACGGGAGATCAACACGGCGGCTGAGAACCTGGAGCGGGCCGCCGAGGACCTGGCCCGCACTGGTGAAGCCTGGCGATAGGAAGCGTGGCCTCCACCGGCCGGTGTCAGGGGCGTAGGCTGGTGAGGCGGCTACAGGAGCGAGGCGCGAGCCGCAAGCCAGAGTACGCACAGGCATTGCCCCGCGTTTACTCCTACGGGTTACGATCGCAGCCAGCGCGGCGACCGGACAAGTGTCCGGCCGGTCGGGCACCAGACTCCCTGTCGCCTCGGTGAAGAAGGTAAAACTATGGGTAGGCTCGGCCCCACCGAGATCATCCTCATCCTCGTCATCATCATCCTGCTGTTCGGTGCCAAGAAGCTTCCGGACATGGCCCGTTCGCTGGGCAAGTCGGCCCGCATCCTCAAGAGCGAGGCCAAGGCGATGAAGAAGGACGACGACCAGAGCGCCCCGGCCGACCCGCCGCCGCACGCGACGGGCAACGCGCAGGACCACACCACCCCCTCGCCTCGTACGATCAAGGCCGCCCCGGGTGACGTGACGAGTTCGCGCCCCGTGGCCGAGCCGACCGACACGACCAAGCGCTGACAATGGGCCGCCGCAGGCCACCGCGCAGAACGCTGATCGCCTGCCGCACGAGATGAGGACGTGGGTTGCTCAAGTCTGCCCCCAAACTGGAGAAGGACCCCGAGGGGCGCATGCCGCTCGTGGAGCACCTGCGTGAGCTGCGCAACCGGCTCGCCAAGGGCGTTGTGGCGATCATGGCGGTCACGATCGTGGCCCTCGTGTACAGCGAGCAACTGCTGCAGTTCATTACGGCGTCGGTGCCCAAGTGCGGCAGGGGCGAGACCAGCAGCGGCGGCAACTGCGCCATCGTCTCCTTCAACACACTGACGGCGCCGTTCAGCGTGACGATCCAAGTCAGCCTGGTCGCCGGTCTCGTCATCGCGAGTCCGGTGTGGCTCTACCAGCTCTGGGCGTTCGTGGCGCCGGGGCTGCACAAGAACGAGAAGAAGTACACGTACGCGTTTGTCGGCGCCGCTGTGCCGCTGTTCGCCGCCGGCGCCTACCTCGCTTATCTGATCCTGCCCATCAGCGTGAAGGTGCTCATCAGCCTCACGCCGCCCGGCTCCGCGAACATCTTGTCCCTCGGGGACATCCTTGACTTCACGCTGCGGATGGTGCTGGTCTTCGGCCTCGCCTTCGAGCTGCCGCTGATCCTGGTGATGCTCAACCTCACGGGCATTCTGACCGGCCGCCGCATGCTCGGGTGGTGGCGCGGCGTGATCATGGGCGTCTTCGTCTTCGGCGCGATCATCACGCCCACGACCGACCCCATCGGCATGCTCGCTCTCGCGGGACCGATCACCTTCCTCTACTTCCTGGCCGCGGGCTTCTCGGTGCTGAACGACAAGCGCAGGGACCGCAAGAACCCTGATGCCGAGCTGGACGACGACGAGGCCTCGCAGCTCGACCTGACCCCGGAAGCGGTCGGCGAGGTCGAGACGGTCCCCGCGGCGCGTGCTCTGCCCGCGCAGGCTCCCGGGGAGAGCGTCGTATCGGGCGGCCCGAAGCAGCTGACCGGTTACGACGACATCACCTGACCTTGTAGGGTCCCGCGGGTGACCAGCGAGATCACTCTGTTCGTCAATCCCACCGCGGGGCGCGGGCGGGGCGCGCGGGCCGCGCAGCCGGCAGCTGCCGCGTTGCGGGATGCGGGTTTCTCCGTGCGTACCGTGCTCGGTGAGGATGCCGACGACGCCCTGCGGCGGGCCCGCGACGCCGTCGAGGGCGGAACCGGGGCGCTCGTCGCCGTCGGCGGGGACGGGATGGCCTCGCTCGCGTTGCAGGCGGTCGCCGGGACGCGCACTCCGCTGGGGGTCGTCGCGGTCGGGACGGGGAACGATTTCGCCAGGACGCTCGGGCTGCCCGTGCGGGACCCTGGGGCCGCCGGGAGGCTGGCCGCGGAGGCGTTGAAGGGCGAGTGGATCGTCGACGTGGATCTGGGGCGGGTGGGGGAGAGGTGGTTCGGGACCGTGCTGGCGTCCGGGTTCGACTCGCGCGTCAATGACCGGGGCAACCGGATGCGGTGGCCCAGTGGGCGGTTCAAGTACGACCTGGCGATGATCGCGGAGCTGGCCGCCTTCCGGCCCGTCCCGTACCGGATCACGCTCGACGACGGGGCCGTGCGCGAGGTCGAGGCGACGCTCGTGGCGGTGGGGAACGGGCCGTCGTACGGCGGTGGGATGCGGATCTGCGCCGACGCGCGGACCGACGACGGGCTGTTCGACGTCACGGTGGTCGGCGACTGCTCCCGTACGACGCTGATCAAGGTCTTCCCACGGGTCTACCGGGGCACGCACCTCAGCCACCCCAAAGTGTCCGTGCACCGGGCGGCGAAGGTGGACCTGGCGGCGGACGGGATCACCGGGTACGCCGACGGCGAGCCGCTGGGGCACCTGCCGCTCACCGCGCAGTGCGTTCGGGGAGCGGTCAGGGTGCTCGGCGCCCAGGGCTTCGCCCAGCACTGCGCACGGGGCGACTAAGAGCGACCGGCAAATGGGGGCGGCGTCGCGGGGCCCGGCACGCACATCTGCGGCGTTGTCGTCAATCAACAACGCTCCGCGTTGCCTCAATCCTCTGCCTTGCAGCTGCACGCACCAGACCCCGCTCCTTGACCAGCTCCCCATTTGCCGGTCGCTCTAAAGATCGGGCTGACTGTCAGACCGGGCGGGTAGGCTCAAGAACAAGATGACAGAGGACCTTTCCCCAGCTGAGCGATACGCCGCTGCCCGGATCCGCGCCGCCGAGCAGGCGACCGCGCTCGCCCCTTTCCGTGAGCTGTACGACTTCGACCTGGATCCCTTCCAGATCGAGTCATGCCAGGCCCTCGAAGCCGGCAAGGGCGTGCTCGTGGCCGCGCCGACCGGCTCGGGCAAGACCATCGTCGGCGAGTTCGCCGTGCACCTGGCGCTCGCCGAGGGCCGCAAGTGCTTCTACACCACGCCGATCAAGGCGCTGTCGAACCAGAAGTTCCAGGACCTCGTGAAGCGCTACGGCGCCGACAAGGTGGGCCTGCTGACCGGCGACAACAGCGTCAACGCGGACGCCCCGGTGGTCGTCATGACCACCGAGGTCCTGCGGAACATGCTGTACGCGGGATCGCAGGCCCTGCTCGGCCTCGCGTATGTGGTCATGGACGAGGTGCACTACCTCTCCGACCGTTTCCGCGGCGCCGTATGGGAAGAGGTGATCATTCACCTCCCTGAGTCGGTGACGCTGGTGTCGCTCTCGGCGACCGTGTCCAACGCCGAGGAGTTCGGTGACTGGCTGGACACCGTCCGCGGTGACACCGAGGTGATCGTCTCCGAGCACCGGCCCGTACCGCTGTGGCAGCACGTGATGGCCGGCCGCAAGACGTACGACCTCTTCGAGGAGTCCGACGACGGCAGGGGCGGCCGGCGCGAGGTCAACCCTGACCTGGTGCGGATGGCCCGGATGGAGAGTGGCAGCCCGCACTACTCCCGGGACAAGCGCCGCGGCAAGAACATGCGGGAGGCGGACCGGGAGCGGGAGCGCAGACAGCGCACCCGTATCTGGACGCCGGCCCGGCCCGAGGTCATCGAGCGACTCGACAACGCGGGATTGCTGCCCGCGATCACCTTCATCTTCAGCCGGGCCGGCTGCGAGGCCGCCGTACAGCAGTGTCTGTACGCGGGCCTGCGGCTCAACGACCAGGACGCCCGGCTGCTGGTGCGCGAGATCGTCGAGGAGCGGACAGCGTCCATCCCCGGCGAGGATCTGCATGTCCTTGGGTACTACGAATGGCTCGAAGGCCTGGAGCGGGGCATCGCCGCGCATCACGCCGGCATGCTGCCGACCTTCAAGGAGGTTGTCGAGGAGCTGTTCGTGCGCGGACTGGTCAAGGCCGTCTTCGCCACCGAGACGCTGGCACTCGGCATCAACATGCCGGCCCGCTCGGTGGTGCTGGAGAAGCTGGTCAAGTGGAACGGCGAACAGCACGCCGACATCACCCCCGGCGAGTACACCCAGCTGACCGGCCGGGCGGGCAGGCGCGGTATCGACGTCGAGGGCCACGCCGTGGTGCTCTGGCAGCGCGGTATGGACCCCAGCGCGCTCGCCGGACTGGCGGGGACGCGTACGTACCCGCTGCGCTCCAGCTTCAAGCCGTCGTACAACATGGCGGTGAACCTGGTGCAGCAGTTCGGCCGGCACAGGTCGCGTGAACTGCTGGAGACTTCCTTCGCGCAGTTCCAGGCGGACAAGTCGGTCGTCGGGATCTCCAAGCAGGTGCAGAAGAACGAAGAGGGCATCGAGGGCTACCGGGAGGGCATGACCTGCCACCTCGGCGACTTCGAGGAGTACGCGCGGCTGCGCCGCGAGCTCAAGGACCGCGAGACGGACCTGGCCAAGCAGGGCGCTGCCCAGCGGCGGGCCGCAGCGGCCTCGGCGCTGGAGAAGCTCAAGGCCGGAGACGTCATCCACGTGCCCACCGGCAAGTTCGCGGGGCTGGCGTTGGTGCTGGATCCGGGGCTGCCGGCCGGGCGGGCCAACGGGCACCGCGGGTTCGAACATCAGGACGGGCCGAGGCCGTTGGTGCTGACCGCGGAGCGGCAGGTCAAGCGACTGGCATCGATCGACTTCCCGGTGCCGGTCGAGGCGCTGGAGCGGATGCGCGTCCCCAAGTCGTTCAATGCCCGCAGCCCGCAGTCGCGGCGCGATCTGGCCTCGGCGCTGCGGACGAAGGCCGGGCACATCGTGCCCGACCGGCACCGCAAGCAGCGCGCGGCCGCCGCCGACGACCGGGAGATCGCCCGGCTGCGCACCACGCTGCGCGCACACCCGTGCCACGGCTGTGACGAGCGTGAGGACCACGCCCGTTGGGCCGAGCGTTATCACCGGCTGCAGCGCGACACCAAGCAGCTGGAGCGGCGCATCGAGGGCCGGACGAACACCATCGCCCGTACCTTCGACCGGATCTACGCCCTGCTGACCGAGCTGGACTACCTGCGCGGTGACGAGGCCACCCTGCACGGCAAGCGGCTCGCCCGGCTGTACGGGGAGCTTGACCTGCTGGCTTCCGAGTGCCTGCGCGCCTGCGTGTGGGAGGGGCTCAACCCTGCCGAACTGGCCGCATGTGTATCGGCGTTGGTGTTCGAAGCGCGTCAGTCGGACGACGCCGTGGCGCCGAAGCTGCCCATCGGGCCGGCGAAGGAAGCGCTGGGTGAGATGATCCGTATCTGGGGCAGGCTGGACGCCCTGGAGGAGGACTTCAAGATCAGTCAGGCGGAGGGGGTCGGGCAACGAGAGCCCGACCTCGGTTTCGCCTGGGCGGTGTTCATGTGGGCTTCAGGCAAGGGGCTCGACGAGGTGCTGCGCGAGGCGGAGATGCCGGCGGGGGACTTCGTGCGCTGGTGCAAGCAGGTCATCGACGTCCTGGGGCAGATCGCGGCCGCGGCGCCGCCCTCTTCCGAGGGCAGCACGGTCGCGAAGAACGCCCGCAAGGCGGTCGACGCCGTGCTGCGGGGCGTTGTCGCGTACTCGTCGGTGGGCTGAGGAGGCCCCCTGCGGGGTCCGGGGATACTCCCGAAGGATCAGTTCTGGTGCGCCGCTTTCCTCCGGGGAGGCGGCGCGCCGGTGCGTGTGGGGCCAACGGGGCTGGTGTGACTGGTGGTTGTCAGTTATCCACAGGGGTGGTGCGGTGTCGGACTTGTGCGCTTCGATGGGGTCATGCGCAGCGCACGAACGGAGCGCTCCACCCGAGCAGGGGAGATCCCGTCATGACCACGGACACCGGTGCGGCCGTCGACGCCCAGCCCCAGGGACGCGGGACGACTGTGGCAGGGCCGCGGGGTGTGCCGTTCCTCGGCAACCTGCCGCAGTTCGGGAAGGACCCGCTCGCCTTCTTCGAACAGCTGCGGGCCCGCGGCGACATGGTCCGCTGGCGGTTCGGGCCGGGGAACTCGCTCTTTCTCGCCGACCCACAGCACATCGGTGAGCTGATGACCGAGACGGAGCGAACCTTCGACCAGCCGGATCTCGGCATCGCGTTCCGAACGGTGATGGGCAACGGGGTGGTGGTGGCGCGGGGGCCGGACTGGCGGCGCAAGCGGTCCCTGGTGCAGCCGTCGGTGCGGCCGAAGCAGGTGCGCTCGTACGCCGCGACGATGGCGGGGTGCGCGGTGGAGCTCGCCGACCGTTGGACGGACGGCGCCAGGATCGACATCAAGCGGGAGATGGCCGCACTCACGCAACGGATCGCCGTGCGCACCATCTTCGGGGCGGACACCGACGCGGATGCCGAGGCGATCGGCCGGGCGATGGACGTGGCGCAGCGGGAGATCGGCGCGGAGTTCAGCGGTATCGGTGCGCTGCTGCCGGACTGGGTGCCGACGCGGGGACGGACCAGGATCCGGCGGGCGGCCGCCGTGATCGACACCGAAGTCGCCCGGGTCGTCGCCCGCCACCGGCAGGGCGACGGGGAGCGCCCCGACCTGCTGAGCCGGCTGCTCGCCGCACAGGACGAGACCGGGGCCCGGCTGACGGACCAGGAGATACGCGACGAGACCGTCACCCTGTACATCGGCGGTCACGAAACGACCAGCAGCACGCTCGTGTGGGCGTGGTACCTGCTCGCGCGCAACCCGCGGGTGCGCCAGGCGCTCGCCGCCGAGCTGGACCGGGTGCTCGGTGACCGCGAGCCGACCTTCGAGGACTACGCACAACTGACCTACACCCAAGCGGTGGTGAAGGAGACACTGCGGCTCTATCCGACGATCTGGCTGCTCACCGGGGTGGCCAAGGAGGGGGCGCGAATCGGAGGGCTGCCGCTGACGCCCGGGACCCGGGTGTGGAGCAGTCAGTGGGCCACGCACCGGGACGCCCGATGGTTCCCCGAACCGGAGGAGTTCCGCCCCGAGCGATGGGATCCCGAGAGCGGGGACGCGATACCTGAGTACGCGTGGTTCCCGTTCGGCGGTGGGCCGCGGGTCTGCCTCGGGACGCGGTTCGCCATGGTGGAGGCCGTGCTCGTTCTCGCGGTGCTGGCGCGGCGCTTCGAGCTTGACGTCGACCCGGGTGAGATACGTCCGGTGCCGAAGCTCACGCTCCAGCCGCACCGGGATGTACTGGCCACGGTCCGCGCCCGGTAGGGCCGACGCGGCGGGGGCCGGGCGCGGTGCGCTGGGGCCGGTGTCCTGCGCTTGACCAGGGGCGGCCGGTGGTCCGTATGGGACGATCGGTCCCATGAGCACCGCAGGACGAAGGGTGGGACGGCCACGCGTCACGGAGCGGCCGGACACCGGGCTGAGCCCTCGGGAAGACCTCCTCGGGGCGGCGGCCGAGCTGTTCACCACGCGCGGATACGCCGCCACGACGACCCGCGCCGTGGCCGAGCGGGCCGGGATGCGCCAGGCGACGATGTACCACTATGTCGCCGGTAAGGAGGAACTCCTCGTCGAGCTGCTGGAATCCACGGTCGCGCCGTCCCTGGCCCTCGCCCGCCGGCTGCTGGCCGAGAGCACGGACTCGGCGGAGGCCAGGCTCTGGCAGCTCTGCCGCTCCGATGTCGAGCTGTTGTGCGGCGGCGGTCACAACCTGGGCGCGCTGTATCTGCTGCCCGAGGCGCGCACGGAGGCGTTCGCGGGTTTCCGCCGGGTGCGAGCCGACCTCAAGGACGCGTATGGGCAACTGCTCGCCGAGACGAAAGCGTGCGGCGCCCTGGACGCGGGCGAGTTGGCGCTCCGTACGGACCTGGTCTTCGGACTCATCGAGGGTGTGATCCTCATCCACCGCTTCGACCCGGACCGCCCACGCGAGGTCTTCGCCGCCGCGACGGCGGACGCGGCCCTGCGTATCGCGGGCATCACGGAGCGCCCGCCCGTTTGAGCTGACGGGCGGCGGCGTGCCCTCGTGCGCACACCGATGAGACCGGCCGGAGCGACGAGTGTCGCTCTGGCCGGTCTCGGGTGAATCGGTGGTGCCGTCCGGGTGATAGCTCTCCGGGGGAGTCGGTGATCATGCCGACCGAGGACTCACCCGGCCCGGACGCTTACCCGCGCCGAGCCCAGGGTGCTTACTTGGGCATCAGGACGGTGTCGACGATGTAGACCGTGGCGTTGGCGGTCGGGACGTTGCCACAGACGACGGTGGAGTTGCCGTTGACCTTGTACTCCTCGCCCGAGCCGGCCGTGGTCAGCTTGGTCTTGGCCAGAGTGTCGAAGGAGCCCTTCTCCAGCTGCTGCGGCGTCAGCTTCTCGCCCACGACGTGGTTGGTGAGAACCTTGGTCAGCATGGCCTTGTCGGCGAGGACCTTGTCCAGGTCGGCCTTCGGGATCTTGGCGAAGGCGTCGTTGGTCGGCGCGAACACCGTGATGTTCTCGGCGTTGTTGAGCGTGTCGACCAGACCGGCCTTCTTCACCGCGGTGACCAGGGTGGACAGGTCCTTGTTGTTCGAGGCGGCGGTCGCGACCGGGTCCTTGGCCATGCCGTCGAAGCTGCCGGCACCGTCGGCCGGGACCGACGCGCAGCCCGGGCCGAACGGCTTGTCCATGGTGGCCGTGTCGTCCGCGGACGGCTCGGACTCCTGCGGCGCGGACGGCGAAGCGGCGTTGTCGGCCGCGGCGTCGCTGTCCTTGCTGTCGTCGCTGGAGCACGCGGTCAGGGACAGGGGCAGCAGAGCCGCTCCGGCAACTGCGATGGCCATGCGCTGGAAGCGGTTCGTGTTCATGCGTTCTCCTTGAAGAGGTGCGTACAAAGGGGGTGGAGTCGAGGGTGTGCAGGCGCCGCCGGGATGCGCCTGACGGTGATCACCGGCTGTCGGCGCTCCCGCAGGCAGGCACCGCGTAGTCCTCGACCGCCGCGTGGTGCGGCCGACGATCCGTTCCGGCGGCGGCCGTCATACGGTCCGCTCTGCCGGTCGGTGACTGCCTGGTCTCTGCTCACAACGGGTATTCGGTGCCCTGGGGGCTGCGGATTGGTCGTTCTTCGATCTGATCAAACTCCGTACTGGCGAACGACCTTCAGGCCCTTCAGTCACGGCATTCCGCCGGTGGAATTCGTGAGCACAGCAGCCGACCCAGCAGCCAGTGCCCCAGCCAGTGCCCCAGCCAGTGCACCAGCCCGGGCAACAGCCAGTGCGGAGTCAGCGCAAGCCGCGTGCCCGCTCGAAGCGGGCGCGTCCCTCCGCGAGGTCCACCAAAGGGGCCGGGTAGCCGGAACGGTCCCGGCCGGTCGCCGGCAGCGCCCAGGGCTGGTGCACGGCACCACCCTCGATCCCGGCGAGCTCCGGCACCCAGCGCCGCACGTAGTCGCCCTCGGGGTCGAACCGCCTCGCCTGCGCGAGCGGATTCAGCAGCCGGTTGGGCCGGGTGTCGGTGCCGGTCCCCGCGGCCCACTGCCAGTTGAGCTGGTTGTTGGCGATGTCGCCGTCCACCAGCAGGTCCAGGAAATGCCGGGCGCCGACCCGCCAGTCGACGTACAGCGTCTTGGTGAGGAAGCTCGCCACCAGCAGCCGGCCCCGGTTGTGCAGCCACCCCTCGTGCCGCAGCTGGCGCATGGCCGCGTCGACGACCGGATATCCCGTCCGGCCTTCCCGCCACGCCGCGATCTGGTTCTTGTCCGTACGCCACCGGTCGCCGCGCCCGCGGTAGTCGGACCAAGCGGCGGCGGGCCTGGCCGCGAGTACCTGGTGGTGGAAGTCCCGCCAGGCCACCTGCCGTACGAACGCGCCCGCGCCTGGACCGCCCTTCTCCCGTGCGCGGTGGACCAGTTCGGCCGCCGAGAGGCTGCCGAAGTGAAGATGCGGGGAGAGCCGGGACGTGACGTCCTCGAAAAGGTCGTCGTGGCGCTTGTCGTACGACCCGATGCCGCCGGCGAGCCAGTCGTCCAGCTGCTTGCGGGCCCGAATCTCGCCGCCCTTCGCGAGGGCGGGAGAGGTCCCCGTGACGGCGTCGCGGGCCGGCAGAGACTCACCCTCGACGCCTTCGGGGACCCGCACCGCGCGCGGGGCGGCGATCGGGTCGCGCCCCCCGGTCGCTTCCCACTCGCGCCAGTACGGCGTGAAGACCGCGAAGTGGTCCTTGCCGACCGGCGTGACGCTCCCGGGCGCGACAGCGGTGATGACCGCGTCATGGACGTGCATCTCACAGCGCGAATTGCCGAGAGCGGTACGCAGCCGCTCCTCGCGCCGCGCCGCGTAGTGGCTCACCCCGCCCGCGAGATGCACTTCGCGGGCGCCCGTCTCAGTCACCACACGGGACACCTCCTCCACCACGTCCCCGCTGCGGACCACCAGGCGCCCGCCGCGCTCACGCAGGCCCGCGTCCAGAGCGGCCAGACAATCGGCCAGGAAGGCGCGGCGGTTCGGGGCGTCGAAACCGGCCCGGGCCACGCCCCGGTCCCGTACGAACAGCGGTACCACCTTGTCGGCCCGGCGCAGCGCCGCGTGGAGCACCGGTTGGTCGTGCAGCCGTAGGTCCGAGGTGAACAGCACCACCGCGACACTCATACGCGCGTTCCTTGTGTTACGCGGTGGGGAAGTTCATCAGGGCCAGTGGGTCCGTCGTCGGCTGCTCGGAGCCGCCCGCCGGTTCGACCGTGATACCCATGCCGCTCGCCTTGTCGAGGGGGCCGTCCATCAGGACGGCCTGCGTCGCCCCGGTGTTCTCCCCGGTCATCAGACCGGCCGAGCGCATGGTGCCCCCGTCGTTGAACCACAGCTGGTAGACCTTGCCGCTCGGCGCGGGAGGCATCCCGGCTGCCAGGAAGGCGGCCTTGTTGCGCTCGCGGGAGACCACCACCGTGCCCGTCGCGTCGTCCGTCAGCTCGCCCACGCTGATCTTTGCGTCCGGCGCCGCCAGTACCGAGGTCAGTGCCTCGGACTGCTGTTGCGTACGCCGCGCCTGGTCCTGGGCGTCGCCGGCCTCGTCGTGCTGCCACACCGCGATGCCGCCGAAGGCCGCCGCGGCGGCCAGGCAGGCCGCGAGTGCGAACCGCGGCACTCCGCGGCCCCAGCGTCTGGAAGCGGACTCGTGGGGCGAGGACCGGGGGACGTGGGGCGGGTCCTGGCGTTCGGAGGTTATCCGCCGCAGCACCTCGGCCTTCATGGCGGTGGGCGGCGGCACGCTCACGGCGACGCCGAGCCGGGCCGCGGTGGCGACGAGTTCATGGGTCTCCTGCGCGCACGGCGAGCAGTCCACCAGGTGGCTCTCGAACTCCGCGCGCTCCTCCGGCGTCAGCGCGTGCAGCGCGTATGCCCCGGTCAGCGTGTGCAGCTCAACGGAGTTCATGCGTCGACCCCCAGGCAGTCGCGCAGCCGGATGAGTCCGTCGCGCAGGCGTGTTTTGACCGTTCCGAGCGGCACGGCGAGCAGTTCGGCCACCTCGCGGTAGGCCAGACCGCGGTAGTAGGCGAGCGACACCGACTGGCGTTGCAGTTCGGTGAGGCTGCGCAGGCAGCGCCGTACCTGCTCGCGCTCGAGGCGGTGCTCCACCTCTTCGGTCACCTCGTCGAAGGCGGGCGTCTGCTCCAGCAGGGCCGCCTTGCGCTCCCGGTCCGAGGAAGCCTGGGACGACCGGACCCGGTCGACGGCCCTGCGGTGCGCGAGAGTGAGCACCCAGGTCATCGCCGAGCCGCGGGAGGGCTGGAAGCGTGCGGCGCCGCGCCACACCTCGATCAGCACCTCCTGGGTGACCTCCTCCGACTGGGCCGGGTCGCGCAGCACCGCGCGGACCAGGCCCAGTACGGGCCCGCAGACCGCGTTGTAGACCTGGCTGAAGGCGTCCTGGTCCCCACGGGCCACCTTCCCCATCAGCTCCTGGAGATCGGGTGGGCGCGAGGCGATACCCCCGATGTGTACGGCTTCGTTCACGCGGTTTTCCTCCACAGTGCGGGCCTGGCCGGGCCCGAAGCAGGCTTCACCGGCCATTCGGAGCCGAGAGCGGGACGGATTGGTTTCGTGTCCCGATCGTTCCACAGTCTGCGCCCTCGCAGCGGGGCCGGACGACGGAAGAGACCGCCGGCCGGATCGGCCGGGGGTCGCCCGGGTCTCGCAGGGCACTGCGGACGGGCGGCCGTGCGGTCAGGGGCCAGGGGGCAGGGGTCAGGCGGCGGACTCCTGCTCGCGCTCGACCTGCTCGTTCCACTCGCGCTTGACCGCGCGCCACGCGTCGTCGTCCTGCCCGAGCCGCCAGTACCCCGAAATGGACAGCCGCTCGCGCGCGACCTCCCGGTCCATACGCAGATGGCGACGCAGATCCTTCACGAAGCCCGCCTCGCCGTGCACGAAGGCGTGGACATCGCCCGCGGGGAAGTCCAGGCCACGCACCGCGGCGATCAGCTTCTCGCCCACCGGGGCGCTGCCGCGGTGCAGCCAGGTGACCTCCACCCCGTGGGGCGCGGCGATCTTCTGCTCCTCCTCCAGGCCGCTCACCTCCAGGAAGGCACGCACGACCGCTCCCGAGGGCATGCCTTCGAGCGAAGCGGCGATGGCGGGCAGGGCGCTCTCGTCGCCCACCAGCAGATGCCAGTCGGCGGCGGGGTCCGGCACGTAGCCACCGCCGGGGCCCTGGAAGCGCACCGTCTCGCCGGGCCGCACGGACGCCGCCCACGGGCCGGCCAGCCCCTCGTCGCCGTGCACCACGAAGTCGATGGTCAGTTCCCCGTGTACGGCGTCCCAGGCGCGCACCGTGTACGTGCGGGTGACCGGCCACTGCCCGGCCGGGAACTCCTCGCGGATGCGGGCCATGTCGAACGGCTCGGGGTAGGTCACCCCGGCGGGCGGGAAGAGGAGTTTGACGTAGTGGTCGGTGAACTCGTCGGCGGCGAAGCCCGCCAGCCCCGCTCCGCCCAGGACGACGCGCACCATGTGCGGAGTGATCCGCTCGGTACGCACCACCCGTGCCTCACGGGCCTGCGGTGTCTTTCGGGCCGGTCGTTCTGCCACGGAACTCTCCCCAGACGGACGGGTCTGCCGTCGGGTGTGGGGGACGGCAGCAAGCGGTACTCGGTGCGGTGCTTAGGTTACCGGTGCTTAGGTTTACCTAAGTTAGCATCCGACCGTCCCCCTGGCCGTGCAGGGTGGTGAGCAGCCGCTGCAGGGCGCCGCCCAGTCCCCACCGGGCGGCCAGCTCGTCGAGCGCCGCCGGATCGCGTGGGGCGGTGGGCACCGCGGGGTCGAACTCCGGCAGCGGTACGTCGGCGGCGACGCGCACCACTTTCGGGGCGAGTGCGACGTAGTCCCGCGCCTCGTCCAGCCGCTTGCGCTGCGACGGGGTCAGCTTCGACGCCGGGTCGCCCACGGCGGCCATGATCCCGGCCAGGTCGCCGTACGCGTCGAGCAGTTTCGCGGCGGTCTTCTCGCCGATCCCGGGTACGCCGGGCAGCCCGTCGCTCGGGTCGCCGCGCAACAGCGCCAGATCGACGTAGCCGGGCCCGTTCACCGCGTACTTCTCGCGCAGCCACGCCTCGTCGGTGATCTGGAGCGAGCCGACGCCCTTGAGCGGGTACAGCACGCGCACCCCGCGGGCGTCGTCGACCAGCTGGTAGAGGTCGCGGTCCCCGGTGACGATGTCGACGGGGCCGCCGGCGAGGCCCGCGAGGGTGCCGATCACGTCGTCCGCCTCGTACGGCTCGACGCCGACGCGGGCGATGCCGAGCGCGTCGAGTACGTCCTCGATGATCGGAACCTGCGGGGAGAGCGTGTCCGGGATCTCCTCCTCGTCGGGCCCCGCCACGGCCTCGCTGGCGACGCGGTGCGCCTTGTAGGAGGGGATCAGCTCCACCCGCCAGTGCGGGCGCCAGTCGGCGTCCATGCAGGCCACCAGGTCGTCGGGGTGGTGGTCCTGGACGAGCCGGGTGATGAAGTCGAGCAGGCCGCGCACGGCGTTGACGGGCGTGCCGTCCGGCGCGCGCACGGAGTCCGGGACCCCGAAGTACGCGCGGAAGTAGAGGGAAGCGGTGTCGAGGAGCATCAGGCGTCGCGTCACACCCCGATGATGCCGTACCCCGTGCGGTCGGCCGGGAGGTGCCCGGTGCGGGGAAGTGGGCGAATCCCGGCTGCTGGCGTCCGGGGATGAGCACCTTCCGTCGGCGTAAGCACGCACGTGGCGAGCGAAGCTGCGTAGGCTGCACTGAGCTGACGACCACGAGACGCTGACGACCAGGAGACAGGGAGGGAGCCGGAGCGATGGACGACAAGGAAACTCTTCGGGTCGGTACGGCCGTCCGGAGGCGTCGCAAAGCCCTGGCCCTGACCCTGGCCGCGGTCGCGGCCCGCAGCGGCCTGTCGGTGCCGTTCCTCAGCCAGATCGAGAACGAACGCGCCCGACCGAGCCCGCGCTCGCTGGAGCGGGTGGCCGAGGCCCTGGAGATGTCGGCGGCGGAGCTGATCGCGGCGGCGGACTCGGGCCACACGGTCGACGTCGTGCGGGCCGGTGAGGACGACGCCGCGAGCAGCGTGCGGTACGTGGTGCGCGGCCGGCACCAGCTGCGCGCCACCGAGTACACCGGCGAGCAGGACACCGGGCGCGAGTTCCAGCACCACGGCGACGAACTGATCTACGTCGCGGACGGCGCCGTCGAGGTGGAGGCCGAAGGGCGGGCGTATCGGCTGGAGCGCGGTGACACGCTGTTCCTGTCCGGCGGCGTCCGCCACCGGTGGCGGACGACCGAGCCCGGCACCCGCATCCTGGTCGTCGCGGCAGCCGGCACCGTCGGCCAGGACGGCTCCGACGCCCACGGCGACCGCTAAGAGGCCCGGCAGTCATGCGTGTCGTCTCGCTCGTGCCGTCCCTGACCGAGGCCGTGGCCGTCAGCGCACCGGGGCTGCTGGTCGGGGCGACCGACTGGTGCAGCCACCCGGCGGATCTCAGCGTCGTAAGGGTCGGCGGGACCAAGAACCCGGACGTCGAGGCCGTGGTGCGGCTGAGCCCCGACCTCGTGATCGCGAATGAGGAGGAGAACCGCGAGCCCGACCTCGCCGCCCTGCGTCAGGCAGGTCTCCCGGTCCTCCTCACGGTGATCCGCGACCTCCCCGAGGCCCTCGCCGAACTGGAGCGGGTCCTGGTCGACGGGTGCGGCCTGCGCTCCCGCCCGGCCTGGCTCGACGAGGCCGAGCGGGCGTGGGACACGGCCTCGCGGGGCCCGCGCCGGACGGCGGTCGTACCCATCTGGCGCAGGCCCTGGATGGTGCTCGGCCGCGACACCTTCGCCGGGGACCTGCTCGCCAGGCTCGGCGTCGACCACCTCTACGCCGGGCACCCCGAGCGGTATCCGCGCATCCCGCTCGACGCGCTGCGCGCCGCCGGGGCCGACCTCGTCGTACTGCCCGACGAGCCGTACCGGTTCACCGCCGACGACGGCCCCGAGGCGTTTCCCGGGCTGCCCGCCGCGCTCGTCAGCGGCCGTCACCTCACCTGGTACGGGCCGTCACTGGCCGAAGCACCCCGGGTGCTGCGAGCAGCGCTCCGCTGAGCAGGCCCCGCAGCGTACGCAGCCCGGCGACGGCCCAGGCGGTGACCAGCGCGGCGTACAGCACGCCCGCCAGCACGCCGAAGGCGTCGAGCCCGGTGTGGCGGGCCAGTCCGGCGGCGCCCGTGACGCACGTACCGACGGGGAAGGTGAAGGCCCACCAGGTCATCGCGAACGGCATCCCCGCGCGCGCGGCCCGCACCACCATGGCGGTGGCCAGCGCCAGCCACAGCAGCGCGAACCCCAGGACGGGCACCCCGTAGAGGACGGCGAACGAGCCGAGGGCCTGGGCGTACGTCGCCCCTACCGCGCCCGGCGCCACGTCCGCGAGGGCGTTGACGGCCGTCGTGGACTGGCCGAGCGGCCCCAGGACCAGGAAGAGCGCCGGCGTCAGCGCGAGCGGGAGCGGGCCGTGGTGGACCAGGCGGGCGAAGATCAGCGGCAGTATCAGCAGGGTGGCCAGGAAACTGAGCCCGAACATCGCGTAGCAGGCCATCAGCATCCCCGCACGCCACTGCCCCTCGGGCAGTTCCGGGATCAGCTGCGGGCCGAGCGCCGCCGAGACCATCGGCGCCACCACCGGCAGCAGCCAGACGGGAGAGGCGCTGCCGGGCTCGACCCGGTGGCGTACGACCATCAGATACGGGATCACGACGGCGGCCCCCAAACCGGCGAGCGTCCCCACCCCCCACAGCCCCGCCCCGACGGCCAGCGCCGCACCGGGGCCGATCACGTCGCCGCCGAGCGCCTGCGTGCCGCCGCCGACCGCGAGCAGCGCCATGGCCGGACAGCCGTAGAAGGGGGCGACGGCGGGGTCGAGCAGGTGGTTTCTGGCCTGGTCGCGGTGGTACGCCCAGTGGCCGGCCCGGGCCACGAGCAGCGCGCCGAGCAGCGCCGCGGACAGCGCCCAGACAACCGTGCACAGGGCGCGCAGGCCGGGAACGGAGGGGGAGAGGGCGGCGCCGGCGTTGGCGACGATGGCGGTGCCCATGACCGCCGCGTACCAGTTCGGGCCGAGATGGCGCAGCGCGGGCAGGCGCGGGGCGGCGAGAACGGGACGAGGCTGCGCGCAGAGGGCCATGCGCCCACTGTGTCCGGGTGGACCGGCCCCCACCAGGGACGACGGGTCTATGAGGTCATAAACTGACCTTATGACGTGTCAGGATGCCGCATGACCGCGCGGGACGCCGCAGCCGGCGACCGGCAGCCGCTCGCGCACCGGGTGCCCGACCTCGGCGCCATGGAGCTGTTGCTCGCCGTCGCCCGGCTCGGCAGCCTGGGGCGGGCCGCACGGGAGCTGGGGATCAGCCAGCCGGCCGCCAGCAGCCGGATCCGCACCATGGAACGGCAGCTCGGGGTCGCCCTCGTCGACCGCTCACCGGCCGGCTCGCGCCTCACCGAAGCGGGCGCGCTCGTCACCGACTGGGCGCGCCGGGTGGTGGAGGCGGCCGAGGCGTTCGACGCGGGGGCGCAGGCGCTGCGGGGACGGCGGGACTCGCGGCTGCGCGTCGCGGCCAGCATGACGATCGCCGAATACCTGCTGCCCGGCTGGCTGATCGCCCTGCGCGGCCAGCGGCCCGGCACCGCGGTCTCGCTGCTCGCGGGCAACTCCGCCGTCGTGGCCGAGCGGCTGCTCGCCGGCGAGGCGGACCTGGGCTTCGTGGAGGGCCTGGCGGTGCCCGACGGACTCGACGGTGTCGTCATCGGCCACGACCGGCTCGTCGTGGTCGCCGCCCCGGCCCACCCCTGGGCGCGCAGGCGCCGGCCGGTCGGCGCGCGCGAACTGTCGCAGGCGCCGCTGATCCTGCGCGAGCAGGGGTCCGGTACCCGGCAGGTCCTGGACGCGGCGCTCGCCGGGTACGGCGGCCTCGCCGCCCCACTGCTCGAACTCGCCTCCACAACGGCGGTGAAGGCGGCGGCTGTCAGCGGCGCGGGACCCAGTGTGCTCAGCGAACTGGCGGTGGGTGAGGAACTGGCGTCCCGCCGTCTGGTGGAAATCCCGGTCGAGGGAGTGCCGTTGCGGCGGGACCTGCGTGCCGTCTGGCCGACCGGCCCCAGGCCGACGGGTCCCGCCCGCGACCTGCTGTCGCTGACCCGTCCGGCCACCGAGCGCGGCTGACGGGCAGTCAGCAGGGTGCGGCCTGTTTGTGACCGCCCTGAGCGGATACCCGAAGGCTATGACTGAACAGGACGAGAACGCCAGCACGAAGACCAAGACCACCGCAGCGCGCACCGCCGCGGACGGCGCCGCAGGAAAGGTCACCGAGGCGGCCGGCTCCGCGAAGAGCGCCGCGGGCAGCGCGAAGAGCGCGGCCACCTCCGCCAAGAGCGCGGCGGCCGGCTCCATGAGGACGGCGGCCACTTCCGCGAAGGCGGCGGCCGACTCGGCCAAGGGCGCCGGAGTCAAGGGTGTCGAGGCAGGCCGGCAGGCCCTGGGGGCCGTGCCCGCCAAGGTCGCGTCGACGGCGACTGCCGCCTGGGTGCTGCTGAAGGCGCGCAAGGCCGTCGTCGCGGGCGCGGGCGCCGGCGTGATCGCGATCGGCGCCGCTTCGTTCGTCGCGGGCCGCAAGGCCGAGCAGCGCAGCCACGGTCCCATCACCCGGCTGCTGTCCGGCCGGATCTGAGGGATGTCGGGCGCTCAGTGCCGGTGTGAGCCCCTCCCGAAGCTCTCGGTCGCCGGACCCGCCTGACGTCAGGCCGGTCCGACGGCCGAGGGCTTCGGGCTGTCATCCGGGCAGCGGCTGCGGTTCGCGCCGCCGCCCCGCGCGGGCCGCGGCCGCGGCCACCAGTGCGGCCATCACCCGCGGGTCCTGGCCCATCTCCGGGTGCCACTGCACACCCAGTACCCAGGCCGCACCCGGCAGTTCGAGCGCCTCGGGCGTCCCGTCGGCGGCGTATGCCGACACCACCAGCCCCTCGCCGAGCCGGCCGACCGCCTGGTGGTGGTACGTCGGCACGCCCGTCTCCTGGGGCACAACCGAGGCGCAGAGCGTGCCGGGAACCGGAGTGACCGTGTGCTCGGTCAGGATTCCGGGGCCTCCGGTGTGGCCGTCGAGGTGCTGGACGAGGGTGCCGCCGCGTGCGACGTTCAGCAGCTGCATGCCTCGGCAGATCCCGAGCAGCGGCGTACCGGTGGCCAACGCCGCGTCGATCAGGGCGAGTTCCCAGGTGTCCCGCTCCCGGGCCGGTGGCCCCGTGCGCGGGTGCGGCTCGGCGCCGTACCGCAGCGGCTCCACATCGGCGCCGCCCGCGACGACCAGAGCGTCGAGGCGGCCTACCACTTCGGCGGCGTACGAGGCCGAGTCCGGCGGGAGCATCGCCGCCAGGCCGCCCGCGGCCTGCACCAGGCGTGGATACGCCGCCGGGAGCAGGGCGGCGGGCAGGTCCCACACACCCCACCGGGCGGGCTCCAGGTAGGTACTGATGCCGATGAGAGGCTTGGGCACGGGTCCTCCGGTCGTCGGGTGTCCGGTTCGTTGTGCGTCCGGTGCGGCATTTTTCAGCCGCGGTCGAGTTCGGCCTCCGCCTCGGCCAGCGCCGCGAACTCCTCCTCGGGGGCGGTGGCGACGAGCCGGTGGCGGCTGTAGAGCGCGAAGTAGGCGAGGGCCACGGCGTACACCACGAGCGCGATGAACGCCGCGTCCCTGTCCACCAGGAACGTCGCCACGAGCGCCGCCAGCGCCAGCCCGAACGCCACCGACGAGGTGACGATCCCGCCCGGCGTGCGGTACGGGCGGGGCAGTCCGGGCTCGCGTCGGCGCAGCACGATGTGCGAGAGCGCCATCAAAGCGTACGAAATGGTGGCGCCGAAGACCGCGATGTTCAGCATCCGGGCCCCGTCCTGCGTCCACGCCGCCAGCGCGAAGCCGATCGCACCGGGGATCAGCAGCCCCAGATAGGGCGCCTTGCGGCGGCTGGTCAGCGACAGAAAGCGCGGCAGATAGCCGGCCCGGGAGAGCGCGAACAGCTGCCGGGAGCCCGCGTAGATGAGGGAGAAGAACGACGCGACGAGACCGGCCAGCCCCGCGTAGTTCACGAACCTGCTGAGCGCCGTCGGGTCGCCGTCGCCCTGCAGCGCCACCACCAGCGGGTTGCCTGCGTCCTGGACGGCGGCCGAGCCGCGCGCGCCGGTCGCGGCGAAGAACGTGATCAGGGCAAGGAGCGCGAGCACCGCCATGGAGATCGACAGGGCGCGCGGCATGGAGCGCACCGGGTCCTTGGCCTCCTCCGCCGCCAGCGGCACCCCCTCGACGCCGAGGAAGAACCACATCCCGAAGGGGAACGCGGCCCAGATGCCCAGCAGCCCGAACGGCAGCCACGAGCCCGCGCCGAAGGCGTCCGGGTCGACGGGGATGTCGTTGAGGCCGCCTGCGTCGAACTCCGTGAACGCGCCGACCGCGAAGATCAGCAGCGCGGCCACGGCGATGGCGGTCACCACGAGGCTGAAGCGCAACGCCTCGCCGACTCCCCACAGGTGGATGCCGATGAAGACCGCGAAGCAGGCCAGGTAGACCGGCCAGCCCGCGGTGAGCCCGAAGAGACCGAGCGATTCGACGTAGTCGCCGATGAAGATGGCGATGGCGGCCGGCGCCAGGATGTACTCGATGAGGATGGCTGTGCCGGTCAGAAAGCCGCCCCAGGTGCCGAGCGCCCGGCGGGCGAAGCCGTAGCCGCCCCCCGCGGTCGGCAGGATGGCGGACAGCTCGGCGAGTGCGAAGACCAGGCAGGCGTACATGACGCCCATGAGCAGCATGGCGATCGCGAGGCCGCCGAAGCCGCCTTCGGCCAGGCCGATGTTCCAGCCGGAGAAGTCCCCGGAGACGACGTACGCGACGCCGAGTCCGGTGAGCAGCAGCCAGCCGGCGCTGCCGCGGCGCAGCGTGCGGCGCTGCAGATAGTCGGCGTGGGGGGTGCCGGCGGCGTCGGTGGTCGGTGCTGGGGTTGGGGGTGGGGTGCGCGAGTCGGTGCTGTCGGCCATGAGCCGCTCCTGCCTCGGGGCAATGGTTGGTGGCCATACCTTTATGGCCATACCTTTGTGGTCCTGCCGGTCCGAGCGCAAGGCCTCTGCGTAAAGCCGTTGTTACGGATCACCTCATCCCGGCTCACATGAGGAAGCCCCGCAGCAGCGCGGCCGTACCCGAGCAGTGCTCGCGCATCACCTCCCGCGCGCCGTCCGCGTCGCCGTCCAGCACCGCCTCGACCACGGCGGTGTGCTGCGCCTGCGAATGCTCCAGGTTGCGTACGAGCAGCGGGATGCAGTCGAGGAGTCCGTTGACGGTCGCGCGCACCGCGGCGTACTGCGCGATCAGCGTCGGCGACCCGGACAGTTCGGCAAGCGTGAGGTGCAGCAGGGTGTCCCGCCTGCGGTAGTCCCCCAGTGGTGCGTCGTGTGTCGCTGCGAGTGCCTCCCGCAGGTGCTGTTCGCCCGCCCGGTCCAGCCCGTGGGCGGCGCACAGCCCGGCCGCGCCGACCTCCAGCACTTCGCGGAACCGCAGGGCGTCCTCCACGTCGACGGACGCCACCCGCCGGCGCAGCTCGCCCTCGCCGGACGCGTCGGGGTGCGGCAGCACGAACGTACCGCCGTACCTGCCCCGCCGGCTCTCGACCAGGCCCTGGTCCTGGAGGACCTTGAGGACCTCGCGCAGTGTGACCCGGCTGATGCGCAGCCGGTCGGCCAGCTCCCGCTCCGCGGGCAGCCGCTCACCGACCGGCACCAGTCCGAGCCGCAGAACCTGAAGGATCTGCTCCAGGGCCTCCTCGAAGCCGTTCCCCGCCCGCACGGGCCGCAGGACGGGGGTCAGACGGTCCACCGAGCCGATTTCACTCGCCACGTCGCGGTTTCCCCTTCCCAAGCAATGGTCTTCAGCAATACCTTAGACCGACCGGCTGACCGAAGGAGGAAATTTCCGTGGCAGACCGCACACCACCGCTCGCTCTCCAGGAGCTCCGCTCCCTGGTGGCGAGCGGCGAGATCGACACCGTAGTCCTGGCCTTCCCCGACATGCAGGGGCGCCTCCAGGGCAAGCGGTTCGCCGCCCCGTTCTTCCTCGAAGACGTCCTGGCCCACGGCACCGAAGGATGCAACTACCTGCTGGCCGTCGACACTGAGATGAACACCGTCGACGGCTACGCCATGTCCTCCTGGGACCACGGCTACGGCGATTTCGCCATGCACGCCGACCTCTCCACCCTGCGCCGCGTCCCCTGGAACGAGGGCACCGCGCTGCTCATGGCCGACCTGGCCTGGAACGACGGCTCCCCGGTCGTGGCCGCGCCGCGCCAGATCCTGCGTCGCCAGCTGGAGCGCCTGGCCGAGCTCGGCTACAGCGCCCATGTCGGCACCGAGCTCGAGTTCATCGTCTTCAAGGACAGCTACGAGCAGGCCTGGGACCGCGACTACAAGGACCTCGTACCCGCGAACCAGTACAACATCGACTACTCGATTCTCGGGACGGGCCGCATCGAGCCCCTGTTGCGCCGTATCCGCAACGACATGACCGCGGCGGGACTGACCGTCGAGTCGGCCAAGGGCGAGTGCAACCCCGGCCAGCACGAGATCGTCTTCAAGTACGACGAAGCGCTCGTCACCTGCGACCAGCACGCCATCTACAAGACCGGCGCCAAGGAGATCGCCGCCCAGGAAGGCGTCTCGCTCACCTTCATGGCGAAGTACAACGAGCGCGAGGGCAACTCCTGCCACATCCACCTCTCGCTCCAGGACGCCGGCGGGGACAACGTCATGGCGGGCGACGCCCCCGACGGCATGTCCGACATCATGCGGCACTTCCTCGCCGGACAGCTGGCCGCGCTGCGGGACTTCACGCTGCTCTACGCGCCCAACATCAACTCCTACAAGCGCTTCCAGCCCGGTTCCTTCGCCCCCACAGCCGTCGCCTGGGGCCACGACAACCGCACCTGCTCCCTGCGTGTCGTCGGCCACGGCCGCTCCATGCGCTTCGAGCACCGGCTGCCCGGCGGCGACGTCAACCCCTACCTCGCCGTGGCCGCTCTGGTCGCCGCCGGGCTGCACGGCATAGAGCAGCAGCTCGAACTCCCCGAGGCCTGCACGGGCAACGCCTACACCGGCGACTACGAGCACGTCCCCACCACCCTCCGCGAGGCCGCCGACCTCTGGGAGAACAGCCTCGTGACCAAGGCCGCCTTCGGCGACGAAGTCGTCGCGCACTACCGCAACATGGCGCGGGTCGAACTCGAAGCGTTCGACTCCGCGGTGACCGACTGGGAGCTCCGCCGCTCCTTCGAACGCCTGTGAGGCCCGCCGTGCCCTTCGAGCACCACATTCTCAACCCCGCCACCGAAGAGGTAGTCGCCACCGTCGCGGCCTCGACCGCCGCAGACGTGGACGCGGCCGTCGTACGGGCCACCGGGGCCCAACGCGCCTGGGCCGCCGCCGCCCCCGCCGACCGCGCCCGGCTGCTGCGCCGCTTCGCCGCCACCGTCGACGAGCACATCGAGGAACTGGCCCAACTGGAGGTCCGCGAGGCCGGCCACACGCTCGGCAACGCCCGCTGGGAAGCGGGCAACGTACGCGACCTGCTCGACTTCGCCGCCGGGGGAGTGGAGCGGCTGTGCGGCCGGCAGATCCCCGTCGCGGGCGGCCTCGACATCACCCTCCTCGAACCGCTCGGCGTCGTCGGGGTGATCGCACCCTGGAACTTCCCCATGCCGATCGCCGCCTGGGGGACGGCGCCCGCACTGGCCGCCGGCAACGCCGTCGTACTCAAACCGGCCGAGACCACCCCGCTGACCGCCCTGCGCCTGGCCCGACTCGCCCTCGACGCGGGGCTTCCCGAGGGCCTCTTCCAGGTTCTGCCGGGCGCGGGCGACGTGGCGGGCAACGCGCTGGTCGAGCATCCCGGCGTGGCGAAAATCGTCTTCACCGGCTCCACCCGCGTCGGCAAGCAGATCATGGCCAAGTGCGCCGGCCATGTGAAGCGCGTGACCCTGGAACTCGGCGGCAAGAGCCCCAACATCGTCTTCGCCGACGCCGACATCGAGGCCGCGGCCGCCGCCACCCCCATGTCCTTCCTCGACAACGCCGGCCAGGACTGCTGTGCCCGCACCCGGATCCTCGTCCAGCGCACGGCGTACGAACGCTTCCTGGAGCTGCTCGCCCCCGCGATCGAGTCCGTGGTGGTCGGCGACCCGTCGGACGACAAGACCCAGATGGGACCGCTGATCTCGCGGGCCCAGCTGGAGCGGGTACGGGCGTACGTCCCCGAGGCCGCCCAGGGCGCCGACGTCATCCGCGGCAGCGCGCCCGAGGGCCCCGGCTTCTGGTTCGCCCCGACCGTCCTCACCGGCGCGGACCCCGACGCGGCCGTCGCCACGCAGGAGGTCTTCGGTCCCGTCGCCGTCGTCCTGCCCTTTGACGACGAGGCAGACGCGATCCGCCTCGCCAACGCCACCGACTACGGCCTCTCCGGTTCCATCTGGACCCGCGATGTCGGCCGCGCCCTGCGCGTCTCGCAGGGGGTACGGGCGGGCAACCTGTCCGTCAACTCCCACAGCAGCGTCCGCCACTCGACCCCGTTCGGCGGCTACAAGCAGTCGGGGCTCGGCCGCGAACTGGGCCCGGACGCACTCGTCGCCTTCACCGAAACCAAGAACATCTTCATCAGCACGGAGGCCTGAACATGACCCGGACCGACTCCATCGTCTGCCGCCGCCTGGTCGGACGTACCGCCGTGATCACTGGCGCGGGCAGCGGCATCGGCCTCGCCGCCGCCCGCCGCCTGGCCTCCGAGGGAGCGCACGTCGTCTGCGGCGACATCGACGCGAACGCGGGCAAGGCGGCGGCCGACAAGGTCGGCGGCATTTTCGTACCGGTCGACGTCACCGACGGCGAACAGGTCGAAGCGCTCTTCGAAACGGCGTACGACACCTATGGCTCGGTCGACATCGCCTTCAACAACGCCGGGATCTCGCCGCCCGAGGACGACTCGATCCTCACCACAGGACTGGAGGCGTGGAAGCGCGTCCAGGACGTCAACCTCACCTCCGTCTACCTGTGCTGCAAGGCCGCCATCCCCTACATGCGGCGCCAGGGGCGCGGCTCCATCATCAACACCGCGTCCTTCGTCGCGATCATGGGCGCGGCGACCTCGCAGATCTCGTACACGGCGTCCAAGGGCGGTGTCCTGGCCATGTCCCGTGAGCTGGGCGTGCAGTTCGCTCGCGAGGGAATCCGCGTGAACGCGCTCTGCCCGGGGCCGGTCAACACCCCGCTGCTCCAGGAGCTGTTCGCCAGCGACCCGGAGCGGGCCGCGCGCCGGCTCGTGCACATCCCGGTGGGCCGGTTCGCGGAGGCCGACGAGATCGCGGCGGCGGTGGCGTTCCTGGCGAGCGACGACGCGTCGTTCGTCAACGCCACCGACTTCCTGGTCGACGGAGGCATCGCGGGGGCGTACGTCACGCCGCTCGCCGCCGGCCACTGACGGGCTACGCCTGAGTGCGTGCCGCCGCCTTGCCAGGGGCGGCGGCACGCACGGATGGCCCTACAAGAACGTGCGTCCCTCGCCCCGGTACGTCGGCGCCGCACCCGTCACCACGTCGCCCTCGATCAGCTGCAGTTCGTCGAACCGCTCGCACAGTTCGCCCGCCTTCGCGTGCCGGAACCACACCTTGTCGCCGATCAGCAGATCGTCGGCGGGGGAGCCGAGCAGCGGTGTCTGCACCTCACCGGCCCCCTCCCGGGCGTCGTACCGCAGCCCTTCCGGGAGGTACGGGACAGGCGCCCGGTCCGGGGCAGCGACCCCAGAGGCCGGATAGCCGCCGCCGAGCACCGTCACCACACCCACGCCCGGCCTGCGCACCACTGGCTGCGCGAAGAGGGCCGCAGGGCGGCCGGTGAACGACGAGTAGTTGTCGAAGAGGCGGGGCACGAACAGCCCGGAGCCCGCCGCGATCTCGGTCACCGCCGCCTCAGCGGCGGTGTGCTGGACGCTGCCGGTGCCGCCGCCGTTGACGAACTCCAGGTCCGGGGCGACGGCCCGGACCGCCCGTACGGCCTCCGCGCGCCGCGCCGCCAGCTCCTTTCGGGCCGCACCCTGCATCAGCCGGATCGCCCGGGACCGCACCGGACGCCCCGCCAGCGCGTCGCCGACCCCGGCGACATGGCCCTCGTACGCCATGATCCCGACCAGCCGAAAGCCCGGCCTGCGGGCCACCGAGCGGGCCAGTTCGGCCAGCTGGGCGGGCTCGCGCAGCGGCGAGCGGAGCGCGCCGATCCGGACCCGGCCGCCGAGCAGCCGCATCGAGGTGTCCAGCTCCAGGCAGACCCGGATCTCCTCCCGTCCGCCGTCCCTGGCACCGTCGATCAGCTCCAGCTGCGCCGGGTCGTCGACCGTCACCGTCACCGCGGCGGCGAGCTTGGGGTCCGCGGCGAGCTCGGCGAAGCCCGCCCGGTTGGCCGACGGATACGCCAGCAGCACATCCTCGAACCCCGACCGCGCCAGCCACAGCGACTCCGTCAGCGTGAACGACATGACTCCGGCGAACCCCTCGCGCGCCAGCACCCGCTCCAGCAGCGCCCGGCAGCGTACGGACTTGCTGGCCACCCGGACCGGCTTGCCGGCGGCCCTGCGGACCAGGTCCGCCGCGTTCTCGTCGAAGGCCTCCAGATCGACGACGGCGACCGGGGCGTCGAGGTGGGCGGTGGCCCGGTCGTACCTGGCCCGGTCGGCAGCGCGCGGTGTCATGACCAGAGCTTGCCAGAGTGGATTACCGCTGGGTAGGGGGATCATCCGGTCAGATCCCCACGAGCCTGCTGACCGGTTCCCGCCCGGGGCATGTCAGCCCGTAGAGTGACGCCGAAGCCGGTGAGGACGTACGAACGGACCTGCCTCGAACGGCGATCGGGCATCGCCGGGACACCGGCCGGGCGGGACACGACAGGGGGGCGGATGAGCACCGAGGCACACCGTGCCCCACTCCCACCCCGCCCCACGGCACCCCCGCTCCCCACCACCCGGCCCCCCGAACCGGGCGTCCCGCCACCCCCCGCCGCGAGCACCCGCCCCCCGCGTCCCCTCAGCACCCCCGCGCCCCCGCGCACCGCGGTCCCCGCGCCGGCACCGTGTCCGCCCGGTGCGGGGCCGGCCGCCGGTGGCGGCGTGGGCGGGGCCTCTTCGCACCCGTACGGCGGCCCGCGCAACGCCGTACACCCGGGCCCACCGGGGCCCACGCCGCACGGTTCCGGGGCCGGCGTGCCCACGGCGCCCGGCTCCGGGGTGGCTCCGCAGCCGCCGACTTCCCCGCGCGGCGACGCGCCCGGCGCCCCGCGCGGTGTCCGCGCGCCCTTGCCGCCCGAGGTTCCCCGGGGCGCCCCGGGCCGCAGCGGGGAGCGGGTCGTGGAGACCACCGCGCGGCTTCGGCCCGTGCCCGCCGCTGGGCCGGGCCGAACCGCCGGTGTCACCGGCAGGGCGCCGCGACCGGGTGCGCCCCTGCCGTCCGCGGTCCCGTTCGCCGCGCAGCCGCCGCACTGGGGCGTCGCCCCGATGCCCGCCGAGACCACCACCCGGCTGCGCCCCGTCCCTGCCCGGCGCCCCGGCCGCCTGGTGGCCGCAGCGCTCTGCCTCGTACTCGGGACCGGGCTGATCGGCGGTGCCGTCACCGGGCGGTGGCTCACGGGTGGCGCCGATGCCACGAGCGCCGACCCCACCGGCTACGCCAAGGCCCGCGCCCTGTGGCACAGCGCCCCCGTCGACACGCTCCTCCCGCCGACGATCAAGGGCGACGGCGCCGGGCCCGGCGGCGCCGACCGCGTCTGGACGCGTATCGCCATCGCCCCCGACAGCGGCTGCGCGAAGGCTCTCGACCCGCTGCTGCGCAAGGCCGTCGAGCCGGCCGGGTGCCTGCGGGTCCTGCGCGCCACCTACACCGACGCCACCACCAGCACCGTCACCACGGTCGGCATGGTCTTCACCGAGGCCGACGCCCCGGCCATGCGGGCCCTGCGCTCACGCTTCACCAACGAGGGCCTCGCCGACCGCACCGACCTGATGCCCCGCGCCTACCCCGCCGAGGGCACCGCCGCCGCAGCCTTCAGCGACCAGCAGCGTGCGAGCTGGACCGTCAGGGTCCTGACCGACGCCCCCGCGATCGTGTACGCCGTGGCCGGCTTCGCCGACGGCCGCACCGTGCCCGACCCGCAGCCCGCCGACCGCGCCAGCACCGCCGGCGCGACCAACGCCCCCGCCCAGGCGGGGCTCGGCCACGACGCGAAGGGCATCGCCGACCGCGTCGAGCGTGGCCTGCGCAGAGCCGTCAGCCCGGCCACGGAGAGCCCCCGATGACCCGACTGCCCCGCCGCGCCGCCCGCCGCGCCGCCCGCCGCGGCGTGGCCGGCGCCCTCGCCGCCACCGCGGTCGCCCTCCTCCCGGCGACCCCCGCCCACTCCGACGGCATCCAGGCCCAGCAGTGGGCGCTCGACGCGATGCACACCGAAGAGGCCTGGCGTACGACGAAGGGCGAAGGCATCACCGTCGCCGTACTGGACACCGGCGTGGACGCCAGGCACCCCGACCTCGAAGGCCGGGTCCTGCCGGGCAAGGACCTCATCGGCTTCGGCGCCGGACGGGGTGAGCGCGCCTGGGCCCAGCACGGCACCGCCATGGCCGGGATCATCGCGGGTCGCGGGCACGGCCCCGGCCGCACCGACGGCGTACTCGGCATCGCACCCGAGGCGAAGATCCTCCCGGTCCGCGTCATCCTCGAAGGCGGCGACCCGGCCCGTAAGAAGGCCCGCAGCTCCAAAGGCGGCGCACTCGCCGAGGGCATCCGCTGGGCCGCCGACCACGGCGCCGACGTCATCAACCTCTCGCTCGGCGACGACAGCAAGTCGGCGCACCCCGAGTCCGCCGAGGACGCCGCCGTCCAGTACGCCATCGCCAAGGGCGCCGTCGTGGTCGCCTCGGCCGGCAACAGCGGCGAGGAGGGCGACCACATCTCCTACCCCGCCGCGTACCCCGGCGTGATCGCGGTCGCCGCCGTCGACAGCGCCGGTACGCACGCCTCCTTCTCCACCCGCCGCTGGTACGCGACCGTCAGCGCCCCCGGCGTCGACGTGATCATGACCTACCCGGACCGCCGCTACTACAACGGCTGGGGCACCAGCGCCGCGTCCGCCTTCGTCTCGGGCGCCGCGGCCCTGGTCCGCTCGGCGCACCCGGACCTGACCCCGGCGCAGGTCAAGAAGCTCCTCGCGGACACCGCCCGCAACGCCCCCGAGGGCGGCCGCGACGACTCCCGCGGCTACGGCTTCGTCGACCCGGCCGCCGCGATCGAGGCCGGCCGCGAGCTCCGCCCGGCCGACCTGCGGCCCAGCCCGGCGACGTACGGCAAGAAGTACTTCGGCTCCGGGCCCGCCCCCGAGCCCGAGGACGGGGAGCCGGCCGGCTGGCTCGCCCCGCTCGCCGGCGGCGTCGGTTCGCTGCTGCTGGCCGGGGCCGTCGCCCTGTGGCGCACCCGGCACAGGTGACGGGGGAGCGAGCGGCCGGTGAGCGGGCGCGCTTCGCCTGGCGGCGCGACGGGGCGAAGCTTGCCGGGAGGGGCACTAAGCTCGCCCCGTGGCGCTCAAGAACATCCCGGACCCCGGTTTCTCCGAAGACGACGGCACCGCCGACCCCCGGCTGACCGCGGCGCTCGCCGCCTGGGCCGAGGACCGGGCCGAGGAACCCGCCGTGCTCGAAGCGCTGGCCGGCGCCCGGCTGCTGGTCCCCGTCGTCGCCGTACTCGGTGAAGTCGAGACCGACGAGAACGGTCTGCGGCGCGAGAAGACCAGTGACATGGCCGTGCCGACCCTCCAGGCGGGTGAGCGCCGGGCCCTGCCCGCCTTCACCTCCACCGAGGCCCTGACCCGCTGGAACCCCGAGGCGCGCCCCGTCGCCGTTCCCCTGCACCAGGCGCTCCAGGCGCTCGCCCACGAGCGGGCCGACACCCTCGTCCTCGACCTGGCCGGCCCTGTCCCGTATCAGCTGACCGGTTCCGCGCTGCTCGCCGCCGCCGAGGGCCGCACCAGCGCGGAGCCGCTGGACGACCCGGCGGTCGTGGAGGCCGTACGGGCGGCCGTCGCCGCAGAGCCCGCGGTGCTGCGCGCCCACCTCGGCCCGGGCACCGCCGACGGCACTCTCGCGCTGGTCCTCGCCCCCGGCACCGCCGAACCGGCGGCAGCGGCCCGTCGCGTCGCCGGCGCGCTCGCCGCCGACGCGACGCTGAGGGCCCGCCTGGCACGCGGCCTCGACCTGGCACTGCTGCCGGCCGAGGCGACGCCGCCGGGCGGGCCCCTGTTCGTACGCGAGCGGAAAGATCAGCCGTAGACGGGCCCGGTGTACTTCTCGCCGGGGCCGTGACCGACCTCGTCCGGCACGACGGACGCCTCGCGGAAGGCGAGCTGGAGGGACTTCAGGCCGTCCCGCAGCGGCGCCGCGTGGAAGGAACTGATCTCGGTCGCGCTCGCGTCCAGCAGCCCGGCCAGCGCGTGCACCAGCTTGCGGGCCTCGTCGAGATCCTTGTGCGCGTCGCCGTCCTCGGTGAGACCGAGCTTCACGGCGGCGGCGCTCATCAGGTTGACCGCGACCGTCACGATCACCTCGACAGCGGGGACTTCGGCGATGTCGCGCGTCATGGCGTCGAAGTCGGGGGAACCTCCTTCGCCTTCGGAGGAACCGTCGGGGGATGCGTGGGGGGAGGTCGCGTCACTCATGGGGCCCACGATATGCCCAGGCCCGCGGGGCTGGGCCGCCGGGCGTTCTTCCCAATGGTTTCGCTCCTCCGCCTCGGTTCGCCCGCCTCGGTTCGCCCGCCTCGGTTCGCTCCTCCCGGGCGGAGCTGCTAACCTTGTGTAACGACCGGCCGGACACCTATGTGCCCGGCCCACAAGTGGAGGCTCCGATCTCCCACCTGACTGTCCTCGCGGACGGCGGGTCACCGGTCAGGCGGTCACCATCGTTCCGTACGGACGATGGAACCGCTCGACGCGCCCCGTGACGGTAGATGCACGGTGGTGCTCCGGTATTTCCAGGAGCCCCGCCTGTGTTCCCGTCCGGGGCTATTTTTCATGGCTCCCCGAGGTTGGTCTCACGAAACAGACGTTACGCGGCTGTCTGCCAGACAGTCGTGTGGTGCTACTGAGGAGGATCCATCAGCGCCGAGCCCCGCATCAACGACCGGATTCGCGTTCCCGAGGTGCGACTTGTCGGACCCAGCGGCGAGCAGGTCGGCATTGTGCCGCTTGCGAAGGCCCTGGAGCTTGCGCAGGAGTACGACCTCGACCTGGTCGAGGTCGCGGCGACAGCCCGTCCGCCCGTGTGCAAGCTCATGGACTACGGGAAGTTCAAGTACGAGTCGGCCATGAAGGCCCGTGAGGCGCGCAAGAACCAGGCGCACACGGTCATCAAGGAAATGAAGCTCCGGCCGAAGATCGACCCGCACGACTATGACACCAAGAAGGGTCACGTCGTCCGGTTCCTCAAGCAGGGCGACAAGGTCAAGATCACGATTATGTTCCGTGGTCGTGAACAGTCCCGCCCCGAGCTCGGCTTCCGACTGCTCCAGCGTCTGGCGTCGGACGTCGAGGACCTTGGCTTCATCGAGTCGAACCCGAAGCAGGACGGCCGGAACATGATCATGGTTCTGGGCCCGCACAAGAAGAAGACCGAGGCCATGGCCGAGGCGCGCGAGGCCCAGGCGGCCCGCAAGGCCGAGCGCCAGGGCACCACCACCGACGAGGCCGCCCCGGCCGAATCGGCGGACGAGGTCACCGAGGCTCCGGCCGAGGGCCAGACCGAGACCCCTTCCGAAGCGTGATTCGCGGGGCTGCCATCCAGGCGGCCCCGGGCTTCGCCCGGAAACCCACCCCAACTTCTGACGTTCCCGCAGTCCGGTAGACACATCGGGGGAGCGCCACTGACGAGGAGAGAACGGCGCTATGCCGAAGAACAAGACGCACAGCGGTGCCAGCAAGCGCTTCAAGGTCACCGGCTCCGGCAAGGTCATGCGCGAGAAGGCCGGCAAGCGCCACCTCCTGGAGCACAAGTCCTCCAAGAAGACCCGCTCGCTGACCGGCGCTGTCGTGGTGTCCCCGGCGGACGCCCCGAAGATCAAGAAGCTTCTCGGCAAGTGACGCCGCCGCTTCGGGCGACCGGAGCGCGACGCCGGGACCGGGACCAATTCGTTTTCGGGCCGTGTGAGGACCACCACGGCCCCGCTACAAGGAGTTAACAAGTGGCACGCGTCAAGCGGGCAGTCAACGCCCACAAGAAGCGCCGGGCAATTCTCGAGGCAGCCAAGGGCTACCGCGGTCAGCGTTCGCGCCTGTACCGCAAGGCCAAGGAGCAGGTCACCCACTCCCTGGTCTACAACTACAACGACCGCAAGAAGCGCAAGGGCGACTTCCGTCAGCTGTGGATCCAGCGCATCAACGCCGCTGCCCGCGAGAACGGCATGACGTACAACCGCCTCATCCAGGGTCTGAAGGCCGCCAACATCGAGGTGGACCGCAAGATCCTGGCCGAGCTCGCGGTCAACGACAGCAACGCGTTCGCCGCGCTCGTCGAGGTCGCCCAGAAGGCGCTCCCGAGCGACGTCAACGCCCCGAAGACCGCCGCCTGATCTGCACCGATCTCCAGGCAGCAGCTTTCGCCCACCGGACCCGCAGGCCACGCGCCTGCGGGTCCGATGCGTTGTCGCCCCGCACCACCCTTTTCGTACGCACAGAAGTGAGCCGCCGACCATGGGCACCCCCGAGCTGATCTCCCCGCGATCCCCGCGCGTCGCCGCCGCCAAGCGGCTGGCCAGGCGCAGCTTCCGCGGCAAGGAGCGCCGGTTCATCGCCGAGGGTCCGCAGGCCGTGCGCGAGGCGGCGCTGCACAGCGCCGAGGGGGAGGGGGAAGCGACCCTGATCGAGCTGTTCGCCACCGTCGAGGCCGCCGAGCGGTACGCCGACATCGTCGACGCCGCCCGCGCGATCGGCTCCCGCGTCCTCCTCGCCCCGGACGAGGTGCTCGCCGAGGTGTCGCAGACCGTCACCCCCCAGGGCATCGTCGGTGTGTGCCACTTCGTCGACTCGCCCTTCGAGGAGATCCTGGCGGCCGGGCCCCGCCTCGTCGCCGTACTGGCGCACGTCCGCGACCCCGGGAACGCCGGTACGGTGCTGCGCTGCGCGGACGCCGCCGGCGCCGACGCGGTCGTGCTCACCGACGCCTCCGTGGACCTCTACAACCCCAAGTCCGTCCGCGCCTCGGTCGGTTCGCTCTTCCACCTGCCGGTCGCCGTCGGTGTCCCCGTCGAGCAGGCCGTCAGCGGACTCCAGGACGCGGGGCTGCGCATCCTGGCCGCCGACGGCGCGGGCGAGGCCGACCTCGACGGCGAACTCGACGCGGGCACCATGGGCGGGCCCTCCGCCTGGGTCTTCGGAAACGAGGCCTGGGGCCTGCCCGAGGAGACCCGTGCGCTCGCGGACGCCGTCGTACGCGTGCCGATCCACGGCAAGGCGGAGAGCCTCAACCTCGCCACGGCGGCCGCCGTGTGCCTCTACGCCTCCGCCCGTGCGCAGCGTGCTTCCGGAGGGTGCCGCAGCGTCACCTCCAGCTAGTAGGCTGACGGACTCGGGGGCCCTCCCCCAAGCTCTCGGCTTCGCTCGAGCAGGGAGGTACCCCCACCGCTATGCGAAAGAGGTGGGGAACGGGGATGGCAGTTGCCGCGAGCGGCCCGTCACAGCTGAGCGGTTCCCTGCTGGGTACGTCCGCGTGGGCCGGGGACGGCGGAATCGACCCGGACGACCTCCCCGACGGACTTGCCGTCGCGGACGAGAGCGGTCGCGTCATCTGCTTCAACGCGGCCGCCGCGCGGATCACCGCCATCGCCAAGGACGCCGCGCTCGGCAGGCCGCTGGAGAGCGCGCTGCCCCTCGAAGACCTCAAGGGCCGCCGCTGGTGGCCCCTCACCGATCCGTACGGCGGACTCGCCATTAGGGCAGGACAGCCCGAACGCAACCTGCTGCTGCCCGGCGGCCGCGAGGTCCTGGTTTCGGCCCGCTACGTACGCCACGAGCCCACCGGCCCCGTCCGCCGGGTCGTGGTGTCGATCCGCGGCACCGAGGCCAGGCGCCGCACCGAGCGCTCGCACGCCGAACTGATCGCCACCGTCGCACACGAACTGCGCTCCCCGCTGACCTCCGTCAAGGGGTTCACGGCCACCCTGCTCGCCAAGTGGACGCGGTTCACCGACGAGCAGAAGAAACTCATGCTGGAGACCGTCGACGCCGACGCGGACCGCGTCACGCGGCTCATCGCCGAGCTGCTCGACATCTCCCGGATCGACTCAGGGCGGCTCGAACTGCGCAGGCAGCCCGTGGACATACCGACGGCCGTCGGACGGCACGTACAGGCGCACATCTCGAACGGCCAGTCCCCGTACCGCTTCCTGGTTCGCGCGCAGCAGCCGCTGCCCGATCTGTGGGCAGACCCGGACAAGATCGACCAAGTGCTCGGCAACCTGCTGGAAAATGCGGTGCGCCACGGAGAAGGAACGGTCACCATCGAGGTGGCAGCAGCTCTGGCGAAGAACGACGAGAAGGGAACAGCCGTCACCGTGAGCGACGAAGGCGCCGGCATTCCCGAGGAGTCGATGGGCCGCGTCTTCACGCGGTTCTGGCGGGGCAGCAAGCGCGGTGGGACCGGTCTCGGTCTCTATATCGTCAAGGGCATCGTCGAGGCGCACGGCGGATCGATCACGGTGGGCCGCGGCCCCGGCGGCGGCGCCGAGTTCCGATTTATTCTGCCCGTCGGCGCCCCGGCCTATCTGAAATAAGAGGGTTTACGAAGCAATTCGGCAGGGGGCGGCGGCGGGCGACGGGAGGCGCTGAGCAGCCCACGGGCTCGCGCACCCCCTGCGGCCTCTAGTGCCGCGACCGGCAATGTTTGCCCAGTGAGGAGCATCGTCCGGTGCGTGCGATCGCAAGGCGGCCGGAAGTCCTTGGATGGGGTCTCCCCTGCTCGAACGAAGTTGAGAGCTTGGGGAAGGAGCTACCAGGGCTTTTGGCCAACGCGGCGAGCGTGCGTGCTGGGCGGCGCGACGGGGAAAAGCTTGCCGGGAGGGGCATTAGAATCGGCCTTTGGCACCTTTGCGTCCTCAGTCGTCGAGCGGGGGCCTCGGGGGTCCGGGGGTGTCCCCCGGCAAGGGAAGTACCAGCCAACCGGAAGTACGGGAAGAGATGTCCGCACCCAATAAGTCGTACGACCCTGTTGAGGTCGAGGCGCTGAAACCGGAAGAGATCGAGCGCATGCGGGACGAGGCGCTCGCCGCCTTCGCCGCCGCAACCGACCTCGACGCGCTCACCCACGCGAAGACCGCGCACACCGGCCCCAGCTCGCCGCTCTCCCTCGCCAACCGCGAGATCGGCGCCCTGCCGCCGGCCGCCAAGGCAGAGGCGGGCAAGCGCGTCGGCATGGCGCGCGGCGCCGTGAACAAGGCCCTCGGCGCCCGCCTCGCCGTACTGGAGACCGAGCGCGACGAGCGGGTGCTGGTCGAGGAGGCCGTCGATGTCACGCTGCCCCACGACCGCACCCCGGCCGGCGCCAGGCACCCGCTGACCACGTTCATGGAGCGGGTCTCCGACGTCTTCGTCGCCATGGGCTACGAGGTCGCCGAGGGCCCCGAGGTCGAGGCGGAGTGGTTCAACTTCGACGCCCTGAACTTCGTGCCCGACCACCCCGCGCGCCAGATGCAGGACACCTTCTTCGTGCAGGCGTCCGACGGGGCGAAGAACGACGAGTCCGGGGTCGTCCTGCGCACCCACACCTCGCCGGTCCAGGCCCGCGCGCTGCTCGACCGCGAGCCGCCGGTGTACGTCGTGTGTCCCGGCCGTGTCTACCGCACCGACGAGCTCGACGCCACGCACACTCCGGTCTTCCACCAGATCGAGCTCCTCGCCGTCGACGAGGGCCTGACCATGGCCGACCTCAAGGGGACCCTCGACCACATGGTCCAGGCGCTCTTCGGCGAGGGGATGAAGACCCGGCTGCGCCCCAACTACTTCCCGTTCACCGAGCCGTCCGCCGAGATGGACATGGTCTGCTACGTCTGCCGCGGCGCGTCCGTCGGCAACCCGGACCGTCCCTGCCGCACCTGCGGCAGCGAGGGCTGGATCGAGCTGGGCGGCTGCGGCATGGTCAACCCGAAGGTGCTCACGGCCTGCGGCGTCGACCCCGCGAAGTACAGCGGGTTCGCGTTCGGCTTCGGCATCGAGCGGATGCTCATGTTCCGCCACAACGTAGAAGACATGCGAGACATGGTCGAGGGTGACGTCCGGTTCACTCGGCCCTTCGGGATGGAGATCTGATGCGGGTCCCGCTTTCCTGGCTGCGGGAGTACGTCGATCTCCCCGCCACCGAGACCGGCCGTGACGTACAGGCCAAGCTAGTGCCCGCCGGCCTGGAGGTCGAGACGGTCGAGCAGCTCGGCGCCGGCCTCAAGGGCCCCCTGGTCGTCGGCAAGGTCCTCACCATCGAGGAGCTGACGGAGTTCAAGAAGCCCATCCGCTTCTGCACCGTCGACGTCGGCGCCGCCAACGGCACCGGCGACCCGCAGGAGATCGTCTGCGGCGCCCGTAACTTCGCCGTCGGCGACAAGGTCGTCGTGGTGCTGCCCGGCGCCGTCCTGCCCGGCGACTTCGCCATCGCCGCGCGCAAGACGTACGGCAAGACCTCGCACGGCATGATCTGCTCCGGCGACGAGCTGGGGATGGGCGACGACGGCAGCGGCGGCATCATCGTGCTGCCGCCCGAGCACGAGGTGGGCACCGACGCCATCGAGCTGCTCGAACTCGTCGACGAGGTCCTCGACATCGCCGTCACGCCCGACCGGGGCTACTGCCTGTCGATGCGCGGCGTCGCCCGTGAGCTGGCCACCGCGTACGGGCTGGCGCTGCGCGACCCGGCGCTGCTCGACGTGCCGGCCCCCAACCCGCACGGCTACCCCGTGCGGGTCGCCGACCCGCAGGGCTGCGACCGCTTCACCGCGCGTACCGTCATCGGCCTGCAGCCCGAGGCACGCTCCCCGATCTGGCTGCGGCGCCGTCTGCAGAAGGCCGGGATGCGCCCCATCTCGCTCGCGGTCGACGTCACCAACTACGTGATGCTGGAGCTCGGACAGCCCCTGCACGCCTACGACCGGTCCCGCATCGACGGGCCGATCGGGGTGCGCCGCGCCGAGCCGGGCGAGAAACTCACCACGCTCGACGGTGCCAAGCGCGTCCTCGACGCCGAGGACCTGGTGATCACCGACAACCGAGGTCCGATCGGGCTCGCGGGTGTGATGGGCGGCGCCAACACCGAGATCGCCGACTCCGTGACCGACCCCGCGACCGGTGAGGTCACCGGCACCACGGAGATCGTCATCGAGGCCGCGCACTTCGACGCGCTCTCCATCGCACGCACCGCGCGCCGTCACAAGCTCGCCTCCGAGGCGTCCAAGCGCTTCGAACGCGGCACCGACCCGCAGACCACCGCCGCGGCCGCCCAGCGGACCGTCGACCTGCTGGTGCTGCTCGCCGGCGGCTCAGCCGAGGGCGGGGTCACCGAAGCCATCGCGCCCACCGCGCCCCGGACGATCACCATGCCGGCCGACCACCCCGACCGCGTCGCGGGTGTCGACTACGGCCGGGAGACCGTCGTACGCCGCCTCCAGCAGGTCGGCTGCGACGTGTACGGGCAGGACGAACTGGTCGTGACCGTGCCGTCCTGGCGCCCCGACCTGTCCTTCCCGAACGACCTGGCCGAAGAGGTCATCCGGCTGGAGGGGTACGAGAACCTGCCCTCCACCCTGCCCACGCCGCCGTCGGGCCGCGGGCTCACCGACCGCCAGCGCCTGCACCGCCGCGTCGGTCGTGCGCTGGCTGGCGCCGGGTACGTCGAGGCGCTGAACTACCCCTTCATCTCGGAGCAGGTCCTCGACCAGCTGAACATTCCGGCGGACGACACCTGCCGCAGCGTGGTCAAGCTGGTCAACCCGCTGTCCCAGGAGGAGCCCGCACTGCGCACCGCGCTGCTGCCGGGTCTCCTTGGCGCACTGCACCGCAACGACAGCCGGGGCAGCCACGACCTCGCGCTCTTCGAGACCGGCCTGGTCTTCCGGGCGGGCGAGGAGACCGGTGTCGCGGTGCGGCTCCCGGTCGACCGCCGTCCCACTGTCGAGGAGATCGCCACGCTCGGCGCCGGGCTGCCGGCGCAGCCGCGGCATGCCGCGGTCGTCCTGGCGGGTGCGCGCGAGCAGGCCGGCTGGTGGGGCAAAGCACGTCCGGCCGACTGGGCGGACGCCGTCGAGGCAGCCCGTACGCTCGCCCGCGAGGCGGGGGCCGAACTGATCGTCCGGCAGGGCCAGTACGGACCGTGGCACCCTGGCCGCTGCGCCGAACTGAGCGTCGTGATCGACGGGGAGCCGCAGCTCATCGGCTTCGCAGGCGAGCTGCACCCGCGCGTCGTCAAGGCGTTGAACCTGCCGGCGCGTACCAGCGCGATGGAGCTGGACCTGGACCGCCTGGAGCGGGCCGGTGCCGGAGCCCTGCGGGCCCCGCGGATCTCCACCTTCCCGGTGGCGACCCAGGACGTCGCACTCGTCGTTGCCGCCGATGTTCCGTCGGTGGACGTCGAGGCGGCGCTGCGCGAAGGCGCCGGGGAACTCCTCGAATCGCTGCGGTTGTTCGACGTGTTCACCGGTGAGCAGCTCGGCGCGGGCCACAAGTCGCTCGCGTACGCGCTGCGCTTCCGGGCGCCCGACCGCACGCTGACCGTCGAGGAGGCCACGGCGGCCCGCGACGCCGCCGTCGCACTCGCCGCCGCACGCACGGGCGCGGTGCTGCGCGGCGCGTAGCGGCTGACTCGTGACATAGCACTGAGGGGCGTATCCGGCAGGTGGTTCGGATACGCCCCTCACTCATGCCTCCCGTCGGTACCAGGTGGACCGGCTCCGTCGGCCCCGCCGTGGAGTGTCGGGCAGACCGGCAAGGCGGACGGTGCGGGATCGGGCCGCCGTACTGTACGAGGGGGAGCCGGCGGCCCGGCCGCCTCTTTGTGAGGCGCCCCAAGTCAAGCGGGGCCGACGGGGTGCACGGGAGGGAACGCGGGGTACGAATGCGGGCACTTGGTTCACACCCCGTGTGAACGCGTCTCCACTACGCTGTGCCGCACCGAGCCACCGGAGAGGCCATGCAGCCGAACACTCTGCTCGACGCCCTGCTCGACGAGGCGGGCATCTCCAACGCCGGTCTGGCCGCCCACGTGAACCGGGCGGGACGTGTGCGAGGCCTGGCGCTGAGGTACGAACACACCGCCGTCGCCCGGTGGTTGAAGGGCCAGCGGCCGCGCGGCCAGGTGCCCGACCTGATCTGCGAAGTGCTCGCCGCCCGGCTGCACCGGCCGATAACGCTGGACGACATCGGCTTCGGCATGCCGGGCGAATCGGCCATGCCGCACGGCTCGCCGCTGACGGGCTTCGTGGAGCGCGCCACCGCGCTCTGGCGCTCGGACGAACAGCAGCGGCCGCACATACTGGGCGCCCCCGCGGTGACCGGGACGCCGGCGGTGATGCCGGTCTGGGAGTGGGAGAACCCGCCCGAGGACTCGGACGTCTCGCGCAACGGACAGACCCACGTCAGCACCGCCGACGTACAGATGCTGCGGGCGGCCAGGGCGCACTACGAACTGATGTACCGCAAGGCCGGTGGCATCGCCACCCGCGCACGCATCGTCGGATTCCTCAACACCGAGACCGCGCCTCTGCTGCGCGGCAGTTACTCGAATACGACGGGCCGTCAACTGCACCGGGCAACGGGGGGTCTGGTGGCGGTGGCGGGCATCTGCGCGTACGACTCCGACGCCCAGGGCCTCGCCCAGCGGTACTTCCACCAGGCACTGCGGCTCGCGAAGGCCAGCGGGGACCGGGGGCTCGGCGCGTACGTCATCGCGCTGCTCGTCAACCAGTCGCTGTTCATGGCCGAGTACCGCCAGGCGGTGGCCTTCGCGGAGGCGGCGCTGCGCACCGCCGGCGAGCAGATCACCCCGGCGCTGGCCGCCGATCTGCACGCCATGCAGGCCAAGGCGTACGCCCATCTCGGCGACAACAAGGGCGCGTTGTCGTGCATCCGGCGGGCGGAGTCGGAGGCCGAGTGCATCAGACCGGGGAGCGAACCCGACGAGACGGGGTACGTGCAACCCGGCCTGGTCAATGTCCAGGTGGCCGAGGCGCTGCTCAGCCTCGGTGACCTGCCGGCAGCGCGCGAGCACGCGGACGCCGCGGTCGGCACCCCCGCGCACGACCGGGGTCGGGTCCACCGGCTGGCCATGCTCACCCACATCGAGCTGCGCCAGGGCAAGGCCGACCGGGCGGTGGAGATCGCGACGGAGATGGCGCAGCGTGCCCAGGGGATGGAGTCGCAGCGGCTGCGGGACCGTCTGCGGGCGGTGCGCGAGCATCTGGTGGGCAGTGGATGCGCCGGCGCGGAAGAGGCTGCAGAACTGATCGACGGGGCGCTGCGCGTTCCGCTCTGACCGTGCTCCTGCTGCGATGTTGCCATCTACTTGTCGGAAGGTGGCAGAACAGTGCAGTGGACGAATCTGAGCGAACGCAGTGTGTACAAGAACCGCTGGTTCCGGGTCAACCTCGCGGACGTCGAACTCCCCGACGGCCGTCACCTGGACCACTTCGTCATACGGCTGCGCCCGGTGGCGGTGGCGACAGCGGTCAACGAGGCCAACGAGGTGCTGCTGCTCTGGCGGCACCGCTTCATCACCGACAGCTGGGGCTGGGAACTCGCGGCGGGTGTCGTCGAGGACGGCGAGGCCGTGGAGGACGCCGCGGCGCGTGAGATGGAGGAGGAGACGGGCTGGCGGCCGGGGCCGCTGCGCCACCTCCTCACCGTCGAGCCGTCCAACGGCCTCACCGACGCCCGCCACCACCTCTACTGGTCGCAGGAGGCGACGTACACCGGCCATCCCGAGGACGACTTCGAGTCCTCACGGCGCGAATGGGTCCCGCTCAAGCTGGTCCCCGACATGGTGGCCCGGGGCGAGGTCCCGGCCGCCAACATGGCGGCCGGGCTGCTGATGCTGCACCACCTGCGCCTCGGCTAGCGGCCCCTGCCCGCCGTACGGCTACCGGCCGAGGGCCTGCCACACGGCCACCGCGAGCGCTCCGATCGCGGTGAGCGCCGCCACGGTGGGCAGCGGCCAACGGGTGTGCTCCAGGGCCGTCACACGTGCGGCCAGGTCTGCCACATCGTGGCCGGCCTGGTCGCTCCGCAGGGCCAGCAGCGCCAGCCGCCCGTCGATCCTGGTCAGGCCGACGTCAATGCAACGGCGTAACTCTGCGCATTCCTCTACGACCAGGGTCTGGTCGGGGTCGATACTCACGGTCCGCTCCTTTTCGACAAGCTCGTCCGGCGTCGTGTCGTCTCATGCGTGTGATGTGCATGTGACGTGTGACGCGGAGTCAACTCGTCCCTGGCCCATGGCGGGAGCGTGTGTGCGGGGCATATGCGGGTACGCCCCGCACACTCCGTGCGAATCGTCCGTGCGTCAGGAGTACGGGTAGAACCCCGAGCCCGTCTTGCGGCCGAGCCTGCCCGCGTCCACCATGCGCTGGAGCAGCGGCGGAGCGGCGTACAGCGGCTCCTTGAACTCGGCGTACATCGAGTCGGCGACCGAGGCGACGGTGTCCAGGCCGATGAGGTCCGCGAGCTTGAGCGGGCCCATCGGGTGGGCGCAGCCCAGCTCCATGCCGTTGTCGATGTCCTCGCGGCTGGCGATGCCCGACTCGAACATGCGGATCGCCGAGAGGAGGTACGGGATGAGGAGAGCGTTGACCACGAAGCCGGAGCGGTCCTGGGCGCGGATGGCGTGCTTGTCGAGCACGTTCTGCACCACCGCCTCGGCGCGCTTGATCGTCTCCTCGGACGTGGTCAGCGCGGGAATCAGCTCGACGAGCCTCTGCACCGGGGCCGGGTTGAAGAAGTGGATGCCGATGACCTGGTCCGGGCGGGACGTCGCCACCGCCAGCTTCACCAGCGGGATGGAGGAGGTGTTGGAGGCGAGGATCGCGTCCGGCCGGGTCACCACCTGGTCGAGGACCTGGAAGATCTCGGTCTTGATCCCCTCGTTCTCGACGACGGCCTCGATCACGAGGTCGCGGTCGGCGAACTCCCCGAGGTCGGTCGTGAAGCTGAGGCGGGCCAGCGTCTCGTCCCGCTCCTCCTCGGTGATCTTGCCGCGCTCGGCGGCCTTGGTGAGCGAGTTGTAAAGCCGGGTGCGGCCGATCTCCAGGGCCTCGCCCGTGGTCTCGGCAACCTTCACCTCGAGGCCGCTGCGGGCGCACACCTCGGCGATGCCTGCGCCCATCTGGCCGCAGCCCACCACTCCGACGCGCTGCACATCCGCCATGGAGTCCGTCACATCGTGCCTTTCGCTGATCAACAGTTCGGCAGGCATCCGGCCTGTGCCGGTGCCCGCCTCAGCCCCCGACGTTACTCCGAACCCACGTGTGGATGACGGGCCGGGGCGGGAATGCTCTGCGGACATGACGGACACCCTGAGCGAGGAGCAGACGACATATGGGTCAGATCGGTAGAAGAGGGTTGTTGGTCGGAGCGGCCGGCGCACTGTCGGCCCTTACAGCGCTTTCGGTTCCCGGCGACGCGGCGCTGGCCGCGTCCCGGGGCGCGCGCTCCGCCGGGGGCAGGGCACCGAAGCCCGAGCTGCGGGGGATGTGGCTGGCGAGCGTCGCCAACCGCGACTGGCCCTCCAGGCCGGGCCTCACCGCGGCCCAGCAGCAGGAGGAGCTGCTGGCCCTGCTGGACACCGCGGTACGCCGCCGCCTGAACGCGGTGGTGTTCCAGGTGCGGCCGACTGCCGACGCCCTGTGGCCCTCTCCGTACGAACCCTGGTCCCAGTACCTCACCGGCGTACAGGGCAAGGACCCGGGCTGGGACCCGCTGGGGACCGCGGTCAGGGAGGCGCACCGGCGGGGACTGGAGCTGCACGCCTGGTTCAACCCGTACCGAGTGGCCAATCACACGGATCCCTCGCGGCTGGCGGCGGACCATCCGGCGCGCAAGCACCCGGACTGGGTGCTGCCGTACGGCGGAAAGCTGTACTACAACCCGGGGCTGCCGGACGTCAGGCGCTTCGTCCAGGAGGCGATGCTCGACGCCGTGAAGCGTTACGACATCGACGCCGTGCACTGGGACGACTACTTCTACCCGTATCCGGTGGCGGGCCAGGTCTTCGACGACGACGACGCGTTCGCCCGCTACGGCGGCTCCTTCTCCGACCGGGCCGCCTGGCGGCGCGACAACACCGACCGGCTGGTGCGCGAGACCTCCGACCGGATTCGCCGGATCAAGAAGAACGTGCGCTTCGGGATCAGCCCCTTCGGCGTGTGGCGCAACGCGGCGACCGACCCGCTGGGCTCCCGGACCCGGGCCGGGGTGCAGACGTACGACGATCTGCACGCCGACACCCGCAAGTGGGTGAAGGAGGGCTGGATCGACCACATCGTGCCCCAGCTGTACTGGAACATCGGGTACGAGGCGGCCGACTACACCGAGCTGCTGAGCTGGTGGTCGCGGACGGTGCGCGGGACGGGCGTCCACCTGTACGCCGGCGAGGCCCTCTACAAGGCCGGCGAGCCGGCGCAGCCCGCCCCCTGGCAGGACCCGGCCGAGCTGTCCCGCCATGTGACGCTCGGCAAGGAGCACGCCGAAGTGCGCGGCCATGTCTTCTTCTCCGCGAAGGAGGTCGCGCACGACCGCTTCGGGGCGATGCACCGGGTGGTGGCTGACCACTACCCCACCCGGGTCAAGCCGCCTCGCTGAACGGGGTCGAGCCGGGAGCCGGCTGAACCGGACCTCGCCTGGGTGCCCTGGGGACGCCCGGGGGCGCCCCTAACCCGCCGGGTCCGTGTGCCGTACGACGGAGTCCGGGCCCGGCGACACCAGCGCCTCGTGCCCGTCCTCGTCCCGGACCCGGTACGGCGGGTTGCCGCCGGAGCCCAGCACCTCGATGATCTTCACCGTCCGGTCTTCATGACCGACGGTCCTGCCGTGTACCAGTAGCTGGTCGCCCACGTTTGCCTGCATCGCGACAGACCTCCCTCGGTGCCGACGGTCGTACGGCCAGTCTACGGCCGGGGGCGGGAGCCGGCCCTTCGCTCTGGCCTCCGCGGCTCGTTGCCTCCGCCGCTCGCTCACGCCCGTGTGCGCTGGGTGAGCGCGATGCACACCAGGACGCCGACGGCGGCGAGCGGCGCCGCGGGCGACAGGTGCTCGCCCAGCAGGGCGACCGACCACACCAGCGTCAGCAGCGGCTGGGCGAGCTGGAGCTGGCTGGCCTTGGACACGCCGATCTCGGCCATGCCCCGGTACCAGACGACCAGGCCGAGGAATTGAGATCCGACCGCTACCCACAGCAGTCCCGCGACGCTGCGGGCCGTGAGGTCCACCGGCTCCAGGGCCAGCGCCAGCGCCGCCGCGGGGAGCGCGAGCGGCAGGCACAGAATCAGCGCCCAGCCGATGACCTGCCAGCCGGGCATCAGGCGGGCCAGCCTGCCGCCCTCGGTGTAGCCGGCCGCGCACACCAGCAGCGCGCCGAAGAGGTACGCGTCGCCGGCGGACACGGCGCCGCCGCTCTGCTGCACCGTGAACGCGATCACGACGGCGGCTCCGGCCAGCGCCGCCGCCCAGAAGGCGCGGGACGGCCGGGCCCCGGTGCGCAGCGCCGAGAGGGCGGCGGTGGTCAGCGGGAGCAGGCCGACCACCACCGCCGCGTGCGAGGTGGTGGAGGTCTGGAGGGCGAGCGTGGTCAGCAGTGGGAAGCCGAGGACCACGCCACCGCCGACCACCGCGAGCCCGGCCCAGTGACGGCGGGGCGGCGCCGGTATGCGCAGGGCGAGGAGTGCGGCCCCGGCGACGAGGGCGGCGAGGACGCTGCGTACGGCGACGAGCGACCAGGGGCCGAAGCCTTCGAGGCCCCAGGCGGTGGCGGGGAAGGTCAGCGAGAACGCGATGACGCCCAGCGCGGCGAGAAGAGTGCCGCTTGTTCGCCTACCGGACGCCGGGTCGCTCACCGCTACTGCCGTGTGCTGCGTAGCGCTATCCTGGGTTCTCATGTACGAGCGTAGCAGTGTCACCGAGCTGACTGGAATCCTGCGGCAAGAGCTCGACCGCTACTCGCCCGGTGGAAAGCTCCCGTCGAGCCGAGTCCTCGTCGAGCGCCACCGGGTGAGCCCCGTGACGGTCTCCCGCGCACTGGCGCAGCTCGCGTCCGAAGGCCTCGTCGTCACCCGGCCCGGTGCCGGCGCCTACCGGGCGCAGCCCCGTACGGACACCGCCGCGCCCGGCGACACCTCGTGGCAGGAGGTCTCGCTCAGCGCCGACGGCGCCACCGACCTTGCCCCGCGCTCGGTCGACGCGTCCGGTGTGCTGGTGACTCTCGCGGCGCCGCCGCCGGGCGTCATCGAGTTCAACAGCGGCTACCTCCACGCCGGTCTGCAGCCCGAACGGGCCATGGCCGCCGCCCTCGCCAGGGCCGGGCGGCGGCCCGGCGCCTGGGGGCGGCCGCCCACCGACGGTGTCCCCGAGCTGCGCGAGTGGTTCGCCCGCGGCATCGGCGGCGCGGTCACAGCCGCCGAGGTGCTCATCGCCGCCGGCGGCCAGAGCGCGCTGACGACCGCGCTGCGCGCACTCGCCCCGCCCGGCGCTCCGGTGCTGGTCGAGTCGCCGACGTACCCGGGGATGCTCGCGATCGCCCGCGCGGCGGGACTGCGGCCGGTGCCGGTGCCGGTGGACTCCGACGGCGTACGCCCCGATCTCCTGGCCGCCGCGTTCGAGGCCACCGGGGCCCGCGTCTTCGTCTGCCAGCCGCTGTTCCAGAACCCGACCGGCGCCGTTCTCTCGGCGGAGCGCAGGCCCGAGGTGCTGCGCATCGCGCGCGGGGCGGGGGCGTTCGTCGTCGAGGACGACTTCGTGCGCCGACTCGTCCACGACGGCGCGGGGCCCCTGCCGCGGCCGCTCGCCACCGACGACCCGGACGGCGTGGTCGTCCACGTCGGCTCGCTCACCAAGGCCACCTCGCCGAGCTTCCGGGTGTGCGCACTGGCCGCGCGGGGCCCGGTGCTGGAGCGGCTGCGCGCCATCCAGGTGGTGGAGAGCTTCTTCGTGCCCCGCCCCCTCCAGGAGGCCGCCGTCGAACTGGTCGGATCACCGGCCTGGCCCCGTCATCTGCGTACGGTGGCAAGGGAGTTGCGGATACGCCGGGACACCCTGGCCGCCGGCCTGCGCCACCATCTGCCCGAACTCGCCCTGCCGCACATCCCGGCCGGCGGCTACCACCTGTGGCTGCGCCTGCCCGACGGCGCGGACGAGAACACCGTCGTGTCGGCCGCGCTCCGGGCCGGCGTCGCGATCGCGCCGGGCCGCCCGTACTTCAGCGCCGAACCGACGGCCGGACACATCCGGCTGAGCTTCGCGGGGGTGGCGGGCCCCGCCGAGATCACGGAGGGCGTGCGGCGGCTGCGCGAAGCGTGCGACTCAGCGTTTGACCGCCCGTAGCACCACGAACTTCGGGTCACTCGCGACGAGTTCGCTGCTCCCGAAGATCCGCCGCAGTGTCACGTGGTACCCGAGATGCCGGTTGCCGACGACCCACAGTTCGCCGCCGGGGCGCAGCGCGTCTCGGGCGGCGGTGAACATGCGCCGGGCGGTGGCGTCGGTGGTCGCCTGGTGGCTGTGGAACGGTGGATTGTTGAGTACGAGGTCCAGGGTCGCCCCGGGGACGCCCGACAGCCCGTCGCCCACCAGGAACTCCGCCGTGCGGGCCGCTCCGGCGTTCGCCCGGAACGTCGCCTCCGCCGATGCCACCGCCTGGAACGACTCGTCGGCGAAGAGGATCTCGGCCTCGGGGTTGGCGAGCGCCGTCGCCGTACCGACGACGCCGTTGCCGCAGCCCAGGTCGGCGACGCGCTCGGGGCCGCGGCGCTTGGGGAGGTGGCCGAGGAGGAACCGGGTGCCGATGTCGAGTCGCTCCGCGCAGAACACCCCGGCGTGATTGGTGACGGTCAGCCCGGACATCGCACCCACGTCCGCCGGCAGGGCGTATCGGTGCGGCCAGGGGTTGGCGCCCCGGGTCGGGGCGGGGTCGGGCGTACAGAAGATGAGCCGTGCCTTCTTCGCCGCGAGCGACGTACGCGTCGGGCCGAGGATCCGCTCGAAGAGCCGCAGCGTCGAGGTGTGGATCTCCTTGACCATTCCGGCGCCGACGACGCGCGTGCCCGCGTGGACGTGCGGAGCGAGCCGGTGCAGCTGGTCCTCCAGCAGCGCGAGGCTCTTCGGCACCCGGATCAACAGGACGTCGATCCGCTCCGGCGGCGTGTCACGGGTCGACAGCATCCGCACCGCCGACGGGTCGGCCCCGCTCCGCTCCAGATTCACCCGGGTCGCCTGCTGGGTGAGGAAGGAGTCGGTGATCTGCGTGGGGCGGCAGTCGGCGAGGGCGGTGACCAGGGCTCCCCAGCGGTCCCCCACGACCACGACGTCGCCGGACAGGTCCACGGCCTCCGCGGCATCCTCGCCCGTGCCTGGGACGCCGCCGTCGCCGTCCAGATGCCGCAGCAGATACTCGTCGGCGGCGTCCCAGGCACGCAGCCTGTCGCGCGGGTCCTCGGGGAAGCGGACGAGGTCGTACGCGCCCCGTGACGTCGTCAAATGGTTCATTGTGCCCTCAGGCTAACCGGCCTCGGGCCTGGCGATCACGCTGAAGGACGTCCCGAAGGGATCGCCGAGCTCCGCGATCCTGCCGTACGGCGAGTCCGCGGGCTTCCCCGCCGTACCGCCCGCCGCCACGGCACGGGCCGTGACCGCGTCGGTGTCCGCGACCTCGAACGTGGTCTGCCAGACCGAGGCGGTGGCGGTGGGGTCGCCGAAGATCCCGCCGATCTCGTGGCCGTCGGGCCGGCGCAGGAAGGTGAAGTCGAAGCCGGGAAGGTCCTCGTTGCCGTCCAGGGTGTAGCCGAAGAGCGCCGTGTAGAAGTCCCGGGCGGGGCCCGGCTCGGGCGTGCTGAGATCGTTGCGGACCAGCGATCCGGGTTCGTTCACGATCTCGCAGCCGGGGAGGGCGCCGCCCTGCCAGAGCCCGAACCGGGCGCCGACGCAGTCATGGGCGCGCGCGATGCGCCCCTGGTCCCCGACATCGAACGGGCCCTGTGTCACCGCCCCGCCCGCCTCGGCCACGCGTACGGCGGTGGCGTCGCAGTCCTGGGTGGCGAAGTACACCCGCCAGAAACCGGGCGCGGAATCCGGCGCGCCCACCGGCCGGAACCCGGCCACGGCGCGACCGCGCAACAGACACGTCGTGTACGCCGGCCCGTCCGCCGGCGCGGTCTGGAACTCCCAGCCGAAGAGTGCCCCGTAGAACTCCTTCGCCCGCTCGGCATCGGGGACGTCCAGGTCGATCCAGGTCGGCGTGGACTCGGGCTGATTGCTGACGACGACGCTCATCCGATGCTCCTGAGGGATTCGGGGCTGATGCGTCGACGATAGGCAGGAAGTAGGTCGGATATTGGCCTCAATCGGCCAGGGCGAAGCCGACGACGAAGAAGCCCACGTACAGCGCCACGAGCGTCCCCACCACGGCGGCCACGAGGAGAATGGCCTTCATGACCTTTTCCACGGGCCTCTCGGCGATGGAGGGTCGCGCCGGGGCCTGAGGGGTTGTGGCGTGATCAGTCATGAGGTCAGTCTGTCGACCCGGGCGAGGGTGGTCCAGCCGTCGAGGTAAGCCGAGGTACTCAGTCCGCTGCTCAGGCCACGGGGAGGCGGCCTGTTCCATCTGCGCCGAACACCCGAGTGAGATGTGCGGTCAGATCCTGTGCGGTCGGCGGGCAGAGCCGGGCGCCCAGATAGCCGTCCGGGCGCACTAGGAAAGCCGTCGGCCCACGCACCCCGTAGGCCCGCCCGAACTCGCCGCCTCCGTCGCGATACGCCGGTAGCCGCAGCCCGTCGGCCGCGCCGCCGTCGGCGAGCACCGCGCATGCCTCCACGTCGCCGTGCGACAACTCCCTTGCTATAAAAGCCAGTTCGTCGAAGGCGTGTCCCACCGCGTCGCTTCCGTAGAGCAGCAGCACGTGACGGCGGTCCCGCAGGAGGTCGTACAGGCGCAGGGGGTAGGTGGAGATCCTGCCAGTCAGGCCGCCGCAGTCGGGAGCCCGGTCACCGGGCTGCGGGCCGTCGCCTGCCGGATCCGGTCGCCCCACGATCGGGCTGTCGCGGTAGCCGACGAGCAGTTGCGCGTCGCGCAGCATCAGGGTCGCCGGGTCGGTGGGGTCGGCCTGGACGCCCTCGGCGGCGCGGCGGACCGTGCGGCCGACGGCCTCATCGCCGACCGGTCGGCGCTCGGCGTCGTAGCTTGCGAGCAGCCGCGGATGCGCTGTGCCCCCGGCCGCGAGTGCGAGCTTCCACGCCAGGTTGTAAGCGTCCTGGATCCCGGTGTTCATGCCCTGGGCGCCCGTCGGCGGATGGATGTGAGCGGCGTCCCCGGCGACGAATACCCGGCCGTCCGCGTAACGGTCCACCAGCCGGTGGCTGATCCTGAACACGGAGGACCACCGCATGGCCGACGCGGTGGTGGGCTGTGGAGCGAGCTGGTCCAGGACGGTCTGGATGTGGGCGAGCGCGGGTGTCCGCCCCCCCCTCCAGTCCGTGAGCCACCCCGTCCCCGCCCCCGGCCTGCCCAGTGGTCGAGAGCTCGTGCGGCGCAAGCATGGACATCCGGTAACGCCGTGCGCCCGGCAGCGGGATGCACACGAGCAGGTCGTCGACGGCGCCTTGGGCATCGCGGTGCGTGGCCCGTACGCCGTACCCGTCCGGCAGGTCCCAGTCGACCTCGACGTCCGCGAGCATGTACTCCTCGGGGAACGCGCCCCCCTCGAAGGTGAGCCCGAGTCCCTTGCGGACGGCACTGTGCGCACCGTCGCAGCCCACCAGGAAGCGGGAGCGGACCTCCTCCTCGGAGCTGGAGGAAGTGACCAGCCGACTGGTCACCCCGTCGGCGTCCTGGGTGAACGACACCAGCTCGGTGCCGCGCTCGATGCGGGTGCCGAAGCGGGCCAAGGACTCCTCGAGGACAATGCCGGGAAGCTTGGCTTGATCATCTCGTGTGCGGGCGCTGGATGCAGCGAAGCTCCTGTAGAACGAGCGATCTACCACGATCGACTTGTTCGGAACAGGAGCTTCGTTGTCTGGGGAGTCTGGCATAGAGGGGTCGTCGCGTGCGAGCGCGGGACAGACGGGGCAGCTGGGTGTGTTGCGCCAGGTTGTGACACGGCGGATGGTCACGGATGTGCTGGCGGCTTCCGGCCGCGGGGACCGGCGTAGTGACGGCAAACTCTGCGCGGTGACGTGTGTGTTCTTCGTGCTCGCGTTGACGCTGTTCCCGAGAGACGGCTACCGGTCGGTGCTGTCGAAGCTGGCCGGTGGGACGGCGCGGCTGGCCGCGCGGGGCCAGCTGGTCTCCTCCTCGGCGCTGCGGCAGCGCCGCGTCACGCTGGGCCCGGAGCCGTTCCGGTTACTGTTCGAGCGGATCGCCGGGCCGGTCGGCACGGTCGCGATGCCGGGGGTGTTCTGGCGGGGGCTTCGGCTGGCCTCGGTGGACGGCACGTTTCTCGAGGTCGCCGACACCGCGGTGAACGCGGTGTTCGGCCGGACCCGCAATCAGCGGCGGATCGCCGCGTTCCCCCAGGTCCGCCTGGTCGCGCTGATCGAGTGCGGGACCCGGGCGCTGCTCGGGGTGGCGTTCGACATCCGCCGGGTCTGTGAGCAGGACCTGACACGGCGCCTGCTGGACCGGATGCGCCCCGGGATGCTGGTCCTGGCCGACCGGGGATTCCCGGGCTGGCTGCTGTGGGTCGATGCCGCCGCCGGCGGGGCGGATCTGTTGTGGCGGATCTCGGCGGCGGTGCGGCTGGTCCCCGACGAGGTCCTGCCCGACGGCTCCTGGCTCGCGACCCGGCACGCGCACAAGAACATCACGAAAGCCCTGGCGGGGCGGCCCCGGTCGGTACGGATCCGGGTGATCGAGATGGTGGTCGTCATCGAGGCCGCCGACGGGTCACGACGCCATGAGCCCTACCGGCTCATCACCACCTTGCTCGACCCTGCGGCCTTCCCCGCCGGTGAACTGGCCGCACTGTATTCCCAGCGGTGGGAATCCGAGCTCGAATTCCGGGACTTGAAGATCACTCAGCGCGGGGCACGCGCCGTCCTGAGATCGAAGACACCCGCGCTGGTCAACCAGGAGATCTGGGCGTATCTCGTCACCCACCAGGCGATCCGCCGCACGATCAGTTCCACCGCCGCCGGCCACGGGCTCGATGCCGACCGGCTCTCCTTCACTGTCGCCCTGACCGTCGCCCGGGACACCGTGATCCGCACCACGGCGCGGATCGGCACCCACCTCGCCGAGATGACCACGTCGCTGCTGGCGAACCTGCGATCGGCCGAGCGACGCCTGCGGGTCTGCCCCCGGACCGTGAAACGCCCCAGCTCCATCTTCCCCTCGAAACCCGCCGGGCCGGCCAGCCGCAGCACAAAAATCACCGGATACGGGATCGAAATCATCCCACTCGACACAACCCCGCCGACCACCGCGGAGCCCGACAGCCACACGAGATGATCAAGCCAAGCTTCCCGGCATTGTCCTCGAGGATGCGTTCGGTCTCGTACTGCGGCAGCGCGGCGAAGCCGTACGGCACCTCGGGCGGCAGTGCGAGGTCCAGCCGGTCCTGCTGGGCTCCGTTGACATACGTCAGCTGGCCGCGCATCGGGACGGCTGCTTCCAGCGCGGACCGGACGATGCCCATCCGGTCCCAGATCTCCAGGGTGCGTGGCTGGATGCCGACCGCCTTCGCATAAGGCAGCCTGACGGGCAGGCGGTCAACGATCCGGCAGGCGACCCCGGCCCGGCGCAGTTCTGCGGCCGCGGTCAGCCCTACCGGCCCGGCGCCCGCGACCAGCACATCCACGTTTCGTGCGTCGGTGTCGGAATGCGTCACTGGCGTCTCCCTGCGCGAGGCCCCCTTGGAATGGATCTCCCCTCCAGGGTGGCCCCGGCGGGCGGTTCCCGGCCACCGCGCCCTCACTCGGCGGCCGGGGTCCGGCGGCTTCGGGATCCGCCATGGGTACCGTTTGAACGATCAAAATGGCGGGCGGGTTAGCATATGAGCGCCGCCTAGCTCGAAAGATAAAACCTGTGACTGTCAATGACGACTCGTTCACCAACTGGAAGCACCGCGAGGAGATCGCGGAGTCGATGATTCCCATAGTCGGGAGGCTGCACCGGGAGCGGGATGTCACCGTTCTGCTGCACAGCCGCTCCTTGGTGAACAAGTCGGTGGTGAGCATTCTCAAGACCCACCGATTCGCTCGGCAGATCGCCGGTGAGGAACTCTCGGTCACCGAGACGCTGCCCTTCCTGCAGGCCCTCACCACGCTCGATCTCGGCCCTTCCCAGATCGACATCGGCATGCTCGCCGCGATCTACAGGACCGACGACCGTGGTCTCTCCGTGGCGGAGTTCACCGCCGAGGCCGTCGGCGGCGCCACGGGTGTCAACAAGATCGAGCGGCGCGAGTCGCGGGACGTCGTCCTCTACGGCTTCGGCCGCATCGGCCGCCTCCTCGCCCGCCTGCTCATCGAGAAGGCCGGCTCCGGCAACGGTCTGCGCCTGCGCGCCATCGTCGTGCGCAGGGGCGCCGGCCAGGACATCGTCAAGCGCGCCTCACTGCTGCGCCGTGACTCCATCCACGGCCAGTTCCAGGGCACGATCACCGTCGACGAGGCGAACAGCAAGATCATCGCCAACGGCAACGAGATCAAGGTGATCTACTCCGACGACCCGACGTCGGTGGACTACGCGGCGTACGGCATCAAGGACGCCATCCTCATCGACAACACCGGCAGGTGGCGCGACCGCGAGGGGCTGTCGAAGCACCTCAGGCCCGGCATCGCCAAGGTCGTCCTGACCGCGCCGGGCAAGGGCGACGTGCCCAACATCGTCCACGGCGTCAACCACGACTCGATCAAGTCGGACGAGCAGATCCTGTCCTGCGCGTCCTGCACCACCAACGCGATCGTCCCGCCGCTGAAGGCGATGGCGGACGAGTACGGCGTCCTGCGCGGCCACGTGGAGACCGTCCACTCGTTCACCAACGACCAGAACCTGCTGGACAACTACCACGATTCCGACCGTCGTGGCCGCTCGGCGCCGCTCAACATGGTCATCACCGAGACCGGTGCCGCCTCCGCCGTCGCCAAGGCACTGCCCGACCTCAAGGCACGGATCACCGGCAGCTCGATCCGCGTCCCGGTGCCGAACGTCTCGATCGCGATCCTCAACCTGCGGCTCGCCCGCGAGACCACCCGCGAGGAGGTCCTCGACTACCTCCGCAACGTCTCGCTGGCCTCGCCTCTCAAGCGTCAGATCGACTTCATCAGCGCCCCCGACGCGGTCTCCAGCGACTTCATCGGCTCGCGCCACTCCTCGATCGTCGACGCCGGCGCCACCAAGGTCGAGGGCGACGACGCGATCCTCTACCTCTGGTACGACAACGAGTTCGGCTACTCCTGCCAGGTCATCCGCGTCGTCCAGCACGTATCCGGGGTGGAGTACCCGACGTACCCGGTTCCGGTGGTCTGATCTCGGAGGCTGTCGGCAACGTGCAGCGCAGGCGACTGCTGGTCCGTCCGCGTGGCCATGCTCATCGTGTCTCCATCTGTCGGGCGGTGCCGCCTTCGCGGTCTCCGTCGGCGTCGTCTGGCTCGATGTGGCCAGCTTCGAGCAGTACGTCTGGTTCTACTTCGTCGCGCCGGTCGCGGCAGCGGCCCGCGTGATCGGCGGTGTCGGCCGCAGCCGCGCCCGGCGCTAGAACTATCGCTTGCGGGGCTGGTTGAAGCGGAGCATGTTGCCGGCCGGGTCGCGGAACGCGCAGTCGCGGACGCCGTACGGCTGGTCGATCGGCTCTTGCAACACCTCCCCGCCGGCGGCCCGGATGCTTTCGAAGGTGGCGTCGCAGTCGTCGGTGGAGAAGATCACGCCGCGGAGCAGGCCCTTGGCCAGCAGTTCCGCCATCGCCTGCTTGTCGGCAGGCGAGGCGTTGGGGTCGGCGAGCGGCGGTTCGAGGACGATCTCCACGTCCGGCTGCGCGGGTGAGCCGACGGTCACCCAGCGCATCCCCTCGAACGCGACGTCGTTGCGTACCTCCAGGCCGAGGACGTCGCGGTAGAAGGCGAGCGCCTTGTCGTGCTCGTCGACTGCGATGAAGCACTGTGCGAGGTTGATGTTCATGCCTGCGACGCTACGAGGCAGCGGCAGATTCCGCTTCTCCGTTCCTGACCGGTCGCGTAAAAATCTTGGCGACGCACGCCGGGATCGCGGCGCCGGCCTCGTGACGGCGGGCCCGGTAGGCGCTGGGGCTCTCGCCGACCAGCTCGCTGAAGCGTGAGCTGAACGACCCCAGCGAAGTACATCCGACCGCGAGGCACACCTCCGTCACGCTCAGGTCGCCCCGCCGCAGCAGCGCCTTGGCCCGCTCGACACGGCGGGTCATCAGATAGCTGTAGGGCGTTTCCCCGAAGGCGGCTCGGAAGCTGCGGGAGAAGTGCCCGGGCGACATGAGGGCGACGTTCGCCAGCGCCGGAACGTCCAGCGGCCGCGCGTAGTCGCGGTCCATGGCGTCCCGGGCGCGGCGCAGCAGTACAAGGTCCTCCAGCGCCATGCGCACCAGCATGGCACGGCGCCGGTCGCCATGCCGGTGAGCCCCGGCTACCCGACCACAGTTGCGGGGCTGTGGCAGCCTTGACGCTCATTGCATAAAGCTACGTAGCTGCGTATAGTCATGCCATCGACGAGGAGGGTTCGATGGTGGTACGAGCAGCAGTGGCAGGGGCGAGCGGGTACGCGGGCGGGGAGCTGCTACGGCTGCTGCTCGCGCACCCCGGCGTGGAGGTCGGCGTCCTGACCGGCCATTCCAACGCCGGACAGCGCCTCGGTCCGCTCCAGCCACATCTGCTGCCGCTGGCCGGGCGCGTGCTGGAGCCGACCACCCCCGAGGTGCTCGCCGGGCACGATGTGGTCTTCCTGGCGCTGCCGCACGGCCAGTCCGCCGCTGTAGCTCAGCAGCTCGGCGACGAAGTGCTGGTCGTCGACATGGGCGCCGACTTCCGGCTCCGCGACGCCGTCGACTGGGAGAAGTTCTACGGTTCGCCGCACGCCGGCACCTGGCCCTACGGCCTGCCCGAGCTGCCCGGCGCCCGCGCCGCGCTCGCCGGTGCCAAGCGCGTCGCCGTGCCCGGCTGCTACCCGACCGCCGTCTCGCTCGCCCTCTTCCCCGCCTACGCCGCCCGCCTCGCCGAGCCCGACGCCGTAATCGTCGCCGCCACCGGCACCTCCGGCGCGGGCAAGGCGCTCAAGCCGCACCTGCTCGGCAGCGAGGTGATGGGCTCCATGTCGCCTTACGGCGTCGGCGGCGGCCACCGGCACACCCCCGAGATGATCCAGAACCTGAGCGCCGCCGCGGGGGAGCGGGTCACCGTGTCCTTCACCCCGACCCTGGCGCCCATGTCCCGCGGCATCCTCGCCACCTGCAGTGCGAAGGCGAAGCCCGGCGTGACGGCGCCAGCGGTGCGGGACGCCTACGAGAAGGCGTACGCCGACGAGCCGTTCGTGCACATCCTCCCCGAGGGCCAGTGGCCCGCCACCGCCTCCGTACACGGTTCCAACGCCGTTCAGATCCAGGTCGCGTACGACGAGGCAGCCGGCCGCGTCATCGCCATCAGCGCCATCGACAATCTCGCCAAGGGCACGGCCGGCGGCGCCGTGCAGAGCATGAACCTCGCCCTCGGGCTCCCCGAGGACACCGGACTTTCCACGATCGGAGTTGCACCGTGAGCGTCACGGCAGCGAAAGGATTCACCGCGGCGGGCATCGCCGCGGGGATCAAGGACAGCGGCGGACCCGACCTGGCCCTCGTGGTCAACACCGGCCCCCGCCTGGCCGCCGCGGGCGTGTTCACCTCCAACCGTGTGAAGGCCGCGCCCGTCCTGTGGTCCGAGCAGGTCGTCAAGGGTGGCCGGATCTCCGCCGTCGTTCTCAACTCCGGCGGTGCCAACGCCTGTACGGGCCCCCAGGGCTTCCAGGACACCCACGCCACCGCCGAGAAGGCGGCCGAGGCGCTGGCCGGCGGGCACAGCGCCGGTGAGATCGCCGTCGCCTCCACCGGCCTCATCGGCATCACCCTCCCCATGGCCAAGCTCCTGCCCGGCATCGAGAAGGCCGCCACCGAACTGTCCGAGCACGGCGGCGAGAAGGCCGCCATCGCCATCAAGACCACCGACTCCGTCCACAAGACGGCCGTCGTGACCCAGGACGGCTGGACGGTCGGCGGCATGGCGAAGGGGGCGGGCATGCTCGCTCCGGGGCTCGCCACGATGCTCGTCGTCCTCACCACCGACGCCGACCTCGAAGCCGCCGTACTCGACGCGGCCCTGCGCGACGCCACCCGGCAGACCTTCGACCGGGTCGACTCCGACGGCTGCATGTCCACCAACGACACCGTGCTGCTGCTCGCCTCCGGTGCTTCCCACGTGACGCCGGGCGAAGAGGAGTTCGCCGCCGCCGTACGCACCGTCTGCGACGACCTCGCCCGCCAGCTCATCGGCGACGCCGAAGGCGCCAGCAAGGACATCCGGATCGAGGTCGTGAACGCCGCGACCGAGGACGACGCCGTCGAAGTAGGCCGCTCCATCGCCCGTAACAACCTTCTCAAGTGCGCCATCCACGGCGAGGACCCCAACTGGGGCCGCGTCCTGTCCGCCATCGGCACCACCCGGGCCACCTTCGAACCCGACGAGCTGAACGTCGCCATCAACGGCATCTGGGTCTGCAAGAACGGCAGCGTCGGCGAGGACCGTGACCTCGTCGACATGCGCTACCGGGAGGTCAAGATCACCGCCGACCTCGCCGCCGGCACCGAGTCGGCCGTCATCTGGGCCAACGACCTCACCGCCGACTACGTCCACGAGAACAGCGCGTACAGCTCGTGAGCGCCCGCAAGCACACCGCCCTGCCCAAGGCGCAGATCCTCGTCGAGGCACTGCCCTGGCTGACCCGCCACCACGGCCGTACCGTCGTCATCAAGTTCGGCGGCAACGCCATGGTCGACGAGGACCTCAAGGCCGCCTTCGCCCAGGACGTCGTCTTCCTGCGCCACGCCGGCCTCAAGCCGGTCGTCGTGCACGGCGGTGGCCCCCAGATCAGCGCCCAGCTCGACCGGCACGGCCTGGTCAGCGAGTTCAAGGCCGGCCTGCGGGTCACCACGCCCGAGGCCATGGACGTCGTACGCATGGTCCTGGCCGGCCAGGTGCAGCGTGAGATCGTCGGGCTGCTCAACCAGCACGGCCCGCTCGCCGTCGGGATGACTGGCGAGGACGCCCACACCATCACCGCCACCCAGCACTTCCCGCAGATCGACGGCGAGAGTGTCGACATCGGGCGGGTCGGCGAGATCACCGGCATCGACACCGGCGCCATCCAGGCCCTGCTCGACGACGGACGTATCCCCGTCGTCTCGTCCATCGCGCGAAGCGCCGACGACCACCATGTCTACAACGTCAACGCCGACACCGCGGCGGCCGCGCTCGCCGCCGCGCTCGGCGCCGAGACGCTGATGGTCCTCACCGACGTCGAGGGCCTCTACGAGGACTGGCCGAACAGCGACGACGTGATCAGCCGGCTCACCGCCACGGAGCTGGAGAAGCTGCTGCCCGAGCTCTCCAGCGGCATGGTCCCCAAGATGCAGGGCTGCCTGCACGCCGTACGCAACGGAGTCAACACGGCCCGCGTCATCGACGGCCGGGTGCAGCACTCCATCCTGCTGGAGATCTTCACCGACGAAGGCATCGGCACGATGGTCGTGCCCGACCTGCACGAGGGGGGAACGAAGTGACGTTGGACGACGTGACCGCGAACCAGGAGCTGAAGCGGCGCTGGCAGTCCGTCATGACGAACAACTACGGCACACCCCAGCTCTCCCTCGTCCGCGGCGAGGGCGCCAGGGTGTGGGACGCCGACGGCAAGGAGTACGTCGACTTCGTCGGAGGCATCGCCGTGAACGCCCTCGGCCACGCCCATCCCGCCGTCGTCGACGCGGTGTCCCGCCAGGTCGCCTCGCTGGGCCACGTCTCCAACCTGTTCGTCGCCGAGCCGCCGATCGCCCTCGCCGAGCGGCTGATCCAGATCTCCGGCCGCCCCGGCCGCGTGTACTTCTGCAACTCCGGCGCCGAAGCCAACGAAGCGGCGTTCAAGATCGGGCGCCTCACCGGCCGTACGCACATGGTCGCCACCCAGGGCGGCTTCCACGGCCGCACCATGGGCGCCCTCGCCCTCACCGGCCAAGAGGCCAAGCGCACCCCGTTCCTGCCGCTGCCCGGCGACGTCACGCACGTCCCGTACGGCGACGTCGACGCGCTGCGCGAGGCCGTCACCACCGACACCGCGCTGCTGATCATCGAGCCGATCCAGGGCGAGATCGGTGTGATCGTGCCGCCCGAGGACTATCTCAGGGCGGCCCGCGAGATCACCCGCGCCACCGGCACGCTGCTCGTGCTCGACGAGGTCCAGACCGGCATCGGCCGCACCGGCCACTGGTTCGAGTACCAGGCGCACGAGGCCGTCGAGCCCGACATCGTCACGCTCGCAAAGGGTCTCGGCGGTGGCCTGCCGATCGGTGCGGCCATCACCTTCGGAGCCGCGGCCGACCTGCTGGCGCCCGGTCAGCACGGCACCACCTTCGGCGGAAACCCGGTGGCGTGCGCCGCCGGACTCGCCGTACTGGACACGATCGCGGCCGAAGGACTGCTCGACCACGTCAAGCGCGTTGGGGAGAAACTGCGGGAGGGGATCGAGTCCCTCGACCACCCGCTCGTATCCCACGTCCGTGGCGGCGGCCTGCTCCTGGGTATCGTGCTCACCGAGTCCCTCGCTCCCCAGGTGCAGCAGGCGGCTCAGGACGCCGGTCTCCTGGTGAACGCCCCCGCCTCCGATGTCGTACGGCTCATGCCGGCGCTCGTCATCACGGACGGCGAGGTGGACGCGTTCCTCCGGGCCCTGCCCGGCGTTCTCGACACCGCACACGGGGACCGATGATCCGGAGACTGACGACGATGACCGAGACCCAGGCGCAGGACAACGAGCACGGCGGCCCCGCCGTACCGCAGACCCGCACCGCCAGACATCGGCGGATCGTGGACATCCTGAACCGGCAGCCGGTGCGGTCGCAGAGCCAGCTCGCGAAGCTCCTCGCCGACGACGGGCTGAGCGTCACCCAGGCGACGCTCTCCCGCGACCTCGACGAACTGGGCGCGGTCAAGATCCGCAACACCGGTGGCGAGCTGATCTACGCAGTACCGAGCGAGGGCGGCTTCCGCACCCCGCACGCGCCGCTGGGCGAGTCCGCCAAGGAGGAGCGCATGCGGCGCCTCTCCGGGGAGCTGCTCATCTCCGCCGAGGCCTCGGCCAACCTCGTCGTGCTGCGTACGCCGCCGGGGGCCGCGCAGTTCCTGGCCTCGGCCATCGACCAGGCGGAACTGAACGCCGTCCTCGGCACCATCGCGGGCGACGACACGCTGCTGCTGATCAGCCGCGACCCGGCGGGCGGCCAGGCCCTGGCCGACCACCTGCTGCGGCTGGCCCAGAACGACCGTTAGGGGGTGTCTGACAATTCCCCGTGGGTCAAGGAGCGGCGTCCGGTGCGTGCGATCGTAAGGCGCCGGACAGTCCTCGTAGCGGAGCTACTAGGGCTTTTCGGCAACGCTGCGAGCGTGCGTGCCGGGCGTCGCGACGCCGCGGGGAATTGTCAGACACCCCCTAGCTTGAGATTTAACCTCGCCGCTCGAACACGACCGCAAGTCGGCTTCACGGAACCAGCATGCGCACCGTTTGTCCCGACTTGCTTAGGTTTCCGACTGTGCTGCGGGGCCTGCTCGTGCGGCAGGAAGGGCTGGTCGGAGCTGTTCGAATCCGGAGGTTAAATCTCAAGCTAGGGGCGCCGTGGCAGCGGGAGCGGCAGGGCGGGCAGCCCGTCCAGGCTCACGCCGACGTACTCCTTCTTCTCGCAGTACGCCGCGAACTCGTCGTCCGTCTTGCGGGCGAAGTGCTCGGCATGCTGCGTGCGTTCCTCCTGGTACTCCATGAACGGCACCGCGAAGCCGCAGCTGTCGCTGATGCGCCGGGCGCGGACCACGACGACGGCGCGCGCGCTCGGCCCGTCGACGTCCTCGAACCGGCGGATGAGTTCTGCCCAGCGCGGGTCGTCCCGGAACACGGCTTCGCCCTGGCCGTGCACCCGCAGCACCTTGGGCGGTCCGGTGAACGCGCACCACATCAGCGTGACGCGCCCGTTCTCCCGTATGTGCGCGACGGTTTCGGCGCTGCTGCCACCGAAGTCCAGGTACGCCAGGGTCATGTCGTCGATCACCACGAGCGTCCCGGCGCGTCCCTTGGGCGACACGTTGACGTGTCCGCCCGGGGCGAGCGGCGCGGTGGCGGTGAAGAAGACCGGCTGTTCCTCGATGAAGGTGCGGATTCGGCCGTCTATCCGTTCATAGAGCTTTCCCATGACCCACATTATGCGCGTCGACCACCGTCTGGGCCGCTGCCACCAGCGGTTTGCTGTGCTCGCGGACCTGGTCGGGGGTGAGGTAGGACGACACGTTCTCGAAGTCCTGGAGTGTGCCCGCGCGCCGGGACTGGAAGTCGGTGCGGACGAAGTCGTCGCCGGCGACGGCGTTGAGCGTCCAGTTGGTCATCACCCGGGTCCTGGCCGTCAGCGTGGGCAGCGCCAGCAGGTGGTAGCCGCGGGCCACGGCCTGAGCGGGCAGGCCGTGCAGTTCCAGGCCGAGCGGTTTGGACACCGCGTCCTTGCCGCCGAGGTCCACCACGAGGCCGAGGTCCTTGTGGATGTACGGCTTCAGCGGAGTGCCGTGCAGCCGGGCGATGATGTTGTCGGCGAGGGCCTTGCCCTGGCGCTGGGCGTGCTGCGCGGTCGGCGGGCACATCGTGTCGCCGCCCCGGGCGAGGTCGGGGACCGCGGCCGCGTCGCCGGCGGCGAACAGGCCGTCGAAGCCGGGCACGGTCAGCTGCGGTGTGGCGGCGAGCCGGCCGCGTACCGTCTCCGCTCCCAGCGTCGCGACCAGGGGGCTCGCGGCGACTCCGGCGGTCCAGATCAGGGTGTGCGACGGCAGCGTACGGCCGTCGGTGAGCTTGACCGAGGTCGCGTCGACTGCGGCCACCGTGGTGCCCAGGGAGAACGAGATGCCCCGGTAGCGGAGCATCGCCATGGCCTTCTCGCCCAGTTTCTCGCCGAGTTCGGGCAGCAGCCTCGGCGCCAGGTCCACCAGGTGCCACTTGATCTGCGCGCTGTCCAGCCGGGGGTAGCGGCGGACCGCCGCGGTGGTGAGGCGTTGCAGGCAGGCGGCGGTCTCGGTGCCGGCGTAGCCGCCGCCGACCACCACGAACTGCAGCCGCGCCGCTCGGTCGGCGTCGTCCGTGGTGGCCGCGGCGATGTCGAGCTGGGCGATCACGTGATCGCGGATGTACGCCGCCTCGGACAGCGACTTCATGCCGCGCGAGTGGTCGCGCAGGCCGGGAATGTCGAAGGTGCGGGTCGTGCTGCCCGCGGCGAGGACCAGCTGGTCGTACGGCTCGGCGATCACCTCGCCCGTGACCTTCCGGATGACGCAGACCTTCGCCTTGGCGTCGATGCCGATGGCGCCGCCCGGGCAGATACGGGTACGGCGCAGCCGGCGGCGCAGCGACACGGCGACGGACTGCGGGGTGAGGACTCCGGCCGCCACGTGCGGGAGCAGCGGCAGGTAGAGCTGGTAGTCGGACGGCGAGACGAGCACCAGCTCGGCCTCGCCAGGGGAGAGCTTGCGCTCCAGCCGCTGGAGGCACTCGACCCCGGCGAAACCCGCGCCGACCACGAGGATCTTCGCTCGCGTCATAGCAGTCCACTGCTCCTCACGGCTGACATCGGCTGTTGTGCGTAGTGCCTCCCACCCTCTGCGCCAGCAGGGGCACCCGCGCGCCGGCGGGGTGCATTCGGGTCCTGGGGCGGGTTCTGGGAGAGGGCCCGCGGGTGCGCGTTGACGAAACATACGGTGGAGTGCATACTTATACCCATCACCGCATGCATCGTTAGGAGAATCTCGTGACCGAGCGCGTCGTACTCGCCTACTCGGGCGGCCTGGACACCTCCGTCGCCATCGGCTGGATCGCCGAGGAGACGGGCGCCGAGGTCATCGCCGTCGCCGTGGACGTCGGCCAGGGCGGCGAGGACCTGGACGTCATCCGCAAGCGCGCGCTCGCCTGTGGTGCCGTCGAGGCCGAGGTCGCGGACGCCAAGGACGAGTTCGCCGACGAGTACTGCCTCCCGGCGATCAAAGCCAACGCCCTCTACATGGACCGCTACCCGCTGGTCTCGGCCCTCTCCCGGCCGGCCATCGTCAAGCACCTCGTTGCCGCCGCGCACAAGCACAACGCCGGCATCGTCTCCCACGGCTGCACCGGTAAGGGCAACGACCAGGTCCGTTTCGAGGCCGGCATCTCCGCGCTCGGCCCCGACCTGAAGTGCATCGCCCCGGTCCGGGACTACGCGATGACCCGGGACAAGGCGATCGCCTTCTGCGAGGAGAAGAACCTCCCGATCGCGACCACCAAGAAGTCCCCGTACTCCATCGACCAGAACGTCTTCGGGCGCGCCGTCGAGACGGGCTTCCTGGAGGACATCTGGAACGCGCCGATCGAGGACATCTACGAGTACACCGAGAACCCGGCCGCCCCGCGCGAGGCCGACGAGGTCGTCATCTCCTTCAAGGAGGGCGTCCCGGTCGCCCTCGACGGCCGGCCCGTCACCGTCCTGCAGGCGATCCAGCAGCTCAATCAGCGGGCCGGCGCGCAGGGCATCGGCCGGATCGACATGGTCGAGGACCGGCTCGTGGGTATCAAGTCCCGTGAGGTGTACGAGGCCCCGGGCGCCATGGCACTGATCACCGCCCACCAGGAGCTGGAGAACGTCACGGTCGAGCGCGAGCTGGCCCGCTACAAGCGGCAGGTCGAGCAGCGCTGGGGCGAGATGGTCTACGACGGCCTGTGGTTCTCCCCGCTCAAGCGGGCCCTGGACGGTTTCATCAATGAGGCCAACCAGCACGTCACGGGCGATATCCGGATGACCCTGCACGGCGGCCGCGCGGTCGTCACCGGCCGGCGCTCGGAGGAGTCGCTCTACGACTTCAACCTGGCGACGTACGACTCGGGCGACACCTTCGACCAGTCCAAGGCGCAGGGCTTCATCGAGATCTTCGGCCTCTCGTCGAAGATCGCGGCGCGGCGCGACCTGCAGGCGTAGCCTGACGCCGACCTGGCCCGATGTACCAGTCGGCGTACCAGTCGCACCGCGAACCTCCAGCCCCTTCGGCCCCTCCGGCGCTTGCGGAGCGGGGCCCGTGGGCGGAGTCCCCAGTTACGGGAAGGGGCGGGGCGGGGTACGACTCCCCGCCCCGCCCCACCGCACGACAAGGAGCAACCGTGAGCAGCAACACCGGCGATGTCCGCCTCTGGGGCGGCCGGTTCGCCGACGGCCCCGCCGAGGCCCTGGCGAAACTCTCCGCGTCCGTCCACTTCGACTGGCGCCTCGCACCGTACGACATCGCGGGCTCCCGCGCCCACGCGCGCGCGCTGCACACGGCGGGCCTGCTCACCGCGGACGAGCTGACCCGCATGCTCGGGGGTCTCGACCAGCTCGAACAGGACGTGACCTCGGGCGACTTCACCGGGACCATCGCCGACGAGGACGTGCACACCGCCCTGGAGCGCGGCCTGCTGGAGCGCCTCGGTGCCGACCTCGGCGGCAAGCTGCGCGCCGGCCGCTCGCGCAACGACCAGGTCGCCACGCTCTTCCGGATGTACCTGCGCGACCACGCCCGCATCGTCGCCGGCCTGATCGCCGATCTGCAGGACGCGCTCGTCGGCCTCGCCGAGGCACACCCGGACGTCGCCATGCCCGGCCGTACGCACCTCCAGCACGCCCAGCCCGTCCTCTTCGCCCACCATGTGCTGGCCCACGTCCAGTCCCTGTCGCGGGACGCGGAGCGGCTGCGGCAGTGGGACCAGCGGACCGCCGTCTCGCCGTACGGTTCCGGGGCGCTCGCCGGGTCCTCGCTCGGCCTGGACCCGGAAGCGGTCGCGGCCGACCTCGGCTTCGAGCACGGTTCGTCGGCCAACTCGATCGACGGCACGGCCTCCCGCGACTTCGTCGCCGAGTTCGCCTTCATCACCGCGATGACCGGCGTCAATCTCTCCCGGATCGCGGAGGAGATCATCATCTGGAACACGAAGGAGTTCTCCTTCGTCACCCTCCACGACGCCTTCTCCACCGGCTCGTCGATCATGCCGCAGAAGAAGAACCCGGACATCGCGGAGCTGGCCCGCGGCAAGTCGGGGCGTCTGATCGGCAACCTCACGGGCCTGATGGCCACGCTCAAGGCGCTGCCCCTCGCGTACAACCGCGACCTCCAGGAGGACAAGGAGCCGGTCTTCGACTCCTGCGACACTTTGGAAGTCCTGCTGCCGGCCTTCACCGGCATGATGGCCACGCTCACCGTCAACCGTGAGCGCATGGAGGAACTGGCGCCGGCCGGCTTCTCGCTGGCCACCGACATCGCCGAGTGGCTGGTCAAGCAGGGCGTGCCGTTCCGGGTGGCGCACGAGGTCGCGGGGGAGTGTGTCAAGGAGTGCGAGCGGCACGGCATCGAACTCGACCAGCTCTCCGACGAGCAGTTCGCCAAGATCTCGCCGTATCTGATCCCCGAGGTGCGTACGGTCCTGAACGTGGCCGGGGCGCTCGCCTCCCGTGACGGCCGCGGCGGCACCGCTCCCCGCGCCGTCGCCGTCCAGCTCGCCGAGGTGAAGGCGGACCTGGCGAAGCAGCACGCGTGGGCCACAGCGAAGAACTGACCCGCGAGTGGCCGGCGAGTGGCCGGCGTGAACTGACCCGCCGGGCCTCCCCGCCTGCCCGTCCATCGCCCGTCCGCCCGCCCGAGTGAGACACAAATGTCTCACTCGGGTTATGGTCGTCTCATGACTGTCGATCGCGAGCAGGTGCTCCGTACAGCGGCCGCCCTGCTCTCCCGCAAAGCGTCCGCCACCATGGACGAGGTCGCCAAGGCGGCCGGAATCGGCCGGGCCACCCTGCACCGCCACTTCGCCGGGCGGGACGCCCTCGTCAGAGCCCTGGAAGAGCTGGGCATCCGGGAGTTCGAGGCGGCGCTCGACGCGGCGCGGCTCGACGATGGGCCGGCCGACGAAGGGTTGCGCCGCCTCGTAGCCCGGATCGAACCCTCCGCGGGCCTGCTCGCCTTCCTGGTCACGGAGAACCAGCTCTTCGAGGGCGCCGACGTCAACGAGGGATGGGGCCGTCTGGACGCCCGCGTCTCCGCGTGTTTCCGCCGCGGACAGGAACAGGGCGACTTCCGTATCGACCTCACCCCGGCCTGGCTGACCGAGGCCCTGTACGGGCTGATCGGCACCGCCGCGTGGGCCGTGCAGGACGGCCGGGTCGCGGCCAAGGACTTCCAGTACATGATCGTCGAGTTGCTGCTCGGCGGAGCTCGGCGGAGCGTGGAGCAATGACCCGAAACGACCGCGGCCCGACGGCGCACAAAGCCGTGTACCCGCCCGGCCGCTGGCTCGCGCTCGCCGTCCTCGTACTCGCCGTCCTGCTCGTCGCCGTTGACGCGACCGTGCTCGGCCTCGCCACGCCCTTCCTCAGCGAGGACCTCCAGCCCTCGGGCACCCAGCTGCTGTGGATCGGCGACGTCTACTCGTTCGTCATCGCCGGTCTGCTGGTCTCCATGGGCAGCCTCGGCGACCGGGTCGGCCGGAAAAAGCTGTTGCTGACCGGCGCGGTCGCCTTCGGCGCGGTCTCCGTGCTCAACGCCTACGCCACCAGCCCCGAGATGATGATCGTCGCCCGGGCGCTGCTCGGTGTGGCCGGTGCGACGCTGATGCCGTCGACCCTCGCGCTGATCCGCAACATCTTCCACGACCCCAAGGAACGCAGCCTCGCCGTCGGCATCTGGGGCGCTGCCGCCTCGGCGGGCGCGGCCGTCGGCCCCGTCGTCGGCGGGTTCCTGCTCGAACACTTCTGGTGGGGCTCGGTCTTCCTGATCAACCTGCCGGTGATGGCGGTCCTGGTCGTCGTCGGCATCAAGCTGCTGCCGGAATCGAAAGACCCGTCACCCGGCCCCTGGGACCTGGTGAGTGTCGCGCTCTCGCTGATCGGCATGGTGTGCGTCGTGTACGCCATCAAGGAAGCGGCGGTACACGGCTACCGCTGGGACATCGCTCTCGCGGCGGTCGTCGGAGTCGCGGCACTGTTCTGGTTCGTACGCCGCCAGCTCACGCTGCCCTCGCCGCTGCTGGACATGCGGCTGTTCCACCACCGCGGGTTCTCCGGCGCGGTCCTCGCCGACCTGCTGACCATCCTCGGCCTGTCCGGCCTGGTCTTCTTCCTCTCCCAGTTCCTGCAACTCGTCCAGGTGCGCTCGCCCCTGGAGGCCGGGCTGATCGAACTGCCCGCGGCGGTAGGAGCGGTCGGTGCGGGCCTGACGGCCGGCTGGACGGCGCGCCGGGCATCGGTTCGCAGCGCGGTGTCCGGTGGTCTGGTGGCGCTGGGCCTCTCGCTGGCCGCCTGCACGGTGCTGACGGCGGACACCGGGGTAGTGGCCCTGGGCCTGGCGCTGTTCCTCGGCGGCATGGGAGCGGGGCTGGCCTTCACCGTGACCGCGGACGTCATCCTCTCCAGCGTTCCCAAGGAACAGGCGGGAGCGGCCTCGGCGGTCTCCGAGACGGCGTACGAACTGGGCGCGGCCCTCGGTATCGCCCTGCTCGGCTCCATCGTGACCAGCATCTACCGCGGTTTCACGGTGCCGGTCGGCATCCCCGGCGATGTGGCCGACGCGGCGCACGAATCGCTCGGCGGAGCGGTGGAGGCGGCCGAGACGCTCCCCGGGGAACAGGCGGCGGTGCTGCTTTCCGTCGCGCAGGACGCGTTCACCGACGGCTTCCAGACGGCGGCCACCGTGGGCTCGGTGGTGCTGTTCGTGACGGCGGCGGCGGCCTGGTTCATGCTGCGCGGCCAAAAGCTCGAAGAGGACATCATGCACGACTGACGCACCACGACTGACGGACACGTCTGGCGGACCACGTCTGGCTGATACTGCCACGTCGTACGGCTGAGGGGCCGGGTCACCCATCGGTGACCCGGCCCCTCAACCGTGGCTGCGCGCAGTATGCTCAGGCCGCCTTCGCCTTGGTCGCGTACATGTCCACGTACTCCTGACCCGACAGCCGCATGACCTCCGACATCACCGAGTCCGTCACCGCCCGCAGCACATAGCGGTCGCGGTCCATGCCCTCGTAGCGCGAGAACTCCATCGGCTCACCGAAGCGCACCGTGACCTTGCCGGGGCGCGGCAGTCCGGCGCCGCCCGGCTGGAGCTTGTCCGTACCGATCATCGCGAACGGCACCACCGGGGCGCCGGTCATCAGCGTCAGGCGGGCGATGCCGGTCCGGCCGCGGTAGAGGCGGCCGTCGGGGGAGCGCGTGCCCTCCGGGTAGATCGAGAAGATCTTGCCCTCCTCCAGCACCCGCCGCCCGGTCATCAATGCCGCGACACCGCCGCGGCCGCCGTCCCGGTCCACCGGGATCATGCCGCAACTGGTGAAGAACCAGGCCATCAGCCGGCCCTTGACACCCTTGCCTGTGACGTACTCGTCCTTGCCGATGTAGTACACCTGCCGGTCGCAGCAGATCGGCATGATCATCGAGTCGATGAAAGTCAGGTGGTTGCCCGCCAGGATGACCGGACCGGTCCCGGGAATGTTCCGGGCGCCCTCCACCTGCGGGCGGAACATCAGGCGCAGGATCGGTCCGAGCACTGCCTTGATGAGCGCGAGACGGGACAACGGTTCCTCCGGTGTCGTGGCTGGGCCGCTGACCCTGCCCGGCTGGTATGGAAATGAAGTCTGTGCAGGTGAGGACGATACTCGCGGGCTCCACCTGATCGCACATCGGGCTCATCATCGGATACGCAGTGTTGACGTGTGTTTCCGCTGCGTTCCGTCCACGGCCTCGTCTGCGTAAGGCGTAGGCGCCTACCATCAGGCCTTCCCTTTTTCGGCAGGCGCATGACACGAGGAGCATTCATGACACAGGGCGGAAAGACGGATCCCCGGCGGCGCGCCGTGCTCGGCGCGGCGGCGATCGGCGCGGGCGGCGTCACCCTCGGCGCTGTGCCCGGTACGGCGGTGGCGGCCGACCGCCGTACCGCCGGGCACGGCTCGTACCGTGACCTGCCCGTGCCGACCGTCGTCGCGCACCGCGGAGCGAGCGGCTACCGTCCCGAGCACACCCTCGGCTCCTACCAACTGGCCCTCGACATGGGCGCGCACGTCATCGAGCAGGACCTCGTCCCCACGAAGGACGGCCACCTCGTCTGCCGGCACGAGAACGACATCACCGGTACGACGGACGTCGCCGACCACCCCGAGTTCGCGGGGCGCAGGACGACCAAGTCCATCGACGGCGTCTCCCTCACCGGCTGGTTCACCGAGGACTTCACCCTCGCCGAGCTCAAGACGCTGCGCGCCAAGGAGCGGATCGCCGCCACCCGGCAGGAGAACACCCTCTACGACGGCCGCTGGACGATTCCCACCTTCGAAGAGGTACTGCGCTGGGCCGAAAAGGAGGGGCGGGCCCGCGGTCGGCGTGTCTGGCTGCACATCGAGACGAAGCACCCCACCTACTTCCGCGGTCTGGGCCTCGGTCTCGAAGAGCGCCTGGCGAAACTGCTGCGCACCTACGGCCGGCACAAGAGGAACTCGCCCAACTTCCTCCAGTCCTTCGAGCCCAGCAGCATGCAGCGCCTCGGCAAGCTCGTCGCGGCTCCACGCGTCGTCCTGCTGTCCGGCGCGAACACCCGGCCCTGGGACTTCACCGTGACCAACGACCCGCGCACCGTCGCGGACCTGGTCACGCCCGAAGGACTGAAGTGGATCGAGGGCTTCGCCCAAGGGGTCGGCCCCACCCTCGACCTGATCATCCCCAAGGACGCGGCGGGCAGGCTCGGCACGCCGACGACGCTGGTGCGGGACGCGCACGCCCAGGGGCTGATCCTCCACCCGTACACCCTGCGCAACGAGAACGCCTTCCTGCCCGCGGACTTCCGGCGCGGCACGGATCCGGCGGCGTACGGCGATTCCTTCGGGGCGTACAAGGCGTACTTCGAGCAGGGCATCGACGGCATCTTCTCGGACCAGCCGGACACGGCGCTGCTGGCGGCCGCGGACTTCGCGCGCCGCTGATCCGCAGGGGTGGCCGGGGGCAGCCACGGACGGGTGATCGTCGCGGTGGGCGGCAACCGCAGACTGCCGCCGCCACGTCCTGCGGGGCATGAAACTCCCCGCCCCGGCCGCCCCCGCCACCAGCCCCGCTGTCACCAGCCCCGTCGCCCCCGACCCCGCCGACCCGTCGTCGGAGCTCTTCCGCACCCTGCGGCCGCTGCTGGCCGCCGAGGCTGTGGCGGAGGCCGCCGACGGGTCGGTGGAGCCCGGCGATCTCGAACAGGCCGTATGGCTGCGCCTCCTGGAACTCCTCGACGCGTCGGGCCCGCCGCCCGAGCCGGCGCGCTGGCTGACGCGTGCGGTACGGACCGAGGCGCGCCTGGCTCGCCGCGCCACGCGCCGCGAACTCCCGCACCCCTCCCCGCCGGCCGCCACCGGGGACACGCCCTGCCCCGAAGGCGCGGCCCTGACCGCCGAACGGCGCCGGGCGGTGCGTGCGGCGGTCGGCAGACTGCCCGGCCGCTGTCCACGCCTTCTGGACGCGATGCTGGCGGTGGACGACCCCACCTACCGAGAAATCGCAGGGAAGTTGGGAATGTCACAGGGAAGTTTGGGGCCCATGCGTTCCCGTTGCCTGGGATGCCTGCGCAGAATGCTGGCGGCGGAGGTTGCAGCTCCAGGGCAAGAGGGAATGGAGCGATAAGCGACCGGCGTATCAGGCGAGCGGGAGGCATGCACACATGGGCATGAGCGTGACCATCTCAGCGGCAACGGAGCGGGATGCCGAGCAGATCCTCAAGCTGCAGTACCTGTGCTACCAGAGTGAGGCGGAGCTCTACGGCGACTACAGCATCGAGCCGCTCACCCAGTCCCTCGAAGACCTCCGGACCGAACTCGACCGCAGTCACACGCTGGTGGCGCGGCTCGGTGACGAGGTGGTGGCGTCGGTACGGGCGGCGGTGGACAAGGACGCCACGGCGCGCATCGCCCGGCTCATCGTGCATCCGCGGATGCGCCGGCACGGGCTCGGGGGACGGCTGCTCGACGCCATCGAGGCGCGTATGGCCGGGGAGCCGGACGTGCGGCGCTTCCAGCTCTTCACCGGCCACCGCAGCGAGCGGAACCTGCGGATGTATCGCAGCCACGGTTATGTCGCGGTCGCCACCGAGGCGGTCGGCCCCGGTTTCACCCTGATCACGCTCCAGAAGGAAACCCCGTCCGAGGCGTACGCCGCGAGCGCGTAGCAGGGGAGGGCGGAGCCCCACGGGGCTCCGCCCCGGACCCGACCTACCCGCGCCGCCCCCGTCGCAGCCACATCAGCCCCGTCACCGGCAACAGCACCGGCAGGAACACGTACCCCCACCCGAACTCCGACCACACGGTCGCGTCCGGGAACGCACCCGGATCAATCACCGTCCATGTCCCCACCACCAGCACACCCGCCAGCTCCGCCGCACAGCACACCAGCGCCACCCTGCGGGCCCGCTCCCCGCCCCGCACCAGCGTGTACGTGATGAACACGTACACCATGGCGGCGACCACCGACAAGGAATAGGCAAGCGGCGCACGGCCGAACTCCGTGGCGATCTGGTAGACGGAACGCGACACCGCGCCGACCGACATCACGCCGTACAGCCACACCAGCAGCAGCCCGGGCCCCTGGACCAGCCTGCTGCGTTCCTTCGTCCCCGCGACGGACTCCGTCACGTCAGCCTCCCCAGATGTCGTGCAGCCGTACTTCCAGCACCGCCAGCACCACCGCGCCGGCCGCGACCGTCACCGACCCCCAGCGGGTCCGCTCGGCGAGGGAGAGGAAGCCGGCCGCGGGCACGGCGGCGAACGCGCCGATGAGGTAGGAGACGAAGATCACCGCGCCTTCGTCCGGCTTCTCGCCGCGCGCGAGCCGCACGACGCCGACCACCAGCTGGGCGAGCGCGAGGACGGACACCACGGCCATGCCGATGAAGTGCCAGTCCTTGGTGGGCTGATCGCGGAAGGCGGCGTAACCGCACCACGCGGCGAGGAGGAGCGCGGCCACGGAGACCGCAACCGTCAGGGCGTCGAGCATGACGACGAGCGTATTACGGCCGCGACCACACCTGGGCGTAGGGTCGGTCCACATGAAGATCCACGCCGAAGCCCTGCTGTTCGACAACGACGGAACGCTCCTTTCCTCCGTGGCATCGGTGCTCCGCTGCTGGACCCGCTGGGCCCATGAGTACGGCATATCGGCGGAGCGGTTCGCCGCCGTCGAGCTGCATGGCCGCCCCGCCGCCGAGATCGCCGCGGATCTGCTGCCCGCCGATGTGGTGCCGGGCGCGGTGGCCCGTATCGAACAGATCGAAGTCGAGGACGTGGCCGGGGGAGTCGTACTGCTCCCCGGCACCGCCGCCCTCCTGGCGAGCCTGCCCGCCGAGCGCTGGGCCGTGGTCACCTCCGCCACCCGCAGGCTCGCGGAAGCGCGCCTGGCCGAGGTCGGCGTACGGGCGAAGACGATGGTCGCGGCCGACGACATCACCCGCGGCAAGCCCGACCCCGAGCCCTACCTGCTGGCCGCCCGCATGCTCGGTGTCGACCCGGCCCGCTGCGTGGTCTTCGAGGACGCCCCGGCCGGACTCCAGGCAGGACGCGCGGCCGGCATGAGGACCGTGGCGTTGGCCACAACCCACGACCGCGCCGAGCTGTCGGCGGACATCGTCGTCAGGGACCTCTCGGCCGTGTCGGCACAGGCCAGGCGCGACGGCGTGGAGATCACCGCGGCGGACTGAACGTGAGACAGGGGTGTCCGCTATTCGGACAAGGTCGATCGTTGCGTACGCATGTCTGGTTTACTCAACCGCATGACCACGACGAGCAGCCGCACCCTTGCGACCGAGGCGACGATGACGCCCGGTGCTCGTTGTATGTGTCGAATGTGCGCCTTCTGAGGGCCCCTGCCTGAGCCTCGCGCCCCGAAGCGAGACCCGACAGCCCCGCCCGTGTCCCTTCGAGCGTCCCCGCGCGCACCGAAGGACCCGGGCCGCCCCGCGCACGCGTTGCCTCCCGGTACCCACCGGTCCAGCCGTGCCACGTCCACAAGACGAATTGCCCCGTGCCCGGCGGACACCTCGCCGTGCACTCGACAGTGACGGAAACCCTGTGATCACCACTACGGGCCTCACCAAGGTCTATCCATCGCGTGGCCGCGAGGTCACCGCCCTGGACGGCGTCGACCTGTACGTCCGCCCGGGCGAGGTGTACGGAGTCATCGGCCAGAGCGGCGCTGGGAAATCCTCCCTCATCCGCTGCGTCAACCTGCTGGAGCGCCCCACCGCCGGCACCGTGACCGTCGACGGCCAGGACCTCACCGCACTCGCCGGACGCGGCCGGCGCGCCGGCAACGAGCTGCGCGAGGCGCGCAGCCGCATCGGGATGGTCTTCCAGCACTTCAACCTGCTGTCCTCGCGCACCGTGCAGGACAATGTCGAGCTGCCGCTGGAAATCCTCGGCACCTCCCGGCAGGCGCGCTCGCGCAAGGCCCGGGAACTACTCGACCTGGTCGGCCTCGCCGACAAGGCGAAGGCCTACCCCGCCCAGCTCTCCGGCGGCCAGAAGCAGCGCGTCGGCATCGCCCGCGCCCTGGCCGGCGACCCCAAGGTGCTGCTCTCCGACGAGGCCACCTCGGCCCTCGACCCGGAGACCACCCGCTCGATCCTCCAGCTGCTGCGCGACCTCAACCAGCAGCTCGGCCTGACCGTGCTGCTCATCACGCACGAGATGGACGTCGTCAAGACCGTCTGCGACTCGGCCGCGCTGATGAAGAAGGGCCGCGTCGTCGAGTCCGGTACGGTCCGCGAACTGCTGGCGACGCCCGGCTCCGAACTCGCACAGGAACTATTCCCCGTGGGCGGCCAGGCCTCCGGCCCCGGCCGGACCGTCATCGACGTGACCTTCCACGGCGAGGCCGCGACGCAGCCGGTGATCTCCCAGCTCTCCCGTACGTACAACATCGACATCTCGATCCTGGGCGCCGCGATGGACACCGTCGGCGGCAACCAGATCGGCCGCATGCGCATCGAGCTGCCCGGCCGGTACGAGGAGAACGTCGTCCCCGTCGGCTTCCTGCGCGAGCAGGGACTCCAGGTCGAAGTCGTCACCGAAGAGACCGGAACTCCCGCACTGGTAAAGGCAGGTGCCAAGTGAACTGGTCGGAGATGCAGCCGCTGCTGACGCAGGGAACCATCGACACCCTCTACATGGTGATGTGGTCCACCGTCGCCTCGATCATCGGCGGGCTGCCGCTGGGCGTCCTGCTCGTCCTCACCGACAAAGGCGGGCTGCTCCAGAACGTCGCCGTCAACAAGGTCATCGGCGTCATCGTGAACATCGGCCGCTCGCTGCCGTTCATCATCCTGCTGATCGCCCTGATCCCCTTCACCACGCTGGTCGTCGGCACCTTCATCGGCCCCAGCGCCATGATCGTCCCACTCGCCATCGGTGCCATCCCGTTCTTCGCGCGGCTCGTCGAGACGGCGGTCCGCGAGGTCGACCACGGACTGGTGGAGGCGGTCCAGGCCATGGGGGGCGGCGTACCCACCGTCGTCTTCAAGGTGCTGCTGCCGCAGGCCCTGCCGTCGCTGATCTCCTCCGTCACCACCACCGTCATCGTGCTCGTCGGCTACTCGGCGATGGCGGGCGCGGTCGGCGGCGAAGGTCTCGGCTCCAAGGCCGTCACCTACGGATACCAGCGCTTCGAGACCGAGTTCATGCTGGTCACCGTCGTCATCCTGATCGCGATCGTGACCCTCGTGCAGCTCATCGGCGACGGCGCCATCCGCATCCTGAACCGACGCGGCCGCAGCGCCACCTAGGCCGCAGCGCCATAACGGCCTGGTGCGCGATAGGGGACGGGCCCGCGACGCCGGCTACGGCACCTCGCCGCGTTGGCGGAACGTCCTAATAGCTCCTCTATGAGGACGCTCCGCCGCCTTGCGATGCACCGCATCCGACGCCGCGGGCTGATCCGCCCCCTATCGCGCACCAGGCTGTAAGCCCTTCCTCCGCAAACAAGCCCGCACTCCTTGTCCGGGCGGTCCACCCGCACCACCAGAAAGAGGCACTCTTCGTGCGTAAGAACATCAAGATCACCGCGGCTGCCGCCGCCTCCGCCACCCTCGCCCTCGGCCTCTCCGCCTGCGGCACCGCCTCCGACCCGGGCGCCAAGACCGAGCCGGGCGGGAAGGCCGACGCGTCCGAGACGCTCGTCGTCGCGGCCTCTCCCACGCCGCACGCCGACATCCTCAGGTACGTCAAGGACAACCTGGCGGCGAAGAGCGGCCTGAAGCTCGAGATAAGGGAGTTCACGGACTACGTCCTGCCGAACACCGCCACCCAGAGCGGCGAGGTCGACGCGAACTTCTTCCAGCACAAGCCCTACCTCGACGACTTCAACAAGAAGAAGGGCACCACCGTCGCGCCCGTCGCCAACGTCCACCTGGAGCCCCTGGCCCTCTACTCCAAGAAGGCCAAGGAACTGAAGGACATCAAGCCCGGCCAGACGGTCGCCGTGCCCAACGACACCACCAACGAGGGCCGCGCCCTTCAGCTGCTCGCCGACAACGGCCTCATCACGCTGAAGGACGGCGCCGGCCAGGACGCCAAGCTGTCCGACATTGAGGACAAGAAGGGCCTGGAGTTCAAGGAGTTGGAGGCGGCCACGGTGCCCCGCTCCCTGAACGACGTCGACGCCGCGGTCATCAACGGCAATTACGCCATCGAGGCAGACCTCAAGCCCGCCAAGGACGCCCTGGCGATCGAGAAGGCCGAGGGCAACCCGTACGCCAACTTCCTCGCGGTTAAGGGCGGCAACGAGAAGGACGCCCGCGTGCAGAAGCTCGCGAAGCTCCTCCACTCCGACGAGGTGAAGAAGTTCATCGAGGACAAGTACGCCGGTTCCGTCGTCCCGTTGTTCGACCCCGTCAAGTCCTGACGCCCGTACGGCCCTTGTGAGCGAGGCCCCGCCCGCCCCCACCGGGCGCGCGGGGCCTTCGCGCGTCCGCCGCCCGTCCGCGGCGCGGCCACCCACCCCTGCACATCGCACACACGATGCTGCATGCTGTGCATTCACGTCCCTCACGACGGTCCACGGCATGGAGCTGCGCATGACTACCACCTTCCCGGATATCTCCGTCAGCACGGACCGGCTGGTGCTGCGCCCCTTCGAGGAGTCCGACATCCCGGCGCTGACCGAGATGATGAACGACGAGATGGTCATCGCCTGGACGTCCGCGCCCCACCCCTACACCACCCTCGACGCCGAGCGCTGGGTCCGCAGGATCGCTCCTGCTGAACGCACACAGGGCCGCGGTATCGCCCTCGCCGTCACCGAGTTCCTCACCCAGCGGCTGGTCGGCACCGTCCACCTCGGGCGCACCGACTGGCGCACCCGCGCCACCGAGGTCTCGTACGTGACCGCCCCTTGGGCCCGCGGCGAGGGCTACGCCCCCGAGGCCGTGCTCGCCGTCGCCCAGTGGATCTTCCGCGACCAGCGGTTCGAGCGCCTCGAACTGCGCACCGCCGCCGACAACACCGCGTCCCAGCAGGTCGCGCAGAAGATCGGCTGCATCAGCGAAGGGGTACTGCGCAACGCCTGGATAGCGCGTACGCGGACCGAGAACGGCACGGACGGCGGCTGGACCGACATCCGCACCGACCTGATCGTCTGGAGCCTGCTGCCCGAAGACCTCGAAGGGGTCGCCGACCGTATGGCCGACGCCGGCGGCTACGGGTCGTACGACTGGAATTGACTCTTCCCGCACCGCTTCCGGGAATCCGGGCCCCGCGGCCCTGCACGGCCGTGGTCCGTACCAGGTACTCTCACCCTGCTCCCGCGTGCCGCTGCAGGCCTTCGCGACCTGCCACAACTCCAGGAGACTGACAAGGATGGCCGACCGGGTCACAGTGATCGGCTGGGACGGTTCGCCCCTCACCTCCGCGGCCAGGTCCGCCCTCGCGGCCGCGACCCTCGTCGCGGGAGCCGCACACCACCTGGCCCTGCCCGAGGTGCCACCGGGCGCCGAACGGATCCGCCTCGGCAGCGTCGACCTCGCCGCCCGCCGCGTCGCCGGGCACCGGGGCACCGCGGTCGTCCTCGCCGACGGTGACCCCGGCTTCTTCGGTGTCGTACGAACCCTGCGCGCCCCCGAGCACGGCCTTGAGGTCGAGGTCGTGCCCGCGGTCACCTCCGTGGCCACCGCCTTCGCCCGGGCCGGGATGCCGTGGGACGACGCCCAGATCGTCGTCGCCCACCGGCGCACCCTGCGCCGGGCCGTCAACGTATGCCGGGCGCACAGCAAGGTCGCCGTGCTCACCTCGCCGGGCGCCGGGCCCGCCGAGCTAGCCCTGCTGCTCGAAGGCGTCCACCGGACCTTCGTCATCTGCGAGGAACTGGGGACCGCGCGCGAGCAGGTCACCGTCCTCACCTCCGACAAGGCCGCCGACCACGTCTGGCGCGACCCCAACGTCGTCATCGTCATCGGCGGCAGCTCGTTCGCGCCCGCCGGCCCCGCCGTGGCCCCCGGCGCCGGCTGGATCGCCGGACGCGAGCCGGGCTATCCCCCCGCGGTCAGGGGCTGGGCACTGCCCGCGCAGGAGTACGACCTGAGCCCGGGGGAGGGCGAGTCCGTGGGCCTGCGGGCCGCGCAGCTCGCCCACCTCGGCCCGCGCACCGGCGACCTGGTCTGGGACATCGGCTCCGGCAGCGGGGCTTTCTCGGTCGAGGCCGCCAGGTTCGGGGCGGCCGTCATAGCCGTCGACGCCGACCCGGACGCCTGTGCGCGCACGACGGCCGCCGCGCGCCGCTTCGGCGTACAGCTCCAGGCGATGCACGGGCGGGCGCCGCACATCCTGGAGGACCTGCCCGAGCCCGACGTCGTACGCATCGGCGGCGGGGGAACGCCCGTTGTCTCCGCGTGCGCCGACCGGCGCCCCGAGCGGATCGTGACGCACGCGTCCACGCGCGACGAGGCGGAGGCGATCGGCCGGGCGCTCGCCGCGGGCGGATACGCCGTCGAGTGCGCCCTGTTGCAGTCCGTCGAACTCGACACCCTCGACACCGCTGACTGGTCGGAAAGCGACCGCTCCGTCGTCTTCGTTCTCTCCGGGCGACGAGCGGAACGCGCCCCGTGACGATGCCGCCGGGCCGTGCGGGGTAGGCTGGCCGATTGTTGTACCGCACCCGGGCCTTCGGCGTTTCGTTCGCCAATGTCCCGAAACGAGGCCCGGTTTGGGGCTCTCTGTGGTACAGCGCAGCCGGGGGCGCGCAACGTGGCGCAGCCCACACCGGGCCGGGGCGGGACTTCCCGCGTCGGAGGCGTGCAGCCGCGAGAATGCGTGGTGTCCGCGACGTTTTCGTGCCGCGTGACAAGGTCGCTCGTTGTTCCTTGAACGAGGGCCGGACATGCCGCGCTCGGGCGTTCCGGGCGAAGGGCCGAAGAAGCACAAGCGATGGGCGAGGGGTACGCATGACTGACACCGGCCAGGTCCCGGGCGAGGGACTGCCGGAGGACGCAGGCATGGTGGCGCAGCCGGGCATCCCCGCTCCGGGCGCGTACACCTTCCTCGAACCCTCCGAGAGTGCGTCCGAGGACGACGACCTGCTGCTCATGCCGGGCGCGCAGGGCGCGTGGAGCGACCCGCAGGTCGTGCCGCCGCCGGCTCAGGCGCAGTACGTGCCGCAGCCGCAGCCGCAGATGTACGAGCCGCCCCACCTGCCGCAGGAGTCCCCGGCGGCTCAAGCGGCCCACCCCGAGCACGCGGCCCAGGGTCGGCCCGGCGAGATGCCGGCTGCCGTACCCGCGCCGGTCACGGTTGCCCCTCACGAACCCCAGGGCGGTGAGCCCGGCGCGCACGAGACCGGTGGCCGCGATTCCGGCCCCGTGGACCTCGGTGGCGTGCGCGTTCCGCCGCCCGCGTCCGTCGCCGCCACGCCGCCCGCCCGCCGTCCGCTGCACCTCGGCCCGCCGATGCCGGAGGCTACCGGCGGAGTCGTACGCTCGCTGGCCGACCGGGGCCCCGCCACCGGCGCGGTGACCGGGCCGGTGGCGACGCAGCCGAACCCGACGCCCGTACGCAATCCGGGTCCCTCGACCATCGGTCCGGAGTACCTCGACATCCCGCGCGACGGAGCGGCCGCGCTGCCGGGACCGCAGCTCGGCATGATTCCGTCGCAGGCTGTTACGCCGCGGCCGCAGCCCCAGGCGTCCCCGGGGCCCGAGGAAGCGCCCGCAGAAACGGTCGTTCCGGAGCTCGTGGTTCCGGAACCGCAGGCCGACGCCGCCGAGGCGGTTGAGCCGGAGGCAGTAGTTCCCGAAGCGGCTACCGCCGAGCCGCAGGAGCAGGATCAGCCGCAGCGCGCCGATCAGTTCGTCCCTGTCCAGAGCGCGCTCGACACATTCTCCGAGCCAACGCTCGCGCCGGCCGAAGAGCCGGTCGCCGAGCCCCAGCCCGAGCCCGAGCCCGAGCCCGAGCCCGAGCCCGAGCCCGAGCCCGAGCCCGAGCCCGAGCCGGTGGTCGCGGCACCCGAGCCCGAGGCGCCGACGGCGGAGCCCGCGCCTGCGCCCGCGCCCGAACCGGCACCCCTGCTCACACTCGTACCGGAGCCGCAGCCGGCACCTGCCACGGACGCGCCCCAGGCCGACGCCAAGCCCCCGGAATCGGCGGAGCCCGCCACTCCGGAGCACCTCACTCCGGAGCCCGTCACTTCGAAGCCCGTTGCGGAACCGACGGCCGCGCCCGTCGCGCTGGAGCCCGAGCTGGAACCGCAGCCCGCACCACGTGCCGACCCGGCCCCCGTCATAGAGCCCCCCGCCGAGCCGGCACCCGCAGCGACCGTCCCCGCCCCGCGCGACGGCGGCCCCACCACCGAGCCGCCGCTCGCACCGGAGCCCGAGCCCACACCCGCAGTGGCCCCGGTAGCGGCGTACAAGCCAGAAACCGAGCCCGAGCCAGCGCCGGTGTCCGAGCCCGCTCCCGCCGAACCCGAGCCGGCACTCGACCCCGCCCCCGAGCCGACATTCGACCCCGCCGAACCCGAGCCGGCACTCGCCCCCGCCCCCGAGGCGCCCCGTACGCCCGCCGAACCCGAGCCGGCACTCGACCTCGCCCCCGAGGCGCCCCGCACGCCCCCCGCCCCCGGCTACGACGATGCCGAGCGCGAGGCCGTTCTGCGGGTCATGCGCGAGCGCCGCGACATCCGCAACGGCTTCCGCAGCGACCCCATCCCGCACGAGGTCCTGCTTCGCGTCCTCGAAGCCGCGCACACCGCGCCGAGCGTCGGCCACTCCCAGCCGTGGGACTTCGTGGTCATCCGTTCCGCCGAGACCCGCCGCTCGATGCACGAACTGGCCACCCGCCAGCGCGACGCGTACGCCAAGTCGCTGCCCAAGGGCCGGGCCAAGCAGTTCAAAGAACTGAAGATCGAGGCCATCCTCGACACCCCGGTCAACATCGTCGTCACCGCCGACCCAACCCGCGGCGGCCGCCACACCCTCGGCCGGCACACCCAGCCGCAGATGGCGCCGTACTCCTCCGCCCTCGCGGTCGAGAACCTCTGGCTCGCGGCCCGCGCCGAGGGCCTCGGTGTCGGCTGGGTCAGCTTCTTCGACGAGCGCGAGATGGTCCGCGCGCTCGGCCTCCCCGAGCACCTGGAAGTGGTCGCCTACCTCTGCGTGGGGTACGTCGACGAGTTCCCCGAGGAGCCCGAGCTGATGCAGGCGGGCTGGTCCAAGCGCCGCCCGCTGTCGTGGGTCGTACACGAGGAGACGTACGGCCGCCGGGCCCTCCCCGGCGAGGAGCCGCACGACCTGCTCCAGGAGACCGTCGCCAACATCCGGCCGCTGGACGCCAAGGCGCTCGGCGAGGCCTGGGAGCGCCAGAAGCGCATGACCAAGCCGGCCGGCGCGCTCGGCATGCTGGAGATCATCTCCGCGCAGCTCAGCGGCCTGTCCCGGATGTGCCCGCCCCCGATCCCGGAGCCGGCAGCCGTCGCGATCTTCGCGGGCGACCACGGAGTGCACGCGCAGGGCGTGACGGCGTGGCCACAGGAAGTGACCTCGCAGATGGTCGCCAACTTCCTCGGTGGCGGCGCCGTTTGCAACGCCTTCGCCAACCAGGTCGGCGCCGAGCTGTGCGTTGTGGACGTCGGCGTCGCCGGCGAGCTTCCCGCGTCCCCCGGCCTGCTGCCCCGCAAGGTGCGCGCGGGCACGGCGGACTTCACCACGGGCCCCGCCCTCACCCGCGAGGAGGCGCTCGCCGCGATCGAGGTGGGCATCGAAACGGCGCGTGACCTGGTGGCGGCCGGCAACAAAGCGCTGATCACCGGCGAGATGGGCATCGCCAACACCACGGTGTCCGCCGCGCTCATCAGCGTCTACACCGAGGTTGACCCGGCGGAGATCACCGGTCGTGGTACCGGCATCAACGACGAGATGCACGCCCGCAAGATCGACGTGGTACGCCGGGCACTCGACCTCCACCGGCCGGACCCCGCCGACCCCGTCGGCGTCCTGGCAGCGGTCGGCGGCCTGGAGCATGCGGCCCTCGTCGGCTTCCTGCTCGGCGGAGCGTCCCTGCGTACGCCAGTGATCCTGGACGGCGTGAGTGCCGGAGCGGCGGCCCTGGTCGCCCGCGCCATCGCCCCCGAGGCACTGGCCGCATGCATCGCCGGCCACCGCAGCGCGGAGCCGGGCCACGTCGCCGCCCTGAACAAGCTCGGCCTGCGCCCGCTGGTCGACCTCGACCTCCGCCTCGGCGAGGGCACCGGCGCCCTGCTGGCCCTCCCGCTGGTCCAGAGCGCGGCCAGGGCGATGCACGAGGTGGCCACGTTCGACTCGGCGGGCGTCACAGAGAAGTAACGGCCTGGTGCGCGATAGGGGACGGGCCCGCGACGCCGGCTACGGCACCTCGCCGCGTTGGCGAAACTCCCTAATGGCTCCGCTATGAGGACGCTCCGCCGCCTTGCGATGCACCGCATCCGACGCCGCGGGCTGATCCGCCCCCTATCGCGCACCAGGCCGTAAACCCCCGGCCGCCGCCGCCACCCACCCGGACGCCCGGGCGGCGGCGCGTAGTCCCGCGGGGGGGCACATGCCGGGGCGCTCCCGCGGGCCGCCGAACGCAACCCGCCGGACGGACCGGACCCCCCTTGCGGCGGCTGCGCGGGGTCCTGCGGGGCGGTGCCGGGAGGGGACGGGTCGGGGCGCTCCCCGCAGGGCGCCGAACAAAACCGCCGGACGGACCGGACCCCCCTTGCGGCGGCTGCGCGGGGTCCTGCGGAGCGGTGCCGGGAGGGGACGCGTCGGGGCGCTCCCCGCAGGGCGCCGAACGCAACCCTCCAGACGGACCCGGCCCCCCGCACGTTCGGCGCCCGAGGAGACGCCCCGGCGCGGCACCGACCCCGAAGCCCCCGCCCTTCGCGGCCACCCGTCCCAGCCGCCGACGACCCCGCCGCCGGGGGCGCCCCCGGCGGCGGCACCGCCCCCGAAGTGCCGCCTTCGCGGCCGCCCGTCCAGCCGCCGGCGACCGCGCCGCAGGCGCCCCACCCCCACCCGCACCACCCCGCCCCGTAAGGTAACCGCAGGGGTCGCGCACACCGCCCCACCAGCGCCGCTCCACCGCCGCAGCGGCCCGCCCCCGCCCCGCCCGAGGAGCCGCACGTCATGACCGCGCACGCCGCCGCAGGCGACCCGCACGCCGCCGCAGGCGACCCGCACCCCGCCTACCCCGTCGGACTCCGCCTCGCCGGGCGCCAAGTCGTCGTCATCGGAGGCGGCCAGGTCGCACAGCGCCGCCTCCCCGCGCTCATCGCGACCGGCGCCGACATCGTCCTCGTCTCGCCCTCCGCCACGCCCTCCGTCGAGGCCATGGCTGAGGCGGGCGAGATCCGCTGGGAGCGCCGCCCGTACGCCGAAGGGGACCTGGCCGACGCCTGGTACGCCCTGATCGCGTCCACCGACTCCGCCGCCAACAACGCAGCGTCCGCCGAAGCCGAACGTAACCGCACCTGGTGCGTACGCTCCGACGACGCCGAGGCCGCCACCGCCTGGACCCCCGCCACCGGCCGCTCCGAGGGCGTGACCGTGGCGGTCCTCACCGGCCGTGACCCGCGCCGCTCGGCCGCCGTGCGCGACGCCATCGTCGAGGGCCTGCGCGACGGCACGCTCGTGGCCCCCCACCACCGCACCCGCACCCCCGGCGTAGCCCTCGTCGGCGGCGGCCCCGGCGACCCGGACCTGATCACGGTCCGCGGTCGGCGTCTCCTCGCCGAGGCCGACGTCGTCATCGCAGACCGCCTCGGCCCGCGCGACCTGCTGGACGAGCTGCCGCCGCACGTCGAGGTGATCGATGCCGCGAAGATCCCGTACGGCCGCTACATGGCGCAGGAGGCCATCAACAACGCGCTCATCGAGCACGCCAAAGCAGGCAAGAGCGTCGTACGTCTCAAGGGCGGCGACCCCTTCGTCTTCGGCCGCGGCATGGAGGAGGCCCAGGCACTCGCCGCGGCCGGCATCCCCTGCACCGTCGTACCCGGAATCTCCAGCTCCATCAGCGTCCCGGGAGCGGCCGGAATCCCCGTCACCCACCGGGGCGTCGCGCACGAGTTCACGGTGATCAGCGGCCACGTCGCCCCCGAGGACCCGCGCTCGCTCGTCGACTGGAAGGCCGTCGCGGGCCTGCGCGGAACGCTCGTACTCCTGATGGCAGTCGAACGGATAGGCGCGATCGCCGACGCCCTCACCACGTACGGCCGCGCCCCCGAAACCCCCGTGGCGGTAGTCCAGGAGGGCACGATGGCTTCCCAGCGCCGCATCGACGCGACGCTGGCGACGATCGCGCAGAAGGTCAGGCAGGAGGACGTACGCCCGCCGGCCGTCATCGTCATCGGCGAAGTCGTCCGGGTGACACCGGCAGGCACCGCCCCCGCGACCGACCAGTAACGCCACCCCCACCACCCCCACCACCCCCACCACCCCGACAAGGCAGTAGCACCTGTGGCCGAACTCATCACCATTGACGATCCCGACGACCCGCGCCTTCACGACTACACGGGCCTCACCGACGTCGAACTCCGCCGCAGGCGCGAGCCCGCCGAGGGCCTGTTCATCGCCGAGGGCGAGAAGGTCATCAGACGCGCCCAGCAGGCCGGGTACGCGATGCGCTCGATGCTGCTCTCCGCCAAGTGGGTCGACGTCATGCGCGACGTCATCGACGAGGTCCCGGCTCCGGTGTACGCCGTGACCCCGGACCTCGCCGAACGCGTCACCGGCTACCACGTGCACCGGGGCGCCCTCGCCTCCATGCAGCGCAAACCGCTCCCGGCCCCCGCCGCCCTCCTCGCCACCGCCCGCCGCGTCGCGATCATGGAGGCCGTCAACGACCACACCAACATCGGCGCCATCTTCCGCAGCGGCGCCGCGCTCGGCATGGACGCCGTGCTGCTCTCGCCGGACTGTGCCGACCCGCTCTACCGCAGGTCCGTGAAGGTTTCCATGGGGGCCGTCTTCTCGGTGCCGTACGCCCGCCTGGAATCCTGGCCCGCGGACCTGGAGCCAGTACGGGAGGCGGGCTTTCGCCTGCTGGCGCTCACCCCGGACGCGAAGGCCTCGGTGATCGACGACGTGGCCCCGCACCGCCTGGACCGCGTGGCACTGATGCTCGGGGCCGAGGGCGAAGGGCTGTCCCGGCGGGCGCTGGCCGCCGCCGACGAGTGGGTACGTATCCCGATGGCTCACGGCGTGGACTCGCTGAACGTCGGCGCCGCGGCCGCGGTCGCCTTCTACGCGGTGACGGCGGGCCGTCCGCAGCCCTGAAGCCCGAGGCCCCGGGCCCTCAGACCGCCCGGGTGTGGCCCGGCTCCGCCTGCGGGGCCGGCGGTGCGCCGTCGAGGTGTACGCCGAGGCTCCTGGCGGGCCCCTGACACCCCTGGGCCGCCGCGATTCCCAGCGCCACCAGCAGCGTCACCACGACGAAGACGACGAGTCGCTGCCGCAGCAGACGCGGATTCGCCGGACGCCGCCCCGCCGACGTCGAACGCGCTCCAGGCCTGGACGCCTGCTGCCGCCCGTTCGTACGTCCCCTCGATGGGGGCGAGCTGCGTCCGGCCGTCTGGCGTGAACCTGTCCGCGGCGACGAGCCGTGCGGAGACGACGAGCCGTGCGGAGACACGGTGTGCGAGGACGAGGCGCGCGCACTCCGGTCGCGCGGCGCGGGCGTGCCCGCCGCACCGCCCCGCTGGGTGACCTCCTCGGCGTACCCCTCCCCGAACCGCCCGCTCGGCCGGTCCTGCTCGCCGCGCTGCGCCGGCGGCCTGGCCTCCCCGACGCCCTGCGACTCCCGGGCCGCGATCTCCTTGAGCCGCATGGACAGCTGGAGCGTGCTGGGACGGTCCTCCGGGTCCTTGGCGAGACAGGCCCGGACCAGGGGCGCGAGAGCGTCGGGCACGCCGTACAACTGCGGCTCCTCGTGCACCACCCGGTACAGCATCACTTCGGAACTGCCTTGCCCGAAGGGGGAGTCGGCGGTCGCCGCGTACGCGAGGGTGGCGCCCAGCGCGAAGACGTCCGTGGCCGGCGTCACCGCCGCGCCGCGCACCTGCTCCGGCGCCAGGAAGCCGGGGGAGCCCACCGCCGTACCGACATGAGTGAGCGTGCTCGCTCCGGTCGCCCATGCGATGCCGAAGTCGATGATGCGCGGCCCCTTCGGCGACAGCAGGATGTTCGACGGCTTGAGGTCACGGTGGACTACCCCGGCCTCGTGCACGGCGACGAGACCCTCCGACAGCGCCGCGCCGACCGAGGCGACCTCGGCGGCCGACAGCGGCCCCTCGTCGGCGACCCGGTCGTGCAGCGAGGGACCCGGCACGTACTGGGTCGCGAACCATGGCCGGTCGGCTTCGAGATCGGCCGCCACCAGCCGCGCCGTGCATCCGCCGCGGATCCGCCGGGCCGCGGACACCTCGCGCGCGAAACGCAGTCTGAACTCCTGGTCCTCCGCCAGATCCGGCCGGATCACCTTCAGCGCGACGCGCTGACCGCGCCGGTCGGAGCCCAGGTAGACGACTCCCATGCCGCCCGCCCCGAGCCGCCGGTGAAGCTTGAACGAGCCGACGACACGCGGGTCCTCGCGCCGGAGCCGCACCATCGCCATGTCCGTCCCCTACCTCTGGTGGAGCCTCCCCCACCCCGCTGCTGACCGGTCCAGTCGACCCCGCACAGCTTACGTATCCGCGGCCCGGTGTGCTCATAGGCCGCGCCCTCGCGAACCGATCGATTGTCAGTGCCGGATGGGAGACTTGAGGAGTGGTCAGGGGGCGGCCGATCCGCCGCTCCCGGCCCGTGCGAGATCTCAAAGGTCCGTCGCAGAAGGGAAATTGGATCAACGAAGGGCGCTCGCGTGGAGACGGTGCTCAACGCGGGAGACACGACCCGTACGTACGAAGTGGTGGCCACCGGGGCAGGCCGTCGGGTGGAGACATCGGTCCGCAGGGGGGTGGTGGAAGTGAGCGAAGTCACCCCTCCCCATCGTCTGCAGGGCGTGCGAGGCGCCCCCTCCGGTACGGAGGTGCGCACAGCCAGGTTCAGGGCGAGCCGGGTCCTCGCCCTGGCCGAACAGCCGGTCTCCGGGGAGGACGTGTTTGAACACCAGGAGCGTCCCCTCCGGGAAGACCCCAAGGCAGAGGGCGCCCTCTCCACCCTGGGGAGTACGCCGGGGGTTGGCCGCTCATCCTCCGGGAGGCCCGCCAATCGGTACGCGGGCATGACGCCCGGGCCCTGACCCGCCCCTAATGTTGAGGTCAAGCGGCGGGTGAAGCACTCGTCCCCCGAGGTCAGACACCCGCCGCTGCCCATTCATGACAGGAGAGGGACCATGGCGGACACGGCATCGCGGACGATGATCCGCACGCACGGACGCAGGGCATTCACCTCGTTCGGCAGCCGCCCGTCAGGCACGCGTCACCCCTTGGTGGCGACGGCCATGGTCCTTCCCCTCGCGGCGCTGCTCGTTGTCCTCTTCGGAGGATGGGAAGCAGTGGTCACCCAGGCGTCGTCCGTGGGCGTGATGTTCGGGCGCTGAGCGGCGCCCGGGGGCCGGTAGAGCGGACCGGCCCAGGACATCCGGCCATTTCAAGACCCCGTGGGGACGGGGGTGCGGCGGACGGCTGCGTTTGCCCGGACAGCTGGGGAGCTGTCCGGGCAACGCGTTTTCCGGCTCCGCCGCGGCCGGCCGGCGTGAACTGCGGGCTGGGCCCGCGCGGGTGGTGCCCTCAATGGCGGCTGGAAAATAGACGCCCCCGGACCAGGCCCCCCGCCCCGACCCCACCCGCGTAGGCTCCTGCGATACGCACCGCACGTACCGCGCCGCACGCGCTCAGCACCCCGGGGGACCCCCTGTCCACACCCACCGCGCACGCCCTCAGCGCCGCAGCGCACGCCCACGCCGCCACCGCCCCATCCCTCCGTATCCGCACCGCACCGACCTGCCCGTGCGGCCGCCCCGACGTCCTCGCGGACCGTCCCGACGGCATGGTCGTACGTCACGGCGACGTCGTGGCCAAGTCCCACGCCCCCGACACGGACGCCGTCGCCCTCACCGCCCGCGTCGCCGCCGCCGCGCACCCGCTCCTCGCCGGCGTACTCCTGCCGCCCCTGCCCGTCGTCCCCACGGCAGCCAGGAACCCATGGACCGCGGAGCTGCACGGCCGGCCCCTCACTCTGTGGCCCTACGGAACTCCCGTCGACCCACGGGACCCGGACTCCGCCCCATGGGAGGACGCGGCGACCCTCCTCGCCACCCTGCACACGGTCGCCCCCGGGGACCTCGGGGCCGCGCTCCCGGCCCCGCTTCCCCCGATGCGCGGTCCTGCGAAGGCCGCCCGTGCCGTAGCCCGCATGCGAGCAGCGCATCCGCACCCCGCCGGCGCCAGCGCCACCGCCACCGTGCTCCGCGCCTGGGCCGGACTCCCGCCCTGGGCCCGCGACGAGGCCCCGCTCCACCCGTCCCGCACCGCCGCCCTCTGCCACGGCGACCTCCACCTCGGCCAGCTCGTCCGCCGCCCCACCCCCGAGGCCCCCCAGGGCCGCTGGCTACTGATCGACGTGGACGACCTGGGCATCGGCGAGCCCGCGTGGGACCTCGCCCGTCCCGCCGCCTGGTACGCCGCCGGCCTCCTGGCACCCGCGATCTGGGACCGCTTCCTCGGCTCGTACCGCGCCGCGAAAGGCACGGCCGTACCCCCGGACGGCCACGACCCCTGGCCGCAACTCGACGTACCCGCCCGCGCCCTGACCGTGCAGACCGCCGCCCTCGCGCTCGCCAAGTCCGCGGCGGAGAACCGGCCGCTGGACGAGGTGGAGGAGATGATGATCGAGGCGTGTGCCCGAATTGCCTCCCTACCAGCCGAGTTGATACCGGAAGGCACGCCGTAGGGTGAACGGACCGTCGCCGGGCATGCATTCCGGCGACGTTGCCACCGACGGCGAGGAGTTGAGCCGACCATGCAGTGCCCCAAGTGCCACGCACCCATGCACATGTACAACCGCAATGGTGTCCAGATCGAGCAGTGCAGCGGTTGCCGCGGCATATTCCTCGACTACGGCGAACTCGAATCGCTGACCCGCCTCGAATCGCAGTGGACCCAGCAGGCGCCGCCCGCGCCGCCGGCCCCCCAGGCCTACCCTTCCGCCCCCGCCCCCGCCTGGGGAGCCCCCCAGCACGGCCACCACGGCGGCCATCACGGTCACCACCGCCAGAAGGGCTTCGGCCGGATGCTCTTCTCGTCCTGACCGGTCACGCCCGGCCCGGCCGGGAACGAAGAAGCCCCCGGCCGATCCCGGCCGGGGGCTTCTTGCTGGTGCGCGATACTGGGATTGAACCAGTGACCTCTTCCGTGTCAGGGAAGCGCTCTCCCGCTGAGCTAATCGCGCGGGACCTGTTGCGGTGTGGTGCTGTACCAGCGTGCGGTGTACAGCGAACTGCGTGCGCGATACTGGGATTGAACCAGTGACCTCTTCCGTGTCAGGGAAGCGCTCTCCCGCTGAGCTAATCGCGCGGGACGGACACCCCTGTCGCGAACGACCGGGGATCCAGTGGACGATACTGGGATTGAACCAGTGACCTCTTCCGTGTCAGGGAAGCGCTCTCCCGCTGAGCTAATCGTCCTTGGAGGTGGAGACGGGATTTGAACCCGTGTAGACGGCTTTGCAGGCCGTTGCCTCGCCTCTCGGCCACTCCACCAGGAGTGAATACAGGGGTTCGGGAAGATCCCCCACACCGAGCGGACGACGAGATTCGAACTCGCGACCCTCACCTTGGCAAGGTGATGCTCTACCAACTGAGCCACGTCCGCTTGTCTTACCGATGCGTTTCCGCGCCCCGGCGACGTGTTGAACTCTAGCGGATACCGGGGCCAGTACAAAAACGCGTTTGTGCAGGATGCCGCGCTGTGTTCGCCCCGGCGCAGGTCATCGCGGTCCGCTCTACACTCGGGGCCGTGCACGCTCCTCCCCCTCTGGCCCGCTTCGGCGGCCTCGTCGCCTCCGACCTGCGCGATGTGACCAGCGATCCCGCCGCGCTCGACTCCGGCGGGTTCTGGGCCGTCGCGGCGGACTTCGAGGGCCGCTTGGTCTGCGCCCGCTTCGGCGATGTGCGCGAGGAACCGGTGCCGGCGCCCTCGCCCGGTGCGTGGCGCGGCCCGGCCGCCGGTGACTGGGTGTCGTCGATGGACCGCGCCGCGTACGCGGCCGGTGTGCGCCGCATCCGGGCGTACATCGCGGGCGGCGAGGTCTACCAGGCCAACCTCTGCCGCGTCCTGACCGCTCCGCTGCCCGACCCGGCGGGCGCCGACGTCGACGCGCTCACCGCGCTGCTCGCACGGGGCAACCCGGCGCCGTACGCGGGCACGATCCGGTTGCCGGCGCACGGGGTGGAGATCGCCACCGCGTCCCCCGAGCTCTACCTGCGCCGGGACGGCCGGACCGTCGAGTCGGGGCCGATCAAGGGCACCGGACGCACGGCGCGCGACCTGCTCGACAAGGACCACGCCGAGAACGTGATGATCGTGGACCTGGTCCGCAACGATCTGGGCCGGGTCGCCTCCACCGGATCCGTCACCGTGCCGGAACTCTGCGCGGTCGAGCCGCACCCCGGCCTCGTCCACCTCGTCTCCACCGTCCGAGCCGAACTCGCCCCCGGCGTCGGATGGGGCCGCCTGCTGTCCGCGACGTTCCCGCCCGGTTCGGTGACGGGCGCCCCCAAGAGCAGCGCCCTCAAGATCATCAAGTCGCTGGAAACCGTGCCCCGGGGCCCGTACTGCGGAGGCATCGGCTGGGTCGACGCCGACCGGGGGACCGGCGAGCTGGCCGTAGGCATACGGACCTTCTGGATCGACCGCACGGCCCCCGCCGGCCCCGTCCTGCGGTTCGGCACGGGCGCCGGCATCACCTGGGGCTCCGATCCCGAGCGCGAATGGGACGAGACTGAACTGAAGGCGGCCAGACTGCTTGCGGTAGCGTCGGGCACGTACCGGGCAACGGGAAGGACCGCGTCATGAAGCTTTGGGTCGACGGCGGGCTGCAGGACGCGGCCACGGCCAGGGTGTCGGTGTTCGATCACGGTCTGACCGTGGGGGACGGCATTTTCGAGACGGTGAAGGTCACCGGGGGGCGGACCTTCGCCCTCACCCGGCACCTGGAGCGGCTCGCCCGCTCGGCCCGCGGGCTCGGCCTGCCCGAACCCGACCTCGACGAGGTGCGCCGGGCCTGCGCCGCCGTGGTGGAAGCCAACCCGCTCCCCACCGCACTGGGACGGCTGCGGCTGACGTACACCGGTGGCCTCTCCCCGCTCGGCTCCGAACGCGGGGACACCGGTCCCGCCCTCGTCGTCGCGCTCGGCGAGGCACACCGTCGTCCCGACAGCACCGCGGTGATCACCGTCCCGTGGACCCGCAACGAGCGTGGCGCGCTCACCGGCCTCAAGACCACGTCGTACGCCGAGAACGTCGTGGCGCTCGCCCGCGCCCACGAACAGCGCGCCTCCGAGGCGCTGTTCGCCAACACCGTCGGGCAACTCTGCGAAGGCACCGGGTCCAACGTCTTCGTCGTCGTCGAAGGACAGCTCCTCACCCCGCCCGTCTCCTCCGGCTGTCTGGCGGGCATCACCCGCGCCCTCGTCGTCGAATGGGCGGGCGCCCGGGAGGCCGATCTGCCGCTAGAAGTCCTGGAGCGCGCCGACGAGGTCTTCCTGACGTCCTCACTGCGCGATGTGCAGGCCGTACACCGTGTCGACGGGCGCCAACTGGCCGGTGCGCCGGGGCCGGTGACCGCCAAGGCGATGCGTGTGTTCAACGAGCGGGCCGCGTCGGACCTGGACCCGTAACGGCCTGGTGCGCGATAGGGGACGGGCCCGCGACGCCGGCTACGGCACCTCGCCGCGTTGGCGAAACTCCCTAGCTTGATCTTTAACCTCGTAGGTCGAACGGCTCCTCGTACTTGATTACTCGGATTGGCAACGGCCGTACGTGGGGGCGGCCTTCGGCTGAGCATGTGATCCGACCAAGGAACACACAAGCTCAGCACGAAGGCCGTGGGGATGAGTCTGTTGCATCACGCTGTCCGTCAGGATCCGTTTGCGGAACTGTCACGCTTCCGGGGTGCGTTCTACTCCTGTCTGGCGAGGCGTGCGGATGCGTTGTTCGAGCTGGCGGATGCGGTGTTGTGTGCGGATGGTCCGGTCCGGTCGTTGGTGGAGCTGTCGCTGGTGGGTGAACACCGTCGCGGGCACGGTGGGCTCTACGACGCGCTGGCCGCGGGGCGGGTCGATGTGGCCCGGCTGCGGTGGGCCCTGGCCGCGGTGCCATTGCCGCGGGCGGCTGACGGCCGGCTGGTCCTGGCTGCCGATATCACCTGCTGGCTGCGGCCCAGTGCGCACACCTCACCGCAGCGGATCCTGTGCCACACCTACGGACGGGGCAAGGACCAGCACATTCCGGTTCCCGGCTGGCCGTACTCGGTGATCTGCGCGCTGGAAACGGGCCGCAGTTCGTGGACCGCACCGCTGGACGCGCTGCGTCTGGCTCCCGGAGACGATGCCGCGACCGTCACGGCCGGGCAGATGCGCGAGCTGATCGAGCGGCTGATCACCGCAGGGCAGTGGAAACAAGGCGACCCGGAGATCCTGATCGTGGTGGATGCCGGATACGACGTGCCCCGCCTGGCCTTCCTGCTGAAGGATCTGCCGGTGCAGGTGCTGGGCCGGATGCGCTCGGACCGCGTCCTGCGCCGGGCTGCCCCGCCCCGCGAGCCCGGCGTCCGGGGCCGCCCGCCCCGCCACGGAGGCGAGTTCGTCTTCGGGGACCCGGCCACCTGGAACACCCCGGACGCGCACACGGTGACCGAGACCCGCCTCTACGGCACCGCAGTCGCCCGCGCCTGGGACCGGCTCCACCCAAGGCTGACTCACCGCTCGGCCTGGACTGCCCAGTTGGGCTCCCTCCCGATGATCGAGGGCACCGTGATCCGTCTGCAGGTCGACCACCTGCCCAGCGGCGCGACCCCGAAGCCCGTCTGGCTGTGGTGGTCGGGCACCGACGCAACCACAACCGACGTCGACATGCTGTGGCAGGCATTCCTGCGGCGCTTCGACATCGAGCACACCTTCCGCCTGTTCAAGCAGACGCTGGGCTGGACCTGCCCCAAGATCCGCACCCCGGAGGCGGCAGACCGCTGGACCTGGCTGATCCTCGCGGTCTTCACCCAGCTCCGTCTCGCACGCCCGCTGGCAGCCGACCTCCGGCGGCCGTGGGAGAAACCGAGCCCGCCCGACAGGCTCACTCCCGCCCGGGTCCGCCGCGCTTTTCGGCACCTCCGCCCGCAGACTGCCTGTCCGGCCCAGGCACCGAAACCCTCCCGCCCCGGACCGGGACGGCCACCGGGCCGCAAAAACACCCGCCCCACCCCACGCCACGACGTGCACACCGTCCGCAAACCAGGCACAGCGAAACAGAGACAGAAGAAGTCAACGGCCCCACGACCACGCCGCACAGGTTAAAGATCAAGCTAGGGGGTGTCTGACAATTCCCCGCGGCGTCGCGACGCCCGGCACGCACGCTCGCAGCGTTGCCGAAAAGCCCTGGTAGCTCCGCTACGAGGACTGTCCGGCGCCTTGCGATCGCACGCACCGGACGCCGCTCCTTGACCCACGGGGAATTGTCAGACACCCCCTAATAGCTCCGCTATGAGGACGCTCCGCCGCCTTGCGATGCACCGCATCCGACGCCGCGGGCTGATCCGCCCCCTTATCGCGCACCAGGCCGTAAGCGGGGCAGCGGTGAGAGCCTGTCGCATTCCTGATGACGTGCGGCTGTCGGGCGGGTACAACTCCCCTGATGACCACAACCCTGCGGCCCACAGCGCCGCTTCAGCAAGACGCCGACGGCGCGAAGGCGCGGCCCTACGAAGTGTGCGTCAACGGCCGCCCGGTCGGTACGGTCGAACTCGCCACCGACCCCCGGTTCGGGCCCGCCGTTGGACGTATCGCCGCACTGCGCGTCGACGAGGCGGACCGGCGCCGGGGGAGGGCGACGGTCGCAGCGCTCGCCGCCGAGGAGGTGCTGCGCGGCTGGGGATGCGACCGGGTCGCGGTCGCCGTCCCCGCCGGGGCGCCGACCGCGCTGCACCTGGTGACCGCCCTGGGGTACGTCGAACGCAGCCGCAACATGAGCAAACCGCTGCCCGCCGAGGCCCCCGCACTGCCCGACGGAGTCCAAGCCAGGCCGATGAGCGCCCGCGAGTTCGACGCGTGGATCGTCCACACCAAGGCCGGCTACGCACAGTCCCTGACCCGCCGCGGGCTCTCCGAGGAGGCGGCGTGCGCCAAAGCCGAGTCCGACCACGCGGCCGGCCTTCCGGACGGCCTCGCCACGGCGGCCACATACCTGGGCGTCCTGACCCGCGACGCCCGCGAGACCGGCGACACCGGTGACGATGACGTGCTGGGCACCCTCTGGCTGGCCCTCGGAAACCCGATCCCCGGCCGGACGGGCGCCTACGTCTTCGACGTCCAGGTGGCCGAGGCACGCCGGGGGCAGGGCCACGGGCGCTCCCTGCTGCTGCTCGCCGAGCGCGAGGCGCTGGCGGACGGCAGCGCGAACATCGGGCTCAACGTCTTCGCGGACAACACCCCGGCGCTGCGGCTGTACGAGTCACTCGGCTATGAACCGGTGACGTATCACTTCTCCAAGCAGCTGCTCTGACGCCCGTCACCCGTCACCCGTCGCGCTCAGGCCGACAGACGGTCGACGATCTCCTCGATGCGCTCGCGCAGCCCGTCCTGGCTCTTGCCGCCGTCCAGCCGCTCGCCGTCGATGACGTAGGTCGGCGTGCCGGTGACGCCGATCGCCTTGCCCTCGGCCTGGTCGGCGTCGACGATCAGCAGGTGCCGGCCGTCGATGAGGGCGGTGTCGAACTCCTCCGCGTCCAGACCCAGTTCGGCGGCCACCTCCAGCAGCAGGGCCTCGCCCTTCGCCGTCAGGTCCGCGGTCCGGGCGAGGACCGCCTCGATGTAGGGCCAGCCCCTGCCCTGCTCGATCGCCTCCTCGGCCGCCTGTGCGGCCGCGTAGGCGTGCTTGTTCTTGTCGAGGGGGAAGTGCCGCAGTCGTACGTCGAGACGGTCGCCGTAGCGCTCGCGCAGGGCGCGCACGTCGTCCAGCGCCGTATGGCAGTCGGGGCACTGGAGCTCGCACCAGAGGTCGAGGACGACGGGGAGGCCGGGAGAGGAGTCGCTCATGGGTCCAGTCTCCCAGCCCGGGTACGGCTCGCCGACCGGCACCTGGGAAGGAGGCAGCCCCCCGAGATGACCCTGAGGTCGTCCACAGGCGTGGCCCGGACGGTCGCACCCGGTGCAGGATGGAGGGGAACGCACTTTCTGAGGCTTTTCGAGGCTGGAGGACCGGATGCTGGCAGAGACTGTCTGTTCGGCGGTGTCCGCGGCCGGCCTGGGCATCGCCGCCGTCACCGCGTACCGCAAGCGATTCCTGGCTGCGACGCGCATCGCCGCGTACGCGCTGGTGCCCTTCGGCCTGGTCCTGACCGGACTCGTCGAGTGGGTTGCGGGCATCGCCTTCAAACCGGACGTCTGGGCGGGCTTCGCGCTGCTCGCGCTCTCCTGGCTGCTCTTCATGACGACCAGGACGGTGGAACGCCGACGCGGCGGCACCCGCGAGGAGCGCAAGGCGGCGAAGGCGGCCGCTCGCGGCGACGCGCTTGCCCCAGGGGCTTCGGCCCCGGCCCTTGGCGGTACCCGGCAGCCGCCTGCCGCACAGCCGAAGACCCGGTCGGCGGCGCAGCCGAAGGGGCAGTCGAAAGACGCGGGGGCGGGGGAGGACTTCAGCGACATCGAAGCCATTCTGAAGAAGCACGGCCTCTGAATCCGACAGCTCTCCGAAAGCTGACATCTCCTACGTCAGATCCGATGTCGAAGCGATCATCGACTGGCCATTAAAGACCAAGATCCGGCGAACTCGCCGCGCAGGTGGGCGTGTTGGTCACGGGGTCTGGTCCCGCTGGGTCATCATCGCCCCGAGATGCTGGATACATCCCGGGGCGACGCCCCCGCACACACCGAAGAGCCGCGCGGCTGTCTTTTCGCGCTCTCCCAGCCACCCCTGATGATCTTCCTAGGGGTGATCGGCTTCCTGTTGCTGATGGCAGCTGTGCACGATCTCTTTGTGCTCTGACTCTCAGCTGTCGGCAGAGCTGTCGGCGGCTTCTTTGCGCCTCGCGCGGTACGCCGCCACATGCAGCCGGTTGCCGCAGGTGCGGCTGTCGCAGTAGCGGCGGGAGCGGTTGCGCGACAGGTCGACGAAGGCCCGGCGGCAGTCCGGGGCGTCGCAGCGGCGCAGCCGCTCCTGCTCCCCGGAGACGACGAAGAACGCCAGCGCCATCCCGCAGTCCGCCGCGAGGTGGTCGGACACGGACGCGCCCGGCGCGAAGTAGTGCACATGCCAGTCGAAGCCGTCGTGATCGGTCAGCCGCGGTGTGGTGCCGGCCGCGGCGACCAGCTGGTTGATCAGCTCCGCCCCGGTGCGGGGATCGGAGGCCGCGAACACGTCCGCGAAGTGCGCCCGTACGTCGCGTACCGCCTCCAGGTCCCGCGCGCCGAGCTGGTCGCCGACGTCGCTGATGTGATGGAGGCGCACGAAGGCGTACAGCGCCTCGATGTCCGCCAGCCGGTCGCCGTGGTCACTTTCCGGCTCACTCTCCGCCGCGGTGTTCACGAGGTCGACGACGACGTCGAGGGCGCGCCTGGTGTCGTGGGGGATCAGCACGATTCGCTCCCTGGCCTGCTGCGGGCGGGCGCCCGCAGATGCCGGTCGACTTTAGCTGCTCGCGCTGAGCGCACCGGCGCCGTCCCCGCGGTGGATTCCGTGAGGACGGCGCCGGCGTGTGCCGTATGCAGTTGTCCACCCCGCGCCGTCGCCCCGAGTCGGACGGCGATGGGCAGCTCTCGGCCTGGCTCAGCTCTCGGCCAGGATGTGTGAGAGTTCCGTGTCGAGATCGAAGTGACGATGCTCGGTGCCGGGTGGCACCGCGGCGTCCGTCCGCTTCAGGAACGATTCCAGGGCCCGCGCCGGGGCTTCGAGCAGGGCCTCTCCCTCCGGAGAGCTCAGAGCGATACAGACGACGCCCTGGCCGTGGCTGCGGGACGGCCAGACTCGGACGTCGCCGGTGCCGGTGGGCCGGTGCAGGCCCTCGGCGAGAAGGTCGCGGGCGAACACCCACTCGACGGTCTCCTCGGCTCCGGTGTGGAAGGTGGCATGCACGGCGTAAGGATCGGCCGTGTCATACCGCAGGCCCGCGGGTACAGGCAGTGATGACTCGCTCGACACAACGAGGCGCAGGTGCAGCTCGCAGCTGACCGTGGTGTTCATAAGCGCCAGGGCCTTTCGCTCAGTGTGCGCTCGGGGATTCGCACGTCGGCGAAATCGACATGCCACCTACGGTGCCGTTGTAAACCCCTCTGACCTTTTTGTGGCTCTTCAGGTACCTCGTACGGCCGAGTGATGCTTGAAGGTGATACGACCATTCCGGGCGGCACGCTGAATCCGGTAGGTTGGGCCTTATGAATGCGGAGAGTAGCGAGCGGGAAGAGGTCGTCGGACCGGCGGCCGCAAAGCCCGCCACGGGGGGCGTTGCGGAGTCCGATCCTGAGCTGGGCTCACGGGCCCCGGAGGCCATCAAGGCATCGAGGACGCTGCATCTGACCTGGCAGGTCGGCGTTTTCGTCATCGGCCTGGCGGTCGTCGGGGCGGGCGTGGTCATGCTGCCGCTGCCCGGGCCCGGCTGGCTGGTGATCTTCGGTGGCATGGCGATCTGGGCCACCGAATTCGTCTGGGCACAGCTGGTGCTGCGCTGGACCAAACGGAAAGTGACCGAGGCGGCACAGAAAGCACTCGACCCCAAAGTCCGGCGACGCAACATCATTCTCACCACCATCGGTCTGGTGATCATCGCCGTTCTGCTCGCGATCTACGTCTGGAAGTTCGGTCTCGCCATGCCGTGGAACATCGAAGAGTGACCGGTAATCGGTTCGGGGCCGCCGCTGACATGGGGTAATGTGTGCGGAGCGCCGGGGCGATTAGCTCAGTGGGAGAGCGCTTCGTTCACACCGAAGAGGTCACTGGTTCGAACCCAGTATCGCCCACCCGGACCGAAGGCCCGACAGACGAAAGTCTGTCGGGCCTTCGGCGTTGTCGGCGCCTCCGGCTTGTCAGCGCATCCGGCCCAGGGTCTCCCGCAGCCGCCGGGCGTCCCGCAGCCGCTGCTCGTACGTCGCCCCGACGCCGAGCAGGAGCAGGCCGGCGAGGGCCGGCGGCAGCCAGCGGGGGAGTACGCCGACGACCTGGACGACGTACGGCGCCAGCTCGTGCAGGGCGACCAGGGCGAGCGCCGTGGACCCCAGCACCAGGAGCGCCTGGAGGCGGTGCCGCGCGCCGACGAGGGTGACGGCGAGGGCGGCGGCCCCCAGGAGCAGTGGGCGCAGCCAGTGGGAGTCGCCCCAGGCCGCGACGAGGCTCGGCAGGAGCGTGGCCGCCAGCCCGGGACCGTACGCCGTCCAGGACGAGGCCTGCGGGTCGCGGCGGCGCCGCAGCGCGCCGACCAGGAGCGCGCCTGCCGTGACCGGCAGGGTGTACGCCTCCGGGGTGGTCACATCCGAAGCGGCGAGGCGGACCCAGGTGGCGAGCAGGAAGAGCCCCGCCGCCGCGTAGCCGGCCGGGTGCCGCCGGTCGGGCCGCACGGCGGCGCCCGACGCGATGACGCCGCACAGGGCCAGCACCAGCGCCAGGGCCGGGGCGTGGCCCACGGCGAGCCCGATCGCCACAAGTGCCGCGGGTGCCCCCGAAGCCTCCAGAGGCAGAGCGGTGACGTGTCCGCGCAGACGAGCGGCGAGGGCGGTGGCCGCGGCGGGGACGCCGAGTACCACCAGGGCCGTGTGGTGCGCGGGCAGGTGCAGCGCGGCGCCGCAGGCCCCGGCCAGGCCGGTCGCCAGCGCGACGGCCGTCGCAGCGGACGCGGACGGTGTGACGCTGCCCCCGGCGCGGGCGGCGGCCACGGCGAACAGGCCCAGCAGGACCCCGAGGACGGCGAAGGTGGCGCTCCGGGCGGCCAGTGACAGCAGGGCGACGGAGACCGCCGACGTGATCGCGCAGCCCAGCGCGGTGTGGGCGAGCGGCCCGCCCGCAGCCGACCGGGCGCCGACGAGGGCCGGGCGTACCGCGACGGCCAGGGCCGCGGCGGTCACCAGAAGGTACACCGGCAGTGAGAGGACGTAACCGAGGTTCAGCGCGGCCGGCACGGTGTACGCCGCTGCCCAGGCCAGGGCTAGGACCGCGCACGCCGCCGGCGTGCGCCAGCCACGGCCCGGCACCACCCCCGTGCGGCGGGCGGTCGCGATCACCGCGGCCACGGTCAGCAGCACCAGCGGGGCCGGGGCCAGCGCGGACCAGGGGAGTTCCGGGGAGAGCGCCGACCGGACACCGGTGGGGGCGCCGGCCCAGGCGTTGGCCACCCAGGCCAGTGGGCCTGCCAGACAGGCCACGAGCAGCGGCACGGCCCACAGTGCGCCCATGGCGAGCACAGCGGCCGAAGAACCGGCCAGGCCGAGCGCCAGGGGGCCGGGCAGGCCCACCCGTACGACGGCTGCGCGCACGGCGGCGAGCAGAGCGACCGCGCACAGTACGAACACCGGGACCACCCAGGCGCCAGGCACCGCGGGACGCACGACCGAGCCCGCGGCCGCGAGGACGGCGAGAGCGGCCACCGCCGAGGCGGGGACCGCCGCGTACGCCGACGGCGCACGCCAGGCCGCGAACAGGGCGAGGGCGGCGGCGGCCGACAGCAGGGCGGCGGGCGGCAGTGCACCCGCAGGGCTCTGCGCCGTCAGCGCCATCACACCGGCGACCAGCAGCGCCCCGGCGCCCGTCAGGCAGGCCCCCGCACAGGCCGCCGCGCGCAGGGCGCGGCCGGTGGCCCACAGGGTGACGGCGATGTCGAGCGTGGCGGTGGCCAGCAGCGCCCAGGCCGTCGTCAGCGGACCGGCCCCGGCCGCCGCCGACCAGAGCACGAACGGCAGCTGCGCGGCGACCAGTGCGGCGGGCAGCGGGATGCGCAGCGGGCGGAGCCCCAGACCGTACGCCGTCCAGAGCGCCGTCAGTGCGGCCGCGCTGACGGCCGTGTACGCCAGGCCGTCCGTGTCCGGCGCCGCGAACCGGTGCAGGGCGTACGCGTCGAGCACCGTGAGGGCGAGGCCGATGGCGGCCACCGCCTCGGCGGTCGACACGAGCCTGCGGCGCAGCAGGAGGGCGGGCGCGGTCAGCGCCAGGGCGGTCACTGCGGCGAGCACCGCCGAGCGGCCACCGATGCCCAGCTGCCCCCAGCTGACCAGGGTGAAGGCGACGGCGGCGATCGTCAGCAGCGCGCCACCGAGCGTCAGCAGTACGTTCTGGACGCTGCGCGGGGTGGTGTCCTTCGGCGCGTGGAGCGGCGGCGGGCCGAAGGCGCCGGTGGGCGGCGTGAAGGGGCTCCGGGGTGCGGCGGACTGCTGGACGACGGCGAGCAGCCAGGCGCGGCGAGCCAGCAACTGGGCGCGACGGGCTTCGATGTGACGCAGTTCGCGGTCGAGGATCAGCAGTTCCTCGGCGGGCGGTGGCGCATTCTCCATGACTCCGAAGTGTGGCCCCCGCCGCACCGGGGTGCATGGGTGCGGATACTCAGATCCGCGTTGAGTACGCCCCGGTCCGCCGTCGCCCCCGGCGGTGCGTGGTTTGAACGAACCGCGCGGGGCTGTATGGTTCAGTCCGTTCCCGGGCGATTAGCTCAGTGGGAGAGCGCTTCGTTCACACCGAAGAGGTCACTGGTTCGAAACCAGTATCGCCCACCGGGAAGGCCGGTCCGCCGCAGACGGACCGGCTTTTTTCATGCCCTCGGCATGAGGCCCTGTCAGGCGGCGGCACGCAGCTCGGGGCGCAGCGGCCACGCCGGATTGACCGCCTCCGGCGTCCCGTTGCGGGCGAACCACGCCTGGAGGCCCCGCGCCTGCGCCGCGTGCCACACCGCCTGGAGGGTGTGCAGTTCGGCCGGGGAGAGCCGGTCCAGACGCCCTGCGAATCGCCTGCCCACCGCGCGTACGAGCTCCAGCGACGCCGTCGCGTCGGCCGCCGCGTCATGGGCGCCGTCCAGCTCCACCTCGTAGTGCGCGCAGAGGTCGGTGAGGGTGCGGCGGCCCTTGCGGTACCGGTCCAGGTGCTTGTCCAGTACGCGCGGATCCAGCACGCACAGCGGACGGCTGTCCAGATAGCGTGCCAGCGAAGACGCCCGGTGCCGTTTCAGTTCGCGGTCCAGCAGGGTCAGGTCGAAAGGTGCGTTCATCACCACCAACGGCCGCCGCGCGATGGTCTGCTCGGCGAGCGCCTTTGCTATCTCCTCCATGACGGGCGAGGGCCAGCGGCCGTTGCACTGGAGGTGTTCGTCCGTCAGCCCATGTATCTCGGTCGCCCCGGCGGGCACCGCGATCCCCGGATTGACCAGCCAGCGCGTCACCCGCGCCCGAGCCGCCGGGGTGTCCTGCACGACCAGGGCGGCGGAGACGATGCGGTCCTCCTCCACATCCACGCCCGTCGTCTCGGTGTCGAACGCGGCCAGAGGTCCCTCATACCAGCACGTCATGTCCGAACTCCTTCTGCTGCCTTGGCAGATGGCGTGCGTCCCCCTGCCCGAAACGGTGATACCCGGGTCGTTTGTTCGGTACGCCGCTGTTTGCGGCCGAGGCGGAGCGGAAACAACACAGGTGACGGAGCGCGCAGTTGACGGTTCGTCGCGGCCGAAATGGTCGCACCGCATGAATCACCACCGCACGAATCACCACCGCACGAATCAGCACAGCATGATCGGCACAGCCCGGAAGGCACACGTCAGCCATGGCGCTCACGCAGCCCGAACCGGGCGGGCTGCTGCCCGAGCGGATCCCACCGCTGCGCGGCGGACTCGCCACCACCGCCTGCATGGAGACTCTTCAGGTGGGCTACCTCCACGCGGTCGCGGCTGCCGCTGGATGCTCTCTGTCTCAGCCGTTCCCGGACAACGGCATCGACTGGCACGTGAGCCACAGCGCTCCCGGGCACACCGTCGACGACGAAGTCACCATCAAGGTGCAGCTCAAGTGCACGTACCAGATCCCGCCCCGCCCGCCGGGGGCCTCCTTCTCCTTCACACTCGACAACCCGCATCTGGAGAAGCTCGCCCGCAGCCCGGTCTCGGTGCACAAGATCCTGGTCGTGATGCTTGTACCGCGGACCCAGGACGACTGGCTGCGCGCCGGCCACGACAGCCTCGACCTGCGGCACTGCTGCTACTGGACCAACCTGGCCGGACACCCGGTGACGGGCAGGCGCAGGACCACCGTGCGGATCCCGACCTCGCGGATATTCGACGACCGGGCGTTGTGCGAGATCATGACCCGGGTCGGTGTGGGAGGGAGACCCTGATGCACCACCGGCCGATCGACGAGCCAATGCGACCACACCCGACGGACGTTCCGGGTATCTGGGACGCCGGCGGGGGCCCCGACCCGGCCCACGTCGACCCCGCGGTGCTCGGCGTGCTGCTCCACCGGCACGGCTGGCGGCGCCACGGCGGAGCGGCCGGCCGGTACGCGCGCTGGACGCCGCCCGGGCCCTCCGGCGCCGGTACGAGCCTGCTCGTACCGGAGAGCAGGGCGTTCCCGGACAGCGATGACCTGCTCGGCGAGGCCCTGACCGCCCTCGCCCGTTGTCCGGCGCCGTCCGCCCGCGAGGTGCTCGTCTCGCTGGTCGTACCCAGCGACGAGATCCGCTGGTGGCGCGACGTACCCGACGGCCCGTCCGGCACCGCCCCGTGGCCCGCGCAGGACAAGCTGCGCTCCGCCGCGCGCCAGATGCTGCTGGCCGCGGCGCTCGCCGCCCGCGGGCGCGCCGGCTACTACGGCGCGCGGCACCGGCGGCAGGCGCAGGCATCACTGGAGGGCGTGCTGGTGGGGCCCCTCCCCGGGGGGCGCGCGCTGACCGCGTTCGTGCCGGTGGAGGGCGGCCGCGAGGCGGTGGTACGCCTGCACCACGCGCTGCACGCCGCCCGCGAGGCAGCCGACTACCAGCGGGCCACCGGCGGCATGGAGGCCTTCGACGCCGCCGTCGAGGCGGGCGTCAGCCGCGAGCTGACGGACGCCGTGATCGCGCTGGTGCACGGCTCCGAGGGCGCCCGCGTCGGACTGGAGTGGTCACCGGCCGCGGGCGTTCCCTCGGGATGCGCGGCCCACCCCGAGGCGGTGGAGTTCTCCCCTGGCGACCTGCCGGCGCTGCGGGAAGCGGCCGCCCGCTACCTCCTCGACGAGCCGTCCGTCGCGGTACGGGTCACGGGTGCGGTGGTACGCATGCGGCGCTCGGGGCCACGCGGGCCCGGTACGGTCCGGCTGCGCGTCCTGGCGGGCGCCGAGGTGGCGCACATACGGATGGTGCTCGACGAGGAGGCGTACCGGATCGCCGGGCACGCCCACCTGGTCGGCCTGCCGATCAGGGTGCACGGGCAGCTGGAGAGCCGGGGCGGCTTCCGACGGCTGACCGGGGCGAACAGCGTGGTGCCGGTGCAGGTGGACGACGCGGAGCGGGACCGGCTCATGAAGTCGCTGCAGGAGAACTTGGACTTCTTCGAGGAGGCGTGCGGCGGCGACTAACCGTTTCGCGATGTGACCCCGGGGCTCGGTACGATTCCTCGTGCACGTGCACCAGGAATGCCGTGCTTCCCTTCAGTCAGGAGTGACCGGTGTCAGACGTCCGTGTGTTCATCCAACGCGATTCCGAGCGGGAAGAGCGCGTGGTGACCACGGGCACTACGGCGGCCGAGCTCTTCCCCGGCGAGCGCACCGTCGTGGCCGCGCGCGTGGCCGGTGAGCTGAAGGACCTGGCGTATGTCCTCGCCGACGGCGAGGAGGTCGAGCCGGTCGAGATGTCCTCCGAGGACGGCCTGAACATCCTGCGCCACTCCGCCGCGCACGTCATGGCACAGGCCGTGCAGCAGCTCTTCCCCGACGCCAAGCTCGGTATCGGCCCGCCGGTCAAGGACGGCTTCTACTACGACTTCGACGTCGAGAGGCCGTTCACCCCCGAGGACCTCAAGGCCATCGAGAAGCGGATGCAGGAGATCCAGAAGCGCGGGCAGCGCTTCTCCCGCCGCGTTGTCACCGACGAGGCCGCGCGCGAGGAGCTGGCGGACGAGCCGTACAAGCTGGAGCTCATCGGCATCAAGGGTTCCGCGTCCTCCGACGACGGCGCGAGTGTCGAGGTGGGCGGCGGCGAGCTGACCATCTACGACAACCTCGACGCCAAGACCGGCGACCTGTGCTGGAAGGACCTCTGCCGTGGTCCGCACCTGCCGACCACCCGGAACATCCCGGCGTTCAAGCTGATGCGGAATGCTTCCGCGTACTGGCGGGGCAGCGAGAAGAACAAGCAGCTGCAGCGCATCTACGGCACCGCGTGGCCGTCGAAGGACGAGCTGAAGGCGCACCTGGAGTTCCTCGCCGAGGCCGAGAAGCGCGACCACCGCCGGCTCGGCAACGAGCTCGACCTCTTCTCGATCCCGGAGCAGATCGGCTCGGGCCTCGCGGTCTTCCACCCCAAGGGCGGCATCATCCGCCGGGTGATGGAGGACTACTCGCGCCGCCGGCACGAGGAGGAGGGGTACGAGTTCGTCTACACCCCGCACGCCACCAAGGGGAAGCTCTTCGAGACCTCCGGGCACCTGGACTGGTACGCCGACGGCATGTACCCGCCCATGCAGCTCGACGAGGGCACGGACTACTACCTGAAGCCCATGAACTGCCCGATGCACAACCTGATCTTCGATGCGCGGGGCCGGTCCTACCGTGAACTGCCGCTGCGTCTCTTCGAGTTCGGGACCGTGTACCGGTACGAGAAGTCGGGTGTCGTGCACGGCCTGACCCGTGCCCGCGGCTTCACCCAGGACGACGCGCACATCTACTGCACCAAGGAGCAGATGGCGGAGGAGCTCGACAGGACGCTCACCTTCGTCCTCGGGCTGCTGCGTGACTACGGTCTGACCGACTTCTACCTGGAGCTGTCCACCAAAGACCCGGAGAAGTTCGTCGGCTCCGACGAGATCTGGGAAGAGGCCACCGAGACCCTGCGCCAGGTCGCCGAGAAGCAGGGCCTCCCGCTGGTCCCGGACCCGGGCGGCGCCGCGTTCTACGGCCCGAAGATCTCGGTCCAGTGCAAAGACGCGATTGGCCGAACCTGGCAGATGTCGACCGTGCAGCTTGACTTCAACCTGCCGGAGCGTTTCGACCTGGAGTACACCGGCCCGGACGGAACCAAGCAGCGCCCGGTCATGATCCACCGTGCGCTGTTCGGCAGCATTGAGCGCTTCTTCGCGGTGCTCCTGGAGCACTACGCGGGCGCCTTCCCGGCGTGGCTGGCCCCCGTCCAGGCGGTGGGCATCCCGATCGGTGACGCCCACATCCCGTACCTCCAGGAATTCGCCGCGGAGGCGAAGAAGAAGGGGCTGCGGGTCGAGGTGGATGCGTCCTCGGACCGGATGCAGAAGAAAATCAGGACCCAGCAGAAGCAGAAAGTCCCGTTCATGATCATCGTTGGTGACGAGGACATGAGCGCCGGCACTGTCTCGTTCCGCTACCGGGACGGCTCGCAGGAGAACGGCGTGCCGCGTGACCAGGCGCTGGCGAAACTCGTTGACGTGGTGGAGCGTCGCGTCCAGGTGTGAGGCCTGTTCCCCGCATAAGCGGGGGTGTACCGATGCGGAAGCACAGAAGCAAAAGGTGCCCTGCTCCCCGCGCAAGCGGGGGTCGGCCCCCGGGGAGCATCAGCTCCCCGGGGGCTTTTCGTCCTCCCGCGCGAACTTCTGGATCAGCCAGGATGAGAACGAGCCCGTCACCGCGCCCAGCAGCGCCAGCCCGCATCCCATCAGGCCCACCGCGATCACCCGCCCACGCCAGGTCACCGGCGTCACATCGCCGTACCCCACCGTCGCCAGCGTCGAGCAGGTCCACCACACGGAGTCCCCGAAGGTACGGATCGTGGCGCCGGGAGCCGCGTGTTCCTGCTGGTAGACCGCGAGGGCGCCCGCGAAGCCCAGCAGCAGTGCCGTCAGGCCGGCGTACGTGATCACGCGTGCGTGCAGGGTCAGCCGGGGCCGGCCCTGTCTGCGCTGCACCGCCGCGTAGACCTGCACCACCCGCAGCGGGCGCAGCAGCGGCAGCAGCAGGACCAGGGTGTCCAGCCAGTGCGTACGGACGAAGCCCAGTCGCCGTCCGGTCAGCCGCCACCGCACCAGATAGTCCGCGCCGAAGGCCGCCCAGGTGAGTGCGGTCACCGCCACGCACACGTCCCGCCAGCTCTGCGGCAGACCGTGGGCCAGCACCCGGACCGCGTACGAGGCGAGGAAGAGCAGCGACGCGACGGCGAGCGGGAGCTGGCTCCGCCGCTCCCAGCGGCGCAGCGGACTGTCCTGATCAGCGCACATTGCCCCAGCATGGCCGGGCCTTCGCGGGACGCGCCCCGGCGACACGTCCGGCGGGGGGCAAGTCATATGCTGCACACCATGACGATTGAGCCGGAGCAGCAGATCGGAGTCGGGACGCCGGACGCGTTCCAGCGCCTGTGGACACCCCACCGGATGGCGTACATCCAGGGTGAGAACAAGCCGACCGGTCCGGGCGCGGAGGACGGCTGTCCTTTCTGTTCGATTCCGGCGAAGTCCGACGAGGACGGGCTCGTCATCGCGCGCGGCGAGCAGGTGTACGCGGTGCTGAATCTGTACCCGTACAACGGCGGGCACCTCATGGTCGTCCCCTACCGGCACGTCGCCGACTACACGGACCTGGACGCCGCCGAGACCGCCGAGCTCGCCGTCTTCACCAAACGTGCGATGACGGCGCTGCGCACGGCGTCCGGGGCGCAGGGGTTCAACATCGGGATGAACCAGGGCGCGGTCGCGGGGGCGGGGATCGCCGCGCATCTGCATCAGCACCTGGTGCCCCGCTGGGGCGGGGACACCAACTTCATGCCGGTCGTGGGGCACACCAAGGTGCTGCCGCAGCTGCTGGGGGACACCCGCAAGATGCTTGCCGACGTCTGGCCGACCGCCTGATCCGTCGTACACCCCCTACGCGTCGTGCAGCCCCCTACGCGTCGTACAGGTCGGCCTGCCTCGGTGCCGGGTCCTGAATCAGGCCGCTGACGATCAGGGACCGGTTCGTGAAGCGCTCCGTGTCGACGCCGTGGTCGTCGAGCACACGGATCGCCGCCGCGTGCACCACGCGCAGTACGGGTGTGGCGGCGCGCATCGCGTCGTCGGCCATGAAGCGGTGCCGCCAGGGCTTGTCGGCCCAGGCGTGCCGCAGACCGAACGGTTCGGGCAGCACGAGCTTGCCGCCGAAGTAGTCCAGGACCGGCGGGAACCAGGTCATGGGGGCCCGTACGGCCAGGCGCACCACCTCGTTGGCGTCGACGAGCGGCAGGTTCTTGTCGACGGTCTCCCAGAACTTGAAGGCCTTGCCGACCGTCACCGTCTTGGGCTGCGGCTTGGTGGTGAAGAGGGAGTGGACCGGCCCCAGGGCATGGCCGGTCACCTCAATGCGCAGGGTCTCGTGCAGCACGGTGACGGTGATCAGCATGGTGATGATCAGCTGACCGTCCCACAGGGTGAACTGCACGCCCAGATAGTGGCGGTTTCCGGCGCCGAACTGCTGCTCGTTGCAGATGCGCTGTATCTCGTGGCCCTTGATCTGGAAGGCGTCCACGTCCTGGCCCTCGGGCCTGGTCACCTCCGCCGCGTTCTCTCCGACCGGGGCGACGATCCAGTGCCGCACGGACGGCTTGGGGAAACCACCGGTGTGCAGCGGGCCGCGCTCCAGCATGCGCAGCTGGTCGTGGATGGACCGTATGACGTCCCAGCTGCGGAACCCGTGGATCTCCTTGCCGGAATCCTTCGGGATCAGCTCCTCGGCGAGCTGCCAGCTGCCCCAGCGGGTGCCCATGCCCAGTATTCCCTTGGGGCCCGCGTAGAAGACCGCGTTGCTGTGCTGCTCGGCCGTGAGTCGGGCGAGCGACTGGCGCAGCTGCTCGGCCGCCGACTCGTTGGGGTCGCGCGGAACCGCCTCGGGGACCTTGGCGCCCACGCCGCCGCCCGCCAGCAGACTCTCCCAGCGGGTCCGCATGTCCCTGGCGGTGGCCTCACTGATCCTCTTGGCCCACAGCCAGCCGATGATCGGGGCGACGAGCATCGCCCGCAGGTAAACGGCCCAGAAGCCGCCGAACGGCAGCATGATCACCGCGATCACCGCGATCCCGGCGAGGGCGACCAGGGCCGTCGTCGCCAGCGCGCTCGTCCGCTTGTTCTGGGCGCCCGCGAGCGTACGCCGGAGCTGGAACAGGCCCAGCCAGATCAGCATCCCCGGCAGGAAGACCAGGCCGAACAGGGTCATGACGCCGGTGAGTCTGGTGTCCCGCTCCTTGCGGATACGGGTCGCTGCGAGGCAGTGTTCGACGACGGTCTGCGGCTCGGTGCCGAAGGACTGGATGAGCGCCTTGCGGCCGCCGCCGAGCAAGCGCACCTGCACGGCGCGGGAGAACGCCTCGCCCAGGTTCGGCTCCAGCAGGGAGAACTTGCCCTTCTTCACCTCGGACTTGTGCCACTCGCTGTTGGCGTCGAGCAGCTGGACCACCGGGCTGTCGCGGTACGCTGCCGACGCGAGCGCCTGCGTCGCCGCGGTCTGCCCGGCGGAACCCTGGAGCGGAACCTGCGCCCCTGGTGAGAAGTCGAATCCGTTGTCCGCCACTGCTGCCCCCCATCGCCGCACGAGATCCGCCCGTGCGGCCCTTTCCCTGCCGGCCCGCCCCGCACACCTGCGGGGCTGCCCCAGCGTATCCAGGTGTCCAGGGGGATCACTGCCCGTTGAGGCGCAGCGAAATGCCGTCCGCGACCACACACTTGGGGCACGGCGCCGCCAACTCTGCTTCCATCAGGCGCTTTCGCGGACCTTTCCCGCGAGTTGCGGTGGCATCGGCTCATGGCGGGCGTACGAACGGCTGAACCGTCCGGTGCCGTGTGAGACCGACCTGAGGTCGACGGCGTACCGCCCGATCTCGATCTCGGGGACTTCGGCCCGCACCACCGTGCGCCCCTGCCCGGCCTGTTCCGTCCCGACGACCCGGCCCCGCCGTCCCGACAGATCGCTCATCACCGGCCCGACATAGTGGTCCGGCACCAGCACCACCACCTCGGCGACCGGCTCCAGCAGAAGAATCGTCGCCTCGGCGGCCGCCTCGCGCATCGCCAGTGCGCCGGCCGTCTGGAACGCGGCGTCGGACGAGTCGACGGAGTGCGCCTTCCCGTCGAGCAGCGTGACGCGTACGTCCACCAGCGGGTAGCCGGCGGCGACCCCGCGCCCGGCCTGCGCGCGTACGCCCTCCTCCACCGACCCGACGAACTGGCGTGGTACCGCGCCTCCCACCACCTTGTCGACGAACTCGATGCCGCTCCCCGGCGGCAGCGGCTCCACCTCGATCTCACAGATCGCGTACTGGCCGTGGCCACCGGACTGCTTCACGTGCCGGCCCCGGCCCGCCGCCCTCGCGCCGAACGTCTCGCGCAGCGCCACTTTGTGGGCCACTACGTCCACCTGTACGCCGTACCGGCTGCGCAGGCGCTCCAGTGCCACGTCGCGATGCGCCTCGCCCAGACACCACAGCACCAGCTGACGGGTGTCCCGGTTCTGCTCCAGACGCATCGTCGGGTCCTCTGCGACCAGCCGCGAAAGCCCCTGCGCGAGCTTGTCCTCGTCCGCCTTGCTGTGCGCCCGGATCGCCAGCGGCAGCAACGGGTCCGGCATCGTCCAGGGCTCCATCAGCAGCGGATCGTCCTTGGCCGACAGGGTGTCGCCGGTCTCGGCGTGCATCAGCTTCGCGACGCACGCGATGTCGCCCGCGATGCACTGCGCGAGGATGCGCTGCTGCTTGCCGAACGGGGACGACAGGGCGCCGATCCGCTCGTCCAGCTCGTGCAGCTCCAGCACGTCGCGCCCCCGGTTCTTCAGGCCGTGCCCCGACACATGCACCGTCTCGTCGGGCCGCAGCGTGCCGGAGAACACCCGCACCAGGCTGACCCGTCCGACGTACGGATCGGACGCCGTCTTGACCACCTCGGCGACCAGCGGCCCCGCCGGATCACAGGTGATCGCCGGTCGCGGCCCGCCGTCCGGCGTGGTGACGGCCGGCGCTTCGCGCTCGCCCGGCGTCGGGAATCCGCCCGTGATCAGCTCCAGCAGCTCGATGGTGCCGATGCCCTGCCGGGCGCCCTCGCCGGCCGGCGCGGCGGCGAGCACCGGATGGAACGTCCCGCGCGCGACAGCCCGCTCCAGGTCGTCGACGAGGGTCTTGACGTCGATCTCCTCGCCTCCCAGATAGCGGTCCATGAGGGTCTCGTCCTCGCTCTCGGCGATGATCCCCTCGATCAGCCGGTCGCGGGCCGCCGCCATCCTCGGCAGCTGCTCGCCCTGCGGGGCGCGCTCCCGCCGCTCACCGGATCCATAGTCGAAGATCCGCTGCGACAGCAGGCCGACGAGCCCCTCGACCTGGGCGTGCCCATCGCTTCCCTGGGGCCCGTACAACGGCAGATACAGCGGCAGCACGGCGTCCGGGTCGTCACCGCCGAAGGCCTGCGCGCACAGGCGGGTCATGCCGTCGAAGTCGGACCTGGCCGCCTCCAGGTGCGTGAGGACGATCGCCCGCGGCATACCGACCGCCGCGCACTCCTCCCACAGCATCCGCGTCGCGCCGTCCACGCCGTCCGACGCCGAGACGACGAACAGGGCCGCGTCCGCCGCCCGCAGACCGGCCCGCAGCTCGCCGACGAAATCGGCGTAACCGGGAGTGTCAAGCAGATTGATCTTCACGCCGTCCCAGGCCACGGGGACCAGGGCCAGCTGCACCGAGCGGTGCTGGCGGTGTTCGATCTCGTCGTAGTCGGAGACAGTCGCACCGTCCTCGACGCGGCCCGCCCGGTTGAGCGCTCCCGACGCCAGTGCGAGGGCCTCGGCCAGGGTGGTCTTTCCCGATCCGCTGTGGCCGACCAGCACAACGTTCCTGACGGACGAGGGCCGGTCGGCCGTGAGCGCCCTGCCGGCGGCTCCGGGGTGTGCGTGTGTCTTGGCTCCCATGATCCGTGCCTCCCAGGTAGAGGAGAGAGAGGGGCCGTACGCAGTGAAGGAGTGGCGGCGCGGACGCAGGGGAGTCGCAGTGGCGAGGCGGCACCGGTGTCGCCCGCGGTCATTCGAGCTTTCCACTCACGTCACGGCGCGTCCATACGTCGTACCGCACCGGCAGGGCCGACGGGCGGGCGGCGGGCACCGCACGCACCCGTGGGCTCTGCCGGTGCCCCGGCACAGCGAGGGCCCCGCCCTGGCTACGATGGGCCAGCCGGTGGCCACAAGGGGCCATGCGGCCACCGACCGTCGGGAAGGCCATGCTGAACAAGTACGCGCGTGCATTCTTTACGCGTGTCCTCACACCGTTCGCCTCGTTCTTGCTCCGCTGTGGGGTGAGCCCGGACGCGGTGACGCTCATCGGTACGGCCGGAGTGATGGCGGGAGCGCTGGTCTTCTTCCCCCGGGGAGAGTTCTTCTGGGGCACGATCGTCATCACCCTGTTCGTCTTCTCCGACCTCGTCGACGGCAACATGGCGCGCCAGGCGGGGGTCTCCAGCCGCTGGGGCGCCTTCCTCGACTCGACGCTCGACCGGGTCGCCGACTCGGCGATCTTCGCCGGCATTGCCCTCTGGTACGCCGGCGGCGGCAACGACAACGTGCTGTGCGCGGTCGCCATCTTCTGCCTCGCCAGCGGCCAGGTCGTCTCCTACACCAAGGCGCGCGGCGAATCCATCGGTCTGCCCGTCGCGGTCAACGGCCTGGTGGAGCGCGCCGAACGGCTCGTCATCACGCTCGTGGCCGCCGGCCTCGCAGGTCTGCACAAGTTCGGGGTGCCCGGCATCGACGTACTGCTGCCCGTCGCCCTGTGGATCGTCGCCGCAGGCAGCCTGGTGACGCTCGGGCAGCGCGTCGTGACCGTGCGCCGCGAATCGGCCGAGGCGGACGCCGCCGCGCCCGGGACCGAGGCGGCCTCATGAGCGGCGCCCAGGACCGGCTGACCGACGCGCTCTACGGACTCGGCTGGGGAACCGTCAAGAAGCTCCCCGAGCCGGTGTCCGTCGCCCTCGGCCGCACGCTCGCCGACACGGTGTGGAAGCGGCGCGGCAAGAGCGTGCTGCGACTGGAGTCCAACCTCGCCCGGGTGGTCCCGGACGCGTCCCCCGAGCGGCTCGCCGCGCTGTCCAAAGCCGGCATGCGCTCGTACATGCGCTACTGGATGGAGTCCTTCCGGCTCCCCACGTGGAGCCCGGCGCGGATCGCGTCCGGCGTCCGCATCCACGACTCCGACCGCATCACCGACGCACTGGCCGCGGGGCGCGGCGTCGTTGTCGCGCTCCCGCACCTCGGCAACTGGGACCTCGCCGGCGCCTGGGGCACCACCCAGCTCGGCGTTCCCTTCACCACTGTCGCCGAGCGGCTCAAGCCGGAGTCGCTGTACGACCGGTTCGTCGCCTACCGTGAGAGCCTCGGTATGGAGGTCCTGCCGCACTCGGGCGGCTCCGCCTTCGGGACCCTGGCGCGACGGCTGCGCAACGGCGGCCTCGTATGCCTGGTCGCCGACCGCGATCTGTCCGCCTCCGGCACCGAGGTGAAATTCTTCGGCGCCACCGCGCGGATGCCCGCCGGGCCCGCGCTGCTCGCCCAGCAGACCGGGGCGCTGCTGCTTCCGGTGACCCTCTGGTACGAGGGCCCCGTCATGCACGGCCGGGTCCACGCACCCGTCGACGTACCTGAGACCGGCACGCGGCCCGAGAAGACGGCGGCCATGACGCAGGCGATGGCCGACGCCTTCGCCACCGGCATCGCCGACCACCCCGAGGACTGGCACATGCTGCAACGACTATGGCTCGACGACCTGGAGCTGCGGCAGGAGTCCCCGTGAAGATCGGCATCGTCTGCCCCTACTCGTGGGACGTGCCAGGGGGCGTTCAGTTCCACATCCGCGACCTCGCGGAGCACCTGATCGGGCTCGGCCACGACGTCTCGGTCCTGGCACCCGCCGACGACGAGACGCCGCTGCCGCCGTACGTCGTGTCCGCGGGGCGGGCGGTTCCCGTCCCTTACAACGGTTCCGTCGCGCGGCTCAACTTCGGGTTCCTGTCCGCCGCGCGGGTCCGCCGGTGGCTGCACGACGCCGCGTTCGACGTGATCCACATCCACGAGCCGACCTCGCCGTCGCTCGGGCTGCTCACCTGCTGGGCCGCGCAGGGGCCCATCGTCGCCACCTTCCACACCTCCAACCCGAAGTCGCGGGCGATGATCGCGGCCTACCCGATCCTGCAGCCCGCGCTGGAGAAGATCAGCGCGCGCATCGCGGTCAGCGAGTACGCGCGGCGCACCCTGGTCGAACACCTCGGCGGGGACGCGGTCGTCATCCCCAACGGCGTCGACGTCGACTTCTTCGCCAAGGCCGAGCCCAGGCCCGACTGGCAGGGGCAGACCATCGGCTTCATCGGCCGCATCGACGAGCCGCGCAAGGGCCTGCCCGTCCTGATGCGGGCCCTGCCGAAGATCCTGGCCGACCGGCCGGGTACGCGGCTGCTCGTCGCGGGGCGCGGCGACGAGGACGAGGCGGTGGCCTCTCTCCCCGAGGGGATGCGGGGGCGGGTCGAGTTCCTCGGCATGGTCAGCGACGAGGACAAGGCGCGGCTGCTGCGCAGCGTCGACCTGTACGTCGCCCCGAACACCGGCGGCGAGAGCTTCGGCATCGTCCTGGTCGAGGCGATGTCGGCGGGCGCGGCCGTGTTGGCCAGCGACCTGGACGCGTTCGCGCAGGTGCTGGACCAGGGGGCGGCGGGCGAGCTCTTCGCCAACGAGGACGCGGACGCGCTGGCCTCGGCGGCGGTCCGGCTGCTGGCGGCCCCGGAGCGGCTGGCGGAGCTGCGGGAGCGAGGGGCGGCGCATGTGCGGCGCTTCGACTGGTCGACGGTGGCGGCGGACATCCTGTCGGTGTACGAGACGGTGACGGACGGGGCGGCGTCCGTCGACACCGACGAACGCACGGGACTACGAGCACGGTTCGGCCTGGCCCGCGACTGACCGGGGTTTGGTACCGGCCCGGTGTGGCCATCAGGTGTGGGATTCCTACGGGAGGGGGACTGCCGCCCTCCGCCATTCGCGCACACGCCACCCCGCGGTACCAGTGCTCACTGGCGAGTTGCACCCCTCCCCGGGCAGCTCCGTGGCCCGCACGTGTCCACCGGCGTGAGGGGGTGGGGCGCTTAAGGGGGTGGTGTTCGGGACGTAGAGCGTGATTTGTGGGCTCGGCGTGGCCGTCATATTCCATGCCCCCGAGTCGCGCCTTACGGCCCGGCCCCTATCGCGCACCGGGCCGCAAATCATGCAGTCCCGAATGCCGCCCCCGTAGCGGCCCGCCCCCGGCACCCCCACCGGCTCCGGCCGCACCCACGCCGCGCCCGACACCCCCACCGCACCCCCACCGGCCCCACCGCCCCGCAGCCGGCCGCCCAAGGCCAAGGCCGGCCCCCGGTAGCCTTGGCGTTCGTGACCGCAACCCTCATCTGGATCGTCGTCGCCCTCCTAGCGATCGGGCTGTACCTCAGCTGGACCGCCGGCCGGCTCGACCGACTGCACGCCCGTATCGACGCCTCCCGCGCCGCGCTCGACGCCCAGTTGCTGCGTCGCGCCTCGGTCACCCAGGAACTGGCCACCTCCAACGTCCTCGACCCCGCCGCCTCCATCGTGCTGTACCAGGCCGCGCACGCCGCCCGTCAGGCCGAGGAGGACCACCGCGAGGTCGCCGAGAGCGAGCTCAGCCAGGCGCTGCGGGCCGTCTTCGGGGAGGTGGCGCAGGTGGACGCCGTGAAGGAGGCGCCAGGCGGCGAGGACGCCGCCGGCGAGCTCGCGGCGGCCGTACGCCGCGTCCCGATGGCCCGGCGCTTCCACAACGACTCGGTACGAGCGGCCCGCGCCCTGCGCCGCCACCGCAAGGTCCGCTGGTTCCGGCTGGCCGGCCACGCCCCGTTCCCGCTCGCGTTCGAGATGGACGACTCACCCCCGGTAGCCCTGGCGGACCGACCCGGTAGCCAGTAAAACGATCCACCGGCTACCCATTGGCCCTTGCAGTGGACTGGTCGTGGAGGGTTCCCTCAGTGAGGCAAGAGCCTTCTTTCACCGAGTGAGGTCCATCCGTGTCCAGCACCCACACCCCCCAGGCCCCCGAGACCGGCACCGCCCGCGTGAAGCGCGGCATGGCCGAGCAGCTCAAGGGCGGCGTCATCATGGACGTCGTCAACGCGGAGCAGGCGAAGATCGCCGAGGACGCCGGCGCCGTGGCGGTCATGGCGCTGGAGCGCGTGCCCGCCGACATCCGCAAGGACGGCGGCGTGGCCCGGATGTCCGACCCGAACATGATCGAAGAGATCATCGAGGCCGTGTCCATCCCCGTCATGGCCAAGTCCCGCATCGGCCACTTCGTCGAGGCCCAGGTGCTCCAGTCCCTCGGCGTCGACTACATCGACGAGTCCGAGGTCCTGACCCCGGCCGACGAGGTCAACCACTCGGACAAGTGGGCGTTCACCACCCCGTTCGTGTGCGGCGCCACCAACCTGGGTGAGGCCCTGCGCCGCATCGCCGAGGGCGCGGCCATGATCCGCTCGAAGGGCGAGGCCGGCACCGGCAACGTCGTCGAGGCCGTGCGTCACCTGCGCCAGATCAAGAACGAGATCGCCCGGCTGCGTGGCTACGACAACAACGAGCTGTACGCCGCCGCCAAGGAGCTGCGCGCCCCGTACGAGATCGTCAAGGAGGTCGCCGAGCTCGGCAAGCTGCCGGTGGTCCTGTTCTCCGCCGGCGGCGTCGCCACCCCCGCCGACGCCGCGCTGATGCGCCAGCTCGGCGCCGAGGGTGTCTTCGTCGGCTCCGGCATCTTCAAGTCCGGCGACCCCGCCGCGCGCGCCGCCGCGATTGTGAAGGCCACCACCTTCTACGACGACCCGAAGATCATCGCGGACGCCTCCCGCAACCTGGGCGAGGCCATGGTGGGCATCAACTGCGACACCCTCCCCGAGTCCGAGCGCTACGCCAACCGCGGCTGGTAATTCGATGAGCAATCCTGTGATCGGAGTCCTGGCGCTCCAGGGCGACGTACGGGAGCACCTGGTCGCCCTGGCCGTGGCCGACGCCACGGCCAGGCCGGTCCGGCGCCCCGAGGAGCTCGCCGAGGTCGACGGCCTGGTCATCCCCGGTGGCGAGTCCACCACGATGTCCAAGCTGGCCGAGCTGTTCGGCATGCTGGAGCCCCTGCGCGAGTACATCAAGGGCGGTATGCCCGTGTACGGGACCTGTGCCGGCCTGATCATGCTGGCCGACAAGATCCTGGACCCGCGTTCCGGCCAGGAGACGCTCGGCGGCATCGACATGATCGTGCGCCGCAACGCGTTCGGACGGCAGAACGAGTCGTTCGAGGCCGCGGTCGCGGTCCAGGGCGTCGAGGGCGGCCCGGTCGAGGGCGTCTTCATCCGCGCACCGTGGGTGGAGTCGGTCGGCGCTCAGGTCGAGGTGCTCGCCGAGCACGGTGGCCACATCGTCGCCGTGCGCCAGGGCAACGTCCTCGCCACGTCGTTCCACCCGGAACTGACCGGCGACCACCGTGTGCACGAGCTGTTTACCGCCATGGTGCGCGCCGTACGCTGAGGGGATCCCGGTAGGATCTCTGCCGAACGCAGCAGTATTGGTGACGCGAAGGAGACAGGCGGATGTCCGGCCACTCTAAATGGGCTACGACGAAGCACAAGAAGGCCGTGATCGATGCCAAGCGCGGCAAGCTCTTCGCGAAGCTGATCAAGAACATCGAGGTCGCGGCCCGCACCGGCGGCGTCGACCCCGAAGGCAACCCGACGCTCGTCGACGCCGTGCAGAAGGCGAAGAAGAGCTCCGTCCCCAACAAGAACATCGACTCCGCGGTCAAGCGCGGCGGCGGTCTTGAGGCGGGCGGCGTCGACTACCAGACGATCATGTACGAAGGGTACGGCCCGAACGGTGTCGCGGTACTCATCGAGTGCCTCACCGACAACCGCAACCGCGCCGCTTCCGACGTGCGTGTCGCCATGACCCGCAACGGCGGCTCGATGGCCGACCCAGGGTCGGTCTCGTACCTGTTCAACCGCAAGGGCGTGGTGATCGTCCCGAAGGGCGAGCTGTCCGAGGACACCGTCCTGGACGCCGTCCTGGAGGCCGGCGCCGAGGAGGTCAACGACCTCGGTGAGTCCTTCGAGGTCATGAGCGAGGCCACCGACCTGGTCGCGGTCCGCACCGCGCTCCAGGCGGCCGGTATCGACTACGACTCGGCGGACGCCAACTTCGTGCCGACCATGCAGGTCGAGCTCGACGAGGAAGGCGCCCGGAAGATCTTCAAGCTCATCGACGCGCTGGAGGACAGCGACGACGTGCAGAACGTCTTCGCCAACTTCGACGTCTCGGACGAGGTCATGGAGAAGGTCGACGCCTGAGGTCATGCCTGACGGCTGATCAGCACGGCGGCAGTGCGTTGCACGCGCGGACGGGCCGACGGGACACGCTCCCGCCGGCCCGTCCGCGCGTTGTCAGTGGCAGCCGTTAACCTGCAGGAACGCAGGGACACATGGCCGAAAGCGTGAGGGGAGGGGGCGCGATGCGGGTGTTGGGCGTGGACCCCGGGCTGACCCGGTGCGGCGTCGGCGTCGTCGAAGGTGTCGCCGGCCGTCCCCTCAAGATGATCGCCGTGGGCGTCGTACGTACGGCGGCGGACGCCGAACTGGGGGAGCGGCTCGTCGCCATCGAGCGCGGCATCGAGCAGTGGCTCGACGAACACCGGCCCGAATGCGTCGCCGTGGAGCGGGTGTTCAGCCAGCACAACGTGCGTACGGTCATGGGCACAGCGCAGGCCAGCGCGGTCGCCATGCTCTGCGCCGCCCGCCGCGGACTGCCTGTCGCCCTGCACACGCCGAGCGAGGTGAAAGCGGCGGTCACCGGCAGCGGCCGCGCGGACAAGGATCAGGTCGGCGCGATGGTCACCCGGCTGCTCCGGCTCGACGCCCCGCCCAAGCCCGCCGACGCGGCGGACGCCCTCGCGCTCGCCATCTGCCACATCTGGCGTGCCCCCGCACTCAACCGGCTTCAGCAGGCGCACGCAGCGGCCCGCCCGCCCCGCATCCCCGTACGGAAGGTCACCCGATGATCGCGTTCGTCAGCGGCCCGGTCGCCGCACTCGCCCCGGCCACCGCGGTCATCGAGGTCGGCGGTGTCGGCATGGCCGTCCAGTGCACGCCGAACACGCTGTCCACCCTGCGGATGGGCCAGGACGCGAAGCTCGCCACCTCCCTGGTCGTACGCGAGGACTCGCTGACCCTGTACGGCTTCGCCGACGACGACGAGCGTCAGGTCTTCGAGCTGCTCCAGACCGCCAGCGGCGTGGGCCCCCGGCTCGCGCAGGCCATGCTGGCCGTGCACGCGCCGGACGCCCTGCGCCTCGCGGTGTCGACAGGTGATGAGAAGGCGCTCATGGCCGTCCCCGGCATCGGCAAGAAGGGCGCCCAGAAGCTCCTCCTGGAGCTCAAGGACCGGCTCGGAGAACCGCTGGGCACCGGGGCGCACGTGGGCGCCCAGCGCGCCGCCGCATCCGGACCCGCCCCGTGGAGCGAGCAGCTGCAGGCCGCGCTGATCGGCCTCGGGTACGCCCCGCGCGAGGCGGACGAGGCCGTGGCGGCGGTGGCGCCGCAGGCCGAGGAGGCCCTGGCCCGGGGCAGTAGGCCCCCGGTGCCCCAGCTGTTGCGCGCCGCGCTCCAGACCCTCAACCGCGCCCGCTGATTCGAGAGATCCGTAAATGAACTGGGACGAGACCGGACCCGACACCGACCAGCGGCTGGTCGACTCCGGCGCCGACGGTGAGGACCAGGCCGTAGAGGCCGCGCTGCGCCCCAAGGATCTCGACGAATTTGTCGGCCAGGAGAAGGTCCGCGAGCAGCTCGACCTGGTCCTGCGGGCGGCCCGCGCACGCGGCGCCACCGCCGACCACGTCCTGCTCTCGGGCGCCCCCGGCCTGGGCAAGACCACCCTGTCGATGATCATCGCGGCCGAGATGAACGCCCCGATCCGCATCACCTCCGGCCCCGCCATCCAGCACGCCGGCGACCTCGCGGCGATCCTCTCCTCGCTCCACGAAGGTGAGGTGCTCTTCCTCGACGAGATCCACCGCATGTCCCGCCCGGCCGAGGAAATGCTCTACATGGCCATGGAGGACTTCCGCGTCGACGTCATCGTCGGCAAGGGCCCCGGCGCCACCGCCATCCCGCTCGAACTCCCCCCGTTCACCCTCGTCGGCGCCACCACCCGGGCCGGCCTGCTGCCGCCCCCGCTGCGCGACCGCTTCGGCTTCACCGGCCACATGGAGTTCTACGAGCCCGCCGAGCTGGAGCGGGTCATCCACCGCTCCGCCCGCCTCCTCGACCTCGAGATCGACGTCGAGGGCGCCGCCGAGATCGCCGGACGCTCCCGCGGGACGCCCCGGATCGCCAACCGGCTGCTGCGCCGCGTCCGTGACTACGCCCAGGTCAAGGCCGACGGCGTGATCGTCCGCGACATTGCCGCCGCCGCCCTGAAGGTGTATGAGGTTGACGCCCGGGGCCTCGACCGCCTCGACCGGGCCGTGCTCGGCGCGCTGCTCAAGCTGTTTGGCGGCGGCCCCGTGGGGCTGTCCACGCTGGCCGTGGCCGTGGGGGAGGAGCGGGAGACCGTCGAAGAGGTGGCCGAGCCCTTCCTCGTACGGGAGGGCCTGCTGGCCCGTACCCCCAGGGGCCGGGTGGCCACGCCCGCCGCTTGGGCCCACCTGGGGCTCGTACCGCCGCAGCAGGGCCCTGGCACCAGCGGACAACAGGGCCTGTTCAGGGCGTGACGGCGCGCAGGTTCGCCCGGCCAGGAACCACGGTGCGATGCTGGGCGTTGTTCCATTGATGCGGACTCGCTTAGACTCCGCCGATGCCGCCCCTATCAGCGGCGTGCCCACCCCCGTAGATCAGGCCGCTCCCCGGCGCGGTCGTGCGAAGGAATTTTCGTCCCGTGAATATCGGCTTCCTCCTCCCCTTCATCGTGCTCATCGGGGCCATGTTCCTGATGACCCGCTCCGCCAAGAAGAAGCAGCAGGCAGCTGCGCAGATGCGCAACGAAATGCAGCCCGGCACCGGCGTCCGGACGATCGGGGGCATGTACGCCACCGTCAAGGAAGTCCACGACGACACGGTCCTCCTTGAGGTCGCGCCGGGCGTGCACGCTGTCTACGCGAAGAACTCCGTCGGCGCCGTCCTCGACGACGAGGAGTACAACCGCATCGTCCACGGCGAGAGCCACCCCGACGCCGACACCCCGGTCGTCCCGGACGACGCCTCCTCGCTGACGACCTCCGACGACGAGGTGGCGCACATCGACCTCGGCAAGAAGCCGGAAAAGGGCGTCCACCTCGACAAGGACGACCAGGACGAGAAGGCCGACACGGCGGCGGACGCGGCCACCGACGAGCCCAAGGACAAGAAGTCCGACGGCGAGGGCGACGTGAAGTAGTCACGCAGGGGGACCGCGGCGCGCCCACCGGCGTACCCCGGTCCCCGGATCGTGCCGACTTCCGCGGGGCTGGGCCCCACATACTTCGTGGCCGCCCCGGCGCTCACCCGGCGCAGGGCGGTTGGACAGGGAGAAACGAGAAGGTGGCAGCACCGAAGAAGGGCCGCAGGCCCGCGGGGGCTCCGGGGAGGCCGGGGCGCGCCCTGGCTCTGATCCTGATCGCCATGGTCGCGCTCACGGGCGGAATGTTCTGGTCCGGTGAGCTCACGCCGCGCCTGGGCATCGACCTCGCCGGCGGTACGAGCATCACGCTGAAGGCGAAGAGCGAGCCCGGCAAGCCGAACGCGATCAACAAGACCAACATGGAGACGGCGGTCGGCATCATCGACCGCCGCGTCAATGGTCTGGGTGTCTCCGAGGCCGAGGTTCAGACCCAGGGCGAAGAGAACATCATCGTCAACATCCCCAAGGGGACGAACGAGAAGCAGGCCCGCGAGCAGGTCGGCACCACCGCTCAGCTCTACTTCCGGCCCGTGCTGACGCTCGCCGCCGGCGCCCCTACGCCCGAGCCGTCCGGCACCCCGTCCCCGAGCGCCTCGCCCGACGGCAAGGACAAGAAGGACGACAAGGCCACCCCGAGCGCATCGGCGCCGTCCGCCGGCGCCACCACGCAGGGCCGCGCCGTGACGGACGCGCTCAAGAAGGACGCGACGCCGTCCCCCTCGGGCAGCCCGTCCAAGAGCCCGGAGAAGCCCGCCGAGAGCGGCGAGCCGTCGGCCCCCCCATCGACGGACCCCGCGGCGGATCCCGCGACGGCCGCGCTCCAGAAGCGCTTCACCGAGCTCGACTGCACCAACAAGACCGACCGCGTCAACGCCGGCCAGGGCGTCAAGCCCGAGGATCCGATGGTCGCCTGCGGCAAGAACAACGCGGACCAGTGGGAGAAGTACATCCTGGGTCCCGCCGCGGTGAACGGCAAGGACGTCGACGACGCCAGCTCCGTCCTGGACACGCAGGGTGGTGGCGGGTGGAAGGTCAACATGGAGTTCACCAGCGGTGGCTCCAAGAAGTTCCAGGAAATCACCAGCAAGCTCTCCCAGCAGCAGCCCCCGCAGAACCAGTTCGCCATCGTCCTCGACGGCGAAGTGGTATCGGCTCCCTCCGTCAACCAGACGCTGAGCGCCAACGCCGAGATCTCCGGCAGCTTCACCCAGGAGTCCTCCGAGGAGCTCGCCAACGTCCTGTCGTACGGCGCGCTGCCGCTCTCCTTCTCTGAGGAGACCGTCACCACCGTCACCTCGGCCGTCGGCGGGGAGCAGCTCAAGGCCGGTCTGATCGCCGGTGCGATCGGGCTCGCCCTGGTCATCGTCTACCTGGTCGCCTACTACCGCGGCCTGGCCTTCGTCGCCATCGTCAGCCTCCTGGTGTCGGCGATCCTGACGTACACGATCATGACGCTGCTCGGCCCCGGTATCGGCTTCGCGCTCAACCTGCCCGCGGTGTGTGGTGCGATCGTTGCGATCGGCATCACGGCGGACTCGTTCATCGTGTACTTCGAACGCATCCGCGACGAGATCCGCGAGGGCCGTACGCTGCGGCCGGCCGTCGAGCGCGCCTGGCCGCGTGCCCGGCGCACCATCATGGTCTCCGACTTCGTCTCCTTCCTGGCCGCCGCTGTGCTCTTCGTGGTGACCGTCGGCAAGGTGCAGGGCTTCGCGTTCACGCTGGGCCTGACCACTGTCCTCGATGTGGTCGTGGTGTTCCTCTTCACCAAGCCGCTGATGACACTGCTGGCGCGCACGAAGTTCTTCGGCCAGGGCCACCCGTGGTCCGGGCTTGACCCGAAGCGGCTCGGCGTACAGCCGCCGCTGCGCCGTACCCGTCGCGCCTCCGCCCCCATCGACCCGAAGGAGGCCTGAGATGTCCCGACTCGGCAGTCTCGGCGCCCGCCTCTACCGCGGTGAGGTCGGTTACGACTTCGTCGGCAACCGGAAGATCTGGTACGGCCTCTCGATCCTGATCACCATCACGGCCATCGTCGGCCTCGCGGTGCGCGGTCTGGTCATGGGCATCGAGTTCGAGGGCGGCGCGGTCTTCACCACGCCCAAGACGGACGTGTCCGTTGCCCAGGTCCAGGAGGACGCCGAGAAGGTGTCCGGGCACGAGGCGATCGTCCAGGAGCTCGGCAACGGCGGGATGCGGGTCCAGATCAGCGGTCTGGACACCTCGACGGCGGGCCCGGTCAAGGACGAACTCGCCCAGGACCTGAACGTCGCCGCCGACGAGATCACCTCGGAGCTGGTCGGCCCCAGCTGGGGTGAGCAGATCGCCAACAAGGCCTGGACCGGACTCGCGGTCTTCATGATCCTTGTGGTCATCTACCTCGCCATCGCTTTCGAGTGGCGCATGGCCGTCGCCGCCCTCATCGCCCTGATCCACGACCTGACGATCACCGTCGGTGTGTACGCACTGGTCGGCTTCGAGGTCACCCCGGGCACCGTGATCGGTCTGTTGACGATCCTCGGTTACTCCCTCTACGACACCGTCGTCGTCTTCGACGGTCTCAAGGAGGGGTCGAAGGACATCACGAAGCAGAGCCGCTGGACGTACAGCGAGATCGCCAACCGCAGCCTCAACGGAACCCTGGTGCGTTCCATCAACACCACCGTCGTCGCGCTGCTGCCGGTGGCGGGCCTGCTGTTCATCGGTGGCGGTGTGCTCGGCGCGGGCATGCTCAACGACATCTCGCTCTCGCTGTTCGTCGGCCTCGCCGCCGGTGCGTACTCGTCGATCTTCATCGCCACGCCGCTCGTCGCCGACCTGAAGGAACGCGACCCGCAGATGAAGGCGCTGAAGAAGCGGGTGCTCGCCAAGCGGGCAGCCGCCGCCAAGGGCGAGTCCCCGGACGACTACGACCGCTCCGAGCCGCAGGACCGACCCGCTAACAGCGCTGACAATGCCGCCAGCGCTGACAACGCCGCCCCCGCCGGCGCGGTCGTGGGCCGGCCCCGGGGCGGCCACAGCGGCGGCCGTGGCAAGCCGTCCGGGAAGCGGTGATGACGCTCATGAGCACCCGCGAGCTGCTGCTCAGCCGCATCCGCGACGTACCGGACTATCCGAAGCCGGGAGTGATGTTCAAGGACATCACCCCGCTGCTGGCCGACCCCGAGGCGTTCACGGCCCTGACGGACGCCTTTGCGGAGCTCTGCGTACGGCACGGCGCCACGAAGGTCGTCGGTCTTGAGGCGCGCGGCTTCATCCTGGCCGCTCCGGTCGCGATCCGTGCCGGCCTCGGGTTCATCCCCGTACGCAAGGCGGGGAAGCTGCCGGGAGCCACGCTGAGCCAGGCGTACGAGCTGGAGTACGGCACCGCCGAGATCGAGATCCACGCCGAGGACCTGGCCGCCGAGGACCGCGTCATGGTCATCGACGACGTCCTGGCCACCGGCGGCACCGCCGAGGCCTCGCTGGAGCTGATCCGGCGGGCCGGTGCGCAGGTCGCCGGGGTGGCGGTACTCATGGAACTCGGATTCCTGGACGGCAGGGGCCGCATCGAACTGGCCCTCAAGGGCGCCCCGCTGGAGGCCCTGATCACGGTCTGACCGGCGCAGCTGTACGTGACAGGCGGGTCCCGAAGGAATTGCGGGGCCCGCCTTTCGCGTTGCCCCAGGTATCAGGCCCGGGGCGAAGGGTGAGCCGGGGATCGTTACCATGGGCTTTCCGGGCCTGACCTGGGGACCCGGACCCGCACGAGGAGCGCTCTTGCCAGACGAGGCCCAGCCACTGCCCCCCAGCGCCCGACCGGGGGACCCCGCAGCCGCGCAGCCCGACGAGCAGCAGGCCGCCAAGGCCGCGGCGAGCCCGGCCACGCCCGCGAAGAGCGCCACCCCCGCGACCGGTGCCACCCCTCCGGCCGACGCGACCCCCGCCACCACTGCCGCGCCGGCAGAGCCCCCCGCACCGGCCAAGGGCGCCGAGACGCCCACACCGGGCAAGGGGGCCGAGCCCTCCGGGAAGCCGAAGAACGCCCCGGAGCAGGTCGCCGACACGACGCCGCCCATCACCGCGCCCAAGCCGGTCAGCGCAGGCACCGCCCCGCGCACCGGCGCCGGCTCCTCCAACCGCGTCCGGGCCAGGCTCGCCCGGCTCGGCGTACAGCGCTCCAGCCCGTACAACCCGGTCCTCGAACCGTTGCTGCGCATCGTGCGCAGCAACGACCAGAAGATCGAGACGTCCACGCTGCGCCAGATCGAGCACGCCTATCAGGTCGCCGAGCGCTGGCACCGCGGCCAGAAACGCAAGAGCGGCGACCCGTACATCACGCACCCGCTCGCCGTCACCACGATCCTCGCCGAGCTGGGCATGGACCCGGCGACCCTCATGGCCGGGCTGCTGCACGACACCGTCGAGGACACCGAGTACGGGCTCGACACCCTGCGCCGTGACTTCGGCGACCAGGTCGCCCTGCTCGTCGACGGCGTCACCAAGCTCGACAAGGTCAAGTTCGGCGAGGCCGCGCAGGCCGAGACCGTACGCAAGATGGTCGTCGCCATGGCCAAGGACCCGCGCGTCCTGGTCATCAAGCTCGCCGACCGCCTGCACAACATGCGCACCATGCGTTACCTGAAGCGGGAGAAGCAGGAGAAGAAGGCCCGCGAGACGCTTGAGATCTACGCGCCCCTGGCCCACCGCCTGGGCATGAACACCATCAAGTGGGAGCTGGAGGACCTCGCCTTCGCGATCCTCTACCCGAAGATGTACGACGAGATCGTGCGCCTCGTCGCCGAGCGGGCCCCCAAGCGCGACGAGTACCTCGCCATAGTGACGGACGAGGTCCAGTCCGACCTGCGCGCCGCCCGCATCAAGGCCACCGTCACCGGGCGGCCCAAGCACTACTACAGCGTCTACCAGAAGATGATCGTCCGCGGCCGTGACTTCGCGGAGATCTACGACCTGGTGGGGATTCGTGTACTTGTCGACACGGTCCGCGACTGTTACGCCGCCCTCGGCACCGTGCACGCGCGATGGAACCCGGTCCCCGGCCGGTTCAAGGACTACATCGCGATGCCCAAGTTCAACATGTACCAGTCGCTGCACACGACGGTCATCGGCCCCAGCGGCAAGCCAGTCGAGCTCCAGATCCGTACGTTCGACATGCACCGCCGCGCCGAGTACGGCATCGCCGCGCACTGGAAGTACAAGCAGGAGGCCGTCGCCGGCGCCTCCAAGGTGCGCACCGACGTACCCAAGAACACCGGGCGCGGCCAGGACACCGTCAACGACATGGCGTGGCTGCGCCAGCTCCTGGACTGGCAGAAGGAGACCGAGGACCCCAGCGAGTTCCTGGAGTCGCTGCGCTTCGACCTGTCCCGCAACGAGGTCTTCGTCTTCACGCCGAAGGGCGACGTCATAGCGCTGCCGGCCGGTGCGACGCCCGTCGACTTCGCGTACGCCGTCCACACCGAGGTCGGCCACCGGACCATAGGGGCCCGGGTCAACGGCCGGCTCGTACCGCTCGAATCGACCCTCGACAACGGCGATCTGGTGGAGATCTTCACCTCCAAGGCGGCCGGGGCCGGGCCCACCCGCGACTGGCTCGGCTTCGTCAAGTCCCCGCGCGCCCGCAACAAGATCCGCGCCTGGTTCTCCAAGGAGCGCCGCGACGAGGCCATAGAGCAGGGCAAGGACGCCATCGCGCGGGCCATGCGCAAGCAGAACCTGCCGATCCAGCGCATCCTCACCGGCGACTCCTTCGTCACCCTCGCGCACGAGATGCGCTACAGCGACATCTCCTCGCTGTACGCCGCGATCGGCGAGGGCCACGTCACCGCGCAGAGCATCGTCCAGAAGCTGGTCCAGGCGCTCGGCGGCGAAGAGGCCGCCACCGAGGACATCGCCGAGAGTTCCCCGCCGTCCCGGGGCCGTGGCAGCCGACGCTCCAACGCCGACCCGGGCGTCGTCGTCAAGGGCGTCGACGACGTCTGGGTCAAGCTGGCCCGCTGTTGTACGCCCGTGCCCGGCGACCCCATCATCGGGTTCGTCACCCGGGGAAGCGGCGTATCGGTGCACCGCGCCGACTGCGTCAACGTCGACTCGCTGTCGAAGGAGCCGGAGCGCATCCTCGAGGTCGAGTGGGCCCCGACCCAGTCCTCGGTCTTCCTGGTCGCCATCCAGGTCGAGGCGCTTGACCGGTCCCGTCTGCTGTCCGACGTCACCCGGGTCTTGTCCGACCAGCACGTCAACATCCTGTCGGCGGCCGTCCAGACCTCCCGCGACCGGGTGGCCACCTCCCGGTTCACCTTCGAGATGGGCGACCCCAAGCACCTGGGTCACGTACTCAAGGCTGTCCGCGGCGTGGAGGGCGTCTACGACGTATACCGCGTCACCTCGGCCCGCAGGCCGTAGAACTGAGCCACCGAAACACGGCGGCTCCGGTACGGAATCCCTAACGGGATCGGTACCGGGGCCGCCGTGCTTCGCCTATCCGCCGAACTCCTGCAGGCCCTTCAGCGCCTGGTCGAGCAGCGCCTGCCGGCCCTCGAGCTCACGGGCGAGCTTGTCGGCCTTGGCGTTGTTGCCGGCTGTACGAGCCGCGTCGATCTGCGTGCGCAGCTTGTCGACCGCGTCCTGGAGCTGGCCCGTCAGACCTGCGGCACGGGCGCGCGCCTCCGGGTTCGTACGGCGCCACTCGGTCTCCTCGGTCTCCTGAAGCGCCCGCTCCACCGCGTGAATCCGGCCCTCGACCTTCGGGCGGGCGTCGCGCGGCACATGGCCGATGGCCTCCCAGCGCTCGTTGATCGAACGGAACGCGGCCCTGGCCGCCTTCAGGTCCTTCACCGGCACCAGCTTCTCGGCCTCGACGACGAGTTCCTCCTTGAGCTTGAGGTTCTCGCTCTGCTCCGCGTCCCGCTCCGCGAAGACCCCGCTGCGTGCGGCGAAGAAGACGTCCTGGGCGCCGCGGAAGCGGTCCCACAGGCCGTCCTCCGCCTCGCGCTGCGCGCGGCCGGCTGCCTTCCACTCGGTCATCAGATCGCGGTAGCGAGCTGCCGTGGCGGCCCAGTCCGTCGAGCCCGACAGGCTCTCGGCTTCGGCGACCAGCCTCTCCTTGGCCTTGCGGGCCTCCTCGCGCTGGGCGTCCAGCGAGGCGAAGTGGGCCTTGCGCCGCTTGGAGAACGCCGAGCGGGCGTGCGAGAAGCGGTGCCACAGCTCGTCGTCGGACTTCCGGTCGAGCCTCGGCAGGCCCTTCCAGATGTCCACGAGCGCCCGCAGCCGCTCACCGGCCGACCGCCACTGCTCGCTCTGGGCCAGTTCCTCGGCCTCGACGACCAGCGCCTCCTTGGCATGCTTCGCCTCGTCGGTCTGCTTCGCCTTCTCGGCCTTGCGTTCCTCGCGGCGCGACTCGACCTTCGTGACCAGTGCGTCGAGGCGCTTGCTGAGGGCATCGAGATCACCGACCGCATGGTGCTCGTCGACCTGCTTGCGCAGATGGTCGATCGCCGTCTGCGCGTCCTTGGCCGACAGATCGGTGGTCTTCACCCGCCGTTCGAGGAGGCCGATCTCGACAACCAGGCCTTCGTACTTGCGCTCGAAGTAGGCCAGGGCCTCCTCGGGAGAGCCCGCCTGCCAGGATCCGACGACCTTCTCGCCATCGGCCGTCCGCACGTACACGGTGCCCGTCTCGTCGACGCGGCCCCACGGGTCGCTGCTCACAGCGCCTCCTCCACATGATGCCTGCGAGGGGCTCGAAGGCCCCCGGGCATCGTCCACAGTTTCTTTCGCGGGGCCACAGGCGCCCTGCACACCGCCAACATAGGCGAACGGCAGGGCGGCTGTCCGCATCCCGCACTTCCGGATTTACTCGGCGGACCTACTTGGTCACGGTCGCCTTGTCGATGACGACGGTGGCATTCGGCGCCCCGTCGCCCCGACCGCTCGCCTCACCCGTGTCAGTGATCTTCTTCAGCACGTCCTTACCGCCCTTGATGGTCCCGAACGGCGTGTACTTGGGGGGCAGCTTGCTGTCCTGGTAGACGAGGAAGAACTGGCTGCCGCCGGTACCCGGGCCCGCGTTGGCCATCGCCACCGTGCCCGCCGGGTAGACACCGCCCTTGAGCTTCGAATCCTTCAGGTTCTCGTCCGGCAGCTTGTAGCCGGGCGTACCCGAGCCCTGAGCCGTCGGGTCGCCGCACTGCAGGACATAGATGCCGCTCGTCGTCAGCCGATGGCACTTCGTGTGGTCGAAGTAGCCCTTCGACGCAAGGAAGTTGAACGAGTTCACCGTGCGCGGAGCCTTCGCAGCGTCCAGCGCGAGCGTGATGTCGCCGCACGTGGTCCGCAGCTTCATCGCGTACGACGCCGACTTGTCGATGGTGAGCGTCGGCTCCTTCTTGTACGACAGCTTCTTGACCGACCCGGGAGCGGGCTTCTCGCAGGGGTCCGCCTTCTTCGACGGCGAGGTGCTGGGCGCCGCGTCGGAGACTGCGCTGTCCTCGCTGTCCGAGCCGCCCAGAGCTCCCGCGGCGTACGCCGCCGCTCCCGCGGCCAGCACCACGGCGAGCGCCGAGGCGATCACCGCGTTGCGGCGGCGCGACTTGCGCCGGGCATCGGCCCGCCGCTGCTGCTGCCGTTCGAATTTTTCCCGGGCGAGCTGGCGCCGCCGCTGATCGCTGCTGACCACCGGTGTTCTCCTCGTACGTCTCGTCTGTCACTGCTCCGGCCGAGCTTGCCCGTACCGTATATGGGTTCGCTGTGCGATGAGCGGCCCCGGTAGGCTCTGATCTGCTGCAACCGAGCACAGCATTCTTCCGCCGGACGACACATAGAGGACGATCGTGCTTATTGCCGGGTTCCCCGCCGGGGCCTGGGGGACCAACTGTTACCTGGTCGCCCCCGCCGCCGGAGAGGAGTGCGTGATCATCGACCCGGGCCACCAGGCCGCCCAAGGCGTCGAGGAAGCGCTCGCCAAGCATCGGCTCAAGCCCGTCGCCGTCGTTCTCACCCACGGCCACATCGACCACGTCGCCTCGGTCGTCCCGGTGTGCGGAGCGCACGACGTACCGGCGTGGATCCACCCCGCCGACCGGTACATGATGAGCGATCCGGAGAAGGCGCTCGGCCTCTCGATCGGCATGCCACTCATGGGCGAGCTGACCGTCGGGGAGCCCGACGACGTCAAGGAGCTGGCGGACGGAGCGGAGTTGAAGCTGGCGGGCCTCGGCTTCACCGTTTCGCATGCGCCCGGCCATACCAAGGGGTCGGTGACCTTCAGGTTGCCCGAGCAGGCCGACATCCCGTCGGTCTTCTTCTCGGGTGACCTGCTGTTCGCCGGCTCCGTCGGACGCACCGACCTGCCCGGCGGCGACCACGCCGAGATGCTCGAGTCGCTGGCCCGCGTGTGCCTGCCGCTCGACGACTCGACTGTGGTGCTGTCCGGCCACGGCTCCCAGACGACCATCGGGCGGGAGCGCGCCACCAACCCGTATCTGAACGGTCTGGCCGCCGCTCCCCGACGAGGAATGTGACGAGACACCCCACGATGAGCACCTTCAAGGCCCCCAAGGGCACGTACGACCTGATCCCGCCGGACTCCGCGAAGTTCCTGGCGGTGCGCGAGGCGATCGCCGCCCCCCTGAAGAACTCCGGATACGGCTACATCGAGACGCCCGGCTTTGAGGACGTGGCTCTCTTCTCGCGCGGCGTCGGCGAGTCCACCGACATCGTCTCCAAGGAGATGTACGCCTTCGAGACGAAGGGCGGCGACCAGCTCGCGCTGCGCCCCGAAGGCACCGCCTCGGTGCTGCGCGCGGCGCTGGAAGCCAACCTGCACAAGAGCGGCAACCTGCCGGTCAAGCTCTGGTACTCCGGTTCGTACTACCGCTACGAGCGCCCGCAGAAGGGCCGCTACCGTCACTTCTCGCAGGTCGGGGCGGAGGCGATCGGCGCGGAGGATCCGGCGCTGGACGCCGAGCTGATCATCCTGGCCGACCAGGCGTACCGCTCGCTGGGGCTGCGCGAGTTCCGCATCCTGCTGAACTCGCTCGGCGACAAGGAGTGCCGGCCCGTCTACCGGGACGCCCTCCAGGGCTTCCTGCGCGGCCTCGACCTCGACGAGGACACCCGCCGCCGCATCGACATCAACCCGCTGAGGGTCCTCGACGACAAGCGCGCCGAGGTGCAGAAGCAACTGGTGGGCGCGCCCATGCTGCGCGACTACCTGTGCGACGCGTGCAAGGCGTACCACGGGCAGGTGCGCGAGCTGCTGAACGCGGCGGGCGTCGCGTACGAGGACGACGAGAAGCTGGTGCGCGGCCTCGACTACTACACCCGGACCACCTTCGAGTTCGTCCACGACGGCCTGGGCTCGCAGTCCGCGGTGGGCGGCGGCGGCCGCTACGACGGCCTGTCCGAGATGATCGGCGGCCCGTCGCTGCCGTCCGTCGGCTGGGCACTGGGCGTGGACCGTACGGTGCTGGCGCTGGAGGCGGAGGGCATCGCGCTCGACCTGCCCGCCACCACCAGCGTGTACGCGGTGCCGCTCGGCGAGGAGGCGCGCCGCCTCCTGTTCGGTGTGGTCACCGAGCTGCGCCGAGCAGGGGTCGCGGCCGACTTCGCGTACGGCGGCAAGGGCCTCAAGGGCGCCATGAAGAACGCCAACCGCTCCGGGGCCCGCCTCACGATCGTCGCCGGCGAGCGCGACCTGGCCGACGGCCAGGCCCAGCTGAAGGACATGGAGACCGGCGAGCAGGCCGCGGTCGCCCTGGACACCCTGGTGTCGGAGATCCAGCGCCGTCTGGCCTGACCGGTCACACGTACAGCGGGCCCCGCCGTCCACCAGCACCACCAGGACGGCCGGGCCCGCTGTCGTCGTCAACCTCGCGCCCGCGCGTTCCCCCGCCGGATGAGACCGGTCCCGGCCGGCCGGCCGGGGCCCTCGATGCAGGATCTGGCCGCCCCGAGCTGTCATTTCGCCCGTAACGCACCGAATGCGGGGGCAGCAGGATGCGTACCTCCTTATGTCCAGCGAACGGTGGACACGGGTGGCCGTGCGGCAGAATGGCCATACCTGACAGGCCACTCAGCGACGGAACGGCGATATGACGACCGCAGCGGTAGACGACCTCACTCACAACGGTGCGCAGGACGAACCGAAGGGCACGTTCGGCAGCGGTCGTGCCCTCGCCCTGCTCTTGGTGATCACGGGTGCGGCCGGGCTGCTGGCCTCCTGGGTGATCACCATCGACAAGTTCAAGCTGCTCGAGGACCCGAACTTCACGCCGGGCTGCAGCCTCAACCCGATCGTCGCGTGCGGCAACATCATGAAGAGCGAGCAGGCCGCCGCCTTCGGATTCCCCAACCCGATGCTCGGCCTCGTCACCTTCGCGATGGTCGTCGCCATCGGCGTCGGCCTGCTGGCCGGCGCGCGCTACCGCCGCTGGTTCTGGCTCGGGCTCAACGCGGGCACGTTGTTCGGCGTCGGTTTCTGCACCTGGCTCCAGTACCAGTCGCTCTACAACATCAACTCGCTGTGCCTGTGGTGCTGCCTGGCCTGGGTCGCCACCATCGTCATGTTCTGCTACGTCACCACGCACAACATCAAGCACCGCATCCTCCCCGCCCCCAGCGGTCTGCGCAGCGCCCTGACGGAGTTCCACTGGGTCCCGCCGGTTCTGTGGATCGGCATCATCGGCATGCTGATCCTGACCCGCTGGTGGAGCTTCTGGACCGGGGCCAACTGACCCGAGGGCACTGTCAGTGGGCTGACATAGGCTTCATGCGTGGAGCCCGATCTGTTCACCGCAGCCGCCGAAGACCGCCAGCTGAAGGATCCGTCCAGCAGCCCCCTGGCCGTACGGATGCGTCCGCGCACCCTCGACGAGGTCGTCGGCCAGCAGCACCTGCTGAAACCGGGCGCCCCGCTGCGCCGGCTGGTCGGCGAGGGCGGCGGCGGACCGGCCGGACCGTCCTCCGTCCTGCTCTGGGGCCCGCCGGGCATCGGAAAGACCACCCTGGCGTACGTCGTCAGCCAGGCCACCCAGAAGCGGTTCGTCGAGCTTTCCGCCATCACCGCCGGGGTCAAGGAGGTCCGGGCCGTCATCGACGGCGCCCGCCGCGCCTCCGGCGGTTACGGCAAGGAGACGGTCCTCTTCCTCGACGAGATCCACCGTTTCAGCAAGGCCCAGCAGGACTCGCTGCTGCCCGCCGTCGAGAACCGCTGGGTCACGCTCATTGCCGCGACCACCGAGAACCCGTACTTCTCGATCATCTCGCCGCTGCTCTCCCGCTCCCTGCTGCTGACGCTGGAGTCGCTGACCGACGACGACCTGCGCGCCCTGGTGCACCGGGCCCTCACCGAGGAGCGGGGGCTCGGCGGCGCTGTCACGCTGTCCGGTGACGCCGAGGCGCATCTGCTGCGGATCGCGGGCGGTGACGCCCGGCGCGCACTGACCGCGCTCGAAGCGGCGGCGGGCGCCGCCATGGACAAGGGCGACGAAGAGATCACCCTGGAGACGGTCGAGGAGACCGTCGACCGGGCGGCGGTGAAGTACGACCGTGACGGCGACCAGCACTACGACGTGGCGAGCGCCCTCATCAAGTCCATCCGCGGCTCGGACGTCGACGCCGCGCTGCACTACCTGGCCCGCATGATCGAGGCGGGCGAGGACCCCCGGTTCATCGCCCGGCGCCTGATGATCTCGGCCAGCGAGGACATCGGCCTCGCCGACCCGACCGCCCTGCCGACGGCCGTGGCCGCCGCCCAGGCCGTGGCCATGATCGGCTTCCCGGAGGCCGCGCTCACCCTCAGCCACGCCACGATCGCGCTGGCGCTGGCACCCAAGTCCAACGCCGCGACGCTCGCGATCTCCGCCGCACAGGACGACGTACGGAAGGGAATGGCCGGCCCGGTCCCCGCGCATCTGCGCGACGGGCACTACAAGGGCGCGGCCAAGCTCGGCCACGCTCAGGGGTACGTCTATCCGCACGACGTACCGGGCGCCATCGCCGCTCAGCAGTACGCCCCGGACGCCGTGCATGGCCGCCACTACTACGAACCCACGCGATACGGAGCCGAAGCCCGGTACGCCGACGTCGTCGAGAAGGTGCGCGGCAGGCTGCGCGGAGATCGACCGGACACCCCCTAACGCGCCGCTGCCTCGAACAGCCGGTGCATGGCGCGTCGCAGCCCGGCGATGTCGCGCACCGGCTCGGGGAAGTCGAATCGCGCGTCCCCCGTCCGCCCGTCGCCGCCGGTGAACCGCACCCGCAGCCCGAACCGGTCCAGAGCCACCGGCACCGCGCCGCCGACGGCCACTCCGTGGCCCTGCGACGCCCCGTCCACCAGTCCGCACAATTGCCGCACCTGGTCGCTGTGGGCCGAATGCAGAAGCTGAAGCAGCTCGTATTCGTGATCGGCGAGCGGATCGGCGGTGGCCGATGCGAACTCCTCCGGGTCGACCGTCGCCGTGCCCCACAGATCGTCGATCCGCGCCTCGCCGACCCCCATCCGCAGCAGCATCCGCCCGGGCGCCGCCCTTCCCCGTACACACGTGAGCCAGCCCGAGATCCAGGCGCGGCCGCGAATACGATGGGGCACCGAGACCGGCGCGACATCGGTGATCTCCAGCACCACGGGCAGCTCGTCGTCCTGTGCGTGCGTGGCGGCCCGTACCGCCGGGGAGTCCGCGGGAAAGACGAGCAGCACCTCGCCGTCGGACCCCACACTCCGAGCCTCGGGCACCAGGTGCTCGGCGCCGGCCAGGGCAGGGCCGGGGAGAAGCAGTACCGCGGACGAGGTAGTCTGTACGAGAGTTCGTGTGCGCTCGGCTGCTGACGGCATCCGTGCGATTTCAAGTCCGCTGGGACGCGGCTGACCACGATCTGATCGGACCTCCGTCGCGTCGGCACTCTGGTTGCCGGCCTTCTTTGTGTTGTCCGTGAGGTGTGTGGTGTTCCCCGGGCGAGACATGCGATCTCCTTGAGTAAGGTGAGCCTAACCTAACCTACAACGGAGGTCTGGAGAACGTGCCTAACCAGTCGCGTCCCAAGGTCAAGAAGTCCCGTGCGCTCGGCATCGCGCTGACGCCGAAGGCTGTCAAGTACTTCGAAGCCCGTCCGTACCCGCCGGGCGAGCACGGCCGTGGGCGCAAGCAGAACTCGGACTACAAGGTCCGTCTGCTCGAGAAGCAGCGTCTGCGCGCGCAGTACGACATCAGCGAGAAGCAGATGGCCCGCGCCTACGACCGCGCCAAGAAGGCCGAAGGCAAGACCGGCGAGGCCCTGGTCATCGAGCTTGAGCGCCGCCTCGACGCGCTCATCCTGCGTTCGGGCATCGCCCGTACCATCTACCAGGCCCGTCAGATGGTCGTGCACGGCCACATCGAGGTCAACGGTGGCAAGGTCGACAAGCCGTCGTTCCGCATCCGTCCCGACGACGTCGTGATGGTCCGCGAGCGCAGCCGCGAGAAGCACCCCTTCCAGGTTGCCCGCGAGGGTGGCTACGACACCGACGGTGAGACGCCGCGCTACCTCCAGGTCAACCTGAAGGCCCTGGCCTTCCGCCTGGACCGCGACCCGAACCGCAAGGAAGTCCCGGTCATCTGCGACGAGCAGCTCGTCGTTGAGTACTACGCCCGCTGATCCAGCGGCCGTAGGGGTTTTTCGCCTCAGCCCGCCGTCTCCACGCTCCCTCCGGAGCGGGAGGCGGCGGGCTCGCGCATGTGCGGTCGCAATCCGGTACGGACCCGTAGCCCTGGCGCGATAGGCTCGGAGGACGACTTTTCTCGCGTACAGGGAGCGGTGCAACGTGTCCGGTGGAGAGGTGGCCGGGATCCTGGTGGCCGTCTTCTGGGCGATTCTGGTCTCCTTCCTCGCCGTGGTGCTGGTGAGGCTGGCCCAGACGCTCAAGGCGACGACCAAGCTCGTGGCGGACGTGACCGAACAGGCGGTGCCGCTGCTCGCGGACGCCTCCGCGACCGTGCGATCCGCGCAGACCCAGCTCGACCGGGTCGACGCCATCGCCACGGACGTCCAGGAAGTCACCTCCAACGCGTCCGCGCTCTCCACGACCGTCGCATCGACGTTCGGCGGACCGCTCGTCAAGGTCGCCGCCTTCGGGTACGGCGTACGCCGGGCGATCGGCCGCAGCAAGGACACCCCGGCGGAGCAGCAGGCCCGCCGCACTGTGATCGCCGGCCGGACCGTGCCGTCCGCCCGGCGACGGAAGCGGAAGGGCTGAAGCCGCAATGTTCCGCCGTACTTTCTGGTTCACCGCAGGCGCCGCAGCCGGCGTGTGGGCCACCACCAAGGTCAACCGCAAGATCAAGCAGCTGACGCCCGAGAGCCTCGCCGCTCAGGCCGCCGACAAGGCCCTCGAAGCAGGCCACCGGCTCAAGGAGTTCGCGCTCGACGTCAGGGCGGGCATGGTGCAGCGGGAAGCCGAACTCGGCGAAGCGCTCGGCCTGGAGGCGCCCGACCATCCCGAACTGCCCCCGCAGCGCCGCCTCGCTGCCCTGGACCACACCCAGCATTCGTACAACCGGAATGAGGACCACTGATGGAGTCGGCTGAAATCCGCCGCCGCTGGCTGCGCTTCTTCGAGGAGCGCGGACACAACGTCATGCCCTCGGCGTCGCTCATCGCGGACGACCCGACCCTGCTGCTGGTTCCCGCGGGCATGGTGCCCTTCAAGCCTTACTTTCTCGGCGAGGTCAAGCCGCCGGCTCCGCGCGTCACGAGCGTGCAGAAGTGCGTGCGTACGCCGGACATCGAAGAGGTCGGCAAGACCACCCGCCACGGCACGTTCTTCCAGATGTGCGGCAACTTCTCGTTCGGGGACTACTTCAAGGAAGGTGCCATCACGTTCGCCTGGGAGCTGCTGACCAGCTCCGTCGCGGACGGTGGCTACGGCCTCGACCCCGAGCGTCTGTGGATCACGGTCTACAAGGAGGACGACGAGGCCGAGCAGATCTGGCGCGACGTGATCGGCGTACCCGCGGAGCGCATTCAACGGCTCGGCATGGGGCCCAACTTCTGGTCGATGGGCGTCCCCGGCCCCTGCGGCCCGTGCTCCGAGATCAACTACGACCGTGGCCCGGAGTTCGGTGAAGAGGGCGGCCCGGCCGTCAACGACGAGCGCTACGTGGAGATCTGGAACCTGGTCTTCATGCAGTACGAGCGCGGCGCCGGTGAGGGCAAGGACGACTTCCCCATCCTCGGCGACCTGCCGTCGAAGAACATCGACACCGGTCTCGGCCTCGAACGTCTCGCCATGATCCTGCAGGGCGTGCAGAACATGTACGAGACCGACACCCTGCGCGTCGTCATGGACAAGGCCACCGAGCTGACCGGCGTACGGTACGGCGCCGAGCACGGCTCCGACGTGTCCCTGCGGGTGGTCGCCGACCACATCCGGACGTCCGTGATGCTCATCGGTGACGGCGTCACCCCCGGAAACGAGGGCCGCGGCTACGTCCTGCGCCGCATCATGCGCCGCGCCATCCGCAACATGCGGCTGATGGGCGCCACCGAACCCGTCGTCGCACAGCTGGCCGACGTCGTCATCACGACCATGGGGGAGCAGTACCCCGAACTGCTGACCGAGCGCGCCCGCATCGAGACCGTCGCCGTTGCCGAGGAGGCCGCCTTCCTCAAGGCCATCAAGGGCGGCACCAACATCCTCGACACCGCCGTCACGGACACCAAGGCCGCCGGCGGCAAGGTTCTCGCCGGCGACAAGGCGTTCCTGCTCCACGACACCTGGGGCTTCCCGATCGACCTCACCCTGGAGATGGCCGCCGAACAGGGCCTTTCCGTGGACGAGGACGGCTTCCGCCGGCTCATGAAGGAGCAGCGGGACCGGGCCAAGGCCGATGCCAGGGCCAAGAAGACCGGGCACGCCGACGTCTCGGCCTACCGGGAGGTCGCCGACAACTCCGGCTCGACCGAGTTCACCGGATACACCTCCACCGAGGGCGAGTCGACCATTGTCGGCCTGCTCGTCGACGGTCTGCCCTCCGCGGCCGCCACCGAGGGCGACGAGGTCGAGATCGTCCTCGACCGCACGCCGTTCTACGCGGAGGGCGGCGGCCAGCTCGCCGACACCGGCCGCATCAAGCTCGACTCGGGCGCCGTCATCGTGGTCCGCGACGTACAGCAGCCGGTCCCCGGCGTCTCCGTCCACAAGGGCTCGGTCCAGGTCGGCGAGGTCACGGTGGGTGCCTCCGCGTACGCCGCCATCGACCTGAAGCGCCGCCGGGCCATCGCCCGCGCTCACAGCGCCACGCACCTCACGCACCAGGCGCTGCGCGACGCGCTCGGCCCGACGGCCGCCCAGGCCGGTTCGGAGAACTCACCGGGCCGCTTCCGCTTCGACTTCGGCTCACCCAACGCCGTACCCGGCACGGTCCTCACCGACGTCGAGCACAAGATCAACGATGTGCTCGCCCGTGAACTCGACGTTCAGGCCGAGGTCATGAGCATCGACGACGCCAAGAAGGCCGGCGCCATCGCGGAGTTCGGGGAGAAGTACGGCGAGCGGGTGCGCGTCGTGACCATCGGCGACTTCTCCAAGGAGCTGTGCGGCGGCACGCACGTCCACAACACCGCCCAGCTGGGGCTGGTGAAGCTGCTCGGCGAGTCGTCCATCGGCTCGGGCGTGCGGCGTATCGAGGCCCTGGTCGGTGTGGACGCCTACAACTTCCTCGCCCGCGAGCACACGGTCGTCGCCCAGCTTCAGGAGCTGGTCAAGGGCCGTCCGGAGGAGCTGCCGGAGAAGATCTCCGGGATGCTCGCCAAGCTCAAGGACGCCGAGAAGGAGATCGAGAAGTTCCGCGCCGAGAAGGTCCTCCAGGCCGCCGCCGGTCTCGCTTCCTCGGCCAAGGACGTGCGCGGTGTCGCGCTCGCCACGGGCCAGGTGCCGGACGGCACGTCGGCCGACGACCTGCGCAAGCTGGTCCTGGACGTGCGGGGCCGCATCCCTGGTGACCGCCCCGTCGTGGTGGCCCTGTTCGCCACGGCGAACGGCCGCCCGCTGACCGTCATCGCCACCAACGAGGCCGCCCGTGAGCGTGGTCTCAAGGCCGGCGACCTGGTCCGTACGGCCGCCAAGACCCTCGGCGGTGGCGGTGGCGGCAAGCCGGACGTCGCCCAGGGTGGCGGCCAGAACCCGGAGGCCATCGCCGACGCCGTGGCCGCCGTCGAGCGCGCCGTCGGCGAGATCGCCTGATGCGACGCGGCCGTCGCCTCGCGATCGACGTAGGGGACGCCCGGATCGGGGTGGCCTCGTGCGACCCCGACGGGGTGCTCGCGACGCCGGTGGAGACCGTGCCGGGACGTGACGTCCCGGCCGCCCACCGGCGGCTGCGGCAGCTCGTCGAGGAGTACGAGCCGATCGAGGTCGTCGTCGGTCTCCCTCGCTCCCTCAACGGGGGCGAGGGGCCGGCGGCCGCCAAGGTCAGGGCCTTCGTCCAGGAGCTCGCGCGCGGGATCGCTCCGATGCCGGTACGGCTCGTGGACGAGAGGATGACCACAGTGACGGCCAGTCAGGGGCTGCGCGCTTCGGGTGTGAAGTCCAAGAAGGGCCGTTCTGTGATCGACCAAGCGGCGGCTATTGTCATCCTTCAGAACGCTTTGGAGGCCGAACGGGTCTCTGGTATTCCCCCGGGCGAGGGCGTCGAAGTGGTTGTCTGATCGCGATACGGTAACGTTCCGCGCGATGCGGCGGTGTTCGAACAGCTGCTGCACAAAGAAGAGGCGGACCGGATGCCGTGCCCCACGTGCGATGCAGCCGCCGCCTCGCGGCTCTATGGGGTTTGATGACTGAGTATGGCCGGGGCGCAGGCCACGAACCGTGGCATCCCGAGGACCCGTTGTACGGGGACCAGGGGTGGGCGGGACAGCAGGCCGCACAGGCCCAGGGTCCTTCCTACGGTGGCCAGACGCAGCACTACCAGCAGCAGCCGCACCAACCGCAGCGGCCGTACTACGACGAGAGCGGTGCCGGCGCCGGCCAGCAGCAGCCGTACGAGCAGCAGCACGGGTACCCGGAGCAGCAGCAGTACGGCAACGGCGGCTGGGACACGGGGCAGCAGCAGGGAGCCGTGCCGTACGGCATGAACCCCGCCGACCCGTACAGCGGCCAGCAGCCCGGCCACGGCGGCGCCCAGGGCCCCGACTACTACGCGGCGCCCGACGCGTACCCCCCGCCGCAGCCGCCGAACCAGCGCCACACCGAGCCGGAACAGGCCCCGGACCGGCACGACGCAGGTGCCGAGGCCGAAGAGCCCGAGGAGCACCCCTTCTTCACGGGCGCCGACGACCGCGACGACGACGCGCACGGGTCACGCGGCGGCCGGGGCGGCGAGCGCCGCGGCAAGGGCAAGGGTGGCGGCAAGGGCAAGGGTGGCGGCAAGGGCAAGAAGAAGAAAAGCCGCAACGGCACGGCGTGCCTGTTCGTGGCCCTGGTCCTGGTCGGCGGCGTGGGCGGCGTCGGCTACTTCGGATACCAGTTCTACCAGGATCAGTTCGGTGAAGCCCCGGACTATGCCGGGGCAGGTTCGGGATCTGCCCAGGTGGAGATTCCGCAGGGCGCCGGCGGATACGAGATCGGGCGCCTCCTGGAGAAGGAGGGCGTGGTCAAGAGCCAGGGTGCGTTCGTCTCCGCCCAGAACAGGAACCCCAAGGGCAAGAACATCCAGGCTGGCGTTTACACCCTCAACAAGATGATGTCAGCGGACAACGCCGTGGCGGAAATGCTCAAGCCGAGCAGCCGCAACGCGCTCATTATCCCCGAGGGCAAGCGGAACGCATGGGTCTACGAGGAGATCGACCAGCGTCTGGAGCAGAAGCCCGGAACCACCGAGGCGGTCGCCAAGGCGGAGGCGAAGAATCTTGGCCTGCCGCAGTGGGCGACCAATCATGCGAATGTGAAGGACCCGCTGGAGGGCTTCCTCTTCCCTGCGAGCTATCCGGTGGCGAAGAACGCCAAGCCTGCGAATGTGCTCAAGAAGATGGTCGCCCGCGCCAACGCGGAATACGGAAAGCTGGACCTGGAAGCGAACTCCAAGTCGCTCGGCGTGAAGGGGCCCTGGGAGCTCCTCACCCTCGCCAGCCTCGTTCAGGTCGAGGGCAAGACGGACGATGACTTCCGCAGGATGGGCGAGGTCATCTACAACCGCCTCAAGCCCACCAATACGGAGACGAACCAGCTGCTCCAGTTCGACTCGGCCTTCAACTACCTGAACGGCCAGAGCGAAATCGAGATCAGCGAGGCAGAGATCAACGGCAACCAGGACCCGTACAACACATACACCCAGAAGGGTCTCACCCCCGGACCCATCAGCAACCCGGGCAATGAGGCCTTGGCCGCCGCGCTCAATCCGACGCAGGACGGCTGGATGTACTTTGTGGCAACTGACGGCCAGAACAAGACGGAATTTGCCAAGACGCACGACGAATTCCTGGAGCTCAAGGAAAAGTTCAATGACAATCAGGGCAGCGAATGACGCTCGGAGAGTGGCGGTTCTCGGCTCGCCCATCGCCCACTCCCTCTCTCCGGTCCTGCACCGCGCCGCGTACGACGAACTGGGTCTGACTCACTGGTCGTACGACCGCTTCGAAGTGGACGAGGCCGGTCTCCCCGGCTTCTTCGCGGAGCTCGACGAGTCCTGGGCGGGCCTGTCACTGACCATGCCGCTCAAGCGGGCCGTCATTCCGCTGCTCGACGAGATCAGCGACACGGCGGCCTCCGTCGAGGCGGTCAACACCGTCGTCCTCACCGAGGACGGCCGACGCGTCGGTGACAACACCGATATCCCGGGCATGATCGCCGCCCTGCGCGAGCGCGGCGTCGAAAAGGTGGATTCGGCCGCCGTCCTCGGCGCCGGTGCCACCGCCTCGTCAGCGATCGCCGCCCTCGCCCACCTGTGCACGGGCCCGGTCACCGCGTACGTACGCTCGGCCGCCCGCGCCGACGAGATGCGGCAGTGGGGCGAACGGCTCGGAGTCGACGTACGCATCGCCGACTGGTCGGAGGCGGACCGGGCGCTCGACGCCCCCCTCGTCATTGCCACCACCCCGGCCGGCGCCACCGACGCCCTCGCACCGGCCGTGCCCGAACACCCCGGCACGCTCTTCGACGTGCTCTACGAGCCCTGGCCAACCAGGCTGGCGGCGGCTTGGCAAGAGAGCGGCGCGCACGTCGTCGGTGGAATAGACCTGCTCGTGCACCAGGCGGCGCTCCAGTTCCAGCAGTTCACGGGAGAGGCTCGATCGCCGCTGGCAGCCATGCGGCGAGCTGGTGTGGCCGCCATCGGTTGAAACTCCGCCACTGCTTCGTTCGGGTTCCGTAGCGTGGACACCCGTCCGGGTCCCTGGCCCGGTCGTGGGAGGATCGATGGTGGCGGGTCAGGGCCGCGCACCCGGTCGCGCCGTTGGAGTTTCAGGCGCGAGCATGAGGAGCACCGTTGAGCAGGTTGCGCTGGCTGACCGCGGGGGAATCCCACGGCCCCGCACTCGTCGCGACACTGGAGGGACTTCCCTCCGGCGTCCCCGTCACCACCGACCTGGTGGCGGACGCGCTGGCCCGGCGGCGGCTCGGCTACGGCCGTGGTGCGCGCATGAAGTTCGAGAAGGACGAGGTCACCTTCCTCGGCGGCGTACGCCACGGGCTGACCATGGGCGGTCCCGTCGCGATCATGGTGGGCAATACCGAGTGGCCCAAGTGGGAGCAGGTCATGTCGGCCGATCCGGTGGACCCGGAGGAGCTGGCCAAGCTGGCCCGCAACGCCCCGCTGACCCGCCCGCGCCCCGGCCATGCCGACCTCGCCGGCATGCAGAAGTACGCGCTGGAGGAGGCCCGGCCGGTGCTGGAGCGCGCGAGCGCCCGGGAGACCGCCGCCCGCGTCGCGCTGGGCACGGTCGCCCGTTCGTACCTGAAGCAGACCACCGGCATCGAGATCGTGTCGCACGTGGTCGAGCTGGCCGCGGCCAAGGCGCCGTACGGCGTGCTGCCCGTGCCGGCCGACGAGGCGAAGCTCGACGAGGACCCGGTGCGCTGCCTGGACGCGGACGCGTCGAAGGCGATGGTCGCGGAGATCGACCAGGCCCACAAGGACGGTGACACCCTCGGCGGCGTGGTGGAGGTGCTGGCGTACGGGGTGCCTGTCGGCCTCGGGTCCTTCGTGCACTGGGACCGCCGGCTCGACGCCCGGCTCGCCGCCGCCCTCATGGGCATCCAGGCCATCAAGGGCGTCGAGGTCGGCGACGGCTTCGACCTGGCCCGCGTGCCGGGATCCAAGGCGCACGACGAGATCGTTCCGACGGCGGACGGCGTACGGCGTACCTCCGGGCGCGCCGGCGGCACCGAGGGCGGCATGTCCACCGGCGAACTGCTGCGCGTACGGGCCGCCATGAAGCCCATCGCGACCGTCCCCAGGGCGCTCGCGACCATCGACACCGCCACCGGCGAGGTCGCCGCCGCGCACCACCAGCGCTCCGACGTGTGCGCCGTGCCGGCGGCCGGGATCGTCGCCGAGGCCATGGTCGCGCTGGTCCTCGCGGACGCCGTCGCGGAGAAGTTCGGCGGCGACAGCGTGGGCGAGACCCGGCGCAACGTGCGGAGCTACCTCGACACCCTGGTCGTACGGTGAGTGCGAACGGGCCGCTCGTCGTACTCGTCGGCCCCATGGGATCCGGCAAGACCACCGTCGGCCTGCTCCTCGCGGACCGGCTCGGGGTGGGCTTCCGGGACACCGACGCCGATATCGTCGCGGCCGAGAGCCGGCCCGTCTCCGAGATCTTCGTCGACCATGGTGAGCCGTACTTCCGCGAGCTGGAGCGCCGCGCGGTCAAGGCGGCACTGGCCGAGCACACCGGCGTACTCGCGCTCGGTGGCGGCGCGGTCCTCGACGAAGGGACGCGGGCGGCCCTCGCGGGACTGCCCGTGGTCTGCCTCTCGATGAACGTCGGCGAGGCGATCAGACGAGTCGGTCTGAACACCGCGCGCCCCCTGCTGGCCGTCAACCCGCGCCAGCAGTGGAAGCAGCTGATGGAAGCCCGCAGCCACCTGTACGACGAGGTGGCCGACGCGGTCGTCGCCACCGACGACCGCACCCCGGAAGAGGTCGCCCAGGCGGTCCTCGACGCACTCGAATTGAAGGAAGCATGACGGAGCAGGCAGTGACCCGTATCCACGTCGGCGGCAGTGAGGGCGCGGAGCCCTACGACGTCCTGGTGGGCCGGCAGCTCCTCGGTGAACTCCCCGCGCTGATCGGCGACCGCGCCCAGCGTGTCGCCGTCCTGCACCCGGAGGCGCTCGCCGGCACCGGCGAGGCGGTCCGCGAGGACCTCGCGAGCCAGGGCTACGAGGCCATCGCGATCCAGCTGCCCAACGCCGAGGAGTCCAAGACCGTCGAGGTCGCGGCCTACTGCTGGAAGGCGCTGGGCCAGACCGGCTTCACGCGTACGGATGTCATCATCGGCGTCGGCGGCGGCGCCACCACTGACGTCGCGGGTTTCGTGGCGGCCACCTGGCTGCGCGGGGTGCGCTGGATCGCCGTACCGACCACCGTGCTCGGCATGGTCGACGCGGCCGTCGGCGGCAAGACGGGCATCAACACCGCCGAGGGCAAGAACCTCGTCGGCGCATTCCACCCGCCGGCCGGTGTGCTGTGCGACCTGGCGGCGCTGGACTCGCTGCCGGTCAACGACTTCATCAGCGGCCTCGCCGAGGTCATCAAGGCGGGCTTCATCGCCGACCCGGTGATCCTCGACCTGATCGAGGAGGATCCGGCGGCGGCCCGTACGCCCGAAGGCCGGCACACCGCCGAGCTGATCGTGCGCGCCATCCGCGTCAAGGCCGACGTCGTGTCGAGCGACCTGAAGGAATCGGGCCTGCGCGAGATCCTGAACTACGGTCACACGCTCGCCCACGCCATCGAGAAGAACGAGCGCTACAACTGGCGGCACGGCGCCGCCGTGTCCATCGGCATGGTCTTCGCCGCCGAACTGGGCCGCCTCGCGGGCCGTCTCGACGACGCGACGGCCGACCGGCACCGCGCGGTGCTGGAATCGGTCGGGCTGCCGCTTGCCTACCGCGGCGACCAGTGGCCCAAGCTGCTGGAGAACATGAAGGTCGACAAGAAGTCCCGCGGCAATCTGCTGCGCTTCATCGTCCTCGACGGTCTCGGCAAGCCGACCGTGCTGGAGGGCCCCGACCCGGCGGTGCTGCTTGCCGCGTACGGGGAGGTGTCCAAGTGACGCGGCCGGCGCGGCGGGTGCTCGTCATCAACGGTCCCAACCTCGGCAGGCTCGGCTCGCGCGAACCCGACGTGTACGGCGCCACGTCGTACGCCGGGCTGGTCGAGGAGTGCGGCCGGCTCGGCAAGGAGCTCGGTTTCGACGTCGACGTACGCGAGACCAACGACGAGGGCGAGTTGATCCGCTGGCTCCACGAGGCGGCGGACGGATCAGTTCCGGTCGTACTCAACCCCGGTGCCTTCACGCACTACTCGTACGGGATGAGGGACGCGGCCGCCCAGCGGACCGCCCCGCTCATCGAGGTGCACATCTCGAACCCGTACACGCGCGAGGAGTTCCGGCACACCTCGGTGGTCGCGGCCGTCGCCAGCGGGACGATCGCCGGCTTCGGCATCGGCTCGTACCGCCTGGCGCTGCGCGCACTCGCCGAAGAACTCGGCTGACAAGCCGGCCGAGAGCTCGGCTGAGCACGCGGCGGACACCGCGGCGCAGAACGCGCCGGAAACTCAGGGCCTGAGCGGGCACTCCGGCTCCTCCCCGGCCGTTCACACATGGGCGGCGGGGGAGGGTACCTTTCGGTGGGCCCGGTCCACCGTGGTCCGCTGCGGCCGCCGCCCGGCCGCAGAACACGAGTCGCCTGTACGAGACGGAGTGGCACCGGATGCAGCACGCAGCAGGGGCTCCGCTGCCACCACCCCACCAGCCCGGCTCAGGCTGGGCGCAGGGTGCCCCGCACCCCGCAGGGCCCCCCGCACCCCAGGGGCCTCCGCAGGCACCTCAGGACCCCGGCCACGCGCCGCAGGCCCCTGGTCACGCGCAGGGCCACGCCCCGCCCACGGGTTGGACCGCGCCGACGCCACAGCACGCAGCCCCCCAGGGGCCGCCCTCCCGGGACCACACCGGGCACATTCAGCTCCCCCCGGGCGGCCCGGTGCCCGTCCCCGCGCCGCCGCTCTCCGCCGCGCCGAGCGACACCGGGAGCACCACGCTGGCCGTGCTGCTCATCGGACCGGCCGGGGCCGGTAAGACGACCGTCGCCAAGCACTGGGCGCAGCACCGCAGGGTCCCGACCGCCCACGTCAGCCTCGACGACGTACGGGAGTGGGTCTGCTCGGGGTTCGCCGACCCGCAGTCCGGCTGGAACGACCAGTCGGAGGCCCAGTACCGTCTGGCCCGCCGCACCTGCGGCTTCGCCGCCCGTAACTTCCTGGCCAACGGCATATCGTGCATCGTCGACGACGCCGTGTTCCCGGACCGTCCCGTCGTCGGGCTCGGCGGCTGGAAGCGCCATGTCGGCCCGGGGCTGCTGCCGGTCGTCATCCTTCCCGGGCTGGAGATCGTGCTGGAGCGCAACGCACAGCGCAGCGGCAACCGGCGGCTGTCCGACGAGGAGGTCGCCCGTATCCACGGCCGGATGGCCGGCTGGTACGGCTCGGGCCTGCCGATCATCGACAACTCGACGTACGACGTGCCGACCACAGCCCGGGTCCTGGACGAGGTGCTGGCCCGCTCCCTGGCGAGCCCGCCCGCCTGGTAGCCGCCAGGGCGCGGCGCCCTACGCGCTGCGCCCCTCGGTGCGTCCGGCGAACGTGCGTCCGCCGCCCCGGTCGGACGCACGCAGGCGGCCGGACGGCCGCCGCGCTCGTACGCTCGGGGCATGTCAGAGCTGCATGCGGTCCGCCGCGGTCGGCTGCGTGACCGGTGCGCCGCCGCCGGCAGCGGCGCCGCACTGGTCTCCCGCCCCGCCAACGTCCGCTACCTCGCGGGCCCCGCGCCGCCCGGCACCGTGCTGCTGCTCGGCCCCGACGCCGACATCCTGGTCTGCCCCCGTTCGCCGGACGCCGGCCCCGCGGACGCCCGCCCCGACGAACGGCTGAGGATGACGGTCCTGCCGGAGCCAGGCGGTGACGCGGTCGTCGCGGCTGCCCGGATCGCCGCGTCGGACGGCGCGGAGTCCCTCGCCGTGGAGGAGCACCACCTCACCGTCGCCCGGCACCGGGCGCTCGGCTCGGTCGCTCCACGGCTGCGTCTGGGAGATCTCTCCGGAGCCGTCGAGCAGCTGCGGATCGTCAAGGACGAGGAGGAGATCGCGTGCATGCGGATCGCGGCGGAGATCACCGACCAGGCGCTCGGTGAACTGCTCGAATCGATCCTGGTCGGACGCACGGAACGGCACCTCGCCCTGGAGCTCGAGCGCCGTCTGGTGGACCATGGCGCCGACGGGAACGCCTTTCCCACCTCGGTGGCCACCGGCCCGAACGCCGGTCTGGGCAGACACCGGCCGTCCGACCGCCGCGTGGAGGAAGGCGATTTTCTCTCCGTCTGTCTCGGCGCCGACTACCGCGGCTACCGGTGCGAGATCGGTCGTACCTTCGTCATCGGGACGACTCCGGCGGACTGGCAGATCGAGCTGTACGACGTCGTATTCGCCGCTCAGCGGGCCGGCCGGCAGGCGTTGGTCCCCGGCACCGAGTACCGCGAAGTCGACCGCGTCACACGGCAGGTACTGGCCGCCGCGGGCCACGCCGAGGGCCTCGCGGCACAGAGCGGACACGGCGTGGGACTGGAAATACAGGAGGACCCGCAGCTGGCACCTGCGGCCATGGGTAAACTGGACGCTTGTGTGCCGGTCACCGTCGAACCGGGGGTCCACCTCCCGGGCCGGGGCGGCGTCCGGATCGATGACACGCTCGTCGTGCGCCCCGAGGCGGACGGCGGACCCGAGCTACTCACCATCACGACCAAGGAGCTGCTCGCGCTGTAGCCCCAAGACAGCGCGCACTCCCGGTCCCACCAGCCTTCAGCCCAGGAGATTCCGCAACCGTGGCTTCCACGAACGACCTCAAGAACGGCATGGTGCTCAAGCTCGACGGGGGCCAGCTCTGGTCCGTCGTCGAGTTCCAGCACGTCAAGCCCGGTAAGGGCCCTGCCTTCGTGCGCACCAAGCTCAAGAACGTTCTCTCCGGCAAGGTCGTCGACAAGACCTTCAACGCCGGCCTTAAGGTCGAGTCGGCCACCATCGACCGCCGCGACATGCAGTTCTCGTACATGGACGGCGAGTACTTCGTCTTCATGGACATGGACACCTACGACCAGCTGATGGTCGACCGCAAGTCCGTGGGCGACTCCGCCAACTTCCTGATCGAGGGCTTCACCGCCTCGGTCGCCCAGCACGAGGGCGAGGTGCTCTACGTCGAGCTCCCGGCCGCCGTCGAGCTGACCATCCAGCACACCGACCCGGGCGTCCAGGGCGACCGCTCCACCGGCGGCACCAAGCCGGCCACGCTGGAGACGGGCTACGAGATCCAGGTCCCGCTCTTCATCACCACCGGTGAGAAGATCAAGGTCGACACCCGCACGAGCGATTACCTCGGCCGGGTGAACAGCTAACCGTGGCTGCCCGGAACACGGCGCGCAAGCGCGCCTTCCAGATCCTTTTCGAGGCCGACCAGCGCGGTGAGTCCGTGCAGACGGTCCTCGCGGACTGGATGCGGCATGCCCGGACCGACACCCGGCAACCGCCGGTCAGCGAGTACACGATGCAGCTCGTCGAGGGGTACGCGGACCACGCGGACCGCATCGACGACCTCATCGCGACGTACTCCGTCGACTGGCCGATCGACCGGATGCCGGTCGTCGACCGGAACATCCTGCGGCTCAGCACGTACGAGCTCGTGTGGGTGGACGAGACGCCCGACGCGGTGGCGATCGACGAGGCGGTGCAGCTCGCCAAGGAGTTCTCCACCGACGACTCGCCGTCCTTCATCAACGGCCTGCTGGGCCGTTTCAAGGACCTCAAGCCGAGTCTGCGCCGGAACTAGCCCCCAGGTAGCCCACAGGGGGCACACCGGCCGCTGAAAGGGGCCCGCAGCACGCGTCGCAGCGTGCTGCGGGCCCCTTTGCGCGGCGGGGCGAGCCGGGCCTACGGGGGTAACGGCCTATCGCGCACCAGGCCGTAAGGAAAACGCCGCGGTCGCGGAAGCCCGAGGGCATCCACAACCGCGGCGTTACGTTTCTGCTGGTACCGGCCCTGCTCGCAGCGCTCAGATGTCGTCGTGAGCGACGGCGCGACGCGCGTCCGCGTCCAGCACGCCCCAGCTGATCAGCTGCTCGGTCAGCACCGAAGGCGACTGGTCGTAGATGACGGCCAGCGTGCGCAGGTCGTCCTGACGGATCGAGAGGACCTTGCCGTTGTAGTCGCCGCGCTGCGACTGGATCGTCGCCGCGTACCGCTGGAGCGGTCCGGCCTTCTCGGCCGGGACGTGAGCGAGGCGCTCCAGGTCGAGACGGAGCTTCGGCGGCGGCTCGGCCGCCCCGCCCGGCGTGGTGCCCGGCAGAAGCTCCTGCACGGGAACGCCGTAGAAGTCCGCCAGCTCGGCGAGGCGCTGCACGGTCACGGCGCGGTCGCCGCGTTCGTACGAGCCGACCACGACGGCCTTCCAACGGCCCTGGGACTTCTCCTCGACTCCATGGAGGGAAAGCCCCTGCTGGGTGCGGATGGCGCGGAGCTTGGCCCCGAGCTGCTTTGCGTATTCGCTGGACATATGGCTCCCCGGAGGCAGTGTCACTGTGCGGCTCCGCCGCGCGGCTGGTAACTCACTGTGAGGTTACGCAGCGTTACTTGGATGCGTCAAGCCGAACGGGTCCGTGCGAACCCGTACGGCAATGCCGGGAAGCTTGGCTTGATCATCTCGTGTGGCTGTCGGGCTCCGCGGTGGTCGGCGGGGTTGTGTCGAGTGGGATGATTTCGATCCCGTATCCGGTGATTTTTGTGCTGCGGCTGGCCGGCCCGGCGGGTTTCGAGGGGAAGATGGAGCTGGGGCGTTTCACGGTCCGGGGGCAGACCCGCAGGCGTCGCTCGGCCGATCGCAGGTTCGCCAGCAGCGACGTGGTCATCTCGGCGAGGTGGGTGCCGATCCGCGCCGTGGTGCGGATCACGGTGTCCCGGGCGACGGTCAGGGCGACAGTGAAGGAGAGCCGGTCGGCATCGAGCCCGTGGCCGGCGGCGGTGGAACTGATCGTGCGGCGGATCGCCTGGTGGGTGACGAGATACGCCCAGATCTCCTGGTTGACCAGCGCGGGTGTCTTCGATCTCAGGACGGCGCGTGCCCCGCGCTGAGTGATCTTCAAGTCCCGGAATTCGAGCTCGGATTCCCACCGCTGGGAATACAGTGCGGCCAGTTCACCGGCGGGGAAGGCCGCAGGGTCGAGCAAGGTGGTGATGAGCCGGTAGGGCTCATGGCGTCGTGACCCGTCGGCGGCCTCGATGACGACCACCATCTCGATCACCCGGATCCGTACCGACCGGGGCCGCCCCGCCAGGGCTTTCGTGATGTTCTTGTGCGCGTGCCGGGTCGCGAGCCAGGAGCCGTCGGGCAGGACCTCGTCGGGGACCAGCCGCACCGCCGCCGAGATCCGCCACAACAGATCCGCCCCGCCGGCGGCGGCATCGACCCACAGCAGCCAGCCCGGGAATCCCCGGTCGGCCAGGACCAGCATCCCGGGGCGCATCCGGTCCAGCAGGCGCCGTGTCAGGTCCTGCTCACAGACCCGGCGGATGTCGAACGCCACCCCGAGCAGCGCCCGGGTCCCGCACTCGATCAGCGCGACCAGGCGGACCTGGGGGAACGCGGCGATCCGCCGCTGATTGCGGGTCCGGCCGAACACCGCGTTCACCGCGGTGTCGGCGACCTCGAGAAACGTGCCGTCCACCGAGGCCAGCCGAAGCCCCCGCCAGAACACCCCCGGCATCGCGACCGTGCCGACCGGCCCGGCGATCCGCTCGAACAGTAACCGGAACGGCTCCGGGCCCAGCGTGACGCGGCGCTGCCGCAGCGCCGAGGAGGAGACCAGCTGGCCCCGCGCGGCCAGCCGCGCCGTCCCACCGGCCAGCTTCGACAGCACCGACCGGTAGCCGTCTCTCGGGAACAGCGTCAACGCGAGCACGAAGAACACACACGTCACCGCGCAGAGTTTGCCGTCACTACGCCGGTCCCCGCGGCCGGAAGCCGCCAGCACATCCGTGACCATCCGCCGTGTCACAACCTGGCGCAACACACCCAGCTGCCCCGTCTGTCCCGCGCTCGCACGCGACGACCCCTCTATGCCAGACTCCCCAGACAACGAAGCTCCTGTTCCGAACAAGTCGATCGTGGTAGATCGCTCGTTCTACAGGAGCTTCGCTGCATCCAGCGCCCGCACACGAGATGATCAAGCCAAGCTTCCCGGCATTGACCCGTACGGGGGGTCGTCGGGGAAGTCCCGCAAACGTGCTGCTAGGCTGGTTGACGCAATTCCGACGTCCTTTAAGGTCCGTCCCGTGAGGCGGAGAAGGAGGTCCGTTTCCAATGGACACCATGCATGCCGATGCCGCACGCCCTGTACTCGAGGGCCCCGACATCGAGCGGGTACTGACCCGCATCGCCCACGAGATCGTCGAACGCGCAAAGGGCGCCGACGACGTGGTGCTCCTCGGCATTCCCACCCGCGGTGTCTTCCTCGCCCGCAGGCTCGCCGCCAAGCTCGAAGAGATCACCGGCCGCACCATGCCGGTCGGCTCCCTCGACATCACCATGTACCGGGACGACCTGCGCATGCGCCCCGCGCGTGCTCTGGCGCGCACCGAGATTCCCGGTGACGGCATCGAGGACCGGCTCGTCGTCCTGGTCGACGACGTGCTCTTCTCCGGCCGTACGATCCGGGCCGCACTGGACGCGCTGGGAGACATCGGCCGGCCCCGAGCCGTACAGCTCGCGGTCCTCGTCGACCGCGGTCACCGCGAACTGCCGATCCGTGCCGACTACGTCGGCAAGAACCTCCCCACGTCGTTGCGGGAGACGGTCAAGGTCCAGCTCGCCGAGGAGGACGGCCGCGACGCCGTGCTGCTCGGTCTCCAGCAGACCGCCCAGCAGACCGCTCCGGCCGGCGAGCAGTAGCGCTGCTTCCCCGTACGGACCCGTTCGCCGGGCCCGCGCGTCAGCCTGCCCTGCTGCCCGCCTCCACACACGCGCCCCTCACGAACCACGGAGCACCAGATGAAGCGTCACCTCATCTCGGCCGCCGACCTCACCCGCGACGACGCCGTGCTGATCCTCGACACCGCCGAGGAGATGGCCCGCGTCGCGGACCGGCCGATCAAGAAGCTGCCCACCCTGCGCGGACGCACCGTCGTCAACCTCTTCTTCGAGGACTCGACCCGTACGCGCATCTCCTTCGAGGCGGCCGCCAAGCGGCTGTCCGCCGATGTCATCAACTTCTCCGCGAAGGGCTCGTCCGTCTCCAAGGGCGAGTCGCTCAAGGACACCGCGCTGACCCTGGAGGCGATGGGCGCGGACGCCGTCGTCATCCGGCACGGCGCCTCGGGGGCCCCCTACCGTCTCGCGACCTCCGGCTGGATCGACGGCGCGGTGGTCAACGCCGGCGACGGCACGCACGAGCACCCCACCCAGGCGCTGCTCGACGCCTTCACCATGCGCCGCAGGTTCGTCGGCGCCGACGCGGGCCTGGGACGTGACCTGGCGGGACGCCGGATCACGATCGTCGGCGACGTACTGCACAGCCGCGTCGCCCGCTCCAACGTCCACCTGCTGCACACCCTCGGCGCCGAGGTCACCCTCGTCGCGCCGCCCACGCTGGTGCCGATCGGCGTGGAGCAGTGGCCGTGCGAGGTCTCGTACGACCTCGACAAGGTGCTGCCGAAGTCCGACGCGGTGATGATGCTGCGTGTGCAGCGCGAGCGGATGAACGCCGCCTTCTTCCCCACCGAGCGCGAGTACTCGCGCCGCTACGGCCTGGACGGCGACCGGATGGCCCGGATGCCCGAGCACGCCGTCGTCATGCACCCCGGGCCGATGAACCGCGGCATGGAGATCACCGCGCAGGTCGCGGACTCCGACCGCTGCACGGCCGTCGAGCAGGTCGCCAACGGTGTCTCGACCCGGATGGCCGTCCTGTACCTGCTTCTCGGCGGCAACGAGTCCGCCATCAGCCCCACCCATGCGCGCACCGAGGAGAGCAAGTAACCATGAGCAAAATCCTGATCCGCGGTGCGAAGGTGCTGGGCGGCGAGCCGCAGGATGTCCTGATCGACGGCGAGACCATCGCCCAGGTCGGAACCGGACTGAGCGCCGAAGACGCGACAATCGTCGAGGCCGGGGGCAAGATCCTGCTGCCCGGTCTCGTCGACCTGCACACCCACCTGCGCGAGCCGGGCCGGGAGGACTCCGAGACGGTCCTGACCGGTACGAAGGCGGCGGCCGTCGGCGGCTTCACCGCCGTGCACGCCATGGCCAACACCTTCCCGGTGGCCGACACCGCAGGCGTCGTCGAGCAGGTCTGGCGCCTCGGCAAGGAGTCCGGCTACTGCGACGTGCAGCCCATCGGCGCCGTCACCGTCGGCCTGGCGGGCAAGCAGCTCGCCGAACTCGGCGCCATGCACGACTCGGCCGCCGGGGTGAAGGTCTTCTCCGACGACGGCAAGTGCGTCGACGACGCCGTGATCATGCGCCGCGCGCTGGAGTACGTGAAGGCCTTCGACGGAGTCGTCGCCCAGCACGCCCAGGAGCCCCGCCTCACCGAGGGCGCCCAGATGAACGAGGGCGTCGTCTCCTCCGAGCTGGGTCTCGGCGGCTGGCCGGCCGTCGCCGAGGAGTCGATCATCGCCCGCGATGTGCTGCTCGCGGCCCACGTCGGCTCGCGCGTGCACATCTGCCACCTCTCGACGGCCGGCTCCGTGGAGATCGTCCGCTGGGCGAAGTCCAAGGGCTGGAACGTCACAGCGGAGGTCACCCCGCACCATCTCCTGCTCACCGACGAGCTGGTCCGCACGTACAACCCGGTCTACAAGGTGAACCCGCCGCTGCGCACCGAGGCCGACGTCATGGCGCTGCGCGAGGCCCTCGCCGACGGCACCATCGACTGCGTCGCCACCGACCACGCGCCGCACCCGCACGAGGACAAGGACTGCGAGTGGGCGGCAGCAGCCATGGGCATGGTCGGCCTGGAGACCGCCCTGTCGGTCGTCCAGCAGACGATGGTCGACACCGGCCTGCTCGACTGGGCCGGCGTCGCCGACCGCATGTCGCTGCGCCCGGCCGCCATCGGCCGCCTCGCGGGCCACGGCCGTCCCGTCTCGGCTGGTGAGCCCGCGAACCTCACCCTGGTCGATCCGGCTTACCGTGGAGCGGTGGCCCCCTCGGGCTTCGCCTCCCGCAGCCGCAACACCCCCTACGAGGGCCGTGAGCTGCCGGGACGCGTCACCCATACCTGGCTCCGGGGCCGCGCAACGGTTGCAGACGGGAATCTGGCGTGACACTCATCCACCTGGCCGCCGAGGCCGCCGCAGAGCAGAAGTCCGCGGAGGTCACCGACTGGGCCGCCCGTATCGGCTGGGTCGTCGGCCTGCTGCTCTTCGTCGCGTTCGTGTACTGGCTGATGCGCCAGGGCTGGAAGTGGCGCGCCACCCTCCAGTCCGACCTGCCCGAGCTGCCCACCGCCCCCGAGGCGCCGGGCGAGCCGAAGCTGAGCATGAGCGGGCGCTACCACGGCTCGACGACGGCCGGGCAGTGGCTGGACCGGATCGTGGCCCACGGCCTCGGCACGCGCAGCAGGGCCGAGCTGACGCTCACCGACGCCGGCCTGGAGGTCGTACGCCCCGGGGCGAGCGACTTCTTCGTCCCCGCGGCGGCGCTGCGTGAGGCCAGGCTCGACAAGGGCATCGCGGGCAAGGTCCTCGCCGAGGGCGGCCTGCTGATCGTCACCTGGCAGCACGGCGAGAAGCAGATCGACTCCGGCTTCCGCTCCGACCGCGCGGCCGAACACGCCGCCTGGGTCGACGCCGTCAACGCAATGAGCTCGATGAACTCGATGAACAGCAGCATCTCGACGGAAGGCACCGCACGATGACGATCTCCAAGCCGGGGAACGCCTCGCAGAGGAAGGGCGCGGCTCCTGCCGTACTCGTCCTGGAGGACGGCCGCATTTTCCGCGGCCGTGCCTACGGGGCCGTGGGGGAGACCTTCGGCGAGGCGGTGTTCAACACCGGCATGACCGGCTACCAGGAAACCCTCACCGACCCCTCCTACCACCGCCAGGTCGTCGTGATGACCGCCCCGCACGTCGGCAACACCGGCGTGAACGACGAGGACGACGAGTCCAAGAAGATCTGGGTCGCCGGTTTCGTCGTCCGCGACCCCGCCCGCGTCCCCTCCAACTGGCGCTCCCGGCGCTCGCTCGACGACGAGCTCGTCACGCAGGGCGTCGTGGGCATCAGCGGCATCGACACCCGCGCGCTCACCCGCCACCTGCGCGAGCGCGGCGCGATGCGCGTAGGCATCTTCTCCGGCAACGCTCTCGGCGACGAGGGAATGCTGCTGGCCAAGGTCCGCCAGGGCGCCGAGATGACGGGCGCGAACCTCTCCGCCGAGGTCGCGACCGAGGAGGCGTACGTCGTCCCCGCGATCGGGGAGAAGCGTTTCACCGTCGCCGCCATCGACCTGGGCATCAAGGGCATGACCCCGCACCGCATGGCCCAGCGCGGCATCGAGGTGCACGTGCTGCCCGCGACCGCGACGGCCGACGACGTGTACGCGGTCAACCCGGACGGCGTGTTTCTGTCGAACGGCCCGGGCGACCCGGCCACCGCCGACCTCACCGTCATCAAGGCCGTCCTCGCTCGTAAGACTCCGCTGTTCGGCATCTGCTTCGGCAACCAGTTGCTCGGCCGCTCGCTCGGCTTCGGCACGTACAAGCTCAAGTACGGTCACCGCGGTATCAACCAGCCCGTGCAGGACCGCACCACCGGCAAGGTGGAGGTCACCGCGCACAACCACGGTTTCGCCGTCGACGCCCCGCTCGACACGGTCTCCGAGACCCCGTACGGCCGCGCCGAGGTCTCCCACGTCTGTCTCAACGACAACGTGGTGGAGGGCCTCCAGCTGCTCGACCAGCCGGCCTTCAGCGTCCAGTACCACCCCGAGGCAGCAGCGGGTCCGCACGACGCCGCGTACCTGTTCGACCGCTTCGTATCCCTGATGGAGGACCAGCGTGCCTAAGCGCTCCGATATCCAGTCCGTCCTGGTCATCGGCTCCGGTCCGATCGTCATCGGTCAGGCCGCCGAGTTCGACTACTCCGGTACGCAGGCCTGCCGTGTCCTGAAGTCCGAGGGCCTGCGCGTCATCCTGGTCAACTCCAACCCGGCGACGATCATGACCGACCCGGAGATCGCGGACGCCACGTACGTCGAGCCGATCACCCCGGAATTCGTCGAGAAGATCATCGCCAAGGAACGCCCCGACGCGCTGCTGCCGACCCTCGGTGGCCAGACCGCGCTCAACACCGCGATCTCCATGCACGAGCAGGGGGTGCTGGAGAAGTACGGCGTCGAGCTGATCGGCGCCAACGTCGAGGCGATCAACAAGGGCGAGGACCGCGAGCTCTTCAAGGGCGTCGTCGAGGCCGTCAAGGCCAAGATCGGTTACGGCGAGTCCGCCCGCTCGGTCATCTGCCACACCATGGACGACATCATCGCGGGCGTCGACACGCTCGGAGGCTACCCCGTCGTGGTACGCCCCTCCTTCACCATGGGCGGCGCCGGCTCCGGCTTCGCGCACAACGAGGACGAGCTGCGCCGCATCGCCGGACAGGGCCTCACCCTCTCGCCGACCACCGAGGTGCTCCTGGAGGAGTCCATCCTCGGCTGGAAGGAGTACGAACTGGAGCTGATGCGCGACCGACACGACAACGTCGTGGTCGTCTGCTCCATCGAGAACTTCGACCCGATGGGCGTGCACACCGGCGACTCGATCACGGTCGCGCCGGCGATGACGCTGACCGACCGCGAGTACCAGCGGCTGCGCGACGTCGGCATCGCGATCATCCGCGAGGTCGGCGTGGACACCGGGGGCTGCAACATCCAGTTCGCCGTCAACCCCGACGACGGCCGGATCATCGTCATCGAGATGAACCCGCGTGTCTCGCGCTCCTCGGCGCTCGCGTCGAAGGCCACAGGCTTCCCGATCGCGAAGATCGCCGCCCGTCTCGCGGTCGGCTACACGCTCGACGAGATCCCCAACGACATCACAGAGAAGACCCCGGCGTCCTTCGAGCCCACGCTCGACTACGTCGTCGTCAAGGTGCCGCGCTTCGCGTTCGAGAAGTTCCCGCTCGCCGACGCCACGCTCACCACCACCATGAAGTCGGTGGGCGAGGCCATGGCGATCGGCCGCAACTTCTCCGAGGCGCTCAACAAGGCGCTGCGCTCGCTGGAGAAGAAGGGCAGCCAGTTCGCCTTCACCGGCGAGCCAGGCGACAAGACGGCGCTGCTGGAGACCGCCAAGGTCCCCACCGACGGCCGCATCAACACCGTCATGCAGGCGATCCGGGCCGGCGCCACCCCCGAGGAGATCTTCGACGCCACGAAGATCGACCCGTGGTTCGTCGACCAGATGTTCCTCATCAAGGAGCACGCGGACGACCTCGCCGCCGCGGACAAGCTCGACCCCGACCTGCTCGCCGAGGCCAAGCGGCACGGCTTCTCCGACGCCCAGATCGCCGAGATCCGGGGCCTGCGCGAGGACGTCGTACGCGAGGTCCGGCACGCGCTCGGCGTACGTCCGGTCTACAAGACGGTCGACACCTGCGCCGCCGAGTTCGCCGCGAAGACCCCGTACTTCTACTCCTCCTACGACGAGGAGTCCGAGGTCGCACCGCGCACCAAGCCCGCGGTGATCATCCTCGGCTCGGGTCCGAACCGTATCGGCCAGGGCATCGAGTTCGACTACTCCTGCGTCCACGCCTCCTTCGCGCTCAGCGACGCGGGCTACGAGACCGTGATGGTCAACTGCAACCCGGAGACCGTCTCCACCGACTACGACACCTCCGACCGTCTGTACTTCGAGCCGCTCACGCTCGAAGACGTGCTGGAGATCGTCCACGCCGAGTCCCTCGCGGGCCCGATCGCGGGCGTCATCGTCCAGCTCGGCGGACAGACCCCGCTGGGCCTCGCCCAGGCACTCAAGGACAACGGCGTACCGATCGTGGGCACCCCGCCGGAGGCCATCCACGCCGCCGAGGACCGCGGCGCCTTCGGCCGTGTCCTCGCCGAGGCCGGCCTGCCCGCACCCAAGCACGGCACCGCGACGACGTTCGACGAGGCCAAGGCCATCGCCGACGAGATCGGCTACCCGGTCCTGGTACGGCCGTCGTACGTGCTCGGCGGCCGCGGCATGGAGATCGTGTACGACGAGACCCGTCTGGCCTCGTACATCGCCGAATCCACCGAGATCAGCCCCACCCGGCCCGTCCTGGTGGACCGATTCCTCGACGACGCCATCGAGATCGACGTCGACGCGCTCTACGACGGCACCGAGCTCTACCTCGGCGGCGTCATGGAGCACATCGAGGAAGCGGGCATCCACTCCGGCGACTCCGCCTGCGCGCTGCCCCCGATCACCCTCGGCGGCTTCGATATCAAGCGGCTGCGGATCTCGACCGAGGCCATCGCGCGCGGTGTCGGCGTACGCGGACTGATCAACATCCAGTTCGCGATGGCCGGCGACATCCTGTACGTCCTGGAAGCCAACCCGCGTGCCTCGCGCACCGTCCCCTTCACCTCGAAGGCGACCGCCGTGCCGCTCGCGAAGGCCGCCGCCCGCATCTCACTGGGCGCGACCATCGCCGAACTGCGCACCGAGGGACTGCTGCCGAAGACCGGCGACGGCGGCACCCTGCCGCAGGACGCGCCGATCTCCGTCAAGGAAGCCGTGATGCCCTGGTCGCGTTTCCGCGACATGCACGGGCGCGGCGTGGACACCGTGCTGGGCCCGGAGATGCGCTCCACCGGTGAAGTCATGGGCATCGACTCGGTGTTCGGCACGGCCTACGCCAAGTCGCAGGCCGGGGCGTACGGTCCGCTGCCGACCAAGGGCCGCGCCTTCATCTCGGTCGCCAACCGCGACAAGCGCTCGATGATCTTCCCGGCGCGCGAACTCGTCGCCCACGGCTTCGAACTCCTCGCCACCTCAGGCACCGCCGAGGTCCTGCGCCGCAACGGCATCAACGCGACCGTGGTGCGCAAGCAGAGCGAGGGCGAGGGGCCGAACGGCGAGAAGACCATCGTCCAGCTCATCCACGACGGCCAGGTCGACCTCATCGTCAACACCCCGTACGGCACCGGCGGCCGTCTCGACGGCTACGACATCCGTACCGCGGCCGTGGCCCGCAGCGTCCCCTGCCTCACGACGGTCCAGGCCCTCGCCGCCGCCGTCCAGGGCATCGACGCGCTCAACCGCGGTGACGTCGGGGTGCGTTCCCTCCAGGAACACGCCAGGCACCTGACAGCGGCCCGCGAGGCCTAGCAGCACTGAGGGGGACACCGAACCGGTGTCCCCCTCTTCATGAGCCTCTTCATGAGGGCCCTGATTCGAGCGCCCTGATTCGTGAGCCTCCAAAGGAAAGCACCCGGCATGTACAAACTCTTCTTCCACCTCGTCTTCAAGCGCATGGACCCCGAGCAGGCCCACTACCTGGCCTTCCGCTGGATCCGTCTCGCCGCCCGCGTGCCCGTCCTGCGCACCTTCGTCGCCGCCGTCCTCGCCCCGCGCCACCCCTCGCTGCGCACCGAGGCCCTCGGCCTGCGCATGCACGGTCCCTTCGGCCTCGCCGCCGGCTTCGACAAGAACGCCGTCGCGGTCGACGGGATGTCGATGCTCGGCTTCGACCACATCGAGATCGGTACGGTCACCGCCGAACCTCAGCCCGGCAACCCCAAGAAGCGGCTCTTCCGTCTGGTGCAGGACCGGGCGCTGATCAACCGCATGGGCTTCAACAACGAGGGCTCCGCAGCGGTCGCCGCGCGCCTGGCCGCCCGTAGCCCCGTCTTCAGGACGGTGGTCGGCGTCAACATCGGCAAGACCAAGGTGGTCCCGGAGGAGGCGGCCGTCGGGGACTACGTCACCTCCACCGAGCGCCTCGCCGCCCACGCCGACTACCTCGTGGTCAACGTCTCGTCCCCGAACACGCCGGGCCTGCGCAATCTCCAAGCCACCGAGTCGCTGCGGCCGCTGCTGACGGCCGTGCGCGAGGCGGCCGACCGTACGGTCACCGGGCGCAGGGTCCCCCTCCTCGTCAAGATCGCGCCCGACCTGGCCGACGTCGACGTCGACGCCGTCGCCGACCTGGCGCTGGAGCTCGGCCTGGACGGCATCATCGCCACCAACACCACCATCGCCCGCGAGGGCCTCGGCCTGAAGTCCGGCCCGGCCCTGGTCAAGGAGACCGGCGGACTGTCCGGAGCGCCCGTCAAGGAGCGCTCACTTCAGGTTCTGCGCCGCCTGTACGCCCGTGTGGGGGACCGGATCACCCTAGTCGGGGTCGGGGGCATCGAGAACGCCGACGACGCCTGGCAGCGCATCCTCGCCGGCGCCACCCTCGTCCAGGGCTACAGCGCCTTCGTGTACGAAGGCCCGTTCTGGGGCCGCGAGATCCACCAGGGTCTCGCTGAGCGCCTCGCCGCCAGCCCGTACGCCACGCTCGCCGACGCCGTCGGCGCCGAGACCCGGAAGGCCTCCCAGTGACCCGCGCACCCGCGACCCCCGCACCCGTGCCTCTCGAACCCTTCGGCGCTCGCCTGCGCCACGCCATGGACACGCGGGGACCGCTCTGCGTCGGCATCGATCCGCACGCCTCGCTGCTGAGCGCCTGGGGCCTGAACGACGACATCGCCGGCCTGGAGACCTTCACCCGGACCGTCGTGGAGGCGCTGGCCGGCCGGGTCGCCGTACTCAAGCCGCAGTCGGCGTTCTTCGAGCGCTTCGGCTCGCGCGGGATCGCCGTACTGGAGAAGGCGGTCGAGGAGGCCAGGGCGGCCGGTGCGCTGGTGCTGATGGACGCCAAGCGCGGCGACATCGGTTCGACGATGGCCGCGTACGCGGCGACGTACCTGGACAAGGGCTCGCCGCTGTTCTCGGACGCCGTCACGCTCTCGCCCTACCTCGGCTTCGAGTCGCTGCGGCCGGCGCTGGACGCGGCCAGGGTCAGCGGGGCCGGTGTGTTCGTCCTGGCCCTGACGTCCAACCCGGAGGGCGCTGAGGTCCAGCGGGCCACCGCCGCCGACGGGCGGTCCCTCGCGCAGGTGATGCTCGACCACCTGGCCGTCGAGAACAAGGGCGCCCGGCCGCTCGGTTCGGTCGGCGCGGTCGTGGGTGCGACGCTCGGTGACACGGGCGCCGACCTCGCCGTCAACGGACCGCTGCTGGCGCCGGGGATCGGCGCGCAGGGCGCGACGCCCGCAGATCTGCCGGGCGTCTTCGGCGTGGCCGTCGGCAATGTCGTGCCGAGCGTCAGCCGGGGCGTGCTGCGCTTCGGGCCCGACGTACTCGGACTGCGGGATGCCGCTTCGCGTTTCGCCGACGAGGTCAGGGCGGCGGTTTCGGCGGCGTGAGGCGGGTCGGTGCGACGGTTTTCGCCGGGTGCGCGAGCCGCGTGGGCGGAGACTTGACCTGAACTCGACACAAAACCGGGGCGTTATGTCTGATATGCCTTGGTCGACAGAGGCTGACCAGGACTTTTCGCCGCTTCTCGCTGACTGGAGCGGTCCTGGCCGCTAGTCTCCGACGAGAGTGAACGTGCAGCTCCGCTGTTCGTTGCTCGCCTTGGTGAGGGGCGTCCAGCTTCCTTACCGGTCCGTATCCGACAGTTCGACATCCGAGGTGACGTAGGCGTGGCTCTTCCGCCCCTTACCCCTGAACAGCGCGCAGCCGCGCTCGAAAAGGCCGCCGCGGCTCGCCGGGAGCGGGCCGAGGTCAAGAATCGACTCAAGCACTCCGGCGCCTCCCTTCACGAGGTCATCAAGCAGGGACAGGAGAACGACGTCATCGGCAAGATGAAGGTCTCCGCCCTCCTCGAATCGCTCCCCGGCGTGGGCAAGGTCCGTGCCAAGCAGATCATGGAGCGGCTCGGGATCTCCGAAAGCCGACGTGTGCGCGGGCTCGGCTCCAACCAGATCGCGTCATTGGAGCGTGAGTTCGGCGGCAGCGCCGCCTGACGTCCGGGGCACCCCCGGAAAGCTGGAATAATCGCCGCATGGCTGCACCACAAGTACGTCCGCGGTTGACCGTGCTCTCCGGCCCCTCCGGGGTCGGTAAGAGCACGGTCGTCGCTCACATGCGCAAGGTCCACCCCGAGGTCTGGCTGTCGGTGTCGGCGACGACCCGCAAGCCGCGCCCCGGCGAGCGCCACGGCGTCCAGTACTTCTTTGTGGACGACGAGGAATTCGACAAGCTGGTCGCCAACGGCGAGCTGCTGGAGTGGGCCGAGTTCGCGGGCAACCGTTACGGCACCCCCCGGCAGGCGGTGCTCGACCGGCTGGAGGCCGGCGAGCCGGTGCTCCTGGAGATCGACTTGCAGGGTGCCCGGCAGGTCAAGGGCTCGATGGCCGACGCCCTGCTGGTCTTCCTGGCGCCGCCGAGCTGGGGCGAGCTGGTCCGCCGGCTCACCGGCCGCGGCACCGAGGCGCCGGAGGTCATCGAGCGCCGCCTCGAAGCGGCGAAGATCGAACTGGCGGCCGAGGCCGAGTTCGATACGACCCTTGTCAACACCTCCGTCGAGGATGTAGCCCGTGAGCTGCTAGCCTTGATGGAAGTTGCTTGATCTCTGTCCACTTTTTCGGAAGGTAGAGCGTGTCCTCTTCCATTTCCACGCCCGAGGGCATCATCAACCCGCCGATCGACGAGCTGCTCGAGGCTACTGACTCGAAGTACAGCCTCGTGATCTACGCGGCCAAGCGCGCGCGTCAGATCAACGCGTACTACTCGCAGCTCGGTGAGGGTCTGCTCGAGTACGTCGGTCCTCTGGTGGACACCCATGTCCACGAGAAGCCGCTCTCGATCGCCCTGCGCGAGATCAACGCGGGTCTGCTGACCTCCGAGGCCATTGAGGGCCCGGCGCAGTAATCAGCAGGCGCAGGAATCTCTTCAGCACAGGCCCGGCAGCGCGACTGCCGGGCCTGTGGTGTGTCATAGGGACGTATTCCGTCATCGAAACCTTCCATCACGCGGGGAGACGCAGTGGACAAGCCGAAGGTCGTGCTGGGCGTCAGCGGGGGCATCGCCGCGTACAAGGCGTGCGAACTGCTGCGACGGCTGACCGAATCCGGCCATGACGTCCGGGTCGTGCCGACGGAGGCGTCCCTGCACTTCATCGGCGCCGCCACCTGGTCGGCGCTGTCCGGAAACCCGGTGTCCGCCGAGGTCTGGGACGCGGTGCACGAAGTCCCGCACGTGCGGATCGGGCAGTCCGCCGAGCTGGTCGTGGTGGCCCCGGCGACCGCCGACATGCTCGCCAAGGCGGCCCACGGCCTCGCCGACGACCTCCTCACCAACACCCTCCTCACCGCCCGGTGTCCGGTGGTGTTCGCCCCCGCCATGCACACCGAGATGTGGGAGCACCCCGCGACCCAGGAGAACGTCGCCACCCTGCGCCGCCGGGGCGCGGTGGTCATCGAGCCCGCTGTGGGGCGGCTGACCGGCGCTGACACCGGCAAGGGGCGGCTGCCGGACCCGGACGAGATCTTCGAGGTCTGCCGCCGCGTCCTCGCGCGCGGGGCGGCGGCGCCCGACCTGGCGGGCCGGCACGTGGTGATCAGCGCGGGCGGTACCCGCGAACCACTCGACCCGGTCCGCTACCTGGGGAACCGTTCCTCTGGCAAGCAGGGATACGCCCTGGCCCGCACCGCCGTGGCCCGCGGCGCCAGGGTCACACTCATCGAGGCCGGCACCGGACTGCCCGACCCCGCGGGGGCCGACATCGTACGCATCGGGACCGCGGTGCAGCTGCGCGAGGCGGTGCTGAAGGCCGCGGCCGACGCCGACGTGGTGGTGATGGCGGCAGCGGTGGCCGACTTCCGCCCGGCGGTGTACGCCGAGGGGAAGATCAAGAAGAAGGACGGCCAGGAGCCGGCCGCCGTCGAGCTGGTCCGTAACCCCGACATCCTCGCCGAGGTGTCGGCGGAGCGCGCCAGGCCGGGTCAGGTGGTCGTCGGCTTCGCCGCCGAGACCGACAACGTCCTCGACAACGGCCGCGACAAACTTCGCCGCAAGGGCTGCGACCTGCTGGTCGTCAATGAGGTGGGGGAGCGCAAGACCTTCGGTTCCGAGGAAAACGAAGCGGTGGTGCTGGACGCCGAAGGAGCTGAGACCCCAGTGCCGTACGGACCCAAGGAGGCGCTCGCCGACACGCTCTGGGACCTGGTGACGCGACGACTGAGTTGATGCCGGGCCCCCGCCCGGGTGGCGGGCCCGAATCGGCGTAATCCCGGCGTACGGGCCTCTGGTGGGGCGCAGGCCTTGCGGGACAATGCAGTGCCGCTGGTCACAGCCCTCCCAAGAAGCGAGACACCTGGTCCGCCGGAGGGATGCGACCGATAAACTGGTCACGGAAGGGCGTCGGGCGCAGCTCCCGGCTCCTTCCATCAATGCTCAGCCAGCAGCCGCTGCAACCCCAGGGAGCGATGTGTCCCGCCGCCTGTTCACCTCGGAGTCCGTGACCGAGGGCCACCCAGACAAGATCGCTGACCAGATCAGCGACACGATCCTCGACGCGCTTCTGCGGGAAGACCCGGCGTCCCGGGTCGCCGTGGAGACCTTGATCACCACCGGCCTGGTGCACGTCGCCGGCGAGGTGACGACCAAGGCCTACGCCGACATCCCGACCCTCGTACGCAACAAGATCCTCGACATCGGGTACGACTCCTCGAAGAAGGGCTTCGACGGCGCCTCCTGCGGCGTGTCGGTGTCCATCGGCGCGCAGTCTCCCGACATCGCGCAGGGAGTCGACACCGCGTACGAGACGCGGGTCGAGGGCGATGACGACGAGCTCGACAAGCAGGGCGCGGGCGACCAGGGCCTGATGTTCGGTTACGCCTGCGACGAGACGCCCGAGCTGATGCCGCTGCCGATCCACGTCGCGCACCGGCTCTCGCGCCGGCTGTCCGAGGTCCGCAAGAACGGGACGATCCCGTACCTGCGCCCCGACGGCAAGACGCAGGTCACCATCGAGTACGACGGCGACAAGGCCGTCCGTCTCGACACGGTCGTCGTCTCCTCCCAGCACGCCTCGGACATCGACCTGGACTCGCTGCTCGCTCCCGACATCCGCGAGTTCGTCGTCGAGCACGTCCTCAAGGGCCTCCTCGACGACGGCATCAAGCTGGACACCGAGGGCTACCGTCTGCTGGTCAACCCGACCGGGCGCTTCGAGATCGGCGGCCCGATGGGCGATGCCGGTCTCACCGGCCGCAAGATCATCATCGACACGTACGGCGGCATGGCCCGCCACGGCGGCGGCGCCTTCTCCGGCAAGGACCCGTCCAAGGTGGACCGCTCGGCGGCGTACGCGATGCGCTGGGTCGCCAAGAACGTCGTGGCCGCGGGGCTCGCCGCGCGCTGCGAGGTCCAGGTGGCGTACGCGATCGGCAAGGCCGAGCCGGTCGGTCTCTTCGTCGAGACCTTCGGCACCGCCAAGGTCGACGTCGAGAAGATCGAGAACGCCATCGGCGAGGTCTTCGACCTCCGCCCGGCCGCGATCATCCGCGACCTCGACCTGCTCCGCCCGATCTACGCCCAGACGGCGGCGTACGGCCACTTCGGCCGCGAGCTCCCCGACTTCACCTGGGAGCGTACGGACCGCGTCGAAGCGCTGCGTGCGTCGGCGGGGCTGTAGACACCGCACCTTTCGTCTGCCGAGGCCCGGCGTCCCACTCCGGTGGGGCGCCGGGCCTCGGCGTGCGGGCCGGGCCCGGCGGGCAGTGTCGGCTGTCAGTGGGGTCTGGTAGGAATTTGGCTGTGAGCGGGAACGACGAGCAGGCCCAAGAGCCCGGGGGCGGGGCGCCGGAGCAGCTTGCGCTCATCCGGGAGAGCATGCGCAGGGCGAAGGTTCCCAAGGCGAAGCCGCGGACCTGGCGCGGGGCGCCGTTGGCGAAGGAGCTGCCCGTCGCCCGGGTGATGGTCAACAAGGGGGCGCTCCACCTCGACCAGTACTTCGACTACGCCGTGACCGAGGAGCTGGACGCCGTCGCGCAGCCCGGAGTGCGGGTACGGGTGAGGTTCGGGGCCGGGGCGCACAAGGTGCGGGAGGGGCGTCGCGAGGGCGGCGGGATGATCGACGGGTACCTGATCGAACGCCGGGCCGAGTCGGACTACGCGGGGCCGCTCGCCGCGCTGGCCTACGTGGTCTCCCCGGAGCCGGTGCTCAGCCCCGAGCTGCTGGCCCTGTCGCGGGCGATCGCCGACCGGTACGCCGGGAGCCTCGCCGACGTCCTGCAGCTGGCCATTCCGCCGAGGAACGGGCCAGCCGAGGCGAAGCCGTCGCCGGAGCCCCTGCCCGTACCGGCGGCGCCCGATGCCGGGACGTGGGACCGGTACGTGCGGGGTCCCGCTTTCCTGCGGGAGCTGGCGGCGGGCGGAGCGCCTCGGGCGGTGTGGAACGCGCTGCCCGGGCCGCACTGGCCGGACGAGGTGGCACGGGCGGTCGCGGCCACGATGGCCTCCGGACGGGGCGCGCTGGTCGTACTGCCGGACGGGCGCAGTGCGGCCCGGGTGGACGCCGCACTCACCGCACTGGTGGGCACGGGCCATCACACGCTGCTGACGGCTGACGCCGGACCGCAGAAGCGCTACCGGCAGTGGCTGGCCGCCCGTCGGGGGTCGGTCCGGGCCGTGGTGGGGACGCGGGCCGCGATGTTCGCGCCCGTCGCCGACCTGGGGCTGGTGCTGGTGTGGGACGACGGGGATGCGAGCCACAGCGACGACAACGTGCCGTTTCCGCATGTTCGCGAAGTTCTGGAGCTGCGGGCCCAGCGCAGCGCGTGCGGGTTCTTGCTGGGGGCCATCAGTTGCACGGTGGAGGCGGCGCAGCTCGTCGAGAGCGGGTGGGCTGCCCCGCTGCGGGCCGGGCGTGAGCGGGTGCGGGCCGCGTCTCCGCTGATCCGTACCGTCGGCGACGCCGAGCTGGCGCGGGACGGGGCGGCGCGGGCCGCCCGGCTGCCCAGCCTGGCCTGGCAGACCGTGCGGGACGGGCTCAAGTCCGGGCCGGTGCTGGTGCAGGTGCCCCGCCGCGGGTACGTACCGGGCCTGGCCTGCGAACGGTGCCGTACGGCCGCCAGGTGCGGGCACTGCTCAGGGCCGCTCGAAGCCGCCGACCAGCGGGAACTGCACTGCGGGTGGTGCGGCCGGGACGCGGCGGGATGGCGGTGCGTGGAGTGCGGGAGCGCCCGGCTGCGGGCCCGGGTGGTGGGGGCCAGGCGCACGGCGGAGGAGCTTGGGCGGGCGTTTCCGGCGGTGCCGGTGCGTACGTCCGGGCGCGACCATGTGCTGGACACGGTGCCGGGGGTGCCCGCCCTCGTCGTCAGTACGCCGGGGGCGGAGCCGGTCGCCGAAGGCGGGTACGCGGCCGCGCTGTTGCTGGACGGGTGGGCGATGCTGGGGCGGCCGGATCTGCGGGCGGGGGAGGAGGCGCTGCGACGGTGGACGAACGCGGCCGCGCTGGTCAGGGGGCAGAGCGAAGGCGGCACGGTGGTCGTGGTGGCCGAGCCGGTCCTGCGTCCCGTGCAGGCGCTGGTGCGCTGGGATCCCGTCGGGCACGCGCAGCGCGAGCTGGCGGAGCGGGCCGAGCTGGGTTTTCCGCCCGTGTCGCGGATGGCGTCGGTGAGTGGTCGGCCCGAGGCGGTGTCGTCGTTCCTCGCGGCTGCGGAACTGCCGGGGGAGGCCGAGGTGCTGGGGCCCGTGCCGCTGTCGGTTTCGGAGCCGGGCCGCCCGCGGCGGACCGGCGATCCGCCGGTCGGGGAGGTGTGGGAGCGGGCGCTGGTGCGGGTGCCGCCGGGGAGCGGGGCGGGGCTCGCGGCGGCGTTGAAGGAGGCGCAGGCGGCGCGGCTGGCACGGGGCGGTGGCGATGCGGTGCGCCTGCGGATCGATCCGCCGGATATCGGGTGAGGGGGCTTAATTGAGTGCTCGCCGGACGGGGGTTGCCGCGTTGCCGCATGGGGTAGCGGCATGGTTCAGCCCGTCCGGCGATTGAGGTGACCGCATGGCCACCCGGGGTCAGCCGTTGCGGGGGCCGGGGAGGGCGCTTGGGCGGAGCTCGTCGCGCAGGGCGTGGCCGGCGGTGGCCGGCGGCTGCGGCGGCATCGAGCGGGCCGCCGGTACGGCCGGCAGGGTCCGCGTGGCGGTCGCCGCTGTCTCGGCCGCGAGCTCGCCGTCCGCCGGCGCACCGGGCGCAGACGTGGGCCGCCGCGCTCCGTAACGGCGGTGCACCGCCTGCTTGGTGACGCCGAGCGCCGATCCGACGGCGTCCCAGGAGAAGCCGAGCGAACGGTCGAAGTCCACTGCGGCGGTCACCAGCGTCTCGACGCTGTCCCGCAGTTCCTGCGCGAGGCGCACGGTGGGGGCCGGGGCCCTGCCGTAGACGACGAAGCCGGTGGAGGGCCCGGAGCGACGGGGACGGTAGACGTTGCCGAGCTGGGCGGTGAGGGTGCGCAGTGCGTCCACCTGCCGCCGGACCCGCTCGATGTCCCGTACCAACAGATGCAGACTGGCCCGTGCTTGGGCGTCGTGGGTTGCGTGGTCGGCCATGAACAAGCCTCTCGAGCCGGCGTGGAAGAAGTGGAAGAAGTGAAAGAAGGGGAGATGCGGAAGAAGGGAAAGAAGTAGAAGTGGTGGGATGCGGCGGGGTCACTTGTGCGGGGAGTTGTCGGTCAATCTCTCTTGACCAACGCGTCACCCGCCGCCGGGGTCACGCTCCTGGGGGCGTAACCGCACATGCGCGGGGCGCGCAGATGGGTGTACGCCCCCTGGAGCCCACGCCCATAGACTGGTGCGCCGCTTGTCGCCGCACCTTTTCCGCCCTTCCTGCCCGAGAGGCTCGCGCCACCGATGAAGCTCGTCTTCGCAGGCACCCCCGAGGTCGCCGTACCCGCCCTGGACGCCCTGATCGCCTCCGAACGGCACGAAGTCGCCGCCGTCGTCACCCGGCCCGACGCCCCCGCGGGGCGCGGTCGCAGGCTGGTGGCCAGCCCGGTCGCCCAGCGTGCCCAGGAGGCCGGGATCGAAGTGCTCAAGCCGGTCAAGCCCCGTGACGAGCAGTTCCTGGCGCGGCTGCGTGAGATCGCCCCTGACTGCTGCCCCGTCGTCGCCTACGGCGCGCTGCTGCCCAGGGTCGCCCTCGACATCCCGGCGCGCGGCTGGGTCAACCTGCACTTCTCGCTGCTCCCCGCCTGGCGCGGCGCCGCCCCCGTCCAGCACGCCGTCCTCGCGGGCGACGAGGTCACCGGCGCTGCCACGTTCCTGATCGAGGAGGGCCTCGATTCCGGGCCCGTGTACGGCGTACTGACCGAGCAGGTACGTCCCACCGACACCAGCGGCGACCTGCTCACTCGGCTCGCCTTCGCCGGTTCGGGGCTCCTGGCCGCCACCATGGACGGCATCGAGGACGGCACCCTGCACGCCGTTCCGCAGCCCGCCGAGGGCATTTCCCTCGCACCCAAGATCACCGTCGAGGACGCCGAGATCGACTGGGCGGCGCCCGCGCTGCGCGTCGACCGGGTCGTGCGCGGCTGCACACCCGCGCCCGGGGCATGGACGCTGTTCCGCGGCGAGCGCCTCAAGCTGGTCTCCGTCAAGCCGCTGCCGGACCACACCGATCTGGCTCCCGGCGAGCTGTCCGCCGCCAAGAAGAACGTGTTCGCCGGCACCGGATCGCACGCCGTCGAGCTGCTCTGGGTCCAGCCGCAGGGCAAGAAGCCGATGCTCGCAGCCGACTGGGCGCGCGGCGCGCGGATCGCCCCGGGGGAGCACCTCGGCGCGGCGGACGTACGCTGAGAGAGTTCGTCCCCCCGGCCCCCCCGTCTTCAGTTCTTCAGCGGAGCACCTTTTTCGTGAACGACCAGCCTCGTAGCCGTCCCGCCAAGCGTCCCGCCAAGCCGCACCGGCGTCCCCAGAAGGACCCGGTGCGCTTCCTGGCCTTCGAGGCCCTGCGCGCCGTCGACGAGCGCGACGCCTACGCGAATCTCGTTCTGCCGCCGCTGCTCAAGAAGGCGCGCGCCAAGGGCGACTTCGACGAGCGCGACGCCGCGCTCGCCACCGAGCTGGTGTACGGGACGCTGCGCCGCCAGGGCACGTACGACGCGGTCATCGCGGCCTGCATCGACCGGCCGCTGCGCGAGGTGGACCCGCCGGTGCTGGACGTGCTCGCGCTCGGTACGCACCAGCTGCTCGGCACCCGCATCCCGACCCACGCCGCCGTGTCCGCGAGCGTGGAGCTGGCGCGGGTGGTGCTGGGCGAGGGGCGGGCGAAGTTCGTCAACGCCGTGCTGCGGAAGGTCTCCGCGAAGGACCTCGACGCCTGGGTGGAGCAGGTCGCACCGCCCTACGACGACGACGCCGAGGAGCATCTGTCCGTCGTCCACTCGCACCCCCGCTGGATCGTCTCCGCGCTCTGGGACGCGCTGGGCGGCGGCCGGGCCGCCATCGAGAACCTGCTGGAAGCCGACAACGAGCGGCCCGAGGTGACGCTGGTCGCCCGCCCCGGACGCTCCACCGCCGATGAGCTCCTCGACGTCCTGGGCGAGGACTCGGCCCTGCCGGGCCGCTGGTCGCCGTACGCCGTGCGGCTGGCCGAGGGCGGCGAGCCGGGAGCCATCGCGGCGGTGCACGAGGGCCGGGCCGGGGTCCAGGACGAGGGGAGCCAGCTGGTCGCCGTCGCCCTGGCGAACGCGCCTGTCGACGGGCGTGACGAGCGCTGGCTCGACGGCTGCGCCGGGCCCGGCGGCAAGGCGGCCATGCTGGCGGCGCTGGCCGCACAGCGCGGGGCGGCGCTGCTGGCCTCCGAGAAGCAGCCGCACCGGGCCCGCCTGGTGGAGCGGACACTCGCCGGCAACCCCGGCCCGTACCAGGTCGTCGCCGCCGACGGCACCCGCCCCCCGTGGCTTCCCGGTACCTTCGACCGGGTCCTGGTCGATGTGCCGTGCTCGGGTCTCGGCGCGCTGCGCCGCCGCCCCGAGGCCCGCTGGCGCCGCCGGGCGGAGGACCTGGAGAGCTTCGCTCCGCTCCAGCGCGGGCTGCTGCGCGAGGCGCTGAACGCGGTGCGGGTGGGCGGTGTCGTGGGGTACGCGACGTGCTCGCCGCACCTCGCCGAGACCCGGATCGTCGTCGACGACGTACTCAAGGGGCGCGGCGGGCACCCGCCCGTCGAGGTCGAGTGGATCGACGCGAGGCCGCTGATGCCCGGCGTACCTGCGCTCGGCGAGGGGCCGGATGTGCAGCTGTGGCCGCACATGCACGGGACGGACGCCATGTACCTGGCGCTGCTGCGGCGCACCGCGTAGCCGCCGCTACGGGCCCCCGGCCGCCGGGGTTTCGCCGTGTGGGCCGTCCGGGCGCGAGTCGGGCCCGTGGGGGCCGCGCAGCCCCGGCAGCCCCTCCTCGCGCGCCAGCTTGTGCGGCCACCACACCTTCGGGCCGATGTCCAGGAACAGCGACGTCACCAGCACGGACCGTACGACGAGGGTGTCGAGCAGCACGCCCAGCGCCACCGCGAAGCCGATCTCCGCGAAGGCCACCATCGGCAGCGTGCCGAGCGCGGCGAAGGTGCCCGCCAGGACCAGACCCGCCGAGGTGATGACCGCGCCGGTCGCCGCCAGCCCGGTCACCACGCCGGCACGGGTGCCCTGGTGGCGGGCTTCCTCGCGGATGCGGGTGGTCAGGAAGATGTTGTAGTCGATGCCCAGCGCCACCAGGAACACGAAGACGAACAGCGGGAAGTCCGTCGCCTCGCCCGCGTAGTCGAAGATGTACCGGAACGCGAGCGCGCTCAGCCCCAGTGCGGCGGCGAACGACAGCACGACGGTGCCGATCAGCAGCAGCGGCGCGATGAGCGAGCGCAGCAGCACCATGAGCACCAGCAGCACCACGGCGAGCACCAGCGGGATGATCAGAATGTTGTCGTGGGTGGTGGCGGAGTCCGCGTCGAGCAGCGCCGCCGAGCCTCCGCCCACCTGGGCTTCGGCGCCAGGCACCTCGTGCACCGCGTCCCGTACCCGCTCCACCGTGTCCTTGGCGGCGGAGCTGTCCGCGGGGTCCGTCATCGTCGCTTCGGTCAGCGTCCGGCCCTCGTGGACCGGCTTGGTACCCGGCGGCACGGCGATGGAACCGGGCACGACTCCGCTCGTTGCCGCCACCGCCTCGCGGACCTGCCCGGTCTGCTCCTGGTTGGCGACGATCACGAGCGGATCGCCGCTGCCCGCCGGGAAGTACCGGGCCTGGATCTCCTGCCCGACGATCGAATCCGGCTTGTCGGTGAACGCGTCCGCGTTGCTGAGCCCTTCGGCCCGCAGCTGGGTCAGGCCCAGTGCGAAAGCGGCGAGGACCAGGGCGGTGGCGGCCCAGACCGCCCTCGGCCGGCGGGCGATGCGGTTGCCGGTACGGGCCCAGAAGCCGCGCACCGTGGGTTCCGGCGAGCCGACGCGCGGAATCACCGGCCAGAAGATCCACCGTCCGAAGATCACCAGCAGGGCCGGGAACAGAGTCACCATCGCGAGCAGGGCGACGGCGACGCCGATGGCGGCGACCGGCCCGAGCCCGCTGGTGGAGTTCATCTCAGCGAAGACCAGCACCAGCATGCCGAGCACCACGGTGGCGCCACTGGCCAGCACCGCGGGGCCCGCGCGGTGCAGGGCCAGGGCCATCGCCTCGTGCCGGTCGTCGTGACGGCGCAACTCCTCGCGGTAGCGGGCCACCAGCAGCAGGGCGTAGTCCGTCCCCGCGCCGAACACGAGCACGGTCAGGATGCCCGCGCTCTGCCCGTTGACCGTCAGATCGGCGTGCTCCGCCAGCAGATAGATCAGCGCCTGCGCGGCGCCCAGCGCGCCGATCACCGCGAGCACCGGCACCACCAGCAGGGTCGGGCTGCGGTAGGTGATCAGCAGCATCACGATCACCACGCCGAGCGCCGAGAGCAGCAGCGTGGAGTCGATGCCCTCGAAAGCCTCCGAGAAGTCCGCCGCGGTGCCGCCGGGCCCGGTGACATGCACGTCGAGGCCGTCCGGCGACGCGGCGGCGGTCTCCGCGCGGATGGAGTCGACGGCCGGCGCGATCCGCTCCCAGCCCTTCTCGTCCATCGTGATGGGTACGAACACCTGGGCGGCCCGCGGATCGGAGGGCCGGTCCAGCACCGGTCCGCGGGTCTCGTCGCCGCGCAGACCGTGGTCCCGCAGTTCCTTGAACGCGGCCACGTCCTCGGCGATCCGCTCGCGGTCGGCCGGGGTGAGGCCGCTCTCGCGGGCGTAGATGACGACCGCGGGGATCACCTCGGGGCGGAACTCCTCCGCTTCCTGGAGAACTTGGGTGGACTCCGCATTGCCGGGCAGCCACGACGCCGCGTCGTTGTCCTGCGCGTCGGTGAGTTTCGCGGCGAGGGGGAACGCCAGCACGATCACCACCAGCCACAGCACCAGTACGACCCACTTGCTGCGATGCCCGCAGACCAGGTGGGCCACGCCCCTGCGCGGGGACTGGCGAAGGTCCTGTGCGTCCGGCATGAGGCTCCCACTGGTCCTGTGCGGTGGGCCGACTCGCCGGGATTGCGCGGACTGTGCGGATCCCGGGCGCTCGTGGTCCATACCGAGCGACTGCCGGGGAGGGGAAGCGCCCCGGAAACGTGGCAGGCTTGGCCCATGGCTGTTCAGATCAATCCCAGTATTCTCTCCGCCGACTTCTCCCGCCTGGCGGAGGAAGCGAGGGCGGTCGAAGGCGCAGACTGGCTCCATGTCGACGTCATGGACAACCACTTCGTGCCCAACCTGACCCTGGGCGTGCCGATCGTGGAGTCCCTCAGCAGGGCGACGGACATCCCGCTGGACTGCCATCTGATGATCGAGGACGCGGACCGCTGGGCCCCGCAGTACGTCGAGGCGGGCGCCGGATCGGTCACCTTCCACGCCGAGGCCGCCGCCGCGCCCGTACGCACGGCCCGCGAGATCCGCGCCAAGGGGGCCCGGGCCTCGATGGCCCTGAAGCCGGCCACGCCCATCGAGCCGTACGAGGACCTGCTCCCCGAGCTGGACATGCTGCTGATCATGACGGTGGAGCCGGGCTTCGGCGGCCAGGCGTTCCTCGACATCATGCTGCCGAAGATCCGCCGGACCCGCGAGCTGATCTCCAAGCACGGCCTGGAGCTGTGGCTGCAGGTCGACGGCGGCGTATCGGCGTCGACGATCGAGCGCTGCGCGGAGGCGGGCGCCGATGTCTTCGTCGCGGGTTCGGCCGTGTACGGGACGGACGACCCGGCAGCCGCCGTGCGCATGCTGCGCAACCAAGCGGCCGAGACGACGGCCGCCGCGGCCTGGGCATGCGGCCACTGAGCCACGGCTCGGTGAACGCCGCCCTTCGGGGCTGATCAAGGGTTCGCGGATCTGACAGGATGAACAGCGAGCCCAGAGTGTGAACAGCAGTGAGGAGAACGCGGTGTCTGCAATGTCGGCGGGTCGGTCAGCCCTGCGGATGGGACCCGCCGAGCTGGTCCAGGCGGCGGCCATGGCCCGCCGTTTCTACCTGGAGGGGAAGTCCAAGATCCAGATCGCCGAGGAGTTCGGCGTCAGCCGCTTCAAGGTGGCCAGGGTCCTGGAGACGGCGCTGGAGCGCGACCTCGTGCGCATCGAGATCCGCGTGCCCGCCGAACTGGACGCGGAGCGCTCCGACGCCCTGCGCGCCCGCTACGGCCTGCGGCACGCGGTCGTCGTCGAGTCCCCGGCGGACACCGCTGACGACCTGGTCCCCGGGTCCCCGGGATTCGCCGGGAGCGCGCCCACCGATCCGGAGAACCTTGGCGAGGTCGCGGCCGACCTGCTCGGTGAGCTGGTGACCGAAGGGGACGTGCTGGGCCTGGCCTGGGGCCGGTCCACGATCCACATGGCGGCCGCCCTGCACCAGCTGCCGCCCTGCACCGTCGTCCAGTTGACGGGCGTGTACGACGCCGGGACCGCCGAGCGCGGCTCGGTCGAGGCCGTACGCCGGGCCGCCCAGGTCTCCGGCGGCGAGGCGCACCCGATCTACGCACCCATGCTGCTGCCCGACCCGGCGACCGCGGCGGCGCTGCGCAACCAGACCGGCATCGCCCGGGCGTTCGACTATTTCGACAAGGTGACCGTCGCCGCTGTCTCCATCGGCTCCTGGGAGCCCGGCATCTCCACCGTCCACGACATGCTCTCCGACGACGAGCGCGCGCACTACGCGTCGCTGGGCGTCGCGGCCGAGATGTCCGCGCACCTCTTCGACGCGCAGGGCCGCCGGGTCGGCCGTGATCTGGGCGAGCGGTGCATCACCGTCGAGGCCGACCGGCTGCGGCGTATCCCCGAGGTGGTGGCTATCGCGGGCGGACTGCGCAAGGCCGCCGCCATCGACGCCGTACTGCGCTCGGGCCTGGTCACGAGCCTGGTCACGGACACCGCGGCGGCGGACTACCTGCTGAGCGAGACCGGATCGGCGCCGCGGCCGGCGCTGGACCGGGCGGACCCCGACGACTGAGCCCGGCGCCGTCACGCCCTTGGAGGATCCCACGGCGACACCCCGTGTGACCTGGATGATTGGCCTGGGGCGTGCATCCGCACCGTCATGGGACACTGAAGTACGTGCGTTTTTCCCCGGCTGAAATGCCCGGGGGCCAACTCCGAACGACTGGGATGTTCAGCACGTGCGTTTCCTCAACGATCTGAAGCCGCCGTACGACCTCACGTACGACGACGTATTCATGGTGCCGAGCCGCTCGGCCGTCGGTTCCCGTCAGGGCGTGGATCTCGCGGCGCCCGACGGCACCGGCACCACCATCCCGCTGGTCGTCGCCAACATGACCGCGATCGCGGGGCGCCGGATGGCGGAGACCGTGGCCCGCCGCGGTGGGCTCGTCGTCATTCCGCAGGACATTCCGATCGACGTCGTCACCGAGGTCGTGTCCTGGGTGAAGACGCGGCACCTGGTCCTCGACACCCCGATCGTCCTGGCCCCCTCCCAGACCGTCGCCGACGCGCTGTCGCTGCTGCCCAAGCGGGCGCACGGCGCGGGCGTCGTCGTGGACGCCGAGGGCCGGCCGGTCGGCGTCGTCACCGACCACGACCTGACCGGCGTGGACCGCTTCACGCAGCTGTCCGAGGTCATGTCCAGGGACCTGGTTCTCATCGACGCGGACATCGATCCCGGCGAGGCCTTCAACCGGCTCGACGGCGCCAACCGCAAGTACGCGCCCGCCGTCGACAAGGACGGCCGTCTCGCCGGTGTCCTGACCCGCAAGGGCGCCCTGCGCGCCACCCTTTACACCCCGGCCACCGATGCGGACGGCAAGCTGCGCATCGCCGCTGCCGTCGGCATCAACGGCGACGTGGCCGGCAAGGCGAAGCAGCTGCTCGCCGCCGGGGTGGACACGCTCGTCGTGGACACCGCGCACGGCCACCAGGAGTCGATGATCGCCGCGGTCAGGGCCGTGCGCGCGCTCGACCCGCAGGTGCCGATCGTCGCCGGCAACATCGTCGCCGCCGAGGGCGTGCGCGACCTCATTGAGGCCGGCGCGGACATCATCAAGGTCGGTGTGGGCCCCGGCGCCATGTGCACCACCCGGATGATGACGGGGGTCGGCCGGCCGCAGTTCTCCGCCGTCATGGAGTGCGCCGCCGAGGCGAAGAAGTTCGGCAAGCACGTCTGGGCGGACGGCGGTGTCCGTCACCCGCGCGACGTCGCGATGGCGCTCGCCGCGGGCGCGTCCAACGTGATGGTCGGCTCCTGGTTCGCGGGGACGTACGAGTCGCCCGGCGACCTGCAGCACTCCGCCGAGGGTCACGCGTACAAGGAGTCCTTCGGCATGGCTTCCGCGCGCGCCGTCCGCAACCGTACGAGCGAGGAGTCGGCGTACGACAGGGCCCGGAAGGCACTGTTCGAGGAGGGCATCTCCACCTCGCGCATGTTCCTCGACCCCACGCGTCCCGGTGTCGAGGACCTGATCGACTCGATCATCGCGGGGGTCCGCTCCTCGTGCACGTACGCCGGTGCGAACTCGCTCGAAGAGTTCGCCGAGAAGGCGATCGTCGGAGTCCAGAGCGCCGCGGGCTACGCCGAGGGCAAGCCGCTGCACGCCAGCTGGATCTGACGCACCGCACACTGCCGCACACGACGGCCGGTTCCCGTATCCGCGGGGCCGGCCGTCGCCGTATCTCCGGCCATGGCTTCGTGTGCTTCGTGCTTCGTTGCGGCTCAGCAGGCCGGCTGTGCCTGGGCCGCGTGGTCCGCCTCGGCATGGGGGCGCGGCCAGGTGGCCCGTACGCGCTTGCCCTCGGGCAGCGGCCGGATCTCGACGCGTCCGGCGAGCCTCAGCACCATGTGCCAGCCGAACCCGCCGCCGCCGGCGAAGTCCGGCTCGCGGGCCACGGGGGGCTGCACGCTGGAGTCGTCTATCTCGACCACCAGCTCCTCGGCACCGACGAGCAGCCTCAGGCGCCACCAGCCGGACGTGTGCCGCACCGCGTTGGCCACCAGCTCGCTCACGACGAGCAGCACCGCGTCGAAGTCGGCCCAGGGGCAGTGCTGGGCCAGGTACTCGGCGACGGTGTCCCTGGCGGTTGCGCTGCTTTGCTGCGGCGAGTCCAGGACGACCATGGGCGGCTCCTCAGTCATCAAGGCCTCGCCTACCCCCATTTTGCGATCCCATGACACTCCGGACCGCCTTGTTTTCGTCAGAGCGACGAGGCGAAGCGTGCCGTGCGCAGCGCTCCGGCCACCGCGTCCGCCATGAGCGCATGACCCGCGTCGTTCGGGTGCAGGCCGTCCGCCAGGTGCTCCGGGCCGAGGATGTCCAGTCCGGGCAGCAGGGCCAGCCGGTCGTCGCCCACGGAGACGACCTCCAGGACCGCCTCCTCGACGGCGGTGCGCAGCGATGCGAGGGTGGCGCCGAGGGGATTGGCGGTGTGCTCAGCCTCGGGGCGCAGCACGGGGGAGAGGACCAGCAGCGGGGTGTCCGGATGTCCCTGGCGCAGCAGGCCCACGAAGGCGCGCATCGTCTCGTACAGCAGCGGCGCCGAGAACGGGGTGCGTGACCAGCAGTTGGTGCCGAACGCCAGGGTCAGTAGGTCGGCGGGCAGCTCGGCGAGCTGCTGGGCGACGGCGAGTTCGCCCCGGCCGGCGCCGGCGTGCCCGAGGTTCACGGTGTCCAGACCCAGCGCGCGGCCGGCCACGGAGGGCCAGGCGTGGGCGGGCCGGGTGGACCACCAGCCCTCGGTGATGGAGTCGCCGTGGACCAGCCAGCGGGGCTGGGCCGAGGCCGCGGCGATGGAGCCCTTGACCGGGCGCAGGCCCAGGATCTCGGGGTACTGGCTCTCCGGGGGATGGACCGTGAACCGCCCGGACAGGGCGGGCAGCGGGATGCGTACGACCGTCTCCTCGGCCGGAGCCTCGACGGTCTCCGCCACCAGGGCGCCCTCGTGCCACAGCGCGAAGGTGTGGGCCACGTCGTGCAGGGCCTCACCGGGGCCCGGCAGGGCCGCGCGGTAGCGGATGTCCACGGCGGTGGCTCCGTGGGCTGTGAATTCCAGCCGTACGCCGACGGGCACTGCGGCCCGCTCCACCGTGTCCCACGGCAGCCGGTCCAGATCGGCGGGGTCGGCGCGCACGGCGCGGCGCCCTTCCCGCCAGGCGACCCCCCGCAGGAAGGGGCCTGGGTCCAGCCACTCGGCCAGGTCTGTCCGGTTCGCACGGTCCGTTGTGGTCATACGACAGGGTGACATCAACGAATCGTCCGGGCGTCTGCGCTGCGGGCGCGCCCTGGACGGACGCATTAGACGGACGCCGCGGACGGACGCACTGAAGAGACAAACGGGACATCGAAAGGTGAGGTGCAACAAAAAGCCACGCATCGCCATTGTGCGCAATGATCGTTCACCCATGCGCAAGGTTGCTGCATTACGTACGTGAATGTGCACCTCGTAAGGTTCACGCTGTACGTGGAGTGGCGGGGACCGCCTGCTCGGCGGTTCCCAGGCTCCGGGCGATGCAGTCACGCCCAGGAGTGGACCGCCGCGGTCGCCGCCATCCCGATTGGCAGCGATAAGGAGCCACCCCAGTGTTGGACGCAGCGCCACCCGTTTCCCCCCAACCGGAATCCGAGAGTCCGAATCTCGGCAGCCGGCTGATGCGGCGCAAGCCCGTCGAACAGATGGTTGCCGAGGGCGGCCAGGGCGAGGGTGGCACCCTCCGCCGCTCGCTCACCATGTGGCAGCTGACGACGATCAGCATCGGTGCGACGCTCGGCACCGGCATCTTCGTCATCCTCGGCGAGGCCACCCCGAAGGCCGGTCCGGCCGTCGCGATCGCGTTCGTGCTCGCCGGCCTCACCGCGCTGTTCTCGGCGCTCTCCTACGCGGAGCTGGCCGGCACTGTTCCGGTCTCCGGGTCCTCGTACTCGTACTCGTACGCCACCATGGGCGAGATCGTCGCCTGGCTCTGCGGCTGGTGCTTGGTCCTCGAATACGGCGTGTCCGTCTCGGCTGTCGCGGTCGGCTGGGGGCAGTACCTCAACGAGCTGCTCGAAGGCACGATCGGCCTCACCATCCCCGAAGCCGTGTCCGCCCCCCTCGGCGAGGGCGGCTTCATCAACCTGCCCGCGCTCGTCGTCGTGCTGCTCGCCATGGTCTTTCTGCTGCGCGGCGCCAGGGAGAGCGCCCGGCTCAACGCGATCATGGTCATCGTCAAGATCGTCACGCTGGTGCTCTTCTGCGTGATCGGTTTCATGGGCATCAAGGCCGGCAATTACGCCCCGCTCGCCCCGCTCGGCGTCACCGGCGTCATGGCCGCTTCCGCCACCTTGTTCTTCTCGTACATCGGCTTCGACGCCGCCTCCACGGCAGGCGAGGAAGCCAAGAACCCGAAGCGGGACCTGCCGCGGGCGATCATGCTTTCGCTGCTCATCGTCACCGTGCTCTACTGCCTCGTCGCCCTGGTCGCCGTCGGCGCCATGCCATGGCAGGAGTTCGAGGGCACCGAGGCCGCCCTCTCCAAGATCATGACGGATGTCTCGGGGCACAGCTTCTGGGGTGTCGTCCTGGCGGCCGGTGCGGTCGTCTCCATCGCGAGCGTCGTCTTCGCCGTGCTGTACGGCCAGACCCGCATCCTGTTCGCCATGTCGCGCGACGGTCTGATGCCCAAGGTCTTCGCCAAGGTCGACGCGCGCACCGGAACGCCGAGGGCCAACGTGATGATCGTGTCGCTCTTCTGCGGCACCCTCGCGGCCTTCATCCCGCTTGGCGAACTCGCCAATGCCACCAGCATCGGCACCCTCTTCGCCTTCGCGCTGGTCAACGTCTCCGTGATCATCCTGCGCTACAAGCGGCCTGACATGCCGCGCAGCTTCCGCGTCGCGCTGTTCCCGGTGACGCCGATCCTCGGCGTCGTCGCCTGCGTCGGCAACATGTTCCAGCTGGCCCCCCTCACCTGGCTGTATTTCGGTGGCTGGATGATCGTTGGGCTCGTGTTCTACTTCCTGTACGGCCTCCGCCGCTCCCGTCTGGCCACCGCAGAGAAGTGATCCACCCGCAGTGCGACTGAACGATCTCGACGAACGCATCGTCCACGCCCTCGCAGAAGATGCCCGCCGCTCCTACGCGGACATCGGCTCCGAGGTCGGTCTCTCCGCCCCCGCCGTCAAACGCCGGGTCGACCGGCTCCGCGCCGAGGGAGCGATCACCGGGTTCACCGTACGGGTGGACCCGGCGGCGCTCGGCTGGGAGACGGAGGGCTTCATCGAGATGTACTGCCGCCACAACACGTCCCCCGAGGACATCCGTCGTGGCCTGTCGCGCTACCCGGAGGTGGTGTCCGCGTCGACCGTCACCGGCGACGCGGACGCCGTCGTCCAGATCTTCGCCTCCGACATGAGGCACTTCGAGCGCGTACTTGAGCGGATCGCGGGCGAGCCGTTCGTCGAGCGCACGAAGTCGGTGCTGGTTCTGTCACCGCTGCTCAGGCGCTTCTCGTCGGGCTCCCCGGCGTAGCACCGGGCTCCGCCCCGGACCCCGCTCCCGCAAGGCGGTGTCCAGCGGTCGCCGCGGGGGTTTGAGGGCGTACGGACCGTACGACCACAGACGCACCGGCCGCCACGCAATGAATCGCCGTGACCGCGCCGAATTGCGCAATGGATCGACGGTCAGTCCGCAACGGTCGCGTCTTGTCCGGCCAGGAGCCCGGAACGTACCGTCTTAACGACTCCCGTATGTCCCCTCCCACCTGCCCGAGGTCTGCCATGCCGCCGCTGCGTACCGCCCTGCTCCAGAGCTCCGGCCGCCCCGGCTCCGTGGCTGAGAACCTCAAGGTCCTCGACGAGGCCGCGGGCCGTGCGGCGGCGGCCGGGGCCGGGCTCCTGGTGTGCCCGGAGCTGTTCCTGACCGGCTACGCGATCGGCGCCGACGTGCACCGGCTGGCCGAGCCCGCCGACGGCGAGGCCGCCGACGCCGTAGCCGACATCGCCGTACGCCACGGGCTCGCCGTGCACTACGGCTACCCGGAGCGCGACGGAGGGGGGCACCTCCCGCTCGAGCGAAGCCGAGAGCGGGGGAGCGTCTACAACTCCGCGCAGCTGATCGGCCCGGACGGTGACCGCCTCGCCAACTACCGCAAGACCCACCTCTTCGGCTGCTTCGAGCAGGAGTGGTTCACCCCCGGCGACCAGGCCGTCGTCCAGGCGGAGCTCGGCGGACTGCGCATCGGCCTCATGATCTGTTACGACGTGGAGTTCGCGGAGAACGTCCGCGCCCACGCGCTCGCGGGCACCGACCTGCTGCTGGTGCCCACGGCCCAGATGCACCCGTTCCAGTTCGTGGCCGAATCGGTCGTCCCCGTGCGGGCCTTCGAGAACCAGATGTACGTCGCCTACGTCAACCGCACCGGCCGCGAGGGCGAGTTCGAGTTCGTCGGACTGAGCTGCCTGGCCGGCCCCGACGGGGGCGCCCGTGCCCGTGCCGGGCGCGGCGAGGAGCTGGTGATCGCCGACGCCGACCCCGAGTTCCTGCGGGCCTCGCGTGAGAACAACCCGTACCTGCGCGACCGGCGCCCCGGCCTGTACGCGTCCCTGACCTGACGCCGCCAGGTCCACCGCCCCGCTTCTCTTACCGCTGCTTGCAAGGAGTCCGTACCCCATGACGTCCACGGTGCCCACCGCTGTCCAGCACACCGACGCGCAGCCGCCGATCACCATGTTCGGTCCGGACTTCCCCTACGCGTACGACGATTTCCTGACGCATCCCGCCGGCCTCGGCCAGATACCGGCGACCGAGCACGGCACCGAGGTCGCCGTCATCGGCGGCGGCCTGTCCGGCATCGTCGCCGCGTACGAGCTGATGAAGATGGGCCTGAGGCCCGTCGTCTACGAGGCCGACCAGATCGGCGGCCGACTGCGTACCGTCGGCTTCGACGGCTGCGACGAGTCGCTGACGGCCGAGATGGGCGCGATGCGCTTCCCCCCGTCCTCCACGGCGCTCCAGCACTACATCGACCTGGTCGGGCTTGAGACCACGGCTTTCCCCAACCCGCTGGCGCCCGTCACCCCGTCGACCGTCGTCGACCTCAAGGGCGAGTCGCACTACGCCGAGACCGTCGAGGACCTGCCGCAGGTCTACCGCGACGTCGCCGCCGCCTGGGCCGCCTGCCTGGAGGACGGCGCCGACTTCACCGACATGAACGAGGCCATGCGCGAGCGCGACGTACCGCGCATCCGCGAGATCTGGTCGCAGCTCGTCGAGAAGCTCGACAACCAGACTTTCTACGGCTTCCTCTGCGAGTCCGAGGCCTTCAAGTCCTTCCGGCACCGGGAGATCTTCGGCCAGGTCGGCTTCGGCACGGGCGGCTGGGACACCGACTTCCCGAACTCCATCCTGGAGATCCTTCGCGTCGTCTACACCGAGGCGGACGACCACCACCGCGGCATCGTCGGCGGCAGCCAGCAGCTGCCCGTCCGGCTCTGGGAGCGCGAGCCGCAGAAGCTGGTGCACTGGCCGCTCGGTACGTCGCTGAAGTCGCTCCACGACGGGGACCCGAAGCCGGCCGTGACGCGGATGACCCGTACCGCGGGCAACCGGATCACCGTCACGGACGCCTCCGGGGACATCAGGACGTACCAGGCGGCGATCTTCACGGCCCAGTCCTGGCTGCTGCTCTCCAAGATCGCGTGTGACGACTCGCTGTTCCCCATCGACCACTGGACGGCGATGGAGCGCACCCACTACATGGAGTCGTCCAAGCTGTTCGTGCCGGTCGACAGGCCGTTCTGGCTGGACAAGGACGAGCAGACGGGCCGGGACGTCATGTCAATGACGCTGACCGACCGGATGACCCGCGGCACCTACCTGCTGGACGACGGTCCGGACAAGCCGGCCACCATCTGCCTCTCGTACACCTGGTGCGACGACAGCCTCAAGTGGCTGCCGCTGTCCGCCAACGAGCGGATGGAGGTCATGCTGAAGTCCCTCGGCGAGATCTACCCGAAGGTCGACATCCGAAGCCACATCATCGGCAACCCGGTCACGGTGTCGTGGGAGAACGAGCCGTACTTCATGGGTGCCTTCAAGGCGAACCTGCCCGGCCACTACCGCTACCAGCGCCGCCTGTTCACGCACTTCATGCAGGACCGTCTCCCCGAGGACAAGCGCGGCATCTTCCTCGCCGGCGACGACATCTCGTGGACGGCCGGCTGGGCGGAGGGCGCCGTGCAGACCGCGCTGAACGCGGTGTGGGGTGTCATGCACCACTTCGGCGGGGCGAGCGACGCGACCAACCCCGGGCCCGGCGACGTCTACGACGAGATCGCTCCGGTCGAGCTGCCGGAGGACTGAGACGGGCCGCCCGGGGCCGGCCGCGATCCGGCCGGCCCCGGGCGGCCATCAACGACGGCCCGTGGAGCGGGGGTTCACTGGCCCGCGCACGTCCCGGCCGCCTCCGGCGCCGCGCACGGCAGATGGCCGTGGGTGCGTACGACGTTCTGGCCGCTGCCGTAGGTCAATGCCGGGAAGCTTGGCTTGATCATCTCGTGTGCGGGCGCTGGATGCAGCGAAGCTCCTGTAGAACGAGCGATCTACCACGATCGACTTGTTCGGAACAGGAGCTTCGTTGTCTGGGGAGTCTGGCATAGAGGGGTCGTCGCGTGCGAGCGCGGGACAGACGGGGCAGCTGGGTGTGTTGCGCCAGGTTGTGACACGGCGGATGGTCACGGATGTGCTGGCGGCTTCCGGCCGCGGGGACCGGCGTAGTGACGGCAAACTCTGCGCGGTGACGTGTGTGTTCTTCGTGCTCGCGTTGACGCTGTTCCCGAGAGACGGCTACCGGTCGGTGCTGTCGAAGCTGGCCGGTGGGACGGCGCGGCTGGCCGCGCGGGGCCAGCTGGTCTCCTCCTCGGCGCTGCGGCAGCGCCGCGTCACGCTGGGCCCGGAGCCGTTCCGGTTACTGTTCGAGCGGATCGCCGGGCCGGTCGGCACGGTCGCGATGCCGGGGGTGTTCTGGCGGGGGCTTCGGCTGGCCTCGGTGGACGGCACGTTTCTCGAGGTCGCCGACACCGCGGTGAACGCGGTGTTCGGCCGGACCCGCAATCAGCGGCGGATCGCCGCGTTCCCCCAGGTCCGCCTGGTCGCGCTGATCGAGTGCGGGACCCGGGCGCTGCTCGGGGTGGCGTTCGACATCCGCCGGGTCTGTGAGCAGGACCTGACACGGCGCCTGCTGGACCGGATGCGCCCCGGGATGCTGGTCCTGGCCGACCGGGGATTCCCGGGCTGGCTGCTGTGGGTCGATGCCGCCGCCGGCGGGGCGGATCTGTTGTGGCGGATCTCGGCGGCGGTGCGGCTGGTCCCCGACGAGGTCCTGCCCGACGGCTCCTGGCTCGCGACCCGGCACGCGCACAAGAACATCACGAAAGCCCTGGCGGGGCGGCCCCGGTCGGTACGGATCCGGGTGATCGAGATGGTGGTCGTCATCGAGGCCGCCGACGGGTCACGACGCCATGAGCCCTACCGGCTCATCACCACCTTGCTCGACCCTGCGGCCTTCCCCGCCGGTGAACTGGCCGCACTGTATTCCCAGCGGTGGGAATCCGAGCTCGAATTCCGGGACTTGAAGATCACTCAGCGCGGGGCACGCGCCGTCCTGAGATCGAAGACACCCGCGCTGGTCAACCAGGAGATCTGGGCGTATCTCGTCACCCACCAGGCGATCCGCCGCACGATCAGTTCCACCGCCGCCGGCCACGGGCTCGATGCCGACCGGCTCTCCTTCACTGTCGCCCTGACCGTCGCCCGGGACACCGTGATCCGCACCACGGCGCGGATCGGCACCCACCTCGCCGAGATGACCACGTCGCTGCTGGCGAACCTGCGATCGGCCGAGCGACGCCTGCGGGTCTGCCCCCGGACCGTGAAACGCCCCAGCTCCATCTTCCCCTCGAAACCCGCCGGGCCGGCCAGCCGCAGCACAAAAATCACCGGATACGGGATCGAAATCATCCCACTCGACACAACCCCGCCGACCACCGCGGAGCCCGACAGCCACACGAGATGATCAAGCCAAGCTTCCCGGCATTGTGCCGTAGGTCAGGTAGGCGAGGAAGCTGGAGACGAGGGAGTCGGCGGGCGGGCTGCCGTAGGTGTAGGCGTACTCGATCTCGTTGAACGGGTAGCCGCTGGTGCCAATCTTGTCGATGGTCGGCTCCCGGCCGTCCAGCCGCAGACGGTGTACACCGTCGGGGTCCGTACCGGAGCGCAGTTCGCTGTAGCCGATGGCGCCGGGGACCGCGGCCACCTTCGCCAGTACCTGCTCGGTGGTGCCCAGCTCGCAGCGGATGACGCCGGGGCCGGAGTCGTTGCGGGAGACGCAGTTCTGCGAGGAGCTGGCGCTCTCGCCCTCCGCCAGGATCGTACGCTCGAAGACCTGGCGCGTGCCGGAGTCGGACTGCCGGCTGACCAGCCGGACCGGCAGATCGGGCCCGTCGAGCTCGTCCCAGCTGCGGATCGCACCGGAATACAACTGCCTCACCTGCGCGATGGTCAGCCCCCTGACCGGCACCTGGTCGCTCAGCACCAGGGCGAACACGGACACCGCGACGCGGCTCTCACGCAGCTGGGGGTAACCGTTCGGCTTGGGGCCGTCCGAGAGGGCGATCACCGGCGGTGATCCGTCGTCGGACGCCTGACCCGCGTCCTCCAGGGCGCTGATGCCGCCGAGACTGCCATCCATGTCCACGGTGATCTTCGCGTCCGGGCAGTCCTCCTGGTACTTGGCGGCCAGCTCGTCGACGGCCGGCCGGAAGGCGCTGGACCCTGCGACGGTCAGCTCACCGGTCGCGCAGCCCATCGGCGGCGGGGCGTCGTCGCGAACCACGGTCAGGGTGGCGAGGGCGATGAGACACAGGGCGAGCGCGGCGGTGAGCAGGCGGGCCGGCCGGCTGAACAGCGGCGGCTTGTCGTCCGGCGTGGTGCTCTCGTTGGGCGCCACCTGTCCGTCCTGGATGCCCCCGCTGACCTGGACCTCGCTGCCAACGCCGCCTTCGCCGAGCAGTACGAGAAGTTTGTAGTGCTGGCCTCGGTTGAGAGGAACCTTGGGGAGGAACACGCGGTTCTGGTCGTGGCGCATGCCGCCTGCCGGGGTGAAGTGCCCCATCAGGTGGGTGTGTTCGGGGTTGGGCTGGGTGACCGCCACCCCGCGGACCGTGCGGTCCGTGAAGTGGACGGTGAGGCCGTGGGCGTCGGGGCCGGTGTAGTCCGTGGCGGCGATGCCCTGGGCGCCGTCGTTCTCGATGCGCAGCAGCACGAGCGTGGCGTTGGCCATGTCGGGCGATACGTCGAACAGGCCGAGGCGCACGGTGTCGTGACCGGCCCGGGCGTCGCCGCCGATCGGCGTGTCCATCTGCACGCGGTAGCCGATGCGCTTGCGGCGGGGCACCCTGCGCTCGTACCAGAACGGGCCGACCGCGGCCACCACACCGACCACGACCCCTGCCAGAGCCAGCACGTTCTCGAAGTTCAACCACTCCACGGATGTCCTCGCCCGGCCGCCTGCGCACTGCTGTCTCGTGCACGTGTGCGGGTCACGGTAGGGCGCGAGGAGGGGGACGAAAACGGTTTCCGGCAGCTCGACGGACGCCGTTCACCCCCGCTTCATCTGTCGGGCGTGGGGTCAGTCGTCGTAAGGCAGGGGCGTGAGCAGCATCCGCCCGACGAGGCCTACTCCGGCATCCAGCCGTTCCCCGAAGTCCTCCGCCAGGTCCGGGAGTTCACGCAGCCCCCACAGGAGCCGGGCCGCGGACCAGGCGGCGTCACGCGCCCGCTCCAGGCTCCACGCGCCGAGCAGATGGGTCAGCGGATCGGCGATCTGCAGGAGGTCGGGACCGGGCATCAGGTCCTCGCGGACGCGCTCCTCCAGTGTGACCAGCGCGTCGCCCACCCGGTCGAAGTCGGACTCCAGGTCCGCCGGGCGGCAGCCGAGCGCCTCGCAGGTGTCGACGACGGCCAGCACCAGGTCGTGGCCGATGTGCGCGTTGATTCCGGCGAGGGCGAACTGGAGCGGGCGTACGCCCGGATGGCGCCGGCAGTGGAACAGCGGCCGCCAGCAGGCGGGTGGCCGTCGCCCCGCCGACCAGGCGTCCACGGCGGCGAGATACCGCTGGGCGAAGAGGACGTCCAGGGTGGTGGCGGCACGGACATCGGTGAACAGACCGCCGTCGAGGCGCCGGCCGATCTCCTCGGTGACCGTCAGATAGACCCGGTTGAACACCGCCAGGCCGTCCGAGGCCGGCCAGTCGCAGCGATAGGAACGCATCCGCGCGACGACCGTGTCGACCGACATCGAGGAACGGTCCGTCTGAGCCGGGAAGTGCTCGATCTGCGCCATGCGGGCAGCGTCCCAGCCTCGGGCTGCCCGCCGGGTGCCGTAGGCGTCGGCTTCCCCGGAACGGGGGAACGAATGCTCCGTCGGCGTGGGGGGTGTTCGCAGTGAGGCAACGGTCCGGCCGAACGCCTGATCGGCAGGCTTCTAGCGGGACTTGTCCTCTTCCGCATCGCGGTCGTACGCCGAGGTGCCCGCGTCCAGCAGGGGTTGCTGCTCCTTGAGGTGGGCGGGGGCCAGGGCGCGGAGCACGTGATAGCCGGTGATGACGACGATCGTGCCGAGGGCGATGCCGCTCAGCTCGAAGCTGTCGGTGATCTTCAGGCGCACGCCGCCGACGCCGATGATGATGCCCGCGGCGGCCGGCACCAGGTTCAGCGGATTGCGCAGATCCACGCCGGCGTTCGTCCAGATCTGGGCGCCCAGCAGTCCGATCATGCCGTACAGGATGACGGTGATGCCGCCGAGCACACCGCCGGGGATGGCGGCCACGACCGCGCCGAACTTGGGGCAGAGCCCGAAGAGCAGGGCAAAGCCCGCGGCGGCCCAGTAGGCGGCGGTCGAGTAGACACGGGTGGCTGCCATGACGCCGATGTTCTCGGAGTACGTCGTGTTGGGCGGGCCGCCGACGGCTGTGGACAGCATGGACGCGGCACCGTCCGCGGCGATGGCGGTGCCGAGTTTGTCGTCGAGCGAGTCGCCGGTCATCTCGCCGACCGCCTTGACGTGTCCGGCGTTCTCCGCGATCAGGGCGATGACGACGGGCAGCGCGACGAGGATCGCCGACCACTCGAAGGCCGGCGCGTGGAAGGAGGGCAGGCCGAACCAGTCCGCCCGGCCGACCGCCGACAGGTCCAGCCGCCAGTGGTCCACGGCCTCGGCGCCGCCGGCGGGGGAATGGATCCGGCCGAAGACCTGGTCGAAGAGCCAGGAGATCCCGTACCCGAAGAGCAGGCCGAGGAAGATCGCGATGCGTGAGAAGAAGCCGCGCAGGCAGACCACGGCCAGGCCGGTGAAGACCATCACCAGCAGGGCAGTCCACTGATCCTGCGGCCAGTACGTCGACGCGGTGACCGGGGCCAGGTTGAAGCCGATCAGCATGACGACCGCGCCCGTGACGACCGGCGGCATCGCCGCGTGGATGATGCGGGCGCCGAACTTCTGTACCGCCAGCCCCACCAGGAACAGCGCGGCGCCGACGACGAGGACCGCGCCGGTGACGGTGGCACTGTCGCCGCCGGACGCACGGATGGTGGCGGCCACGCCGACGAAGGAGAGCGAACAGCCCAGGTAGCTGGGCACTTTGCCACGGGTGGCCAGCAGAAACACGATCGTCGCGACGCCGGACATCATGATGGCCAGATTCGGATCCAGGCCCATGAGCACCGGAGCCACGAACGACGCCCCGAACATGGCCACCACGTGCTGGGCGCCCAGCCCGGCCGTGCGGGGCCAGGAGAGGCGTTCGTCGGGGCGTACCACGGCGCCGGGGGCGGGGGTCCGGCCGTCGCCGTGCAGGGTCCAGCGCACCCCGAGGTTCATCGTGGCTCCTGTGCGTTTTCCGTGAATGATCGGAGTCATGCTACGGCCGGATGCCGACCGGCCCGTCGCGCGGCTGCCCGTCGTGCGACTGTCCGTCGTGCGACTGTCCGCCGCGCGGCTGAGGGGGTGTCAGGGGGCCCCGCTTCTCAGACGCCGGTGGGGCTTGATTTCCCCGTGGCGGCCGTTCGCGCCTCGGTGTGCGCCCCCTCCGGCAGCCGCCCCGCGCCCCGCAGTACGCCCGCCCCCACCACCAGGCCGAACGCCAGCAGCGTCACCAGGCCGAACGACACCACCAGCGACGTCACATCCGCGACCGCGCCGATCGCCGAAGGGGCGATCAGCCCCGAGGTGTACGTGATGGTCGCGACCCCCGCGATCGCCTGGCTCGGGTTCCGCCCGCTGCGCCCCGCCGCCGCGAACGCCAGCGGGACGACCACCGCCACCCCGAGCCCGATCAGCGCGAACCCGCCCATGGCGAGCGCCGGATGCGGGGCGAGGACGACCAGCACCCCGCCGGCCGTCGCCGCGACACCGCCGACCCGGACCGTACGTACCGGGCCGAACCGGTCGACCACCCGGTCCCCGGCCAGCCGCGCCACCGCCATCGTCAGCGCGAACGCCGTCGTCGACGCGGCGGCCCGCCCCGGCGAGGTGTCCAGCACATCCCGCAGGTACACCGCAGACCAGTCCAGACTCGCCCCCTCGGCGAACACCGCGCAGAACCCGATCGCGCCGATCACCAGCGCCGACCTCGGCGGCAGCGCGAACCGCGGCGGAGCCTCCTCCTCGGGTGCGCTGCGCAGATCGATCACGCCCTGGCAGGCGACCAGACCCAGTACGGTCAGCGCCGCTGCGGCCAGCGCGTGGTGCGATCGCGCATCGGTGCCCAGGTGCGCGGCGAGTGTTCCGGCGGCCGAGCCGATCAGTGCGCCCGCGCTCCACATGCCGTGCAGCCCGGACATGATCGACTTGTCGAGCCGGTTCTCGATCTCCACACCCAGCGTGTTCATCGCGACGTCCGACATGCCCGCGGTCGCGCCGTACACGAACAGCGCCGCGCACAGCGTCCCCAGGTTCGGCGCCAGCGACGGCAGGATCAGTGCGAGCGTCCACAGCGCCAGCAGGCCGCGCAGCGCAGCGCGGCGCGTGCGCCGAGCCGGTGGCTGACCGCGCCGGCCAGTGGCATCGCCACGGACGCACCGATCGCGGGGAAGGCCAGCGCGACGGTGCGGACGGCCGGGTGGGCGTTGGCGACCTGGTCGGCGGTCACCTCGCCGTTCGGCGCCGCGCGCAGGTACTTGCGGCCGATGTGCGGGATGTCCCCGATCCGGGTCTCCTGGGAGTCGCACCCGCTACGACGTCGGCAAAACCGTCAAACGCCCCGAGAACCTCAAGGCCATCGGCAAGCCCGGAAGGTCTTGGTAGATAAAAAACAAGCTCAGACCCGCCGCACGACGTGCAGCAGGTACTCGTTCCGGTTCAGCGGATTGTGATCCGTACGCGCTCTGGCCGGAACCTCTCCGACCACCGCCTGATAGTGGTCGAAGGCGGACTCCAACACGCCCTCCCCGCTGGTCAGCGTCGGCAGCTGCTGCTCCAGTTCATGCACGCGAGCCGCAGGGATCACACCCTCCAGCACATACGCCGCCCCACGCGTCTCCGGCGCCGCAGGAACAGCACGCAGCCGCGTCAGTACCGGCAGCACGGCCCCGAACGCATCCGCCGGAACCTCCAGCCGGAACCGGTGCATCGGCTCGTGCACCCGGGTGCCCACGCGCGACAGCGCGTCCATCAGTACCAGCGGCGTCAGATTGCGGAAGTCCCCGGCCGTGCTCGACATGCTCTTGTCGAAGACGGCATGGGAGTGGCTCTGCCGCGGCCAGTATCCGGAGTGCGTCATGGTGACGGCGCAGTCGGTGACCCGCCAGCCGTTCAATCCCTCGCTCAATGTCTCTCGCACGGTTTCCTCGACCGCTTTGATGAACGAGAGCGGCAGCGCACCGAGTTCGAAACCGATACGGAATTCCACACCGCTGCGGACCGCACCCGGCTCCACGCGCAGTCCAATGGTGGCAAGAAATGGATTGGCTCCCTTGTCGATGATTTCGACAGCCGCCCCGGCAGCGACCGGACGTTCAATGCAGAGGGTCGTCGTCTCCCGTAAGGACACCTCGACGCCGAACTCATGAGCCAGCGTCGCCTGGATGACTTCTTTCTGCACCTCGCCATAGAGGGACACGGAAACCGATCCCCTCCATCAAGGCATCGGCACCCGCGCCGGTCATCGCCGAGCCGAAGTACACGGGGTGCACGAGCGCCTGCCGGACCTGCGCGACGAGCTCGCCGCGGACGCGCCCGTACGGAACGCCCTCGTCCTCGACATATGCGGCGAGCAGCTCGTCGCTGCGGTCGGCGAGCACATCGACCAGCCCAGCGACGAAGCCGGTGTCGCCGGCGTCTCCCGGTACGAAGAACGCGCCCCGGCCGCCCTGCTCGCCCACCGTCCCCATGGGAACGACCGCGGGCGTGAGCTTCTCGCCCAGGCTCCGCAGCACACGCTCGTACCGTGCACCGCGCCGGTCGATCTTGTTCACGAAAATGAGCGTGGGGATGCGAAGACGTTGCAGCGTCCGCATCAGCACCCTGGTCTGCGGCTGGACGCCCTCCACGGCGGACACGACCAGCACGGCGCCGTCGAGCACGCTCAGCACCCGCTCCACCTCGGCGATGAAGTCCGGGTGGCCGGGCGTATCGATCAGATTGACCGTCACGTCGTCAACAACGAACGACACAACGGCGGATTTGATGGTGATGCCGCGCTGTCGTTCCAGCGCCAGCGAATCGGTCTGGGTATTTCCGTCATCGACGCGGCCGATCTCGTCGATGACACCGGCGGCGTACAGCAGCCGCTCGGTCAGGCTGGTCTTACCGGCGTCGACATGCGCCAGAATTCCCAAGTTCAACGTACGCACTACGTGTCATGTCCTCCGAATAGGCAGCAATTACCTTCGTGTAGGGCATGAACGCAGTTCGCATCAGTATCTCCTCGGTCACTCGGCTGTCACCGGTCAGTGCAGCAGAGGCCGACGTCAGCGGCAACCGATTAACCACTCACGTGCGCGACGCGAAGATGACCCCCACGAAGCCGATCAGGGCGAGGACCAACCCCATGCCGACGAGCATCACCGTCATCCCGCCCACCACGCACGACGCGACCCCGAGCCGCACAGGGGCCCCGTCCACCACCGCCCGCTCGGGCCGGTGCGGCAGATACCGCAGCGGCACCAGGTCCCCCGCCACATAAGGCTGCCGCGCGGCGACTGTGGCTCGTATCTGACGCCCGTCATAGGTCAGGAAGCCCACGATCAGCCGCCGCTGGCTGTTCCCGGACCCGTTCGACGACTGGTGGTGCACCACATACGTCTCCAGGCACCGGCCTTCCGCCATCAGACCGGCTCGCAGCGTCTGCTGGTACTCCGCGGCCTTCCGCCGCATGAAGACGAACGCTCCGATGCCGAAGGCCGCGATGAGCAGTCCCAGCGTCCCGAGCACGAGCCCGTAGGCCCCACTTCCAGCGAACATTCCGCATCCCCCCGTTATCCGGCCGACGACTCCCGTGAAGATGCGCCCCCGCACCCCTCCGGTTCCCGCACCGCGTTCAACCGGGGCGGGGCGAGCGCCACTTCCCTCGCGGCCCTGGCGAACTCCGCCACCCTCGCCGTGTTGCCGGCGCGGCGCCAGACCAGGCCGTACTCGATCGGGGGCGCGTCGTCGAACGGGACGTAGGTGACGCCGGGCCGGACGTAGTACTGGGCGCCCTGCGCCGCCGAGATCACCGCTCCCCTGCCGCTCGCGACGAGCGCGAGGGCCTCCTGCCAGTGGGTGAAGCGAGCTGGCCGGCGCTGACGGAGGCGTGGTCGGCGATCCACGGGATGCGGGTCGCGAAGCTGCCCGTGACGGCTCCGTGAACGCAGAACACGGCGGCGACCGCATACCGTGCCCGTTTCAACGTGCTCCGGCTGAACACCGTTTCGCCCGACATCTGCCGCGCCCTCCCCGCATTCCCGTCCACGTACCGTCAGTCCCGTCCAGCGTGCCGACGTAAACTATCAGGAACCCTGCCTGATAAATAGATCTGAGAGGATCCGCGGCATGCTCGCATCACCGAGCACCGCCCGGGCCATCAACGACCGGACAGCGTTGAAGCTGTTGCAGCACGAGGGTCCGCTCACCGCCGGGCAGCTCAAGACGCTCACCGGACTCTCCCGCCCGTCCGTCGCCGACCTGGTCGAACGGCTGCAGGGCGCCGGGCTGATCGCCGTGGTCGGGGAAACCGGCGCGCAGCGGCGTGGCCCCAACGCGCGGCTCTACGGGATCGTCGCCGACCGGGCGCACCTCGCCGCGGTCGACGTACGCACGCAAGGGGTAACGGTCGCCGTCACCGACCTGCTCGGCCGGAAACTGGCTGAGGCGACCCTGCCCATCGGCGGCGAGACGATCGGCACCGGGCCCGCCGTGGAGCAGGCGGTCGCCCTGTTGGAACGCACCGCGCGTGAGGCCGGGGCGCAGCGACTTCACAGCGTCGGAATCGGCGCGCCCGGCCTGATCGACCCGGTCACCGGTGAACTGCGGGCGAGCAAGGGCCTGCCCGCCTGGCACCGCAGACTGGTCGCCGCCCTGCGGCAACGCCTCCCCGCCGCGGTGCTCGTGGAGAACGAGACCAACCTGGCCGCGCTCGCCGAGCACCGGCTCGGGGCGGCCCGCGACCGGGACACCTTCGTACTCCTGTGGCTCGGCCACGGCGTGGGCGCGGCGCTCATGCTCGACGGCAGGCTGCGCCGGGGCGCCTCCGGTGGCGCGGGCGAGATCGGGTTCATGCCGGTGCCGGGCACTGTGGGGCTGCCGTCGGCCACGGGGTGCGACGGCGGTTTCCACTCGCTGGTGGGCGGCTCGGCCGTCGCCCGGCTCGCGGAGCGCCACTCACTCGCCACGGACGGGGACACCTCGGCCGCGGCCGGCGTGCGGGCGGCGCTCGCGGCGGGGCGCCGGGGCGAGCCGTTCCTGGACGCCCTCGCCCGGCACCTCGCCGTGGGGGCGGCGTCCGTCACGGCGGTCCTCGATCCCGGCTGCGTCCTGCTCGGGGGCGAGAGTGGCCACGCGGGCGGCGCCGCCCTCGCCGAGCGCGTCGCCGGTCGCCTGGCCGAGCTGTCCCCCCTGCGCACCGAGGTACGGGCCGGGGAACTCGGCGACGCGGCCGTGCTCCAGGGGGCGCTGCTCTCGGCGCGGGACGCGGCCCAGGACGACCTGTTCGCGCCACGGAGCTGACGTGGTGTGTGAGCCGGGCCACAGCGGCTCGCATGCGTGACCGCCGAGCAGGCGTGGCAGACTGACCCTGTACCAGCAGCAGCGCACTCCGGGGTCGGTGTAATTCCGAACCGGCGGTTATAGTCCGCGACCCGGTCACATCCAGTGACCGGTTGAACAGGTGAAATTCCTGTACCGACGGTGAAAGTCCGGATGGGAGGCAGTGCGCGGCGGGCCGTCACAGGTCATTGGTACGCCGCTGTCGGCAATCGGCCGCCCCACATGGGCGACCTCCGTCCGGCCCGGCGTTCCCGTGCCCCCTGCGATGTCTGCCCGCTCTCTGTCGTCATCGACAGGCCCCGGAGTCCGTGCCCGAAGAGGCAGGAGGACCCGGTGGCCACCACGGCCGAAGTCACGACCGACGCGAACGCCATGCGCCGGGCCATCGCCCTCGCCGCCCGCGGACTCGGTTCCACCAGCCCCAACCCGGTTGTCGGCTGCGTCGTCCTGGACGCCACGGGCAAACCGGTCGGCGCCGGCTTCCACCAGCGCGCCGGCGGCCCGCACGCCGAGGTGCACGCCCTGCGGCAAGCGGGGGAGCGGGGGCGCGGCGGCACGGCGTACGTCACCCTCGAACCCTGTAACCACACCGGCCGCACCGGCCCCTGCGCCCAGGCGCTGATCGCGGCCGGCATCGCCCGTGTCGTGTACGCCGTAGGGGACCCGAACCCGCAGGCCACGGGCGGCGGCGACACCCTGCGCGCGGCCGGGATCCGGGTCGAGCAGGGCCTGCTCCAGGACGAGGCCGGGGCCGTCAACGCCGCCTGGCTCACCTCCGTGCGTCTCGGCCGCCCGTACGTCCACTGGAAGTACGCTGCCACGCTCGACGGCCGTATCGCCGCCGCCGACGCCACCAGCCGCTGGATCACCTCGGCGGAGTCCCGTGCCGACGTACACCGGCTGCGCGCCGAGGCGGACGCCGTGATCGTCGGCTCCGGCACAGTGCGCGCCGACGACCCGCACCTCGCCGTACGCGGCATCGAGGGCGCCACCCAGCCACTGCGGGTCGTCGTCGACACCAACGCCGCCGCGGTGCGGCCCGGCGCACGCGTCCTCGACGACGCGGCGCCCACCCTGATCGCGGTCGCCGAGGACGCCGACACGACCCCGCTCGCCGGCGTGGACGTCGTACGGCTGCCCCGCACCAGCACCGGCCTCGACATCCCCGCCCTGCTCGCCGCGCTGCACACCCGCGGTGTCCGCTCGGTCCTCCTCGAAGGAGGGCCGACGCTCGCCGGGGCCTTCGTCGCCGCCGGCGCTGTCGACGCGGTCACCGGCTACCTCGCTCCCGTCCTGCTCGGCGCGGGGCCCGCCGCCCTCGCCGGCGCCGGAATCTCCACCCTCACCGAAGCGTTGCGCCTCGACATCAGCGACAGCGTCCGCCTCGGCCCCGATCTGCGCATCACCGCCGTACCCTCCGTCTCCGCCACCCCCGCATCCGCATCCGCATCCGCATCCGCATTGAAGGAGCACTGAGTGTTCACCGGAATCGTCGAAGAACTGGGTGAGGTCACCGCCGTCGAGAACCTCGGTGACGCCTCCCGTTTCCGGCTGCGCGGACCCCTCGTCACCGAGGACGTCAAGCACGGCGACTCCATCGCCGTCAACGGGGTCTGTCTGACCGTCGTGGACTTCGGGGACGGCGAATTCACCGCCGACGTGATGGCCGAGACGCTGCTTCGCTCCAGCCTCGGCGCCCTCGCCGTCGGCTCCCGCGTCAACCTGGAGCGCCCCATGGCGCTCGGGGGGCGCCTCGGCGGACACCTCGTCCAGGGACACGTCGACGGCGCCGGCACCATCGTCCGCCGCGAACCGTCCGAGCACTGGGAGATCGTCAAGATCTCCCTGCCGGCCGGCCTCGCCCGCTACGTCGTCGAGAAGGGCTCCATCACCGTCGACGGCGTCAGCCTGACCGTCGTCGAGGCGGCGGACGACTACTTCACGATCAGCCTGATCCCCACCACCCTCGCCCTCACCACCCTTGGCATCAAGCAGGCAGGAGACCCGGTGAACCTAGAGGTGGACGTACTGGCCAAGTACGTCGAGCGGCTGCTCGGCGCCGGCGGCGACGCGGACTCCCAGGCCGAGGAGAGCAGCAGGTGAGCGCCGCGTCCTGGCTGAACAGCGAGGCCTTCGCCGCCTTCGGCCAGCACATCATGTGGTCCGACATGATCGGCAACACCATCGGGCTGATCGCCCTCGCGCTCGGCTGGCGCCGCTCCATATGGACCTGGCCCGCCCAGTTCCTGTCCGGTGTCATCCTCGTCGCCGCCTACGGCGCCGCCCACCTCAGCGGCGGTGTCGGCAAGCAGCTGCTGGTCATCGGCGTCGCCGTATGGGGCTGGCGGCAGTGGCAGCGCGGCAGGCAGCAGGCCCAGGACGGCTCGATCGCCATCCGCTTCGCCACCTGGCGCGAGCGCGGACTGCTGCTCGGCGGTGCGGTGGTGGGCACCCTGGCCGTCGGCGGACTCTTCACCCTCTACCCGTCACTGTCCTGGAGCCCCTGGGCCGACGCGTACATCTTCGTCGGCACCCTCGTCGCGATGGTCGCGCAGGCCCGCGGCCTGGTCGAGTTCTGGTTCGCCTGGCTGCTGGTCGACCTGGTGGGCGTACCGCTCGCCTTCAGCAGCGGCCTCGCCTTCTCCGGTTTCGTGTACGTCGTCTACCTCGCCCTCGTCCTCTGGGGTGCTTACGACTGGTGGCAACGGTCGCGCGCGAGCGCGACGCCCGCCATGGAAGGAGCAACAGCATGAGTGCCCTGCCCACTTGGTACAGCACCGACAACGCGGAGGACCTGGCCCTCGACCCCGTCGAGCACGCCATTCGCGACATCGCGGCGGGCCGCCCCGTGGTGGTCGTCGACGACGAGAACCGGGAGAACGAGGGCGACCTCGTCATCGCCGCAGAGAAGGCGACCCCCGAGATCGTCGCCTTCATGATGAGCGAGTGCCGCGGCCTGATCTGCGCGCCCATGGAAGGCGACGAACTGGAGCGGCTCGCCCTCCCGCAGATGGTCGAGCACAACACAGAGTCGATGCGCACGGCCTTCACCGTCTCCGTCGACGCCGGCCCCGAGCACGGTGTCACCACCGGCATCTCCGCCGCGGACCGCGCCACCACCCTGCGCCTGCTGGCGAGCGGGGCCTCCACCGCGGGCGACTTCGTGCGCCCCGGGCACATCTTCCCGCTGCGCGCCAAGCCCGGCGGCGTACTCGTACGCAACGGCCACACCGAGGCAGCCGTCGACCTCGCCCGGCTCGCGGGCCTGCGTCCGGCCGGCGCCATCGTCGAGATCGCCGGCGAGGACGGTGTGATGCTGCGGCTGCCCGAACTGATCCCGTTCGCCCGCAAGCACGGCCTGACGATCATCTCCATCGAGGACCTGATCGCCTACCGCCGCACCTCGGACCCCACCGTCCGCCGCGAGGCAACGGTCCATCTGCCCACGGCCCACGGCGAGTTCACGGCGTACGGCTACCGTTCCACCGTAGACGGCGTCGAACACGTCGCCCTCGTGCACGGCGGGACCGGCGACGGCCAGGACGTCCTGGTCCGGATGCACTCCGAGTGCCTGACCGGCGACATCTTCCACTCGCTGCGCTGCGACTGCGGCCCTCAGCTGGAAGCGTCCATGCGGGCCATCACCGAGGCGGGACGCGGCGTCATCGTCTATCTGCGCGGCCACGAGGGGCGCGGCATCGGACTGCTGTCCAAGCTGCGCGCGTACGAGCTCCAGGAGCTGGGCCGCGACACCCTCGACGCCAACCTGGAGCTGGGCCTGCCCGCCGACGCCCGCGACTACGCGGCGGGCGCGCAGATCCTGGAGGATCTCGGCGTACACAGCGTCCGGCTGATGACCAACAACCCCGAGAAGACCGCGGCGCTCGTACGGCACGGCCTGACCGTCACCGGGCGCGAGCCGATGCCCGTGACCGCGGGCGAACACAATCTCCGGTACCTGCGCACCAAGCGGGACCGGATGGGACACGACCTGCCCTGGCTGGACGGCACCCCCGCCTCCACCTGCGGCAACCAGTAACAACTTCCTAGGAGCACAGCGTGAGCGGCAAAGGCGCACCCGAACTGAGCGTGAAGAACTGCGGCGACCTGCGGGTGGCGGTGATCGCGGCCCAGTGGCACGAGAAGATCATGGACGGCCTCGTCGACGGCGCCCTGCGCGCCCTGCACGAACTGGGCATCGACGAGCCGACCGTCCTGCGGGTCCCCGGCAGCTTCGAGCTCCCGGTCGTCGCGAAGGTCCTCGCCGGCCGCGGCTACGACGCGATCGTCGCGCTCGGCGTTGTGATCCGGGGCGGAACACCGCACTTCGAGTACGTGTGCCAGGGCGTCACCAACGGCCTGACGCAGGTCTCCGTCGACACCGGAGTCCCCATCGGCTTCGGCGTGCTGACCTGCGACACCGAGGAGCAGGCACTGGACCGCGCCGGAATCGAAGGCTCCCGCGAGGACAAGGGCCACGAGGCCGTGACGGCGGCCCTCGCCACCGCCACCACGCTGCGCACGGTCGCCGAACCCTGGCGCTGAGTGCCCACATTCCACCCCGTACTCTTAGGCCCATCATGGCGAACAAAACCTTCGAAGAGCTCTTCACCGAGCTGCGGCTCAAGGCCGCAGACGGCGACCCCTCCAGCTCCCGCACCGCTGAGCTGGTGGACAAGGGCGTGCATGCCATCGGTAAGAAGGTCGTCGAGGAGGCCGCCGAGGTGTGGATGGCCGCCGAGTACGAGGGCAAGGAAGCCACCGCCGAGGAGATCTCGCAGCTGCTGTACCACGTCCAGGTGATGATGGTCGCCCGCGGGATCTCGCTCGAGGACGTCTACGCCCACCTCTGAGCCGCACCCCCTGCACCTCTTCGCGTACGTACGACACGACTCCCACCGCACAGAAGGAACCTGACCTCATGCTGCGCATCGCCATCCCCAACAAGGGCTCCCTCTCCGGACCTGCGGCGGAGATGCTCCATGAGGCCGGGTACCAGCAGCGCAAGGAGTCGAAGGAGCTGCGCCTGGTCGACCCGGAGAACGAGGTCGAGTTCTTCTACCTGCGGCCCCGTGACATCGCGATCTACGTGAGCTCCGGCCGCCTCGACATCGGCATCACCGGGCGCGACCTGCTGCTCGATTCCGGAGCCAACGCGGAGGAGATCCTCCAGCTCGGCTTCGCACGCTCCACCTTCCGCTACGCCACCAAGCCGGGCACCGCCGCCGGCGTCCAGGACTTCGGCGGGATGACGGTTGCCACCTCGTACGAGGGCATCGTCGCCAAGCACCTCGCCGACGAGGGTATCGACGCCGCAGTCGTCCACCTCGACGGTGCCGTCGAGACGGCCATCGAGCTCGGCGTCGCACAGATCATCGCCGACGTCGTCGAGACCGGCACCAGCCTGCGCAACGCGGGCCTCGAAGTGATCGGCGAGCCCATCATGACCTCGGAAGCGGTCGTCATCCGGCGCGCCGGGACCTCCGGCGACGAGGCGGCCGACCCCAAGGTCGGGCAGTTCCTGCGCCGCCTCCAGGGCGTTCTCGTCGCCCGCAGCTACGTGATGATGGACTACGACTGCCGGGCCGAGCACCTCGAAGCGGCTGTCGCCCTCACCCCCGGCCTGGAGTCCCCGACCGTCTCGCCGCTGCACAACGAGGGCTGGGTCGCCGTCCGCTCCATGGTCCCCGCCAAGGAATCGCAGCGCGTCATGGACGACCTGTACGAGCTCGGCGCCCGCGCCATCCTCACCACGGCCATCCACGCCTGCCGCCTCTGAGCCCGGACGCATCACGCCGTACCGCTCCACTCCGAAGGAACCCGACCGCCGTGTCCCAGCCCGAACTCCCCACCCTGCCGGTCACGTTCCGGCCGACCCGCACCCGGGCCGTCCTGCTGACCGTCGGGGTGGTGATGTTCGCCGTCATCACCACGATCGCGCTGCTTCTGGAAACCCTCACCGGCGGCGAGCGGGCGTCCTTCATCCTCACCGCGCTGCTGATCTTCGGCGTGCTGCTGCTGCTCAGCCGCCCCAAGGTCGTCGCCGACTACGCAGGTGTCATCGTGGTCAACCTGACCACCACGCGTCGGCTGGAGTGGGCCGAGATCGTACGGGTGAACCTGCGCTCCGGTGACCCCTGGGTCTTCCTCGACCTCAGCGACGGCTCCAGCCTGCCCGCTCTCGGCATCCAGCCCGGCATCGCCAAGCAGCAGGCCATCCGTGACGCCCACGCCCTGCGCGCCCTGGCCGAGACCCGCGGCACCGGCAACCACCCGCGCTGACCCCGCCGGGGTTGCCTGCCCGAAGGATCACGGCCGGGGCCTACAGCGGGGGAGGCTCCCGCCGGCGCCGGTCGGCGGGACCGCGCCCCGAGAGCACCTCGCCGTACGCCTGCATCAGGTCGGGCAGCCGCAGCGTCGCCAGCTCGTCGCGCGTGGGGGCGGCGGCGTAACCGGAAAGCCTCAGATCGCGGTACGCGCAGCTCTTCTCGTAGAGCGTGCGCAGGAAGCGGCCGTTGCCCAGCTCGTCGATCCAGCCCTGGTCGACGACGTGCCCGCTGATGCTGCGCAGCTCCTCCAGGGCCTCCTCGTCCCACCCGTCGCCGTTCTCGGCGGCCAGCACCTCGCCGATGGCGGTCAGCTCCAGCGGCCGGTAGCTGGGGAAGTCGACCCGAGTCGTGAAGCGGGAGGAGAGGCCGGGGTTGACGGCGAGCAGGCGGTCCATGCCCTCCGGGTAGCCGGCCAGGATCACCACCAGGTGGTCCCGGTTGTCCTCGGCGCGTTTGAGGAGCACCTGGAGGGCCTCGTCGCCGTACGCGTCACCCTTGCTGTAGCCGGAGTTGGAGAGGCTGTACGCCTCGTCGACGAACAGCACCCCGCCGATCGCCGAGTCGATCAGCTCGTTCGCCTTGACGGCGGTCTGGCCCAGGAACTCGCCTACCAGGTCGGCCCGTTGGGCTTCCACCAGATGGTCGCCACCGAGCAGCCCGAGCGCGTAGAACACCCGCCCCAGGATGCGGGCGACCGTGGTCTTCCCGGTCCCCGAGGGGCCCGAGAAGACCAGGTGGCGTTTCGGAGGCTGGACGGGAAGGCCCTGCCCGGCCCGCAGCCGGGCCATGTTCAGTTGCGCCGAGAGCGCTTTGACCTGGCGTTTCACCGGTTCGAGGCCGACCATGCGCTCCAGCTCGGCCAAAGCCTCGGCGAGCAGCGCGGGATCCGAGGGGCCCCCGGGGAAGACGGGGGACGCCGACCTCGGCGATAAGAAGGCCTTTTCGCGTACGCCGCTGCCCCCGGCGGCCGCGGCCCCGCCCACGCCCGCCGGCGGCTGCGTGCCGTCGCCGATCAGCAGGTCCCGCCCCTCCGGCACCTCGGGCCCCAGCAGGCTCTCGGAGTTGCCGGCGGCGTCCGCGGCGTCCGCGGCGTCCTGGCCACTCCCGGCCAGCGACACAGCGGCGAAGCCCGGGGAGTCCTCGTACCCGTCCCCCTCGGCGATCGCCGCGAGCCGCGCCGAAGTGTCCATGAACGCCGGATCGACTCGGTGTACGGCCCGGTACAGGGGCAGCGCGGCCGCACTGCGTCCGGTGCCCTCGTGCGCGCGGGCCAGCCAGTAGCGCAGCTCCTTGCGCTGCGGCTGCTCGCTGCGGCAGCGCATCAGGGCGGCCGACAACATCGGCTCGGCCTGCCCGTACATCTCCAGACGCACCCGTGCCATGCCGCCGAAGAGCCCGGTCTCGATGCCGAGCAGCGGGTCGTCGACGAGCGGATCGGTATGGCGTACGAGCTGCTCCCAGTCCTTGACCAGGTACGCGCGACAGGCGTGCAGAAACCGCACCTGCGGATCGGCGTCCACCGGCGGCAGCCCCGCCAACGCCCGGTCGAGTTCCGGCACATGGCGGCCGTCGAGCCAGTGGGAGGCGTGCGCGAGCAGCAGGTCGCGCGGCTTCTCCAGCACGGGCTGGACCCACCAGCCCAGCCAGTACCAGGAGTTCAGGGTCCGCCGGTGCCGGGCCCGCTGCTCGCCGAAGCGATCGCGGTGGCGGTGCATGCGCAGCAGGGCGGTGGTCGTGTCGATGCGCAGCGCGTGCAGGCCGAGCCATCCGTCCGCCATGCCGGGATCCATTTGTACGGCGGCCCTGAACTCGTCCTCGGCCTGCGGATACGCGCCCATCGTGTAGGCGTCCACCCCACGCAGCCAGGCGAGGTCGGCCGGGGCGTTGAGGCCCCGCGTGCCGAATTCCGTGACGTCCCCCACGAACCGTGCCCCCCCGTGATGTGCCGCCGGGCATGCGCCCGTCGGGCAGGACTCAGAACCGCCTTGTGGCGGAAGGGAATTGACCGCGCCGAAAGGCATCGTACCCGGCGGGCGGGCCGCGGCCCAAGGACGGCGCAGGCCGGACCGGCACGGTGACCGAGGGTGAGCGAGAGCGTCGCTTGCGCCCCGCGAGGGGGGCCGGGGCAGAACGAAGCCCCCGATCACGGGGGAACAACCGGGGGCTTCGCGTCTGCGGGGCGGCTGCCGAAAAGCCGCACATTGAGAACGTAAGACCTGTACACCCGCCGGGTCAAGCAGAGTTGAGTCACTCCCGGAGGAGGTTTTCAGGCCGAAGCGGGAGGCCGGAGCCGATGGTCACTCATGGTGACCGAATGGTTCGCCCGCGCTGCCGCGCCGGACCCCGGCCACCACGCGTACCCCTCCGGACACTGCCGCACCAGCAGATCCGCGTGCGGCCGCGAGGGGTCCGTAGCGAAATGGCGCATCTCCGCCGCTGTCCACCCGTCCCAGAACTCGGCCTGCGCCGGGCCGTCCCTGCGCCGTCCCCGCGCCCACGCCGACGGCGCGGCCAGCTCCATCCAGAGCAGACGCGCGAGGTCCGGCCTGACAGCGGCGCGCCCCGCTCCGACCCCCTCGATCAGCACGACGGGCGCTGGGCACAACGTCCGGGCGGGACCGAAGCGGCGCAGCGCCCAGTCGTACGGTGCGTACCGCGCGCCCTCGCCGCGGGAGAGCGGGCCCGTCACCTGCTGCCGGAGCCGCCCGGTCCAGGCGAAGAGTTCCTCGTGCGTGGCCAGGTCGTCGAGGCGCAGTACGGGCGCCCCGCCCAGCGCGGCGGCGAGCCGGTCGGCGAAGGTGCTCTTGCCGGACCCCGCGTGCCCGTCCACGGCGACCAGCCGCACGGGCCCGCAGGAGGGCGGCAGGGCGCGCAGCGAGTCGGCCAGCCCGTCGAGGTCTCCCACGTCTCCCACCCTAGTGCCCCTCCCGGCAAGCTTCGCCCCGTCGCGCCGCCCCAGCACGCACGCTCGCCGCGCTGGCCAAAAGCCCTGGTAGCTCCTTCCCCAAGCTCTCAACTTCGTTCGAGCACGGGAGACCCCATCCAAGGACTTCCGGCCGCCTTGCGATCGCCCGCAACTGGACGACGCTCCTCACGGGGCGAACATTGCCGGTCGCGGCACTGGCCAAGGTCGGCACAGAGCCCGCGACCAGTCGGTTTCCGCCCCGGATCACGCCAGTGGTCACCACCAATGTTGGTCGCGCGACGCGGCCCGAAGTGCTGGCAGAAGCCCGCTCGGACCAGCCATAGTTGGCGCACTGTCGTGCACCTGCCCGCGCCATCCGCATCCGCCCCGGGGGCCATGACCATGAACAGACCCACTTCGCGCCGTACCGTTCTGACCGCCGCGATCGCCGCAGCCGTCGGCGCCACCGCCGCGTCCGCGGCCCCCGCCGTCGCCGCAGTCGCGCCGACCCGGTCCCGCCTCGTCGACAACCGCTTCTGGTCCTCCGTCCGCGACTGGCGCTCCGGCGCCGCCGCCGGAACCGAGGTGGTGGCAGGCCGCAGGCCGGGTCTGGCCATCGGCCGGCCGGCCGGCCGCATCGACTACGCGGACCCGCACACCGGTACGACCTCCACCTGGGAGTACGCGACCTGGACCTCCCCGGTGCACCGCTCCTCGGTGCCGGCCACCGAGGTCATCGCCTCGTGGAACGCCGACACCCCGGCCGGCACGTGGCTGGCGGTCGAGCTGGCGGGCACGTACTCGGACGGCGCCACCACACCGTGGTACGTGATGGGCCGCTGGGCGGCGGGCGACGCCGACATCAGGCGCACCTCCGTCGACGACCAGAGCGACGGCCGCAGCAGCATCTGGACGGACACGTTCTCCATCGACGACGCCGCGAGCGGCCTGCGCCTCGCGTCGTACCGGCTGAGGCTCACCCTCTACCGCAAGCCGGGCTCCGGGCTCACCCCCACCGTCTGGCGGGCCGGGGCGATGGCGTCCGACATCCCGGACCGCTTCACGGTGCCCGCCACACCGGCGGGTGTCGCCAGGGAGCTCACGGTTCCGCGTTACTCCCAGAACACGCACGTCGGCCAGTACCCGGAGTACGACAACGGCGGCGAGGCCTGGTGCAGCCCCACCTCCTCGCAGATGATCATCGAGTACTGGGGACGTAAGCCCGGCGCGGACGACCTGGCATGGGTCGACCCGGCGTTCGACGACCCGCAGGTGTGCCACGCGGCGCGTTACACCTTCGACTACCAGTACGACGGATGCGGCAACTGGCCGTTCAACGCCGCGTACGCCGGGACGTACCCGGACATGAACGCTGTCGTCACCCGGCTGAACTCCCTGGCCGACCTGGAGACACTGGTGCGCGCCGGCATCCCGGTCATCACCTCCCAGTCCTTCCTCAAGGAGGAGTTGACGGGGGCCGGCTACGGCACCGCCGGTCATCTGATGACGGTGATCGGCTTCACGCCCGACGGCGACGTCGTCGCCAACGACCCCGCGTCGCCGAGCAACGAGGCCGTGCGCCGCGTCTACCAGCGCCGCGAGTGGGAGAACATCTGGTTGCGTACCAAGCGCTACAACGCGAGCGGGAAGGTGGCGTCCGGCACAGGCGGCGTCTGTTACGTCTACTGGCCCGAGCGCCCCACCGCGGCCCAGCGCAAGGCCCTCGCGGCCGTCGGCATCAGCTGAGCCGCGGCCCGGCCCGGGGTCCGTGACGAACGTCATCTACCACCGGGCCGGGCCCGCGATGCACGGTGGAGCACCACCGCCGAGCACACCCGCATCGGCTCCGGGGCCGGTACCGGTGGCCCGAAGGACGGGCCCAAGATCCTTGAACACGTCATGGGCTGGGCGGCCCTTGTCGTCGTGCTCGCCACGTTCGTCACCCACACCGGCCTCATGTGACCGCCTGAGCTCTGCGCCGCCGCCCCTCACGACGCGTGGCATCCCGCCGACCGCCCCGAATGGCCCTGATCGGCTGGATGACCGGAGCCGAAGGGATCACGCTGGACTGGCTGGGCCACCGGGCACTCGGCCGGGACGCCGTCCGCGAGCTGCTCATCAGGCTGCTCGACGCCACACTCCGTACGATCGAGGAACTGGAACCCAGCTGCCCGGCGCCGTCCACAACCCCGTGACGGAAGTCCTTCCATCAGGCATACTCAACCCGCCACAGCCGCTGGCCAGCGACTTCCGTGATCCGGAGAGGTGCCGGCGGCCAGGCGTCAAGATCCGGCGGCGCCGCCACACCCTGCGCGTGCGTCCGCCGCAGCGCCCGACAGGGAGGAGAGCGCCGCAATGTCCGACCGCGCCCCGCAGCCGGTGGAACGTCAGCTGCCCACCGAGGAGTCCCGGGATCTGCTCGCGCTGGTGCGCGACCTGGTCCAGCGTGAAATCGAACCTCGGGCCGCAGCCGAGGAGGACGCCGGGCACTTCCCGCGCGAGGTCTTCACGCTGCTCTCCGAGTCCGGGCTGCTCGGCCTGCCGTACGACGCCGAACACGGCGGCGGAGACCAGCCGTACGAGGTCTACCTCCAGGTACTCGAAGAGCTCGCCGCCGCCCGCCTCACCGTCGGCCTCGGCGTCAGCGTCCACAGTCTCGCCTGCCACGCCCTCGCCGGCTACGGCACCAAGGAGCAGCAGGCCGAGCACCTGCCCGGCATGCTCGGGGGCGGCCTGCTCGGTGCCTACTGCCTCTCCGAGCCGGCGTCCGGCTCGGACGCCGCCTCGCTGCGCACGAAGGCCGTCCGAGACGGCGACGACTGGGTGCTCACCGGTACGAAGGCCTGGATCACGCACGGCGGGATCGCCGACTTCTACACCGTCCTCGCCCGTACCGGCGGTGAGGGTGCACGCGGTATCTCGGCGTTCCTGGTGCCCGGCGACGCCGCGGGTCTGCACGCCGCGCTGCCCGAGAAGAAGATGGGCATGAAGGGCTCGCCCACCGCCCAGCTCAACTTCGACGGCGTACGGGTCCCGGACTCCCGCCGCATCGGCGAGGAGGGCCAGGGCTTCGCGATAGCGCTGTCCGCGCTCGACTCGGGCCGGCTCGGCATCGCGGCCTGCGCGATGGGGGTCGCCCAGGCGGCGCTGGACGAGGCCATCTCGTACGCGACCGGACGGCAGCAGTTCGGACGGCCGATCGCCGACTTCCAGGGCCTGCGCTTCCTGCTCGCCGACATGGCCACCCAGATCGAGGCGGGCCGGGCGCTCTACCTCGCGGCGGCGCGCCTGCGGGACGCGGGGCAGCCGTTCTCGCGGCAGGCGGCGATGGCGAAGCTGTTCTGCACGGACGCGGCGATGAAGGTGACGACCGACGCCGTCCAGGTGCTCGGTGGCTACGGCTACACGCTGGACTTCCCCGTCGAGCGCTTCATGCGCGAGGCCAAGGTGCTCCAGATCGTCGAGGGTACGAACCAGATTCAGCGCATGGTCATCGCCCGCCATCTCGTGGGTCCGGAGACCCGCTGAGCCGGATGGCGTCCGGCCACTTCGGGGGCGCCACGAGCCGGGCCCACTCCGGGTCGCGGCGCCCCGGCACCGTCCGGCCGTGGCTGTGCCACTGACGCAGGAGCGCTCGGTAGAGGGGCGGGTCCGCCGGATGCGGAACCGATTCTGCGGTGGGCGGTGGCACGAGACGCCGGCGTCCGTCGCCGACCGGTGCGAACTGCGGGGTCATACCCGCCCAACAGCCACGGGGCAGCCCTGGTTATCGCCCGGCCCATTCGGGAGTGCGTTCGCGCGGTGCCCTTACCGGCAGCGCGGTGTGAGCCCGGACGGTCGTGGTACCGGCTCACACCGCGTCCGTACCACGACTGTCCGTACCTCGACCTGAGGCCTCGCTAGGCCGCGCGCCGCATCTGCGACGCCTTCAGCGGTCGCGAGCCCGGGCCGCCCACGTGCGAGAAGGGCTGCGTCCGCCAGTCGAGCCCCTGAGGGAGCGTCAGGAGCAGGGCGGTGTCCTGCTCCTGCACGTCCGGGTTCGCGTCGGCGGGCTCGGCGTCCGCCGCGGGCCGGCCGGTGCCGGCGCACGCCGTGAGCCCGAACGGGTTCCACGGGGTGGGGCACTTGGCGTGCTCGGGCAGGACGGTCTCGTCCGCCAGCAGCGCGATCGGCTGGGCACAGTCCGGGCAGATGACCCGGTACATCTCAAAGGTGTCGTACGCGTCGAACTCGTCCAGATCTGCGACATCGCCGCTGTCGGCGTTGTCGTGGCTGTCGACAGATTCAACAGGCTCCGGTGCGCTGCGGCCGGTGCGCTTCAGGCTCTGCATGGAGACTCTCCCCCTCGGGTGGGCCGACAAGGCGCTGCGGCCTCGACCACAGCAAGCACTTCCCGCCGCGCACGCGCGGTAATCGCGCCGTCCCGACGGACACGACCGCAGGCCTGTGGTGTTCGTCACATGCCCGCCGCAGGTGCCCCTCCGGGAGGGTTCCGGGCTGTCCGGAAGCCCTCGGGGGCAATAGGTTGATCCGCTATGGAGGAGCTGGATCGTCAGATCGTGGATTTGCTCGTCAAGGACGGGCGGATGAGTTACACCGACCTGGGCAAGGCCACGGGCCTTTCCACCTCGGCCGTGCACCAGCGGGTGCGCCGGCTGGAGCAGCGGGGGGTCATCCGCGGTTACGCCGCCGTCGTCGACCCGGAGGCGGTCGGGCTGCCGCTCACCGCTTTCATCTCGGTGAAACCGTTCGACCCCAGCGCCCCCGACGACATCTCGGAACGGCTCGCGGGCGTGCCCGAGATCGAGGCCTGCCACAGTGTGGCGGGGGACGAGAACTACATCCTCAAGGTGCGTGTGGCCACCCCGCTGGAGCTGGAGCACCTGCTGACCCGGATCCGGTCCCTGGCCGGCGTCTCGACGCGTACGACCGTCGTCCTCTCCACCCCCTACGAGGCGCGACCGCCGCAGGTCTGACCCTCTCCCTCCCTCCCTCCCTCCCTCCCTCCCTCCGGCCGCTGCCTCCGCCGCCCTGCTGTGCCCCCGTGCGCGGTCACCGTGGTCCAGGGGCGAGACTGGTCACCATGACCGAGCTCAACGCCCCCGGGGCCGAACACCGCACCGTGCTGCTGCGCGGGGGAGACGTCCACAGCCCCGCCGACCCCTTCGCCACCGCCATGGTCGTCGAGCGGGGACATGTCGCATGGGTGGGCTCCGAGGGCGCGGCGGACGCCTTCGCTCCGGGCGTCGACGAGGTGATCGACCTCGAAGGGGCCCTGGTCACCCCCGCGTTCACGGACGCACATGTGCACACCACGTCGACGGGCCTGGCGCTCACCGGCCTCGACGTCTCCGGGGCCCGCAGTCTCGCGGATGCCCTGGAGCTCGTACGGGACCACGCGTCGGCGGCGCCGGCGGGCCGGATCCTGCTGGGCCACGGCTGGGACGCGACCCGGTGGCCGGAGCAGCGCCCCCCGTCCCGCGCCGAACTCGACGCGGCATCCGGCGGCCGGCCGCTGTACCTGCCGCGGATCGACGTCCACTCGGCGGTCGTCACCACCGCACTCCTCGACCTGGTTCGAGGGATCACGGGCCTCGCTGGATACCACCCGGACGCCCCGCTCACCGGCGCCGCCCACCACGCCGTACGCGCCGCCGCGCACGGCGCCGTCACCCCGGCTCAGCGCGCCGAGGCGCAGCAGGCGGCGCTGGACCACGCCGCCTCGCTCGGCATCGGCACGCTCCACGAGTGCGCGGGACCCGAGATCTCCGACGAGGACGACTTCACGGCGCTGCTGAAACTCGCCGCCGGCCGGCCGGGTCCGCGCGTCTTCGGATACTGGGCCGAGCGCGTCGCAGGTGCGAAGGACGCCGAACGTATTCGCGAACTCGGTGCCGTCGGAGCCGCGGGCGACCTCTTCGTGGACGGTGCGCTGGGCTCTCACACGGCCTGCCTCCATGATCCGTACAGCGACGCCTCCCACACCGGCACGGCGTACCTCGACACGGCGGCCGTCGCCGCTCACGTCACCGCGTGCACCGAGGCGGGGCTCCAGGCCGGTTTCCACGCCATCGGGGACGCCGCAGTCACCTCGGTGGTCGACGGCGTGCGCTCCGCAGCGGAGACGCTCGGCCTCGCCCCTGTCCGCGCCGCCCGCCACCGCGTCGAGCACGCCGAGATGATGACCCCCGCGACCATCGCGGCCTTCGCCGAACTCGGCCTGACGGCCTCGGTGCAGCCCGCCTTCGACGCGGCGTGGGGCGGCGAGGACGGCATGTACGCGCAGCGCCTGGGCGCCGAGCGGGCCCGTACGCTCAACCCGTACGCCGCCATGCTGCGCGCAGGTGTGCCGCTCGCCTTCGGCTCCGACAGCCCGGTCACCCCGCTCGATCCATGGGGCACCGTCCGGGCGGCCGCCTTCCACCGCACGCCCGAGCACCGCGTCTCCGTCCGCGCGGCCTTCACCGCGCACACGCGCGGGGGCTGGCGGGCCGTCGGGCGGGACGACGCCGGCACCCTGGTCCCCGGGGCGCCCGCCGACTATGCGCTCTGGCGCGCCGACGAGCTCGTGGTGCAGGCGCCCGACGACCGGGTCGCCCGCTGGTCGACCGACCCACGCTCGGGCACCCCGGGCCTGCCCGATCTCACGCCAGGCGCCCAACTCCCGGTCTGTCTGCGGACCGTGGTTTTCGGACAAACTGTTTTCGTGCGGCCGAACGAGTGATGCGGGAGGGCCGCGTACCGCCGATCGGTGTTCCCGAAGGGCGTCGTACCACCTGGGTATCTTCCGCACTGACCTGCTGATTTGAGTAAACACCCCAGGTCGAACCGCTGTTGACAGAAAGCGGCCGTCGCCGGGTAGGTTCGGCCGAGTCCACCACAGGACGTCCGACCGGCAGATCTCCACGCAGTCGTCGAACGCCGCTGGGTCATGGGGGTGGTGTGCCGCACCGGCGCACCAGCACTCGGAGCCAGGTTCAGCGATCGCGCCTCGGGGCGAGGGAAGGTTTCAGCCGGGCGGAAGGTGGGATCCGGGTGGGGCCCGGACGTTCAGTAGACAACGGCTCTCGGCCGACCCGCAGCCGGCGGGTCCGAGGTCGGCCCGAAGGACACCGGGCCCCCATCCGCAGAAACGACTTGTCGCTACGCCGGTCCAACCGGGGGAGGGCATCCTCGCAGGATCCGTGCAGGTCCGCGGAGCACGCTCGCTATGGTGGTGCATCTGTGTACGGACATTAAGGGGAAGCAGTGAACGACGGCGGTCAGAGGCGCTACGGCCCGCTCGGCAGATCCTTGGTGATCATTCCGACATACAACGAGGTCGAGAACATCCAGCCGATCGTCTCCCGGGTGCGTGCGGCGGTGCCTCACGCGGACGTTCTGGTGGCCGACGACAACAGCCCCGACGGCACCGGCAAGATCGCAGACGAGATCGCGGCCGGCGACGACCAGGTCCACGTCCTGCACCGCAAGGGGAAGGAAGGCCTCGGAGCGGCCTACCTGGCGGGCTTCCGCTGGGGCATCGAGCACGGGTACGGCGTGCTCGTGGAAATGGACGCCGACGGGTCGCACCAGCCCGAGGAACTGCCGCGCCTGCTGACCGCGCTCAAGGGCGCCGACCTCGTGCTCGGCTCGCGCTGGGTGCCGGGCGGGCGCGTCGTCAACTGGCCCAAGCACCGCGAGGTGCTCTCGCGCGGCGGCAGCACGTACTCGCGCTTCCTGCTGGGCGTACCGATCCGCGATGTCACCGGCGGCTTCCGTGCCTTCCGTGCCCAGACCCTGGAGGGCCTCGGTCTCGACGAGGTCGCCTCCCAGGGGTACTGCTTCCAGGTCGACCTCGCCCGCCGGGCGGTCGAGGCCGGATACAACGTCGTCGAGGTGCCCATCACCTTCGTCGAGCGCGAGCTGGGCGACAGCAAGATGAGCCGTGACATCGTCGTCGAGGCACTGTGGCGCGTGACGGCGTGGGGCGTCGGCTCGCGGGCGAACAAGCTGCTGGGGCGCAAGCCCTCCTGACCTCCCCTTTACGCCGCCCAGGCGCCCGCCCAGGCACACTGGGGTCATGACGACCGGTACACCGCCCCCGACGGCTCCCAAGCGCTCCCGGGCGCGCACCTTCGTACCGCTGGGCGTCGCCGCCTGGCTGGCGCTCGAGATCTGGCTGCTGACCCTGGTGGCCGGCGCCGCCGGCGGACTCGCGGTCTTCCTGCTGCTGGTCGCGGGCGTGGTGCTCGGTTCGGTGGTCGTCAAGCGGGCGGGCCGCCGGGCTTTCCAGAACCTCACCGAAACGCTGCAGCGCCGGCAGTCCGGTGAGACGCCCGCGCAGCGACGGGGGAGCAGCGGCAATGGTTTCCTGATGCTCGGCGGGCTGCTCCTGATGCTGCCCGGCCTGATCTCCGACGTGGTGGGGCTGCTGTTCCTCGTTCCGCTGGTCCGGTCGTTCCTCGGCAGGCACGCGGAGCGTTCCCTGGAGCGCCGGATGAGTGCCGTCTCGCGGGGCGGCCTGGGCGACGCCTTCCAGCAGGCCCGTATGCACCGCCCCGACGGCAAGGTCGTGCAGGGTGAGGTCATCAGGGAGGAAGCCTCGCCCGGACCGCGCCACGACGACGGTCCGAAGCTCCCGCCCACCCGCTGACTCATCACGAGCCCTAGACATGACAAGAGCTCACAAGCACCAGACATGACAAGAGCCGCGGGGCTGTGACACAGACTCGCTGTGCCACAGCCCCGCGGCTCTTGCTTGTGTGCAGACTGCCGTCGGGCGCAACGCCAAGGCGTTACGCGGACTTGCGGCTGTCCCGCGGATGCACCGCGATGTTCATGGCGCCGGATCGCAGTACCGCGAGCCTTTCGGCGAGGACCTCTTCGAGCTCCTCGCGGGTGCGCCTTTCCATGAGCATGTCCCAGTGCGTACGCGCGGGCTTGCCCTTCTTCTCCTCAGGCCCGTCGCCGTCTACAAGGAGTGCCTGGGCGCCACACGCCTTGCACTCCCACTCCGGCGGAATTTCTGCCTCGACCGAGAACGGCATCTCAAATCGATGTCCGTTCTGGCATGCGTACTCCACCGCCTGGCGCGGGGCCAGATCGATGCCGCGGTCCGTCTCGTAGCTGGTAACCACGAGTCGCGTGCCGCGGAGAGCTCGCTCACTCATGAATCGTGCCTCCCGGGCTTGTCGCCCACAGGACAGGTGTCGCTGTCGTCGTCATCCGGTCAACGTCCGGTCGGCGGTAAAGATTCCCGTTGCGGGTCCAGCGTCGCCCGTCGTGCCGCCCCTTGTTGTACCCACCAGTGCCCTGTTTGTCACTTCTGGCAGCAGATGTCACCCAGCGTTGTCGAAGTCCGAGCGCGCAGTAACGGGCGCCTGGCAGGCCAAAGGCGTACACTACCGGCCTTTCACTTCAAGGTCTAAATTCGGCCTGGTACGGGGTTTCCCGCCTCCTCCACCGCCCGTCGTACAGGCACCCGAACGAGCAGGACGAAGCCCAGTGCGAAGAAGGCCGTGAGGGAGATGATCGCGTCCCGGTAGCTGCCGGTCAGCTGGTACGCCAGCCCGAACACCAGGGGCCCCAGCCAGCTCATGCCCCGGTCGCTCATCTCGTACACCGAGAAGTATTCGGCTTCTTTGCCGCGCGGCACCAGGTGGGAGAAGAGCGAGCGGGACAGTGCTTGGCTGCCGCCGAGGACCAGGCCGATGGCGGAGGCCAGCGCGTAGAACCAGACCGGCTCTCCGGCCGGCAGGAAGTAGCCTGCTCCGACTGTCAGCGTCCATCCGGCGAGCGAACCCAGGATGGTGCGCTTGGCGCCGAACCGCTGGGCCAGCCGGCCCATGCCGAGCGCGCCCGCCACCGCGAGCACCTGGACCAGCAGAATGGCCGTGATGAGGGTCGTCTGATCGAGGTCCAGCTCCTCGGACCCGTAGATCGAGGCCTGTGAGATCACCGTCTGCACGCCGTCGTTGTAGACCAGATAGGCGAGCAGGAAGGACAGCGTCAGCGGGTGGCGGCGCATGTCCTTGACGGTCGCGACCAATTGCCGCCAGCCCGCCCCGACCCTGCCCGCCCCGACCCTGCCCGCGCCTGCCCTGCCCGCGCCTGCCCTGCCCGCCCCGGCCTCGCTCGCGTACGGGCCGGCCCCGCTCGTGTCCGCGTCACGGCTGCCTGCCCGCCGGTCCCGCAGGCGCCGCAGCGGTACGAGGGTGAAGGCGCCCCACCACAGCCCCGCCGACGCCAGACAGATCCGTACGGCCGTCGCCTCCGAGATCCCGAAGCTCTCGTGCCCCGAATACAGGACCAGGTTGAGTACGAGGACGAAGGCGCCCGAGGTGTAACCGAAGGCCCAGCCCCGCGAGGAGACCCGGTCGCGTTCGTGCGGTTCGGCGATCTGCGGCAGGTAGGCGTTGTAGAGAACCATCGCGACGGACTGGGACGCGTTCGCGACGATCAGCAGGCCGGCGCCCAGCAGGTAGCGGTCGCCGTCCAGGAAGAACATGGCGGCCGTCGCGCCCGCTCCGGTGTACGCCGCGGCGGCCAGCAGTGGCTTCTTGCGCCCCGTACGGTCGGCTGCAGCGCCCACCAGGGGCATGATCAGTAGAGCCACGACGACCGAGACGGATACGGCGTACGCGAAGAGCGAGCCTGCCCGGACCGGGATGCCCAGGGGGTGGACGAACCCGTCCGCGTCCGCCGCGGCCTTGGTGACCGTCGTCAGATACGGGCCGAGGAACACGGTCAGTACGCTGGTCGAGTACACGGAGCACGCGAAGTCGTAGAAGTACCAGCCGCGCTGCTCGCGTCGGCGGGCGGTCGCTCCGCCGGGGCCGTCCGCGTTGCCCTCGCCGTCTTCGCCGTCCCTGCCGTCCGTACGATCCACCGTGCCGGCGCTCACCGGGCGTCCCCTCGCTCGTCCCCGCGTGGACGCGGACCACGGGGGCCGGGCCGGGGCGGGCCGGTCAGGCCCACGCACCCCGCCCGGTCAGTACCGTGCGCAGCGTCTCGATGTGATCCGTCATGATGCCATCCACACCAAGATCAAGAAGTGCTCCCATCCGGACCGGATCGTTGACCGTCCAGACGTGGACCTGCAGGCCCTTCGCGTGCGCCGTACGCACGAAGCGCTGATCGACGACCCTGATTCCGCTCTGCACCTCGGGAACCTGTGCGCACACGGCGCTGCGGCGAACGGCGGCGGGGACGGAGCGCGAACGCAGCCACAGCCCCAGGGCGCCGGTGATGCCGAAGGAGGTGGCGAGGCGGGGGCCCGAGAGGAGCTGCGCCCTGGCCACGCGGTTCTCGTTGAACGAACCGACGCACACCCGGTCCCATGCGCCCGTTCTGCGGATCAGGTCGATCAGCGGCGTCAGCGCCGGCTCCGTCTTGACGTCGATGTTCCAGCGCGCGCCGGGAAATTCTTCCAGCAGTTCCTCGAAGAGGGGCAGCGGTTCGCTGCCCACGACCCGTGCGCGTTTCACGACGTTCCAGGGAAGCGCTGAAATGCGCCCCTGGGCATCCGTCACCCGGTCCAGGGTCGCGTCGTGGAAGGCGACGAGCCGGCCGTCCGCCGTGGCGTGCACATCGGTCTCGAAGTAGCGGTACCCGGCCCGATCGGCGCGCCGGAACGCCGCCGCGGTGTTCTCCAGACCGTCGGAGGCGCCGCCGCGGTGCGCGAAAGCGAGCGTTCCCGGGTGGTCCAGATAGGGATGGCGTACAGCGGGATGGCGTACAGGGGTCACCGGAGGATTGTCGCGCCTTCCGGTGTACCGCCGGCGCCGGGGGTGCTGCCGGTGGCAGGCGCGGGGACGGCGAAGACACGTAGGAAGAACTGCGCGAGCGGCCCGATGGCCAGCGCGTAGACAAGGGTGCCCACGCCGAGCGAGCCGCCCAGCGCGAAGCCGGTGGCGACGACGGCGACCTCGATGGCGGTGCGTACGAGCCGGATGGAGCGCCCTGTGACGCGGTGCAGTCCTGTCATCAGGCCGTCGCGCGGCCCGGGGCCGAAGCGCGCGGCTATGTAGAGACCGGTCGCCACGCCGTTGAGCACCACGCCGGCCAGCATCAGGGGAATCTGCCCGGCCAGGCCGTGCACGTCCGGTACGACCGCCAGCGTGCCGTCCATCGCGACGCCGATCACGATCACGTTGGAGACCGTGCCGAGCCCGGGCCGCTGCCGGATCGGGATCCAGAGCAGCAGGACCACCGCCCCGACGATGATCGAGACGACTCCGATGGTCAGTCCGGTCTTCTCCGCCAGGCCCTGGTGCAGCACCCCCCAGGGTTCGAGGCCGAGGCCGGCGCGCACGAGCACCGCCGAACTCACTCCGTACAGCGCGAGACCGACGTATAGCTGAAGCAGCCGACGAGTGAATTCCCTGGACAAGTGGACGCTCCCTGGTGAGGTACTGGCGATGGTGGACCGCTGCATGACACTCTGTGGCTTGGCAAGAGATGCCATCCATGGCCAATTCGACTTAGGTGGACTGGAAAATATGGCGCAGTGGACTTCGGCGGTCGGGGCGGCTCAGCTCGCCAGGCAGCTCAACGCCCAGCAGTCCCGCCCGCCGGGCCCCGGCTCGCGCCGACCGCCCGCCTATCGTGCGCTCGCCGACGGCATAAGGCTTCTGGTCCTGGAGGGGCGGGTGCCGGTCGCCGCCCGCCTGCCCGCCGAACGCGAGCTCGCCGTGGCGTTGTCTGTCAGCCGCACCACGGTGGCAGCGGCGTACGAGGCCCTGCGCGCCGAGGGCTTCCTCGAGTCGCGCAGGGGGGCGGGCAGCTGGACCGCGGTCCCCGCGGGGAATCCGCTGCCGGCTCGCGGCCTCGAACCCCTGCCGCCCGAGTCCCTCGGCTCGGTCATCGACCTCGGGTGCGCCTCGCTGCCCGCGCCGGAGCCCTGGCTCACCCGCGCGGTACAGGGGGCGCTGGAGGAGCTGCCGCCATACGCCCACACGCACGGCGACTACCCGGCGGGGCTTCCGGCGCTGCGGGAGATGCTGGCGGAGCGGTACACCGAGCGCGGCATTCCCACCATGCCCGAGCAGATCATGGTCACCACTGGGGCCATGGGCGCGATGGACGCCATCTGCCATCTCTTCGCGGGGCGCGGCGAACGTATCGCCGTCGAGTCCCCGTCCTACGCCAACATCCTTCAGCTCATGCGCGAGGCGGGCGCCAGGCTGGTGCCCGTGGCCATGGCCGAGGGGCTGGCGGGCTGGGACCTACCGCAGTGGCGGCAGGTCCTGCGCGACGCCGCGCCCCGGCTCGCGTACGTCGTCGCGGACTTCCACAACCCGACCGGCGCCCTGGCCGACGAGGACCAGCGGCGCCAGCTGGTCGACGCCGCCCGGTCGGCCGGGACCGTGCTGGTCGTCGACGAGACGATGTCCGAGCTTGTTCTCGACGAGGCCGCCGGCTCTGCCGCGTCGGCCATGCCGCGGCCGGTCTGCGCCTTCGACCCGTCGGGCAGCACCGTCCTGACGGTGGGCTCCGCCAGCAAGGCCTTCTGGGCGGGCATGCGCATCGGCTGGGTGCGGGCGGCGCCCGACGTGATCCGCAGTCTGGTGTCGGCCCGAGCCTACGCCGACCTGGGGACTCCGGTGCTGGAGCAGCTGGCGGTCAACTGGCTGATGAGCACGGGAGGCTGGGAGCAGGCCGTGGGCATCCGCCGAGAACAGGCGCGCGAGAACCGCGACGCGCTGGTGGCCGCGGTGCGCAGGGAGCTGCCCGACTGGGAGTTCGACGTACCGCGCGGCGGGCTGACGCTCTGGGTCCGTACCGGCGGCCTGTCGGGTTCGCGGCTGGCCGAGATGGGTGAGCGCGTCGGTGTGCGGGTCCCGTCGGGGCCGCGCTTCGGAGTGGATGGGGCGTTCGAGGGGTATGTGCGGCTGCCGTTCACCGTCGGAGGGCCGGTGGCCGAAGAAGCGGCCGTCCGGCTGGCGGCGGCCGCGAGGCTCGTCGAGAGCGGGGCGAGGTCCGGTACGGAGGCCCCGCGGACGTTCGTGGCCTGACCTCAGCCCTGTCCCCGGCCAGGCCCCCGGCCTTGTGGTCCGCCGGGTCAGCCCTCGGCGGAGACGGGCGAGGAGTCCGGGTCCTGCGGCTGGGGCTGGATCTGGGCCTGTGCCCGGGCCTCCGGAGCGGGCGCGGGCTCGGGCAGCAGGTCGACTACGGCCTGCCGGTGCCCCTCGCTGGTCGCGTCGTCGTACGGATCGGGCGTCGCGGGAACCTGAAGCCGCATCACGGGCCCCGCGCCGAGCTTCGCGTAGCCGCGTCCGGGCGGGGTGTCGCGTGTGGGCGTGGTGTGCGCGGGCTCGCCCAGCACGGACTCCACCTGACCGGGGGCCGCCGGACCGAGCACCACACGCGCGCGCGTGTGAGTACGAACGGTCTCGCTCAGGGCGTCCACCGCGTCGAACTGCTCGGCCACCACGACCGTCACGTTCGCCGCCCTGCCGTGCCGCAGCGGCACCTGAAGCAGCTGCTGCGGGTCGGTTCGCCCGTCGGCCGCGGCCAGATGACCGAAGACGCTCGGCCGGTCCAGCAGGATCCACAGCTGGCGTTTGGTGTCCTCCGGAGCGGGGTGTCCGGCCTGGCGGGCGCGGTTCGCGGCGATCAGCCGCCGCTCGGTCTCGTGTGCCGCCCATTCCAGGCTGGCGAGCGCTCCCGAGAGCGCGCATTCGACCGCCAGTACCCCGGTACGTCCGGTGAGGCACGCGTACTCGCCGGTGCCACTGCCCTCGATGATCAGTACGTCGCCGTGCTGGAGAGCCTGGAGGGCGATCGAGCGCAGCAGGCCGGTCGTTCCGCTTCCGGGCAGACCCACGGCGAGCAGATGCGGCTCCGTCGAGCGTGCCCCGGTGCGCCACACGACCGGAGAGGCGTCGTACGTCCGGTCGCCTTCCGTGACCGGAACGGTCCGCTGGACCGCGTCGGGGTCGGTAAAGCCCAGCACCGTCTCGCCGGGGGCCGTGACGAAGCGCTGTGCGCCGATGGTGGTGGACAGGGCGGGGAGCACCGCCATGACGAGCTGGTTGCCCACCTCGTCCCATTCGAAGTGGTACTCCCGGCCCCGGCCGGACTTGGCGTGCAGCAGGTGCTCGATTCGGGCCCGGGACGAGGCCTCGCCGTCGGTGAAGTACGCCGGGTAGTGCACCAGCAGCCGCACCAGCCGGCCGTCGTCGAAGCTGTACTCGGGAAACGCCTTATCCCACTCGCCGCCGTGGCTGAACAGCGGACTGGGGTCGTCGGGCACCGAGAAGTACGGCACCAGGGCCTCATAGACGGCCCGGAGCCGGTCGGTCTCGGCCGGATCGGGACCGCGCCGCACAGCGGTGTGCTCCCGTCCTTTCCAGGCGGCCGCGGCCATCACCGTGATCAGGGCGAGCAGCGGCCCGTACGGGATGAGCGCGACCACCAGCACGACAGCCGCCACCAGGAACAACGCGGAACCACGCCGGTCCTTCGGCGTATCGCTCCACTTGCGCCGGCCGGTGGCGGCCAGCCGCCGCAGACCACGCGTGAGGGTGATCAGCGGATGGAGGACGTCGGCGGCACTGTCGGCTGCTGTGCGCGCGATCTCGCGGCTGCGGGTGATCGAGGCACTGCCGCTGCTCGGAATGCGGGGGTGTGGACGCCGGGCCACTTCGGTCTCCTGGAGGTGTTGAAGCGGTTACGGCAGGTCAGAACTTGATCCCGCCCAGTAGACCGGCGAGGCTCGCGCCTCCGGCCTTGATGCTCGGGGCGATGGCTGTGCCCGCGAGGTAGAAGCCGAACAGTGCGCAGACGAGCGCGTGCGATGCCTTGAGGCCGTCTTTCCGGAAGAACAGGAAGACGATGATGCCGAGCAGTACGACGCCTGAGATGGACAGGATCATGAGGTGTTCTCCTGGTTGAGGGGACAGTCACCATGAGTTCTTCCAGGGGCACGGGATGTATCTATACGGCGAAAGGTGCAAATGGGTTACTTTTCAGATTTTTCACCGGAGTGGCCCATGGCGGCCCGCCTGCCGTGATCTTTGCCGCTGCCGGGCCGGGTCATGTCCTGCGCCGGGCAGTACCCTGACGATTCACCCGTACGGCGCTGTGCCGTACGTACAGGTCACAGCAGTGAACGGCAGTGGAGGGCGGTCCGTCCGATGAGTGAAGCCCCGGATCCGGAAGTGGTCGAACTGGCCACCAAGATCTTCGACCTGGCCCGCCGGGGTGAGACCGAGGCGCTCGCCGCGTACCTCGACGCCGGCGTGCCCGCGAACCTCACCAACGACCGGGGCGACTCCCTGGTGATGCTCGCCGCCTATCACGGTCACGCCGCGTCCGTGGACGCCCTCCTCAGCCGGGGCGCCGACCCCGACCGCGCCAATGACCGGGGGCAGACGCCACTCGCCGGCGCCGTGTTCAAGGGCGAGGAGGCGGTGATCCGTGCCCTGGTGGGCGGCGGCGCCGACCCTGCCGCGGGAACGCCGTCCGCTGTCGACACGGCACGCATGTTCGGCAAGGCGGAACTGCTGGAGCTGTTCGGCGTCCGGTGACCGCCCCGGTGAACGGGGCGTCGTAAATGTGGTCGCGTCGGCGAAATGGCTGGGTCATCATGACGTCGGATTCACATGCACGGGGTGCGGGCAGGAGTTGCCGGACCACAGGGGATGTGAGCGGGCCCGCTCCGGGCCCACCGATGAAAGGCAGAGGAAAATGGTCTACGCCGAGCACGCGTCGACGACGGACGGCCGAACATGTTGTCGCGCGGCCTAGGAAGTGTCCGAGAAACGGCACGTTTCCGGTTGCGTCGACAGCTTGATGTGAGGCTTTTCCCATGTTCGATCCAGTCATAGCGCCGAGCGGCACCCTGCTCGGCCTCCTGCAGAGGGGCCGCGGCGACGGCACCCTGCACGCGCTCGCCGCGCCCCGCCCCGAAGCGCTCGCGGCCGTTAGCCACTGCGTTCTCGACGACCCCCGCCACGACTGGCAGGTCGAGAACCGCTCCCTGTACTACGCGCGCCTCTACCTGGATCTCGACGGCGGCCTCGAGGAGATCGAGCAGCACCTCCTCGACCCCGAGGACCTCGTCGACACGGACGAGAACCGGACCGGCCTCGCACTCGCCGTGCTCGGCCACCTCGCGTCATACGGCAGGAACGACGCCATGGCGCTGCTGCGGCGCTACGCCATGACCGGCACCAACTGGACCTGGGCGCTCGACGAACTCGCCCTGCGCGACGACGACGCCGGGCTGCGCGCCCTCGCCGAGTCCGTGCTGGCCCGCTTCCCCGGTACGCCCCAGGGTGACGCCGAGCTGGCCGCCGCGGTGCGGGACGCCTTCGAGCCGCGGCCGTGGCGGCTGTGGTCCGAGGACCCGCGGGAAGCCGTCGGAGGCCGGGTCCGGGCGGCCACAGAACAAGGGTCGTTCGACCGCTGGCAACGGCAGATGCGGCCCACGGGTCCACGCCCGGGCTGGAGCGTCCAGGCCGTCTTCGACTGGGCCGAGCAGGGCCTGGACCGCGGTACGCCGCTCCACGTGCCCGCAGCCCGCTGCCTGACCGCCGTCGCCGCGCCCGCGGACCGCGCGGCCATCGTCGAGGCCGCACGCAGCGGCCAGGAGGGCGCGCGCAGTACGGCGCTGCACTACCTCGCCGAATCACGGGACGCCGTGGTGCTCGACCTCATCGAAGCGGCGGCGCTCAGCGCGTCGCCTACGGTCGCCGACGCCGCGGCTGCCGCCTTCGAGCGGATGTGCGGAGCCGACGCTGTGGACCGTGCCCGCCGCTGGGTGCACCGCCCCGACGCCCTGGGTGCCTCCGCGGCCGGTGTGCTTGCCTGCCGGGGCGGCGCCGAGGACGCCCCGCTCGTACTCGGCGCGCTGCGGGAGACCGTACGCGCCCAGGGCCCCGACGCACCGCTCCTGTGGACGCTCGTGGACGGGGCCGGCCGGCTCGGCATCTGCGCGGCGGCGCCCGTACTGCGACACGTCTACCGGGAGACGGCCTCCTCGCACCTGCGCGGCCGCGCGGCGCGCGCTCTTGCTGTCACGGACCCGACCTACGCCACCGGATTCGCGGTCGAGTGCCTGTGGGACTGCGAGGAGACCACGAGAGAAGTGGCCGCCCGGCACGCCGAGACCGGTGACGCGCGGGTGGCGGAGCGGCTGCGGCGGCTCGCTGCCGACCCGGCCGAGGAGGCCGAGGTGCAGACCGCCGTACGCAGCAGGATCGGACCGGACGCGGCTGCGCTGTAGGTCGGACCGGACGCGGCCGGCGTTGTGAGGGGGCGCGCGTCGGCTCGGTGTACGGATGTGACGGGGGAGTGACGCGGGGCCCGAGGCGCGGTGTGACGGCGGGCGGTGACGAGCGCGGGGGCACGTCGCCCGGCCACGGGGCCAAACGCTCATAGGACGTTCCTCGCCCGGAAAGATCCAAGTCGGCCGGGCCACGTCCGGCGCGGCGACAACACGGGTATGCGTGTCGCCATCGTCACCGAGTCCTTTCCGCCCGACGTCAACGGCGTTGCCCACTGCGCCCTGCAGACCGCCCGGCACCTCGCCGACCGCGGTCACCAACCCCTCGTCATAGCCCCGGCCGCGAGTGCCGGGCCCTCCTCCCCTGCCACCGACGGGGGAGGAGCCGCCGACGCCGGCCTCACCTCCGGGGCCTGGAACGGGCCGGCCTACCCGGTGGTGCGCGTGCCCTCTCTTCCACTGCCCGGCTATCCGCAGGTGCGGGTCGCTCTGCCCAGCCGGCGGGTGGCCGCCGCGATCGCTGCCCACCGCGCCGATGTCGTTCACCTGGCCAGCCCGTTCGTGCTGGGCGTGCGTGGCATGGCGGCTGCCGCGCGACTGGGCATACCGGCCGTCGCCGTCTACCAGACCGACCTCGCCGGCTATGCCCGTACATACATGGGAACCGGTGAAGGGACGGCATGGCGGCGCATCCGCACCGTGCACAGCGCCGCGGACCGCACCCTCGCGCCCTCCACGGCCGCCGTGCGTGACCTGGAGGAACAGGGAGTGCCGCGCGTGCGGCTGTGGGCCCGCGGGGTCGACACGCTGCGCTTCAGGCCCTCCCTGCGGGACGAGGCGCTGCGGCGGGAGCTGGCCCCGGGCGGGGAACTGCTCGTCGGATATGTCGGGCGGCTGGCTCCCGAGAAGCAGGTGGAACTGCTGGCGGGTGTGTGCGGGCTGCCGGGCGTTCGCGTCGTGGTGGTCGGGGACGGGCCGAGCGAACCTTCACTGCGGGCCGTGCTGCCCGGCGCCGTCTTCCTGGGGCGCAGGACGGGCGCCGAGCTCGCCCGGATCTTCGCTTCCCTGGACGTCTTCGCGCACACCGGACCGTACGAAACCTTCTGCCAAACCGTGCAGGAAGCCATGGCGAGCGGCGTACCGGTGATCGCGCCGGCGGCGGGCGGGCCGCTCGACCTGGTCCGCCACCGGCACACCGGTCTGCTCGTCGCCCCGCGCGACGCGGCGGCCGTACGGGCAGCGGTCTCCTGGCTCGCCGACGAACCAGGACTGCGCACGGCGTACGGAAGGGCGGGACGGACCGATGTTGAGAGCAGGACCTGGGCCTGTGTCGGCGACCAACTGCTCGGCCACTACGAAGAGGTACTGCGCGAACGGCAGGTGTTGGCGGCATAAGCGTCCCCGGCGCAGGCAGTGACACGGGCAGCGGCGGGGGCCCGCTGCGTATCGTGCGGCTGGCCAACTTCGTCACCCCCGCCTCGGGCGGACTGCGGACCGCTCTGCGGGAACTGGGGCGCGGCTACCGTGCGGCGGGACACGAACCGGTTCTTGTCGTTCCCGGGAAGCGCGAAAACGACGAAAACACCGCACAGGGGCGCGTCATCACGCTGCCCGGCGTGGTGCTCCCGGGAACGGGCGGCTACCGCGTCCTCGCCGACCGGCGACGGCTGCGCGGCGTTCTGGAGACGCTCGCCCCGGACCGGATCGAAGTCTCCGACCGTACGTCGCTGCGCTGGACCGGGGAGTGGGCGCGGCGCCGCAGGGTGCCTTCCGTGATGGTGTCGCACGAAACGGCGGACGGAGTGCTGCGCACCTGGGGGCTGTCGGAAGCGGCCGCCGCGCGGGCGGCGGACCGGCTCAACCGGCGCAGTGCGTGGGCGTACTCGCGGATCGTGTGCACGACGGAATGGGCGGAACGCGAGTTCGTCCGCATCGGAGCGCGCAACGTGGTGCGCGCGCCCCTCGGTGTGGATCTGCGCGAGTGCAGGCCGGGGAGGCGCAGCGAGGCGCTGCGCGCCCGCTACGTTCGGGGGAACGACGTGCTGCTCCTGCTGTGCTCGCGCCTGTCGGTCGAAAAGCGCCCGGGAACAGCCCTGGACGCGCTTGCGGCCCTTCGCGGGAACGGTGTGCGAGCCGCAATGGTGGTCGCCGGCGACGGCCCCATGCGGGACAGCCTGGAGCGCAGGGCGCGTGCGGAAAGGCTGCCGGTCCTCTTCCTCGGACACCTCGGTGACCGCGACCCGCTGGCGGACCTCCAAGCCGCGGCGGACATCTGCCTGGCTCCGGGGCGCGCGGAAACCTTCGGTCTGTCCGCGCTGGAGGCACTGGCGTGCGGGACCCCCGTGGTCGCCAGTGCGTCGTCGGCGCTTCCCGAGGTTGTCGGGGACGCGGGTCTGGCTGCCGCCGACAGCGGTGAGGCGTTCGCCCGAGCGGTAGGACAGCTTCTCGCGCAGCCCGAGAAGGCCCGCCGCGCCGCGGCCAGGGAACGCGCCGAACTCTTCGGCTGGCCGGCGTCGGTGCAGGCTTTCCTCGCGGCGCACGAGGCGCACGCAGTGCCCCAGACGCGTGAGGCGACGGCCGAGCCGGCGCGGGATGTGTCGAGATGAGCCTCAGAGCTGACGCCGGGCCCCGGCTCGCCGTGCCCCGGCCCGTTCACGGCGAGCCCGGACGCCGATCAGGTGCCGGGGGCGCCCTTGGCGGGGGCCCCGTCCTTGTCAGGGGTCCCCGCCTTGTCCGAGGCCCCTCAGGCCCTGGGAGGGCGGTGCGGTTCGCTGCGCTGGGGGATTCGCTCAGCGAGGGGATCGGAGACCCGGTGGGCGGAGCGTGGCGTGGTTGGGCCGCCCTGCTCGCCGCCGGCCTCGTGGGGCACGTGGAGCCGGCGGAGTTTCGCAACTTCGCTGTCAGCGGCGCCCTCACTCGCGACGTCGCAGAACTCCAGGCGCCCGCCGCTCTCGCCTACCGCCCTGACATCGCCTCCGTCGTTGTCGGCGTCAACGACACCCTCCGCCGCACCTTCGACATCCACGACCTGACCGTGCGTCTCGACGCGGTCTGCGCGGCTCTGACCGCGCAGGGCGCCGTACTGCTGACCGCCTGTCTGCCCGACCCCGGAACCATGCTCCGCCTGCCGTCCGCGCTCGCCCGTCCGCTGGCCCGCAGACAGCGCGCCGTCAACGCCGTGGTGCACGTTCTCTCGGCCCGCTACGACGCCGTACATCTGCACGTCGCCGAGGGCCCCTGGGTGGCCGACCGCGGTCTGTGGAGCGCCGACCGGCTGCACCCGGGGGAGCGTGGGCACCGACTGATCGCCGCCCGTTTCCACGCACTGCTCGTCGCCCACGGGTTCGCGACGGGTGAACCGCCTGGATACGAACCCGAGCAGCCCCCGCCCACGCGCGCGGCCGCTCTGCGGTGGCTGCTGACAGCGGGCACGGGCTGGCTCGCGCGGCGTTCCACGGACCTGCTGCCACAGCTTCTGAGCCTGGCGGCGGCAGAGGTACGTCACGGGGCGCGCGGCACCAGCGTCCGGCTCGACCAGTGCGCCACCCAGGCCCTGTCGGGCGCGCTCGCCGCCGTCTCCGCTGCGCCCGCTCCCACGCCCCTTGCCAGAATGGGAGAATGAGCGGGCGCTGGGAATTCTGGATCGACCGTGGTGGCACCTTCACCGATGTGGTGGGCCGGCGGCCCGACGGGCGGCTCGTCACCCGCAAGCTGCTCTCTCACGACCCCGGGCGCTACCGGGACGCCGCCGTCGCCGGAATCCGGCTCATGCTTGGCCTCGGCCCTGACGAGCCCATCCCGGCCGACCGGATCGACAGCGTCAAAATGGGCACCACAGTCGCCACCAACGCGCTCCTGGAACGGCGGGGCGAGCCGACCGTGCTCGTCGTCACCGAGGGCTTCCGGGACGCCCTGAAGATCGCCTACCAGAACCGTCCCCGGCTCTTCGACCGTCACATCGTGCTCCCCGAGGCGGTGTACGAACGCGTCGTCGAGGTGCCGGAGCGGATCGACGCGCACGGAGTGACCGTGCGCCCCCTGGACCTCACCGCTGTCAGGGAGCACCTGCACGCGGTGTGGAACGACGGACTGCGCAGCGTCGCCGTCGTGCTGATGCACGGCTACCGTCATCCGGCCCACGAGAGCGCCGTCGCCGACGTGGCGCGCGAGCTGGGCTTCACCCAGGTGAGCTGTTCGCACGAGGTCAGTCCGCTGATCAAACTGGTGCCGCGGGGCGACACGACCGTCGTCGACGCGTACCTCTCGCCCGTCCTTCGCCGGTACGTCGACGAGGTCGCCGAAGAACTCGCGGACGTGCGCCTGATGTTCATGCAGTCCAACGGCGGCCTGCGCGAGGCCGCGCACTTCCGCGGGAAGGACGCGGTGCTGTCGGGCCCCGCGGGCGGTGTCGTCGGCATGGCCCGAACCTCGCAGCAGGCCGGATTCGAGCGCGTCATCGGCTTCGACATGGGCGGCACCTCCACCGATGTGTCGCACTACGCGGGCGAGTTCGAGAGGGACTTCGGTACGCAGGTGGCGGGTGTACGCATGCGCGCCCCCATGATGAACATCCACACAGTCGCCGCGGGCGGCGGTTCCGTGCTGCATTTCGACGGCCGTCGCTACCGGGTCGGTCCCGACTCGGCGGGAGCCGACCCGGGACCCGCCTGCTACCGCGGGGGCGGCCCGCTCACCGTCACCGACGCCAATGTGATGCTCGGGCGCGTCCAGCCGGACCACTTCCCCGCCGTCTTCGGACCGCACGGTGACGAGCCGCTGGACGCCGCAACCGTCCGCCACCGCTTCGCGCGGCTCTGCGAGGAGGTGGCCGACGCGACCGGTGTACGACGCAGCCCCGAGGAGGTCGCGTCGGGGTTCGTCGACATCGCCGTGCTCAACATGGCGAACGCCGTCAAGAAGATCTCCGTACAGCGCGGTCACGACATCACCCGTTACGCCCTCACCAGCTTCGGGGGTGCGGGAGGCCAGCACGCGTGCGCGGTGGCCGACGCCCTGGGCATCGACACGGTGATCGTGCCACCGCTGGGCGGTGTGCTCTCGGCGTACGGCATCGGTCTGGCCGACGCCACCGCCATGCGCGAGCAGTCGGTGGAGGCGGAACTCGACGAGGCCACGCTCGGCCGCGTACACGAGCTGTGCGACCGGCTGGCGGCCCGCACCCGTACGGAGTTGCGCGCCGACGGAGTGGCTGAGCCGGCGATCAGCGTCCACGCGCGCGTCCATCTGCGGTACGCGGGCACGGACGCGAGCCTGCCCGTGGCCCTGGGCAGTGTCCTGGAGATGACCGAGGCCTTCGAGGCGGACCACCGCGCGCGGTACGCGTTCACGATGGACAAGCCCCTGGTGGTCGAAGCGGTCTCCGTCGAGGCAGCGGGCGCCCCGGGACCGAACGTTCCCCGGAACGCCGTCGAACCGCACCCGCGCACGGTCCCCCTGAGGCCCCGAGCCACGGTAGGGATGTTCACCCAGGGGAGCCGGCAGAACACCCCGCTGTACCGGCGCGACGACCTGGTGCCCACGGACACCGTCACCGGCCCCGCTGTCGTCGCCGAGGACGACACCACCACAGTGGTCGACCCGGGCTGGCAGGCAGCCGCAGGAGAACACGGGCACCTCATCCTCACCCGCGTACGCCCCCGCTCCGGTCTCAAGGCGGTCGGCACCGACGTCGATCCGGTCATGCTGGAGGTGTTCAACAACCTCTTCATGGCCATCGCCGAGCAGATGGGCGTGCGGCTCGAAAACACCGCGCACTCGGTCAACATCAAGGAGCGGCTGGACTTCTCGTGTGCGCTTTTCGACGCGCACGGGAACCTCATCGCGAACGCTCCGCACATTCCCGTGCACCTCGGTTCGATGGGCGAGTCCATCAAGGAAGTGCTCCGGCGGGACGAAGGCTCGATCCGCCCGGGCGACGTGTACGCCGTCAATGATCCCTACCACGGTGGCACCCACCTGCCTGACGTCACTGTCGTGACACCGGTGTTCGGCGCGGACGGCGGGCCCATGCTTTTTCTGGTCGCCTCGCGCGGACATCACGCCGAGATCGGCGGCATCAGCCCCGGCTCGATGCCCGCTTTCAGCCGTACGGTGCACGAAGAGGGTGTTCTCTTCGACAACTGGCTTCTGGTGAGGGACGGCAGGCTGCGCGTGAACGAGACACGTGAGCTGTTGGTCACTGCCCCGTACCCGTCGAGGGACCCGGACACAAACCTCGCCGATCTGCGCGCACAGATCGCCGCCAACGAAAGGGGTGTCGCGGAACTACGCTGCATGGTCGACCAGTTCGGATTGGAGGTGGTGCAGGCTTACATGCGGCACGTACAGGACAACGCGGAGGAGTCCGTACGCCGTATCGTCGCCGGCCTGCGGGACGGTTCGTACCGTTACGAGACCGACAACGGAGCCGTGATCGAGGTCGCGCTGCGGGTGGACCGGGACAGCCGGAGCGCGGTGCTGGACTTCGGCGGGACGTCCGCGCAGCAGCCCGGGAACTTCAACGCACCCAGGTCGGTGGTCATGGCGGCTGTGCTGTACGTCTTCAGGACCCTGGTGGCCGACGACATCCCCCTCAACAGCGGCTGTCTGGCACCCCTGGAGGTGCGTGTACCCGAAGGGTCGATGCTGTCACCGTCCTTTCCTGCGGCGACCGTGGCGGGCAATGTCGAGACGTCCCAGGCGGTGACCGGTGCGCTGTACGCCGCGCTCGGGGTGCAGGCCGAGGGCTCGGGAACGATGAACAACCTCACCTTCGGCAACGACCGTGTGCAGTACTACGAGACCGTGGCCAGTGGTTCGGGGGCTGGCGACGGGTTCGACGGCGCCGACGCCGTGCAGACCCACATGACCAACTCGCGTCTCACCGACCCGGAGGTGCTCGAATGGCGTTACCCCGTGCGCCTGCAGAGCTTCACCGTCCGCGCAGGCAGTGGTGGAGCGGGCCGGTGGCAGGGCGGCAGCGGGGTGGAGCGCAGGATCCGTTTCCTGGAGCCCATGACGGTGGCGCTGCTGTCCGGGCACCGTCGCGTCCCCCCGTACGGCATGGCGGGCGGCGGGCCCGGTGCGACGGGCAGCAACCTGATCGAGCGAGCCGACGGCACCCGAACGGCGCTGGACGGCTGCGACACAGCCGAAGTCGAGCCTGGGGACGTCTTGGTGATCCGCACGCCTGGTGGAGGCGGATACGGCCCTGTGGTGCCTCCCGAGGGCCCCTGAGCGGCCCCTGGCAGCTCTGGCCGCTCCTGTGTGCTCCGTCGGGCTGCTCAGCGGCCCGAGAGGGGGACGAAGCGCACCGGGGTCCCTGGGGCGGCCTGGGCGGCGGCGGCGAGGTCCCGCTCCCTGACGACAGCGATCACCGGATAGCCACCCGTCGTGGGGTGGTCGGCCAGGAAGACCACGGGCCGGCCGTCCGGCGGCACCTGCACCGCCCCCAGCACCATCCCCTCGCTGGGCAGTTCACCGTCGACGGCACGCCCCAGAGGCGGCCCCTGTGTGCGCAGCCCGATCCGGTTGCTCACGGAGGACACCCGGAAGTCGCCACGGAGCAGGGTGCGCAGCGCCGTTCCCGTGAACCAGTCACTGCGCGGCCCGGGTTCCACCCGCAACACCAGTTCTGCCGGGGGGCCCGGCAACGGCAGTACATCGGCGTACGCGGGTACGCCCCATTTTTCGCCCAGGGGCAACACCGCGCCATCGGTCAGCGGAGCCGGGCCGAGCCCCGACAGGAGATCGGTGGCGCGGCTGCCCAGTACGGGTTCGACGGCAACGCCACCCGCGAACGCCAGGTAGCTTCGTACACCGCGCACCGCATCGCCCACCTCCAGCACCGCACCCGCCGCGAGACGGACCGGCGCGCCCCAGGGGGCGGGGCGCCCGTCGACGGTGACGCAGCACGGCGCTCCGGTGACCGCGACCGTCACCGCGCAACGCGGCCGTACCGCGCACCCGTTGACCGTCGTCTCCAGGAGGGCCGCCTCCGGTGGGTTGCCCGCCAGCCGGTTCGCGAGATCGCTCGCCGGCCGGTCGAGCACGCCGGAGCGCGGCACCCCCAGATGTGCGTGCCCGGGGCGTCCCCAGTCCTGCACGGATGTCAGCGCCCCGGCCCGTACGACGGCGAATGCCCGGTCCGTCACAGCCGCTCCGGAACGATGCGCACCCGGACACCGGGAGTCAGCAGGGCCGCGGGTTCACGTGTGTGGTCCCACAGCACGGCGTTCGTCGACCCGATGAGTTGCCATCCGCCGGGGGAGGAGCGGGGGTACACCCCGGTGTACGGCCCCGCCAGGGCAACGGAGCCCGCGGGGACCGAGGTGCGTGGTGTGGTCCTGCGCGGCACGGCGTACCGCTCGCCGAGACCGGTCATATAGCCGAACCCGGGAGCGAACCCGCAGAACGCCACCCGGAAGGCGGCTGCCGCGTGGATCCGCCCCACCTCGTGCGGCGCCACACCCCACAGCTCGGCCACCGCGTCGAGATCGGGGCCGTCGTAGCGCACCGGAATCTCGACCGTCTCACGAACGTCCGGTGCGAGCGACGGGATCTCCCAGCGGGCCACCTGCTGACCGAACGTGCCGGGGTCGTCGATGCCGTCCAGCAGCACGGTGCGCGCCGCCGGCACGATCTCCCGCACCGCGGGCAGCGTGCCCTGCTCGCGGCGCCGGAGCAGTTCGGCGTGGAGCGCATCGGCGTCCTCGCCGCTGCCGAGTTCGATCAGCAGCGCCCTGCTGCCGGCCGGCAGCACCCTCATGTGTCTCACGTGAACGCCTCCACGCGAACCCCCGCGGTCTCCAAGCGGTTCCGTACCCGGCGGGCGATCGCCACCGCTCCAGGGGTGTCTCCATGCAGGCACAGCGAGCGTGCCCGGACGCCGACGGACCGGCCGCACCGCGAGGTGACGACACCGAACCGTGCCATGGAAACGGAGCGTTCCACGACGGTCACCGGGTCGTCGACCACTGCGTCCTCCTGCCCGCGCGCCACGAGTGTCCCTTCGGCCGTGTAGGCGCGGTCCGCGAACGCCTCGGTGACGACCGGCAGCCCGGCCTTCGCGGCGACATCGAGGAAACACGATCCGGGCAGTCCGAGGACCGGTCGGCGCCCGCCCGCGAGCAGCACTCCTTCGACCACGGCAGCGGCCTGCTCTTGGTCGTGCACCACGCGGTTGTAGAGCGCGCCGTGCGGCTTGACGTAAGAGACCCGCGAACCCGCTGCTCTCGCGAACACTTCGAGTGCGCCTATTTGATAGGCGACTTCGGCCGAAAGCTCGTTCCCGGGAACGTCCATCGAGCGACGGCCGAAGCCGGCCAGGTCGCGGTACGAGACCTGGGCGCCGATCCTGACTCCGCGTTCGGCCGCCAGATCGCAGACGCGGCGCATGGTGGCGGCGTCGCCGGCGTGGAAGCCGCAGGCGACGTTCGCACTGGTCACGACGGAGAGCAACTGCTCGTCGTCGGTCAGCTCCCAGCGCCCGAAGCCTTCCCCGAGATCGGCGTTGAGATCGATCGAGACTCGGGTCCTGTCCGGCTCCGTCGGTGTGATGTCGACGTTCACTGGAGCGCCTTTCCACGTGTCTCGGGAAGCCCCAGGAGGGCCAGTACGGCCAGTCCGTAGCCGATGGCGCCGAAGATCAGTGCGCCTCCCACCCCCCAGCTGCCGGCCAGGAAGCCGACCAGGGTCGGGAAGATCGCCCCCACGGCACGGCCCGTGTTGTACGTGAATCCCTGGCCGGTCCCGCGAACGGCCGTCGGATAGAGCTCACTGAGGAACGACCCGAAGCCGCTGAAGATGGCCGACATGCAAAAGCCCAGCGGGAAGCCCAGCACGAGCACCACCGTGTTCGCCCCGGAGGGGATGTTCGTGTAAGCGAGAATGCAGCCGGCCGACAGGAACGCGAACAGGGCGACGTTCTTCTTGCGGCCCAGCTTGTCGGTGAGGTACCCGCCGGTGAGGTAGCCGAGGAACGCACCCGAGATCAGGAACGTCAGATACCCGCCGGTGCCCACCACCGTGAGGCCGCGTTCGGTCTTGAGATACGTGGGAACCCAGGTGGCGAGCGTGTAGTAGCCGCCCTGCACACCGGTGGACAGCAGCACCGCGAAGAGAGTGGTGCGCAGCAGGTCCTTCTGGAAGATCGCGGTGAACGACCCCTTGTTGCTGCTCGCCAGACGCCGCTCGGCTGCTTCCGGTGCGTCGCTGACGTGACGGCGTACCCAGATCACCAGGAGCGCGGGAAGCGCGCCGGTCCAGAACATCACGCGCCAGGCCGTGTCCGGGTCCAGGAACTGGAAGACCACCGTGTAGACGACGACCGCGAGGGCCCACCCGGCCGCCCACGCACTCTGTACGGCCCCGAGCGTGCGTCCCCGGTGCTTCGAGGAGGCGTACTCGGCGACCAGTATCGCTCCCACTGCCCACTCGCCGCCGAAACCCAGGCCCTGGAGCGCGCGGAAGAGCAGCAGCGTCTCGTAGTTGGGCGCGAAACCGCACAGCACGGTGAAAAGCGCATAGGTGATCACGGTGATCATCAAGGCCTTGACCCGGCCGATCCGGTCGGCCGCGATACCGGCGACGGCGCCGCCGATCGCCGAGACGACCAGGGTGACCGTGGTGAGGAGCCCGGTCTGCCCGGTGCTGAGACTGAAGTACGCGGAGATCGCGACCATGCTCAGCGGGAGCGTGAAGAAGTCGTACGAGTCGAGGGCGTACCCGCCGAACGCCCCGCCGAAGGCCCGTCGGCCGCGCGGACCGAGGGCACGCAGCCAAGCGAACGGGCCGCTGTCGTCGGGCGGATCGGAGTGCTTCAGCTGTTCCTGGGCGGTACTCATCTGCACCTCGCAGCAGGATGGAGGGCCGGGGAAGGCCGCGGACGACCAGTGAACGAACGGTGCGGCGCTCCTGAAGGTAGAGGATCGTTCAACGATCCGACAAGGCTCATGTCGGTTCTTTCTTGCTTCTCCGTACGATGGGCACCGCACGTCCGCCGAGGGGCGACGCGTTGGATCCGAGGGAGACAAGACGCCGTGAGTACGACGGAGTCCGAGGCAGGGGGCCTGGCCGGCGACCGCCCGCTGCTGGGGCGCACCAGCACCGCGGAGCGGGTCGCGGACATCCTCCGCACCCGCATCGCCGAGGGGTACTTCCGGCCCGGTGAGCGGCTCTCGGAGGACAGCATCGGCAAGGCGCTCGGCGTATCGCGCAACACCTTGCGCGAAGCGTTCCGGCTGCTGACCCACGAGCGGCTGCTCGTCCACGAACTCAACCGAGGGGTTTTCGTCCGCGTCCTGGCCGTCGAGGATGTCGAGGACATCTACCGCACCAGGCAGCTGGTCGAGTGCGCTGTCGTCCGCGGCCTCGTCGGCCCGCCCTTCCCCCTCGACGGACTATGCCGGGCTGTCGGCGACGGCGAGCGTGCTGCCGCCGAGCGCGAGTGGCGGGGCGTATCCACGGCGAACATCCACTTCCACCGTGAACTCGTCGCTCTCGCGGGCAGCCCCCGAACCGACGAACTGATGCGTGGCGTCCTTGCCGAACTGCGCCTCGCCTTCCACGTCGTGGCCGATCCGCGCCGACTGCACGAGCCCTATATCGTGCGAAACCGGCAGATTCTGCAATGCCTGCTGGCCGACGACAGCATCACCGGTGAACAGTTGCTCGCCGCCTATCTCGACGACTCGCGCAGCCAGCTCGTCGAGGTCTACGCGCACCGCATCCAAGACGGGAACTGGGGGGCGTGACGCACCGCCTGAGCGCCTGAGCCGCCTCCCGCGCAGCGGTCGCTTCTGCGACGTTTCGACCGTTGTCAGTGCGAGGACCTAATCTGTGCCACGTGACTTCGCCAGCATCGACGGACTTCGTTCCGCCCCAGCTCAGCGCGGGGCCGCGGCCCGCTGTGGGCCCGGCCGCCGACGAGGGGCTCGCGCGGCGCCTGCGCGCGCTCGCCTGCACTGCGCCGCTGCACGATCTCGACGTACGCAAGGCGAATCTCGCGGGGGAGTACTCGGTCTACGCCATGGCGGAGGTCGCGCTCGCGGCGATCGACCTCGTCACCCTCAACATGGACTTCGACACGGGCGCCGACCACGAACAAATAGTGGCCAGGCTGCTCCCACGGGTCGCCGCCCAGACGCCTGGGCGCCCGCCCGCGGAACACGAGCGCGTCGCCCGCTGGGTGCTGGAAAACCTGATCAACGTCGGCAGTGTGGACCGCGGCTTCCGTGCGGTGTACGGAACTTTCGGCCCCGACGGCGCCTATGTGCGCAGGGACTACGATTTCAAGCTCATCGAGGAAGTCCCCGGGTACGGCGGAAGCGTCTATCTGCGGACCACCGACGAAGCGGTCAATGTCCTCGTCGGCGCGCTCGACACCGATGTCACCAGCGCCCAGATCGCCGCCGAGGTCAAGCTGGAGGTCCTGATCAGCCGCGGCAGGCTCGCCGACGCCCAGCTCGCAGCGGAGCAAGCCCGCTACCGGACCGTTCAGTACGCCGAGACGCTCCGCAGGACGCTGGAGGCGACCCGGCGCAATGTGCGCGCCGTCGACTGGCTCAACTCCGTGCCCGACATGATCGCCGAAGCCCTCGACCACGTCGCCGACCGCTACCGGCACGAGAACGCGATCCTCACCAACATCCGCAAGGCCCGCGACGAGGCCGAGACAGGCCTCGATCCGAAGACCGCGGAGCACAAACGGCGGGCGGCCGAGCTCGTCGACATCGTCAAGGACTGCATCCGCAGGCACACCCAGCTCCAGTCCCGGCTGCTCGAAGCCGGCCCCCTGTTCCGTGCCGAGCAGGACCGCCAGGCCTTCGCCACCCACACGGCGCGAGCAGGACTGGATCTGTACGGCCAGCTGGTTGCCCCGCTGCTGCCGCTGCCGGTCGAGCAGGCGATCCGGGTCACAGACGCCTTCTTCGCGCGCGGCACGGGGCTACGGACACCCGTGTCCGTACGCGTCGGGGACCTCGTCGACATACTGCTGACGCCGCCGGCCGAGCGGGAGCACCTGGGCGCCGAGATGCCGGAACCCGACCTGATCGCCACCCCCGACGACAGCCGATTCAGTGAACGGCAGCTGGCAAACGCCATGGAACTGCTCGACCTGCCGCACGACGCGCCCCGCAGACTGTCGGGGCTGCTGGCCGACGCCAGGCGCCGCGATCCCGAACTGCCCTATTTGGTGGTCCTGCTCGCATTCCACGCGGCGAGCCCGCCCGTCGGGACGGCGTACCGGCAGGGCGAACAGCGGCTGCTGTTCGCGGTCGACGACGGTGTCGAGCTCGACGACCCGGAGTTCGGCGGCGCCGACCTGATCGTGGGCATGGCGCTGCTGGACGCAGCCGGGATGACCGCGGACCGGAGGGAAGCGGCATGAGCGCAGGCAGCACTACGGACCGACCCGCATCTGTACCCGAGACCTTTCGTACCGAGGAGCTGCACCCGTGAGCGACGACCGCGCAGAGCACGCCGACGCGTGGAGCGAGCGGCCCGACCGAGGCCAGGCCGGGCCGGCCTCCCCGGGCGACACGGCGGACGCCCCCGGACCCGCCCCGGGCGGAGGGCAGCTCACCCCCGCCGACGCAGCGGACGCGGCCCGGCTGGTGTCCTTCGGGCTCCAGCCCAAACTGCTGCCCGCACGTGACCTGGAGTACGCCGACCTGCTCCGCCGCTACCGCGAGGAGCCTCCCTTCGCGCGGCTGGCCGACGCCGTGGCGACCGGCCTCGGACTCGTCGTCCTCGAAGTGTCCACCCGGGCCGGAATGGCGGTCTGCGCCTCGGACGACTCCGTCTTCGGCGTACGCATGGGGGACTACGCACGCCGCGCCTCGGCCGAATCCGCCGACCGCTTTCTGCACGGCCTCGCCCACCTGGCCGTCGCCGCGCTGGCGTTCCCCCGCCCCGAAGACCTGGCCGACGACGGGTACATCGGCCGCATAACGGTCAACGGCGTCGACGCCTTCGTCCGTCAGGCCTGCCGCCGCCTGGAGCAGCGCGCCGACGAGCAGGGCGAGAACACCGACCCGGCCACCGAGGCCCCGGGCCTCGAAGCGGCCTGGCGGATCTACGCCCGACGGAGCGCGACCGGCGCAACCAAGGACGCCCGGCGGCTGGCCGGCTCCACCACCGGCATCATTGGCAAGGCAGTCGCCTTCCTCACCGATTCGGGCTTCCTGCATCGCACGGGCGACGACGCGGGTGGCGCGTACCGCACCACCGCCCGCTACCAGTTGCAGGTCCGCGACATGGCCGGCAGCGCCGCCATGGCCGAACTCCTGGAACTGGGCGTCGTGGCGGTCATGGACGGAACCGCGACGCTCGTGCCGCCGTCGGACGCTGACGATCTCGAACTGACCGCCGACGCCGGCCTGCCCTTCCACGCCTGACGCCCGCCGCCGCACACCAGCGGCCACCAGCCGCTGAACGACTTACGACGAGAGTCCCCCGCCATGTACGAGTTGTCCCGGGTCCGCCTCTACTCCATCGGACCGGCCGGTGCGCGGTACGCCGACACCGTGCTCGACCTGCGCGGAGTCGGCGAGCCCGTGCCTCACCCCGCCCCCGCGCAGGCGGAGTTCTTCGAGGAGGAGCCCGTCGGCCCGCCGCGCCGCCCCGCGCCCGCGGGCGTGCTCTTCCTGGAGAACGGCGGCGGAAAGTCGGTGCTCCTCAAGCTCATCTTCTCCGTGATGCTCCCGGGCCACCGCAACACGCTCGGCGGCGCGAGTTCAGGGGTGCTGCGCAAGTTCCTGCTCGCCGACGACTGCGGCCACGTCGCACTGGAGTGGCAGCACACGCTGACTGGCGAGTGCGTGGTCGTCGGCAAGGTCAGCGAGTGGCGAGGACGACAGGTCTCCAACGATCCGAGGAAGTTCGCCGAGGCCTGGTACTCCTTCCGGCCGGGCCCCGGGCTCAGCCTCGACTCACTGCCCGTCGCCGAGTCCACGACGGTACGGCCCCCCGGCGAAGGCGCTTCGGGTGCCCAGGGCCGCCGCCGCACGATGAAGGGCTTCCGTGACGCGGTGACCGAGGCGGGCAAGGCATACCCCCATCTCGACATCCACTGGGAAGAGATCCACGACCGCTGGAACGAGCACCTCGGTGACCTCGGCCTCGACCCAGAACTCTTCCGCTACCAGCGCGAGATGAACGCCGACGAGGGCGAGGCGGCGGGCCTCTTCGCCGTCAAGAAGGACTCGGACTTCACAGACCTGCTCCTGCGTGCCGTCACGGACACCAGGGACACCGACGGCCTCGCCGACCTGGTTCACGGCTTCGGCAACAAACTCGGCCGCCGCGCCGAGCTCACCGCCGAACGGGACTTCACCGCCGGCTCCGTGGACCTGCTCGGCCGCATCGTCGAGGCCGCCGAAGCCCGCGTGCGCGCCCGCGGCATCCACGCCGGGGCCGAGCGCAGGACCCGTACGCTCGCCCGCAGGCTTTCCGCACGGGCCTCGGACGAGCGCGGCAAGGCCACCGAGCTTGCCCAGCAGGTCACGGCCACCGCGCACACGGTGACCGAGGCCGAGCACGCTCGCAGCCGCAGCTCACTGATCGCGAGCGAACTCGCCTACCGCCACGCCTCGCTGGCCCTCGCCGCCGCCGAGAAGGCAGCGGCTGCTCAGCGCCGTGAGCTGGCGGACGCCCGTACGCTGCACGCGGCCTGGCAGGCAGCCGAAGCCGTACTGCGCCACCGCGCCGCAGCCGACCGCTCCGCGCGCGTGGCCGTCGCCATCCGCGAGGCGGAGAGGGACGCCGCCCCCGCGCTGGCAGCCAGGGCCACCGCCGCGGGAGAGCTCGTACGGGCGCTGCATTCCGCCGCCGAGGACGGCGAGCGCGTCGCCGCGCGGGAGGAGGAGCGTTCGGCCACGCTCCAGGAGGTGGGCGAGGCGGCCCACCGCGACGCCACCACGGCGGCGACACAGGCCCAGCGGGCGCGCAGCGAGGCCGGCCACCTGCGTCAGCGCCTCACCGAAGTCGAACAGGAAACGGCCGATGCGGTACGGGCTGGCTGGCTCGACGACTCGGCCCCCGACGCCGACCCGGCGCGCGCGGCGCTGGCCGCCACGGACGCCGAGAAGACCGCCGTCGCCGCGTGGGACGTGGCCAGGGACGCCTCCCGGGCCGCGGGCGACCGGGCCGGGGAGTGCGCGGGAAGCGAAGCCCGCGCCGAACTGGCGGCCGCCCGCGCGGCGGACGCCGCACACAGCGCGGAGCAGGCCCACGCAACGGAGCGCCGCGCAGCGCGGGCCCTGGCCGCCGAAGATCGCCTGGCAGAGCTGCTCAGCTTCCCGTCGGCGCCGCAACGCGTCGCCGCCATGTCCGTGCCGCAGCCCCGCCGTGGCACGGAGGCGAACGAAGCCGAGCCGACGGAGCCGGACGACGGGGCCGGCGGCATCACGGCCCCTTCTCACACGGGAGCCGGGCCGGGCGAAGCTGGGCGTCACGGCCCTGGTCCTCTCACGCCCGAGGAACTCGACCGTAGCGCCGAGGACATCCTCGGGCTGCTCGACGAAGGCACTACCTCTGCCGAGCGGCAGCTCTTCGAACTGCGTACTGCCGCCGCCGACGACGCGCGCATCCTCGGCGCGCTCGGAGAAGGCGGGCTGCTGCCACCCGGGCCCGACGTCCTCGCCACGGTCGAGTTCCTCGGTGAGCAGGGCATCCCGGCCCTTCCCGGCTGGCGCTACCTGGCGCAGGCGGTCGACCCGGCCGACCATGCATCCGTGCTCGCGGCGCGCCCCGAGCTCGTTGACGGCGTGGTCATCACGGACCCTGACGCGCACAGTAGGGCACGCGAAGTACTGGCGGACGCCGCGTTGCTGCCGCGCTCCGCCGTGGCGGTCGGCACCACCGCCGCGCTGCTCGCCCCCGTACCGGCGCGAGGAGCCGCTCCGTCGGGCGGCAGCCCCCTGAACGATGTGTTTCTCGTACCGCCGAACCCGGCGATGCACGACGAGCACGCCGCAGATGAGGAGCGCCAGGCACTGCGCTCCCGGGCAGCCGCGCGCGACGAGGAGATCCGCAGGCTCGCTGCCCGGCTGACCGCTGACCGTACGCTCGCCGCCCGGCTCGGAGCGTGGCGCGCCGACTGTCCGCCCGGGACGCTCGCCGAGCTGGCGCAGAAGGCCCTCGCGTCAGGAGAGGCGGCCGAGGGGGCCGAAACTGCGCTCGCCGAGGCCCGCACGGCCCGCGCGGAGGCCGACGAGGCGGCGGCCGACGCGGCCCGTGTCAGGGACGAGCGGCAGGACGCAGCGCAGCGCGGCCGCCGCGTCGCGGACGCCCTCGCGGGGCTCGCCCACCGCCTGCGCGAACGTCAGGGCTGGCAGCTCAAGGTTCGTGAACTCACCGACGAGGCAGCCGAGTCGGAAGCCGTGGCCACAGCGTGCCTGGAGCGTGCCAAGACTGCCGACGAAGACCGGCGCGCGGCTCAGCGCACCGCGGACGACGCTCACAGGACCGCACGCACGCTGCGCGCCGAGCGCGCGGAGATCGCCGGCGTGCCCGAGTCGCTGCCCGATCTGGTGCCGGACGCGCCACGCGTCGCTCTGCCCGCACTGCGCGAGGCGTACCGTGCGGCGTCCCAGTTGTACGAGAAGGTCGGCGTGGGCGCCGACCTGCGTGCCGAGCAGGCCAGGGCTGAGAGCGACGAGAGCGCCGCTCTCGCCGAGCTCAACCGCCTGACCAACAAGGTCCGCACCCGAGCTGCCCTGATGCTGGAAGGCACCGACGGCGCCGACGGCCCGTCCCGGCAGGCCGCGGTCGCCCGCGCCGAATCCCTCGTGCAGATGCTGGAGTCGAGGGCGTCAGCCGCGAGCGAGCAGCTCGGCCGGCTGCGCGGCGAGTCCGAGCGTCTCGCCCCCGAGGACGGTGCGGCGCACACCGGACTCCCCGAGGAGCTGGTCCCCTCCGACGCGGAGCACGCCCAGACACTTCTTCGTACGGCCACCTCCGAACTAGCCACCCGCACCGACGCCCTGGACTCGGCCCGCACGGCCCACGCCGAACTTCTGCGCGCCCACCGTTCGGCCGAAGACGCGGCGGGTGGCTTCGACGACGCGGCGGCCCTGCTGCGCGACCTGCTCAGGGACCAGCAGCGGCACGAGGACGGCGCCGACAGCACCGAGGGCCAGGAGACCTACCCGGGCAGCCTGGAACAGGCCCGGCAGTCCGCCGCCGAGTCCCGCCGCTCACTGCGCGGCTGCGCCGCGGACCTTTCGGCCGCCGAGGCGGCGGTGCGCGAGGCGAGCGACGTGCTCGTACGGCACGCCAACTCCACCCGTTACGAACAGGTACGCACCCCCGCGCGTCAGCAGATCCGCGAGCTGCCGGCTGCCGCACTGCCCGAGCACGCAGCCGCCTGGGCAGCGGCGTTCGCGCCTCGGCTGCGCGTACTCACCGACGAACTGGAGCAGCTCGAACGTAATCGCGACAGCATCGCCGACCGGCTTCGCGGCCTCGTGGAGTCCGCCCTGGCCACGCTCCGCTCCGCCCAGCGGCTCTCTCAGCTGCCGGGAGGCCTCGGCGAGTGGTCCGGGCAGGAGTTCCTGAGGATCCGCTTCGAAGAGCCGGACCAGGCGACGCTCGTCGAGCGTCTGGGCGAGGTCATCGACGAGGCGACCAGCGCCGCGTTGAGGAAGAACTCCGACCTGCGCAGAGACGGAATGTCACTGCTGCTGCGGGGGGTTCAGGCCGCACTCCAGCCGAAGGGCATCTCGGTCGAGATCCTCAAACCGGACGCCGTACTGCGCGCGGAAAGGGTGCCGGTCGGGCAGATGGGGGACGTCTTCTCCGGCGGTCAGCTGCTGACGGCCGCCATCGCCCTGTACTGCACGATGGCCGCCCTGCGCAGCAACGACCGGGGTCGGGACAAGCACCGTCACGCGGGCACACTCTTCCTGGACAACCCCATCGGCCGCGCCAACGCGACGTATCTGCTGGAGCTCCAGCGTGCCGTTTCCGACGCGCTGGGGGTGCAGCTGCTCTACACGACCGGGCTGTTCGACACGACCGCGCTTGCGGAATTCCCGCTGGTCATCCGGCTGCGCAATGACGCCGACCTCAGAGCGGGGCTGAAGTACATCAGCGTCGAGGAGCACCTGAGGCCGGGGCTGCCGCAGCAGGATCCGGACGCTGAGACGGTGCACGGCGAGATCACGGCGACCCGCATGTTCAAGCGCACCGCCGCGCCCGCCGAGTAGCAGGGGCGCACGGCCGCCGCGCCGCCCGCGTCGCAACAGGGCGCCCTCACGCCTGGGACAGCCGGCCCGTGCCTCGTCGGGTCGCTTCCTCCCGTTGTCCTGTACGGGCGGCCCGCTGGGCGTTGCGCCTTTCGCGCCTCAGTCGACGGGCCGTGCTGCTGGGGACGGACACGACTCCGTTGCGCTGGTTCCACACCTGTCGGGTGACCCACACGTCCAGCAGGCTCCAGGTGGCCACCACCGTACTGGCCACGCTGCTCAGCACCATCGGGAAGGCGAGCCAGGATCCGGCGAGCGTGCTCAGGTAGGCGACCATCGCCTGAATCATCGTCAGCGACGTGATGATGACAGCGCGCACCGCTGCCCTGCGGACCGGATCGGGCAGCCGGGGCCGCACCGCCGGCTCGTCGACCCACAACTGCCGCTGTGCGCCGTCCTCCTGAGATGTGCCGATTTCGTACCCGTCCGTACCCATTGACCTTCACTCCCCACCGCCGCCTGGCGTGCCGCTCGACTCGGCTGCGTACACATCCGCCTCAACGAGTGGCTGCCCGCCTTGCGCCGCTTTACGCCCCGGTCCTCGTGCTGCTCCTGTGCGGTGCCCGTGCAGCCTCGTACGGGAAGACGAACGACGGGACGCCAGGATTCCCGGTACGGAACGAAGAATTCCAGCCATCTGGCCCGGCAGGGCCCCGAGTGTTCGGCCTGGTGTCGTTGGACACACAGGGATGTCCACCTACTGAAATGGCACGACAACTCATGATCAAAGCACCTTGGTGCGGCCGAAAATCGCCCGGACGTGCCTTCGAGTTGCCGGAGTGGCAGTAGTAGGCTCGCGCCGTTTGTTGACGGAACACGACCCCCGCCGGGCGGGGCTGAGCTGGGGGAGGCCATGCGCTTTCGCGGGAAGACCATCCGCAGGAAGATCGTGGCGTTGTTGCTCGTGCCGCTCATATCCCTCACCTTGCTGTGGGGATTCGCCACCGTGCTCACCGGCCGCGAGGCAGGCAGACTTCTGGACGTCGCCTACATCGTCGACCGGGTGGGTTACCCCATCGAGGACACGGTCGAAGTCCTTCAGCAGGAACGCCGGCAGACGTTGATCTACCTCGCGGACCCGCGGGCCTCCGACGCGCTCGCCGCCCTTCGCCGCGAGCGCGCCGCCACCGATGAGGCCGTCGCGCAGATCAAGGCGCGCGCCCACGACCCGGAAGTGCAAGACGAATTGCAGGCCCCCGCGGCCAGGCGCCTGACCACGCTCCTCGAAGCCTTCGACGACATCGCGGCGCTCCGCGGCTCGGTCGAAGACAGCACCCTCACGCGGCGACAGGCTCTCGACCGCTACAACCGTCTCGTCGACCCCTGCTACTCCTTCCTCACCGCACTCCACGCGCTCGAAGACGTGGAAATGGACAAGCAGGGCCGCGCCCTGGTCGGCGTCACGCGCGCACGCGAGATGCTCTCCCGCGAAGACGCACTGATCGCCTCGGGGCTCGTCGCCCGTCAGTTCAACGCTCCCGAGCTTCGCGAGATCTCCTCTCTCGTCGCCAACCGTGAACTGCTCTACGAGGTCAACCTCGAGCTCCTCCCCACCACCGAGCGCGACGCCTTCGCGGACTACTGGGACAGCCCGGCCACCGAACCCCTGCGCACAGCCGAGCAGACCCTCGTCACCGCGGGCGCCACCAGGAGCCCCCGGGCCGTCACGGCCAAGAGCTGGGACGAGGCCGCGACAGTCGTACTGGACCGCCTCGCCCGAGAGGGCGCGGAGGCGGGCAACCGGTACGAGGACCGGGTCGAGCCGGTGGCCCTCGCCGTCCTCGCCAAGGCGGCCGGCGCCGGCGTCCTCGGCTTCGCGGCGCTGGTCGTCTCGCTGGTCCTCTCGGCACGCATCGGCCGCAGCCTGGTCCGCGACCTCACCGGGCTCCGCAAGGAGGCCCACGAGGCCTCCGGCGTGCGTCTGCCCAGCGTCATGCGCAGGCTGGCAGCGGGTGAGGAAGTCGACGTGGAGACGGAAGCACCACGGCTGGAGTACGACAAGGACGAGGTCGGCCAGGTCGGTCAGGCACTCAATACACTGCAGCGCGCCGCAGTGGAATCGGCCGTCAAGCAGGCCGACATGCGGCGCGGCGTCGCCGAGGTATTCGTCAACCTGGCCCGCCGCAACCAGGTACTGCTCCATCGCCAGCTCACCCTCCTCGACGCCATGGAACGCCGCACCGAAGACACCGACGAGCTCGCAGACCTGTTCCGCCTCGATCACCTCACCACCCGCATGCGCCGCCACGCCGAGGGCCTGGTCATCCTCTCCGGCGCGGCACCGTCCCGGCAGTGGCGCAAGCCCGTCCAGCTCATGGACGTGGTGCGCGCCGCCGTCGCCGAGGTCGAGGACTACGAGCGCATTGAGGTACGCCGCCTGGCCCGCATCGGCGTCGGCGGTCCGGCGGTCGCCGACCTCACCCACCTCATCGCCGAACTCCTCGAAAACGCCACGGTGTTCTCGCCCCCGCACACCGCGGTCCAGGTGCACGGCGAGCGCGTCGCCAACGGGTTCACGCTCGAAATCCACGACCGCGGGCTCGGCATGGCAGCCGACGCTCTCCTCGACGCCAATCTGAGGCTCGCCGAGACACCCGAGTTCGAGCTGTCGGACACCGACCGGCTCGGCCTCTTCGTGGTCAGCCGGCTCGCCCAGCGCCAGAACGTCCGTGTCTCGCTCCAGCAGTCACCGTACGGCGGAACCACCGCGGTCGTCTTCGTCCCGGCCGCACTCCTGACGGACGCCCCCGAAACGAACGGCACCGGTTTCCGGCTCGACCGCAAGCACTCCGGCAGCAGCCCGGAGCCCGGCGGCAGCGGACGACGGCCCACCCTGACGACGCTTTCGCGTGTTCCACCGGAGCTCGCCGCCCAGGCGCTCCTGGACGGGCCCGTCGAGCTCGAACCGCCCTTGGGCGCCTTGGGTCCCGAAGAGGCGCCGCTCGACAGGGCCACGGACATCGAGGAGACGGAGAGCGAACGGGGCGGGCTGTTCCGGCCCAACGAGCGTTCCCGCGAACGCTCCCGCACCCGCGACCGTGCCCGCGAATCGGCCGACGAGCAACACCAGCAGGCATCCGACCACGTTCCCGGGAACATCGAAATCGCGCGCCCCGGTGGCCCGGTCCCGCTGCCCCGCCGCAAAACACCGACCCTCGTCGCCGACAACGGGCGACGCGTCAGTGGGCGCAGGGCCCCGTCCACCGGTACCACCCCGCCCACGGCACCAGCAGACCGACTCGCAGCACAACCCACCCTGTCGCCGGGCCAACTGCCCCGCCGCGTCCGCCAAGCCAGTCTCGCCCCGCAGCTGCGCGAGGCAGCCGCCGGCCCTACCGCCCCGGCCGAGCATGCACCCGCCACCGAGCAGGACGCCGTGCGCGAGGCGGAGCAGGCGCGCAGCCGGATGGCTTCGCTCCAGCGCGGCTGGCAGCGCGGCCGCCGGGAGAACGCCGGGGACGAGCCTGGCTCCGGTGAGACAGCACCAGGAACGACACCAGAAGGGCACGGTCGATGACCGCACCGAACGCCACAGCACATGACGCCGAGCGCCGAAGCCCCGCACTCAACTGGCTCCTCGACGATCTCGTCGAGCGCGTCGGCAGCATCCGCAATGCCCTGGTGCTCTCCAGCGACGGGCTCTCTACCGGCACCTCCAAGGACCTCACGCGCGAAGACGGCGAACACCTCGCCGCTGTCGCCGCCGGGTTCCACAGCCTGGCCAAGGGCGTGGGCCGCCACTTCGACGCCGGCCGCGTCCGGCAGACGGTGGTGGAGCTGGACGACGCCTTCCTCTTCGTCACGGCGGCGGGCGACGGCAGCTGCCTCGCGGTCCTCTCCGACTCCGACTCCGACGTCGGCCAGGTCGCGTACGAGATGACGCTGATGGTCAAGCGGGTAGGCGTCCATCTGATGACCGCGCCACGCTCCGGTCCGCCCGCCGGAGGGTGAGTGGGTTGAGATGAGCGAAGCAGGCCGGCAGGGACCGCCGCACTGGTTCGACGCCGAAGCGGGCCCCGTCGTACGCCCGTACGCGATGACGCGCGGCCGCACGAGCAGTGCGAGCCGGCACCGGCTCGACCTGATCGCGCTGGTCGTCCCCGAACCCGCGGCGGACGATCCCGGGCGCGACCAGACGCTCGCTCCCGAGCACGTCGAGATCGTCGAACTCTGCAGCGAGACGCCGCAATCCATCGCCGAACTCGCGGCAGGCCTCGATCTGCCCGTCGGCGTGGTCAGAGTCCTCGTCGGCGACCTCGTCGAGGGCGAACTGGTGCACGTGACCCGACCTGTACCTCCGGCGGAGCTGCCGGACGAGAGCATTCTTCGCGAGGTAATCAATGGTCTTCGGGCGCTCTAGCCGCAACAAGCGACCGGTCGAACCGGTGACGCTCAAAATCCTCGTGGCGGGCGGCTTCGGGGTGGGCAAGACCACTCTGGTGGGCGCGGTAAGCGAGATCAGACCGCTGCGCACCGAGGAGAGGCTCACCGAGGCGGGCCGCCCCGTCGACGACACCGACGGAGTCGAGAGCAAGAGCACCACCACCGTGGCAATGGACTTCGGACGGATCACACTCCGCGAGGACCTGGTGCTCTACCTGTTCGGTACGCCAGGACAGGACCGCTTCTGGTTCCTCTGGGACGAACTCGCGCAGGGGGCCCTCGGTGCGATCGTCCTCGCGGACACGCGTCGCCTGGAGGACTGCTTCGCGGGCATCGACTACTTCGAACGGCGCGGTATCCCATTCGCCGTCGCCGTCAACTGCTTCGACGGCGCCGAACGCTATCCCGTGGAGACGGTGCGCTCGGCGCTCGACCTCGACGACGAGGTGCCGCTCCTGCTGTGCGACGCCCGCGACCGCGAAGCCGTCAAGGGTGTGCTCATAGCCGTCGTCGAGCACGCACTGGAGCGTTCCGCGGACCGCCGCCAGAGCGTGGGCGGCCCCGCAACGCGATGACCGTTCTCCGGAACGCACCGGACCAGGAGCGGCCCGTACCCCCGCCGACGGGGGTACGGGCCGCGGTCTGCGAGCGGGCCGAGTAACTGCGTCAGCGCTGTTGGGTGCGTTTTCCATGGCTGCTGAGCCGGAGCATGACTTCCCGTGCCCCGTCCGGCGTCCGTGACGAGCATGCCGAGCCGGCGCGATCGCCGGTGGGGGATGCCCCTGAACCGAGACAGAGGGAACCCGGGAACGGACACGTTTCGCGCGTTCTCGGGAACCGTCGTACGGCGACGCCGACTGACTACGGGAAGTGTTCACCGGTGGTGATGGAGCGTCAAGGTCGTGGCAGCCCACTGTGGACGATCACGTAATTCCCCGGGCTCAGCGTCACGTAATTCCCCAGGTCCTGGCCTCGTCCATGTCTACTTGATCGAGGGCTTGTTTGTCTTGTCGGTGACGCCTGCGCGGGGCCGCTTGTTGGGGCGGTAGCTGGGACCGTTCATGATCACCTGATGGCTGGTGTTGATGAGCCGGTCCAGGAGGGACTCGGCGACGACGGGGTTGGGGAAGAGCGGATACCAGTCGCTCGGCGCCCTGTTGCTGGTCAGGATCAGCGACCGGCCCTGCCGCTCGGAGACCAGCTCGTAGAGGTCGTCGGCCTGGGCCGCGGTCAGCTGGCGCATCGCGAAGTCGTCCAGGATGAGCACGTCGGGCCGTACCAGTTCGCGCAGTCGGCGGTCCCAGGTGCGGTCCGCGTGGCCGCCGGCCAGGTCGGCCAGAACCCGGCTGGTCTTGGCGAAGCGGACGTTGGCGCCCTGGCGGATCGCCATATGTCCGAGTGCCTGGGCGACGTGTGTCTTCCCAACGCCGACCGGCCCGAACAAAATTACGGACTCGCCGGTGTGCAGCCAGCGCAGTGCCGCAAGGTCGCGGACCTGGGCCGCGGGTATCTTCGGGGAGGCCGCGAAGTCGAACTCCTCCAAGGTGACCTGCTGCTCGAACTTCGCCCGGGTCAGGCGCCGTTGGAAGGCGACGGTCTCCCGGCGGGTGATCTCGTCCTGGCAGAGGATCTGGAGGAACTCCAGGTGGCCGAGCTCGCCGCCGTGGGCCTGCGAGAGGCGGGCGTCGAGAGTTTCCAGCATGCCCGAGAGCTTCAGCGCGCGAAGCGCGTCCCGCAGGGCGGTGTCCATGATGCTCATCACGCCACTCCTTCTTCGTGACGGTGGTTATCACGGTCGTCGTTCGTCATGTCGGGGGGTGTCGCGGTCGCGAAGAGCCGCTGAGGTCCGTGCAGGAAGGCGGCGGCTCCGCCATCGCCGGAGGATTCGGGGGCCGGCTCGGTCTCGGTGCCGGCGACGAGGATGCCCTTGATCGTGCGATAGGACGGGTCGCCGACCAGGGTCGCCTTGGCGCAGGCGGCCTCCAGCCTGCCCTCGCCGTACTTCTTGCGCAGGCCGAGGATCCCCTGGGCGGCGCGGAGCCGATAGAGCGCGTTGACCTCCAGCAGCCCATCGACCACCTCGCGGCAGGCCGTGCCGACCTGCGCGGACTGGGTCCGGCACCAGGTCGGGGTCCGCATGTGGAAAGCGATCTTCTCCGGCGGGTAGTCGCTGGCATGGGTGCGCTTGCCCTGCTCAAGTGCCCCGTGGGTCTTGACCAGTTCGCCGTCGTGGAAGACCTGCACGAAGGTCGCGGTCGAGCGGACGTCGACCCGCTTGCCCATCAGTTTCCACGGCACCGAGTAGAGGGTGCGGCCGGCCTTGATGTGAATGTCCGGGCCGACGGTGGCCGTCGACCACTTCGCGAGCACGAACGGGGTCTTCGGCAGCGGCAGCAGCGTGGACGCCTCGACGGCCTCGAAAACCGAGGCCGGGGCGGCCCCGCCCAGCGGGCGGCACTGCCGCTGACCGGCGACTTCGGTGCACCACCGGATGGCCTCGGCCTGCATCTGCTCGAGCGAGAAGAACTCCCGGCCCCGCCACCAGGAATCACGTATATAGGGCATAGGGCGCTCGACGCGCGGTTTATCTTTTGGCTTCAGAGCGCGGGCTGGATCTACCAACGCACCGTAATGGGCCGCGAGTTCGGCATACGCTTTGTTGATTTTAGGGTCGTAGAGGTCGGGCTTGTCCACCCCGGTCTTCAGGTTGTCGGGCACCAGCCGCTGCGGGACGCCGCCGAAGAATCTGAAGGCTTCGACGTGGGATTCGGTCCAGGAGTGCTGGTCCAGGTGGATCACCGGGCGGACGAACATGTGCCGCGAGCACGGCAGCACCATCACGAACGCCCAGATCCGGTGCCGCTTCCCGCTCCGCGGGTTGATCCACTGGCCAAGGAAGCCGTAGTCGATCTGAGCCTCCAGCCCCGGCTCGATCTCGTCGCGCAGGACCGTGACCTGAGAGCGACGGGTCTCCTCGGGCAGCGTCGCCGATATCCACCGCCGAAGCGACGACACCGAAACCACCAACTCGTTCTCGTCCCGCAGCCGTTGGTGGATCGTGGCGACGGTCACCGTCCCCAGCAGGCTCTTGATGTAATCACGGTGCTTGTCGATCTCGGGCCAGGTCACCTGCCGCAACCGGGCATCGGCGAGCTCGGGGAACCAGCCCTTGATCAGAGAGGCCCAGTCCTCCGCGGCCATCGCCGCCCCGCCCGGGGCCATCCCGGCGGCCTCCGCCGGGGCCAGGTACTTCCTGATCGTCTTGCGGTCCAGTCCCAGCGACGCGGCCAGCTCGCTCTTGGAGCGGCCCGCGTACCAGTGGACATAGATCTCGGTCACATCGACCACGTTGAACGTTCTCCTTGCCATCGTGCGCTTCCCTCGACCTCGAACCACTGATCGAGGAAGCGTCCGTCATCTCGACGGCCAGGACCACTACCCGCTGCGTCCGTCGTCCCCATGGGGAATTACGTGACCGCGGGGGTGGGGAATTACGTGACGCGGAACCCGCCTCACCTGGGGAATTTCGTGATCGCTCACACCCACGCTGAACGCGGCCCCCTGCCGAGCGGTCAGCAATTCTCCGCGAGCCACTTGGCGGCGGTCTCCGCGAGCTCGTGGTCGCGTCCGGCCAGCATCGTCCTGATCATCTGGACGTCGCCGCGCAGCGACCACGCGGGGTGACCGAAGCTGGCCGGGTTGTTCTTCTCGATGAGGAAGTGGGCGGGCCAGGCCGCGCCGTAACCGAACAGCGGCAGAGCCGCGACGTACCGCTTCCGGCCGCGCGCCAGTCCGTAGGCGCTGACGGCAAGGCCGGTCAGAGTCCCCGTGAGATGGACCCACCGGGTCGCGGCTTTCGAGTGCATCGCCACGTAATAGGGCCAGAAGTCTTCGTACGAATCGAACGTCGGCTGCTCCATACGGAAAAGGTAACGGCTCGGCCGAGGACCGCATACGGCTTGGCCGCGTCCGAGAAGGAGAACGGCCGGCCAGGACCTACGGGGGTGGCCCCGGCCGACCGTTCCATTCAGCGGCTCAGGGGCTCAGTGTTTGGCGACCGAGCGGCGTGTCACAGGGAAGTCGAAGTAGGTGTCCGGGAAAGGCTCAGGCTTGAACGTGAAGTGCCACCACTCCTCCGGGAGATTCACGAAACCGTGCTCACCGAGCAGCTTCTTCAGCAGCTGTCTGTTAGCACGCTGAGCGCCTTTGATGCGTGGATCATCGGTGTGAGACAGCGTGTCGAAGCAGTCGTATCCGGTCCCCATGTCGATCGAATTGTCAGGAAAACGATCACTCTTGAGCGCGTAGCAGGGCACAAGCCGATCCCCTGGGGCCCACGGCTCAGTCGGCTTCGGAGGAAGCTGCACGATCGTCAGATCGACGGTGCTGCCCCTGCTGTGCCCCGACCTCTCGGCAATGTAACCGTCGGCGAACAGCCGCGACTTGTTGACCAGGGGATAGAACTCCCCTTTCATTGCCTCGTCTTCCAGGTCCTTCGCCCAGCGGACGAAGTGATCGACGGCCCGCTGCGGCCGGTAGCAGTCGTAGACCTTCAGCGAGAACCCGCGGCGCAGCAGCCTTGTCTGCGCCGCGCGGAGCGCCTCCGCGGCCGGCCGGGTGAGGATGCAGACCGGCTGACGGTATCCGTCCACCGGTTGACCCACGAAGTTGTGCGCGGTGGTGTAGCGCATTTCCTGAATGACGGTCGGGGCCACGGACCTCAGGGAAACGAACTCCCTCGGGGCCTTCGGTTCGGGCTTCGCCTGTGAGGCACGTGGGGCAGGTGGGGCAGGTGAGGCTGACGAGGCAGGCGCGGGCGAGATGGCGGTGACGGCGAGCAAGGTGGCGCCGACGGTGACGGTCAGGGCGCGGAGTGTGGCGGCAAGTCCTGTCATACGCCCCCGTTTATCAGTTGACTGCCCGCCGGGGAAGAGGGATCGGATACAGTCCGCGCGTGTCCGGACCCACCACGAAGCCCGTCAGAGACTCCCACTGTTCGAGCTGCGGAGCGCCCTACAGAGCCGCCGGCAGCTGGCCCCGCACCTGCACCGTCTGCTGCCACACGGCTTATCGCAACCCGCTTCCCGTCGCCGTCGCCCTGCTGCCGGTGTGTGACGCTCAGGGCAGCGGCCTGGTCGTCATCACACGCACTGTCGAGCCGCAGTCCGGCGGGACGGCGCTGCCCGGCGGCTTTATCGACCACGCAGAGGACTGGCGGCAGGCGGTCGTACGAGAACTGACTGAGGAGACAGGCATCGAAACGCCGGCAGGGCAAGTGCGACTCGCGGACGCACTGAGTTCCCCGGCCGGCCACCTTCTCCTGTTCGGTCTGCTCCCGGAACGAGCGCCGGCCGACCTTCCGCCCTCCGTCCCCACCGACGAGACCACCGGGTGGCACGTCCTTCGCCGGCCCACCGAGCTGGCCTTTCCGCTGCACACCGAGGCAGTGCGCCGATGGTTCACGGGAAGCTATGACCGCCCATGACGAGCGTTCCCGGGCGCGTCGCCACAGCAGTCCACTCCCGCGACGGCCGTCCAGGCCTCAACAGCCCCTCATGTACAGAGGAAGCCCGGCATCCCCGCCACCCTCCCGCTCCACCACCACGCTGCCTCTGTCCACCCTGGTGGTGAACCGCTCGACCGCTGCTTGCTTCCAGCCGTCGCCCACGTCCCTGACCAACAGTCCTCCGCCGGTGCGCCCAGGGGCCGGCGCCCACACCTCCAGCCCGAGCTCACCGTCTTCGCCCCGCACCGGAATCACCGCGCCGGCCCGTGCCAGGACGGGGACACGGGACAGAGGAGCCTCCACCACCACAGTTCCCGGCCCCTCGTACGCCACACCGCTCGCCGTGTCATACCACCGTCCGCGCGGCAAACGCACCGCTCTGCGTATCGCACCCCGCTCCAGCACGGGAGCGACCAGCAGACAGTCACCGAGCAGGAAGGCATCCTCACAGTCCCGCAGCTCCCTGTCCTCGGGCGCCGTCCACCACACCGGTCGCACATAGGGCGAACCGGTGAGACGCGCCAGATGCGACAGGGTCACGAAGTAGGGCCGCAGCCGCTCCCGAGCGGCGAGCACGGACCGGGCGTGCTCGAGCACCTGCGGACCGAACTCCCAGGGCTCCCTGCGCCCCGCCGTGATCGCCGCGTGCGTACGGAACAGCGGCAGGTGGGCGCCCAGCTGAAACCACCGCAGGTAGAGCTCGGGCGAGGGCGTTCCCGTGAACCCGCCGACATCGGGACCCGAGTACGGCACTCCGCACAGCCCGAGACCGAGCACCAGGGACAGCGAAGCGCGCAGCCCCGGCCACCCCGTCGACAGATCCCCGGACCACGTACCGCCGTACCGCTGCATGCCCGCCCAGCCCGAACGCGAGAAGAGAAACGGCCGTTCCCCGGAACGCAGTTTCCGCAGCGCCTCATAGCCCGCCTGCGCCATGCCCAGACCGTAGACATTGTGGGCCTCCCGGTGATCGCCGCCACGACCCTCGAGATCGTGCCGGGCCGAGCGCGGCAGGGTCGGATCACCGAAGGCGGAGAAGGACACCGGTTCGTTCATGTCGTGCCACACCCCCGAGAAACCCTGCGCGAGACGCTCCTCGTACAGCGAACCCCACCAGGCCCGCGCGCGCGGGTCGGTGAAATCCGGGTACACGCACTCTCCGGGCCACACCACCCCGCGCACCTCGGTCCCCCGCCCGTCCCGCACGAACGCACCCGCCGCCGACCCGCTCTCGTACACCACGCTCCCACGCTCCGCCCGGACGGCCGGATCAACGATCGACACCAGCCGCACGCCCGCCTCCGCGAGATCCGCGGCGAGCCGTGGAAGGCCCGGAAACTGCTCCCGGTCGACCGTGAAGACCTGATGCCGGTCGTAGTGGTCGATATCGAGATGCACCGCGGACAGAGGCAGACCACGTTCCTGATAGCCGTCGACGATCCGCCGCACCTCCCGCTCACTGCCGAAGCCCCACCGCGCGTGCTGCGGACCCAGCGCCCACGACGGCGGAAGCGCAGGGGCCCCCGTGAGCGCCGTCCACCCCTGCAGCACGCGCGCGGGCGTACCGGCCACGACCCAGCAACGCAGCGGCCCGCCGTCCATGCGCAGCTCACTGCAGCCGCCGCGGTCGTGACCCGAGCCGGCCCCCTCCTCGCCCTCCCGCAGCGTCACCCGGCCCTCCCAGGTGTTGTCGTAGAAAGCGAGATGCGTGCCCGCGTCCGAAACCACCACCTGCACCGGCATGGTGATGTAGAGCGGATCGTCGCCGGGCCCGAAGCTGCCGCCCGGGTCGGTGTTCCACAGCCGGTACGTGCCGCCCCGCAGCCGGGGCCCCGAAGCCCGCCCGCCGAGGCCGAAGAACCGGGCGTCCGCCGGGACCTCGCTGCGCTGCAGCCACCGCGCGGACCCCCCGGCCACCGGTTCCCACCAGCGCGGTGGCAGCTCACGGCGGAGCACCACGCCCCCCGGCGTACGGACCTCGACCGCCCCCTGCCGGGACACGGTGACCGTGAGCCGCTCCGAGACGACCCGCCAGCCGCCGTCCTTGTCCGGCTCCAGCTCGGCCCTGGGGTCCGGCTCGGGGCAACGGCCCGCGAGCGCGTAGGACGGCTCAGCGCCGGCTCCGTCCCACCCCCAGAACACCGCACCGCCGGCCGCGACCATCACCCGCAGCTCGGAACGCGCGAAACGCACCACCCCGCCGCCGGGCTGCGGCTCCGCGCCGGTTACGAGGCCCGGCACCCGGGCCCGCTCCGCTCCCCGCGGCACCAGCCCCCAGGCATCCGTGCGGCGCCGCCGCCACGCGGAGCGCGCGGCACGCAGTCCCCGCACCGTGCCGAACAGTTTCACCGAGCGCACCAGGTCACCAGCGTCCATGGCGCCCACCCTGCCACCAGCCGCCGCGCTGGCGGGCCGCGTTCAACTGCCGTTCATCCGCAGTCACCGCACCTGACCAGGCCCACGAGTGTGATCGGTCTGCCTGGTGCACCGGACGATCACGTGGCATCGTCCCCATCAGTCGCCTCGTGCGCACACCCAATGGCCCGTGCGCGCGAGACACGTACCTCACGCGCACAGCCCGGGAGCCGCCACCATGTCCTCAGCAGCCAACACCGCGCCCCTCTGGCAGCCGGACGCCGACCGCATCGCCGCCGCCGCTGTCACCCGCTTCCAGAGCTGGGCGAGCGAACGCTACGGAGCCCCGGCCGGCGGCGGATACGCGGCGCTGCACCGCTGGTCGGTCGACGAACTGGACACCTTCTGGGAGGCCGTCGCCGACTGGTTCGACGTGCGCTTCTCCAGCCCGTACGAGACGGCTCTCGCCGAGCGTTCCATGCCGGGCGCCCGGTGGTTCCCGGGAGCCACCCTGAACTACGCGGAACACGCCCTGCGCACGGCCGAGGACCCCGCCCGCGCCGACGACCCCGCACTCATCCACGTCGACGAGACCCATGAGCCCACCGCCGTGAGCTGGTCCGCACTGCGCCGCCAGGTCGGCTCCCTCGCGGCCGAACTGCGCACGCTCGGCGTACGCCCCGGCGACCGCGTCAGCGGCTACCTCCCGAACATCCCCCAAGCAGCCGTCGCGCTCCTCGCCACCGCCGCCGTCGGTGGCGTCTGGACCTCCTGCGCCCCCGACTTCGGCGCCCGCAGCGTCCTCGACCGCTTCCAGCAGGTCGAACCCGTGGTCCTGTTCGCAGTCGACGGATACCGCTACGGCGGCAAGGCGCACGACCGTACCGAAACCGTCGCCGAGCTCCGCCGTGAACTCCCCACCCTGCGCGCCGTCGTACATGTGTCACTGCTCGGCACCGAGGCGCCCGAGGGGGCCTTGGAGTGGTCCGCACTCACCTCCGCCGACATCGCACCGGTTTTCGAGCAGGTGCCCTTCGAACAGCCCCTCTGGGTCCTGTACTCCTCCGGCACCACCGGCCTCCCCAAGGCCATCGTGCAGTCACAGGGCGGCATCCTCCTTGAGCACTTCAAGCAGCTCGGCCTGCACTGCGACCTCGGCCCCGACGACTGCTTTTTCTGGTACACCTCGACGGGCTGGATGATGTGGAACCTCCTCGTCTCCGGCCTGCTCACAGGCACGACGGTCGTCCTGTACGACGGCAGTCCCGGCTATCCCGAGACCGGAGCCCAGTGGGGTGTGGCCGAGCGCACCGGAGCCACCCTGTTCGGCACGTCGGCGGCGTATGTCATGGCCTGCGCGAAGGCCGAGGTCCGCCCCGCCCGCGCATACGATCTCTCCCGCATCAGGTGCGTGGCCACCACTGGCTCGCCGCTGCCCCCGGACGGCTTCCGATGGCTCCACCACGAGGTCGCCTCCGACCTCTGGATCGCGTCCGTCAGCGGCGGCACGGACGTGTGCAGCTGTTTCGCCGGCGCCGTACCGACCCTTCCCGTGCACATCGGAGAGCTCCAGGCTCCCTGCCTGGGCACCGACCTCCAGGCCTGGGACTCGCAGGGCGAGCCTCTCATCGGCGAGGTCGGCGAGCTGGTGGTCACCAACCCCATGCCGTCCATGCCCATCCATTTCTGGAACGACCCCGACGGCAGCCGCTACCACGACAGCTACTTCGACACCTACCCAGGAGTGTGGCGGCACGGCGACTGGATCACTCTCACCGGTCACGGATCGGTGATCATCCACGGCCGCTCCGACTCCACCCTCAATCGCCAGGGTGTCCGCATGGGCTCGGCCGACATCTACGAAGTGGTCGAGCGTCTCCCCGAGATCAGGGAGTCCCTCGTCATCGGCCTTGAAGAGCCTGACGGCGGCTACTGGATGCCACTCTTCGTCCACCTGGTCGACGGCGCCGCACTGGACGAAGCCCTGCGCACCCGCATCAAGCAGGCCATCCGCACCGAGCTTTCCCCCCGACACGTCCCCGACGAGATCATCGAGGTCCCCGGCGTCCCGCACACCCTCACAGGCAAGCGCATCGAGGTCCCCGTCAAGCGCCTCCTCCAGGGCACCGCCCTCGCCGAGGCCGTCAATCCCGGATCGGTGGACAACCTCGGCCTCCTGAGTTTCTACGAAACCCTCGCCCGCTCCCGTCGCTGACGCTCGCCGAGCGGGCGTTGTCAGTGTCACCGGTTACGGTGAGTGAGCAACTATCGACTGCGCGCTCAGGGGGAATCATGGCGCACACCACGTCCACGAAACACCGGAAGAACGGGAGCCTGCGGCGCAGGCTTCGCCGGGAAACACCCAGCACCGTGGGTCTGTTGGCCGACGAGCAGGACTTCGCATCCATGACCGGCTACCGTACGTTCGCCTTCGACGACCACGCGGCCTATCTCCAGGAGATCGAGGGCCTGCTACGAGCCCTGGCGGCCCAGGGGGTGCACACCAGTGTGGCCCTCTTCGACCCCGAGGACTTCGTGGAATTCTGCGAAGCGACGGGGATCGACCCCGATTCGTCTTCGAGCCGTACGCGCTTCACGGCGGAGGTCGCGGTGTGCGGTGCCTCGGTCCCGTACCTGGGCCAGCCCATCGACAGCCTCGTGCCGCTCCTGGTCAACGAAGCGGTGCGCCAGGCGACCTGGGAGTACGCGACCCTGCTCCTGGCCAGGCTGGGGGACTGCGCCGAATGCGGCGAGGGCATCGGGCGTGAAGCCCTTGACCGGGCGTCCCGCCTCGTCACGCGCCTGCTCGAACAGGCCGGCCCAGGCCGCCATCACCTCGTGTGCAGCGTTCCCGCCGAGGACGAACAACTCATCGCTGTGCTCAACGTCGACCGGGCCGCTCACGAACCGATCCGTCTGACGGAGGCCCAGGGCGCCGAGTTCGTTACGGTCCTGGCGGCTGGCATCGCGGTGGAAAGCCCTGGGGGAGTGGTGCTGAGGACCAGCGAACAGGGGGCACCGGACCGGCTGCACGGCTGGAGGCTCCGGCATGGGCGCCTGGTGGCACTGACCGCGGGCGAAGTGTTCAGCGCCTACTGCACGGACGCGGACACCGGCGACCCGGTGTCTCCCGAGCCCGACGTCGAGTACTGCCCCGGCTTCGACATCGAGGAGACCGACACACACCACTGAACAACAGAGGGGCTCCCGGCCACGTGGCCGGGAGCCCCTCGGATCCCACAAGACGGTGTCGACTACTCGCCGGACAGCACCGCCTGCGCGGCCGCCCGCGCTTCGTCCGCCGTGTCGGTGGCACGCGCTGCCGCAGCCGCACGCTCGCACTGAGCGAGGGTGTGCTTGGCCAGCGTCGCCCGCACATAAGGAATCGCCTTGGCGCCCATGGACAGCGAGGTGACACCAAGACCCGTCAGCACACACGCGAGCAGCGGATCAGCCGCAGCCTCGCCACATACGCCGCAACTCTTGCCCTCGGCCTTCGCGGCATCGGCCGACATCGCGACCAGGTCGAGCAGCGCCGGCTGCCACGGGTCCTGGAGCCGTGACACCGCACCGACCTGCCGGTCCGCGGCGAAGGTGTACTGCGCCAGGTCGTTCGTTCCCAGGGAGAGGAACTCGACCTCCTGCAAGATCGAGCGCGCCCGCAGTGCGGCGGACGGGATCTCCACCATCGCGCCGAACTTCGCCTGGAGGCCGGCGGCGCGGCACGCGTCCGCGAACGCCTTGGCGTCCGTGCGGTCGGCGACCATCGGGGCCATGACGTCGAGGTACACGGGCAGACCCTCGACAGCCTTTGCCAAGGCGGTCAGCTGCGTGCGCAGAACGTCGGGGTGGTCCAGCAGCGACCGCAGACCCCGTACACCGAGTGCCGGGTTCGGCTCCTCGGCGGGCGTAAGGAATTCGAGGGGTTTGTCGGCGCCCGCGTCCAGCACCCGTACGACGACCCGGCCCTCGGGGAAAGCCTCCAGAACCGTGCGGTACGCCTCGATCTGCTTGTCCTGTGACGGCGCCTGCTTGCTGTCGTCGAGGAAGAGAAACTCCGTGCGGAACAGACCCACGCCTTCGGCGCCTGCCTCAACGGCGGCCGGTACGTCGGCGGGACCGCCGATGTTGGCGAGCAGCGGCACCTTGTGCCCGTCGGACGTGGCGCCGGGACCGGTCGAAGCGGCCAGCGCCGCTCGGCGTACGGCGGCAGCGGTCTCTAGCTCGGCGCGCTTTTCTGCGCTCGGCTCGACGAAGACGTCACCCGTGCTCCCATCCACGGCGACGACCGTGCCCTCGGCCAGCTCGCCGGCTCCCGGCAGAGCTACCACGGCCGGGACACCGAGTGCCCGCGCGAGAATGGCGCTGTGGCTGGTCGGGCCGCCTTCTTCGGTCACGAAGCCGAGCACGAGCGTGGGGTCGAGAAGCGCCGTGTCGGCGGGAGCGAGATCACGCGCAATGAGGACGTAGGGCTCGTCGCTGTCCGGCACACCCGGCATCGGAACGCCCAGCAGCCGGGCGACGATACGGTTTCGAACGTCGTCGAGGTCCGCCACGCGCCCGGCCAGGTACTCGCCCGCGTTGGCGAGCAGCGCACGGTAGGCGGCGAAAGCGTCGTAGACGCCACGCTCCGCAGTACTGCCGACCGCGATGCGCCGCTCCACATCGGCCATGAGTTCGGGATCCTGCGCCATCATGGCCTGCGCCTCGAGCACGTGCTGTGCTTCGCCACCGGCCAGGTTGCCGCGCGCAATCAGGTCGGCGGCAACAGCTTCCACGGCTTGGCGCGCACGCCCCTGTTCGCGCCCCGCCTCCTCCGCCGGAATCTGCTTCGCCGGCGGTTCGAGAACCGCCGTGCCCATGTGCCGAACCTCGCCGATCGCCACACCGTGGCTCACGCCGACGCCTCGCAGCGTTGTCTCCATTTCACCGTCTCCGATTGTTGCGGCGGTACTTGTCCTGCCCACCGCGATGAATGTCGTACTCGCGGAGCGCTCCAGCGGCGCAGGCGTCAATGCCAGCTGAAGAGTGCGTCGCCGGCCTTCACGTCACCGTCTTCCATGAGTCCGGCGAGGGAATCGGCGGTGGCTTCGAGGGCGACGACCGGGCAGATCGCGGACTTGCCGGCCGCTTCGACGGCCGCCGGGTTCCACCGCACGACCGCCTGGCCGCGCGAGACCGTGTCCCCCTTGTTGACGAGGAGCTCGAAGCCTTCACCGTTGAGCTGCACCGTGTCGATGCCCAGGTGGGTCAGCACTCCATGGCCCTCACCGTCGACGACGACGAAAGCGTGCGGGTGGAGGGAGACGATCACACCGTCTACGGGAGCCACCGCGTCCGACGGCTCACGTACGGGATCGATCGCGGTGCCGGGGCCGACCATCGCACCGGAGAACACCGGGTCGGGGACTGCGGCGAGTCCGATGGCGCGTCCAGCAAGAGGGGACGTCACGCTGGTCATGGGGGAGCCTCCCAGGGGTGGAGATTCGTGAGCCGCCGTCACAACCTGTCCAGGACGGCGTACTGTTCAGAAGGGTAAGTCATAAGAAGTCCCGGTTCTGCATGAGAGCAGCCGCTTGAGCCGCCACCAGGTAGGTCCGGAGCGATTCGAAGGCGATTTGCCCCGCCCGCCGGAGCGCTGTACTGTCGTACTCCTGCCTGACGCCGAACGCACTTCGTTGCGGGTGCCGTCGGCAGCGTCTATCAAACCCAAACCTTATCCAGATCTGAATTCTGCATGTTTGCAGGCTGATGGTCTGAGGGGCGGAAAAGGGCTGATAGAGTTTGGACCGCCGGAAAGGGAAACGCGAAAGCGAAGAACTGGAAAGCACCGAGGAAGTCGGACGCGAAAGCGTCTGATAGAGTCGGAAACACGAAGTACCGAACGATAGCCGCCCGGAGGAAAGCCCGCGAGGGTGAGTACAAAGGAAGCGTCCGTTCCTTGAGAACTCAACAGCGTGCCAAAAGTCAACGCCAGATATGTTGATACCCCGGCCCACCTCTGGTGGGTTGGTGGTTCCTTTGAAAAGTCCTGGCCGCCCGTGTGGTGGTCAGGCGAACACAGCGAGGACGCTGAGGACAGCGGGCCATATTCCGGCCCGATCTGTTCCGCTCTAAGTGTGTGTGAGCTCGATTACGAGCAAACATTCATGGAGAGTTTGATCCTGGCTCAGGACGAACGCTGGCGGCGTGCTTAACACATGCAAGTCGAACGATGAAGCCCTTCGGGGTGGATTAGTGGCGAACGGGTGAGTAACACGTGGGCAATCTGCCCTTCACTCTGGGACAAGCCCTGGAAACGGGGTCTAATACCGGATAACACTCTTCCCTGCATGGGGAGGGGTTAAAAGCTCCGGCGGTGAAGGATGAGCCCGCGGCCTATCAGCTTGTTGGTGGGGTAATGGCCTACCAAGGCGACGACGGGTAGCCGGCCTGAGAGGGCGACCGGCCACACTGGGACTGAGACACGGCCCAGACTCCTACGGGAGGCAGCAGTGGGGAATATTGCACAATGGGCGAAAGCCTGATGCAGCGACGCCGCGTGAGGGATGACGGCCTTCGGGTTGTAAACCTCTTTCAGCAGGGAAGAAGCGACTGGGTTTTCCCGGACGTGACGGTACCTGCAGAAGAAGCGCCGGCTAACTACGTGCCAGCAGCCGCGGTAATACGTAGGGCGCAAGCGTTGTCCGGAATTATTGGGCGTAAAGAGCTCGTAGGCGGCTTGTCACGTCGGATGTGAAAGCCCGGGGCTTAACCCCGGGTCTGCATTCGATACGGGCAGGCTAGAGTGTGGTAGGGGAGATCGGAATTCCTGGTGTAGCGGTGAAATGCGCAGATATCAGGAGGAACACCGGTGGCGAAGGCGGATCTCTGGGCCATTACTGACGCTGAGGAGCGAAAGCGTGGGGAGCGAACAGGATTAGATACCCTGGTAGTCCACGCCGTAAACGTTGGGAACTAGGTGTTGGCGACATTCCACGTCGTCGGTGCCGCAGCTAACGCATTAAGTTCCCCGCCTGGGGAGTACGGCCGCAAGGCTAAAACTCAAAGGAATTGACGGGGGCCCGCACAAGCAGCGGAGCATGTGGCTTAATTCGACGCAACGCGAAGAACCTTACCAAGGCTTGACATATACCGGAAACACCTAGAGATAGGTGCCCCCTTGTGGTCGGTATACAGGTGGTGCATGGCTGTCGTCAGCTCGTGTCGTGAGATGTTGGGTTAAGTCCCGCAACGAGCGCAACCCTTGTCCTGTGTTGCCAGCATGCCCTTCGGGGTGATGGGGACTCACAGGAGACCGCCGGGGTCAACTCGGAGGAAGGTGGGGACGACGTCAAGTCATCATGCCCCTTATGTCTTGGGCTGCACACGTGCTACAATGGCCGGTACAATGAGCTGCGATGCCGTGAGGCGGAGCGAATCTCAAAAAGCCGGTCTCAGTTCGGATTGGGGTCTGCAACTCGACCCCATGAAGTCGGAGTTGCTAGTAATCGCAGATCAGCATTGCTGCGGTGAATACGTTCCCGGGCCTTGTACACACCGCCCGTCACGTCACGAAAGTCGGTAACACCCGAAGCCGGTGGCCCAACCCCTTGTGGGAGGGAGCTGTCGAAGGTGGGACTGGCGATTGGGACGAAGTCGTAACAAGGTAGCCGTACCGGAAGGTGCGGCTGGATCACCTCCTTTCTAAGGAGCACTTCTTACCAGGCTTCGGTTTGGTCAGAGGCCAGTTCATCGGCGAACGTCCGGTGCTGGTTGCTCATGGGTGGAACGTTGACTATTCGGCACGGTTGGTTGGGACTGTTAGTACTGCTTCGGCGTGGAACACAGTCTGGATTGGCCGGGTCGGGCACGCTGTTGGGTATCTGAGGGTACGGACTTCGGTCCTTATCTTCGCGATGCCGGCCCCAGTGCACTCGTTCTTCGGAGCGGGGTGATGGGTGGCTGGTCGTTGCTTGAGAACTGCACAGTGGACGCGAGCATCTGTGGGCAAGTTTTTAAGGGCGCACGGTGGATGCCTTGGCACCAGGAACCGATGAAGGACGTGGGAGGCCACGATAGTCCCCGGGGAGCCGTCAACCAGGCTTTGATCCGGGGGTTTCCGAATGGGGAAACCCGGCAGTCGTCATGGGCTGTCACCCATACCTGAACACATAGGGTATGTGGAGGGAACGCGGGGAAGTGAAACATCTCAGTACCCGCAGGAAGAGAAAACAACCGTGATTCCGGGAGTAGTGGCGAGCGAAACCGGATGAGGCCAAACCGTATGCGTGTGATACCCGGCAGGGGTTGCGCATACGGGGTTGTGGGATTGCACTTCAACAGTCTGCCGGCTGTTGGGCGAGTCAGAAACCGTTGGTGTAGGCGAAGGACATGCGAAAGGTCCGGCGTAGAGGGTAAGACCCCCGTAGCTGAAACATCAACGGCTTGCTTGTGCAACACCCAAGTAGCACGGGGCCCGAGAAATCCCGTGTGAATCTGGCGGGACCACCCGTTAAGCCTAAATATTCCCTGGTGACCGATAGCGGATAGTACCGTGAGGGAATGGTGAAAAGTACCGCGGGAGCGGAGTGAAATAGTACCTGAAACCGTGTGCCTACAAGCCGTGGGAGCGTCGCGCATTGAGTTTACTCAGTGCGTCGTGACTGCGTGCCTTTTGAAGAATGAGCCTGCGAGTTAGCGGTGTGTAGCGAGGTTAACCCGTGTGGGGAAGCCGTAGCGAAAGCGAGTCCGAATAGGGCGCATGAGTTGCACGCTCTAGACCCGAAGCGGAGTGATCTAGCCATGGGCAGGTTGAAGCGGAGGTAAGACTTCGTGGAGGACCGAACCCACCAGGGTTGAAAACCTGGGGGATGACCTGTGGTTAGGGGTGAAAGGCCAATCAAACTCCGTGATAGCTGGTTCTCCCCGAAATGCATTTAGGTGCAGCGTCGTGTGTTTCTTGCCGGAGGTAGAGCACTGGATAGGCGATGGGCCCTACCGGGTTACTGACCTTAGCCAAACTCCGAATGCCGGTAAGTGAGAGCGCGGCAGTGAGACTGTGGGGGATAAGCTCCATGGTCGAGAGGGAAACAGCCCAGAGCATCGACTAAGGCCCCTAAGCGTACGCTAAGTGGGAAAGGATGTGGAGTCGCAGAGACAACCAGGAGGTTGGCTTAGAAGCAGCCACCCTTGAAAGAGTGCGTAATAGCTCACTGGTCAAGTGATTCCGCGCCGACAATGTAGCGGGGCTCAAGCGTACCGCCGAAGTCGTGTCATTCACACATATATCCCCAACGGGAGTGTGGATGGGTAGGGGAGCGTCGTGTGCCGGGTGAAGCAGCCGCGGAAGCGAGTTGTGGACGGTTCACGAGTGAGAATGCAGGCATGAGTAGCGATACACACGTGAGAAACGTGTGCGCCGATTGACTAAGGGTTCCTGGGTCAAGCTGATCTGCCCAGGGTAAGTCGGGACCTAAGGCGAGGCCGACAGGCGTAGTCGATGGACAACCGGTTGATATTCCGGTACCCGCTTTGAAACGCCCAGTATCGAATCCGTTGATGCTAAGGCCGTGAAGCCGCCCTGGAGCCTTCGGGCAAAGGGGAGTGGTGGAGCCGCCGGCCCAATGCGGTAGTAGGTAAGCGATGGGGTGACGCAGGAAGGTAGTCCAGCCCGGGCGGTGGTTGTCCCGGGGTAAGGGTGTAGGACGCACGGTAGGTAAATCCGTCGTGCATATAGTCTGAGACCTGATGCCGAGCCGATTGTGGTGAAGTGGATGATCCTATGCTGTCGAGAAAAGCCTCTAGCGAGTTTCATGGCGGCCCGTACCCTAAACCGACTCAGGTGGTCAGGTAGAGAATACCGAGGCGTTCGGGTGAACTATGGTTAAGGAACTCGGCAAAATGCCCCCGTAACTTCGGGAGAAGGGGGGCCATCACTGGTGATCGGATTTACTCCGTGAGCTGGGGGTGGCCGCAGAGACCAGCGAGAAGCGACTGTTTACTAAAAACACAGGTCCGTGCGAAGCCGTAAGGCGATGTATACGGACTGACGCCTGCCCGGTGCTGGAACGTTAAGGGGACCGGTTAGTCATGATTCGTCATGGCGAAGCTGAGAACTTAAGCGCCAGTAAACGGCGGTGGTAACTATAACCATCCTAAGGTAGCGAAATTCCTTGTCGGGTAAGTTCCGACCTGCACGAATGGCGTAACGACTTCTCGACTGTCTCAACCATAGGCCCGGTGAAATTGCACTACGAGTAAAGATGCTCGTTTCGCGCAGAAGGACGGAAAGACCCCGGGACCTTTACTACAGTTTGATATTGGTGTTCGGTTCGGCTTGTGTAGGATAGGTGGGAGACTGTGAAGCATGCACGCCAGTGTGTGTGGAGTCAATCTTGAAATACCACTCTGGTCGTGCTGGATGTCTAACCTCGGTCCGTGATCCGGATCAGGGACAGTGTCTGATGGGTAGTTTAACTGGGGCGGTTGCCTCCTAAAGAGTAACGGAGGCGCCCAAAGGTTCCCTCAGCCTGGTTGGCAATCAGGTGTTGAGTGTAAGTGCACAAGGGAGCTTGACTGTGAGACCGACGGGTCGAGCAGGGACGAAAGTCGGGACTAGTGATCCGGCAGTGGCTTGTGGAAGCGCTGTCGCTCAACGGATAAAAGGTACCCCGGGGATAACAGGCTGATCTTCCCCAAGAGTCCATATCGACGGGATGGTTTGGCACCTCGATGTCGGCTCGTCGCATCCTGGGGCTGGAGTCGGTCCCAAGGGTTGGGCTGTTCGCCCATTAAAGCGGTACGCGAGCTGGGTTTAGAACGTCGTGAGACAGTTCGGTCCCTATCCTCTGCGCGCGTAGGAATATTGAGAAGGGCTGTCCCTAGTACGAGAGGACCGGGACGGACGAACCTCTGGTGTGCCAGTTGTCCTGCCAAGGGCATGGCTGGTTGGCTACGTTCGGAAAGGATAACCGCTGAAAGCATCTAAGCGGGAAGCCTGCTTCGAGATGAGTATTCCCACCAACTAGATTGGTTAAGGCTCCCAGTAGACGACTGGGTTGATAGGCCAGATGTGGAAGCCCGGTAACGGGTGGAGCTGACTGGTACTAATAGGCCGAGGGCTTGTCCTCAGTTGCTCGCGTCCACTGTGTTAGTTCTGAAGTAACGAACTGTGCTGTCACCGGTTTGTGCAACTTCATAGTGTTTCGGTGGTCATAGCGTTAGGGAAACGCCCGGTTACATTTCGAACCCGGAAGCTAAGCCTTTCAGCGCCGATGGTACTGCAGGGGGGACCCTGTGGGAGAGTAGGACGCCGCCGAACAATCATTGTGGGAAAGCCCCGCACCTTATGGTGCGGGGCTTTTCTGCGTTCAGAACCTAGGCCCTCACCCACCCCTGTGCGGGGGCCGGCCGTGGCTGACGGTAAGGTCGAGGGGCATCATCGGCACCGTTCCCCCACAGGAGGCCCCGGGTGGAGGTCCAGGAGACTCGCGTTCAGACGGACCGGGTGCTCACCATCCCGAACATCCTGAGCATGGCTCGTCTTGTCGGCGTGCCCTTGTTCCTGTGGCTGATTCTTCTGCCCGTGTTCGGAGGGCCCAAGAGCGACGGCTGGGCCCTGCTGGTGCTGATGCTCAGTGGTATCAGCGACTATCTGGACGGCATGCTCGCCCGGCGCTGGAACCAGATCAGCAGTCTGGGTCGCCTGCTCGATCCGGCGGCCGACCGGCTGTACATCCTCTCCACGCTGCTGGGGCTGACCTGGCGGGAGATCCTGCCGCTGTGGCTCACTGCCGCCCTATTGGCCCGTGAGCTGATGCTGCTGCTCATGGTCGGCATCCTCCGCAAGCACGGCTATCCGCCGCCGCAGGTGAACTTCCTCGGCAAGGCTGCCACGTTCAACCTCATGTGCGCCTTCCCGCTACTGCTTCTCAGTGACGGAAGCGGCTGGCTGCCGTCACTCGCTGCGATTTTCGGATGGGCGTTCGCCGGATGGGGTACAACACTGTATTGGTGGGCAGGAATCCTCTACGTGGTTCAGGTCCGTCGGCTGGTGAAGGCGGACACCGCGGCCGATTGAGCCCGCCGATCGTGGCGCGCAGCGCCTGGACGTCCGCGCTGGATGCCCTCGCGAGCATTCCCGGACGGGCGAAGTCGGCCAGACCGTCGTCTCTTTAGGAGGACGTTTCCGACATGAAGGCCGTCGTGATGGCTGGCGGCGAAGGCACCCGCCTTCGCCCTATGACCTCGAGCATGCCCAAGCCGCTCCTGCCGGTGGCCAACCGGCCGATCATGGAGCATGTGCTGAGGCTGCTCAAGCGGCATGGGCTCAGTGAGACCGTCGTAACCGTGCAGTTTCTGGCATCGCTCGTCAAGAACTACTTCGGTGACGGCGAAGAGCTCGGAATGGAGCTCACCTATGCCAATGAGGAGAAGCCACTCGGCACTGCCGGCAGTGTGAAGAATGCCGAGGAAGCGCTGAAGGACGATGCCTTCCTCGTCATTTCCGGTGATGCCCTCACCGACTTCGACCTGACCGACTTGATCAGCTTCCACAAGGAGAAGGGCGCACTGGTCACGGTGTGCCTGACGCGGGTCCCGAACCCTCTGGAGTTCGGTATCACGATCGTGGACGACGAGGGCAAGGTCGAGCGGTTCCTGGAGAAGCCCACGTGGGGGCAGGTCTTCTCGGACACCGTCAATACGGGCATCTACGTCATGGAGCCCGAGGTATTCGACTACGTGGAGGCGGACGTCTCCGTCGACTGGTCCGCTGATGTCTTCCCCCAGCTGATGAAGGAAGGCAAGCCGATCTACGGCTACATCGCCGAGGGCTACTGGGAGGACGTCGGCACGCACGAAAGCTACGTCAAGGCCCAGGCTGACGTCCTGGAAGGAAAGGTCGACGTCGATCTCGACGGCTTCGAGATCTCTCCAGGCGTCTGGGTCGCCGAAGGCGCCGAGGTACACCCCGACGCCGTGCTGCGCGGGCCGCTGTACATCGGTGACTACGCCAAGGTCGAAGCCGGTGTGGAAATCCGTGAGCACACCGTCGTGGGGTCCAACGTCGTCGTGAAGAGCGGTGCTTTCCTTCACAGGGCCGTGGTGCACGACAACGTCTACATCGGACAGCACAGCAACCTGCGCGGCTGCGTGATCGGGAAGAACACCGACATCATGCGGGCCGCGCGGATCGAGGACGGCGCCGTCATCGGGGACGAGTGCCTGGTCGGTGAGGAATCCATCGTCCAGGGCAATGTGCGTGTCTACCCGTTCAAGACCATCGAGGCGGGCGCCTTCGTCAACACGTCGGTGATCTGGGAGTCCCGCGGGCAGGCCCACCTCTTCGGTGCACGTGGTGTCTCCGGGATCCTCAACGTCGAGATCACCCCGGAGCTGGCCGTGCGTCTCGCCGGCGCATACGCGACCACGCTCAAGAAGGGTGCCACCGTCACGACCGCGCGGGACCATTCGCGTGGCGCGCGTGCCCTGAAAAGAGCGGTGATCTCCGCGCTCCAGACCAGCGCCATCGACGTACGTGACCTGGAGAACGTGCCGCTGCCTGTGGCGCGCCAGCAGACCGCGCGAGGTAGTGCCGGCGGAATCATGATCCGCACGACACCCGGGGTGCCGGACTCTGTCGACATCATGTTTTTCGACGAGCGCGGTGCTGATCTGTCCCAGGCGGGGCAGCGCAAGCTGGACCGGGTGTTCGCCCGGCAGGAATACCGGCGGGCGTTCCCCGGTGAGATCGGTGATCTGCATTTCCCGGCCAGCGTCTTCGACTCGTACACCGGGTCGCTGCTGCGGAACCTGGACGTCACCGGAATCGCCGACTCCGGGCTCAAGGTGGTCGTCGACGCGTCGAACGGCAGTGCCGGTCTCGTCTTGCCGAGCCTGCTGGGACGGCTCGGGGTCGACGCGCTGACGATCAATCCCGGACTCGACGAGTCCAGGCCCACGGAGACGTCCGACTCGCGCCGCTCGGGGCTGGTGCGACTCGGCGAGATCGTCGCTTCGGCGCGGGCTGCCTTCGGCGTGAGGTTCGACCCGGTGGGCGAGAGGCTGTCGCTCGTCGACGAGCGCGGCCGGATCATCGAGGACGACCGTGCGCTGCTGGTGATGCTCGATCTCGTCGCGGCCGAGAGGCGCAGTGGACGGGTCGCGCTGCCAGTCACCACGACCAGAATCGCCGAACAGGTGGCGGCATACCACGGGACGCAGGTCGAGTGGACGACCACGTCGCCCGACGACCTGACGCGGGTGGGGCGCGAGGAGTCCACGATCTTCGGCGGTGACGGGCGTGGCGGCTTCATCATCCCGGAGTTCAGCAGCGTCTTCGACGGGGCCGCCGCGTTCGTGCGCCTGATCGGCCTGGTGGCCAGGACGCAGCTCACGCTGAGTCAGATCGACTCGCGGATACCGCGAGCCCATGTGCTGCGGCGCGACGTGGCGACACCGTGGGCGGTGAAGGGTCTCGTCATGCGTCGGGTGGTCGAGGCCGCGGGTGATCGTTTCGTGGATACGACCGACGGTGTGCGGGTGGTCGAAGCCGACGGGCGGTGGGTGATGGTGCTGCCCGACCCGGCGGAGGCGGTCACTCATCTGTGGGCCGAGGGACCGGACGACGAATCGGCCCAGGCGCTCCTCGACGAGTGGTCGGCGGTCGTGGACAGCGCAGGTCACTGACGTGTGAACGGAACGCCGGACGGGGTACGAACGCTTCGTCCGGCGTTCCGGTGGGGCCATTCGGCGGTAGCCGCTGCGACGTGCGACGATGTGCGGCATGTCGCAGCAGTCCCCTGATCGGAGCAGGTCCACTCCCTCTCCGCGCCCCGACGCGTCGATGTCGCTGCTGACGAACGTGATGGACCACAGTCTCGACGACGGGTACGCCGAGGCGACAGCCCGTGCGAAGGCCGACGGCAGCGCGGGAATGCCGCGGACGCTGCGGGCGAAGCTCGGGCTGGCTGCCGGCCTGGTCCTGGCGGCGCTGGTGGTGACCGTCGGTGCGGCTGAGGCGCGGATAGCGGCGCCGGTGATCGCCAAGGAGCGCGAAGAACTCATCGATCGGGTCGACGCGGAGACTTCCGCAGCCGACAAGCTGGAGCGGACCGTGGAGGAGCTCCGGGCCGATGTGGCGGAGCGCCAGCGCGAAGCGCTGCAACAGTACGGCGGGGACCGGGGCGGGCTGGTGGCTCTGCTGTCGGGCGCGACGCCGGTGCACGGGCGAGGTGTGAAGCTCGTTGTGGACGATGCCAAGGAAGCTGACGAGGGTGGCGGCGGGCCGCGGGAGAGCAGCAGTTTCGCCGACACGGGTCGGCTGCGGGACCGGGACATGCAACGCATCGTCAACGGCCTGTGGGCCTCGGGCGCCGAGGCTGTGGCCATCAACGGACAGCGGCTGACCTCCCTGTCGGCGATCCGCGCAGCGGGTGACGCCATACTCGTCGACAACAGGCCCCTCGCGCCGCCTTACACGGTGCTGGCGGTGGGGGACGGGCAGCGGCTGAGCACCGACTTCCAGGACAGCGCCGACGGCCAGTACCTGCATGTGCTGAGCGAGAACTACGGCATCAGAAGCAACATCTCCGCGCAGGACGACGTACGGCTTCCTGCCGCGCCGAGCCTGATCGTACGAACCGCAGAGCCGCTGGCCGGGGGCACCGGGACAGGTGCGGCCAACACAGGGAAGGGCACATCGTGATCGCCGTACTGGGCCTCGTCGTGGGAGTCGTGGTCGGGCTGTTGGTCCGGCCCGAGGTACCGGCGGTGGTCGAGCCGTATCTGCCCATTGCCGTGGTCGCGGCGCTGGACGCCGTCTTCGGTGGCCTTCGGGCCATGCTCGACGGGATTTTCGTCGACAAGGTCTTTGTCGTCTCGTTCCTTTCCAATGTCGTCGTGGCTGCACTGATCGTGTTCCTGGGTGACAAGTTGGGTGTCGGCGCGCAGCTGTCGACCGGTGTGGTCGTGGTGTTCGGCATCCGTATCTTCTCCAACGCCGCGGCGATCCGCCGTCACGTGTTCCGGGCGTGAGGCAGATGAGTACAGAGGACAACGCCGGACGCGAAGCCCGCCGCGACGAAGAAGAGACGCAGGCTCAGAAACCGGCCGCTCAGGAACCGGTTCCGCAAAGAGCGGCGACGGGCCGTCAGCGCCTGATCGCAGGGCTCTGGCCGCCGCGGGCCACCCGGGCGCAGCTCATCGTGGCGCTCCTGCTATTCGTACTCGGGCTGGGGCTCGCCATCCAGGTCAGGTCGAACAGTGACGACAGCGCGCTGCGGGGCGCCCGCCAGGAGGACCTGGTGCGCATCCTCGACGAGCTGGACGACCGGACGCAGCGGCTCGAAGACGAGAAGCAGAAGCTCGACGACCAGAAGACGGAGCTGGAGAACAGCTCGGACCAGGCCGAAGAGGCTCGTAAGCAGACTCTCGAGAAGGAGAGACAGCTCGGCGTCCTAGCGGGAACGGTGGCGGCACAGGGGCCGGGGATCACACTGACCATCGCGGACTCGCAGTCCTTGGTGGAGGCCGACATGCTGCTGGACGCCATCCAGGAGCTCCGGGCAGCCGGCGCCGAGGCCATCCAGATCAATGATGTCCGGGTGGTCGCGGACAGCTATTTCTCCGAGGGAGACGGCGGGATAGAGGTGGACGGGGGCAAGATCTCGGCGCCGTACCGCTTTGAGGTGATCGGCAACCCGCAGGATCTTGAACCCGCTCTCAACATCCCCGGCGGTGTGGTGCAGACACTTGAAGAGGAGCAGGCCGTCACCACCGTGGCCCGGTCGGAGAAGATCGTCGTGGATGCCTTGCGACCGGCGGAGCGGCCTGACTACTCTCGGTCGTCACCGTAGTGTGGCCAAGGCGTATGGGAGCGTCGGGACTGGGGCATGAGGTTGCGGGGGGTCGGCGCACCAATGGCGTGGTGCGTGGTGGAAACTGTTGGGTGCATACGGACGTTGTGAAGATGTCCGGTTCGGCAGGTGTGTTCATTCAGGGTTCGTCCTGCCCCACGGGCGGGTCTGTTTCAGTCAAGGGGAATCGCCCGTGAAGTTGTTTGCGAAGTTGTTCGGCAAGAGCGCACGCGAGGACGGTGCACACGGCACCGCGCGCCACCGCGCTCCGCGTGGTGGAGATGCTGACGAGCAGGGCGGGGAGCGCCCGCTCTTCCGGGACGAGGTCGCCGGTCCCGGCGGCGACATTCCGGGCGGTCAGGGCGCGTCGTCCGTTGACCCTGCGGGTCCCGGACGCATAGGTTTCGGGGAGTCGTCAACCTCAGGTACGGGTGGAGGGTTTGCCGCCGATCCGTACGCGTCCCAGGCCCCAGGGGGGCAGCCGCGGCAGGAGGGTCCGTCCATGTCCGCCTTGCCGGTTTGTACGCGGTGCGGTCACCGCAACGCCGAGGACAGCCGTTTCTGCTCGAACTGCGGGGCGCCGCTGAGGGGTGGCGCAGCGGCCGAACGTCCTTCGGAGACGACGTCGACCATCTCGATCTCCGGGCTGGAGGCGTACGAAGCCGAGGCGACGGGCCAGACCGCTGCTCCCTCGCTGTCGCCGGAGGCGCAGGCGGCCGTCGACGCCCTTCCGCTGGGTGCGGCCCTCCTCGTCGTGCGGCGTGGTCCGAACTCGGGCAGTCGCTTCCTGCTGGACGGCGAGCTGACCACGGCCGGAAGGCACCCGCAGAGCGACATTTTTCTCGACGACGTGACTGTGTCGAGGCGGCATGTTGAGTTCCGCCGGGGCGCCGACGGCGGGTTCACCGTCTCGGACGTCGGCAGCCTCAACGGCACCTACGTCAACCGTGAGCGCATCGACGCGCTGGCGCTCTCGAACGGCGACGAGGTGCAGATCGGTAAGTACCGACTGGTCTTCTACGCGAGCCAGCGGGCCATCTGACCCTTACGGGAAGGTCCATGCTGCGAACATCGATGGGCGGTGCCACAGACGGCGCCGCCACCGAGGCCGACCGGCTGGTGAGCATTGGCACCGTGCTGAATCGGCTGCGGGACGAGTTCCCCGAAGTCACCATCTCCAAGATCCGTTTTCTGGAGAGCGAGGGGCTCGTCGAGCCGCAGCGGACGCCGTCCGGATACCGCAAGTTCAGTCCCCTCGACGTCGAGAGACTGGCCCAGGTGCTGCGTATGCAGCGCGATCACTATCTTCCCCTCAAGGTCATTCGCGACCATCTCGACGCGTTGGAGCGCGGCGAGCAGGCGCCGCCACTGCCGGTCGGCGGCGGAACGGGCGAACCACGCGAAGGCGGTGCGCCGGCGAGCGGGGCCGAGCGGCCGACCGCCGCTCGGATCGGCCGCTCGGAGCTTCTGGCGGCCGCCGGAGTGAGCGAGGAGGAGCTCGGCGAGTGGGAGTCGTACGGCCTGATCGTCTCCCTCCCGGAGGGCGGGTACGACGCCGATGCGGTCACGGTGGCCGGGCTGGTGGCCGAATTCGGCAGGTTCGGCCTGGAGCCGAGGCATCTGCGCGGAGTGAAAGCCGCCGCAGACCGCGAGGCGGGCCTGGTCGAGCAGGTGGTTGCTCCGCTGCGCCGGCACCGGAACCCGCAGACCAGAGCCCATGCGGAAGCCACTGCCAAGGAGCTGGCCGAACTGTCCGTAAGGCTCCATTCGGTCCTCATTCAGACTGCACTGGGTGTGCGGCTGCACTGAGCTTGGAGGAGCCCGACTACCCAAACCTGCCAGCCACGTCCTAGGGTTGCTGTGTGAACGAGCTCGACGTCGTAGGTGTCCGGGTGGAAATGCCCTCCAACCAGCCGATCGTGCTCCTGCGTGAAGTGGGAGGCGATCGGTACCTCCCCATCTGGATCGGGCCGGGCGAGGCGACTGCCATCGCCTTCGCCCAGCAGGGCATGGCTCCTGCCAGGCCGCTGACCCATGACCTCTTCAAGGATGTTCTGGAAGCGGTCGGCCAGGAGCTCACCGAAGTGCGCATCACCGACCTTCGGGAAGGGGTCTTCTACGCCGAACTGGTCTTCGCCAGTGGAGTCGAAGTGAGTGCGAGGCCGTCGGATGCCATAGCGCTGGCCCTGCGCACCGGAACGCCGATCTACGGCAGCGACGGTGTGCTGGACGATGCGGGGATCGCGATTCCCGACGAGCAGGAGGACGAGGTGGAGAAGTTCCGCGAGTTCCTCGACCAGATCTCGCCCGAGGACTTCGGGACCAACAGCCAGTGAGCTGTGCGCCGGTCAGTATCCGCGCATTCGGGCACGGTTTCCCCGAAGTGGGGCACGCAAAACCACTCTCAGGGTGATTATCACTCGGCGTGCCGAGTGTGGCGATCGTTGACGCACCCCGGGTGACTGCCTACCGTCGACAGGGCAGGTCAAGGACGGAGGTCGGCGTGAGAAGCAGCGGCGACGGTACGGCGGCGGGTGGGCCGTATCCGCTTTACGGCAGCGCGGCCGACCCCCGGGTGGGGCGGCAGAGCGTGACGTCGGCCATGGGCGGGACTACGGAGTCCGAACGCGGTGAGAGCGACGGGAGCGGTGAGAGCGTCGGCTACCGGGGGCCCACGGCGTGCGCGGCGGCCGGAATCACCTACCGGCAGCTCGACTACTGGGCGCGGACGGGGCTGGTCGAGCCGAGCGTACGGTCGGCCAACGGTTCGGGCCTGCAGCGTCTCTACAGCTTCCGCGACGTGGTCGTACTCAAGATCGTCAAGCGTTTCCTGGACACTGGTGTCGGGCTGCAGAACATTCGCGCCGCCGTCCAGCATCTTCGGGCCCGCGGTTTCCAGGACCTGGAGCGCATGACGCTCATGAGCGACGGCGCCACGGTCTACGAGTGCTCGTCGCCGAACGAGGTGGTCGAACTGCTCCAGGGCGGCCAGGGCGTCTTCGGGATCGCGGTGGGCGTGGTGTGGCAGGACGTGGAGAGCGCGCTGTCGCAGCTGCACGGCGAGCGCATCGACACCGGCGAGACCCTGATCGGGCGAAATCCCACCGACGAACTCGCACGACGCCGCAACAAAGCAGTCTGACGACAAGGCCCCGTCTGAGCCCTGCGGCGACGGCGGCACCGTGCCGGGCGCCGATTGTCAGTGGTGTGCGGCAGCATCGGTGGTGTGAGAGCCGAACCGACCATCCTGCATCTGGACATGGATGCCTTCTACGCAGCCGCGGAGCAGGCGTCGAAGCCGAGCCTGCGCGGGAAACCGGTGGTGGTCGGCGGAATCGGCACCCGGGGAGTCGTTGCCACCGCTTCGTACGAGGCCAGGGTTTTCGGGGTGCACTCCGCCATGCCGGTGGCGCAGGCCCGGCGATTGTGTCCCAACGCGGCGTATCTGATGCCTCGCTTCGCGCTCTACCGGTCGGTGAGCGAACAGGTCATGGAGCTGCTCGCCCGGTTGTCTCCCTTGGTGGAGCCGCTGAGTCTGGACGAGGCCTTCGTCGACCTGGAGGCGGGTGGTGTGGCGGACGACTCGGCCTCGGCCCGTCGGGCCGGAGAGCTGCTGCGGGCGGATATCCGGGCGGTCACCGGGCTCACCGGTTCGGTCGGGCTCGCGGGCTCCAAGATGCTCGCGAAGATCGCCTCTGAGCAGGCCAAGCCCGACGGCCTGGTGCTCATCGAGCCGGGGACCGAGCGGGAGCTCCTGGGGCCCCTGCCGGTCCGTACCCTGCCCGGAGTGGGACCCGCCACCGGCGAGCACCTGCGGCGGGCCGGCATGGCGACAGTCGCCGATCTGGCGGAGGCGGGCGAGGACGAGCTGATACGGCTGCTGGGCAAGGCACACGGCCTCTCGCTGCACCGGATGGCGGTCGGTTACGACGACCGGCCCGTGGTGGCTGAACGGGATGCGAAGTCGGTGTCCGTCGAGGACACCTTCGAGGTGGACCTGCACGACAGGGTCCGGGTCAGGGCCGAGGTCGGGCGGCTGTCGGACCGGTGCGTGCAGCGGTTGCGGGCTGCCCGCCGCTCCGGCAGGACGGTGGTCCTGAAGGTACGCAGATACGACTTCTCCACCCTCACCCGCTCCGAGACGCTGCGCGGGCCCACCGACGACCCCGCTGTGGTGCGGGAGGCAGTCGGACGCCTCCTGGAGTCGGTGGACACCACGGGCGGTGTGCGGCTGCTGGGTGTGGGCGTCAGCGGGCTCGCGGATTTCACCCAGGAAGACCTCTTCGCCCAGGCCGCCGGTGAGCGCGCGTCGGCCCAGGCCCGTGACGAGGCCGGGGCGGCGGAGGACGCCGGGGCGGCCCGGCCGGTCGGGCACCAGGAGGCAGTGGGAGCGGCGGCGCCCGGCCCGCCGCCGGAGCGCCGGTGGCGGGCCGGGCAGGACGTGTGCCATGCGGAGTACGGGGCGGGGTGGGTGCAGGGCAGCGGCGTCGGGCGGGTGACGGTGCGCTTCGAGGAGCCGACGTCGGCGCCCGGGCGCGTCCGGACGTTCACAGTGGACGACCCGGATCTGGCGCCGTCGGATCCACTTCCGCTGGTGGCCGGCGCCGCGGATCAGCCGGAATCCTCGCCGGCCAGCCTGCCGAAGTCGCGGTCGGGGACAGGAGGTGCGGAGACATCGAGCCCGTAGTGGTGGTAGAGCTGGAGTTCCTGCTCGGGGGAGAGATGGCGGCCGACCCCGAAGTCGGGGGCGTCCCTGATCAGTGCCCGCTCGTAGGGGACCCGCAGAGTGTCGTTCACGACCTCGCTGGGCTCCAGGGGAACGAAGGCGTCCCGGCTGAAGAGGCCGGTGCGTACGGCTGCCCACTCGGGTACTCCAGTGGCGTCGTCGAGGTACACCTCGTCCACTGTGCCGATCTTGGTGCCCTTGCGGTCGAACGCCTTGCGGCCGATCAGGCTGCGCGGATCGATGTCGGTCTGCACGGTCCCTCCAACTGATCGCAGCTGCTCCCCGTACAGACTACGAAAGTGCACATCTGTGGCCTCGGCCACTCGAGGGAACGGCGGCGGGGCTCGCTGGTAGGCTGGCTCATGGCTGCTGACCCCGTGCGGGAGAGTCCTCCGGTGAACATGCCGGGGGCGCCGAAGGAGCAAATCCTCCCCGGAATCTCTCAGGCCCCCGTACCGCACGGTTGAGGTCACTCTGGAAAGCAGGGCGGGCGTCGCACGGACAGGTGCTGGGAAAGGCCACAGTCCGCCGCGGGTCCCTTCCTCACCGACGGTGAAAGCCGGAACGACCCCCGACGGTCTTCCGGTGAAGCTCTCAGGTTGAGATGACAGAGGGGGAGGCCGTCCGGGCACCCGTGCCGTGGTGCCCCTCGCAGGTCGTGTCAGACCAGGAGGCCTTCCGCAGATGACCGCAAACCGCATTCCGCTCGAACAGCTTGAGCGTGGCATCCCCTTCGAACAGCGCCACATCGGGCCCGATGCCGAGGCTCAGGCCAAGATGCTTGCCCAGGTCGGTTACGGCTCGCTCGACGAGCTGACCGCGGCCGCGGTGCCCGACGTCATCAAAAGCGCCGAGGCGCTCAGCCTGCCGGACGCCCGCACGGAGGCCGAGGTGCTGGCCGAACTCCGCACCCTCGCCGACCGCAACCAGGTGCTCGCCCCGATGATCGGCCTCGGTTACTACGGAACCTTCACGCCGCCGGTGATCCTGCGCAATGTCATGGAGAACCCGGCCTGGTACACGGCGTACACGCCCTACCAGCCGGAGATCTCGCAGGGCCGCCTCGAGGCGCTGCTCAACTTCCAGACCATGGTCGCCGAGCTGACCGGACTGCCGACCTCGGGCGCCTCGCTGCTGGACGAGAGCACCGCCGCCGCCGAGGCGATGGCACTCTCACGCCGTGTCGGCAAGGTCAAGAACGGCGTATTCCTGATCGACTCCGACACCCTCCCGCAGACCGTCGCGGTCATCGAGACCCGTGCCGAGCCCACCGGGGTCGAGGTCGTTGTCGCCGACCTGTCGCAGGGCATCCCGGCCGAGGCGGCCGAGCGTGGCGTCTTCGGTGTGCTGCTCCAGTACCCGGGCGCCTCGGGTGCGGTGCGCGACATCAAGCCCGTCGTGGAGCAGGCGCACGAGCTCGGAGCGGTCGTCACCGTGGCCGCCGACCTGCTGGCCCTGACCCTGCTGACCTCGCCCGGCGAGCTGGGCGCGGACATCGCGGTGGGCACCACCCAGCGTTTCGGTGTGCCGATGGGGTTCGGCGGTCCGCACGCCGGGTTCATGGCCGTACGCGAGAAGTTCGCGCGCAGCCTGCCCGGGCGGCTCGTCGGTGTCTCGGTCGACGCGGACGGCGACAAGGCATACCGGCTGGCGTTGCAGACGCGTGAGCAGCACATCCGCCGCGAGAAGGCCACCAGCAACATCTGCACCGCGCAGGTGCTGCTTGCCGTGATGGCCGGGATGTACGCCGTCTACCACGGCCCGGACGGGCTGCGCGGCATCGCCCGCCGAACGCACAGGTACGCGACGCTGCTCGCCGCCGGCCTGCGGGCCGGCGGCGCCGAGGTCGTGCACGACGCGTACTTCGACACGCTGACGGTACGGGCCCCGGGCCGGGCGGCCGCGGTCGTCGCCGCCGCCCGTGAGGGCGGTGTCAACCTGCGTCTGACCGACGCCGACCATGTCTCCGTCGCCTGCGACGAGACGACAGCCCGCGCACAGGTCGCCGCCGTATGGGCCGCCTTCGGCGTCGAGGCCGACATCGAGGCGCTGGACGCATCGGTGGGCGAGGCGCTGCCCGAGGGCCTGCTGCGCACCGACGACTACCTCACGCACCCGGTCTTCCACCAGCACCGCTCGGAGACGGCGATGCTGCGCTACCTGCGCAAACTCGCCGACCGTGACTACGCGCTGGACCGCGGCATGATCCCGCTCGGCTCCTGCACGATGAAGCTGAACGCGACCACGGAGATGGAGCCGGTCACCTGGCCGGAGTTCGGCGCCGTGCACCCCTTCGCGCCGGTCGATCAGGCGCACGGGTACCTGACGCTCATCCACGAGCTGGAGGAGCGCCTCGCCGAGGTCACCGGCTACGACGCCGTGTCGATCCAGCCCAACGCCGGTTCGCAGGGCGAGCTCGCGGGCCTGCTGGCCGTACGGGCCTACCACCGCGCCAACGGCGACACGCAGCGCACGGTGTGCCTGATCCCGTCGTCGGCGCACGGCACGAACGCGGCGAGCGCCGTCATGGCCGGCATGAAGGTCGTCGTCGTCAAGACCCGTGAGGACGGCGAGGTCGACGTCGAGGACCTGCACGCCAAGATCGAGCAGCACCGCGACGAGTTGTCGGTGCTGATGATCACCTACCCCTCCACGCACGGTGTGTTCGAGGAACACGTCGCGGACATCTGCGCGACGGTGCACGAGGCCGGAGGCCAGGTCTACGTCGACGGCGCGAACCTGAACGCCCTGGTGGGTCTGGCGAAGCCGGGCAAGTTCGGCGGCGACGTCTCCCACCTGAACCTGCACAAGACCTTCTGCATCCCGCACGGCGGCGGCGGCCCCGGCGTCGGCCCCGTCGGTGTACGGGCGCACCTCGCGCCGTACCTGCCCAACCACCCGCTCCAGCCGTCGGCCGGCCCCGAGACGGGCGTCGGGCCGATCTCGGCCGCGCCGTGGGGCTCAGCGGGCATCCTGCCGATCTCGTGGGCGTACGTACGCCTGATGGGCGGCGAGGGGCTCAAGCGGGCGACGCAGGTCGCGGTCCTCGCGGCGAACTACATCGCCAAGCGCCTGGAGCCGCACTACCCCGTGCTCTACACCGGTCCGAACGGGCTGGTGGCGCACGAGGCCATCGTCGATCTGCGGCCGCTGGCGAAGTCGACCGGCGTCAGCGTGGACGACATCGCCAAGCGCCTCATCGACTACGGCTTCCACGCGCCCACCATGTCGTTCCCGGTCGCCGGGACGCTGATGATCGAGCCGACGGAGAGCGAGGACCTCGCCGAGATCGACCGCTTCTGCGACACCATGATCGCCATTCGCGGTGAGATCGAGCGGGTCGCCTCGGGCGAGTGGCCTGCGGACGACAACCCGCTGCGCAACGCGCCGCACACGGCGGCCGCGCTCGGTGGTGCGTGGGAGCACGCGTACAGCCGCGAGGAGGCGGTGTTCCCGGCCGGAGTCTCGGCCGCGGACAAGTACTGGCCGCCGGTGCGCCGGATCGACGGTGCGTTCGGTGACCGTAACCTCGTCTGCTCGTGCCCGCCGCTGGACGCGTACGACAACTGACCTGCGAAGGACGCTGCGGCGTCAGGCGACGCGGACAAGCGTCGGGGCCGGTTCGGAGGATTCCTCCGGGCCGGCCCCTTTTCGTGTCTGCGTGTCTGCGTATCGGCTCAGGCGGCCGTGGCCACGGCCACCGGGCGGTGCGGGGCGATGATGCGCCCGTCCGGCAGCAGCTCACCGGTGTCCTCGAAGACGACAACTCCGTTGCACAGCAGGCTCCAGCCCTGCTCCGGGTGGTGCGCCACGAGATGGGCGGCCTCCCGATCGGCGGATTGGGCGGACGGGCAGGCTGGCTGGTGCTGGCACATGGAAGGGTTCTTTCGCTGCGGTGTGTTGAGTGTCCTGCGGCTCGATGCGGTGTTCATGACCGCCCCCCGTATCAATCGGTCTGGTCCCAGTGTTGCCCTACGGGCGTCAATCCGCAGGGATTTCACGGCAGCTCTCCTTACTGATTAAAGACGTGTCACCCGTGCGGACGGTTCAGCTCAACTGGGGTGTCCCTTCGGGTGGTTCGATGTGACCGGTACGGACTAGTCCGGATGGGGGCGCTGTGCCCCGTGACCGGGGCGGGCACGGGGCACAGGGGCGGCGCGCAGGGGGCGCCGCAGAGCATTCTCTCCGCAGTTGTCAGGCGGGCTGGCTGAGGAGGGGTGGGGCGGTCCGGGGGGTGAGCCGGTGCGTCAGGACGGGCAGCAGATCCGCCACCCGGTGCGGGAGGTGGGAGGCGATCCCGGGCGGGGCCGGCGCCAGGGGCACCAGCAGGTCGGTCGGGAGGGGCATGACGTCGGCATCCGCCGGGGCGGTGTCGGTTTCGGGGCCGCGGTGCAGCCACAGGGTGAGCATGTAGAGCTCCGGCACGGAGAGCAGACGAGGCTGATAGCACGCGGTCATCGCCTCGGCCTGTCGGAGCGCGCGTTCGCTGGAGGTGACGTACGGCCCCTCGCAGAAGTGGGAGAAAGTCCAGCCGTCGGGCGTGAGCATGGTGTCGGCGGCAGCCACGGTGTCCTCGCCGCTGCGGATCAGGAAGCGCCAGCCGGTCAGGCGGGTGCGCGGGGGCCGGCCCGACGGGATGATCCGGTCCAGTACGTGGATGGGGAGCGGGAGTTCGGGGCTGAGGGGTCCCTGGGCCGCACGGAGGGCCGGGGGACGGGCCTCTCGTACGGCAGTGGGGGACCCCAGTGCCGCGAGGACGCTGCGCAGGGCGGGCGCGGGAGCCGGGGAAACAAGCAGCGGCATGGTGGGTCGCCTCTCACTTCGGAGACACGTTGATGCGTGGGTGGTGCGGACGGCGCTGTCTGCGTGCGGGGTCAGAGGGGGGCCGGGGAACGATGGCCGGGCGCCGACTCTCTGCCTCGTTTGCAGAGTTTATACGACACGCGTTCACGCGATGTTTCGGCTAGCCGTCGCCGGCATTACAGGCAAGGCGGAATCAGGTCTTTCTCCTGCGGAGAATCTCCCCATTCAGCGAGGCTGCAGGCATCGTGGCCTCGCAAGTTCCGACGCGCGCGGTAGGCTGAATCTCGTCGGCCTTTTTCACTAGGGGGCCGGTGGTATCTGCATTCTGCCGCATGCCGAGTGAATGTGTGGACGATCACGTAATTCCCCGGGCTCAGCGTCACGTAATTCCCCAGGTCCTGGCCTCGTCCATGTCTACTTGATCGAGGGCTTGTTTGTCTTGTCGGTGACGCCTGCGCGGGGCCGCTTGTTGGGGCGGTAGCTGGGACCGTTCATGATCACCTGATGGCTGGTGTTGATGAGCCGGTCCAGGAGGGACTCGGCGACGACGGGGTTGGGGAAGAGCGGATACCAGTCGCTCGGCGCCCTGTTGCTGGTCAGGATCAGCGACCGGCCCTGCCGCTCGGAGACCAGCTCGTAGAGGTCGTCGGCCTGGGCCGCGGTCAGCTGGCGCATCGCGAAGTCGTCCAGGATGAGCACGTCGGGCCGTACCAGTTCGCGCAGTCGGCGGTCCCAGGTGCGGTCCGCGTGGCCGCCGGCCAGGTCGGCCAGAACCCGGCTGGTCTTGGCGAAGCGGACGTTGGCGCCCTGGCGGATCGCCATATGTCCGAGTGCCTGGGCGACGTGTGTCTTCCCAACGCCGACCGGCCCGAACAAAATTACGGACTCGCCGGTGTGCAGCCAGCGCAGTGCCGCAAGGTCGCGGACCTGGGCCGCGGGTATCTTCGGGGAGGCCGCGAAGTCGAACTCCTCCAAGGTGACCTGCTGCTCGAACTTCGCCCGGGTCAGGCGCCGTTGGAAGGCGACGGTCTCCCGGCGGGTGATCTCGTCCTGGCAGAGGATCTGGAGGAACTCCAGGTGGCCGAGCTCGCCGCCGTGGGCCTGCGAGAGGCGGGCGTCGAGAGTTTCCAGCATGCCCGAGAGCTTCAGCGCGCGAAGCGCGTCCCGCAGGGCGGTGTCCATGATGCTCATCACGCCACTCCTTCTTCGTGACGGTGGTCATCACGGTCGTCGTTCGTCATGTCGGGGGTGTCGCGGTCGCGAAGAGCCGCTGAGGTCCGTGCAGGAAGGCGGCGGCTCCGCCATCGCCGGAGGATTCGGGGGCCGGCTCGGTCTCGGTGCCGGCGACGAGGATGCCCTTGATCGTGCGATAGGACGGGTCGCCGACCAGGGTCGCCTTGGCGCAGGCGGCCTCCAGCCTGCCCTCGCCGTACTTCTTGCGCAGGCCGAGGATCCCCTGGGCGGCGCGGAGCCGATAGAGCGCGTTGACCTCCAGCAGCCCATCGACCACCTCGCGGCAGGCCGTGCCGACCTGCGCGGACTGGGTCCGGCACCAGGTCGGGGTCCGCATGTGGAAAGCGATCTTCTCCGGCGGGTAGTCGCTGGCATGGGTGCGCTTGCCCTGCTCAAGTGCCCCGTGGGTCTTGACCAGTTCGCCGTCGTGGAAGACCTGCACGAAGGTCGCGGTCGAGCGGACGTCGACCCGCTTGCCCATCAGTTTCCACGGCACCGAGTAGAGGGTGCGGCCGGCCTTGATGTGAATGTCCGGGCCGACGGTGGCCGTCGACCACTTCGCGAGCACGAACGGGGTCTTCGGCAGCGGCAGCAGCGTGGACGCCTCGACGGCCTCGAAAACCGAGGCCGGGGCGGCCCCGCCCAGCGGGCGGCACTGCCGCTGACCGGCGACTTCGGTGCACCACCGGATGGCCTCGGCCTGCATCTGCTCGAGCGAGAAGAACTCCCGGCCCCGCCACCAGGAATCACGTATATAGGGCATAGGGCGCTCGACGCGCGGTTTATCTTTTGGCTTCAGAGCGCGGGCTGGATCTACCAACGCACCGTAATGGGCCGCGAGTTCGGCATACGCTTTGTTGATTTTAGGGTCGTAGAGGTCGGGCTTGTCCACCCCGGTCTTCAGGTTGTCGGGCACCAGCCGCTGCGGGACGCCGCCGAAGAATCTGAAGGCTTCGACGTGGGATTCGGTCCAGGAGTGCTGGTCCAGGTGGATCACCGGGCGGACGAACATGTGCCGCGAGCACGGCAGCACCATCACGAACGCCCAGATCCGGTGCCGCTTCCCGCTCCGCGGGTTGATCCACTGGCCAAGGAAGCCGTAGTCGATCTGAGCCTCCAGCCCCGGCTCGATCTCGTCGCGCAGGACCGTGACCTGAGAGCGACGGGTCTCCTCGGGCAGCGTCGCCGATATCCACCGCCGAAGCGACGACACCGAAACCACCAACTCGTTCTCGTCCCGCAGCCGTTGGTGGATCGTGGCGACGGTCACCGTCCCCAGCAGGCTCTTGATGTAATCACGGTGCTTGTCGATCTCGGGCCAGGTCACCTGCCGCAACCGGGCATCGGCGAGCTCGGGGAACCAGCCCTTGATCAGAGAGGCCCAGTCCTCCGCGGCCATCGCCGCCCCGCCCGGGGCCATCCCGGCGGCCTCCGCCGGGGCCAGGTACTTCCTGATCGTCTTGCGGTCCAGTCCCAGCGACGCGGCCAGCTCGCTCTTGGAGCGGCCCGCGTACCAGTGGACATAGATCTCGGTCACATCGACCACGTTGAACGTTCTCCTTGCCATCGTGCGCTTCCCTCGACCTCGAACCACTGATCGAGGAAGCGTCCGTCATCTCGACGGCCAGGACCACTACCCGCTGCGTCCGTCGTCCCCATGGGGAATTACGTGACCGCGGGGGTGGGGAATTACGTGACGCGGAACCCGCCTCACCTGGGGAATTTCGTGATCGCTCACAAATGTGCCGCTGGAGCAGTGCAGCGAGCGTACTCCTTACCCGATCGCTGTGGGACGTTACTGATCAGTCTGTCTGGGCATCATCGACCGTGACGTAAGGGCCCCACCCGGTGGGCAGCCCACTCGAGGAGGGATGCTCCGATGGGGGAGAAGGTCGTGGCAGGCGGCTTCGATCTGTCCGATCGCCAGAGGTACCGGCACAAACTCCAGCTGTGTCTGACGGGGCTGGAGAGGCTACTGGCGGAGAAGCGCTTCGACCGGCCCAAGAACCTCATGGGGCTTGAGATAGAGCTGAATCTCGCCGGGGCCGACGGCATGCCGATGATGATGAACGCGGAAGTCCTGGAGCGTATCGCCAGCCATGATTTCCAGACCGAACTCGGGATGTTCAACCTGGAAGTGAACATCGCCCCCCATCGGCTGGGCGGGCGGGTTCTCGATCAGCTGGCGGAAGAACTGCGGACGGGGCTCGGATATGCCCACCGAAAGGCCACCGAGGTCGACGCGGGCATTGTGATGATCGGAATTCTGCCGACGCTCGGACGACAGGACCTGGTTCCGGCGAATCTCTCCGACGTCGACCGCTACCAGTTGCTCAACGACCAGATCGTCGCCGCGCGCGGTGAGGACTTCACGCTGGACATCAGCGGAGTGGAGCGGCTGACCTGCACGTTCAGCTCCATCGCACCCGAAGCGGCGTGTACGTCGGTGCAGTTGCACCTCCAGGTGACCCCGGCCAGATTCGCGGACGTGTGGAACGCGGCGCAGGCCGTCGCGGCAGTGCAGATCGCCATGGGCGCCAACTCGCCCTTCCTGTTCGGCCATGAGCTCTGGCGGGAGTCACGTCCGCCGCTCTTCCAGCAGGCCACGGACACCCGTCCGCCCGAGCTGCAGGCGCAGGGCGTGCGGCCCCGGACCTGGTTCGGCGAGCGCTGGATCGATTCTGCGTACGAACTCTTCGAGGAGAACCTGCGCTACTTCCCGGCGCTGCTGCCGATCTGCGACGACGAGGACCCGATGCTCGTCCTGGACGACGGAGGGGTGCCGCGACTCCAGGAATTGGTGCTGCACAACGGGACGGTCTACCGCTGGAACCGGCCCGTGTACGGGCTCGCGGACGGCGTACCGCATCTGCGGGTGGAGAACAGGGTGCTGCCGGCCGGGCCGACGGTCACGGACGTGATCGCCAACACGGCCTTCTACTACGGCCTGGTCCGCGCTCTCGCCGAGGACGCGCGGCCGGTGTGGAAGCGGCTGCCCTTCGAGGCCGCCAAGGAGAATTTCGACACCGCCTGCCGCCACGGCATCGACGCCGAGATCGTCTGGCCGAGGCCGGGCCGTTCCGGCGGGACCGTGCGGGTGCCTGCCGTCAAGCTCGTACGGGACGAGCTGCTGCCGCTCGCCGCGGCCGGTCTCGACGCGTGGGGCATCGAGCCCGCGGACCGCGACTACTACCTCGGCGTCATCGAGCAGCGGTGCAGGCGGCGCGTCAACGGTGCGTCCTGGCAGGTGGATACGTACCACCGCGCGCTCGCGGCGGGTCTGGAGCGTGAGGTGGCGCTGGCCGCCACCACGCGCCGCTACAGCGAGCTGATGCACCAGGGCGACCCTGTCCACACCTGGCCGGTGGGGTTCCCGGCCCGGGGGTGAGGGAGCGCCGGCGCTGCGAGGGACCGGGCCTGATGCTGCCCTGCGCCTCGCCGTCGGGCAAGCTGTGACGTCCCACGGCAGTGGAGCCTCCTCGTCGAGATCCGGAACGGATTCCCTGCCATGACATGGCGCGGTCGAGAACGAGGCGGTGGCGCGGAAGTGGAGGCTGGTGTGCGGGCAGACGTGGGGCGGGCGGCCGATTCTCATCCCGGACAACAAGGGGTGACGCGACGGGTGCTCCGGGCCGAGCTCCTGATCGTGCTCGGGCTCTCGCTGGGTGCGAGCGGGGTGTCCTCCCTGATCAGCTTTGTCGGGGCGCTCACCAAGCCGGGCGGCCTCAAGGACCAGGCGGCCAAACTCAACGGCTCGTACACGCCGGGCCGGCCTTGGCTGGATCTCGCCTGGCAGCTGTTCGGTATCACCTCGGCGCTGGTGCCCGTCGCGCTCGTCGCGTATCTCTTGCTGCGGGAGGGGGCGGGGCTGCGGGCGATCGGGTTCGACCGGACGCGACCGTGGCCGGATCTCGGTCGCGGCACGCTGGTCGCGGCCGGCATCGGCAGCGCCGGACTTGCCTTCTATCTGGTGGCGATCGAGGCGGGGTTCAATCTCACGGTCGTGCCGGAATCGCTGCCGCCGGTGTGGTGGAAGTTCCCCGTACTGATCCTTTCCGCACTGCAGAACTCGGTGCTGGAGGAAGTGATCGTCGTCGGATATCTGCTGCGCAGACTCGACCAGCTGGGGCGGTCGCCCACGGCTTCGCTGGCGGCGAGCTCGGTGCTGCGCGGCTCCTATCACCTGTATCAGGGCATCGGCGGCTTCATCGGCAACATGGTCATGGGCGCGGTCTTCGTGCTGCTCTACCGGCGATGGGGGCGCATCGGGCCGCTCGTCGTGGCCCACACGCTGCTCGATGTCGGGGCCTTCGTCGGGTACGCGCTGCTCGCGGGAAGGGTCGGGTGGCTGCCGACTGCCTGATGCGGCTGGAACATCCGGCGGACGCAGTTCAGGCGAGCAGTTCGCCGTCGATGACGGTGACTGCCTTGCCGGTCAGCAGGGTGCGGGCGCCGCGCAGTGACGTGGCGACCAGGCCGGAGCGGGCGGACGCCTGGAGCCCGATCAGTTCGTCGCGGCCGAGTCGCGCCGACCAGAAGGGCGCGAGGGCCGTGTGGGCGCTCCCGGTCACCGGGTCCTCGTCGATACCGACCCGGGGAAAGAAGCCGCGCGAGACGAAGTCGTAGCCCCGGGAGGGGCTTTCGGCGGCGGCGGTCGTGATGATGCCCCGCTCGGAGTGGGCCACCAGCGCCGAGAAGTCCGGCGTCAGCGCCCGTACTGACGCCTCGTCGGCCAGCTCGACCAGCAGGTCGCCGATGTGCGCTCCGGTGTCGTGGGCCGAGAGGACCTCGGCGCCCAGGGCTTCACCGACGCCGGCCGGGACCGGCACCTCCGTCAGCGACGCGGTGGGGAAGTCGAGGGTGAGTGCGCCGCTGTCCTGGACGGTGGCGGTCAGGAGACCGCAGAGCGCCGAGAAGCGCATGGTGGCCGTCGCTTCGCCCGTGGTGTGCAGGACGTGGGCGGTGGCGAGGGTCGCGTGCCCGCACATGTCGACCTCGGTGGTGGGAGTGAACCAGCGCAACGCCCAGTCGGCGTCGCTGCCCGCGGGGAGCGGGTGCGCGAAGGCCGTCTCCGAGAGGTTCACCTCGGCGGCCACCTGTTGGAGCCACGCGTCGTCGGGGAACGTGTCGGAGTCCAGCAGCACGACGCCGGCGGGATTGCCCGAGAAGGGGCGGCTAGTGAAGGCGTCGACGATTCGAATCTGCATGGACATGAACCTAGAGGCGGAACAACGCCGCAGGCCAAGGCCAATTCCGGGCTGCTGGCCTCTTTCATGCTTGCCGGAGCCCCGTTACCGATATATCGTTGAAGCATCGCAACAGATCGACGATGAAGGAGCGTAGCGATGCGTTCACATGGACATGGAGACTGCGGGCCCGGCCGTCCCGGTCGGGGTGACTCCGAAGGGCGGCGTGCCGCCTTCGGCCCCTTCGGGCCGCCGTTCGGGGGGCCGTGGGGTGGCGGCGGGCGAGGGAGGGGCGGGCCGAGGGGTCGGGCGCGGCGGGGCGACGTACGCGCGTCGATCCTCGCGCTGCTCACCGACCGGCCGATGCACGGCTACGAAATGATTCAGGAGATCGGCGAGCGCAGTGGCGGGGCGTGGCGGCCCAGTCCCGGGTCGGTCTATCCCACGCTCCAACTGCTCGAGGACGAGGGCCTGATCGTCAGTGAGAGCGACGGCGGGAAGAAGCTGTTCACGCTCACCGACGTCGGACGCACCGAGGCCGAGGCGGGGCCGCAGGCTCCCTGGGAGGAAGCGGGACGCGGTGTCGACTGGGAGTCGATGAACGAGATCCGCCAGGCCGGGTTCGGCCTGATGGAGGCCTTCGGGCAGGTCTGGAAGACAGGCTCCGCCGAGCAGCGGCAGAAGGCTCTCGCCGTCATCAACGAGTCCCGCAAGAAGCTCTACCTGATCCTCGCTGACGAGGGCTGATCCCCCGCACCGTAAGCCTCATCCGTAAGGAGGAGGGGCGGGAAGGGGCTGCCCACCCGCAGTGGGATGCCCGGATGCTCCCCGACGCGGATGCCTTCGTCCGTGGTGGCTGATGGGGTGGGAAGTGTGCAAGTCCGTACCCCGGAAATTCCTCAGCAGACCGCTCCCCTCCGTGCAGACTTCGAGGCCGGGCTCACCGCGGAGCTGGCCTCAACGGTGGCAGGCGCACGGAGGCGGGGGCTGCGTGACGGGGACCGGCAGATCGACACCGCCCATCTGCTCCACTCGGCGATGGAACTCGACCTCGAGGTGAGGGACGCCTTCGACGGCGGCCCGCAGGTGGCCAAGGTGCTCGGCCATCTCGTGCAGCGCAGCATCGGCTACGGGCTGCGCCGGAACGGTGCCGTGGAGGGGTCCGGCACCGCGCCCCCGGCCGGGGAGGGTGCCGTGGCGGGCTGGTCGCCCTCCGCCGTGTCGGCCATGGAAGGCGCCCTGACCCGGGCCGGCGCCCGCGGCGATCAGTGCGCCCGCGGCGATCTGCACGCTGGCGGTCTCGACCTGCTTGCCGCACTGGCTGCGGATCCGGACCTGCCGGGCGGTCGAAGTCCTCCGGCGCGCCGGGGTGGACACGGACGTACTGGCCGGCGCTTGAACGGGCTGTCTCAACAGGTGTCACCAGGATGACGCTCCTGACCCCGGCTGGCATGATGTGCCGATGCGCACGTCGTCTCAGTCTCAGGGGAAGAGCGCCGGCCTGGGACTTGCCCTGGTTTCGGCGCTCGCATTCGGTGGTTCGGGTGTAGCGGCCAAGCCGCTGATCGAAGCAGGACTCGACCCGCTGCACGTGGTGTGGCTGCGCGTGACGGGCGCCGCGCTCATCATGCTGCCGGTGGCCTGGCGTCACCGCGACCTACTGCACCGTAAACCCGCACTGCTGGCCGGATTCGGCCTGCTGGCGGTCGCCGGCGTCCAGGCCTTCTACTTCGCTTCCCTCTCCCGGATCCCCGTGGGCGTGGCGCTGCTCATCGAATATCTGGCCCCGGCGCTGGTCCTCGGCTGGGTCCGCTTCGTCCAGCGCCGGCCGGTGACCCGGTCCGCCGCGGTCGGGGTCGTCCTCGCTGTCGGCGGTCTCGCGTGCGTCGTGGAGGTGTGGGCGGGCCTGAGCTTCGACGTACTCGGCCTGGTGCTCGCGCTCGGCGCGGCGTGCTGCCAGGTCGGCTACTTCGTCCTCTCCGATCAGAGCGCCAGTGGCGACGACGCGGCCGATCCGCTCGGCGTCATCGCGTACGGACTGCTGATCGGCGCGGCGGTGCTGACCGTCGTCGCGCGGCCGTGGGGCATGCAGTGGTCGCTGCTCGCCAACGACGCGGACATGGGGGGCAGCGAGGTGCCGGCCGCGCTGTTGCTGGGCTGGATCGTGCTCGTCGCCACAGTCGTCGCCTATGTCACGGGTGTGGTGTCCGTGCGGAGGCTGTCGCCGCAGGTGGCCGGGGTGGTCGCGTGTCTGGAGGCGGTCATCGCGACGGTGTTGGCGTGGGTGCTCCTGCGGGAGCACCTGTCCGCCCCGCAGATCGCCGGCGGAGCGGTGGTGCTCATCGGTGCGTTCATCGCGCAGTCCTCGGCACCCAAGGGGCCGAGTGGGCCTGTCGCGGGCGGCCCTGCTGTGGGTGATCCGGTCACCCAGGTGCCGCGGGGGGCGGGCGACGAACGCCGCCGGGCGGAGGGGGAGTTGTCACCCCGTAGCACCGCACCCTAAGGTGCCGATCATGCATTCGACTGTGCTTCCGCCTCCCGCCGCGTAACGCGGGCGGCTCACCAGAAGACGAAGACCGGGCTCGGGCAGTTCCCGAGCGGTTCGTCGCTGCCCGCGTGCGGAGCCGAGCGACCACCTGTCCTGTGTCCCGTCTTCACGCGGAGAAGTCACGTGTCGAGTTCCTCCTTCCTTCCTTCGTCAGGCCTGCCCACCGGGCGCGGTCTGCTCTGTCTCGTCGTTGCCGGAACGGCGTGGGGTACCGCGGGAGCAGCTGCCTCTCTCACCTTCCTGGCCAGCGATCTCGGGCCGCTGGCCCTGTCCTTCTGGCGCTGCGCCGGGGGCCTTGTTCTGCTGGTGGCCGCTCGGGCGGCCGGCGCGGCCTTGCGGCGTGGCCGTCTTCGTTCCCGGGTGGGGCCGGCGGCCGTGCCTGTCGTGTCCGCCGAGCCGCGGGGGCGGCGGCTGACGCGGATCGTGGTGACCGGGCTGGGGCTGACGGTCTTCCAGAGCGCCTACTTCGCGGCCGTCCAGTCGACCGGGCTCGCGGTCGGCACAGTCGTCACGATGGGTGCTGGACCCGTGCTGATCGCGCTCGGCGCGCGGCTCACCTTGGGGGAGCGCCTGGGGCGCGCCGGAATTCTCACCGTGGCCGGTGCGTTGACCGGGCTTGCCGTGCTGGTGCTGGGCAGCGGTGGTACGTCGGTGCGGCCGTCCGGCGTGCTGTTCGCGCTGGCGTCCGCAGCCGGGTACGCCGCCATGACGCTGCTGACGCGTCGGCTCGGACGTGACGGCGGAGGGGCGGATCCGTTCGCGACGACTGCCTGGGCGTTCGCGATCTGTTCGGTCTGCCTGCTGCCATTCGCGGGTGCGGAGGGGCTGTTGCCGCGTACGAACGATCCTGTGCGCGTGCTGTGGCTGCTGGTGTACGTGGCCGCGGTGCCCACGGCGCTCGCGTACACCCTCTACTTCGCGGGGGCGGCCGTCGTCCGGTCCGCGACAGTGTCGGTGATCGCGTTGCTTGAGCCCGTGAGTGCGGCCGTCATCGGCGTCCTGCTGCTGGGTGAGCACCTCACGGGGGCGACGGTGGCGGGGACGCTGGTGCTGCTCGCCGCGGTGGCGGGGCTGGCGGTTGTGGAGGCGCGGGTGGTGGCAGTGGCGCGCGGCGAGGCGCCGCTGGTGGGGGCGGCTTAGCGGGCGGGCGCCGGGGCGGTGGTTCTGCCCCCACCCCGGCGCCCGCACTCATCGGCCTTGGGGACCAACGGACCAGTCAGTATCGGTGAGATTGATCTTGAACAGTGAGAGGACCCCGGCGGCATCGCCGGGGTCCTCTGTCGTGGTGGGGTAGTCGCAGGTCAGCCTTGTGGTGCGAAGTGCGCGAGGAGGCATTCCTTCTGGTTGCTGCCGAGGCCGCGCACCCGGCGGCTCTCGGAGATCTCCAGTTCGGTGAGGGTCTTCTGGGCCCGGACCTTGCCGATGCCGGGGAGCGCGGCGAGGAGCGAGTGGACCGGCATCTTGCCTACCGACTCGGAGTCGCTGGACAGCACTTCGCGCAGTGACATCTTGCCGTGCTTGAGGGCGTCCTTCACCGCGGCTCGTTCCTTGCGCGCTGCGGCGGCCTTGTCGAGCGCGGCCCGGCGCTGTTCAGGGCTGAGCGGGGGCAGAGCCATGAGGGGTGGTCCTCTCGTTGTACGACACGGAAGAGACCCATCATGTCCCCGCCGTTACGGCTTTGACCAGCGGGTTTACGAGGTTTGCACGGTCTGTTCGGCGGCGCGGGCCGGGCGGGGCCCAGGGATGTCGTCGGCGGCCTGGAGGATGGCGAAGTCGGCGTGCGCCGCCTCGATGGCCTCGGGGTATGCCTGGGCCTTCTCGTGCTCGGCCAGCGCCCGGTAGATGCTCGACAGGCTGGGATTCTGCCCCTTGCGCCTGCCCGTGGGGATGATCAGGTCCGGCTGGATCTGCTCGACGGTCTCGCCGCCCGTACGGCGGCGGAGCACGGTGTGCAGCATGTCGTCGGTGATGACCGGCGGCCGGCCGCCGTGCTTGCCCTTGCGGGAGGCGGCATCGAGCCCTTCGAGAGTGGCCTCGCGGATGTTCTCCCGCTCGGTCTCCGCCATCGCCGCGAAGAAGCCGAACAGCAGCCGGCCCGGACCGGTGGGGTCGTAGATTCCCGCCAGGGGCCCGGCGAGCATCTCCAGCACCAGGCCGTGCGCGGTGAGATGGTCCGCGAGCGCGGTCAGTTCGGCTGCGTCCCGTCCCAGCCTCTTCATCTCGCTCACCGTGAAAATCACCCGGCAGTGCGGGGCGTGGGCCTTGATCTCGCGTGCGGCGGCGAGTGCGGCCTCGAACTGCGGGCGGACCCGCACCCGGGTGCTGATCTTTTCGGCGAAGATCTTGTCCCGGGGGATGTTCTTGGCAGCGAGCGCATCGAGCTGCGACTGGAGTTCCTGGGTGAGGCTGGAGCACCTCGCGTATCCGATCCGGATGTCCGCGGTCGGGGTGTCCGGATCGATCGCCGCCGGAACGGGAGTCCCCGGCCGCCACGGCTGACCCGGGCCGCGGTCGGCGGGCGTCGGGACGCGCAGGAGTTTCGCCAGCCGGGGCACCTTCGTGAAGCGGCCGGTGTGATAGGTGCCGGCGACCGCACCGGAGCGCGAGCGGCAGGGGGAACCTGACTGAACGTCACAGCGGGGGCAGGGGTGACGCTCGACATCGTCGGCGTCGGACGCGAGTGCGGTTTGAGGGTCCGTCATGATCCCAGATATTGTCACAAACATTTCCCAGAATGGGCCACAACCCGCTTTTGAGTGAGAACGAGTTGTGACAGTGGATCGGCGCTCCGGGCCGCTTTCGCGGCCCGTTCTTGATCTTGCTCCGGGAAAGGACCGTTTATGCGAGTCGCTGGGCATCTCCTACACCTCCGCCCGCCGGCGCCTGACGGAGGAGGACCAGAGCCCGGCCGTCGTCCTCTTCCGTGACGGCAGGCACCGGGCACCCGAGGAACCCGCCCGCACACCCTGGCCGGTGGCGCTCACCGGCCCTCGGGCTGCTCCTCGGGTTCGCGCCCCAGTTCGTCCTGTCTATCGCCCGCGGTCAGCCCCGCACGTGCAGCCCGAAGCCCGTGCGGCCCGCGGGCTCCAGTCCCTCCTTCAGGTGCAGCGAGGGGATCTCGTAGTCACCGAAGTTCTGCCGCCGGAACGCGATCGGCTCGGTCGACTCCAGGGTGAGCAGGCGCTGCTCCCATGCCTTGGCGACGTCCGGGTACTCCTCGTCAGTCATCCGGTCGGTGCCGTACAGCACGAACGGCGGCAGCACCTCGATGCCGGGGTAGTAGAGGATGCCGTGGTGGATCGGGAACAGCAGATCGTCGATGGGGCCATTGATCCCGCGGGCGGTGTAGTGCGACTCCGGGCCGCCGGCGGTCACCGACAGCAGGGCCTTCCTGCCCGCGAGGGTGCCTTCGCCGAAGCGCTCGCCGTACCTGGTGTCGCTGTGCTCGCCGACGCCGTACGCGAAGTGGAAGGTGAACACCCGGTCCACCCAGCCTTTGAGGATCGCGGGCATCGTGTACCACCACAGCGGGAACTGGAAGATGATCGTGTCGGCCCACAGCAGCTTCTCCTGCTCGGCGAGGACGTCCGGGGTGAGCGTCCCGGCGTCGAAGGCCCGGCCCGAGTCCAGGGCGACCTTCAGCGGACTCGAGGCGTGGGGGCCGTAGTCCGCGGCGTCCACGACCGCCTTCCAGTTCATCGCGTACAGATCGCTCACCCGTACCTCGTGCCCGGCGCTCTCCAATGTGGACACCGTGAGGTCCTTCAGCGAGTTGTTGAGCGACTTCGGCTCCGGGTGGGCGTAGACGATCAGCGTCTTCATGTGAACTCCTTCGGATCGGGTGCCTTCGATTCTGGGCGCCGCGGCGCCCGGCGTTCAGGGGCGCCTCTTCCGTCGGACGGGACTTCCTGGTAACGGCAGTACCACCTTTACGGGCACCGCCGAGGCCATACTGGGGGCATGGACGATCTTGCGGGCTTCCTGCGGACCCGGCGTTCCCGGGTCGACCCGGCGGCCGTCGGCATCCCCACCGACAGCCGCCGCCGGGTCGAAGGGCTGCGCCGCGAAGAGGTCGCGCACCTGTCCGGAGTCAGCGTCGACTACTACGTACGCCTGGAGCAGGGCCGCGCGACCCAGCCCTCCGAGCAGGTCCTTGACGCGCTCGCCCGCGTCCTCGGTCTCGACGAGACCGAACGCGGGCACCTCTCCCGGCTCGCCCGGCAGCGCCGCCGCCGTGCGAAGGCGCCGGGCGGGCGGGTCCGGCCGGAGCTGCTGCGCGTCCTCGACCTGGTCGCCGACGCACCCGCGCTGATCATGGACCACCGCCTGGACGTGCTCGCCGGGAACCGCCTCGCCGGGCTCCTCTTCGGTCGGCCGATGCCGGGCCTGAACACCGCCCGGCACATCTTCCTTGAGGAGGCCGAGCGCGGCCTTTACGCGGAATGGGAGAAATGCACCCTCGACGTGGTTGGGCACCTGCGCCTGGCCGCCGGCAAATACCCCGAGGACCCCCGCCTGGCCTCGCTCATCGGCGAGCTGGCGATGGGCAGCGAGCGCTTCCGTCGCCTCTGGGCCCGCGCGGACGTGTGTGCCCGCACACATGGACGCAAGGCGTACCGGCACCCGCTGGTCGGACTGCTGGAACTGCACCAGGAGAACTTCGCACTGCCTGACGAATCAGGCATGGAGCTGCTGGTGCTGTCCGCAGCTGCAGGCAGCCCCGCCGAGGACGGGCTGCGCCTGCTAGCGGGCTTGGGCGCGGACAGCGGTGACGCGCATCCCACAGTGAACGCTCAGGTCCGCGGGTAACTCAACGACGCCCACCCACCGCCGGGAACGCCTCAACACTGACGGCTTCCGGTCCCCGGCCTACTTTGCGGCTGGTGACATGCTTCTTACCGTCACGTCGGGTTCAGCGTGACTGAAGGTCTCCCGGCGAGTCGCGCTGAACGAAGACGAGCGCCTCGATGCCCTTGGCCGACTGCTGACCGACACCGAGATACCCATGCGCCTCCGGGTGGCCGGAGTCATCGTGCTCCTTTACGCACAGCCCGTGAGCCGCATCGTCCGGCTGAGCGTCGATGACGTCATCCGCGACGGCGACACGGTGCTGCTACGGCTCGGCGAACCAGCCTCGCCCATTCCCGCACCGGTCGCAGCCCTGCTGCTGGAGCACATCGCGAACCGCGACAACATGAACACCGCCACCAACCCCGCATCCTCCTGGCTCTTCCCCGGCCGCCGGTCGGGTCGGCCGTTCCGCCCCGACCACCTGTCCGCGCTCCTGAACGAGGTCGGGGTCCCAGCCGTCGCCGCCCGCGGCGCCGCCATACGGCAGCAACTCCTCGAACTACCCGGCCCCGTCGTCGCGGACGCTCTCGGCTACCACGACAAGACCACCAGCCGCCTCATCAGAGAGACCGGCGGGACATGGAGCCGATACGCCACTGGCGATCACAAACGGTCACCAACAGGCTGGGCTCCTCCGGGACCCGGCAACAGTTGAATACGAGAGCCCACCAGTAACCAGTACGGGGCCGTACCAGAACGACGTTCTGATCGAACGTTCTCAGCAGGTCCAACGGCTGCGCGGTGACGGGTCGTTCCTGATACTCATGTGACGTTTCGCCCAGCCTGTTGACCTGTCACAGCACCCCGATGCCGCCCCATACTCCGGAACCTGACAAACCGACGAGTGAAGGAGCACAGTGGACGCAGCGACGGCAGGGACCTGGAAGCTTGGTGACCTGGAGGTGAACCGTGTCGGCTTTGGCGCGATGCGGCTGACCGGTAACGGCATGCTGGGGAACTCCGACGGTGCGCCCATCGACCGTGATGTCGCCGTCCGGCTGCTGCACAGCGCGTTCGAGCAGGGCGTCAACCATATCGACACGGCGGCCTTCTACTTCTCGCCGCTGCGCTCCGCGAATGAGCTCATCAACCGGGCCCTCGCGTCCTGGCGCAACGACGTGGTCGTGGCGACCAAGGTCGGCCCGGGGCGCGACCCCTCCGGCAAGTGGCTCACCATGGCCCGCCCAGACCAGTTGCGCGGCCACGTCGAGGAGAACCTGCGCCAGCTCGGCCGGGACCACCTGGACGTCGTGAACCTGCGAAGCGACGGCATGGATTCGATCGCCGAGCACTTCGGTGCCCTCGCCGAGCTGCGCGCGGCGGGCCTGATCAGGCACCTTGGGCTCTCCAACGTCCGGCCGCAGCACCTCGCCGAGGCCCGGGCGATCGCGCCGGTGGTGTGCGTGCAGAACTCCTATGGCCTGGACTGGCGCCACGCCGAGGAGAGCGGGCTGGTGGACTTGTGCCGGGAGCAGGGCATTGCGTTCGTCCCGTTCTTCGCCATCGCCGGCCTGCGGCGCGAGGCGGCCGCCGCCCAGGAGCAGGACGCGCGCGTCCACACGGTCGCCCGCGCCCACGATGCGACGCCTGCCCAGATTCTCCTGGCATGGACCCTGCACCGCGGACCCCACGTGCTGGCCATTCCCGGCACCACCAACCCCGCCCATCTCGCCGAGAACATCGCCGCCGGTGCCCTTCGCCTGACCGAGGAAGAGCTGGCGCTCCTCGACGAGCCGGGCGAGGCCGCCGCCTGAGCACGCCTGCGTCCAGACCCCGGCCGAGGTCACGTGATGCCGAGATCGGGGGTCATCACAACCCGGAATGACTGCGCTCCCGCACCTCTCGTGCGGGAGCGCTTCCGGGCTCTCAGCGCTGCTTCGCGACCTGGCTACTCGGTTCGTTTTCGGAAGAAGGAAGCTGACAGTCACCACCCACCGGGTGCGCAAGGAGAACTGGCGACAGTTGAATACGCGAGCCCACCAGTATCAACCGCCGCCTACTGCTCGTAGGCCCAGGTACGGCCGGTCTGGCGGTACTCCTCGACGGGGATCGGCTCGACGCCGGGGCGCATCCGGGCGGTGTAGAGCAGTCCGTCGAGGTGGTCAATCTCGTGTGCGATGAGCCGGGCGAGGCCGCGTTCGTACACGGTGGTCACCGTCTTGCCGTCGAGCGCGGTGGTCTCCACCGTGATCGTCAGCGGGCGGGGGACCATGCCGCGGACGTCGAAGAAGGACAGGCATCCCTCGTACTGCTCGTCGGCGTCCTCGGACATCTTGGTGATGCGGGGGTTCAGGAGCACGATCGCGGGGCTGTCGCGACCGGGCGGCTGGACGGCGGCCGCGGCCCGGCCGATGCCGATCTGCGGGGCGGCGAGCCCCATGCCCTTGGCGAAGGGGTGGACCTGGCCGATGCGCTCCATCGAGGAGAACAGCATCTCCACCGCCAGCTCCGCCTCCTCCCGTTCGGCGGGCAGGTCGAAGGGGCGGGCGACCTCGGCGAGGAGGGGGGCGCCGTACTGGACGACGCCGATCTCGCGCATCCGCTGGCTGGACTGCACCTCGGTCACCTGGACTCCCCGGGGGTCGTGTCGAGTTCGGGACGTGCCCGGAACCTCCACTCCAAACGGTATCGGGCGTGCAGGGCCGGGGTGGCCGTCGTCCAGGTGAAGACCCGCATCCCGTTCTCCTCCGTACGGGCGGGCGCGGTCCGGAGGGGGGCGGCCTCGGCGGTCATGGACGTCTCGGTGCCCCATACGACGGGGTCCAGGGCGACGGGGAAGGCCAGTTGGACTTCGAGGTGTTCGGTGGGCAGGCGGACCGCGCGCTGGAACCACCGGCCCCACTTCTCGTCGGCCACCGAGTACGCGTACTCGATCCACACCGACTCGCCGGGGTAGAGGGGGAAGCGTCCCTGGGTGTTCTCGAAGACGAGCCAGATCTCCTTGAACGCGTCCCGGTCGTGCTTGGCGTCCCAGCGCATCGCCTCGCCCCGGCAGGTCGCGGTCAGGGCGAGTTCGTCCCAGGTCAGGGGATGTTCGCGGTAGTGGGCGTTGGACCGCTCCGGCTCTCCCGGGTAGCGGTCGACGCTGATGCGGATCAGGTAGCGGGTGACGGGTTCGGTGCCGGTGTTGCGCAGCCGGCGCCGCATAGTGAGGCGATAGCTGGTGCCGTCGTAGTCCAGGCGGGCCTGGTCGTGCTCGACGACCAGGGCGGAGCCGGTCGCGTACGGCTGCTCGGCCCGCCGGGGCGCGGGTGCTCTCGCGGGGTGCCGGGTGCGGGCCCTGGCCGCTTCGTAGTCGCACCACCGGTTCCAGATGGCCTTGCCCGCGTTCAGCGTCTCGTCGGCGAGGCGTGCGAACTCCTCGGTCGGCTTCGCGCGGCCGGACTCGATGTGGCTGACGTAGGAGGGATCGAAGCCCATCCGCGTGGCCAGGGTGCGCTTCGCCAGACCCCGGACTTCGCGCCAGTAGGAGACTTCGGCGGCGAACGCCTCCGCCTCTGTGACGGGCTCCTGCGGCTCGTCCGCCTGCGTGTCCACCTCGACGCCCCCTGACGCGGCCGGTCCGTACGGTGATGATGAATGAGCGGTACGTGAGTGCAGTTCATCATTCCGTCACCGTCCCGTCTGCCGGTTTCCTTCCCTCATCCGGCCCGCCTCGACCCTGCGGGCCCCGGTAGAAGGAGGGCACGATGAGTCAGCGCGTGCTGTACCTGCTCAACATCTCCAACCCCGACCGGCTGGCCGCCGATTCGGGCTGGATCTTCGCCGACCTGCTCGCCCCCGCTCTGGCCGACGCCGGGGCGGAGGTCACCGTCGCCGCCCCGGCCCCGGCCGGTGACGGGCGGGCCGGCTTCCAGCGCACGGCGGTGCCGGGCACGAAGTACCGGGCCCGCTTCGCCCCCGACCTGGACCAGCTGGTCGAGCTGATCCGCGAGGTCCGCCCGGACACCGTGGTCGCCAACCAGATCGAGGCCGCCCCCGCGGTCCGCACCGCCCTGCTGGAAGCCGGATCGGACGCGACGCTTGCGGGGTACTGCCACTACCTGCCGTTCTCCTTCACCGACGACCAGCAGCTGCGGGTGGACCCCTCGCTCGACGACGCCGGGCTCGGCCGGAGCGTGCTGCTGGCCTTCGCCGCCGGTCTCGCCGCCTTGGACCGGGTCCTGGTCCACTCCTCCACCGCCGCCTCCTGGACCACCGCGGCGGCCTCCCGGATGGCCGTGGACCTGGGCGAGAAGCTGCGAGTGGTGCCCGCACCGCGCGACGAACGCCTCGTACGCGACCCCGCCGAGGCCACCGCGCCGGGCGGCCACGGGGCGGTCGGCGTCTACAACCACCGCCTGTACGCGCACTACGGCACCGCCCGCTTCGTCGACGTCGCCCGGCAGATGACCGGACCCGAGGTGCGGCTGAAGGTCATGGACCTGTTCGGGGACCGCCGCACCGACCGCACCCGCCTGGACTCCAGCCCCGAACGCCACCGCGCCGAACTCGCCGCCCTGGACGGTGTCGAGGTGGTCTCCGACCGCGCCGACCGGGTCCGCTACCGGAACCTGCTGGCCGGCGCGCACTTCGGCATCGCACCCTTCCGCGCGGGCTGCCCGTGGTCGATGAGCGTGATCGACTGCCAGGGCATGGGCCTGCCCGTCATCGCCCCGCGCCTGGGCTGGCTCGCGGAGCACATCGACGACGAGCTGCTGTTCGACACGGACGCCGAAGCCGTCGCCCTCGCCGAGCGGCTCGCGACCGACACCGAGTTCTACACGGTGCACGCCAAGCGGGCACACGCCTCCACCGCCGACTTCACCCCGGACCTGGTCGCCGCCCGCTACCTTCAGGCCATCTCATGACCGGCTTCGATGCGGTGATGCTCTCCTACGACGAGCCCCTCGCCGACAAGCTGCACGCCCGCCTCCAGCGGGTGCTGGGGCTGAAGGTCAAACGGCTGCACGGGGTCCACGGGATGCGACGCGCCTACCGGCTGGCCGCCGAAGTCGTCGACGCCGAACAGTTCCTGCTTGCGGACGGGGACTTCGTCATCGACACCGAGTTCGCCGTCCGCGACGTCGAGCCGCTGGCCGAGGGGGTGTCGCTGCGGGTGTGGCGGGCGGTGAACCCGCTCAACGGCCTCATCTACGGCTACGGCGGGCTCAAGCTGGTCCGCCGCTCCGCGCTGCGGGAGCTCGGCGAGGCCGTCGACGTGCTGGCCGCGCTGCCCGGCCGGATCGAGTTCTCGAAGGACGTGGCCGGCACGACGCGGATCAACCAGAGCCCGTACCACGCGTGGAAGGCCGGTTTCCGCGAGTGCGCGATGCTCGCGCGTGGCAGTGAGTACGGGATGGACGACGCACAGAGCACCCAGCGGATCACGGCCTGGACATCCGGTGGACAGGGCGAGTTCGCCGACTACGCCACCGCCGGCGCCCGCGAGGGCGTCGCGTTCGCCAGCGAGGCGGCCCGCGATCCGGGGCGGTTCGAGGCGCTGAACGATCCGGCCTGGCTGCTGGAGAGGTTCGCCGCCGCCCACGGGGACCAGGCGGTCGCCGGATGACCGGGCCGCTGGTGCTGATCGAGCCGTACGCCCACCGGCTCGGCGGCCACCACCAGCACGCCCTGGTCGCACTCGCCGGGGCTACTTCCGACACCGTGGTGGTCGCCCCGTACGGGGTCGCCACCGAGGCAGCTACGGCCCTGCGTACGGCGGGGGCCCGGGTCACCGATCCGGTCGGCCCGGCGGCCCGGGTGCTGTTCGTCGCGGCGAACACCGCGGCGGTCCTCTCGGCGGCCGGGCGGCGGGTCTTCGCCTCCCGCCGCTGGCCCGCCTGCCTGCGGCGGGCCCCGCACCAGATCACCCTCCTCGCCCGCTGCCTCATCGAGGCCGCCTGCCTGCGCACCGCCCGGCGCCTGGTCCCCGCGCCGGGCGCGGTGGTGGTGCTCAGCGCGAGCGAGGCCCTGCACGGCGCCGCCGCCCTGCTCGGCGGCCTGCCCCACCTGCGGTTCGTCCACGAGAGGGTCACCACCGAGGACACGGCCGTACGGCTGCTCGGGCGGCTCGCCCGCTCCGGCGAGAAGCGGGTGCTGGCGCTGTGCCCGACGGCCGCCGTACGCGACCAGCTCGCCCCGGCCTTCCCCCGCCTGCCCGGCGAGGTCCGCACCTTCGCCGTCGACGACGGCAGACGCCTGAGCGACGCGGAGCGCGAGGGAGCCCGCGCGGCCTTCGACATCCCGGCCGGCGGGCGGGCGGTGTGCCTGGTCGGCGGCTGGTGGCCGCACAAGGACATCAACGTCATCGACGCCGCCCTCACCCGGCTCAAGGAGCCGCTGCACCTGGTGGTCACCGGCCACCCGCTCGACGAAACCGTTCTTCAGCGCTGGCGGGACCTGCCGCGGGTCCGGCTCCACACGGTCCCCGGACCGGTCAGCGAGGAGGTGCTGCGGATCGTCTACGGCGCCGCCGACGCCGCCCTGGTCGCCCGCCACCGGGGGTTGGCAAGGAATCCGGGCTGGTCATGGGCGCCGTCCGGCACGGCGTCCCGCTGATCGTCTCCGACCACGACCCCGACCTCACCGCCCGCCTCGACGGCCAGGACTGGGCCCGGATCTTCCCCGCCGAAGACTCCGCCGGCCTCGCCGCCGCTCTGGACCGCCTCACCGCCAACCCGCCAGGGCGTCCCGGCAACGGCGCCGCCGAAGCGGTGGGCCTGCCCACGGCGGACGGTCAGGCCGCCTTCCTCACCGACGCCTACCGTCTGATGGCCAAGGAGTGCTGATGCCCGCCACCCCGGCGCTGATCGCCGTGATCGGCCCCGTCGAACCCGCCCTGCTGGCCGCCTGGACCACCCACTACCGCCAGCTCGGCATCGAGCGGTTCCACGTCGCCTTCCACTTCCCCGACCACGTCCCCGACGCCTGGCGCCACCAGCTCGTCGCCGCCAGCCATGAACTCGGCATCACCCTCGCCGCCGTCAGCACCGGCCCGTGGCACGAGCACACCAACACCGAACTCCGCGACGCCCTGCGCGAGCAGGCCGGCAGCGGGTGGCACCTGCTCGCCGACGCCGACGAACTCCAGACCTACCCCGCCCCACTGGGCGAGGTGACCGCCACCGCCGAGAAGTCCGGGCACCGGGTGGTCGGCGGGCTCATGCTCGACCGCGTCGCCGCCGACGGCCGCCTCGCCCACTGGCGGGCCGAGACCGGGCTGGACCGAGCCTTCCCGCTCGGCGGACACCTCACCCACCGCCTCCTCCGCGGTGACCCCCGCAAGATCGTCCTCGTACGCTCCGGCGTCACGGTGTCCTCCGGCAACCACCGGGCCCCCGGCCACAACCCCGACCCCGAGACCCTGGCCTGCGTCCACCACTTCAAATGGCGCTCCGGCGTCCTGGACGACCTGCGCCGCCGGGTGGAACGGTTCGCCTCCGGCGACTGGAGCGAGCACACCCCGGCCGTACGCGACGAAGCCGCCCGGCTGCTGGAGCACACCGGCCGCCACGGCGGGCGGATCGACGTCGCCGACCCCCGCCTCGCCTTCCGCCGCGTGAGCCTCGACCAGCTGCCCGCCGGGTGGGAACGCGAAGCCCAGACGATCGCCACCGCGTGGCGCCCGCCCGCGGCCCGCACCGGCACCCGCCCGTAAACCGGCGCGGGAAGGACCGGGCGGGGCCACAATGGAGGGGAAGGACCCCGCCCGTCGAAGGGATGACCGTTGAGCACGTCCGCACCGCTCGCCGTGCTGCTGGTCGGCATCACCGGCTCCGGCAAGACCGTGCTCGCCCAAGCTCTGGCCGACCGTGGGATGGTCCGCCTGTCGGTCGACGAACAGGTACACCGCCTGCACGGCCGGTACGGCGTCGACTACCCCGAGCACGAATACTTCGAGCGTGAGGGGCCCGTCGTCGACGCCGTCCGCCAGCAGTTGGCCGACCAGCTCGCCGCCGGACACGACGTCGTCCTCGACCACGGTCTGTGGCTGTGGGACGCCCGCGACGGGTGGAAGAAGACCATCGAGGCCGCGGGCGGCGACTGGCGGCTGGTCTACCTGCCGGTCGAGAGGGGCGAACTGCTGCGGCGCCTGAACGAGCGCAACCAGCGCGCCGACGCCAACGCGCTGATGGTCACCCCCTCCGCGCTCCAGGACTTCTTCGACCGCTTCGAGGCCCCGGCGCCGGACGAGAACGCGATCGTCTACACCGGCGACGTGGACGCGGTGTACGCGGCGGCCACGGCGGGCCGCTGATCAGCGCACCCACTCGTAGTCGTCGTCCTCTGCCCAGCCGGCCCGGCGGTCGTCGTCGCCGAGCAGGTCGTTGACCTCGTCCTCGGTGAGCTCACGTGTCTCGTCCATGACGATCAGGATGCCCCGCCGGCGCTTCCCGCGCCGCGCACACCCCCGTACCGCGTCCCGCGTCCGTGCCACTTTTCCTACTCCTCGTCGTCCTCGTCCAGGCCGACGGCGTCCGGGTCGCGCAGCGGCCGCAGTCCGTCGCCCGGCTGTGAGGCGGTGAAGCTGTAGCGGCCCAGGACGTTCAGATTCTTGTGCTTGAGCGGGGACAGCCGGGCCACGTCCTCGTCGCTGATGTCGTGGCCCTCGGCGCGAAGCTGGGCAACGGCGGCATCGATGTACCTGGTCGTCCAGAGCACGACCGCATTCAGAACGAGACCCAGCGAGCCCAACTGATCTTCCATCCCGTCCCGGTATGCCTGGTGGATGGTGCCCTTCTTGCCGTGGCAGATCTCGCGGGCGAGCTTGTGGCGGGACTCCTGGACGGTGAGCTGCTTGTGCATCTGGCGCCGGTAGGTGTCGTCCATGGGGTCGACGACGGCGAGCAGGTGCAGGGTCTTGGGGATCCGTCCGTACTCGGCGAACGCCTGCCCCAGCGGGGTCGGGTGGCCCTCGCGGCCGAACATCCGCAGCAGGTCGTAGGCCCGCACCTGGTTGGTGACCAGTGAGCCGGCCACCCGCAGCATGTCCGGCCAGTTGGTGATCACCTTCTTCACGTTCACCTTGTTGCGGGCGATGGCCTCCAGCGGCCCGTACCCGCCGGCACTCTCGTCGCCGGGCATCTGGGCCTTCCAGAACCGCTGGTCTTGAAGGTCCTTGAAGCGCGGGGAGAAGCGGTAGCCGAGCATCTTGAAGATGCCGAAGACCATGTCGCTGTAGGAGGCGTTGTCGGTGGCGACCATCTCCGGCTTCACCCCGCCGTCCAGATTCAGCAGCGCGTCCAGGATGAACAGGGAGTCGCGCGGGGTGCCGGGCACCACCATCTGCCCGATGCCGATCACCTGGTCATTGATCGCGTTCAGCCAGGTGATGCCCTTCTTCTTCGCGAAGTACTTCGGCGAGGGCGCGGCGTTGATGGTCCGCGTGGGGACGACGAAGCGCAGACCGTCGACGGAGGCGAGCAGGCCCTTGCCCCAGAACTGCACGATCGGCACCCGGGCCTGGGCTGCGATCAGCGCGGCGTTCGCCGCGGCGATCGTCTCCGCGCGCAGGTAGTACTGGTCGACGTGGACCAGCCGGGACCGGGTCAGTGCCTCGTAGCCCGGGTTGATTACCGGCGTCATGCCGATGTTGCACGCCTCCGAGACCAGCAGCGCGACCATCGACGTCGCCAGGTCCTTCATACGGGTCTTACCGTCGCCCAGGTGCACGAAGGCGTCCAGGAACCCGGTCCAGGCGTGCACCTCGAACAAAAGGTCCGGCAGGTCGATCTTCGGGAGCATCTTCTCGACGCGCTCGCGCAGCCACTTCAGCGACTTCGGCTCACCCAGCGCGTGGAGCTTCTCCACGTTCAGCTTCGCCCGCCCGTTCGGCTGCACCTCGATGCTGATCTTCGCGTCGTCGCCGGCCTCCTCCAGCCGCTCAGCCATCTGCCTCCACGTCGCATCCAGCACGTCGACCAGCTCCCGAAGATGCTGCTCCGCGTCCTCGCCCAGGCTCAGGCCCGCCAGGACGTCCTCGCGCACCGCCTCCCACCCCTTGCCCTGGAGCAGCCGGGCGCGCGGATCGGACCAGCGTTGCGAGGGGGAAGCGAAGATGTCGCGGCGCTTGAGCGCGCGGAACAGCTGTTCCAGCACGCACACCACGTACGCGTCCCGGTCCACCGCCCCCTGCGGCAGGTCCGCGTTCGCGTACACCGCCTTGCGCCAGTGCGACGGCACCAGCTTGTCGTCGACCTCACGCGGCAGCAGCGGCTTCTCGCCCACCTTCCGCCGCGAAAGCGCCGGGAGCCGCTGCACCCCGGTCAGAATCCGCCTGCCGCCGGGCGCCGCGTCCAGCGCCTTCGATTCACCCAGCAGCGACAGGAACGGCTTGACCGTGTTGTAGCGCAGCGCCAGCGCGCCCCGCAGCGCGGCCTCGGCCGTGTCGTCGCCCTCCGGCACCAGGCTCACCACCGTGACCGCCGCGCTCGACAGCGCCGCCCGGGGTGCGACCTCCTCCAAGGCCCGCCACAGCGCACCCACGTCGACATCGCAGCCGGTCTGCTCGATGAGCTCCAGCTCCTCGATGAACACCGTCGCCGCCCTGGCCACGATCCTTGACGCCTTCTCCAGCTGCGGCAGGGTCGACAGGCGCTGCTTGTCCGTGGACCGCTTCGCGGTGCTGATCAACCGGGTGGCCATGAGGATCTCGAACAGGTCCAGCGCGTCGTCGATCGCCTTCGCCTCCAGGTGGCGCATCACCGCGGTGAGCATCGCCGTGCGCTTGGGCTCCGGGGTCCGCTCCAGCTTCGGCGCCTTGGTGCCCAGCCCGTACCGGGCCAGCGCGGACAGCCGGTTCGGCGGGATCTTGTCCAGCTTCACCCGCCCCAGCTGGAAGGAGGCGATGTCCTCGACCCGCTGCAACGCGCCCTTCATCGCGGTGCCCGTGGTCCGCGTCGGCGGCCGGCGCATCCGCTCCAGCTCCGAGATCCGCTTGCCCTCCGGCGTCTTCAGCGTAGCCACCAGGTCCCCGGGCAGCGCCGCATCCGCCCGCCGGACCTCCTTGGCGACCGTGGCGTGCAGCCGTTCCTCCGCGATCCTGCGGACCTCGGCGACCTCCCGGGCCAGCACGCTCACCCCAGGCAGCAGCACCCGGTTGCGGCGCAGCCAGCCCACCGAATGATCGAACAGGGCCTTCGGCCCCTCGGCGTGCGCCGTCCAAGCCCGCCCGTGCAGGAACGCCCGGAACTTCCGGCCCTGATCGTGGTCCTCGTACAGGTGGTAGCCGTACGCCTCACGTATCTCCCACGCGTGGTCGTACACCGTCTGACGCCGGTCCGTGTACCGCTTCATACACGACGCGTCCTCGATCCCCAGCTGCTCGGCCAGGTGCTCCACCACCGGCCACGGCACATCCAGCGGGTCCTCGCCCAGGAACAGGCCCACGTACCGCACCGTGCACATCTGGAGCGCGAACCCGAGCTGGTGATGCTGCGTACGCCGCAGCGCAATCAGATCCCGGTCCACGTCATCCAGGAAGAAGAAGCGTTCCAGCTCGGGTCTCGTCGGTTCCTCGGCGAACTTTCCGTACGCGTCAGCTTGCTCATCAGTCAGAAATTCCACCGGCATGGGGCGGACGTAACCACCTGCCCGCGAGTGACCGTGGATCTTCCACCGAACGTCCGCACGAAACGGATCACTTGTGCTAATGGATCATGGCGGTTCGACCATGATCCTTCTCACCGATACTGACTGTTCCGTTGGTCCCCGAGGCCGCTCATGGGGGCTCCCCCTGGCCCCGGTCCTCAGATGCCGGACGGGCTGGACATGCCGGACGGGCCGGACACCCGTGTCCGGGTCACAGCGTCGTGAGGTAGTCCGGGACGCGCACGGCCGGGTCCAGGTCGCTGGCCGGGACCGGTGCGCCGTAGCCGCGTACCAGGGGGACGACACCTGCCCAGTGGGGGAGCGAGGTGTCCTCGGGGTCGTCGTTGGGGCCGCCGGTGCGGACCTTGGCCGAGACTTCCGTCAGGTCGAGGCGGAGCACGGCGGTGGCGGCAAGCTCCTTCGCGTTCGCAGGTCGCGAGTCGTAGGAGCGGCCCGGGACGACATGGTCGACGAGCGCGTCGAGCGCGGTGCGCCTCTCCTCCTCGTCCACCACCTGGTGGGCCGTGCCGTGTACCACCACGGAGCGGTAGTTGATGGAGTGGTGGAACGCGGAGCGCGCCAGTACGAGGCCGTCCACATGGGTGACGGTCAGGCAGACCGGGAGGCCGGGGTCTCTCTGGCGGGCCATGCGCAGGGGGCGGGAGCCCGTGGAGCCGTGCACATAGAGGTGCTCGCCGATCCGGCCGTAGAGCGTGGGCAGGACCACGGGGGCGCCGTCGCGGACGAAGCCGAGGTGGCAGACGTAACCCTCGTCGAGTATCGAGTGCACCAGGTCGCGGTCATAAGAGGCGCGCTGGCTGGCCCGCGTGGGGACGGTGCGTTCGGTGGGCTCGTAGGCGGGGGTGATGTCCGTGTCCTGCATTGCGTTCTCCATTGCACTAGTGCATAGTGATGTTTGTGCTAGGAGAGTATCGGATCAGTGGGCGTGGCGCATCGGAGATTGCCGCCAGCGTGGAGCGTGGGGTGGGCTCCGGGGCGCTGGAGCCTGGGCAACTCCTGCCGCCCATGAGGGAGTTGGCAGGTGACCTGGGGGTAAATGCAAATACGGTGGCGGCCGCCTATCGGACTCTGCGTGACCGGGGCGTGATCGAGACAGCGGGTCGACGAGGTAGTCGGGTGCGTCCCCGCCCGGCCAGTACGGCGCGCGAATCCATCCGGGTCGACGTGCCGGCCGGTGTGCGCGATCTCAGCCAGGGAAATCCCGATCCCGCGCTGCTTCCGCCATTGCACGACGCGTTGGCCGCCGCGGCGCGGCAGAACGCGAAGCGGCCGGGACTGTACGGACAGGCGCCGGTGGACCCGGAGTTCGCCCGGCTCGCCAGGGCCGCGTTCGACGCGGACTGGGTGCCGGACGGCCCGGTTGCCGTCACCTCGGGGTCCCTGGACGCGATCGAGCGCGTACTGGCTGTGCATCTGAAGCCGGGTGACGCGGTCGCCGTTGAGGATCCGGGGTGGGGCAGCCTGCTCGACCTCGTACTGGCGCTCGGGCTGCGGGCGGTGCCCGTCGCGCTCGACGATCGCGGCCCGTTGCCCGGCGAGGTCGAACGTGCGCTGCGGAGCGGCGCGCGTGCCCTTGTGATCACCAACCGGGCGCAAAACCCGACCGGCGCGGTGGTGGACGCGGCGCGGGCGACGGAACTACGGGGTGTCCTGGTGATGCATCGTGGAGTGCTGCTCGTCGAGGACGATCACGGGCACGGCATTGTCGACATGCCCTTGCGTCCGCTCGCCGGGGTGACGGATCACTGGGTGTTCGTGCGCTCTGTCGCGAAGGCGTACGGGCCGGACCTGCGGCTCGCCATGATGACCGGCGATCCGGTCACAGTGGACCGGGTGATGGGGCGTCAGCGACTCGGGCCCGGCTGGGTCAGCCGGCTCCTGCAGCGCGCCGTCGTCGAGCTGTGGGCCTCCGGCGCGGTGGACGTACGCGCGGTTTCCCTCGCGTACGGACAGCGCCGGGACGCCCTGCTGCGGGCGCTGGCGGAGCGTCACATCGAAGCGCACGGGCGCAGTGGGCTGAACGTCTGGGTGCCCGTCGCGGACGAGACGGGCGTGGTGGCGCGGCTGCTGCACGCGGGGTGGGCCGTCGCCCCGGGCGCGCGCTTCCGGATGGCGGCGCCGCCTGGCGTGCGGCTGACCGTCTCGCCGATGGCGGCGGGTGACATCGAGGCGGTCGCCGACGCCGTCGCCTCGGCGACGGCCCCCGTCCGCGGGGGGAGACGCTATGCCTGACGGGCTCCGGAGGCCGCTGCGGGCACTGCGCTGTGGGCGGGGTGGGCGCGGGCGTTGCGTCGGCGGCGGGGGCGGGTGTTATCGGCGGCGGGGGGAGCGTGTGCGGGGGCTGCGTGTGCGGGGGCCGCGGCTTCGGCCCTGGGTGAGTGCTGCGCCCGCGAGGACGATGACGGCGCCGACCGGGGTATTCCAGCTGAGCGGCTCATCCAGCAGCGTGACGCCCGCCACGGTGGCGATGACAGGGATGAAGTACGTGACCATCTGGGCGGTCGTCGGCCCGACCTCGGCGACGATGTTGTACTGCAGCAGCATCGCCAGGCCGGTCCCCAGCGCTCCCAGCGCCACCACCGCGAGCAGCGGCAGAACCGGGAAGGAGCGGGGGAGCGTGGTGAACAGCGGTGTGACCACGGCAAGTTGGGCCGCCGCCAGCAGCAGTTGCGCGCCGGTCATCGACAGGGCGGAGTTGGCGCTGCCCGCGAGCGTACGGCGCAGATAGATCCAGCCGACCGGGTAGCTGAGCGACGCCAGCAGCGCCATCGCCGTACCGCTGAAGTCCAGGCCCGCGAAGCCCTGCCAGGCGCCGAGTACCGTCAGTACGCCGATGAATCCGATGCCGAGTCCGGCTACGCGCCGGCGGGTCGGACGGTCCTCGGAGAACGCGACGACCGAGAGCGCCATGCCCCACAGGGGGGACGTGGCATTACAGATGCCGGCGAGCGTCGAGGGGATCGTCAGCTCGGCGTAGGCGAAGAGCGAGAACGGCAGAGCGTTGAGGAAGAACGCGGCGACCGTGAGGTGCCCCCAGGTGCGGGCGCCGCGCGGCAGTCCCACCCCCTTGACCGCCATCGCGGCGACGAGCACGCCGGCACCGAACAGCAGGCGCCCGAAAGTGACCTGGAAGGGTGCGTACGCTCCCGTGCCGACCTTGATGAGCAGGAAGCTGAAGCCCCAGATGAGCGCCAGTACCGCGAACCGCAGGCGCCAGTCCAGCACGAGGCGGCGGGCGGGAAGAGGAGGGCTTTCGGTAGCGGCCGAGGGAACGTCGCGCGGGGTGGTGACGGGGCTCATGCGCCCAACCCTGGACCGTCTTACGTCGTAGCACAAGCGAGATTTTGTTGGCAGATTCGATTAGCATTCCTTATATGTTGAATCTGGAGCGCCTCCGTACGCTCGACGCCCTCGCCCGGCACGGCTCGATCAGCGGGGCGGCCGAGGGCCTGCACGTCACCACATCCGCTGTTTCCCAGCAGATGGCCAAGCTGGAGCGCGAGGTGGGCCAGCCCCTGCTGGCCAAGAACGGCCGAGGTGTCCGCCTGACCGACGCGGGCCGGCTGCTCGCCGACCACGCGGCCCGCATCCTCTCGCACGTCGAGCTCGCCCAGTCCGACATCGAGGCGCAGAGCGGGCGGGTCGTCGGTGACCTCGCCGTCGCCGCCTTCCCGACCGCCGCCCGCGGCCTGCTGCCCCCCGCCCTGTCGGCGCTGCGCGACGGACATCCGCACCTGCGGGTGCAGATGCGGGAGATGGAGCCCGACGACGCGGTGCGCGGTGTGGTGCGCGGCGACTTCGACCTCGCCGTCGTGCTCGACTGGTACAACAAGCCGCTCTCGATGCCCGACGGCCTCGCCAAGCAGGAGCTGCTGCACGATCCTGCCGACGTCGCCATGCCGGCCGGCCACCCGCTCGCCGGGCGGGCGGCCGTCGATCTGGAGGAGTTCGCCGATGACGACTGGGTGACCTGGGCGGAGGGGGAGTTCTGTCACGAATGGCTGATGTTCACGCTGCGCGGCAAGGGGTTCGAGCCGAGGATCGCGCACGTCGCCGAGGAGCACGCCACCCAGCTCGCTCTGGTCGCCGAGGGGCTCGGGGTGTGCGTGGCCCCTCGGCTGGGCCGCGGCCCGGTGCCGGACGGGGTCCGCGTCGTACCGGTACGGCATGCGATGCGGCGGCATGTGTACGCCGTCTGGCGCGCCGACGCCGACCGGCGGCCCTCCATCCGCGCGGCGGTCGACGCGCTGGGCGTGGCGGGTGCGGCGGTCGTGAGCTAGGAGGTGCCCTCAGCGGCCTTCGGCGGGCCTGGCGCGCGCGGCCCGTGGTCTCGCAGAGTTTGGCGGTCAGGCGAGGCTGATCGAGTCGCCCTCGACCTTGATGGCGGCGGCGGGCAACGGCTGCTTGGCCGGGCCGCCCTTCACGCTGCCGTCTGTGGCGTCGAACATGCTGCCGTGACACGGGCAGTTGATCATTCCGTCGGCGACGCCCTTGACCGCGCAGCCCTGGTGGGTGCATTTCGAGGAGAACGCCTTGAACTGCCCCGCCGTGGGCTGGGTGACGACCACGCCGTTGTCGGCGAAGACCTTCCCGCCGCCCTCGGGGATGTCCGCGGTCTTGGCGAGCACAGCGCTCTCACCCGCGCCGCCCCCGCCGCCCGCATCAGCCGTACCGCCGCCCGCGTCGCCCCCCGATCCCGCCGGTGACTCGACGGCACTGTCCGCAGGGCCGTCCGCTGGGCTGTCCGAACCGCCGCACGCCGTCAGTACCGCGGCGGCCCCGGCCGCGCCGACCGCGGCGACGACCGTACGGCGGCCGAAGAGCCGCCCTGTCTTCTGAGATCCCGTCATGCCGGCATTTCCCTTCCACGACTTGGGCCACGACTCTGGCTTCACGATGTAGTACGCGCGGACGCGCCACGCCGTTCAGCAGCCCAGCGATTTCTTCACGAAGTCGAGTTCCAGCAGCAACAGCGTGTCCGCGACGCCCTCCCGCGTGACCAGATGGCTCTCCCCCGGCAGCGGCAGCACCGTGTGCGGCCGCCCTGCCGCGAGCAGTGCCACGGAGAACCGCAGCAGGTGGGCGGGAAGCACATTGTCGTCCGCCATGCCATGGACCAGCATCAGCGGCCGGGTCAGCTTTGCCGCGTGCTGGACCAGCGAACAGCGCGCGTAGTTCTCCGGCAGGACGTCCGGAGACACTCCCCAAGGCGCAACTCGGGTTCCACCGCAGGAGCACGGGTTCGGCGCACGACGTGGATCGTGATACTCGGTGGCCGGATAGCCTTGGAAAATGCTCACCGAAGTCATCGCGACCCGCTACGTCACGCCCTTGCGGGAGGGCGGATCGCTGCCGGGGATCGTCGAGGCCGACGATCTCGGTACGTACGTCATGAAATTCACCGGCGCGGGGCAGGGCCGCAAGACCCTGGTGGCCGAGGTTGTCTGCGGGGAACTGGCCCGCAGGCTCGGGCTGCGCATCCCCGAGCTGGTGACCATCCAGCTCGACCCGGTGATCGGTCTCGCCGAGCCGGACCAGGAGGTCCAGGAACTGCTCAAGGCCAGCGGTGGACTGAATCTCGGGATGGACTACCTTCCGGGGTCGATCGGCTTCGACCCGCTCGCATACGAAGTGGACCCGGTGGAAGCCGGCCGGGTGGTGTGGTTCGACGCCCTGGTCAACAACGTCGACCGTTCGTGGCGCAATCCCAATCTCCTGGTCTGGCACGGTGATCTGTGGCTCATCGACCACGGCGCCACCATGATCTGGCACCACAACTGGCCGACCGCCCCCAGCGCCGCCGCGAAGCCGTACGACGCCTCGGACCACGCGCTCGCGTCCTTCGGCCCTGACATCGCGGCCGCCGCCGCCGCGCTCGCGCCGCGGGTCACCGAGGAACTGCTGACCGAGGTCGCCGCCGCGGTTCCCGTCGAATGGCTGGTCGACGAGCCCGGCTTCGACAGCACCGACGCGCTGCGCCGCGCCTACGTCGAGGCGGTTCTGCCGCGCGCCGCGACGATTCACGAACGGATCACCCTCAGCGCGCCGTCGAAGGACAAGCCGTCCCAGGCCCCGGGCTGGCTGTCCGAGCACGCGAAACCCTGGCCGCACTCGGCCAAGCCGGACCAGCGGGACACGCGGGACCAGTGGGCCGAGAAGGACGGCGGCGAGTGAACACGCAGCGGGACGTCTTCGAATACGCGCTGGTGCGCGTCGTGCCGCGCGTGGAGCGCGGCGAAATGTTCAACGCCGGGGTGCTCGTCTACTGCCGCGCCAAGTCCTACGTAGCCGCCAGGACTCACCTGGACGAGGCGAAGCTGCAGGCCCTGGACCCCCGGGCGGACACCGTCGGCGTACGGGCCGCCCTGCACGCCGTCGAAGGCGTCTGCGGGGGCGGCGACGGCGCGGGGCAGGCGGCCGGCGACGACGCGGGGCGGCGCTTTCGCTGGCTGATCGCGCCGCGCAGCACCGTCGTACAGCCGGGGCCCGTGCACACCGGCCTCACGGCCGATCCCGAGGCCGAGGTCGAGCGGCTGCTGGACCTGCTGGTGCGGTGAATCGCGCCCCCGGCCGGCCGGGTCGTACCCCCGGCCGTTGACACCGCGTGCCAGGGCTTCTAGCGTCACGTCTGCTGAAGCTACTAAGCGGTTGCTCAGGGATCGAGATCTTTCGGTCGACTTGGCTGAGCCGCATCCGAGGGCGAGGAGAACCAGCATGTCCACCACCGAGCAGCGCGTCGCGATCGTGACCGGGGCGGCGCGCGGCATTGGCGCGGCCACCGCGGTACGTCTCGCGGCAGAGGGCCGTGCCGTCGCCGTACTCGACCTCGACGAGGCCGCCTGCAAGGACACCGTTGAGAAGATCACCGCGGCGGGCGGCACCGCCGTCGCCGTCGGCTGCGACGTCTCCGACAGCGCCCAGGTCGAGGCTGCCGTGGCGCGAGTTGCCACCGAGCTCGGTGCGCCGACGATCCTGGTGAACAACGCCGGCGTGCTCCGCGACAACCTGCTCTTCAAGATGAGCGAATCCGACTGGGACACCGTGATGAACGTGCACCTTAAGGGCGCGTTCCTGATGGCCAAGGCCTGCCAGAAGCACATGGTCGACGCCAAGTTCGGGCGTATCGTCAGCCTCTCCAGCAGCTCCGCGCTCGGCAACCGGGGCCAGGCGAACTACTCGGCGGTCAAGGCCGGCCTCCAGGGCTTCACCAAGACTCTCGCCAAGGAGCTCGGCAAGTTTGGCGTCACAGCCAACGCCGTCGCGCCGGGCTTCATCGTCACAGAGATGACCGCGCAGACCGCCGCGCGCGTCGGGATGGGCTTCGAGGAGTTCCAGGCCGCCGCCGCCACACAGATCCCGGTCCAGCGGGTCGGGACGCCGGACGACATCGCGAACGCCATCGCCTTCTTCACGGGCGAGGACGCAGGCTTTGTCTCCGGCCAGGTCATGTACGTGGCCGGCGGCCCGCTCAACTGACGAGGGACTGACGAGGGGCTGACGAGGGGCTGACGAACATGGCTGCTGAGAACAAGACGCAGGCGCGGGAACAGGTGCGGGACAGCGGGAAGGTGGCTCTGATCACGGGCGGCAGCCGCGGGATCGGGTACGGCGTCGCCGAGGCGCTCGTCGCCCGCGGCGACCGGGTGTGCATCACCGGTCGCGGCGAGGACGCGCTGAAGGAAGCCGTGGAGCGGCTCGGCGCCGGCCGTGTGATCGCGGTCGCTGGCAAGGCGCACGACGAGGCGCACCAGGCGATCGCCGTCGAGCGCACGATGGAGGCGTTCGGCCGGGTCGACTTCCTGGTCAACAACGCCGGTACGAATCCGGTCTTCGGACCGATGGCCGAGCTCGATCTGGGGGTTGCGCGCAAAGTTTACGAGACCAACGTGATCTCCGCGCTGGGGTTCGCGCAGCAGACCTGGAAGGCGTGGCAGAAGGAGAACGGCGGGGTGATCGTCAACATCGCCTCGGTCGCCGCGATCTCCGCCTCGCCCTTCATCGGCGCGTACGGCATGAGCAAGGCGGCGATGGTCAACCTGACCCTTCAGCTGGCGCACGAGTTCGCGCCGGTCGTACGGGTCAACGCGATCGCGCCCGCCGTGGTCAAGACCAAGTTTGCCCAGGCGCTCTACGAGGGCCGGGAGGCGGAGGCCGCGGCGGCCTATCCGCTGGGCCGGCTGGGGGTGCCCGAGGATATCGGGGGAGCGGCCGCGTTCCTCACCTCGGACCAGTCGGACTGGATCACCGGACAGACCCTGGTGGTCGACGGCGGTATCTTTCTGAACGCCGGCGTCGGCTGAGCCGGTTTACTCCCCATTTGCACGGGATTACTACCAAGTGCCCTGCCGGATCTGCCCGTTGACCCGGCAGGGCACTGCGGTATGGTCTGCCGACCCATGGCTGATCGAGGAGCGTGCACGTGTTCAACCGGACCAGATGTCTGCAGTCCGTTGCAGCCCTTGCGTCCATATCCCTGGTGACCGGGTGTGGGATGCTGTCCAGTGATCAGTCCGATGCCGAGCAGAAGCTCGCTGTCGGTACGACGAGCACGCCCAGCACCCTGGACCCGGCCGGCGCGTGGGACGGTTCCTGGGAGCTTTACAGGAATGTGTTCCAGACCCTGCTGAGCTTCCCGATCGGGAGCAGCACACCGGAGCCCGACGCCGCCGAGAAGTGTTCCTTCGCGGACAGTTCCAACCAGGTCTACACCTGCACGCTGCGCGAGGGGCTGACGTTCTCCGACGGCTCCCGGCTCGACGCGAAGGCGGTGAAGCACTCGATCGACCGGATCGTCGAGATCGGTGTGCAGGGTGGCCCCGACGGGCTCCTCACCAGCCTGGACGAGGTCGAGACGCGGGGCGAGCGGGAAGTGACGTTCCGCCTCAACAAGCCGGACGCCACCTTCCCCTTCGTCCTGGCGACCCCCGCGATGTCGATCGTGAGCCCCAAGGACTACCCCCGGGACGAGTTGCGCACAGGCAACGAGCTGACCGGGTCGGGGCCGTACACCCTCGCGTCGTACGAGCCCGACCGCAAGGCCGAACTCGTGAAGAACGCGAAGTACGAAGGCTTCGCCGACCTCAAGAACGAAGCCGTCACCATCCGCTACTTCCATGACTCCGACGTGATGGTGGCGGCCCTGAAGAAGAAGGAGATCGACGCGACGTTCCGCGGTCTGACCGCGGAGCAGGTCGTCGACCTCGAGGGTCAGCCCAAGGAGAAGGAACTCCAGATCGTCGAGGCGGTCGGCGCCGAGATCCGCTACCTGGTGTTCAACCCGAAGGACCCGGCAGCGCGCAATCCGGCGGTCCGCCGGGCCATCGCGCAGGTCGTCGACCGCGGCGCGCTGGTCGACAAGGTCTACAAGGGCACCGCCGAGCCGCTCTACTCGATGATCCCGAGCGGTGTCGCCGGACACGCGACCAGCTTCTTCGACAGCTACGGCGAGCCGAGCGTGCCCAAGGCGAAGGACATCCTCACCGGGGCCGGCATCACCGAGCCCGTCCGGATGACCTTCTGGTACACCTCCGACCGGTACGGATCGTCGACGGCGAAGGAGTTCGCCGAACTGAAGCGGCAGCTGAACGCGTCCGGACTCTTCAAGATCACCATCAAGAGCCGCCCCTGGAACACGTTCCAGAAGGGCTATCAGAACGGTGAGTTCCCGGTCTTCGGCCGTGGCTGGGCCCCCGACTTCCCGGACCCGGACAACTTCGTCGCGCCCTTCGTCGGCGAGCGCAACGCCGTCGGTACGCCGTACGAGACGCCCGAGATCACGGCCAGCCTGCTGCCGCAGACGCGCCGCGAGAGCGACCGCGCGGCGGTCGGGAAGCAGTTCCTGCGGGCCCAGGAGATCCTGCTCAAGGACGTCCGCCTGCTGCCGCTGTGGCAGGGCAAGCTGTACGTCGCCGCCTCCGACGAGATCGCCGGCGCCGAACGGGCGCTGGACCCGCAGACGATCATGCAGGTCTGGCAGCTGAGCAGGAAGACCAGCTGGTAGGGGCCGTTGTCAGTGGCCGCGGGTAGGTTCTTCGGTGTAGAACTGATCGCTTACCGGAGGTTGTTGACGTGACCGACACCCACATGCTGCCCGAGTCCTGGCGCGGCGTCCTCGGCGATGAGCTGCAGTTGCCCTACTTCAAGCAGCTCACCGAGTTCGTCGAGGAGGAACGGGAACGCGGGCCGGTCTACCCGCCGCGCGAGGAGGTCTTCGCCGCGCTCGACGCCACCCCCTACGACAAGGTGAAGGTCCTGGTCCTCGGCCAGGACCCCTACCACGGCGAAGGTCAGGGGCACGGGTTGTGCTTCTCGGTCCGGCCCGGTGTCAGGGTCCCGCCCTCGCTGCGGAACATCTACAAGGAGCTGCACGCGGAGCTCGGCACCCCCGTCCCGGACAACGGATACCTCATGCCGTGGGCCGAGCAGGGCGTGCTGCTGCTGAACGCGGTACTGACGGTGCGGGCCGGTGAGGCCAACTCGCACAAGGGCAAGGGCTGGGAGAAGTTCACGGACGCGGTGATCCGCGCCGTGGCGTCCCGGCCCGACCCGGCGGTCTTCGTGCTCTGGGGCAACTACGCGCAGAAGAAGCTGCCGCTGATCGACGAGGACCGCCACCGGGTCGTCAAGGGCGCGCATCCGTCGCCGCTCTCAGCGAAGAAATTCTTCGGATCGAAGCCGTTCACGCAGATAAATGAGGCCGTCGCAGCCCAGGGACACCAGGCCATCGACTGGACGGTGCCCGACCTGGGCTGACCTGACGAGGGGCCGGCGGCGCCCGACCGGTCACCGTCCTGGCGCAGTGCCATGAGGGCGCCACCCGAGCCTGAGCCGGAATGTCAGTGGTGGGGTCTAGCGTCGAGAGCGTCGGTATTGGCTGGGCAGGCGCGGGCGACGGGAGAACACGGCGATGGAGCAGCAGGAGACGTCGGAGGACGTCACAATGGTGCGGATCGGACAGGCGGTCATGCTTCTCCACGCCGGTGACCGCGAGGAGGCGCGCAACCGCCTCGGGGAGCTGTGGACGGAGGTCGGCGAGGACGGCGACGCCTTCCACCGCTGCACGCTCGCCCACTACCTCGCCGACACCCAGGACGACGCCGTTGACGAACTCGCCTGGGACCTGAGGGCGCTGGCCGCCGCCGACGGTCTGACCGACGAGCGGGTCGCCCGCCACGACGCCTCGGTCGCGGTGCGCGGGTTCTACCCCTCGCTGCACCTCAATCTGGCCGCGGACTACCTGAAGCTGCGGCGTACGGAAGCCGCCCGCGCGCATCTGGGGCGGGCGCGGGCGGCGTCCGACGCCTTGGGGGACGACGGTTACGGGGACGGTGTGCGGGCGGCCATCGACCGCCTCGAGCGCAGGCTCGCGGACGTGGGCTGAATCCGGGCGCCGGTCAGCGGCCGTAGGTGTCGCGGCAGATGCGGGTCTGCGGGCTGTCCGGGGCCCAGCCGCCGTAGCCCTCGCCCAGGGCGCATACGCCGGCGCCGGGCCCCTGGCCGGCCCCGGCCACCGGAAGGGGCAGGGACGGCAGGGCGCGGGGCCGGGGCAGGGTGGTGGCCTTCGGGGGTGCGGGGCGAGGGGCGGGAGCTTCGGGGGCTTCAGCGGCGGGCCTGGCCGGGGCCGGGTGCCGTGGGGCCGCCGGGGGCGCCGGGGGGCGGCGTACCTCAGTCGTGCCGCGCCGCTCGGCCGTCGGGGCGGCGCCGCCCGGGGCCTGCGGCAGCGCCGCGTCCAGGGCTTCGCGGGCGGGGGCCTGGACGATCTGCGGCTCTACGTTCTGCGCGAGCTGCGGGGTGTCGACGGCTGGTACGGGGACGGGGGCCGGCGTGGTGTGTGGCGCCACGGCCACGCATCCGGAGACGGCCGAGGCCGCCACCCCCGCCAGGATCATCGCTACGGTTCTCGTTCGGTGCACCCGGGCCACTCTGACGGGCGCGGGGCCGCTTTGGGGAGCCTGCGGGCGGAGATTGGCCCGCACGAGTGATCCCGGGGCCGGCTCAGTCGGTCATGAGTGATGCCGGGGGCCGGCTCACTCGCCGGTGGCCCCGTCGATACGCTGGCGCAGCAGGTCGGCGTGGCCGTTGTGGCGGGCGTACTCCTCGATCATGTGGACGTAGATCCAGCGGAGATTGAACGTCTCCCCGCTGCGGTGCTTGCCCTCGGCGATGTCGTCGAGGCCCCGCGTCGCGGACAGCTCGCGCGCCCGGTCGATGGAGGCGCGCCAAGCGGTATGGGCATCGGCCCAGGTGTCCTCGGCAGTGAAGTGGAAGTCGCCGTCCGGGTTATCGTCGCCGTAGTAGACCGCCGGGGCGTCGTCGCCCGCGAGCACGCGCTGGAACCAGCCCCGCTCGACCTCCGTCATGTGCCGTACGAGACCGAGCAGCGAGAGGTCGGAGGGCGGCACCGCCATCTCCCGCAGCTGTTCGTCGTCCAGACCCGTGCACTTGCGCGCCAGCGTCTCGCGGTGGAAGTCCAGCCAGCTGTCCAGCATTTCACGCTCACCGGCGGTGGTGGGGGGATCGATGCGCCCAGGGTTCGTCATGTCCGTCATGGTGGCCCAGTGATCGACTCTGCGCCACCCTTTTGGCCCGGACCGGCGGGGCCGTCGAGCATGCCGCGCATCAACTCGGTCATTCCGGCGTGTAGTTCCTCCCGGCTGGGCACCGCGCAGTGGTAGGCGCCGACCGCGCACGCGAACAGCAGTCCCTCGCACCAGGCCACCAGCGACAGTGCGTGCCGCTCGGGCTCCCGCGAGCCCGCCGCCGCCATCAGCGCGATCAGCGGTTCACGGAACCTGCTCCGGCCGGCCGCGTCGTAATACGCCCGCAGTTCGGGCCGGCGCGTCGCCTCCAGCCCCAGCTCGTAGCGGGCCACGAGCAGGTCGCGGTGGTGGCTCACGTGACGGTGCAGGACCGCCGCGAGGGCGGTGACGATGCCGTTGAGCCCCGCCGCCGACCCTGGCAGCGCCTCCAGGCCGAGCAGGGCCGCCTCGCGCTCGGCGAGCCTGCGTACCGTCGCCTCCAGCAGTGCCTGGCGGGTGCGGGCGTAGTTCGACGTGGAGCCCTGGGGCAGGCCGGCCCGCTCGTCGACCGCCCGGTGGGTGAGTCCGCGCATTCCGCGCTCGACGAGCAGGGCCAGTGCGGCGTCCGTGATCAGTTCGGGGCGGGAGCGGCCCGTGGTGGTGCGTGCGGTCATGGGAACAACCTACCGCCGACACTACGGCTGTAGTAGCGTTGCACTCGTCACTACAGATGTAGTTCCGAGGAGGAGAGTCATGTCCGCCACTCCCGAAACCCGCACGCCGCACGCCGTAGTCGTCGGCGGCGGAATCGGCGGCCTGACCGCCGCCGTCGCCCTGCATCAGCGCGGCTGGCACGTCACCGTCCTGGAGCGCGCCGCGTCGGTCGAACCCGTCGGCGCCGGAATCGGCCTCGCCCCCAATGGCCACCGCGCCCTGGACGTCATCGGGCTCGGCGAGGAAATCCGCCTGCTCGCCGCCTGGCAGGGCGACGGCGGCATGCGCGCGCCCAGCGGCCGCTGGCTCTCCCGCATGAGCAGCTCAGCGGCCACCGAGCGGTTCGGCGGCCCGCTCGTCCTCGTCCACCGCGCCACCCTCGTCGACCGGCTGGTCGCCCAGCTGCCCGAAGGGGCGCTGCGCACCGGCTCGCCCGCGACCCTCGCCGATCCCGGCGTGGCGGGCGGGCGGCACGCCGTGGTCAGCGCCCCCGGCGGGGACATCGAGGCCGACCTGGTGATCGGCGCCGACGGCATCAACTCGGCCGTGCGCCGCCGCCTCTTCCCGGACCACCCCGGACCCGTCTACGCGGGGATCACCACCTGGCGCGCGGTCGTGCCCACCCTCGACACGCCCTTCGAACCGCACGAGACCTGGGGCCGCGGGGCCCTGTGGGGCAGCCAGCCCATGAAGGACGGCCGGATCTACGCGTACGCCGCCGCCGTCACCCCCGCGGGGGGCCGCTCCGCCGACGGTGAGAAGGCCGAACTCCTGCGCCGGTTCGGGCACTGGCACCGGCCCGTTCCCGAGATCATCGCCGCGACCGGTCCCGGCCAACTCCTGCGGCACGACGTCCACCACATGATCACCCCGCTGCCCGCCTATCACCGGGGCAGGACCGCGCTGCTCGGCGACGCCGCGCACGCCATGGCCCCGACGCTTGGCCAGGGCGGAAACCAGGCCATCGAGGACGGCATCGTCCTGGCCCATCACATGGCGGACGCGGACGCCGTCGGGACGGGACTGGCGGCGTACTCCGCGGACCGGCTGCCCCGTACCACCGGCATTGTGCGGAAGTCCGCGCAGGTCACCCGGCTGATCTCCCTCAGTGGCGCCCCGGCCGTCACCCTGCGGGACACCCTGATGACACTCGCCCGCTTCGGGCCAGCGCTCGCCCTGCGCACCTTCGACGGGATCGCCGACTGGCAGCCGCCGCAGCGCACGTATGCTGCCGGGGCACGGGACCGCGATGGCCGGGACCGTCGAGTGCGGCGTCAGGCCGGTGGGTCTTAGGGAGAATTTCTGTGAAGGTCGGCGTCATCGGGCTCGGAGACATCGCGCAGAAGGCGTATCTGCCCGTACTGAGCACCCGGCCGGGGCTTGAACTGCACCTGCAGACCCGCACCCCCGCCACGCTCGCCCGGGTGGCCGCGACTCACCGCATCCCCGCCGAGCAGTGCCACGCCGACCTCGACGCGCTGCTCGCCCAGGGCCTGGACGCCGCGTTCGTGCACGCACCCACCGCCGTGCACCCCGAGATCGTGACCCGGCTCCTGGAAGAGGGCACGCCGACGTACGTCGACAAGCCGCTCGCCTACGGACTCGCCGAGTCCGAGCGGCTGGTGCGGCTCGCCGAGGAGCGCGGTACCAGCCTCGCCGTCGGCTTCAACCGCCGCCTGGCCCCCGGGTACGCGCAGTGCGCCGAGCACCCGCGCGACCTGATCCTCATGCAGAAGAACCGCGTCGGCCTGCCCGAGGACCCGCGCACCCTCGTGCTCGACGATTTCATCCACGTCGTCGACACCCTGCGCTTCCTGGTGCCCGGCGCCGTCGACCACATCGACGTACGGGCGCGGATCGTCGAAGGGCTGATGCACCATGTCGTGCTGCAGCTCTCCGGCGAAGGGTTCACCGCCATCGGTTCCATGAACCGGATGAGCGGCTCCACCGAGGAGATCCTCGACATCTCCGGCCAGGACTCCAAGCGCCAGGTCCTGAACCTCGCGGAGGTCGTCGACCACAAGGGCCAGCCCAGCGTCCGCCGGCGCGGCGACTGGGTGCCGGTCGCCCGCCAGCGGGGCATCGAGCAGTGCGTGAGCGCGTTCCTCGACGCCGTACAGGCCGGTAAAACGCTCAGCGCCCGCGACGCCCTGCTGACTCATGAGCTGTGCGAGCGGGTGCTGCGGGACGTCGCGGAGCAGGCCGCCTGAGCGTCCGTACGCCCTGGACCGCGCCCAGCAGGGCCAGCACGGCGACCGCGCCGTAGAGCGCCCAGTCGCCGGCCCGTACGTACACCGTCGTGCCCTCGGCCAGCGGTACGTCGTACACCGCCGACGCGCTGCGGTCCGTACCCAGCGATGAGCCGGTCCCGCCGCCGTCGGGGCCGAACACCGCGCTGACGCCGGTCAGCGTCGCGTGCACGACCGGCCGCCCGTTCTCCGCGGCCCGCAGCGCCGCGAGCGAGGCGTGCTGGCCGGGGGCCCAGCTGTCCTGGAACGACGAGGTGGCCGACTGGGTGACGAGCAGCTGCGCGCCACGCCCGGTCAGCTCCCTGCTCATGTCCGGGAACGCCGACTCGAAGCACACCAGGGGGCCCACCCGCAGACCGCCGTCGCGTCCGTCGCCGCCCCCCGCCGTCATCACCACGGGGGCCGCGCCCCGCCTGCGGTCCTCGCCCGCCGCCTTGCCCACCGAGGTCGCCCAGCCGAATAGGGAGCGCGCCGGGACGTACTCCCCGAACGGCACCAGGCGCATCTTGTCGTACCGCTGGCCCGTCGGACCCCGCGGGCCCACGAGCACCGAGCTCTTGAAGATGCCCGGCCGGTCGGAGCGCCGCGCGTCCACATTGACCAGGATGTGTGCCCCGACCTGCCGGGACATGGCGGCCAGTCTGGCCGCCAGATCCGGTCGGTCCGACAGGTCGGCGCCGACACTGCTCTCGCCCCACACCACCAGGTCGAGGTCGCGCCCGGCCAGCTCGCGGGTGAGCGCCTCGCCGCGCGCGAAGCGCCGCTCCGGGCTGCCGATTCCACTGACCACACCGGGCTGTACGACGGCGATCCGCACCCGACCCGACTGCTCGGGGCGCGGCGCCCACGCCCACACCGCGCCGACCGCGACAGCGGTGGCCGCCATCGCCGCCACCGCGGGAGCACGCGCCGCGGGCACCGCGATCAGCACGGCGACGCCGGTGTTGACCGCGACCACCAGCAGACTCACCAGCCACACGCCGCCGACCGATGCCAGCCGCAGCGCGGGCCAAACCTCCCACTGGCTCGAACCGAGCAGTCCCCAGGGGCCGCCCAGCCCCTGCCAGGAGCGCACGAGTTCGGCCATCAGCCAGCCGGAGGGGACCACGACCAGCGCGGCCGTGGCGCGGCGGACCGACGGCGACCCGCCCAGCATGAACCGCACCAGCCAGCCCCACGGCAGCCACAACAGGGCGAGCAGCGAGGCCAGTACGACGATGAACACATGCAGGCTCGGCATCAGCCAGTGATGCACGGCGACCATGAATCCGATGCCGCCGAGCCAGCCGTCGAGGGCGGCCCTCCGGGCGCTCGGAGCGGAGCGGATCAGCAGCATCCACGGCACGAGGGCGACGTACGCGAACCACCAGAGAGAAGGCGCCGGGAAGGCGAGCGCCGGCAGAGCTCCGAGCACCAGGGCGACTGCGCCGCGCCACCAGGGCGACGACAGCCGCCGACGCCGGCCGGCCGGTATCCGCATGCGGCGCCTCCTCGTCCTGCGGCCACGCCCGAGCGGTGAGTGGTCGGGGCCGTTCCTGCCACCAGTGTGCGGGACCGCTCGCGGACAGAGCCGGTCGTGGCCGGACAGGGCAACGTTCAGGGCCGGTCAGGCCGCGAAGACCTCGCGGAGCTTGGCCTCGGCCTCGCTGCTGAGGTTGCTGTGCACCAGTTCCGCGTGGCCGGCGGGGAACGCCTCGCGGACACGGTCGGTCACCGCGTCCTGGGACAGCAGGAACAGGGCCGAGGTGCCCTGCTTCACTTTCGCCTTGACCTGCTCGATGAAGTCGTCGTCGATGCCGACGTCGGTGAGCTTGCCGCCCAGCGCCCCCGCCGCCGCGCCGATCGCCGCTCCCAGCAGCGGGACCAAGAAGATCAGGCCGAAGAGCATGCCCCAGAAGGTTCCGGAGAGTGCTCCTGCGCCGGTGAGGTTGTGCAGCTGCTTGGTCTTCGGCTTGTTGTCGCCCTCGGTCCAGCTCACCACCGCCGCATCGTTGACCCTGATGAGCTGTTCCTTCTGCAGCGAGAGCAGCGTCTCCTCGGCCCGCTGGGCGGCGTCCGGGGTGTCGAACTTCCACACCGTAAACGTGGCCGTGCCTGCCTCCGTAGATCCGTTCCTGACACCGGCACCCAGTTAACCGGTGAAGGCCGAATTGTGCGATTTGCCGGGTGTGGCGTCGTGCGAACACAGCGCCCAGATCACCAGCGCGTCCACGGCGATCACCACGAGCGCCCAGAACGGCTCGTACGGAAGGAAGAGGAACTGGGCGACCAGGCTCAGGCTCGCCAGCACGATGCCGACCGCCCGGGCCCAGCTCGCGCCCTTGAGCACGCCCCAGCCGGTGACGGCGACGATGATGCCGAGGACGAGGTGGATCCAGCCCCAGGTGGACAGGTTGAACCGGTAGACGTAGTCGCCGATGTCGTTCCACATGTGGTCCTCGACGATGGCGGCGATGCCCTGGAGGGCCGCCATCAGGCCGGAGACGAGCAGCAACACTCCGGCGAAGAGGTGACTCCCGGACGCCCAGCCACTTTCGGCCGGACCGCGCGTCCCGGAGGCGGGGGCGGATGGTGGGGTGGGTGTCGCGCTGCTCATGTCGGCTCCACTCGGATCGGCGTGCGGGCGAAGGGGAGATCGTTCACGTGGCCCAGTAGAACGGCAGTGTCCGCTTCCCGCATGTGGGGATTTTCTACGTCCCGGTGTTGTCCCGGGGCGCTCGGATCAGCATCTCGGGGCGGCCCGTGACGAGCAGCCAGGCGGGCAGCGCCGCGATGCAGAGCACCGGCAGCACCTCCAGGTCCTGGACGACGGTGGCGGCCATGAACAGGCTCAGCCAGCCCTGGCCGGGTGACGGCGCTGCCACCGGCGTGCCGAACAGGGCCCGATGGTGCCCGCGGCCGCGAGCTCCACCCACACCGCCCCCGGCGCTCTCGGCATGACCGCCCGCCCAAGGACGTAGGCCAGCGCGATGTTGGTGGCGGTGATCGGATTCTCGGGGCCGAGGCTGACACCGCCGGCCAGTCCCACGACGACGGCGAGCAGGATGCCGGGCAGCATCCGGACCGGCAGCGGTGGATCGACCAGGCCCATGGTGGCCGGGTCGGGCCCGGCGTGGCCGGGGAACTTCCAGGCCAACGTCCCGACGGCTATTCCGGTGGCCGTCAGGACCGCCAACGTCCACCACCAGGACGTGGCGGCGAACCCGGCCTGGCGGGGCAGCGTGTCCCAGAGCCAGTCCTGGAGGCCCTCGGAGACGTAGCTGACGGCCAGCAGCACCAGGCTCGCGCCGACGCCGATGAGCAGGGCGGGCAGTACCAGGGGGAACAGGGCCCGGCTGGGCAGTGGGGCGGCGGGGCGTGCGGTCTCGGTCGCCATGCCCCCTCCGCCTCAGCCCTCTGCCGCGCGGGTCGGCGGCTGTCGACCATGCTGCGCGAAGGCGCTCGGGCGCGTCCTGCGGGGCTGGGCGAGACGGGTGACCCGGGGCGGGTCCGTGGCGGCGGAGCTACGCCGCTTCGGCGACCTCGCCGCGCACGGCGGCAGCCCACTGCAGCAGCAGGACTTCGTACTCCTCAGCAGGCCAGGCGCTGCCGTCCGCGCGCGAGTCGACCAGGGCGCGGATTGCCTCGTTCGCGTCGGTCAAAGGCCGCACGGAACCAGAGGGCGGGGGTGAGCGGTACATGCGATAAGACTACGGTCCGGCACTGACAGTGAGCACCAGGACGAGAGTGCGATTGCCCACCCACTAGGCTGGGCCGGTGGGGCGCCGAGCGGCGGTGTCCGACCCGCACCAGGAGATCGCACCTTGTCCGAGCAGCACGTTCATCCGCAATCCGGCCCCGAACCCGGGCCCGAACCCGGGCCCGAGCCCGGCCCCGGTCTGCGCGCCGACTGTGGTGCCTGCTTCGGACTGTGTTGTGTCGCACTCGCCTTCACCGCCTCCGCGGACTTCGCGATCGACAAGGACGTCGGGCAGCCGTGCCCCAGCCTCCGGGCGGACTTCCGCTGCGGCATCCATACGCGTCTGCGGCCGGAGGGTTTCCGGGGCTGCACGGTGTACGACTGCTTCGGCGCGGGCCAGCGCATCTCCCAGGTGACCTTCGCGGGGCGGGACTGGCGGCAGGCTCCGGACAGCGCGCAGCAGATGTTCGCCCTCCTACCGGTCGTGCGCCAGCTCCACGAACTGCTCTGGTACCTGACCGAGGCGCTGGAACTGGAGCCGGCCCGCGCGCTGCGCCCCGACCTGCGCACTGCGCTCGGCGTCGTCGAGCGGCGCGCGCAGGGCAGCCCCGACGAGCTGCTGGCACTCGATGTGGCGGCGTACCGCCGGGACGTCAACGGCCTTCTGCTGCGTACGAGCGAACTGGTACGGGCCTCAATCCCGGGAAGCGGCGGCAAGAAGGACCGCAGGGGCGCCGACCTCATCGGGGCGGACCTCAGGGGCGCTGATCTGCGGGGGGCCGACTTCAGAGGCGCCTACCTGATCGCGGCCGACCTGACGCGCGCGGACCTGCGGGTGGCCGACCTGATCGGCGCCGACCTGCGGGACGCCAACCTGTCCGGCGCCGATCTCACGGGGAGTTTCTTCCTCACCCAGGCGCAGCTGAACGCGGCGAAGGGCGACGCCGGCACCAGGCTTCCGCCCGCGCTGACGCGCCCTTCGCACTGGTGAGCCGCGTGGATCAGTGCGTGGATCAGTGCCCGGACTCGCCCGCGTGCGGGCTCAGGGTGTCCGTGCCGATCAGGATGAACAGCGCGATGCCGAGCAGAATCCGGTAGATCACGAACGGCATGAAGCTCTTCGTCGTAATGAACTTCATGAACCAGGCGATGACGGCGTATCCGACGACGAACGCGATGAGTGTCGCGAAGACCGTCGGTCCCCAGGAGACATGTCCTTCGGCCGCGTCCTTGAGCTCGTAGGCTCCGGACGCCAGCACTGCGGGGATGGCGAGCAGGAAGGAGTAGCGCGCCGCCGCCTCACGGGTGTAGCCCATGAGCAGGCCGCCGCTGATGGTCGCGCCCGAGCGGGAGACGCCGGGGATCAGCGCCATGGCCTGGCAGAGGCCGAAGATCAGACCGTCCCTGACGCCCAGTTCCCTGAGCGTTTTGCGCTCCCTGATCGCGCGGTGCTTTCCGCCGGCCTCGTCACGCGCCGCTAGACGGTCGGCGATGCCGAGCACGATGCCCATCACGATCAGTGTGGTGGCGATCAGCCGCAGATCCCGGAACGGTCCCTCGATCTGGTCCTTGAGGGTGATGCCGAGCACGCCGATGGGGATCGAGCCAATGATGACCAGCCAGCCCATCTGGGCGTCGTGGTCGCCGCGCATCGACCGGTCACGGAGCGAACGGAACCAAGCCGAAACGATCCGGACGATGTCCTTGCGGAAGTAGATGAGGACGGCCGCCTCGGTGCCGATCTGGGTGATCGCCGTGAAGGCCGCCCCTGGGTCCTGCCAGCCGGCGAAAGCCGCTGTGAGCCGCAGGTGGGCGCTCGACGAGATCGGCAGAAACTCGGTGAGCCCCTGGACGAGTCCGAGGATGAATGATTCGAACCAACTCATGGGGCCAGTGCCGTCCCGGATGTGATTGTGCAGCAGCGTGCATGCCGTCTGGTCAGTGGGTGCGAGCGTATCGTCCGCGCCGATCAGCGCTGCCGGAAGCCCCCGGTTGTTGCCGTCGCACGAGGCCGGACCGCTGCTACGCGCCGCGCAGGCGGTGGCGTTTGCGCCAGGCGACGACCGCGCCGCACAGGCCGGGCACGGCGATGAACCCCATCGCGATCAGGAACGCCGGAGAGGTGGGGGAGGCGGCGCTGCTGCCCGCGACGACGTACGCCGCCGTGTTCGGCACGCAGCCGATGCCCGTCGCCAGCAGGAACGGCAGCCACCCCATCCGGGACACCGCGGCGCAGTAGTTGGCGGCGGCGAACGGCACACCCGGGAACAGCCGGATGGCCAGCATCGTGCGGAACCCGTGACGGCTCAGCTGCCCGTCCGCAGCGAGCAGCGCCCGCCCGCGCAGCAGTGGGCGCAGCGCGTCCTGGCCGAGCATCCGGCCGAGTCCGAACGAGATGCCGGCGCCGAGGACCGTGCCTGCGACGGCGGCCGCGAGCCCCGCCTGGGAGCCGAACAGCGCCCCCGCCGCCAGGTTGACAATCGGCCTGGGCACGAACGCCGCGGTGCACAGCCCGTACGCGACACCGAAGAGCACCACTGCCCCCGCGCCGCTCAGCTGCGGGGGCCAGCCGTCCCGCAGCAGCTGCTGCGGCTCGAAGATGAGCATCGTCGTCACCCCGGCGGCCAGCACCACCAGGAGCAGCGACAGCCGGGACCAGGGGGAGAGCAGTGCCCTCGTGCAGCGGACGGTGAAACCGGCGGGTGCGGGGGCGGTCTCGAGCATCCGGGGAGACTAACCGACAATCGGGTGTGATCGCCGTAATCTGCGTCGCATGGCCGTCGCACGGCCGTCGTAGCGCGGAGCGGTGAAGGCCGGGCCCTGAAGAACCTCCTACCAGCTCAACTCCCCTGCGGAGCAGAGCTGAACGGGAAAACCATTCGACGCGCCCCCGCCGGTGAGCCAGGATCGGCGTCATGCCCAGGTACGCCTTCCTCGCAGCGCCGTCCGCAGTCGCGGACGCGCCGAAGGCTGCCGCGTTCACTGCAGCGGCCGCAGTCGCAGCCGCTGCCGCAGCGCCCTTCGGCGGCGCCCGAAGCTGACCCTTCCCGGATCGTCCGGCGGACCCCACAGGGGGAGGGTCGGCAAGGCCCAGGGGTCCCCTTCACGTCACGCTTCGACCTTCCGAGGAAGATCACCATGCCCAAGACGGCATACGTGCGCACCAAGCCGCACCTGAACATCGGCACCATGGGCCACGTCGACCACGGCAAGACCACCCTGACCGCCGCCATCACCAAGGTCCTGAGCGAGCGCGGAAGCAGCACGTTCGTGCCGTTCGACCGCATCGACCGGGCCCCCGAGGAGGCGCAGCGCGGCATCACCATCAACATCGCGCACGTCGAGTACGAGACCGACACCCGCCACTACGCGCATGTCGACATGCCGGGCCACGCCGACTACATCAAGAACATGGTCACCGGAGCGGCGCAGCTCGACGGGGCGATCCTCGTCGTGTCCGCGCTCGACGGAATCATGCCGCAGACCGCCGAGCACGTCCTGCTGGCCCGTCAGGTCGGCGTCGATCACATCGTCGTCGCGCTCAACAAGGCCGACGCGGGTGACCAGGAGCTCACGGATCTCGTCGAGCTGGAGGTGCGTGAGCTGCTGTCGGCGCACGGGTACGGCGGCGACGCGGCGCCCGTCGTACGGGTGTCCGGGCTGCGTGCGCTGGAGGGCGACCCGCGCTGGAGCGCCGCGATCGAGGCGCTGCTGGACGCGGTGGACACGTACGTCCCCGTCCCTGAGCGCTACACGGACGCGCCGTTCCTGATGTCCGTCGAGAACGTGCTGACGATCACCGGGCGCGGCACGGTCGTCACCGGCGCCGTCGAGCGCGGCACGATCCGGGTCGGCGACCGGGTCGACGTGCTGGGCGCGGACGGTGGTCCGCAGGCCAGCACCGTGACCGGCCTGGAGACGTTCGGGAAGCCGATGGAGTCCGCCGAGGCGGGGGACAACGTCGCGCTGCTGCTGCGTGGCATGCCGCGCGACGCGGTGCGCCGCGGCCATGTGGTGGCGGAGCCGGGCAGCGTCACGCCCAGCCGCCGTTTCACGGCACAGGTGTACGTGCTGTCGACGCGGGAGGGAGGCCGTTCGACGCCGGTCACCAGTGGTTACCGGCCGCAGTTCTACATCCGTACCGCGGATGTCGTCGGCGACATCGACCTGGGCGAGACGGCAGTCGCCCGCCCCGGCGACACGGTCACCCTCACCGTCGAGCTGGGCCGTGAGGTGCCGCTGGAGCCGGGACTCGGCTTCGCGATCCGCGAGGGCGGGCGCACGGTCGGCGCCGGCACGGTCACCGGGCTCGTCGACTGAAGCGCTCGTCGACCGAAGCGCGGCCCGCCTCCCCGGCACACCCCTGGGAGGCGGGCCGTCGCCGTGGTCCGGGTGGGGTGCCCCGGCCGCGCACAATGGTGGGGTGGACGAGCCGATACCCGTGATCCGGGACGTGGACTGGGGCACCGCCAGGCTGATGCCCGACGTGGACCGGCCGCGGGCCTGGCTGCTCACGGTGGACGGCGCACCCCAGTCGTACGTCGACCTGGACGATCCGGCGCACCTGGAGTTCGAGTACGCGCGCCGGCTCGCCCACGTCGTCGACTGCGCGGCCGACGCGGGGGAGCCCCTCGACGTACTGCACCTCGGTGGCGGAGGGATGTCGCTGCCCCGCTACACCGCCACGACCAGGCCCGGTTCGCGCCAGGAGGTGGTGGAGGCGGACCGGGGGCTGCTGGCGCTGGTCGCCGAGCACCTCCCGGTGGGCGAGGGATGCGGGATCCGGGTGCACGGCGCGGATGCGCGCCAGTGGCTGGACAGCGCCCCGGAGGGGTCCGCCGATGTCGTCGTCGCGGACGTCTTCGGGGGTTCACGGGTGCCCGCACATCTGACCTCGGTGGAGTACGCGCGCGGGGCGGCCCGAGTCCTGCGCCCCAGTGGCGTCTACGCCGCCAACCTCGCGGACGGGGCGCCGTTCGTCTTCCTCCGCTCGCAACTGGCCACCTTCCGGGCGGCCTTCGCGGATGTCGTCCTCATCGCCGAGCCGGGGGTGCTTCGTGGCCGTCGCTTCGGCAACGCCGTGCTGATCGCCTCCCACCGGGGCGTCGACACGGCCGCCCTGGCCCGGCGGACCGCGGCGGACGCGTTCCCCGCCCGGGTGGAGAGCGGTCCCTCACTGCTGCGCTTCATCGCGGGCGCGGCTGCCGTCACCGACGCCGACGCCGTGGCGTCACCCGAGCCGCCCGGAGGGTCCTTCAGCGTCGGCTGACACGGCGAGGGCCGCCTCGGTGTGGGCCGCTTGCGACGTGAGGGGGCCGGGCGACGTGACGGGGTCGGGCGAACGCCGGGTCAGATTCCTCACGTCGGGCACGAACAGCACCGCGGCCGTGACGAGGACCACCAGGGCAGCGCAGCCCCACAGCGCCTCCTGGCGTCCCACAAGGCTCTCGACCGGCCCGGCGACGGCGGTCGCCAGCGGCAGCATCGCCACCGAACCGAACCAGTCGTACGCCGATACCCGCGAGAACTTCTCCTCGGGGATCTCCTGGTGCAGCGCGGTCATCCAGGACACGCCGAACACCTCGATCGCCACCCCGCTGAAGAACATCACCGCCGCGAGTCCGGCCAGCGGCAGCGGAACGGCGAGCGCCGCGGAGGGCAGGGCGAGCGGAAAGACGCACAGCGTGCCTGCGAGCAGCAGACGCCGGGGCTTCCACCGCATCATGATGAACGCCCCGCCGACCGTGCCGACTCCGAACGCCGCCAGTGCCAGGCCCCAGGGCGCGGCGCCGCCCAGCTCGTCCCTGGCCACCAGGGGCCCGTACACCGACTCGGCCGCTCCGACGACGGCGACGACCACCGAGAACTGCGCCACGATGCTCCACAGCCAGGGCCGGCCGATGAACTCGTCCCAGCCCTCGCGCAGATCGGACAGCAGCCCGCCGCCGGGAAGCCGTGGCGCGATGTGGCTCACCTGGAGGAAGGCGCGAAGCGATCCTGCGACGGCGAACGCGGCGGCGTCGATCGCCAGGACCCAGCCGGGGCCGACCGCCGCGATCAGCGCGCCGCCCAGTGCCGCGCCGCCGATCGCCGCTCCGTGCATGGCCATCCGGAAGAGGGCGAAGGCGCGGTTGGCCTGCGCGCCGTTGACGCTGGACAGCAGCATGCCCTCGGCTGCAGGGTTGAAGAAGGCCTGTCCGGTGCCGCACAGAGCCGTCAGGAGCATCATCTGCCACAGCTGGGGGTCCCCAGCCAATACCAGGAAGGCGAAGGCCCCCTGGGAGACGCAGTTGAGGGAGTTGGCGGCGACCATCACCCGGTGCCGCGGCAGCCGGTCAGCGATCGCGCCGCCGATCAGCAGGAACAAGACCAGCGGCAGTGTGCGCGCCGCGGCCACCAGACCCACGTCCCCGCCGTCGCCGCCCGACTGCAGCACCGCGAACGCCGCCGCGATCAGCGCACCGTGGCTGCCCAGGTTCGTCACGATCGCGGCGGCGGTCAGCAGCACGTAGTTGCGGCCCGCCCAGTCGGGGCGGCGGACTCGGCGGGGAGCGGCGGGAGAAGTCACGTCCGGACTATCGCTGCCGTCGCCCGTCATCGCCAAACCGGTCGGGCGGCAGATTCGGTCAGGAGCCGGCCAGCCGGACCGTGCCGAGGATCTTGCGGATCGTGGCGTCCGGCAGCTCCCCCTCGACGCCCTTGGCGGTGTAGAGATTCCAGACGGCGAAGTCGCCGCTGGCGTTCTTGAAGGCGAAGGCGATCGACTTTCCGTCGGTGTCGCACTTGTTCTTCTTGGTGACGCCCGTGACGGTGGCCGCGGCGACGCTGCCCCTGAGCCCGGAGGCGGAGGTGAACGGTTTCGCCTTGGAGATCTTGAACGTGCCGGTCTGCTTCTGGTCGTACGCGGCGTAGAGCCACTGGCCCGCCACGTTCTCGGCCTCGGTGCCGGCGTCGCCGGCGCCGTTCGCGCCCCGGCTGCCGACCGCCGCCAGCTTGTACTCCTCCTCGCTGCCGTTGTCGTCGGAGTCGTCACGGCACCAGGTGCTCTTGAAATACGCCGGCGACGACATCCCGATGAGGAGCTTCCCCGGGTTCTTCGAGTCCTCGTAACTGATCGTCACGCCGGGCTTCTCCACCTCCCACTCGGCGGGTACGTCGAAGCGGGTGCCGTGCTTCGGGTTGGTCACGACCTTCCAGCCCGGGATGGTCGGCTTCGCCTTCTCCGTCGAGCCCCCGCGCGGATTCTCGGGAGCCGAGGCGGGCGCGGACGGCTCCTTCGGAGTGTCCTCGGGGGCGGAGGACACCGAAGGACTCGGCTTGTCGCCCGCCACGGGGGAGCCGCCCTTGTCGTCCTTGCCCAGGACAACCACGCCGGTGATCACGCCGGCCGCGACCACGGCGCTGGCCGCGACGATCGCGACGACGGTGGTCTTCTTCCCGTTGCGGTCCGGTGGCTGGGGTCCACCGGGATGCGGGGGAGGCGCAGGGGGTGCGGGAGGCACCGGCGCCCCGTACTGCTGAGCGTGCGGCTGCTGGTACGGGTTGGCCTGCTGGTGCGGGTTGGCCTGCTGATAGGGGTTGTCCTGATGATAATCCGGCTGCCGGTACGGATTCTGGTTCGGGTCTTGCGGGTTCTGCTCGCCCCCGGGCGGCTGCTGTCCTGGCCACATGGCCGGTAACGATAGAGGTGCGTGTCCGCGGGCGCCATGTCCACCCCTCTCCGGGATGGCCAGGCTGTCTACTCGTGGGTAACATCGCTGGTCATGAGCGCAGACCAGTTGTCCGTCGGCGAGATGCTCGTCGCGACCGTTCCCATGGCCCGTACCCTCAACCTCGAATTCCTGGAGACCACCGCGGAGCGCGCGGTAGTCCGCCTGCCGGACCAGGCGGACTACCACAACCACGTGGGCGGCCCGCACGCCGGAGCGATGTTCACGCTCGCCGAGTCGGCGAGCGGCGCGATCGTCATCGCCGCCTTCGGCGACCAGCTCTCGCGTGCGGTGCCGCTCGCAGTCAAGGCCGAGATCGGCTACAAGAAGCTCGCGATGGGCGTGGTCACCGCGACCGCGACCCTCGGCCGCCCGGTGGCGGACGTGGTCGCCGAGCTCGACGCCGGGCAGCGCCCGGAATTCCCCGTCGAGATCTCCCTCCAGCGCGCGGACGGGGCCGTGACCGGCGAGATGACCGTGGTGTGGACGCTGCGACCCAGCGGCTGACGAACTCGGCCCTGCCGGGGCGGGTAGGCTGCCCGCCGTGTGCCGCGGCGGCGCACGGCGGGCAGCCGCGCATCTTTCGAGGAACAGGAACCGGCCTTGCACATCACGGAGTGGCTCGAGACCATCCCGGCGATCAGCATCTACCTCCTGGTGGGCATCGTCATCGGACTGGAAAGTCTGGGCATTCCGCTGCCGGGGGAGATCGTCCTCGTCAGCTCGGCCCTGCTCGCCTCCCAGCACGGCGACATCGACCCGTACGTCCTCGGGGCATGCGCGTCGGCGGGCGCCGTCATCGGGGACTCGATCGGTTACGCGATCGGGCGCAAGGGCGGCAGGCCGCTGCTGGCCAAGCTCGGCCGCAAGTTCCCCAAGCACTTCAGCGAGGCCAACATCGCGATGGCCGAGCGGTCTTTCGAGAAGTGGGGTGTGTGGGCGGTCTTCTTCGGCCGCTTCGTGGCGCTGCTGCGGATCTTCGCCGGGCCGCTCGCGGGCGTACTGCGCATGCCCTACTGGAAGTTCCTGCTCGCCAACGTGTTCGGCGGCATTCTGTGGGCGGGCGGCACCGTCGCCGTCATCTACTCGGTGGGCGTGGTCGCCGAGGCGTGGCTCAAGCGCTTCTCATGGCTGGGCCTGGTGCTCGCCGTGCTGTTCGGCCTCACGTCGATGCTCGTACTCAAGAACCGCGCCAAGAACGCGGCGGCGCAGGCAGAGGAGCGCGCCCTGGACGACGGCGCCGGCCGGCCGCAGACGTCTGCGGCGGAAGCGGCCTCTGCCTCGGAAGCAGCCTCTGCCCCGGAAGCGGTTTCCGCACCCGAGAAGACTCTCGCGTCGGACAAGGCCGCAGCGACCGTCGACTGACAGCGGCCCCGGCCATGACCCGGCGGCAGGACGCTATTCGACGCGCGCTTTGGCGAGGGCGAGGGAGGCGACCGGCTGCAGGGCGCCGTGGAGGTGGACCAGGCTGTCGCCGTGCGTGCCCAACCGTGCGTGGTCGACGGCGCCGACGACCAGATGGTGGTCCCCGAGCCTGATCTGGTCGTACCGGGAGCAGACCAGCCAGGACAGGCAGCCGTCGAGGAGGGGGACACCGTGCGGTCCGGTGCGCCAGCGGGTGGGCGGGGCGAACCGGTCGATGCCCGGCGTGGCGAAGCGCCTGGCCACGTCCACCTGGTCCCCGGCCAGGATTTGGATCCCGAACCACTGGTTGTCCTTGATCCGACTCCAGGTGGAGGAGGTGTCGGCCAGGGCGAAGGAGACCAGCGCGGGTTCGGTGCTGATCGAGGTCAGCGACGTGACGGTCACTCCGGCGGGGCCGGCCGAGTCGGTGGCGGTGAGTACCGCCACCCCCGAGGCGAAAGGCCTCAGAGCGGTGCGCAGGGCCGTCCCTTCGACGGTCACGGCCGACTGGTTCGCCGATCGGAACGGCGGCGTGGACACAGGCCCGGGCACGGGCGTGGGGACAGGCGTGGACACCGGCGCGGACACAGGGGAGTGCATGTCATTCCCCCACGTGGTTCGCGTGGATGCGGACGGGCCGCAGCGCGATCGCCGCGGCCACGGCGACGGCCAGGAGGATCGCCGAACCGGTGAGCACCGCGACCTGCAACCCGTCGGTGAACGCCTCGATGCTGCCCCGCCTGAGCACTGTGGCGGCAGGTTCCGGCAGCGTCTTGGCGACTTCCACCGCCGCCTGGAGCGTGCCGCGGATCGCCCCACCGGCCTCGGCGGGCAGCTGCGCGGGGATGACGTCTTCCACCTCGCGCCGGTACACCGTCAGCGCGATACTCCCGAGCATCGCGATACCGATGGCGCCGCCGAACTCGTTGCTGGTCTCCGACATCGCCGACGCCGACCCCGCCCTCTCCGGTGGTGCGGTCGCGACCACGACGTCGGTGGCCAGCAGCACGACCATGCCCACCCCGGAGGTCATGATGCTGCCCCCGACGACGATGACGGCCAGCCCGCCGTCCGCCGTCACCAGGCTCATCACCGCGAAGCCCACGGCGGCGACGGTCAGTCCGGTGCACACGATGAACACGGGCCGCACCCGCTTGGCCAGCACGCCCGCCACCGTGAGGCCGAGAAACAGCGTGGCGATGGCGGGCAGCTGCCACATGGACGCGACCAACGGGCGCAGCCCCAGCACCGACAGCGCGTACTGCGAACTGAGCATCATCATGCCGAGCATCGCGAACTGCACCACCGTGGTGGTGACGATGGCGGTGCTGAACGCCCGGTCACGGAAGAGCTTGGTGTCGATGAGCGGGTCCCGCGAGCGGCGCTGCCGCTGGACGAACAGCACACCGATCGCCACACCGGCGGCGACCGACGCGACCGACTTCCAGTCGAGGTGACCCTCGGCGAACCTTTTGGCTCCGTAGACCACCGGCAGCACCGCCGCCAGCGACAGAGCCGCGCTGAACAAGTCGAACCGTTCCGGGCTGGGACTGCGGAACTCCGGCAGCAGGACGGGGCCCAGCGCGAGCACCAGCAGCATGATCGGCACGTTGATGAGGAACACCGACCCCCACCAGAAGTACTCCAGCAGCACACCCGCGGTGATCGGGCCGAGCATCGCGCCGGCGGCGAACCCGGCGGTCCACAGGCCGATCGCCGCGCGGCGCTGACCCTCGTCGTGGAACATGTTCCGGATCAGCGACAGGGTCGAAGGCGCCAGAGTGGCGCCGGCTACTCCCAACAGGGCCCGGCTGGCGATGAGCAGCTCAGGGCTGCTGGAGTAGGCCGCGAGGACCGACGCGACGCCGAACCCGGCCGCACCGAACAGCAGGAGCCTGCGCCGTCCGATCCGGTCGCCCAGCGCCCCCATGGTGATCAGCAGGCCCGCGAGCAGGAATCCGTAGATGTCCATCACCCACAACACCTCGGAAGTGCTGGGGGCCAGGTCGGCCGAGACGAAAGGCACCGCGTAGAACAGCACGCTGATGTCCATCGCCACAAGGACGCAGCACAGCACGATCACCACCAGGCCGAGCCACTCCTCGTACGTGGCCCTGCCCGCTGTGGCGCCGGTGCTCTGCGCGGACGGTGCGCCCGGGGTCCCGGTCACCGCAGTCCGCCGCCGGTGATCGCCGAAGCGGCTGCGGGCGACGGCGACGCCGCGCACGTCGTGCCGGCCGCGGGCGTCCGCCCGGTCACCAGGTACTCGGCCTCGTGGCCGCGCGCGCAGGACGAGTTGAGGATGCCGGTGTGACCGTCGCCCTCAACGGTGAGCAGCCGGCTGCCGTCGATCTTCGCCGCGAGTCCGCGCGCCCACTTGTGGGGAGTGGCCGGGTCGAAGCGGGTGTTGACCAGCAGGATCGGCGGTGCGCCGTGGACCGACACCGGGGCGGGCGGGTTCGCGGCAGGTACCGGCCAGCCCGCACAGCCGCTGGTCCAGTCCCAGAACTCCGAATAGCGCCAGGTGTGCGGGGCGACCGACCGCAAGCGGGCGGACTGCACCGCCATGTCGAGGAATCCATGGGTGTTCGGCGCGAAGTCGTGGCAGCCCACGGTCCGGTAGGCCTTGTACTCCGGCTGCAGGAACGACGCGGTGGAGACCAGGCCGGCGGCGTCGGCGTCCCCGGCCAGGCCCGCGGCGGCGGCGAGCGCACCGGCCAGCGAAGGCCACGCCGACGGCTGCGTCAAGAAGGTGTACGCGCCGTTGGCGAGTTCCTCCGCCGTGACCTCCCGCCCGAGGCTGGACGCGGGGATGCCCGAGGTGCGCGCCGCCGTCATGACGGCGTCGTACGTCGCGATCACATCGGCCTCACGCAGCACACACCCCGCGTCGCCGCGGCACCAGTCGGCGAAGCGCCGCAGCGCCTGCTCGGTGGCGCGGGCCTCGTCGAGCGCGGCCACCCGGGCCGGGCGGCTGTGGTCGACGACTCCGTCGAGCACCATCGTCCGCACCCGGTCCGGGTGGCGCTGGGCGTAGAGCGAGCCGATCTCCGTGCCGTAGGACAGGCCCAGCCAGGAGATTTTCTTCGCACCCAGTGCCTTGCGCAGCGCTTCGACATCGGAGACGACGCTCGCGGTGTCTACGTGGTCGATCAGTGGGCCGGTTGCCTCCCGGCATGCCGTGCCCGCCTTCTTGTTGAGCCGGCGGAGTCGCTCGAAGGCTGCCGGGGTCCGCGGGAACGTACTGACGGCGGGGTCGTGCAGCGGCTCCGGGCAGGTGATCGGCGAGCTCTGGCCAACACCGCGCGGGTCGAACCCGATCAGGTCGAAGCGCTGGCGCAACGGTGCGAACTCGGGGGCGGCGGAGAGCAGGTCGCTGTAGGCCACCGCTGCCATGCCGGAGCCGCCGGGGCCGCCCGGGTTGAACAGCAGCGGGCCGATCCGGTTCGCCCGGTCCAGTGCGGGCAGCATCGACAGGGCCAGGGTGATCTTCTGCCCGTTCGGCTTCGCCCAGTCCAGCGGCACCTCCACGGCGGCGCACTGGGCGCCGGTCACCGAGCCCTCACCGCAGTCGGCCCAGTCGATCTCCGCCACCGGGGCGGTTCTCTCCTCCTGGGCCTGGGCCGCCGGGGGCAGGATCATGGCGAGGACCACGGCGCTGCAGGCGGCCACCAGCCCCCGGACGCGGCGAGAGAACCGCGCGCGATGTTCCGACATGTCAGATTCCTTACTGGTTGGTCAGGGTGTCCTGGCGACCACGGCGATCAGTGAGCTGCCGGCAGGCGCGGGCAGCCGGCGGGTGAGCCAGTGATCGATGCGGCTCAGCCGGTACATCAGCTGGTTGACGGGCGTGACCGGCGGCCGCACGAAATGGCTGTGCTCCGAAGCCGCCGCCTTGAAGAACAGCCGGCGCAGGAACAGAGGCAGGACCGTCCAGGCGTAGTAGTAGCGCACTTCGAGCACCCTGAGCCCGGCGGATTCCAGCGCCGTACGCAAGGACTCCCGGGTGTAGCGGCGGAAGTGGCCGCTGAGTTCGTCGAACTCGCTCCACAACGCCATGAGCGCGGGGACGGTGATGACACCGCGCCCGTCCGGGCCGAGCAGGGACGCGATGCGGCGCAGCGCGGCGCCCTGGTCATCGATGTGTTCGAGTACGTCGAGCATCAGCACCAGGTCGTGGTCCGCGCCGCGCGGGCGTCCCTGGACGAAGTCCGCGACCTCGATCCGGTCGCGGACCGGCGAATCGGGTGCCACGAGCACCCGGTCCGGCTCGATCCCCTCGACGTCGCCGAAGGGTTCGAGCCGCCGCCAGATGAACCCGTCGCCGCAGCCGACGTCGAGGACCTTCGCTCGTCGGCCGCCCCACCGGCCGTGTTTGCCGACGTAGTGCAGCACCTGGTGCTCGCGGGCGCGCCACCACCAGTGCGTGCGGTAGATCTCGCCGTAGACACCGCTGTACGCGGCGTCCATGAGGGTCGAGTCCCCTGCTGTGCCGGCCGCCGTCTCTGCGTGGCCGTGACGTGACGGTTCCACCCTGTTCACACCTACTCCGTGGGTCAATGCCGGGAAGCTTGGCTTGATCATCTCGTGTGGCTGTCGGGCTCCGCGGTGGTCGGCGGGGTTGTGTCGAGTGGGATGATTTCGATCCCGTATCCGGTGATTTTTGTGCTGCGGCTGGCCGGCCCGGCGGGTTTCGAGGGGAAGATGGAGCTGGGGCGTTTCACGGTCCGGGGGCAGACCCGCAGGCGTCGCTCGGCCGATCGCAGGTTCGCCAGCAGCGACGTGGTCATCTCGGCGAGGTGGGTGCCGATCCGCGCCGTGGTGCGGATCACGGTGTCCCGGGCGACGGTCAGGGCGACAGTGAAGGAGAGCCGGTCGGCATCGAGCCCGTGGCCGGCGGCGGTGGAACTGATCGTGCGGCGGATCGCCTGGTGGGTGACGAGATACGCCCAGATCTCCTGGTTGACCAGCGCGGGTGTCTTCGATCTCAGGACGGCGCGTGCCCCGCGCTGAGTGATCTTCAAGTCCCGGAATTCGAGCTCGGATTCCCACCGCTGGGAATACAGTGCGGCCAGTTCACCGGCGGGGAAGGCCGCAGGGTCGAGCAAGGTGGTGATGAGCCGGTAGGGCTCATGGCGTCGTGACCCGTCGGCGGCCTCGATGACGACCACCATCTCGATCACCCGGATCCGTACCGACCGGGGCCGCCCCGCCAGGGCTTTCGTGATGTTCTTGTGCGCGTGCCGGGTCGCGAGCCAGGAGCCGTCGGGCAGGACCTCGTCGGGGACCAGCCGCACCGCCGCCGAGATCCGCCACAACAGATCCGCCCCGCCGGCGGCGGCATCGACCCACAGCAGCCAGCCCGGGAATCCCCGGTCGGCCAGGACCAGCATCCCGGGGCGCATCCGGTCCAGCAGGCGCCGTGTCAGGTCCTGCTCACAGACCCGGCGGATGTCGAACGCCACCCCGAGCAGCGCCCGGGTCCCGCACTCGATCAGCGCGACCAGGCGGACCTGGGGGAACGCGGCGATCCGCCGCTGATTGCGGGTCCGGCCGAACACCGCGTTCACCGCGGTGTCGGCGACCTCGAGAAACGTGCCGTCCACCGAGGCCAGCCGAAGCCCCCGCCAGAACACCCCCGGCATCGCGACCGTGCCGACCGGCCCGGCGATCCGCTCGAACAGTAACCGGAACGGCTCCGGGCCCAGCGTGACGCGGCGCTGCCGCAGCGCCGAGGAGGAGACCAGCTGGCCCCGCGCGGCCAGCCGCGCCGTCCCACCGGCCAGCTTCGACAGCACCGACCGGTAGCCGTCTCTCGGGAACAGCGTCAACGCGAGCACGAAGAACACACACGTCACCGCGCAGAGTTTGCCGTCACTACGCCGGTCCCCGCGGCCGGAAGCCGCCAGCACATCCGTGACCATCCGCCGTGTCACAACCTGGCGCAACACACCCAGCTGCCCCGTCTGTCCCGCGCTCGCACGCGACGACCCCTCTATGCCAGACTCCCCAGACAACGAAGCTCCTGTTCCGAACAAGTCGATCGTGGTAGATCGCTCGTTCTACAGGAGCTTCGCTGCATCCAGCGCCCGCACACGAGATGATCAAGCCAAGCTTCCCGGCATTGCTCCGTGGGTTGTGCCGGGCCGCCCGCGCGGGAGGCCACGTGGTGGCGTTCGAGTTCGCGTTCGGCGCCACGCAGCGAGACGATCTCCTCGAAGCTCGGCATCACCGGCTCGTCCTCACCGCCGACCAGACTGCGGGTCACGTCCATCAGTAGTGCCTTGAGCGCCACCGGGTTGCGCAGCAGCGCGTGCCCGGAGACCGCGACCTGGATGACATTGCGCTGGTCGAGGTTGGCCGCGTCGAACGCGGCGCGCACGTCGGCGATGTCCACCCAGTCGTCATCGGCGGCGACGAAGTTGCGCACCGGGATGTTGAGCACCGACAGCGCGTCGATCGTGGCGGACAGTTCCCACCAGTCGACGACCCTGGTCTCCTTGACGATCGGGCTCGGGTCCACGGCGTGCTTGTCGATGTGAACCCGGGCGGGGAGCGTGTCCACGTCCCAGTCCAGGTAGTCGACGTCAAGAACCTTGAGCAGGGTCTGCCTGCCGTTGACCACCCCGAGCATCAACGCGATGTTGTCCGTGCACTTCTTGGTGGCCGCGAACTGCAGCACCGGCAGGGCCGCCAGGCTGGTGGCGACCATCGAGACCGACTCCACCCCCTCACGGGTGCGTACGGTGTCGACCACCGACGTGAGAGCCTCCATCAGCTCGGTGATGGAGTAGTCGGTGATCTCGCCGTCGCTGATCCCGACATGGTCCAGCGCGTCGAACCGGTACACCGTGGCGCCGTTGTACACCAGCATCAGGGCGAGCACCCCGGAGCTGCGCATCCGCTGGCCGAAGCCCGGCGCCATGACGACGACCGGCCCCGGAGTGTCACCGGCCGGCGGGCCGTCCCGCCACACCGCTACGGTCCGGCCGTCCTTTGTCGTCACGTCGAAACACTCTGTCGACATGTCTCCCCCTCCTTCGATCCGTTGTTGGGCTGTCCTGCTCGTCAGACGGTCCGCACCGTTTCGGCCAGGCGCAGGGCGCAGCCGTGGTGACTGGACGTCCGCATTCTGCGGTGGATCTCGACCGTGGTGCCGCCCCGCCCGCAGGGGCAGGCATCGGTCTCGGCGGATCCGAAGTCCTCCGCCAGCAGGAAGCACGGGTAGCTGCGGGCTGTCGGGTCCAGGTAGGACATCAGGCCGGCCTGTCCGGCCGGCACCGGAGACAGGTCGCGCGGGTCGCGCACGATCACCTCGACCCACGGCGGCACGTGCTTGCGGTGGTGCTCGCACTCGATGAACGCGGTGTTCAGCTCCACCTGGTTGAACACGTCGCGCACCTGCGACGCCGATGCCAGGCCGAAGGTGTCCACCGCGAGCGACCGCAACTGTGCCGGGTCGAGCCTGGTGGACTCGTCCTTCTTCCAGCCGCCGCCGGTGATGACCGCCATCCGGTCACCCGCGGACAACTTGACGCTGTTGTCGGCCATGTGCCGCAGCAGCTCCGCCACGAACACCGGAGGACCCGCGACGCACACGAACCGGCCGTCGGCCAGCGAGGTCTCCAGGTCGCGTACGACATCCCCGAGGCGCAGCACCCCGTCGCCGACATACGAGCGAGTGGAGGCGAACATCTCGACCAGCGTCATGATGTAGCTGATCCACACGCCGTCCGCCTCGCGCCGGTTCGGCCCGAGGTGCGCCATTTCGCCGTCGTCGTCCAGATCGATGTCGCCGTAGAGATCACGCCAGATGTCCCCCTCGGGACGCAGCGAGCCGGCCAGCCGCTCCAACGACGGTTCGTCCCGCCACACCATGCTCCGAGTGCCGCTGGTGCCACTCGACTTGAACACGTCGCAGTCCGCCGCGGGCACGCTGCGCACCTCCACCCGCTTGAACATCCGGGTCGGGAACTGCGGCACCCGCAGCAGGCCCGCGGGGTCGTCGAGGTCGGCGAGGGTGAACCCGCCCGCCTCGGCGAACCTGCGGTAGTCCGCGTTGTGCTCCAGATGGTGTGCCACCGCGGCGGTGATCAACCGGTGGCGCAGCGCGGCCTGGTCCGCACTCGCCATCGCCCACCAGTCGTCGTCCTCGAAGATGAGACGGTCGAGTTCGGCGAACTCCGTGCCGGTCAGTACGCTGGACGGCCGGGTGCCGGCACCGGTCGGGGCGCTCACGACTCGGTTCCGCTCGGCTTCCAGCCGATACGCGGCAGCACTTCCTCGGCGAACATGTTCATGTTCTCCAGGATCCGGTCGCGGTTGAGGGTCGCCTCCACCCCGAGCTGGAAGTTGCGCACCCCGGTGACCTCCATGGTGCGGCCGATGCGGTCCACACACTCCTCCACGCTGCCCACGATGCTGTTCTCCAGCATGTAGTTGGTGAAGTCCGCGTTGGTGCGGTCGCCGCGCAGCGCGGCGGCCTGCCACTCGCCGTACTGGAAGCGGTAGTTCGGCAGCTTCTGCAGCTGCTCCATGGTGAACGCGGCGTCGTCGTGCTCCTGCTCCCACCAGCACATGTGCTTCCAGATCTCGTCCTGCGCCTTCTGGGTGGTCTCGGCGACGTGAGCGACGGTGCACAGGGCGTGCGGCACCGTGGTCGGGTCGATGCCGTGGCTCTCCGCGGTCTCGTTGTAGAGGTCGATGATCGAGCGCATCGCCTCGTACGCGCCGATGGCCGGCATGATCAGCGGAATCCCGCGCGACGCGGCCCACTCGATGGTGGAGGGGGACTGGCCCACGCCGTACATCGGCGGGTGCGGCTTGGTGAACTGGGTGGGGAACGGTGTCACGTCCGGCAGGGTGATCTCCTGGCCGTCCCACTTGGCGCTCCCGGTCTCCCAGATGCTGCGGATGACGTCGACGTACTCGGTCTGCAGGACGTGCGACTTGGCCGGGTCCACCCCGAAGGCCTCGAAGTCCTTCGGGAAGTAACCGCGGCCCACGCCCAGGATGAACCGGCCGTGGCTGAGCTGGTCGAGCATGTTGGTCTGCTCGGCGATGCGGATCGGGTGGTCCAGCGGCAGGATGACCACCGCGGTGCCGACCTTGATCTGCTTGGTCGCGCCCAGTACGTAACCCGCCATGGTGAGCGTGTTCGGGCACAGGCCGTAGCGGGTGAAGTGGTGCTCGAGCAGCCAGGCCGACTGGTAGCCGATCTTGTCGGCCTCGACGGCGAAGTCCATCGAGTAGTCGAAGACCTCGGTCTCCGACCAGTGGTCGGGGTGTGCCGTCGTGAGCATCACGCCTACGTCCATCAGATCTCTCCTGTGTGTGGTGCGGCTGTGTGTGGTGCGGCTGTGTGTGGTGCGGGGGTGTGTGGTGCGGTGGGGAAACGTGGCGGTCGGTGGCAGGGCCGTCACATGAGCAGGTCGCGCAGGCGGCGGTGTTCGAGGAACTCGGACTGGTCGATGGGCACGACCATTCCCTTGCCGTAGTTGAGCCTCGGGGCCTCGACCGAGACCATCCGGGTCATCATCTGCAGCGGCTGGAGGCCGTCGTGCGAGCCGCCGAGCCGGAAGAACGGCGACAGACCGGCCTCGACGAACCGGCACGCGCCGCGCCGGGCCAGCTCGTCGCGCAGTTGCTCGTGCAGCGACCACGGGGCCAGGCCGATGGTCTGCACGCTCGGGTCGACCCACTGCGACACCTCGGCCAGGTTCGGCACCGGATGCACGAACACCGTCCGGGCGCTGGGCAGTTCGGTGACGGTGGAAGGGTCGGTGATCAGGATCGATCCCCAGGAGCCGGTGCGCACGCGCTGTCCGAGGAACTGCTGGGCGGCGACTTCCATCGATGCCTGCGCGGCCTCGTCGGCGGTGACCGAGGTGCGCGGCAGCATCTCCTCGTAGCGCACCAGCTCGACCTGCAGCCGGTCGGCGAACTCCTCGGGGTCGGCGTCGGTGAACACCTGGTGGGTCGAGAAGCAGGCGCGCTGCTCGTACATCGACGCGTCGTGCGCGATGCCGCGGGCCGCCCTCGCCATGTCGGCGTCCTTGCCCACGACGGTAAGACTGCGCCGGGGGCCGTACGGTACGACGATTGCTTCCGGCGAGCAGTTCCGGTATGCCGCCTGCACCGCCTCCGCGCCGCCCCACGCGCAGATCACATCGGCGGAGCCGAGCATGCGCCGGCCCAGTTCGCTGTCCCGCTCCCAGAAGACCGCGCTGACGGACCTCGTCACCGGGTGGCCGGGGTCGATGTCGGTGAAGCTCTGGGCCAGCGCGACCGCGGTTGCGGGCTCGCCGGCGGCGTACTTGAGCACCGAGGTGTTCTTGGTCAGCAGCGCGCGGACCAGCGAGACCGTGGTCGAGTACGGGACGTTGCCGGGCAGGATGTGCACACTGCTGCCACGCGGGTAGGCGCGCACCTCCGCGTCCTCACGGGGGATCCAGCGGTCCATGATCTGCCGGTGACCGAGCTCCACGGCCACCATGTCGTGCAGTTGGGCGTGCGCCCGCAGCGTCGCCGAGATCAGGTCGGCCTCGGCGTCGGCCATCTGCTGGGAGTAGCCGTGCATCCGCTTCAGTTCGCGGACGTAGAGCCTGCGGCGCGCGTACTCCTCGTTGTTCCACAGGTGCCCGATCCGGTTGAGGTAGGCGACGATCTCCTGCAGCGGGGTCTCGGCGAGGTCGGTCGGCGGGTTCTCCAGCCGGTCGACGAGCGCCGGGGTCAGCCGCGGGACCGCGGCCTTCGCCCCGTTCGGGAACTCCAGGACGCGGGGGTCGTCGTCGGGCTCGACGCGCTCACCCCACACCATGAACGGGTGGGTCTTCACCTTCGACGGCGCCGGCAGCACCACGTGACCGGTCACGACGGTCACACCTCCTTCGGCTGGCTGATGTGTGTGTCCCAGGCGGGTGTGTCCCAGGTCCCGCGCAGCACGCTGAACGCTTCCGCCGCGGCGGTGTTCGCGTGCGCGCCGAACAGTTCGGCCTGCAGGCCGATGGCCTTGATCGAGCGCGGATGCGGGAAGTCCCGCAGCTCCGACGCGTAACACCGCATCGCGTCGAGCTTGCACGCCAGGGTGTCGCTGATGTCGCTGTACAGCGCGGGTACGAACGGGGCACGGCCCGCGTAGCCCGCGTCGGTGGCCGACAGGGTGGAGAACCCGAGGAGCCAGCGCACCGGACTCACGTGCGGCCTGCACGCGATCATGCAGGCGCGGGCGGTGAGTTCGTGGTCGATGTTGAGGTCCCCGCTGTGGTGGGTGTAGACGGTGTGCGGGGCGAGCCGTTCGACCACGGCCGAGACCTGCTGGGCAAGTGAGAGCAGCGGGTACGTGTCGAGTTGGTTGTCGGCGAGGTCGAGCCGGTGCACCCCCGCGCTCCCCAGGACCGCGCAGGACGCGGCCGTCTCCTGAGCCGACAGCGCCGCGCCCGCCGCCGGATCGGGATCGTCCGCCCGCGATGTCTTGCCGTCGGCGAGGATCAGTATGTGCACCTCGTCACCGGCCTTGGCGTGCCTGGCCAGCGTGCCGCCGGGACCGATCACTTCGTCGTCGGGATGCGCGACGACGGCGAGCACCGTGCTCATGACGGGACACTCCTGACGATGTCGGCGCTCTGTGGCCCGCAGTTCATCAACAGGTCCAGCACCGACAGGTGCGACTGGAAGCCGTCGCCCGCCTGCGGGTACTGCGGGTACTGCGGGTGCGTGTAGTGGAAGTACTCGATCCGGATACCGTCCATACCCTCGGTGTCCAGGTAGTTGACCGCTTGCGGCCCGGCGATGAAGGCGTCGGCACCGAACTTCTCGCACAGCAGCGGAATGATCGTCTGGCGGTCGTACTCGGGCAGCTCCAGCCGCGACAGCCGGTGCACCGGACAGTCGATCTTGAGTTGCTCCAGGCAGTAGTCGATGAACGGCAGGCATACGTCGCCCAGCGTGCGGAACTCGCTGGTGTAGTACGACTCAAGGAACTCGGCGTGCGTCCTGAAGTAGGGCGCACGGCGGTAGGCCATCTGGACAGCCTTCCAGTGCCGGCGGCGCCAGCCGTCGTCGACCAGTCGCACCTCGTCGACCGGCCGCTCGGCCCGCAGGTCCTCGTGCGACAGGGGGATGGTCAGAAGGAGTTCGCCTCCCGGGCCGCCGATCCTGTTGCGGTTGAGCATGTTGCGCCGGCCGATGCGGCTGCGGTCGTGCAGTACGAACAGGTCGGCGCGGGCGATCTTGGCGAAGTAGCCCAGCCAGGGCAGGTAGGCGGGCTGGTGCGCGCTGATGATCATCGTGCCTCCCCGTCCTGCCAGTGGACCGCGCGAGCCGCCACGGCGGACGCGCCCCAGCCCGACTTGAACTTCTCCTGACCACCGCCGGCCGCCGCGCCGAGGTCGACCGCGGCGACACCGCGCTCGGCCAGCGCCGTGAGCCCCGACCAGAACGCCAGGTGCCCGGCGTTGAGCGCCCGCCCGCGCTCGGACGTCACCTGCATGAGGTGGAAGGCGCCCGCCGTGCTCACCTCGCCCGCCACGTCCGCAACCCCCACCGCGAAGACCGACGCGGCCTGGACGCCGTCGTCGTCGGCGACCACGGTGGTGACCGCGTGTCGGCCGTCGGCCAGGAACTCGAGGTCCGACGCGTCACAGGCCGACCCGGCGCCGTTGCGCACCAGCGTCTGCTGCTGCAGCCGGGCCAGATCGACGCCCTGCCCAGGCACAGCGGCCGACGCGACGAGACCGAGCGCGCCCGCCCGCCGGACGGCCGTGCGCGAACTGCCCTTGGCCGCCTCCCAGACCGCTTGCGCTCCATCGGTGAGGTTGAGGAGGTACGTGTTCCTGGCGGGCCGGGTGGGCCAGTGCCCGAGCTGTAGGTCCAGGCCCGGGCAGGCGCCGACTGGCGGAACCAGCGTCGACAACTGGGAAAGACCCTGATCGCGGCAGACGACCTCGGCGAGATCGGCGAAGCCGGGCAGCGGGCCCCGCCAATCGGCGGACACGGCCACCGATCCGTAGCCGTAGCAGCCGATCTGCGCCCGCCGGTCCCGGTCGGTCACGCACAGCGGCAGCAGCATCTCGCCCGCCCGCCCCCACCGCACCGCGGTGGGCACGAACCGCAGGCCCACAGCGTCCGCCAGCCCGAGCGTGAGCCAGTGGCGTTGCGCGAACGGCAGCTCCTGCCGTGCGCGGGACAGCCGGGCGTCCCACTCGGACTCCGTCAGCACCAACGCGGTGTGCTTCTCCCGGAGGTCAGTCACGACCGGCCTCCTGGCCCAGCACCGACCGGTCGGCCGCGATCATCGCTCGAGCCAACAGCGCTGCCGTGAGGCGCGGTTGCGGCTGCTTGGTGACCGTCAGCACCCGCGGCCACAGGGACTCCGCTCCTGCCATCGTGCTCGCGGCGAAGCCGGCGTACGGGGCCAGCTTGTGCAGCGGGTAGTAGTTCCAGGTGCTCGGAACCCCGAGCTCGGCCAGCGCCCGCGCGAAGGCGAACCGCTGTCCCGGACGCCGGAACACCAGCTCGATCCCGGGGCCGAGATCGGGATCGGCGGCCACCAGCTCACAGGTCGTCAGTTTGGCGGCGACCGCGGCGGCGACCTGCTCGTGGGTGCTCGCCGCCTCGTCCGCGCTCTGGGAGGAGGTGCTGAGCAGCGCCGCCGCCGCCGCTACTTCCCAGCGGGACGGCGCGTCCTGGCGCACCGCCTGGGCCTCTGCCGGCAGATGGTCGGCCTTGGTGTACGACCAGCCGGGCGTGCGTGACTGCGAGCGCTGCACCGCTGCGCGTACGACTCCCGGTGCGTGCGCCAGCAGCCGCGCGCCCACCGCCCGCCGCAGCGGAGCCGGCTCACCTGCGCGCAGCAGTCCCGGCGTGTCGGAGACCGGGGCGGAGAGGGGCAGCGTGGAGACGGCCGACGCGGAGGCGGGCAGCGTGGAGACGGTCGGCGCGGAGGCGGGCAGCGCCGAGGTGAGCAGCGCGCCGCCGCCGAGACCGCCCAGTGGCTTGCCCTCACCGAAGCTCAGCACGATCGGGCAGGGCGCATCATGGAACCGGCGCAGCACCCGGGGCGAGACACTCGCCTGCGCCAGGTCGAGCAGCACGGTGCCTCCCAGCCTCTCGATCCGCGCCGCGTGCGCGCGCCACTCGTCCAGGCCGAGGGCATTGGTCAGTACGACAGCCCGCCCCCGGAGGTCCACCGACGTGAACGCGGGACCGTAGGTGGAATCGATGCCGACCAGCACCGGCCGCGCACCGGCCGCGAGCACGGCGTCCGCCACGGCGGGGCAGTTGAAGGTGCACAGCACCACCTCGGCCGCACCGGTCTGTCGCACGGCGAGTTCGAGCGCGGCGCGCCCGGTCGCGGTCAGCACGCACCGGGTCCTTCCCGCATGCTCGCGCAGCCGGGCCGTGAGGCCCGTCCGGGCGCGCTGCGGCCGGGCCGCGGCGCGCGCCGTCGCGGCGAAGCGGCCCGCCGTCATGCGAGACGGATGGAGGTAGCCGACCGGGCGGCGCGGCACAGGCGCGTACCACAGGTCGGACATCTCTGCCTGGTCAGGGATCACGGCTGCCGGACACCCACCGTGTCGGCGGTCCACTGGGGCCAGTCGTCGCGCTCCAGGCGCAGCGGCACCTCGCCGCAGCCGCCTCGGACCCAGTCGATGGTCTCCCGCAGGCCCGCCTCGAAGTCGCGCACCGGCCGGTAGCCCAGCAGGTCACGGGCCTTGGTGAGGTCGGGCTTGCGGGACTGGATGTCCGGGCCGGTGTGCGGGATCTGCTGGATCTGCGCGGTGGTACCGCTCAGATCGCGGGTCAGCCGGGCCAGTTCCGCCACCGTCACGTCGTTGGTGTCGTCACCGATGTTGAAGGCCTCCCCGACGGCCTCGGGCGCGTGCAGGCAGCGGATCAGGCCGGCGGCGAAGTCCTCGGCGTGGCACCACGCCCGGGACTGCGAGCCGTCGCCGTGCACCGTGATCGGCCGGCCGGCCACCGCCTGCGCCGCCAGGACTCCGACCGCGTACGCGCCGGTCCGCAACGGGCCGTAGACGTTGAACGGCCGCACGATCGCGTAGGGCAGGTCGTCCTCGGTGCCCCAGGCCGCGGTCATCGATTCGGCTGTGACCTTGCTGACCGCGTAGGACCAGCGCGGGTCGTCGGATCGCACCGACAGCCACTCGTTCTCCTCGGCCCCCTTGGCGTCGCTGCCGTACACCTCGCTGGTGCTCAGCAGCAGGAAGCGGCGCAACCGCGGATTGCGTGCGGCGTAGTCCAGGGCGACCGCGGTGCCGTCGATGTTGACCCGCAGGGTCTCCCGGGGCGCGCTGCGCACCTTGTTGACCCCGAGCAGCGCCGCCGCGTGCACGACATGGTCGACCTCGCCGAACTGGTCGAGTGACCCGTGTGTGGTGATGTCGGCCCTGCCGGTCTCCACGGCGGCGTCGCCCAGCAGCCCGGACAGCCACACGGGTGAGCCCTCGGGCTCACGGTTGTCGACGAGGACCACCCGGTGTCCCGACCGGACCAGGCCGGCGGCGACCCAGGTCGCCAGGAAGCCGAAGCCGCCGGTGATCAGAGTGCGCGGCCCAGTGTGCTGTTTGCTCATGACCTGCCCATTGGTTGAGTCGATCGGTGCACGGTCTCTGTGACGACACGGATGACCCGGTCGCAGTCGTCGTCGGTCATTCCGCGCCACAGCGGCAGCGAGACCAGCCCCGGAAAGGTGGCGTCCATGGTGGTGAACGGCGTCAGCAGCCGCGGCGCGACGGCCGCGAAGGCGGGCAGCCGGTGCAGGGGTGTGTAGTGCACCTGGCACCGGATCCGCCGGGAGACGAAGCCGGCCAGCATCTCCTTCTTGGACATGCCGAGCCCCTCGACGTCGAAGACGACGGGAAACAGGTGGTGCGCGGACCCCGTACGCCGCCGGCCGGGCACCGGCCGGACGAACGGCAGTCCGTCCAGCGCCCGGTGGTAGCGCTGGGCAAGACGGGCGCGCGCCAGCCGGGACTCCTCCGCCCTGCCGGCTTGCACCGCTCCCACCGCCGCGTTGAACTCCGACAGGCGCAGGTTCATCCCCGGCGCCGTGATCGAGTAGGGCCACGGCCCCTGGTCATCGGTGTGTTCATCGACCGGCGACATGTTGTGGTTGCGTACCATGCGCAGTTCGCGCAGCAGGTCCGGGTCCGTGGTGCTCACCGCGCCGCCCTCGCCCGAGGCGATCGGCTTGGTCGGGTGGAAGCTGTAGTACGCCGCCACCGACGCCGGCCACGAGCCCACGGGCAGCACACCGTCGTAGGTCCCGCCGACCGCATGGCAGGCGTCCTCGACGAGATCCGCGCCGTAGCGCTCGCACTGCGCCGACAGCGCGGCCATGTCCGCGCTGTGGCCCGCGTAGTGCACCGGAAGCACGACGATCCTCGCGTAGTCGCGGTGCACGCGGTCCAGCAGTTCACCCAGACTCTCCGGGCAGATGGTGAGGTCGTCCGCGCTCACGTCGCACAGCGCGACGTCCCAGCCGAGCAGTTGGGCCGACGCCGGTCCCGCCGCGAAGTTCAGCGTCGGCGAGACCAGCAGCTTCGGCCCGCTCACCCGGCGCCCCAGTGTGTGCAGTAGCGCGAAGACGGCGCCGGTCCCGCTCGACATGGCGACCGTGGGGGCGCCGGTGATCCGCTGGAGCTCCTCCTCGAACCGCACCACCTGGGTGCCGTTGGTCCACAGCCCGGACTCCAGCGCCACCATCAGGGCGGCGGCTTCCCCGGCGTCCCAGTAGGGGCGGGCGTACGGAAGATCAGACCCGGTCATCGCCCCTCCTCACGCAGTCGACCCGTGCCGCCAGTTCGGGGACCGAGGCCAGCCATTCGTGGGTCACCCAGCAGTTCTTGCGGTCCTCGTAGTCGTCCTCCTGCACCTCGAAGACGACTCCCACCTCGCTGCTCATGGCACGTGCCGCGTCGAGCGCGGCGGCGAGCATGCCCGTGAGGAGGCCGGGATCGATGTCGCCGTACTGGGGCGGCACACCTTCGAGGCACTGGTCCGGCCACGTCGGCATGGCGTGCCCGGCGAACGAGGCGAAGTGCAGATGCTTGAGGGGCGCCGCGGGGAGTTCGAACGGGGTCACCGGATCGGCTCGCCGTTCCAGCCGCGCCATCGCGGTCAGCGTCGAGTACGACACCGCCCAGTGACATACGTCCCAGGTGACGCCCACCCGGTCCGAGCCGAGCTCCGCGAGCGGGGCGAAGTCCGACGGCGTGACGAAGACCGAGTCGAAGTCGATGCCCTGGGCGCCGATGACCGGCATGTTCTCCATGCCGATCCAGATCGGTGAGTCGCCCAGATACGCGTCGAGTTCGGCGACCCTCTCCACCACCCGGGCCCGCGCGCCCACAAGGTCGAACGCCGGCCAGTCGGCCAGTGAGACGAACTGGTTCGCGTGCAGCACCACGCCCAGCGCACCCACATCGGCGGCCAGGTCACAGAAGCGGCGCAACCGGTCGTAGACCCCCCGGTCGCCGACCCAGTTCGCGTTCTCGGTCGGGAAGTGCAGGGTGAGCCGCTGCGCGCCGACCTCGAACGCGTGGCGCAGGTTCTCGCCGAGCACCCGCCACTGGTCCTCGTCCGTGATGTCGCCGCCGTCGAAGACATAGGCCTCCAACCCGCCGAGCTCGCGGGCCCAGCGCGTGTCGATCTGTTCGCGCCGCAGCCCGTCGAACGTGAGCCGCAGCGTCGCCGGTGCGCCGCTCACAGCTGTTCGACCTCCGCCGCGTTGAGCATGCCCCGGCAGTCGAAGATCAGATTCGACGAGGCGAGTACCGTCTCGTAGTCGATCTGCTCGTGGTCGGTCACCAGTAGCACGGCGTCGGCCTCACGGCATTCGGCCGCGGTGAGCTCGACGGCGGTGAAGGTGTCGGAACCCATGTCGATGCCCAGCCACGGGTCGGTGACCTTGACCGTGGTGCCCATGCTGACCAGCTCGGCGCCGATGGCGAACGCGGGCGAGTTGCGCGAGTCCGCCACGCCGGACTTGAAGGCGACGCCGAGGATGAGCACGGTGGCCCCCTGCAGGCTTTTGCCCTGCTGGGCCAGCGAAGCGGCCAGCCGCTGCATCACGTGGCGGGGCATCGACTCGTTGATCTCGGCTGCCGCGTTGAGCAGTTCGCTCTTGTGGCCCGCCGCGTTCAGCGCGTGGTTGAGGTAGTGCACGTTGTTGGGCAGGCAGTGCCCGCCGACGCCCGGCCCGTGGTGGAAGGGCATGAAGCCGAACGGCTTGGTCGACGCGGCGGAGATCACCTCGCGCAGGCTGATGTTCATCTCCGACGTCGCCCTGCTCAGCTCGTTGACGAAGGCGATGTTCAGGTAGCGGAAGGTGTTCTCCAGGAGCTTCGTGAATTCGGCGACCTCACAGCTGGAGACCGGCACTACCTCCTTGAACACCGTGCCGTAGAAGTCCCGGATCGCCTCCAGCGCCTGATCGCCCAGACCTGACACCAGCTTGGGTACGTCGCCGAGGACTGCGTCACGGCCGGGATCGACCCGGTCCGGGCTGTACGCGAAGAACACGTCGACGCCTGACTTCAGGCCGCAGAGCCGCTCGAAGAGAGGAGCGACGTGCCGGCGCAGCGCGCCGGGATAGACCGTCGACTCGATCACGATCAGCGCGCCCGGCGTGGCGACGGCCGCGACTTGGGCCAACGCCCGGTCCACGTAGGTGAGATCAGGCGTCTTGTCCTCGGTGAGGGGAGTGGGCGTGGAGATCAGGAAGACGTCGACCTCCGGTGCGTCGGCCAGGTTCGGCAGCGCCACGTAGCGCTGGCTCCCGGTCTCCCTCTGCAGTTCCTCGTCGGTGACGTCGACGATGTACGACCGGCACGCCCGCAGTGACTCGAAGCGGACCGGATCGATCTCGACCGCGTACACGGTGTGGCCGGAGGACGCTATGGCGATGGAAAGCGGCAAACCCACGTATCCCTGTCCGATGGCCGCGACTCGCACGGTCCCCTCCTTTCGTCGTAATCCGATGTGGCAGCATTCGGCTCGGGACGTGCTGACGGCACTGCCGACGGCACTGTCCGGTAGGGACGACTGGTTGTTCAGACCCGCTTCGGGGCCGCCGCTTCGCCTTCGAAGATCGGCAGCTCCGTGGTGGCGATCCGCAAGGAGCGCCTGTTGAACCGTTCCGCCGCGGCCACCGATCCCAGCGACACCGCCGCCGCCACCGCGGCGACCGCGCGCGGCCCTCGCGAGCGGGACCGGGCGCCGGCGAGGGCGGCGGCCGCCGCGCTCATGGCGCCGAACCGACTCAGCACGCCGGTCAGCGCGAGCGAACCCACCGCCTCCTCGACGTGGCCGCGCAGGCCCAGCCGGGAGTCTTCGCGATAACTCCTGGGCTTGACGTAGGTGACCGTGCGCATCCCGAGCCCGAGCGCGGCCATGATCGCGCCGACGTTGCCCTTGGTGAACGTCAGGTTGCCCAGTCGGCGCGCGACGTCGCGCCGCATGACGAAGAACGAGCTGGCCCCGTGCGGGATCGGGTGCCTGCCGAACCGGGTCTCCATGAAGTAGAAGACGGCCTGCCCGACCAGCAGCCGCGTCGGGTCGTCGCGCTTGCGGGTGGAGGTCACGCCGAACACGGCGGCGACCTCGGGGCCTGCCTGCTCCAGCGCCGCGACCAGCTGTGCCACCACCTCGGGCGGCGTCTGCATGTCGGCGTCGAGCACACATACCATCGCGCCGCCGGCAGCGATCATGCCCGCCTTGCTCGACGCGGGCTGCCCGCAGTTGGGGCGAAGCTGCACCCAGCGGAACTCCGGTGTCGTGGCACGCAGTTCGGCGAGAACCCTGGCGGTGGAGTCGGTGCTTCCGTCGTCGACGGCGAGCACCTCGAAGGAACGGCCCGAGTCCTTGCCGGCCTTCACCGCGCGCTCCACGGCCTCCCTGGCGATGTCCTCCTCGTTGTACATGGGGATGACGAAGCTGAGGTCGACGGCGCCGGCCGCGTCGGCCGGCTGCTCGTTGGGGCTGCGGCTCATGGTTTCCCTACGCTCATGGTCATGTCTGACGGTCTCCGTCATCAGCGGGCTCGTTTGAAACTGATCATCATCTGCGCGGTGGGTGCGAACCTGGCGCGCAGGAAGTCGACGCCGGCGAAGAACGCGGTCAGCGGCTCGTACACCCGGTTCGTGTAGGCGGGCTTCTCCCGGCTGACCTTGATCCAGCCCCGGTCGCTGAGCCACGCCATCACGCTGATCGCCCACTGGGGGGCGCCCTGGGTGTAGTAGCTGTCGGACTTGGCGAGGCCCACTTGAGATCCGAGCCGGTCCAGGCCCGGCTCGGTGAACAGTACGAAGTGGCGGGGGCAGTGCAGTCCGCCCCAGTTGCGGTGGCGGAAGATACGAGCGTCGGCCGTGGCGGTGTTGGGGGTCTTCATCAACAGCACACCGTGCTCCGACAGAAGGCCGGCCACCCCGGCCATGACCCTGCGCGGGTCGGGGACGTGCTCGATGATGCTCATCATCAGGATCAGGTCGAACGGCTCATCGGAGGTGAACTCCTCGATGGGCATGCGGTGGTACACATGGCCCGCCGCCTCGGCCAGTGGTGCGGCCGCCGCCTGCAGGTCGACCTCGTGGGTCTCGGCGACCCGCTGGTCCACCCGGCGCACGGTGGTCAGCAGCCAGCCGGACCCGCCGCCCACGTCGAGGACCCTCAGCTTCTCGCCGGGGATACCCTTCAACACCTTCGCGAGCATGCGGCCGTCGAGCCGCTCCTTGATCCGCTCGGTGAAAGTGGTCGACTCGCCGATACCGCCGTAGGAATAGTAGTTGGTCGGGTAGATCACGTCGAGACGATCCACCGGTGGTGAATCGAGATATACCGCACTGCACGACGGGCAGAGAGCGTAGCTGTATTCCTCGTCGCTCGTGAAGTATTCCTTGTCGTACGCCTTGGCGAACAACTCCACCGAGGTTTCAGCGCAAATTGGGCAAGCCATCAACTTCTCAGCCACGACGAGCCTCCATTATGAGCGTCCTGACGGCCGCGCCGTATCCGGTACGACTTGCCTCCATATCGGCGGCAAGCGGCGTGCGGGAGAAGAACTGTCCCATCTCCGCGAATCGGGTGTATGAAATCGCGGGGTCCCAGTGATGCAGCAGATGCTGGTTGAAGCCGGCCGAGCCGAACGAACGCGACACCATCCCGGTGCCGAACATCCGGTTCACCGGTCCGTGCAGCTCCACGGAGAAGTCGGCGTCGCACGGTGCGTCCAGGTGTCGGTGTTCGACGACCGTCCGCACCGTCGCCAGCAGCGGGAACACTGCTCCGACCGCGACGACCCAGGTCAGCGCGGCCAGGTGCGAGCCGGTGGCGACGAGCCCGAGCAGGATGGCCGCATGCACCCCGAACGAGCGCAACGAGGCCAGCAGACCGCTGGAGGTACGGGTGGACTTCTTGCGTGTCTCCCCGAGTCCCCGCTTGTGGAGCAGGACCTCCAGCACGTGGACGCCGGTGACCGCCTTGAGCATGTTCAGGGCGGAAAGGCACAGGTGGTAGGTGATTTCCGTGTCTTCGTGGTCACCCAGGTGGGCATGGTGGGACATGTGCGTGTAGCGGTAGTTCACGGTGGTGGAGCCGAAGAGGATCCACACGAGCCAGTCCCCCAGCCGGTCGTTGGTCCTGCGGCGCGGTGCGAGGTTGGCGTGCGCGGCCTCGTGACCGAACAGGAAGAGCGAGTGCAGCCAGAAGCCGGTCCACAACGCCGCCGGCGCGACGAGTGCGACGGTCACCCATCCGGGCCGCAGCTGCGGCGCGAAGGCGACCGTGAGGACGCCGAGGGCCAGGAATACATAGCAGAATCCGATGTCGCGCCACACGACCGCATATCGTGGCCGCAACGTCTTCCGGTAGTCGGTCCATCGCACGCCGTCATCGGAGACGATCGACGGTAAGTGCGGGGATCCGGGATTCCCTCTTCCCCTGGTCCCGCCCCTTGCTGGTTCCATAACCCTTTTCCCCGGTGTTTATCGCAGGGCCGTCCGGCGGACAGGAAGAAGTCCGCTCGGGTGTCAACTGATGGTCAATGAACATTCTCTGCCCCGCCGGCATCGCCGCGGTCCCGTCACATCAAGGGACCTTCGGCGATCAAAACTATGAAAAGCCCCCCTGAACTTCCCCCCGGTCTATGTCTGCGAACAGTCAAGCACAGCGGCAACACTCCGCAAAGGCTTAGCCAGAATTTTTTGCTCACTGTCTAAGAGGTGCCTCGGCAGCCCCACCCGCCCCAGGTGCCCCGGGCTCGGCCGCCTGGGCCCCGCGTTCAACGTGCGGACTGCGGCGCCGTGTTGGGTAACCTGCCTCCCACCAAGATGTCGGCTGTACGAGGGGGAGAGTCATGATCCGGTTGGCCAGAGCGACGGACCTGCCGCAGCTCCAGGACATCGAACGCGCCGCCGGAAAGGTCTTCGCCGACATCGGCATGGCCGCGATCGCGGAGGACGAACCGCCGTCGCTTGAGGTCCTCGGCGGGTACGAGCGGGATGGCCGGGCCTGGGTCTGGGCGGCCGAGGACGACTGCCCGGTCGCCTACCTGATCGCGGACCTGGTGGACGGGGACGGGCACGTCGAGCAGGTTTCCGTACACCCCGACCACGCGCGGAAGGGCATCGGGAAGGCTCTGATCGAGCATGCCGAGCAATGGGCCAGGGGGCAGGGAGCCTCAGCGCTGACCCTCACCACGTTCACCGAGGTGGTGTGGAACGGTCCGTATTACGAGAGGCTCGGATTCCGGCTGCTGCCCGAGGCGAAGTGGACGCGGGGGCTCCGCGAGATCCGCGGTGCGGAGGCCGCGCACGGACTGGACCGGTGGCCGCGGGCCTGCATGCGCAAGGAACTGTGAGCCGGCCTCCCCGCGCTCGGCCGCACGGCGGCGCCGTGGCGGTGTGCCGCCGAGCAACGGGTGGCGGTCAGCGTGTTACGGCATCCCGATGGCTCTGGGTCAGGTCGCGGTACATCGCCGCGTTCAGCCGGATGCCCGCCCGCTCCTCTTCGGTCAGTTCACGCCTGACCTTGGCCGGCACTCCCGCCACGAGTGAGCCGGGCGGCACCCGCATCCCCTGTGGAACCAGCGCCTGGGCCGCGATCAGTGAACCCTCGCCGACGTGAGCCCCGTTGAGGACGGTGGCGCCCATCCCGACCAACACGTCGTCCTCGATCGTGCACCCGTGCAGGACGGCGTTGTGGCCGACTGACACCCGGGCGCCGACGGTCACGGGAAAACCCGGATCGACATGGACCGTGCAGTTGTCCTGAACGTTGCTGTCGGCGCCCAGGACGATCGGCCCGCAATCGGCCCGCAGCACCGCGTGGTACCAGACACTGGCTCCGGCCGCCATCGTCACGTCGCCGATCACCACGCTCGTGGGGGCGGTGAACGCCTCCGCGTGCACCTCCGGCATCTTGTCACCCAGCCCCGCGATCAATGCCCCGGTCATCGCCACGCCTTCCGTTGTGTCCGCTGATCGGTGCCACGGTATGCGGCTGATCATTTGTGCGGGCACCTGGGGCGGCATTCGCTCAGCCGGGGGCGGGTGGGGTGAACGTCACAGCGGCCCGCCCCGATCCCCGCCGGTCCGCCGACTACCGTGTGCGGGTGCCGAAGAACCGAAACGCGTTCTCATCGCTGTCCGCGTGGCGTCGCCGCCTGGTGACCCGCGCCGTGCACGGCGGATGGCGCTGGGTGCAGCAGGCCGGAGCGGTCAGCGCCGACCGCCCGGGCCGTCTCCGCTTCGGCTCGATCGGCGTCGGCACCAAGCTCGCCTTCCCCCAGGGCACCGTGTTCGGCGAGGAGTGGATCCACCTCGGGGACCACTGCATCATCGGCGAACAGGTCACGCTGACCGCCGGGATGATGCCCGGCCTCGACCTCGGCCTCGATCCGATCCTGCGCCTGGGCAACGGGGTGGTCCTCGGCCGCGGCAGCCACGTGATCGCCGACACGACGGTAACCATCGCGGACGACTGCTACTTCGGCCCGTTCGTGTACGTCACGTCCACCAACCACAGTTACGACGACCTCGACGTCCCCGTCGGCAAGCAGTGGCCGCGCACCGCCCCGGTCGAGATTGGCCCGGGCTGCTGGATCGGCACGGGCGCCGTGATACTTCCGGGCGCCCGGCTCGGCCGTAACGTCGTGGTCGCGGCGGGCGCGGTCGTGCGGGGCGAGGTGCCCGACCACGCCGTGGTCGCCGGGGCCCCCGCCCGCGTCGTACGCAGCTGGGACGCGGCCAGGGGATGGCAGCCGCCGTTGCGCACGCCCGCGCCCGTACCGATTCCGGAGGGTGTCACTCCGGAGCAACTCGTGGCGCTGGCCGGGCTGGAGTCCGAAACAGCGGAGTGAGTGGGCCGCCCCGGTTCACCCGGCGGCGAGCAGCGCCGTACCCACCAGGGCGAGGCCCGCGCCCGCCGCCTGTACGCCGCGCAGCCGCTCCTTGAGGACGACGAGCGCGGCCAGCGCGGTGATCACCGGGTAGAGGTTGGCGAGCACCGCGGCGACGGTGACCGGGCCCTGCTGTGCGGCGATGGAGTACGTGCCGTTCGCGGCCACGTCGGCGAGACCGACGAACGCCAGGGCGGGCAGCGCGGCCACGATCACCCGCATGCCGCCGTCCTGCGGCAGCGCCTTCTCGCCGCGCCGGACCGAGACGTACAGCGCCGCACCGCCGACGGCCACATTGCTCACGCGCTGCACGAAGAGTGCGAGGAAGAGCCCGGTGAGGGTGGAGGACGCCTCGGCGATCAAGGCCAGCACCGCGCCGAAGCCGACGGCCGCGACCAAGGTCAGGACGATCGCCTGCCGCTGCACGGGTGCGCCGCGCAGCTGTGGGCCGCTCGCGAGCACGACGCCGGCCACCGCCACGGCGATGCCCGCGAACTGCAGCAGCCCGGGGCGTTCGCCCAGCACGATGCCTACGGTCACGGGCACGGCGACGCCCACCGAGCCGAGCGGCGAGACCACGCCCATCGGGCCGAGCGCGAGGGCCTTGTAGAAGCAGAGCATCGCGACGGGCCCGACCACACCGGCGCCCACCGCGAACCACAACTGGGAGCTCGCCTCGCTCCAGGCGCCGGTCGCGACGACGATCACGCCGAGGACCACCAGCGCGATGGTCTGGGACACCACGACGACGGTCAGCGCGGGCGTACGCCGGGTCAGCAGCCCGCCGCCGAAGTCGGCCAGCCCGTAGAGCAGGGCGGTGGCCAGGGCGAAGAGTGCTGTCATGACGGTGCCTCGCAGTACAGTGTGATGAACGGTCCGGTACACCAGACCATAGTGCAATACATTGAACTCTGTCATCCATAATATTGGACGGAATGTGTCGGACCTCGACCAGCTCACGCAGTCGCTCGCCCGCAACCTCAAGCGCTGGCGCGGCGAGCGCGGCTTCACGCTGGACGCCCTGGCCGCCCGGGCCGGGGTCAGCCGCGGAATGATCATCCAGATCGAGCAGGCACGTACGAACCCGAGCGTCGGTACCACGGTGAAGCTCGCCGACGCCCTCGGCGTCAGCATCACCACGCTGCTCGACTACGAGCAGGGCAGGCAGGTCCAGGTCGTGCCCGAGGGGCAGGCGGTCCGCATGTGGTCGACCGAGGCAGGCAGTCACACCACGCTGCTGGTCGGCGCCGAGGTCCGCGGCCCGCTCGAACTGTGGGCCTGGCGGCTGATGCCGGGCGACGCCAGCGCGTCCGACCCCCACCCGGACGGGACGACCGAACTGCTCCATGTCACGGCGGGCGAACTCACCCTGCTGGTCGACGGTGCGGCGTACTCAGTCCCGGCCGGCGCCTCGGTGTCCTTCGAGTCGAACGTCCCCCACGCGTACCGCAACGACGGCGACCAGGCGGTCGACATGACGATGGTTGTCTCGGTCCCACCCGTACGCTGAGACGGTCGACACCCCGGCGCCCTGCGGCTGTAAGCGTGCGCCCATGCGCGCACCTCTCGGAGACTTCGCCGACGCCAGGCCCGCTCCCGACTGCCTCGAACTGCTGACCGGCCCCGTCGCGGACGCCGTACGCGCGTGGACCCACGATGTCCCCGCCGATCAGTTGATCCACGTCGACACCGACCCGGACATTGCCGACACGGCGGCCTTCGTGGCGCATCACGGGGCCGCACTGCTCGACGCGTCGGCGAACTGCGTGGTCGTCGCGGGCAAGCACGGCGGTGAGACCTCGCTCGCCGCCTGCGTGGTCCTCTCCCGTACGCGCGTGGATGTGAACGGCGTGGTGCGCAGGCAACTGGGCGCGCAAAGCGTCGTTCGCCCCGATGGACACGGCCGTAGGTGAAACCGGCATGGAGTACGGCGGCATCACGCCGATCGGGCTGCCCGCCGACTGGCCGCTGCTCGTGGGCGGCGTCGTCACCGACGTCGAGTGGGTCCTGATCGGCAGCGGCCGCCGCCGGGGCAAGCTCATCGTCCCCGGCAAGGTGTTTCGCGGGGCTTCCGGGCGCGGTGGTCGTCGACGGGCTCGGCGTCTGAGGCTCCCGGCGCGGTCAGCCGAGCCGGGGTATCTCGATGGCCGGGCAGCGGTCCATGACCATCTCCAGTCCGGCCTCGCGCGTGCGCTCGTACGCCGCCTCGTCGATCACCCCGAGCTGGAACCACACCGCCGTGGCGCCGATCGCCGCAGCCTCGTCGGCCACGCCACCGGCCAGCCCGCTGTTGACGAACACGTCCACGACGTCGACGGGGAACGGGATGTCCGCCAGCGACGCGTACCCCTGCTCGCCGTGGACCGTCTCCGCCTTGGGGTGTACCGGCACGATGCGCTTGCCGAAGCGCTGAAGCACGCCCGCGACGCCGTGCGCCGCCCGCGACTCGTTGTGGGACAGGCCCACCACCGCCCAGGTGTCACCGGACTCGGTGAGGATCTTGCGGATCGTTGCCGGGTCGCCGAACACGCCCTGCCTCCTGGAGCTCGAAGGTCATCGGAAGGTCACTCGTGGTGATCAACGGGCGACGGAGCCCAGGAATTCCCGCCTGTCGTGGCCGCGCATAGGGTGGGACGAATGCAGGAGCAGTACCGGACCGTCGCGCGCTCCGGCGCGCACGAGGCCGAGATCAACAGATCGCGCTTCCTCTGCGCGCTCGCCCCCGCCGCGACCGAACGCGAGGCGCAGGACTTCGTCGCGCGTATCCGCAGAGAACACCCGACGGCTTCGCACAACTGCTTCGCTTACGTCATCGGAGCGGACGCCTCCGTCCAGAAGGCGAGCGACGACGGTGAGCCGGGCGGCACCGCCGGCGTACCGATGCTGCAGATGCTGTTGCGCCGGGAGGTCCGCTACACCGTCGCCGTCGTCACCCGCTACTACGGCGGCGTGAAGCTCGGCGCGGGCGGCCTGATCCGGGCGTACGGGGGAGTGGTCGGCGAAGCGCTCGACGCCGTGGGCACGCTCACCAGGCAGCGGTTGCGGATCGTGACCGTCACGGTCGACCATCAGCGGGCCGGAAAACTGGAGAACGACCTGCGGGCGACCGGATACACGGTGCGCGAGGTGCGGTACGCGGAGGCGGTCACGATCGAGATCGCGCTGCCCGAGGCGGACGTCGAGCCGTTCCGTGACCGGCTCGCGGACGCCACCGCGGGAACCGCGGACCTGGCACTCGGCGGCGAGGCCTACGGCGACGTCTGAGGGCTGCGGGGGTGGGCGGGGGCGTGGTGAAGGCAGGTGGCGACGGTCGTGACCCGGTCGCCGCCCGCGTTGTCAGACCCCACGGATACCCTCTGGGGTCATGCGATTCCTGCACACGTCCGACTGGCACCTGGGGCGGTCCTTCCACCGGGTGAACCTTCTCGATGCCCAGGCCGCGTATCTCGACCATCTGGTGGCGACGGTGCGCGAGCAGGACGTGGACGCCGTGCTGGTGGCGGGTGACGTGTACGACAGAGCAGTGCCGCCGCTCGCCGCCGTAGAACTCTTCGACCAGGCGCTGCACCGTCTCGCCGAGGCGGGCGCGGCCACCGTGATGATCTCCGGGAACCACGACTCGGCCCGCAGGCTGGGCGTCGGCGCGGGACTCATCGACCGGGCCGGCATCCATCTCCGTACGGACCCGGCCCGCTGCGCCACGCCCGTCGTGGTCTCCGACGCGCACGGCGACATCGCCCTCTACGGCCTGCCGTACCTGGAACCCGCCCTGGTGCGCGACGAGTTCAAGGTGGACAGGCCGGGGCATGAGGTGGTCATCACAGCGGCCATGGAGCGGGTACGCGCGGACCTCGCCGGGCGGCCCGCCGGCACCCGGTCCGTCGTCCTCGCGCACGCGTTCGTCGCCGGCGGTGAGGCGAGCGACAGCGAGCGGGACATCACCGTCGGGGGCGTGGCCGCCGTGCCCGCCGGGGTCTTCGACGGTGTCGACTACGTGGCCCTGGGCCACCTCCACGGCTCCCAGGCCCTCACCGACCGGGTGCGATACTCGGGCTCCCCGCTCGCGTACTCCTTCTCGGAAGCCGACCATCGCAAGACGATGTGGCTGATCGACCTCGGACCCGGTGGCGAGATCGACGCGCAGCGGCTCGACTGCCCCGTACCGAGGCGGGTCGCCCGGATCCGGGGGCGGCTGGGGGAGCTCTTGCAGGACGCGTCGCTGGAGCGGCACGAAGAGTCCTGGGTGGAGGCGACACTCACCGACCCGGTGCGCCCGGCCGAACCCATGGCCCGGCTCTGCGCGCGCTTCCCGCACACCCTCAGCCTTGTCTTCGACCCCGAGCGGGCACCCGACGACCCCCTCGCGTCGTACGCCCAGCGCCTCAAGGGGCGCAGCGACCGACAGATCGCCGAGGACTTCGTGGCGCATGTCCGCGGCGGCAGCGGGCCAGACGACGGCGAGCGCACGGTGCTGTTCGGCGCCTTCGACGACGTACGCGTCGACTCCGGGGCACGCGAGGTCTCCCCATGAGACTGCACTCTTTGCGCATCACGGCCTTCGGGCCCTTCGGCGCCACCCAGGACGTCGACTTCGACGCCCTCAGCGCCGCAGGCATCTTCCTGCTGCACGGGCCCACCGGCGCCGGCAAGACCTCCGTCCTGGACGCCGTCTGCTATGTGCTGTACGGCGCCGTGCCGGGCGCCCGGCAGAGCCCCGGTGCCTCGCTGCGCAGCGACCATGCCGCGCACGACCTGGCCACCGAGGTCCGGCTGGAGTTGACCGTGGGCGGTCGGCGGCTGGAGGTCACCCGGCGTCCCGCACAGCCGCGCCCGAAGAAGAAGGGGACCGGCTTCACCACCGAGAAGGCGCAGAGCTGGCTGCGCGAGCACCGGCCCGACACGGGGTGGAAGGCGCTCAGCCGCTCCCACCAGGAGATCGGCGAGGAGATCACCCAGCTCCTCGGCATGAGCCGTGAGCAGTTCTGCCAGGTGGTGCTGCTGCCCCAGGGCGACTTCGCGCGTTTCCTGCGCGCCGACGCGGAGGCACGCGGCAAGCTCCTCGGCCGGCTCTTCGACACCCATCGCTTCGCGGCCGTCGAGGACCGCCTCGCCGACCTGCGCCGCGCCGCCGAGCAGCAGGTACGCGCGGGGGACGAACGGCTCCTCGCCGTCGCACAGCGCATGGCGCAGGCGGCCGGCGACAGCGCGGACGCGCGGGACTGGCCACTGCCGGACGCCCAGCCCGGCGAGCCCGGGCTGGCCGGCGCCGTCCGGCAATGGGCCGCCGTGGCGCGTACCGGTGCGCGTGAGAGCCTGGACATCGCCGAGTCCGCAGTCGGCGCCGCCCACGGCCGGCGGGCCGCCGCCCGTCGGGACTTGGACGCCGCGCGTGAACTGGCCGCCCTCCAGCAGCGGTACGCGGACGCGCGCCGGCGCTCTGACGCACTCGAAGCCCGGCGCCCCGAGTACGAGCGGCTGCGCGAGCGGCAGGACCGTGCCCGCCGGGCCGACCGGGTCGCCGCCGCCCTTTCGCTGCGCGACGAAGCCGAGCGTGCCCACCGCGCTGCGAGCGTGGCCCGGGAGCGGTCGCGGGCCGTACTGCCCGCGGATCTCGCCGACATCGGGGCCGAGCAACTCGCCGCGCAGGAGCGCAGGCTGCGCCAGGACCTCGGCGGCCTCGAAGCCGCGCGGAGGGCGGAGCTGCGCAGCGAGGAGATCGGACGCGAGCGCGCGGCGCTGGAGCGTCAGGCGCGCGCCGACGACGAACTGCTGCGGGATGCCGCGGACTGGCTCGACGGCTGGGACGAGGCCCGCCGCGCGGGCCGGCAGCGCATCGAAGCAGCCCAGGAAGCCGTGGCCCGTACGGAACACCTGACGGGCCGACTCGAACCGGCCCGCCGCAGACTCGACGCCGCACACCGGCGTGACGCGCTCGGCGAGGAGGTCGCAGCCGCCGAGGACCGGCTGCGGACCGCGCGCGACGGGGTCGCAGCGGCGCGCGAGACCTGGCTGGACCTCAAGGAACGACGGCTGCGCGGCATCGCGGCCGAGCTGGCGGCCGGGCTGCGCGACGGCGAGGAGTGCGCGGTCTGCGGCGCTACGGAGCACCCGGCGCCGGCCAGGGCGGCGGCGGACCAGGTGGACCGTAGGGCGGAGGAAGCGGCTTACGGGACGTATACGAGCGCGGAAGCAGCGCGGGGCCGGGCGGAGCGCGCCCTGGCGACGGTCCGCGAAGACCACGCGGCGGCCCGCGCCGAGGCGGGCACGGCACCCGCCGACGACGCTACCCCGTCCGACGGCGCGGACGGCGCGGACGGCGCCAGGAACGAACCCCGCTCGGCCGGTCCGCGTATGCGTGACGTCAGCGTCGGGGAACTCAGCGCCCACGTGGACGAGCTGCGCCGCGAGCACGCCGAGGCACATGCCGTCGCCGGGGGGACGCACGCCGCGCGTGAGGCGCTCGCGGCGGTCGAGCGCGAGCACGCGGAGCGGACCGGCGCCCAGCAGCAGGCCGAGCGCCGCGTAGCCGCCCGGACGTCTCAACGCGAAGCGCTGGAGCGCGAACAGGACTCCCTGGAAACCGAATTGGTCCGGGCCCGTGGCGAAGCCAACAGTGTCGCGGAGCACGCCGCCCTGCTGGAGCGCCGCGTCCGGGTACTCGCCGAGGCCACCGAAGCCGTGCGGGACGCAGACAGCACCGCGCAGCGCCTCAAGGAGGCCGACGACCGGCTCGCCGACGCCGCGTTCAAGGCGGGGTTCGACACCCCCCACGCCGCCGGCGAGGCGCTCCTCGGCGACGCGGAGCACCGCGGCCTCCAGCACTGCATCGACGAATGGCAGCGCGAACAGGCCGCCGTCGCCGACCGGCTGGCCGAGCCCGCCACCGCCGCGGCCGCCGGCCGGCCGCAGGCACAACCCCAGAGCGCCCAGGAATCGTTCGACGCCGCCGAGCGCGGACTGCTCGACGCCACCTCCGCCCTCGACGCCGCACGGCAGCGCTGCGCCGCTCTCACCGCCCTGTCACAGCAGGCCGCCGAGGAGACGCAGCGTCTCGGCCCGCTGCGTGAACGCTACGACCGGGTGGCGCGCCTCGCCTCCCTCACCGCCGGCACCTCCGCCGACAACGAGCGCAAGATGCGCCTGGAGTCGTACGTCCTGGCCGCCCGCCTTGAGCAGGTCGCGGCGGCGGCCACCGCCCGTCTCCAGCTCATGTCGTCCGGCCGCTACACGCTCGTCCACTCCGACGCCAGATCCGGCGGCCGCGGCCGCTCCGGGCTCGGCCTGCACGTCGTCGACGCCTGGACGGGCAGCGAGCGCGACACGTCGACACTCTCCGGCGGCGAGACGTTCTTCGCCTCGCTGGCCCTCGCACTCGGCCTCGCCGACGTCGTCACCGACGAGTCCGGCGGCGTACGGCTCGACACGCTCTTCATCGACGAGGGCTTCGGCAGCCTCGACGACCAGACCCTGGACGAGGTGCTCGACGTCCTCGACTCGCTGCGCGAGCGGGACCGCAGCGTGGGCATCGTCAGCCACGTCGCGGACCTGCGCCGGCGAGTCACCACGCAGCTGGAGGTCGTCAAGGACCGGGCGGGCTCCGTGGTGCGTCACCGCACGGCGGGGGTCAGCGGCTGAGGTCCTCGCCGGCCCTGATTCGCCGGCCAAGACCGCGGCGCGGCAGCGGCGAGGAGTAGACGATGCTCGTCGTGACCGAGCCGAGTGCCCCGATCCGCCCCGCCACCTCCTCCAGATGCCGCATCGAACGGGCCGCGACCTTGAGTACGAAGCAGTCGTCGCCCGTGACGTGATGTGCTTCGAGCACCTCGGGCGTCACGTCGAGCAGATCGTGGAACGGCTTGTAGTTTCCGTGCGGATAGCGCAGCCGCACGAAGGCCAGGATGGGCATGCCCAGGGCCTCCTGTTCCACGACGGCCGTGTAGCCGGAGATCACCCCGGCTTCCTCGAGCCGCCGCACGCGCTCCGTCACGGCGCTCGCGGACATGGACACGGTACGCGCCAGGTCGGCGAAACTGGCCCGGCCTTCGCTCTGCAGGGCTTCCAGGATGCGCCAGTCGGTGGCGTCCGGTGAATATCCGGTCATGTCCCCGAGACAACAGGGAATCCACCGGCAGATCAAGAGAAGTGCCGGGAAATCTCACTTCACCCCGATGATCACTCGCCGTAGATTCGGGCCATGGCATCGACACCGCTCACCACCGGCCAAACCCCGTCGACCAGAGGCAACGCTGTTCTGCGTGTCCCACCGGCGGCCCCCGCCGCGGCCGCCGCGTACTTCGCGGCCGCCCTCGCGTTCCACGCTGACATCTCCGACGTGGCCGCGGTCCTCGGGGCGGACGAGGACCCCGGATTCGTCGTGATCGACTCCCGCTCCACCGAGTCCTGGGACCAGGGACACGTCCCCGGCGCCCTGCATCTGCCGACTGCCATGATCCCGGCGCAGGCGGAGCGGCTGCTGGACAGGTCCGTGCCGGTGATCACTTACTGCTGGGGCCCCGGCTGCAACGGCGGAACCCGCGCGGCCCTCGCCCTCGCCGAACTCGGTTACCGGGTGAAGGAGATGCTCGGCGGCATCGAGTACTGGATCCGTGAGGGCTTCGAGGTCGAGACCTGGCAGGGCCGGCAGCGGCGCGGCGCCGACCCGCTGACCGCACCCATCGGGTCGGAGAACTGCGGCTGCTGACCGCCCCACCCCAGCCCCACGCCACGCAGGGGCGGATTCCGGCGCGGCTGACGGCCCCGCCCCCAGAGGCGACCTCTCAGAGGACGTTCGCCCTCTCAGAGCTTCGACAGCTCGTCCACCAGGTCGTCCAGGCCGAGCGACCCCTGTGACAGCGCCGCCATGTGCCACGCCTTCGCGTCGAAGCCGTCGCCGTGGGCCGTGCGGGCGTTCTCGCGGCCCAGCAGCCATGCCCGCTCGCCCAGCTTGTAGCCGATCGCCTGGCCGGGCATCGACAGATAACGGACCAGCTCGCTCTCCACGAAGTCGGCGGGCCGGCCGCTGTGCATCCCGAAGAATTCCTGCGCCAGCTCAGGGGTCCAGCGCTCGCCCGGGTGGAACGGCGAGTCAGCCGGGATCTCCAGCTCCAGGTGCATGCCGATGTCGACGATCACACGTGCGGAGCGCATCATCTGCGCGTCCAGGTAGCCGATCCTGCGCTCCGGGTCGCCGAGGAAGCCCAGCTCGTCCATCAGCCGCTCCGCGTACAGTGCCCAGCCCTCGGCGTTGGCGCTTACCATGCCGACCGAAGCCTGGTAGCGGGAGAGCCGGTCCGCGACATGCACCCACTGCGCGAGCTGCAAGTGGTGCCCCGGAACGCCCTCGTGATACCAGGTCGACGTCAGGTCGTACACCGGGAAACGGGTCTCGCCCATCGTCGGCAGCCAGGTGATGCCGGGGCGTGAGAAGTCCTCCGACGGGGTGGTGTAGTACGGCGCGGCCGCGCCACCGGGGGGCGCGATGCGGGACTCGACCTTCCGTACCCGCTCGGCGAGCTCGAAGTGCGTACCGTCCAGAGCCTCGATCGCCTCGTCCATCAGGCCCTGCAGCCACACCCGGGCCGCTTCGGCGCCCTCGATGTGGGTGCCGTGCTCGTCGAGCCAGGACAGCGCCTCCCACGGGGTGGCCGCGCCGGGCAGGATCCGCTCGGCCTCGGTCTTCATCTCGCCGAGCAGGCGGTGGTACTCCGACCAGCCGTACGCGTACGCCTCGTCGAGATCGAGGTCGGTGCCGTTGAAATAGCGCGACCAGCAGGCGTACCGCTCCCGGCCCACCGTGTCGGAGGCGCCCTTCACAGCCGGTCCGTAGACCTCCCGCATCCAGTCGCGCAGCGCGGCCACGGCCTCGGTGGCGCCGCGCGCCGCCTCGTCCAGCTCGGTGCGCAGCGCGTCGGGCCCGGCAGCCGCGAACTCCTCGAACCAGCCGCGTCCCTCGCCCGCCCACTCGGCCAGCTGACCGGTGAACGTCTCGGTGGCACGCGGCCCGCCCAGCAGCCCCCGCTCCAGACCGAGCGCGAGCGACGCCCGGTAGCCCTCGAAGGCATCCGGCACGGCGCGCAGCCGCTCGGTGACGGCGGCCCAGTCCTCGTCGGTGTCGGTCGGCGTCACCGTGAAGACGCCCCGGATGCTGTGCGCGGGGGAGTGGATGTTGCTGACCGTGCGCAGTGCCTCTCCCGCTTCGTGCACCGCGAGTTCGGCGGTCAGCCGCTCGCGCAGCAGCCGCCCGCAGCGCCGTTCGACGTCGCTGTCCGCACCGGGCTCGCCTTCCGCCCGGTCCAGCTGGGCGAGGGTCGCGCGGGCAAGCTCGGCGAGTGCCTCCTGGCCCGCGGGGGAGAAGTCCGGCAGGGAACGGGAACTCTCCTTGACCCCCAAGTACGTGCCGGTGATCGGGTCGAGGGCGATGAGTGCGTCGACGTACGCGTCGGCGACCTGGCGGGGGAGCGGGCTGCTCGTCATGTCTGACATGCCGACATCCTCGTACGACGGAGGGCTCCGCGTCACTATCGTCGCGGTCCGGCGGCCTGACGGCCCGCGTGCGTGGCCGGTTGCCGGGGTTCAGCGCCCCGCCGGCGGCAGCAGCGGTCCGCAGTCCCAGGCCTGGAAGACCAGCCGGGTCTCGACCCGGGCGATCTCGCGCTGCGACGTGAACTCGTCCAGTACCAGCCGCTGCAGGTCCGCCGTGTCCGTGACCGCCACATGGACGAGGTAGTCGTCGGGCCCCGTCAGGTGGAACAGCGCGCGGGACTCCGGCAGCCCCCTGATGCGCTCCACGAACGGCCCGATCAGTTCCCTCCGGTGCGGGCGGACCTGCACCGACAGCAGAGCTTCCAGACCGCGGCCGAGCTTGGCCGGATCGAGCCGCAGCTGATGGCCGAGGATCACGCCGGAACGCCGCAGCCGCGTCACCCGGTCCAGGCAGGTCGACGGCGCGACCCCGACCTCGGCGGCCAGATCGCGGTAGGTGGTCCGCGCGTCGTTCTGCAGGAGGCGCAATATGTGCAGATCGACCGGGTCGAGTACGACAGATTCGGCCATGGCCCGAACGTAGCACGGGCGTTCGTCACTACTTCCCGGTAGTTGTTCAGAGTCCTGTCATGAACACCGACGCCCCGACCACCCCCCGGGCCCTGGCCACCGAAGCCGTCCACGCCGGCCGTGAAGACCTCGCGGAGCTGGGACTGCACGCCGTGCCCCTCGACCTGTCGACCACCTACCCGTCGTACGACAGCCGGGGGGAGGCGGCCAGAATCGACGCTTTCGCCGCCACCGGCGCACAGCCCGAGGGCCCGCCGGTCTACTCGCGGCTGGACAACCCGACCAACGCCCGGTTCGAGAACGCCCTGGCCCGGCTGGAAGGCGCCGAGAGCGCGGTCGCGTTCGCCAGCGGCATGGCGGCGCTCACCGCGGTGCTTCTCGTGCGGGCGAGCATGGGTCTGCGCCACGTGGTCGCCGTACGGCCGCTCTACGGATGCAGCGACCACCTGCTGAACGCCGGGCTGCTCGGCACCGAAGTGACCTGGGTCGACCCGGCCGGCATCGCCGAGGCGATCCGCCCCGACACCGGGCTCGTGATGGTCGAGACCCCCGCCAACCCGACGCTCGCCGAGATCGACATCAGGGCGGTCGCACACGCCTGCGGGTCGGTGCCGCTGCTAGTCGACAACACCTTCGCGACGCCCGTCCTGCAGCGCCCGCTGGAGCACGGCGCGCGCATCGTGCTGCACAGTGCGACCAAGTACCTCGGCGGCCACGGCGACGTACTCGGCGGGGTGGTGGCATGCGAGGAGGACTTCGCCCGCCGGCTGCGCCAGGTGCGCTTCGCGACCGGCGGCGTACTGCATCCGCTGGCCGGATATCTGCTGCTGCGCGGGCTGTCCACGCTGCCCGTACGGATGCGCGCGGCATCGGCGACAGCCGCCGACCTGGCGCGCCGGCTGACCGCCGACCCGCGGGTCGCGCGGGTGCACTACCCGAAGCTGGGCGGCGCGATGGTCGCCTTCGAGGTGTACGGCGATCCGCACGCGGTGATCGGGAGCGTACGGCTGATCACGCCTGCCGTCAGCCTCGGCAGCGTGGACTCGCTCATCCAGCACCCCGCCTCCATCAGCCACCGCATCGTGGCCGAGGGCGACCGGCGCTCGTCCGGCGTCAGCGACCGGCTGCTGCGGATGTCGGTCGGCCTGGAGGACGTCGAGGACCTGTGGCGGGACCTGTGCGAGGCCCTCAGTGCTGCGGGGAACGGCCGACCGGTGCGGGACTCGGCCGATCGGCCCGCGCAGCCAGCCGCGCGGTGACCACCAGGGTGCCCTCCTCGATCTGGTAGTCGAGGGGCAGCCCGAGGCCGCGCATGGCGGCGACCATGGCGGTGTTGGACGACTGGGTGACGGCGTAGACGCTCTCGCAGCCCGCCTCGACGGCGAGCGCCACCAGGCGCCCCAGCAGCTCGGAGCCGATGCCGCGGCGCTGCCACGCGTCCTCGACCAGCAGCGCCACCTCCGTCTCGTCGCCGTCCCACAGCAGGTGGCCGAGGGCGACGAGCCGGCCGGACGCGGTCTGGACGGCGAGGGTGCGGCCGAAGCGCGGGCTGAGCAGGTGGCCGAGGTAGCGGTCGGCGTCCCCGACCGGGCCGTGGTAGCGCAGGCTCAGCGTGCGGTCGCCGCACCGGTCGTGCATGGCACGGGCGGCTTCGAGGTCGTCGAGTCCGGCCCTGCGGACGCTGATCTCGTTGCCCTCGGGAAGCGTCAGGACGTCCCGACTGCGGGGGATGCGAGGGCCGAGGCGGGCGTCGAGCTCCACCAGGGCGCGGGCGCGCGCGAACTCGGTGGGGGTGAAGGGGAGATAGGCGCGCTCGATGGTGATAGCGCCGCCGGACGGATCGCGCAGCTTCATCACGGTCCCGTCGAGCACCCCTTCGACCGGCGCGCTCTCGCCGGTGGGCCGCCCGGTCAGCGAGGTGGCCGGCAGCGAGTGGATCGAGCAGCGGCCGAGCAGCTGGCGAAGGGCCAGCGGCAGCTCGGCGGCGTCGAGGGCGGTGCGGGTGGCGAGGCCCAGCACGCGGGTGGGGGCGTCGACCAGATCATGGGCGTCGGCCCGCTCCAGCCAGGTGTCGCTGCCGCCGGCCGCGGAGATCGCCCGGCTGAGCTCGGCCGCCTCAAGGGTGACGGGGGCGCGCAGCAGGAGTTCGTCGACGGTGCCTTCGGCGAGCGGGTGCGTCTGCAGGGTGAGGATATCGACACGGCTGCGGGCCAGGGCTGTGCACACGAGCGCCAGGCTGCCCGGTGCGTCCTTGACGGTGGTACGCATCCGCCACAGCGCGGTCCCGGACTCGCCGGGCCTCTCACCGGCCCCGCCGAACCCGACGGCCGTACCGGGGGCTGCCGGGGGCGGCGCATGACTGTGCCTGCGAGCCCACCAGGTGTGGAACACGGCCGTGGCGGTCAGGACCACGGCCGAGGCCACCAGGAGGTACGGTCCGTCGGGACCGTGCGCGATCGTGTTCGCGATGGCGTCGGCTACGGCCACCGCCGTGAAGAGCGCGGCGAGCTCGACGAGATCGCGCCGCCAGTGATGGGTGCGGCGGGACATCGCCGGGCGCACCGCAGGCGTTGTCGTGAGCTGGTCGGGCTGGACGGCCACTTCAGTCAAGTCGGTCATGGCACCACTGTGACCGTCCGGTGTTGCGTGATCACGAACGTCTTGTGACTGATGGGTTAAGCGTGCTTCTGGTGCTTAGCAACCGTTTTCGGCCAGATCGTGAGGCGAACCTCAGCGGCCGGTGTCGAGGATGACGCGGGCCACCAGCGCCGGATCGTCGTTCATCGGAACGTGCCCACAGCCGGGCAGCCGTACCAGCCGGGCGCCCGGGATCGCCTGCTTGGCCCGGACACCCTGACGGCGCGGCAGCAGCCGGTCGCGGCTGCCCCACGCGACGGTGACGGGAAGGCCGGGTACGTCGTCGGTGAACCGCACGTCGAGCCCGGCCGCGAGCGTGTCGGCGAAACCGGTCGCCGCACGCAGCGCCAGGGTTTCCGCGACCACGGCATCCGGCGAACGCCACCCCGGCCGCGCGTAGATAGTGCTGGTGAGGGCGGCCCGCCCCGCCGCGCTGCGAGCCATGCGTTCCACGGCCGGCAGTGGCAGCCGCTGCGCCCCGAGCCGCATTCCGCGCAGCGCGGTGAAAGCGTAGCGCCGCTCGCCCCGCGTCCAGAAACCGGCCGGCGACAGGGCCGTCACCGACCGTACGAGCCCCTGGCGGCCCAACTCCAGGGCGAGCAGACCCCCCAGCGAGTTGCCCGCCACATGCGGCCGCTCGATGCCGAGCGCCGCGCAGAGCGAACCGAGCACCGGAACAACCGTCGACAGGTCATAGGCGAAGCCGGCGGGCAGCGGGGTGGACTCGCCGAAACCGGGCAGGTCGACGGCGAACACCTCGCGCTCGGAGGCCAGCGCGGACATCACCGGCTCCCATGCCTGCCAGTGATGACCTATGCCGTGCAGGAGCAGCAGCGGCTCGCCGGCGCCCGCCCGTTCGTAGGCGACGCGGAGCGGGTGGCTGCCCCTGGGGGAATCGATGGTAAAGGAGACCGTCTCGGCCATACTGCTGCTCCCTGTCGTCGCCGCGGCGCCGAACGCCGCGTAAGACACCGCGTCAGCAACAATTACCGTCCAGTAGCGACGAGTTCAAGAGACCGGTCGTCTTCCGGGGCGTGTTCCGGGCGTGTTCCGTCACGCACCCGTGTGTGGGCTGGGATGGAGAGGGGACTGCCGAATCCCGGCCAGGCGATCGCCTGGCCGACGTGTTCGTCCACTGCTGCCCTTCGTCCGCCGATTGGTCTTGACCAAGGGTGAGTGCGGACTTATGGTCGCAGGGTTAGTGCAGGAACCTTTAATAAACAAGGGCGCGGAAACTCGCCGGGGACTGGCCGATACGGACTGGCCGATTGGGGAGGATCAGGGTGGGGACCACGCAGCTCGAAACGGTGCCGGAGCCCAAGTACTGGCACCTCAAGACCGTGCTCAGCGAGGCGCTCGACTCCGACTTCGCGGTCGGTGAGATCCTGCCCAACGAACGTGAGCTGGCCGCCCGCTTCGGCGTGGCCCGCGCCACGCTCCGTCAGGCGCTCGAACAACTGGGGCTGGAAGGCCGGTTGCAGCGCCGCCGAGGTGTCGGAACGACCGTCGCCCCGCCGCGCGTGGGCGTCGACGTCGGCACCTCGCAGTACGGCTGGCCCGGCGCGACCGGCGACGCGTGGCAGCCCGTCGACTGTGCGAGCGCCGCTCCGCCGGCCGCCGTGGCTCGCATGCTGGACCGCGGATCCGAGGACGAAGTGCACACGGTGCGCCGTATCCGGGTCTCCCACGGCCAGTCGGTGGCGGCCGAGTCGCTCTATGTCCCGGCCGTGTCCGTACCGGAACTCGCCGCCATCCAGGCGCCCTCCGGCGCCACCCGGGCGCGCGGCGTGCTGCGGGAGCTGCAGCGGCTCGACATGGACGGCCAGGACCGCGCCGTCGAGCTCGGCTCGGCCCGCGCCGACGACGCCAAGGAACTCGACCGGCTGCCGGGCGCCCCGGTCCTCGTCGTCACCACGCGCTATTTCGCCGCCGGCAGGACCGCCGCGGTCTCGGTGGCCACCTACCGTGCGGACACCTGCCGGCTGACCTTCGGAGACTCGGGCGACGTGGAGATCGACGACCACGCCGAGGAGCGCAGGGCGTCCTGACTCCGCCCCCCCCGCCACGGCCTCCGGCCCCCCGCCACGGCCCGTCGCGCTCAGCGGCGGGCCGTCACCGTTCCCTCAACGGCGAACAGTTGCTCCTCGACGTGGTCGAGGGCCAGACGCAGCGCACCGGTAGCCACCGCTGCCTCGCCCAGCAGCGACAGCGCCACCTTTGGCGGCCGCAGGCAGTAGCGCGCCAACTCGCCGCGCAATGGCTCCAGTACGCCGTCGATTCCCGCCGCCCACCCCCCGATGACCACGAGTTCCGGATCGAGCGCCAGTGCCAGCGCCGCCACATCGTGCACCAGGCGCTGGATGAACCGCTCGACGGCCTCCTTCGCCCCCGCGTCGCCCTGCCTGGCGCGGCGGAAGACCGTCGCCACCGCCTGCTCGTCCAGCGGGTGGACAGGTTCGTCGGTAGTCGACAGCAGCTTCTCGGGCGTGACCTCCCGGCCCAGCAGGTGCAGCGCCCCGATCTCGCCCGCCGCGCCTCCGAAGCCGCGGTGCAGCCGCCCGCCGATCAGTGAACCCGCGCCGGGGCTGAGCCCGACGAGCACGAACACGATGTCGTCCGAGTCGACCGCGGCGCCCTTCCAGTGCTCGGCCACCGCGGCGGCGTTGGCGTCGTTCTCCACCAGCACCGGGCAGCGGAAAGAGCGGCGGAGCCGCTCGCCGAGCGCCAGCCCGGTCCAGTCGGGGAGGGCGGTGCCCAGCCGCACGGTCCCGTCGGCCTCCACGATGCCCGGCGCACCGACACCGACGGCGCGCAGCGAACTGCGGGGCACGCCCGCCCTGCGCAGCACGTCGGCGACCACGGCACGTACCCGGTCGAGCCGCTCGTCGGCCGACGCCGTCTCCGCCACCTCACGGGAGCCCGCGCCGACGACCCGGCCGTCGAGTCCCGACAGCAGAGCGGCGACACGGTGCGGCCCGATCTCGACGCCCATCAGATGCCCCGCCTCGACCCGGAAGCGGAACCGCCGGGCCGGCCGTCCCTGCCGGCGCGCTTCGCTGTCCTCCGGCGGCGCCTCGACGACGAGCCCGGTCTCCATCAGGCCGTCGACGACGCCTTCGACCGTCGGACGGGAGAGGCCCGTGACACGGGTCAGGTCCGTGAGGGTGGCGGAATCGGCACCCCGCAGGGCGTGCAGGACGACGGCCGAATTGATCCGCCGCAGCAAAGAGGGATCCCCGCCGGTCAACCGCCCCACGGTGTGTCCTCCCAGTTCGTCGTGCGTGTGCCGGATCGTACTCGCACGCCAGAGGCCCAGCCATTCGCCCCCGGCCACGCTCGGGGGACCCTGCCCGTGCCGGCGGGCCCGCTCCGCACCCGTCCAGGCACCTGACGGCCAGCCAACTGTCAGTAGGGGGAGGTTTACTGAAGTCATGAGCACCGCACGGCATCTCTCGTTGATCGACCTGCTGCGTGCCCGGCGATTCCCGGCCGAGCGCCGCAGATCGGACGCGAGCTTCAGCGGCCCCGGATATCACACGGTGGAGCTGGGCCCGGCCGCCGCGACGGAAGACCAGGACGCCGCACGGCGCCTGGACCTGCGCGGGCAGTGTGTGGCCGAGCACGACGCGCTGCTGGCCGTGCTCGGCGCGCAGTGGGGTGAGCCGCAGGTCTTCGACCTGTGGAGTGTGCTGGAGCGCCGCCTCCGGGGCGAGGAGATACCGGCGCCGTGGGACGAGTTGAGCGCCGCGTTCGAGTGCCTGCACCTGTGGCGTGCCGACGGGAGATGGATAGCCGTGGCCCTGGCGCTGGAGGAGGACGGTCCTTCGTACGAGCTCTTGGCCGTCGTCACGGAGGTCGACCCGCCCTGACGGTCGCCACGGCCTGCCCGGTCAGTGCCCGGCCGGGGGCACCGGCCCGGGGCGGCCGCCCTGCGCCGCTGTGCGCAGCGCGGCGTACTCCTCGGCCATGGTCTGCGTGGTCCAGTGGGCGTTGAGCCCGCTCGGGTTGGGCAGCGCCCAGACGCGCGTCCCGCCGATCGTCCGCTCCTGCCGCCCGACGACTGCCTTGCGCTCGCCGAAGGCGGTGCGGTACGCGGTGATGCCGACGACCGCGAGCCACTGCGGCCGCAGCCTTTCCACCTTCGCCGTCAGGAGCTGCCCGCCCGCACGGAACTCCTCGTCACTGATCTCGTCGGCCCGCGCGCTGGCCCGCGCGACGACGTTGGTGATGCCGAGACCGAAGGACAGCAGCAGGTCCTGCTCCGCCGGCCGCAACTGCCTCGGGGTGAAGCCCGACCGGTGCAGCACCGGCCAGAAGCGGTTGCCGGGCCGGGCGAAGTGGTGGCCCGTCGCGGCCGACATCAGCCCCGGATTGATGCCGCAGAACAGCACGCGCAGACCACCCGCGACCACATCGGGAACGAGGCGGTCGCGGGCGGCCAGGAGATCTTCGGGGGTCATGCGGTGCGGACAGCCGACGGGCGGGTCAGAGGATCGATCCGGGTACGTATCCGGCGGCGTCGGGGTGCTGCTTGGCGATCTCCTCGATGCGGGAGACCACCGCGCCCACCTGGGCCGCCGCCGCCCCCGTGAAGGACAGCTTGTCGGCCATCAGCTGGTCCAGTTGCGCCCGGTCCAGCGGGATGCGCTCGTCGGCGGCCAGCCTGTCCAGCAGCTCGTTGCGCTCGGCGCCCTGCTCGCGCATGGCCAGCGCGCAGGCGACGGCGTTCTCCTTGATCGCCTCGTGGGCCACCTCCCGGCCGACCCCTGCCCGTACCGAAGCCATGAGGACCTTCGTAGTCGCGAGGAACGGCAGGTAGCGGTCCAGCTCGCGGGCCACGACCGCCGGGAAGGCGCCGAATTCGTCGAGCACCGTCATGAAGGTCTCCAGCAGACCGTCGAAGGCGAAGAACGCGTCCGGCAGCGCTACGCGGCGCACCACCGAGCAGGACACGTCGCCCTCGTTCCACTGGTCGCCCGCCAGCTCGCCCGTCATCGAGGCGTAACCGCGCAGGATCACCATGAGGCCGTTCACGCGCTCGCAGGAGCGGGTGTTCATCTTGTGCGGCATCGCCGACGAACCGACCTGGCCGGGCTTGAATCCCTCCGTCACCAGCTCGTGCCCGGCCATCAGACGCACCGTCTTCGCGACCGACGACGGCGCGCCGGCGAGCTGCACCAGCGCCGTGACGACCTCGTAGTCCAGCGAACGCGGATACACCTGGCCGACGGAGGTGAGGGCCTGCGAGAAGCCGAGGTGGCCGGCGATCCGCTGCTCCAGGTCCGCCAGCTTGCCCGCGTCCCCGCCCAGCAGGTCCAGCATGTCCTGCGCGGTGCCGACCGGGCCCTTGATCCCGCGCAGCGGGTAGCGGCCGAGCAGTTCCTCCAGGCGCCCGTAAGCCACCAGCAGTTCGTCGGCCGCGGTCGCGAAGCGCTTGCCGAGCGTCGTGGCCTGGGCGGCGACGTTGTGCGAGCGGCCCGCCATGACGAGCTCCGCGTACTCCCCGGACAGCCTGCCGAGCCGGGCCAGGACGGCGACCGTACGATCGCGCATCAGTTCCAGCGACAGCCGGATCTGGAGCTGCTCGACGTTCTCCGTGAGGTCACGGGAGGTCATGCCCTTGTGGACCTGCTCGTGGCCGGCGAGGGCGTTGAATTCCTCGATGCGCGCCTTCACGTCGTGGCGCGTGACCTTCTCGCGCTCCGCGATCGACGCGAGGTCGACCTCGTCGAGCACCCGCTCGTAGTCGGCGACGGCCCCGGCGGGCACCTCGACGCCGAGATCCTGCTGCGCCCGCAGTACGGCGAGCCACAGCTGACGCTCCAGCTTCACCTTCTGCTCGGGGGACCACAGGACGGCCAGGTGCGCGGAGGCATAGCGGCCGGCCAGGACATTGGGGATGCGGGGCTTCGCGGGAGCAGCAGTCACGTGACCGGATTCTACTGGCGGTTCGTGCAGGCCGGCGCCGCGGGCCCCTTGTGGATTGCTACGAGACGTACGGCCCACGGGTCGCTGCGGCCCAAACGTCCCCCTGCGGCCCGTAAGGCCCCTACGGCAACTCGGGGCCCGTCCCGCTCCCGTACGGCCGCAGCTCGGGGCGCTTGGCCGGCCGCCCGTCCCCCGAGGACCGCCCCGTGACGCGGCGCCCGATCCACGGCACCAGATGCTCGCGCGCGAACCTCAGGTCACTCCCGCGCCGCGCCACCCAGCCCGGCTGCTCGCCCGGCGCCAGCGGCGACCGCCAGTCGTCCTCGGCGGCCTGACCCAGCGCCTGCCACACCGCCTCCGCGACCCGGCGGTGTCCCTCGGCCGTCAGATGCAGCCGGTCGACATGCCACATCCGGGGGTCGCCGAGCACCGGGCTGCCGTACAGGTCGACGACGAGGGCGCCATGCCGCGCGGCCAGCCCGTCGATGAACTCGAAGAGCTGCTCCATGCGCGGCCGGAAGCGCTCCATCACCGGGCCGTTGCGGCCGGGACTGCGCATCAGGACAAGCTGCCTGCAGGACGGCGTCAGCTTCCCGACCGCCTCCTCCAGCAGGCCGCACACCCTGCCCATGTCGACCTTGGGACGCAGCGCGTCGTTGAGCCCGCCCACCAGCGTCACGACGTCCGCGCGCATGGCGACCGTTACATCGACCTGCTCGGCGACTATCTGGCCGATGAGCTTTCCGCGCACGGCGAGATTCGCGTACTGGAACCCGGGCGTGCCCGCCGCGAGCCGGGCCGCGAGCAGATCGGCCCAGCCGCGGTACGAGCCGTCTGGCAGCGCGTCCGACATTCCCTCGGTGAACGAGTCGCCCAACGCGACAAAACTGGTGTAGGTGGCATTCATTTTCATGGCGAAGCGATGGTAGCCCTACGGCTGCTTCTGTTCCGGCCGGCCCACCAGTTCGCGCAGCACGTCCTCCATGGTGACGAGACCCGCAGGGTTCCCGTCCTCGTCCAGCACCGCCGCCAGATGCGTCCGGCTGCGTCGCATCGCCGTCAGTACGTCGTCGAGCGGCGCCGCCGCCCGCACCCGGGCGATCGGCCGCAGCGCGGACACCGGGAACGGCACATCGCGCGGTTCCGCGTCCAGCGCGTCCTTCACATGCAGATACCCGAGGATCCGCAGGCCTTCGAGCACCGGGAAACGGGAGAACCCCCACTCGGCCGACAGCGCCTCCAGGTCCTCCGGAGTGGTCCACACCTGGGCGTACACCACGCGCTCCACCGGCATCACGACGTCCTGCACCGGGCGGCGGCCCAGCTCCAGGGCGTCGTGCAGCCGCTCGGCCGCGCGGTCGTCGAGCAGACCCGCGTCGCCTGCGTCCGTGACGAGCCGCGCCAGTTCGTCGTCCGTGAACGTCGCGGACACCTCGTCCTTCGGCTCCACCCGCAGCAGCTTGAGCACTGCGTTGGCTGTTGCGTTGATCGCGAAGATCACCGGGCGCAGCGCACGTGCCAGCCCCACCAGCGGCGGCCCGAGCATCAGTGCGATCCGGACCGGCTCGGCCAGCGCGACGTTCTTCGGCACCATCTCGCCGAAGAGCATGTGCAGGTACGTCGCCAGGGCGAGCGCGATGACGAACGAGATCGGGTGCGTCAGCCCGTCCGGCACTCCCACGGCGTGGAAGACCGGCTCCAGCAGATGCGCGATGGCCGGCTCGGCGACCACTCCGAGCACCAGCGTGCACAGCGTGATGCCCAGCTGAGCCGCCGCCAGCAGCGCCGAGACGTGTTCGAGCCCCCACAGAACGCGATGTGCCCGCCGGTTCCCCTTCTCCGCCTCCGGCTCTATCTGGCTGCGGCGTACGGAGATCAGCGAGAACTCCGCGCCGACGAAGAACGCGTTGACGACCAGCGTGAGCAGGCCGATGATCAGTTGGACCGCAATCATCGCCCGGTCTCCTTCTTGTCGCCTGAGCCGCCTGGACTACCTGAGCCACCCGAACCAACAGAGGTACGCGGGGAGCCCGCGGCTTCGCCGCCGTCACTGCCGGCGTCCACGTGCCCCGGTGCCGGCGCGTGCAGCAGCACCCGCGCCGCGCGCCGGCCGGCCGCGTCCACCACGTCGAGCCGCCAGCCCGCCAGTTCGATGCGGTCACCCACGGCCGGAATGCGCCCCAGCTCGCTGGCGACCAGGCCGGCCAGCGTCTCGTACGGGCCGTCGGGCACCCGCAGGCCCACCCGCTCCAGCTGGTCCGTCCTGGCGGCACCGTCCGCCGACCAGAGCGTGCGTCCGTCGGCGTCCTCGCCGGCCGCGGCGAGGTCCGGCGTCTCGTGCGGATCGTGCTCGTCGCGCACCTCCCCGACGACCTCCTCGACGATGTCCTCCAGCGTCACGACACCCGCCGTACCGCCGTACTCGTCGATGACCACCGCCATGGTGCGCTTGGCCGAGAGCCGGTCCAGCAGCCGGTCCACCGTCAGCGACTCCGGTACGAGAAGAGGCTCGCGCAGCAGCGAGGCGACGGGGTACGACGCCCTGCGGTCCGCGGGCACCGTCAGAACGTCCTTGATGTGGGCGATGCCCACGACCGAGTCGAGGCTGTCCCGGTAGACGGGAAAACGCGACAGGCCGGTCGCGCGTGTGGCGTTCGCGACGTCCTCGGCGGTGGCCTGCACGTCGAGCGCGGTGACCTGGACGCGCGGGGTCATCACGTTCTCGGCGCTCAGCTCGGCCAGGTTGAGCGTGCGGACGAACAGCTCCGCCGTGTCGGCCTCCAATGCCCCCTCCTTCGCGGAGTGGCGTGCCAGCGCGACCAGTTCCTGCGGGCTGCGGGCGGACGCCAGCTCCTCGGCCGGTTCCATCCCGAAGCGCCGCACGATGCGGTTCGCCGTGTTGTTGAGGTGGCTGATCAGCGGGCGGAAGGCGGTGCTGAACGCCCGCTGGGGAGTGGCGACCACCTTGGCCACGGCCAGCGGTGAGGAGATAGCCCAGTTCTTGGGGACCAGTTCGCCGACGACCATCATGACGACGGTGGAGAAGGCCGTACCGATGACCAGAGCCGCCGTCGAGGCCGTCCCCGGGGAGAGCCCGAGCGTCTCGATCGGCCCGCGGATCAGCTTGCCGACAGACGGCTCGGCGAGCATGCCGACCAGCAGATTGGTGGCGGTGATGCCGAGTTGGGCGCCGGAGAGCTGGAAAGTGAGGCTGCGTACGGCCTTCAGGGCGCTCGACGCACCCCGCTCGCCCCGCTCGACGGCCCGTTCGAGGTCGCCGCGCTCGATCGTGGTCAGCGAGAATTCCGCCGCGACGAAGGCACCGCAGGCCAGCGCGAGCAGCGCGGCGACGGCCAGCAGAAGTGCTTCGGTCATCGGTTCACCTCTGCCTCGTGATCGGGCAGGGAGGCCGGGGATGCGCGATGTCGATTAGCGGGAGGCTCGCGCATGGGCGGACGCTCACACCTTTCACAGATGATCAGGGAGAAGAAGGATCCGCCCATGGTAAAGGAGGACGAGAAAGTGGCGGGAGTCAGTCCACTCCGTCCCGTGCCTACAGCCGTTTCACCCAGCGCCGCCAGTTTTCCTCACGGCCGTATCCAGCCGTAGCCCATGTGTGGTGCGCTTCTTCGTTCGCTTCCAGGACCATGGCGTCGGCCCGTCGCCCGCCCAGGGCGATGAATCGCTGTTCCGCTGCTTGAGTCAAGGCGGTGGCGATACCTTGCCTGCGGCAGTCCGGGTGTACGGCCAGTCGGTAGGCGGAGCATCGCCAACCGTCAAAACCGGCTATGACGGTTCCGACGAGAAGCCCGTCGCGCTCTGCGAGAAGGAGTGCTTCGGGGTCTCGTGATATGAGCCGGGTCACCCCGTCGTGGTCGTCGCTGATGCTCGTTGCCTCTGCGGCTTCGCGCCAAAACCGCAACACGGCGTCGATGTCTGAGAGGTTGGCGCTGCGGATGTGGAGATCACTTATCGGGCGAGCCAAGCAGAGCCCGGACCACTGTGGCGAACGTTTTCCGGGCCCGTGAGCCGAGTTGAGGACGTCGCCTTGCCGATGCTAGTGATACGGCGCTAGCGTAGAGGTGTGGCCAAGACGCAGCTGAACGTACGCGTGGACGAGACCACCGCCGAGGCCGCCCGCAGGCGCGCCCTCCAGCGGGGCATGAGCGTGAACCGCTACATCGAGGAGCTCGTCAGACAGGACGCCGGGGAGGTGGGGCGTACCTTCGTCGAGGCCGCGTCCGACTTCATGAAGCAGTACGAATCGGTGTTCGCGGAGGAATTCGGCACGGAGCGTGAAGGAAAGCGTTGAGCCTCAAGATCGACCTTGCCTGGCTGCTCATGATCGCCGAACGCAAGACGCCCGGTGACCCCCAGGTCATCGACTGGGGCGCGCTCGTCGCCGCCGTGGCACGGCACGAGGCGGAGATCTTCGGCATTCCCGTCTACGCCGACGCTCCCGCCCGCGCCGCCGCCCTGCTCCAGCTGCTGGTGCACGTCCCGGCGCTGGAGCGGTCCAACGCGATGTTCGCCTCGGCCGTGGCGTACGGCTATCTCGTCGCCAGCGGCCTCAAGGTGGTGACCTCGCCCGAGCAGGTGCGGGACCTGGCGAAGCTGGTCAAGGACGGCAAGGCCGAGATGCACGCGATCGCCGAAGAGCTGCGTCAGTGGAGCCTCTGATTAGCCGCGGACCCCGCCCCCGACCCGAACCCCGGCCGCGGGAGCCTGCGGCAGCGGCCGTTCAGTCGTCGTCGGTGGCCCGCGGCCGGTGCGCCACGCCCAGTACGCACGGCGAGGACGGCGTTTTGAACCCGCTCTCCGGTACGGACAACCTCCGCCAGCCACCGATCTCGAAGCCGGCCGTCCCGATCGCCGCGAGGGGATCGCGCGAGGTGTGACACCCGCCGAAGAGCACCGGCCACACCGTGCGGTCCACGACCCGCTGAGCCGTCACCATGGCCCGGCCCTCGCCCCGACCGTGCTCGAAGAAACGCAGTTCACCGCCCGGCCGCAGCACGCGCCTGATCTCGGAGAGGGCGCGCGGCACATCCCGCACGGTGCACAGCACCAACGACAGCACGGCCGCGTCGAACGCCTCACTCTTGACCGGCAGCGCCTCGGCCGCCCCCGGCACCACATCCACCGGAACCCCGGCGTCCAGCGCCGCCTGTACGGCCAACTGGCGCAGGGTGCGCTCCGGTTCGATCGCCACGACCTCGGAGACGGCCGCCGGGTAGTGGGCGAAGTTCAGACCGTTGCCCGCGCCGATCTCGATGACCCTGCCCGACAGGCCCGACAGCAGCTCCGCCCGGTGCGAGGCCACTCCGCCCCTGAGGTCGGCGATCACGCTGCAGCGTGCGTAGAACCGGGCGAAGAGCGGATGGTGCACGGCGTCCTGGGCAAACGACCTGCGGCGCGCTGGCATCGCTGACCTCCTTGGGGTGAACGGCGGCGCGGGACAACGTACGGACGCCGCTGCCGCGATCCTTACCCCGTCCGGGGGCCCGACCCGCTCACGAAGCAGAACTCGTTGCCCTCGGGGTCGAGCAGCACCTGAAAGGAACCGTTCTCGTCGGGGACGACTTCGCCGGTCCTGGTGGCGCCGAGCCGCTCCGCCTCGGCGCTCGCCGCGCTGAGGTCGCCGGCTTCCAGATCCAGATGCAGCCGGTTCTTCACGGTCTTGCCTTCCGGTACGCGCTGGAAGGCGACCCGCGGCCCCAGGGGCGGGTCGACGTACGACCAGTCCGGGCTCCGGTCCACCGGCTCGCCGCCCAACAGGGCAGCCCAGAAGCGGACCAGGGTGGCCGGCTCGGCGCAGTCGAAGACGATCTCGTCGATACGTGCTCGCATGGCGGTCATCCCGGTCACCCTACGGGCGCCGGCCGCCACACGCCGCCGAGTCGCGGCGCGAGCCACTGCGCGGCCCGGGAACGGAACTCGGCCGGCGTCAGGGCCCCGGCCCCTTCCGGGACGACGCCGAGCAGCGGAGCGCCCGCGGCCGCCTCGGGCAGGTCCGTCAGGTTGCAGCGCTCGGCGAGGCCAGGGCGGGCGGGCCAGCTGCCCACCACGACGCCGAGCATGTCGATACCGCGGGCGCCGAGGGCTTCCGCGGTCAGCGCGGTCGAGTTGAGGGTGCCCAGGGCCGCAGGCGTGACGACGAGCACCGGTGCGCCGAGGAGCTGGGCGGCGTCGGCCAGTGTTCCCCCCGCGTCGTCGAAGCGGACGAGGAGGCCGCCCGCGCCTTCGACGAGCACGAGGTCGTACTCTGCCGCGAGTTTCCCGGCCGCGGCGGCCACTTCGGCCGCCCCGACGGGGGGCAGGCCGGCGCGGCGGGCAGCGGTGGCGGGGGCCAGCGGCTCGGGGAAACGCCGGAGCTCGACGCCCCGCACGCCGTCACCGGCGAGCCGTACGACTTCGTCGGCGTCGCCGGGCTCGCCCGGGGCGAGCCCGGTCTGGGCGGGCTTCAGCACAGCGACGCTGCGCCCCTGCGCCCGGGCAACGGCGGCGAGCGCCGCGGTGACCACGGTCTTGCCGATCTCGGTTCCGGTCCCGCTGACGACAATGACGCTCATGCTTGCTGCGCTCCTCGTTGATCTGGGCTGAGCAAGAGGTCCGGCTCGGCGGCGGAGGACGTCACGCCGACGCCGCCGCCCGCACCGCCGCGCAGATGCGGGACAGGTCCTCGTCGTTGGTGACGTACGGCGGCATCGTGTAGATCAGGTCCCGGAACGGGCGCAGCCACACGCCCTCCCGTACCGCTGCCTCCGTCGCCGCAGCCATGTCGACCTCGCGGTCCAGCTGTACGACGCCGATCGCGCCCAGCACCCGTACTTCCCGCACGCCCGGCGACCGCGCCGCGTCCGCCAGGCCCTCGGTCAGGCCGGCCTCGATGCGCTTGATCTCGCTCTGCCAGTCCTGGCCCAGCAGCAGTTCGATCGAGGCGCAGGCCACCGCCGAGGCCAGCGGGTTGCCCATGAAGGTCGGGCCGTGCGCCAGTACGGGCACCTCGCCGCGCGAGATGCCCTCGGCCACCGCGGTCGTGCAGAGCGTGGCGGCCAACGTCAGATAGCCGCCGGTCAGCGCCTTGCCCAGGCACAGGACATCGGGGGAGACCCCGGCGTGCTCGGACGCGAACAGTGTTCCGGTACGGCCGAATCCCGTCGCGATCTCGTCGAAGATCAGCAGCACACCGTGCGCGTCGCACGCCTCGCGCAGCACTCGCAGGTACTCGGGGGAGTGGAAGCGCATCCCGCCCGCGCCCTGCACCACCGGCTCCACGACGACCGCTGCCAGTTCGTCCGCGTGCCGGGCGACCAGCGAGCGCAGCCGGTCCGCGTACGCCGCGTCGTACGCGGCCGGCGGTGCCTCCGCGAAGATCTGCCGCGGCAGCGCACCCTGCCACAGTTCGTGCATCCCGCCTTCGGGGTCGCACACCGACATGGGCTGCCAGGTGTCCCCGTGGTAACCGCCGCGCCAGGTCAGCAGGCGCTGCTTGCCGGGGCGGCCGACCGAGCGCCAGTACTGCAGGCACATCTTGATCGCGACCTCGACCGACACCGACCCGGAGTCGGCGAGGAACACGTGCCGCAGCGGCTCCGGCGTGATCTCCACCAGCTTCGCGGCCAGCCGCACGGCGGGCTCGTGGGTGAGCCCGCCGAACATCACATGGCTCATCCGGTCCAGCTGGCCGCGCGCCGCCTCGTTGATGACGGGGTGGTTGTAGCCGTGGACCGCCGACCACCAGGAGGACATGCCGTCGATCAACTCGCTCTGCCCGTGCGCGGGTTGCGCAAGACGCAAGCGCACCCCCGAGGCGGACTCCACCAGCAGCGGCTCCGCCCGGCCCGGCATCGGGCCGTACGGATGCCAGACGTGCTCCCGGTCGAGCCTGAGCAGATCGGCGGGGGACAGCGGCTCAGGCATTGGGCGCGAGGTCCGTCCCGGCACCCCGGCGGCGTACCGCGACCAAGTCCGTACGGGCCGCATCGGTACGGGCCGTGTCCGTACGGGCCGCATCGGTACGGGCCGTCTCCTCGCGGGCCGCCGGAACCTCCGCCGCGGGCGGCTCGCCGCACGCCGAGGCGCAGCCGCCTCCGCTCCGGTGCCCGGGCAGCGTGGTCGTGTCGGTGCCCTCGACTTCGAAACCGGCGTCGGCGATCATCTCCAGGTCGGCCTGGCCGGCCTGGCCCTCACTGGTGAGGTAGTCGCCGAGGAAGATCGAGTTGACCAGGTGCAGCGCGAGCGGCTGCATGGTGCGCAGGTGCACCTCGCGCCCGCCCGCGAGCCGAACCTCCACGTCCGGGCAGACGAACCGCACCATCGCCAGGATCCGCAGCGCCCGCTGCGGCGTGAGGTTCCACTCCTTGGCCAGCGGAGTTCCCTCGAAGGGGATCAGGAAGTTGACCGGGACCGAGTCCGGGTCGAGCTCGCGCAGCGCGAAGACCACGTCCACCAGGTCCGCGTCGCTCTCGCCCATGCCGGCGATCAGCCCGGAGCACGCGGACATCCCGGCCGCCTGCGCCTGCTGGACGGTCTCCACACGGTCGGCGTAGGTGTGGGTGGTGGTGATGGCGCCGTACGTCGCCTCGGAGGTGTTCAGGTTGTGGTTGTACGCGTCGGCGCCGGCCGCCCGCAGCCGCTCCGCCTGGCCGTCGGACAGCAGCCCGAGGCAGGCGCAGACCTCGACGTCCTCGTTTTCGTTCTTGATCGCCTCAATGGTCTTCGAGACCCGGTCGACGTCCTTGTCCGTCGGCCCGCGCCCGCTCGCGACCAGACACACCCGCTTCGCGCCGCCCGCGACACCCGCGGCCGCCGCCTGCGACGCCTCGTCGGGCTTGAGCCAGGTGTACTTGAGAATCCCGGCCTTGGAGCCGAGCCGCTGTGAGCAGTACGAGCAGTCCTCGGGGCACAGACCCGACTTGAGGTTCACCAGATAGTTGAGTTTCACCCGCCGTCCGAACCACTGGCGGCGTACCTTTCCGGCCGCGGCCACCACATCGAGCAGCTCGTCGTCGGAGGTCGCCAGCACGGCGAGCGCTTCTTCGCGGGTCGGCAGCTCGCGCCGCAGCCCCTTGTCCACCAGCGTGTTCAGCAGGTCCATGGCGCCGATCCTGGCCTACGACGCCGCCTGCGGCCAAGGTGGAATCGCACAAGAGCTGCCCGGCGAGGTGTGGGTATCGCCACACTCTGCCCCGGCGCCTGCCCGGCTAGTGTCTGTGGGCTGCCTACAAAGACGCCGGTGGAGCCGCTGCCGGAGCCGCCGGCCGAGCCGCCTACCCCGAGGGACGAGGGACGTACCCATGCCGCAGGGACCGTTCGACTGGATCGACGAGCAGGCAGCCGTGCGCGCCGCGGCCGGGCTGGTCAGGACCCTGCGTCCGCGCCCCGCCGCGTCGAGTCTGCTCGATCTCGCGAGCAACGACTACCTCGGCCTGACCCACCGCCCGGAGATCACCTCCGCCGCCGCCGCCGCGGCCCGCCGCTGGGGCGCCGGCGCCACCGGTTCCCGGCTTGTCACCGGCAGCACGGAACTCCACGCCGAACTGGAGCGCGAGCTGGCCGACTTCTGCGGCTTCGACGCCGCCCTGGTGCTGTCCTCGGGTTACGCCGCCAACCTGGCCGCCCTCACCGCGCTCAGCGGCCACGGTTCGCTGATCGTCTCCGACGCGCTGAATCACGCCTCGATCGTGGATGGCTGCCGACTCTCGCGTGCCACGACCTCCGTGGTGCCGCACGCCGACCCCGAAGCTGTGTCCAAGATGCTCGACGCGCACGACGGGCAGGCGCTCGCCGTCACCGACTCCGTCTTCTCGGTGGACGGTGACGCGGCTCCGCTGCCGGAACTCGCCGCGGCCTGCCGGACCCACGGTGCGGCCCTCCTCGTCGACGACGCGCACGGTCTGGGAATCCTCGGCGACGGCGGCCGGGGCGCCCTGGACGCGGCGGGACTCGCGGGTGCGGACGGCGTCGTCGCCACCCTGACCCTGTCCAAGTCGCTCGGCAGCCAGGGCGGAGCGGTACTCGGACCGGCCCGCGTCATCGACCACCTGGTCAACACGGCCCGTACGTTCATCTTCGACACCGGTCTCGCTCCGGCCGCCGCCGGCGCCGCGCTGGCGAGCCTGCGGCTCCTGCGCGGCGCACCCGAGCTGGCCGGCCGGGCCCGCGAGGTCGCCGCGACGCTGCACCGCTCACTGACCGACGCCGGCCTGACCGCCGTACGTCCCGACGCTGCCGTGGTGTCGGTGCTGGCCCCGTCGCCCGGCCAGGCGGTGCAGTGGGCGGCGGACTGCCGGGCTGCGGGGCTCGTGGTGGGCTGTTTCCGTCCGCCGTCCGTGCCGGACGGGATCTCCCGGCTCCGGCTGACCGCGCGGGCCGACCTCACGGACCGGCAGATCGAGCAGGCGGTGGCCACGGTCGTGGGGACGGCGCCGCCCACCACCGGGCGGTGACACATACGGTCTCGCGTAGCAAGGTTCACCGCTTCGAGCGACAGATATATGCATATCTTGGGGGATCGCCCTTTTCCCGCCACGATGAGTGGCACTCTGGCGCGAAAGCGCAATCCGAGGCCGTCCTCGAAGGTCATCCGCCACGAGTCGGACGTCCGGCCCCGGTGGGAAAGGGACAGCGTCGCCATGGCAGACCACAGGGAAGTGTCCGTCACTCTGCCGAGCGAGCCGGCCTCGGTACCGGCGGCCCGCAGATACGTAGCGGAGATCCTCGGCGAGTGGGGCATGCCGCCCGTCTCCGAGGCCGCCGACACGGTACGGCTGATCGTCTCGGAGCTGGTGACCAACGCCGTCCAGCACACCTTCGGCCAGTCACCGACATTCACCGTTGACGTACAGCTGGACCGGGACGAGCAACTGCGCCTCGGCGTCACCGACAGCCACCCCCGCTGGCCGAAACGGCTGCCGGCCGCCGTTCAGCAGGACAACGGGCGCGGCATGGTGATCATCCGCTGTCTCACCGCCGAGTGCGGCGGCCGGGTATCCGTCCAGCCCACCCGCGAAGGCGGCAAAACCGTCTGGATCGAACTCCCGTGGACCACCCCCGCGCCCCTGGCCACCCAGGCCCCGTAACCAGTCGGCGCCGTCGCGTCCGCCCCGGCCGCAGTGGGTCCGGGCGGGGCTCAGCGGACCCGGCCGTACCAGACACTCTTGGACCAGATCCGGTCGAGCCGCACGGTGGAGCCGGATTTGGGGGAGTGCCACATCTTGCCGCTCCCGGCGTAGATGCCGACGTGGTACACGTACCGCCCGGCGTGGAAGAAGACGAGGTCTCCCCGTTGCCGGCTGCCGGCCGCGATGTGCCGGGTCTTGTTGTACTGCGACTGGGCGGTGCGCGGCAGGCGCTTGCCGGCCTTCTTGAAGGAGTAGAGCGTCAGCCCCGAGCAGTCGAAGCGGTTGGGGCCCGCAGCGCCGTGGGCATACGGGGCCCCCTTCTTCGACGCTGCGACGCTGAGCGCCTTGGCGGCGTGCGAGGCGGCGTGCGCGTCGGTGCTGGCTCCCGGGGCCAGCATCGTGCTGCCGATCGCGGCGAGGGTGAGAGCCGACGCGGCTCCGGCCCGGAACAGGGCGGACGGGACATGCGTGTGCGCGGTCATGCGCAACCCTTCGTCAGCCGCCTGTGAAGGATGACCTGTCGGGTTCGGACAGGCGAAGATGCCCGGCCGCGGTGTGCGGCTTCACCCCGAGGAGCGACCTTCTCAGGTCACCCCGTACTGCCTGGGTCCTCCACTCCTGCCGATCCACTCCTGTCGACCAGTCGTCCGGAACGGCGGCAGGACTCGGCGTCCGCCCGGACCGCCCCGCCGCGGTGGCGGGGGCTTGTCGTCCCAGGGATCTTCACCCAGGTACCGCGGGATTTCCGAGCCGAAACGGCGGCACAAGAGGTTGCTCACGACTGACCCGTTCGAGTGGACAGGGCCTGTTCCCGCGGGTGTTGCGGCGGCCTGCCCGGCGCATCACCTGCGGCGGAGCAGACCTTTACGCGAACGGCGTACAGGCGGTGCACAAGTCGGGCCGTATCAATATATGGACAAAACCTGGGCCGGATGAGTGACCATATGTAGTACGCCAATTGGGCAATCGGCTCCCCGTATGGCCTCAACTCGCCGCTGACGGCGGCATGGTGACACGGTGTGCGCGGCGTTCACCGTCGAGGACCCGCAACGCCCTTGCGAGCGTGGCGACGTGAAGGTGTGTCTCACCGCGCTCATACATCAGGGCGAGCGCGTCCCGCAGCCCCGCTGCCTTCCCCGCGAGCGCCTGGGCGGCCCGCAGGGCGCCGTAGGTGTCGGCTCCGCGCGCCGGATTGATACGCCCCATCAGATCGAGTACTTCGAGATAGCGGTCGACGAACTCACATTCGGCGCGCGTCAGTGCGGGCAGCGGCGGCAGTTCCGGCGGCAGCATGCGCGCCTCACCTCGGGCCGGCGAAGCCGAGCGCGTCCTTGCGGCTCTGCACCACGTGGTCGACCAGGCCGTACGCCACGGCCGCCTCGGCGGTGAAGACCTTGTCGCGCTCGATGTCCTCGTCGATCCGCTGCGGGCTCTGCCCTGTGTGCCGCGCCAGCAGTCCCACGAGCAACTCACGCATGCGCAGCAGCTCCTGGGCCTCGATCTCCAGGTCGGACGGCTGGCCCTGCACGGGCTCCTCGATGGAGGGCTGGCTGAGCAGCACGCGGGCTCCCGGCAAAGCCAGGCGCTTGCCGGGCGCGCCGGCCGCGAGCAGCATCGCGGCGGGGGAGGCGGCCTGGCCCAGGCAGATCGTCTCCACATCGCAGGCGACGAACTGGATCGTGTCGTAGATGGCCGACATGGCGGTGTACGAGCCGCCGGGGGAGTTGATGTAGAGCGAGATGTCGCGATCCGGGGCGGTGTGTTCAAGGTGCATGAACTGCGCCATCACGTCGTTGGCCGCGGCGTCGTCGACGGGTGTTCCCAGGAACACGATCCGCTCGTCGAGGAGCTTGGAGTACGGATCGAGGGTGCGGGTCCCGCTCGCGGTGCGCTCGGTGAAGGAGGGGAGCACATAGCGGGCGCTGGGCGGGATGGGGGCGGAAAGCCGGTTCATGGCAGTACCTCTCCTGATCGCTTTCGGGCCTACGTCCCGTAAAAAATGTACAGGACGTACAACCCGTAAGATGGGCAGCATGGCCTACGAGATTCCGGTGACGCAAGCACGGGCAGAGCTCGCCGAGCTGATCAACCGTGTCGTCTACGGCGGCGAGCGGGTGGTGGTGACCCGCCACGGCAAGCCGCTGGTCGCCCTCGTTTCCGCCGCTGACCTGGCACGACTCGAGGCGGAGCAGGAGGCGGCCGAGGAATCGGTGATCAGTTCCGTCTCCGCGATCGGCTCGGCCCCTTCCGCTGCCGGCGAACGGCGCCGGTTCGGAATCGCCGCCGAACACCGCGGGGACGCCGGCGACAGCTGACCCGGGTTCCGCGCACGCGAAAAAGGCCGTGCGCCCCCGTCCGCTACAGCGGGGACGCACCCCCGGTCCAGTGGTGGGCTCAGCCTGCCGGGGCCGGCTCCGAGGCGGGGGCCGGCGGACCTCCGGGCGCGCCGGCCTTCGCGGGCCGTCGCCCGGCCACCAGTACGCCGGCGAGGCCGAGCGTCACCCAGGCGCAGAGCGCCAGCAGCGGCATCAGGGCCGCGCTGCCGTCGAAGAAGGCGACCGAGCGCAGCAGTGATCCGCCGGCCCCCGGCGGCAGCCACTGGCCGATCGCTCCTGCCGGCTCGGGCAGCAGTACGGGCGCACTGGTCACGCCCGAAAGCGAGTTCCCGAAGAGGATCATCACCAGGGCCCCGAGCCCGATCCCGGGCGTCCCGAAGAGCGCGGCCGCCCCCGCCACGGCGGAGCCGATGGCCAGTACCGTCAGCCCCAGGGTGCCGGCTTCGGCCCACCAGGAACCGGTGATGATGCCGAGCCAGCTGTGGGTGATCGCGGCGGCCGTGAGTCCTACCAGGGCGGAGGCGGCGACCAGGGTGATCGCCCCACGGGCCCCGCGCAGTCCCATCAAGGTCACCACGGCTCCGGCGGCGACGCCGGCGATGGCCAGCGGCAGGACGCTCGCCCCGAGTGCTGTGCCGCGCGGATCCTCGGCCGGGGCCGCGGCGACATCGGTGACCTTGACCTGCGTGCCGGCCGGGGCGCGCGCCGTCACGGCGTCGCGCAGCAGTTGTGCCACAACGGGGCTCGCGGCGGTCGCGGTCAGCAGCTCGGTTCCCTGCGGGGTGACGACGACGGCGCCGTATACGACCCGGTCCTCGATCGCCGTACGCGCCGCGGCCTCGTCCTTGTAGGTGTGAACCTCGAAGGTGCCCTTCTGCTGCTCGAACTGCTGCTGGGCGGGTGCGGTGGCGACGGTCGGGCCCGCGATGCCGATGGGGAGATCGCGTGGTGCGATCCGCGCCGCGGGCCAGGCGAAGGCCCACAGGGCGAGCGCCACCACGAAGGGGATCAGCACGATGGCGGTCACCATGCGGCGAGTGGATTGCGGCGCAGCGGACATGATGTCCTCGGTTTCAAAGAGAAGGATCGTTCGTTTTGCTTCTTCACTGTCCCGGCGGCTCCGCCGCTTGTCAAGAATGAATGTTCGTTTTAAGTTGGGATCATGGCTCGTGTATCCCAGCAACACCTCGACGCTCGCCGCCGTCAGATCCTCGACGGCGCCACCCGCTGCTTCGCCCGCAACGGCTTCCATGCCACGTCGATGCAGGACGTCCTGCGCGAGGCGGAGTTGTCGGCCGGTGCCGTCTACCGCTACTTCAGCAGTAAGGACGAGCTGATCGCGGCCATAGCGGGGGAGGTGTTCGGGGAGCTCAAGAGCGCCTTCCAGTCCGCCTCCCGGATGAGCCCGCCCCCACCGCCGCACGACCTGGTGGCCGAGGTGCTCGGCAAGATCCTCACGGGGCGAGGGGCCTCCGGCGTCGAGAGCGAGGCGCAGATCCCCCGCCTGGCGCTCCAGGTCTGGACCGAGAGCCTCCGCAATCCGGATCTCGCGGTCCTCATCAGCGAGGGGTACGCGGACCTGCGTGTCGTCTGGGCCACGATCGTCGAGGCGTACCGGAAGGCGGGCATGATGCCCGCCGGCGTACCGGCCGATCATGTGGCACGCACCATGATCGCTGTCGCTCAGGGGTTCATCGTGCAGCAGGCCCTGTTCGGGGAGCCCGAAGTCGAGGGGCTTCGCGACGGGCTCCGGGCCCTCACCTCGATGACCTCGCACCCGTCCGGCCCGGCTCCGGGCGATCGCAGTTAACGCGTCGGAAACTCCGCGCAACTAGCCTGCCGCACCAGGTCGCCGGGCCGGCCGGCCCGGTGTGAGGACTGTGAGGTGGGACGCGTGCAACTGACCCCGCACGAGCAGGAGAGACTGCTCATCCATGTGGCCGCGGATGTCGCCGAGCGGCGCCGCGCCCGTGGGGTGCCGCTCAACCACCCCGAGTCCGTCGCCCTCATCACCGCGCACATCCTCGAAGGCGCCCGCGACGGCCGAACCGTCGCCGAGCTCATGTCCTCGGGTCGCAAGGTACTCACCCGCGACGACGTCATGCAGGGCATCCCCGAGATGATCCACGACGTCCAGGTCGAGGCGACCTTCCCCGACGGGACCAAGCTCGTCACCGTCCACGAACCGATCGTCTGACGGGGGAGCGGCCGCGATGATCCCCGGAGAGATCCTGTACGCCGACGAGCCGGTCATCCTCAACGCGGGTCTGCCCGTCACGCGTATGACCGTCCTCAACGCTGCCGACCGGCCCGTCCAGGTCGGCTCGCACTACCACTTCGCCGAGGCCAACCCCGGCCTGCGCTTCGACCGGGCCGCCGCCCACGGCCTGCGCCTGAACATTGCCGCGGGCACCGCCGTCCGCTTCGAGCCGGGCATCCCCGCCGATGTCGAACTCGTCCCCATCGGCGGCCGGCGCATCGTCGCCGGTCTGCGCGGACAGATCGCTGGAGCCCTCGATGCCTGAGCTCGTACGCCCCCAGTACGCCGACCTGTTCGGCCCCACCACCGGCGACCGTATCCGCCTCGCCGACACCGACCTGCTGATCGAGATCGAGGAGGACCGCTGCGGCGGGCCCGGACGCGCCGGGGACGAGGCGGTGTTCGGCGGCGGCAAAGTCATCCGCGAGTCCATGGGCCAGGCCCGGGCCGGCCGGGCCGACGGCGCACCCGACACCGTCGTCACCGGCGTGGTGATCCTCGACCACTGGGGCATCGTCAAGGCCGACGTCGGCCTGCGGGACGGAAGGATCACCGGCATCGGCAAGGCCGGCAACCCCGACACCATGGACGGCGTACACCCCGACCTGGTCATCGGGCCCGAGACGGAGATCATCGCGGGCAACGGCAAGATCCTCACCGCGGGCACCGTCGACGCGCACGTCCACTTCATCTCGCCGACCCTCGTCGACCAGGCCCTGTCCGCCGGCATCACCACACTTGTCGGCGGCGGCACCGGCCCCGCCGAGGGCACCAAGGCCACCACCGTCACCCCTGGCGGTTGGCACCTTGCCCGGATGTTCGAGGCGCTGGAGCACTACCCGGTCAACATCGGACTGCTTGGCAAGGGCAACACGACCTCCCACGAGGCCATGCACGCCCAGCTGCGCGGCGGCGCACTCGGATTCAAAATCCACGAGGACTGGGGGGCCACGCCCGCCGCCATCGACGCCTGCCTCGGTGTGTGCGAGGAGACCGGCGCTCAGCTCGCCCTCCACACCGACACCTTGAACGAGGCCGGATTCGTCGGCGACACCCTCGCCGCCATCGCGGGTCGCACCGTCCACGCCTACCACACCGAGGGCGCGGGCGGCGGGCACGCCCCGGACATCATCACGGTCGTCTCCGAGCCGCACGTCCTGCCCAGCTCCACCAACCCGACGCGGCCGCACACCGTCAACACCATCGAGGAACACCTCGACATGCTGATGGTCTGTCACCACCTGAACCCGGCAGTCCCGGAAGACCTGGCCTTCGCCGAGTCCCGCATCCGGCCCTCCACCATCGCGGCCGAGGACATCCTCCACGACCTCGGCGCCATCTCGATCATCTCCTCGGACTCCCAGGCGATGGGCCGCATCGGCGAAGTCGCGCTGCGCACCTGGCAGACCGCGCACGTCATGAAGAAGCGCAGGGGCGCCCTGCCCGGCGACGGACGCGCCGACAACCACCGCGCGCGTCGCTATGTCGCCAAATACACGATCAACCCGGCGGTCGCGCAGGGCCTCGACCACGAGATCGGCTCGGTGGAGAGCGGCAAACTCGCCGACCTGGTGCTGTGGGAGCCGGCGTTCTTCGGCGTCAAGCCGCAACTCGTCATCAAGGGCGGCCAGATCGCGTACGCCCAGATGGGCGACGCCAACGCCTCCATTCCCACCCCGCAGCCGGTCATGCCCCGTCCGATGTTCGGCGCGCTCGGCCGAGCGCCGGCCGGAAACTCCCTAAACTTCGTGGCGACGGCAGCGATCGAGGACGCTCTGCCCGAACGCCTGGGCCTCGGCAAGCGGTTCGTACCCATCAAGAACACCCGCCGCGTCACCAAGGCCGACATGCGGGAGAACGACGCCCTGCCGCGCGTCGAGGTCGACCCCGACACTTTCACGGTGACCATCGACGGCGACCCGGTGGACCCCGCTCCCGCCGCGGAACTGCCCATGGCTCAGCGCTACTTCCTGTTCTGACCATGGAAACCGACCCGCACAGCCTGCCCGCCGCCGGCCCCGGAGCGCGCGCCGCACTCCTCGTTCTCGCGGACGGCCGATTCCCCGCCGGCGGGCACGCGCACTCCGGGGGCGCGGAATTCGCCGTCAAGGCGGGGCGCATCCGTGACGCGGCCGATCTCGCCGCGTTCTGCCGCGGCCGGCTGCACACGACCGGACTCACCTCCGCCGCGCTCGCCGCCGCCGCGGCCCTCGGCCTCGACGCCCTCACGCTCGACGAGGCCGCCGACGCACGCACGCCGTCCCCCGCACTGCGGACCACGGCACGCAAGCTCGGCCGTCAGCTGATGCGGGCGGCCCGCGCCGCCTGGCCGTGCCCGGAGCTGGACGCACTCGCCGGGGCCCGACCGCGCGGCGCACACCAGCCCGTCGTGCTCGGCGTCACCGCCCATGCGGCGGGACTCGGGCCCGAGGACGCGGCGCACTGCGCCGCGTACGAAAGCGTGAGCGCCCCCGCCACAGCGGTCGTACGCCTCCTGGGCCTCGACCCCTTCGACGCCACCGCCGTCCTCGCCCGCCTCGCGCCCGAACTCGACGAGGTCGCCGGCCGCGCCACGCGGGCCGCACACCGCGCCCGGGGGGAGGGGACCGACGCCCTGCCGGCGGCGTCCGCGCCGCTGCTCGACATCACGGCTCAGGCACACGCGGCCTGGCCCGTGCGCCTCTTCGCCTCGTAGCGCCTCGCGACACCTCGTAGCACCTCGCGACCGCAGTACCCAGTGACTGGCACCGACCTCGCAACCGACAGGGAGCCGCCCGCATGCACATCGACCACGACAACGAGACCACCACCCCCGCCGTCGGCGCCGACGCGACCCGGCCCGACGGCAGGAGGCGCGCTCTGCGCATCGGGCTCGGCGGCCCCGTCGGCTCGGGCAAGACCGCGACGGTCGCGGCCCTGTGCCGGGAGTTGCGGGCGGAGGTGTCCATCGCCGTCGTCACCAACGACGTCTACACGCGTGAGGACGCCGAATTTCTGCTCCGCAACGCCGTTCTGCCGCCCGAGCGGATCCAGGCCGTGGAGACCGGTGCCTGCCCGCACACCGCCATTCGCGACGACATCTCCGCCAACCTCGAAGCGGTGGAGGACCTTGAGGACGCGGTGGGACCGCTCGATCTGATCCTGGTCGAATCCGGCGGTGACAACCTCACGGCGACGTTCTCCCGCGGCCTCGTCGACGCGCAGGTCTTCGTCATCGATGTGGCGGGCGGCGACGACATCCCCCGCAAGGGCGGGCCGGGCGTCACCACTTCCGACCTGCTGGTCGTCAACAAGACCGACCTCGCGCCCCACGTCGGCTCCGATCTCGGCCGCATGGCTCGCGACGCGGCGGCGCAGCGGGGTGAACTGCCGGTCGTGTTCACCTCGCTGACCTCGGGCGACGGCGTGAAGCCGGTCGCCGACTGGGTCCGTGAGCAGCTCGCCGTCTGGGCCGCGTGACCTCCGGGGCGCCGATGGGCATCGAGGCGACCGCCAGGATCACGGCGGTGGCGGACGGCCGGGGCGGCACCCGCCTGCCGGTCCTGGAGAGCGACGGGCCGCTCGCCGTGCGCCGCACCCGCGCATCCGGTTCCCGCGCCCGTGTCACCTTCGTCGGCGCGATGAGCGCACCGCTCGGAGGCGACTGTCTGCGCATCGAGACCGACGTGGGGGCCGGCGCGGCGCTGACGGTGGACTCGGCCGCGGCAACGGTCGCGCTGCCCGGCCGGGCAGGTGGTCCGGCCCGCTACGACGTGCGCGCGACTGTGGGAGCGGAGGCCGAGCTGCGCTGGCTGCCGGAGCCGCTGATCTCAGCGGCCGGCAGCGACCTGCGCATGACTACCCGCGTCGACCTCGACGCCCGCGCCCGGCTGGTCCTGCGCGAGGAGCAGATCCTGGGCCGCCACAGCGAGCGGCCCGGCACGCTCACCACCCGCCTCACCGTCCATCGCGCGGGCCGCCCCCTCCTGGACCAGGAGTTGTCGTACGGTCCGGGGGCGCCCGGCGGCTGGGACGGTGCTGCGGTGCTGGGCGGACACCGGGCTGTCGGCCAACTGCTGGTCGTGCATCCTGACATGGGAGACGTGCCGGGTGAGGCCCGCCTGCTGGGGGACAGGGCGGTCCTCACACCGCTGGCCGGTCCCGCCGTGCTGGTCACGGCGGTGGCGGTGGACGCGCTGTTGCTGCGGCGCGTACTGGACGAGGCCCGGAGGGCTATCAGCCACCCATGTACCAGCTGAAGCCGCCGGACGAGCTGGCGACGAGCAGCAGGACGACGAAGATCACGAGGTCCACGATGCCGAGTGCGATGGCGGCCTTCGCCAGGCCGGCGCCGCCCTTGGCCCCGGCCTGCTTCAGTCCGATCACACCGAAGATGATCGCGAGCGGGCCGAGAATGATGTTGAAGAAGATCAGGCCGATGATGCCGCAGACCAGTCCGGCGATGGCCAGACCGTTGGTGCCCGACTTCGCCTTGGGGTGGGTGCCACTGGCGCCATAGCCGCTCATGACGTCTCCCTGATTCTGAGGTGAGGCAGAAGGGCCGGACGGCCTTCGGACCACCAAATGCCCCCGAATTCCTCACCCATGCGGGCCTTGACGCCTGCACCGCTCACCAGGACACGACGTACCGGTTATCGGGTTGGTAAAGAAACATGTGTACGACCTGTTGCCCAACACCCTCCAGGCGAAAGGATTCGCCCGTACACGCAGGGACCACTGCCGTCACCCACGGCACAACACTCACAGGGGGAGGCACCACTTGAGGCGTACAGCAGCGCTCGGCTCGGCCGGCACTCTGATAGCGGGCACCTTGCTGGCGGGCGCGATCACCGCGCCGACTGCCAGCGCCGACGGCCGGCACAGCGGCTCGTCCGAGGCGCGCGGCGTCCAGATCGCCGCCGGGCGCGCGGCGAAGGCAGGCATCGACTGGCGCGACTGCCCGGCGGACTGGGGGCTCGCGAAGCCGATCCAGTGCGGCTGGGTCACCGTCCCGGTCGACTACACCAAGCCCAGCGGCAAGAAGATCAAGATCGCCGTCGACCGGATCGGCAACACCGGTTCCGAGAAGGACCGCCAGGGCGCTCTGCTCTACAACCCGGGTGGCCCCGGCGGCTCCGGTCTGCGGTTCCCGACGCGGGTCACCAAGAAGAACCCGGTCTACACGAAGATGGCCAAGGCCTACGACTTCGTGGGCTTCGACCCGCGCGGCGTCGGCCACTCCTCGCCCATCTCCTGCGTCGACCCCCAGGAGTTCGTCAAGGCGCCGAAGCTCGACCCGGTGCCCGACAGCGAGGCCGACAAGCGCGCCCAGCGCAAGCTGGCCGCCGAGTACGCGGACGGCTGCCAGGAGCGCAGCGGCTGGCTGCTGCCGCACATGACCACGCCGAACACCGCGCGCGACCTGGACGTCGTCCGCGCCGCGCTCGGTGAGAAGAAGCTGAACTTCCTCGGCGTCTCCTACGGCACCTACCTCGGCGCGGTCTACGGAACGTTGTTCCCGGGCCACGTGCGCCGGATGGTCGTCGACAGCGTGGTCAACCCCTCGAAGGACAAGATCTGGTACGAGGCCAACCTCGACCAGGACGTCGCCTTCCAGATGCGCTGGACCGACTGGAAGAAGTGGGTCGCCGAGAACGACGCGGCGTTCCACCTCGGGGACACCTCCGAGAAGGTAGAGCAGCAGTGGCTGAAGCTGCGTGCCACCGCCAAGAAGAACCCGCTCGGTGGCGTCGTGGGCCCCGCCGAGCTCATCGGCTTCTTCCAGAGCGCGCCGTACTACGACTCCGCCTGGGTGCCCGTCGCCCAGACGTGGAGCAAGTACGTCGCGGGGGACACGCAGGCCCTCGTCGACGCCATCGCCCCCGATCTGTCGGACACCGCGGGCAACGCGTCGGCGGAGAACGGCACCGCCGTCTACACGGCCGTCGAGTGCGCGGACGCCAAGTGGCCCACCAGCTGGAAGAAGTGGGACCGGGACAACACCAGGCTGCACAAGGACAACCCGTTCATGACGTGGGCCAACGCCTGGTTGAACCTGCCCTGCTCCACCTGGTCCGCGAAGCAGCAGACCCCGCTGCACGTCAAGTCCGGTAAGGGTCTGCCGCCGGTGCTGATCGTGCAGGCCGAGCGTGACGCCGCCACTCCCTACGAGGGCGCCATCGAGCTGCACAAGAGGCTCAAGGGCTCGCGCCTGATCACGGAGAAGGGCGCCGGCTCGCACGGCGTCACCGGGATCGCCAACCCGTGCATCAATGACCGGGTCGACACCTACCTGCTGACCGGCAGGACCGACAAGCGCGATGTGACGTGCGCCCCGCACGCCGCACCGAAGCCGTAGGACCCGACCGGACGTACCCGGCGTAAGAGGTGCAACAGGTGTAACAGGCGGGAAGGGGCGGCCGGAATTCCGGCCGCCCCTTCCCCGCGATTCTCGCGTCTACCGGCGCCGGCTCAGCCAGGAATCCTCCGCCGCGTAGTCGAACGGCCCGCCCTCGTCGGTGGCATGCCTCACCGACAGCTTCGGGAACGCCTCCCGCCAGTCCTGCGAGCGGAGCCGGTCCGCCAGCCACTCCACCGTGGCGGGCAGCGAGTCGGCGTACGTCGTCACCGCCCGGTAGCCCAGCTCTCGTTCGGCGGCCGACATGTCGTAGACGATGGGATGCTCGTATCCCCAGGGGGTCAGCCCGATGTGTCCCTCGGGCGCGGGCCCGTCGATCAGGACCAGTTCGCCGGCGACGCCCATGACCGCGTCGATCGCCGTACTGATCTCCGCCGCCGTCGGCACGTCGGGGTCGCCCGCGTTGAGCACCCGCGTACCGGGCCGCGCCGCCGCCAGCCGGATCAGCTCCGCGAGGTTCGAGACGTGCACCGGATGGAACCGGCTGCGACCTCCGTAGGCCAGGATCCGTACGGTCCGCCCGTCCAGCGCCCGCTTGACGAAGTGGATCTCGCGAGGGGTGCGGCAGTACGGCCCGTGGATCGCACCCGCGCGCAGCAACGTCGTCGGCAGCCGGTCGCCGGCCGTGAGCAGCTGCCGCTCAACCGCTATCTTCCGGGTCGCGTACGTGGTGTCCGACGGCCCCACCGTTTGCTGCGTCTCCGGGATCGGCGCCGGGTAGCGCGGCAGCCCGTCGGGCTGAGCCACGGTGTCGAAGCCGCGGCCCTCGGCGTCCTCGTAGACAGCGCCGCTGGAGATGACGACGGCCGAGCCGACCCGGTCGGCGAGCCCCGCCAGCTGCCGGGCGTGCCGCTCGTCGAAGGCGACCATGTCCACCAGCACGTCGCAGCCCTCGCCGAGCGCCGAAGCCAGCGCCACGTCGTCCTCGCGGTCCACCGCGACGGCCCGCACCTCCTGCGGCCATGTCTCGTCCCGGCGGCCGCCGCGCGATCCGGCGCGCACCTCCCAGCCGTCCTCGGCCAGCGCCCGTACCGCCGCCCGCCCGATCTGTCCTGTCGCTCCGATGACGAATGCGCTCCTGTCGGCCATGCCGACGACGCTACGGACTCCGGCTCGGCCGAAACAGTTCCGTTCGCCGTCCGCTGATCCGCCGTCAGCGCAGTCGGCGCGGGAACTTCTTGGCCTGCTGCTCCGCCTTGACCTCGGCCGCGTACCGGTCGACGTACTCCTGCCCGGAGAGCCCGAGAATCGCGTACATGATCTCGTCGGTGACCGCGCGCAGCGCCGCCTTCTCGTTCTCCATGCCCGCGTAGCGCGAGAAGTCCAGCGGCTCACCGAACCGGATCGCCACGCGCCTGATGCGGGGTACGACCTTTCCGGGCGGCTGGATCTCGAACGTGCCCACCATCGCGCACGGCACCACCGGCACCCCCGACTTCAGCGCCATCGCGGCGACCCCCACCTTGCCCTTGTAGAGCCGGCCGTCGTGCGAGCGGGTGCCTTCCGGGTAGATCCCCAGCAGCTCGCCCTTGCTCAGCACCCCGAGCCCCTCGCGGATCGCGGCCTTCCCCGCCTCCTTGCCCGACCGGTCGACGGGAATCTGCCCGGCGCTGCGAAAGAACGCCGCGGTCAGCCGGCCCCTCACGCCGGGGCCCGTGAAGTACTCCGCCTTGGCGAGAAAGGTGATCCGCCGCCGGATGATCGCGGGCATCAGGAAATGGTCGGAGAACGACAAGTGGTTGCCGGCAACGATTGCGGCGCCGTCGTCGGGGATGTGCTCCCGCCCCTCGATCCTCGGCCGGAACAGCAGGCGCAGCAGCGGGCCGAGAAGGACGTACTTGAGCACGTAATAGAACACGCTGTCGCTCCCACTCTGCCGATGCGGCTTCGGGGCGGCCTTCTCCCAGCTCATGGTCCAAGACCGCCCGCTCTAAGCCTGCCCCGTCGGCTCGATCTGCATGTTCGTTCGACTGCCTCAGGCGTCCGCGCGAGGTTGAGGAACGTCAGCAGTGAGAGCGGCACAGTTCGGTGCCCGCCGTACGGAGCGCAGCGCGCACTCGTTGGGGCGACCGTACGGCGTGGGGGCTTGCGGCGGGGTGTGTCGGCGGGTGGCCTGGCCTCGTCTCTGCCCCGCGGCGCTGCCCACCGCTGCCCACCCCAGGAGTTCCGGATGCGTACCCCAGTCACCGTCACCGCAGTCGCCCTGCTCGCCCTCGCGTCCGCCGCCCTGCCGGCCCGGGCGGCGGACGGTACGGGCGGCGCCGACCGGCCGGAAGTCACCGGCGGCCTCTTCCTCACCGTGTCCGGGTCCGAGAACGCCTGGGTCCGCGGCGTCTCCCTGCACTGCGCCCCCAAGCCCCTCGGCCCCCACCCGAGGGCCGCCGACGCGTGCGCGGCTCTGGAGAAGGCCAACGGCGACCTCGACAAGCTGGCCGGGGACCCGCACCTGTGCACCAGGGAGTACGACCCGGTGACGGTCAGCGTCACGGGCACCTGGCGCGGGACCGCCACAGCATGGCGCAAGACCTACGCCAACGCCTGCATGCTCGACTCCGCGACCGGCGTGGTCTTCGGCTTCTGACGGCTCACCGGCCGCGCTCACCGGCCACGCCGGCCCGTCCGGTGCGCTCACCGGCCGCGCGACGCGGCCATCCCGACCGTCACCAGACCCAGCACCACCCAGCCGAACCACAGCCAGCCGTTGCTGCCCAGTGCCGCCGTGTACGCCGAGATCACCACGAGTGTCCCGACGGTGAGAACCCCCATCGACTTCGTAGAACCGGGCATGTCAGCCCCCTCCTTCGGGATGGAGGGCCATCGTCACCCCTGGAGGCCGTCCGCGCTACTGTGCGGACGGCTTCAGCTCCTCAGGCACCCGCTGGCCGCGGCTGCGTGCTTGGAGCGAGGCGAGGTAGGCGTTGTACTGCGCCAGCTCCTTGTCGCCGTCCCGGTCCGCCGCCCGGTCCGACCGCCGTGCCACCCGCTGCTCGGAGCGGTACCACTGGAAGACCAGCGCGATCAGTACCAGCACGGAGGGGATCTCACTGAACGCCCACGCGATGCCGCCCGCCGCGTGCTGGTCGGACAGCGCGTCGATCCCGAGCGACGCGGGCGGATCGGCGTACGTACCGATCATCGGCTGGGTCGCCATCATCAGCGCGATGCCGAAGAACGCGTGGAACGGCATGCCGGCGAACAGCTCCAGCATCCGCATCACATAGCCCGGCCGGTGCGGGCCCGGATCGATGCCCATGATCGGCCAGAAGAAGACCAGGCCGACGGCCAGGAAGTGCACCATCATCCCCAGGTGGCCCGGCCTGCTCTCCATCAGGAAATCGAAGACGGGCGTGAAGTAGAGCGCGTACAGGCTCGCGATGAACAGCGGGATCGTGAACGCCGGATGCGTGACGATCCTCATGTAGCGGCTGTGCAGCAGCATGAGCAGCAGTTCGCGGGGCCCCTTGCGGTTGCCGCGCCCCGCCACCGGCAGTGCGCGCAGCGCCAGCGTCACCGGGGCGCCGAGGAGCAGCAGGATCGGCGAGAGCATGCTGATCACCATGTGCTGCACCATGTGCACGCTGAACATGACCATGCCGTAGTCGTTCAGCATCGTGCACATCACCAGCGCCACGCTCAGCACGCCGACGACGAAGCAGACGCTCCGGCCCACCGGCCAGCCGTCCCCGCGGCGCCGCAGCCGTGCCACGCCCCACCCGTACAGACCGAGCGCCAGCAGGCAGCCGACCAGGAAGAACGGGTCGGGAGAGAGCTCCAGCCCCCGTCCCAGCGTGAACGGCGGCAGATCCATGTTCATGCCGTGCCCGCTGTGATCCATCTGCGTACTCCCGAGGCTACCCAATTCGTGCCGGTTGTCCGGTCCAGACTAGAACTGCCCCCGGCCGTGTCCGCGGCCGGGGGCAGTCCGTCAAGCGGGCACCACGATCAGAGCACGCACTCGGCCTCGGCGTACCGCTCGTTGGGCACCGTCTTGAGAGTCTCCACGGCCTCGGCCAGGGGAACCATCACGATGTCCGTGCCGCGCAGCGCCGTCATCATCCCGAACTCACCGCGGTGCGCCGCCTCCACCGCGTGCCAGCCGAAGCGGGTCGCGAGGACGCGGTCGTACGCCGTCGGGGTGCCGCCGCGCTGGACGTGGCCGAGGATGACCGGGCGGGCCTCCTTGCCGAGACGCTGCTCCAGCTCGATGGACAGCTGCCTGGCGACGCCCGCGAAACGCTCGTGGCCGTACACGTCCTTGCCGCCGATGTCGAAGTCCATGGAGCCCTCGCGCGGCTTGGCGCCCTCCGCGACCACCACGATCGCGAACCGCTTGCCGGCCGAGAAGCGCTTGCCGACCAGCTCGGTCAGCTCACCGATGTCGAAGGGGCGCTCGGGCACGACGATCGCGTGTGCGCCGGCCGCCATGCCGGAGTGCAGCGCGATCCAGCCGGTGTGCCGGCCCATGACCTCGACGATCAGTACCCGCTGGTGGGATTCGGCGGTGGTCTTGAGCCGGTCCAGGGCCTCGGTGGCGACGCCGACCGCCGTGTCGAACCCGAAGGTGACGTCGGTGGAGGAGATGTCGTTGTCGATGGTCTTCGGTACGCCGACGATCGGGAGCCCCGACTCGGACAGCAGGTTCGCCGCCTTCAGGGTGCCCTCGCCGCCGATCGGGATGATCGCGTCGAGCCCCAGGTCGGCGACATGGCCCCGGGCCTGCTCGACGCCGCCGCGCAGCTGGGCGGGCTGGACTCGGGACGATCCGAGGATCGTGCCGCCACGGGCCAGGATGCCGCCCACCGCGTCAAGGTCGAGCTTGCGGTAGTCGCATTCCAGGAGGCCCTTCCATCCGTCGTGGAAGCCGATGACCTCGTCGCCGTGATCGACGACGGCGCGGTGCACGACGGAACGGATGACGGCGTTCAGGCCGGGGCAGTCGCCGCCGGAAGTGAGTACACCAATGCGCATGCCCGGAATACCTTTGCAACGTGGGCGAAGACCGGACCACGTCGTCCGGCCGGATGCCCGTCACCCTACTCGCGCAGGGTGACGGGACCGAACCGGGCGTCCGGCGGCTGGACGTCGCCGGGCACTCAGGCGGGCTGTGTGGCCGCCGCGATCCGCTCGGTGCGCAGCGCCTCGTACCACCGGTCATCGGTGGGCGGCAGCGCGTTGACATCGAGCGCCAGTTTCAGCATCAGGTCGGCGATCAGCGGGTTGCGGGCCAGCACCGGACCATGCATGTACGTACCGAAGACGGTGTCGTTGTACGCGCCCTCCGTGCCGTCCCCGGTGCCGTTGCCCTTGCCCATACGCACCCGGGCGAACGGCCGTGCGCCGGGGCCGAGATGGGTGATGCCCTGGTGGTTCTCGAAGCCGGTCAGCGGCGGCAGGCCGAGGCGCTCGTCGATGTCGCCGAGAACATCGCCGACACACCGCACACCCTCGCCGCGGGTGCTGGCCACATCGAGCAGACCGAGCCCCTGCTCGCGCTCGCCGAGGTCGTTGATGAACTCGTGGCCGAGGATCTGGTAGCCGGCGCAGACCGAGAAGACGATCGCCCCGTTGGACACCGCCCGGTTGAGCCCGCCGTCGCGGCGCAGCCGCTCGGCGGCGAGCCGCTGCGGCCGGTCCTCGCCGCCGCCGATCAGGTAGATGTCACCCGACGTGGGGATCGCCTGGTCGCTGCGCACATCCTCACGGTGCACGTCGAGGCCGCGCTGACGGGCCCGGCTCTCCACGACCAGGGCGTTGCCCTGGTCGCCGTACGTGCTCAGCAGGTCCGGGTAGATCCACACCAGGCGCAGGCTGTTGTCGCTCATGCTTGCTTGTCCTTTTCCGGTGTACGTGTCGTCTGGTGCGTGCCCCTAGTGCCCGTCGAGGCACTAGTTGCCGACGCGGCGGCGCAGGTCCTGGAACGCGGTGTAGTTGGCGATCGTCTCGATCAGCCCGGGCGGCGCCAGCTGCACGGCCTCGTCGAGCGTCTCGCAGACCCGGAAGTCCAGGTTCGCGACCTCCAGGCGCACCGCGAGGTCCAGCTTGCGGTCGCCGAGCACGAAGATCGGGTGACCGGCCAGCCGGGTGTAGTCGACGTCCCACAGCCAGGAGGTGTCCGTGCCGTCCGCGCCGCGCGCGTTGACGGCCAGGATTACCGGGGTGGGCGGCGGGTTGATGAGGGAGAACGTCTCCAGCCAGCCCGCGGGGTTCTTCGCGAGCAGCAGTCGCAGCTCGCGCTCCTGGAACGCCACCACGTCGTACCGGCCGGCCACCGCCTGCACGTCGTACATGCGCTCCAGCGCCACCTGCGGGGGGACACCGAACGTCGCCGCGACCGCGGCGGAGGTGGCCGCGTTCGCCTTGTTGGCGCGGCCGGGCAGCTGGAGGTGGATCGGCCACGCCGAACCGTGCGGGTCCAGCACGTGGTCGCCGCTGAGCACCCAGCTGGGGGACGGGCGGCGGAAACCGCACTCGGCGCAGAACCAGTCGTCGCCGGGGCGCTGCATGACGCCGCCGCAGGACGGGCAGGACCAGGCGTCGTCCTTCCACTCCTGGCCGGCGGCCACCCACACCACATTGGGGGAGGAGGACGCGGCCCACACGATCAGCGGGTCGTCGGCGTTCGCGATGACGACGGCCTTCGTGCCGGACAGGCCCTCGCGCCACTTCTCGGCGAGCATGCGCGTCTCGGCCGCCCGGTCGAGCTGGTCGCGGGAGAGGTTGAGCAGGGCGATCGCCTTCGGCGTCACATCGCGCGCGACGCCGGCGAGGTACTTCTCGTCGACCTCGATCACGCCGTACTTGGCGTCCGAACCGCCCGCCAGCGCGGAGGTGATGCCCGCCGGCATGTTGGCACCGAGTGCGTTGGAGACGACCGGGCCGCTGGCCCGCAGCGCCTCGGCGATGAGCCGGGTCGTCGTCGTCTTGCCGTTCGTCGCGGAGACGAGCACGACGTCGAGGTGCTGGGCGAGACGCCCGAGCAGATCGGGGTCGAGCCTGAGCGCCACCTTGCCGCCGATCACGGATCCGCTGCCGCGCCCCGCGGCGCGGGACACCGCCGCCGCGGCCTTGCCTGCCGTCACGGCCAGCTTGGCCCGCGGCGACAACGGCTCCGTGTTGCCTGCCATCGTCACTGATCCTCCTTGCATCCGGCGCCGCATCTGCCCCAGGTCCACCGGTCAACGTCGGGCTCAGCCTATCGAGATCCCGTGGCGACCCCGTACCCCGGCACCACCGAAGCCGTCCGGACCCGGGGCGGAACGTACGCTTACGGCCATGCGACACCGCCCGATACCCGGCAGTTCCGGGCTTGTACGAACCATGACACTTCTCGATGATCCGGCGCTGCACGCGCCTTGCCTGCCGGTGACCGGCTTCGGTGCCCCGCTGGACCGGCTCATCGAGGACATGTACGCCACCATGTACGCCGCCGGGGGTGTCGGCCTGGCGGCCAACCAGGTCGGCGTGGCGCTGCGCGTATTCGTCTACGACTGTCCGGACGACGAGGACGTCCGGCACGTGGGGCACCTCGTCAACCCACGCCTGGTCGAGGCCGACGGCATCACCGTACGCGGCCCCGAGGGGTGTCTGTCGCTGCCGGGCGTCGAGGCGGGCACCGAACGCTTCGACCGAGCGGTCGTCGAAGGCGTGTCGGCGGCCGGGGAAGCGGTACGGATCGAAGGCACCGGGTTCTTCGCCCGATGCCTCCAGCACGAGTGCGACCACCTGGACGGCCTGCTCTACACGGACCGCCTCACGGGCCTGCGTCGTACCAGGGCCCTGCGCGCGGCACGCCGCAACTCCAGCCGCGCCGCCCGCAGCTCCGGCGGTTGAGGAACGGGCGCGGCCGGTCAGAACCCCGGCGCACCCACGCGGTCGTCCGCCGCGGCCAGCCGGCCCCACAGCAGGTCAGCGAGACCGGCCACCAACTCCTCGCGGGAGCAGGGGCGTTCGCCGAGCCACCAGTCGCCCGCCGCGTGCATCATGCCGATGATGCCGTGTCCCCACACCCGGGCCAGCTGCTCGCTGCCCGGCCCGAGGTCCAGGCGCTCGGCGATGACGGTGGCCAGCTCCTCGCCCAGCCGGCGCAGCAGCGGCGCCGAGTGGCGGCCCACGTCGAAGCCCTGCTCGGGCTGGTGCGCCTCCTCGGAGGGGTGCATGAGGAACCGGTACACCTCGGGCAGCGCCTCGATCGCGGCCAGGTAGGTGTCGAGCGTCGCCTCGACCCGCTTGCGCCGGTCGGCGGGAGCGTCGAGGGCCGCGCGCAGGGACGACAGGAGAGCGTCGGTGTGACGCTTCGCCAGGGCGCGGTAGAGGCCGCCCTTGTCTCCGAAGTGCCGATAGAGAATGGGTTTGGTGATGCCCGCTTCGGCGGCTATGGCGTTCATGGAGGCCTGTGGACCGTCACGCAGCACCACGCGATCCGCCGCTTCCAGCAGTTCACGTCGTCGCCGTGCGGCAGCTGAGCGCTGCTGCTCGTCCTGCTGTGTGGTGCCCATGCCGTGTCTCCCCGCCCAAACCGATTCCCTGACGCCTGGGAAACGTAACACCATGGCCGTAGGCTGCGCCGATCCGCAGGACTGCGGTTGACAGGCCCTACTTGCCGGTAACAGACTCGTGTTACCGCGAGTAACGTTCGCAAGGCAACGCAGCGCTGGAGGGGACATGGCCGAGTTCACGCTCGAACTCAACGACGACCAGAAGCAGGTCCGCGACTGGATCCACGGATTCGCCGCGGATGTGATGCGCCCGGCCGCCGCCGAGTGGGACGAGCGTGAGGAGACTCCCTGGCCGGTCATCCAGGAAGCCGCCAAGATCGGTATCTACTCCCTCGACTTCTACGCCCAGCAGTACTTCGACCCGACGGGCCTCGGCATCCCGATGGCCCTGGAGGAGCTCTTCTGGGGCGACGCCGGCATCGCCCTGTCCATCGTCGGTACGGGCCTGGCCGCCGTCGGCGTCCTCGCCAACGGCACCGAGGAGCAGATCGGCACCTGGATCCCGCAGATGTACGGCGACCCCGACGACGTGAAGGTGGCCGCCTTCTGCTCCTCGGAGCCGGACGCGGGCTCCGACGTCTCGGCGATGCGCACCCGCGCCGTGTACGACGAGGCCAAGGACGAGTGGGTGATCAACGGCACCAAGACGTGGGCGACGAACGGCGGCATCGCCAATGTCCACGTCGTGGTCGCGCTCGTCGACCCCGGACTCGGCTCGAAGGGCCACGCGTCCTTCATCGTCCCGCCGGCCACCGAAGGCCTGTCCCAGGGGCAGAAGTTCAAGAAGCACGGCATCCGCGCCTCACACACCGCCGAGGTCGTACTGGAGAACGTCCGCGTGCCGGGACACTGCCTGCTCGGTGGAAAGGACAAGCTCGACGAGCGCCTAGCCCGCGCCCGTGAGCGCGTCAAGAAGGGCGGCGAGCGCGTGAAGAACGCGGCGATGGCCACCTTCGAGGCATCCCGCCCGGCCGTCGGCGCCATGGCTGTCGGCACCGCCCGCGCCGCGTACGAGGTCGCGCTCGACTACGCGAAGACGCGTGAGCAGTTCGGCCGCCCGATCATCGACAACCAGGGCATCGCCTTCCAGCTCGCCGACATGCGCACCGGGATCGACGCGGCGCGGCTGCTGGTGTGGCGGGCCTCCTGGATGGCCCAGGCAGGCAGGCCGTTCACCTCGGCGGAGGGCTCGATGTCGAAGCTGTTCGCCAGCGAGACGGCGAAGACGGTCACGGCGCAGGCCGTGCAGATCCTCGGCGGCAACGGCTACACGCGGGAGTACCCGGTCGAGCGCATGCACCGCGACGCGGCCATCTACACGATCTTCGAGGGGACGAGTGAGATCCAGCGCCTGGTGATCGCCCGCACCCTGTCGGGCATGCCGATCCGCTGACCGCACGCCGTGGGGACGCCGTCCCGGCCGGAAAGCGCCCCCACATCTGTCTCAGGCCGCCGTCTCAGGCCGTGAGCTGCGCCTCGATGGCCGCGACGACCTCGGGCGCCTCCGGCTCCGTGCGGGGGCGGATACGGGCGACCGGCTCACCGGCCGGGGAGATCAGGAACTTCTCGAAGTTCCACTGCACGTCCCCGGCCTCGCCGTCCTCGTCCTTCACATCGGTCAGCACGTCGAACAGCGGGTGGCGGTGCTCGCCGTTCACCTCGGCCTTCTCCAGCAGCGGGAACGTCACGCCGTAGCTCGCCGAACAGAACGTCTGGATCTCCTCCGCGCTGCCCGGCTCCTGGCCCGCGAACTGGTTGCACGGCACACCGAGCACGGAGAACCCCCGGTCGCCGTACGTCTTCTGCAGCCGCTCCAGCCCGCCGTACTGCGGTGTGAGCCCGCACTTGGACGCCACGTTGACGACGAGCACCGCTCGGCCCCGGTAGGCGGCCAGGGTGGTCGGCTCACCGGTCAGGGTGCGCAGGGGGATGTCGTACAGGCTCATCACTGTCTCCTTGAAGCTACGGGCGGTACTGCTCCGTACTGTGCCAGACCCCCACCACGGCCCCTGCTCACCGCCCAGGTGTCACCGTCACGCCGGCAGCTTGCGGAAAAGGCCTTCCTGGACCACGGAGACCAGCAGTCGGCCCTCCCGGTCGTAGATCCTGCCGCGGGCCAGGCCGCGGGCGCCCGTCGCGATGGGGGACTCCTGGTCGTACAGGAACCACTCGTCCGCCCGGAACGGCCGGTGGAACCACATCGCGTGGTCCAGCGAAGCGATGTCGAACGTGCGCGGCCCCCACAGCGGCTCCACGGGGATGCGGACCGCGTCCAGCAGCGTCATGTCGGAGGCGTACGCCAGCGCGCACGTGTGGACGAGCTGGTCGTCGCCGAGTGGCCCGACCGCCCGCATCCAGACCGCGCTGCGCGGGTCCGCCTCCTTGATCTGCTCGGCGCTCCAGCGCAGCCGGTCGACGTACCGGATGTCGAACGGCTGGCGCCGGGCCATCCGCTCCAGCGCCTCCGGCAGCGCCCCCAGGTGCGCACGGATCTCGTCCGCCACGTTCGGCAGTGATTCCGGGGCGGGGAAGTCCAGGCGAGGCGGTAGCTGGTGCTCGAACGCGGCTTCCTCCGCCTGGTGGAAGGAGGCGGTGAGGTTGAAGATCGTCCGGCCCTGCTGGACGGCCGTGACCCGGCGGGTGGTGAAGGAACGGCCGTCCCGCACCCGCTCCACCTGGTAGACGATCGGCACGCCCGGGCGGCCGGGACGCAGGAAGTACGCGTGCAGGGAGTGCACCGGCCGGTCGCCCTCGGTGGTACGGCCCGCCGCGACCAGGGCCTGGCCGGCGACCTGTCCGCCGAAGACGCGTTGCAGGGACTCCTCGGGGCTGCGGCCCCGGAAGATGTTGACCTCGATCTGCTCCAGGTCGAGCAGATCGACGAGCCGTTCGGCGGGATTCGTCGTCACGGTGTGTGTCTCCTGATGGTTTCCGGTGTGCTCACAGCTGACCGACCGAGGTGACGCGGACGACCGCCCGCCCCTCCTCGTCGGAGGCGGCGAGATCGACCTCGGCGCTGATGCCCCAGTCGTGGTCGCCGCTCGGGTCGGCGAAGGCCTGGCGGACGCGCCACAGGCCGTGCTCGGCGTCCTCCTCGATCATCAGCAGCTTGGGCCCCCGGGCGTCGGGCCCGGTGCCCAGGTCCTCGTACTCGTCCCAGTACGCGTCCATCGCCTCGCCCCACGCGTCCTCGTCCCAGCCGGACTCGCCGTCCAGCGCGCCGAGCTCGCGGACGTTGTCCAGCGCGGCCAGCTCCACGCGGCGGAACATGGCGTTGCGTACCAGCACCCGGAAGGCGCGGGCGTTGGCCGTGACCGGCTTGACCTGGTCGGCCCGCTCCTGCGCCTGCTCGGCCGTCTCCACTTCGGGGTTGGCCAGCTGCTCCCACTCGTCGAGGAGGCTGGAGTCGACCTGGCGGACCAGCTCGCCGAGCCAGGCGATGAGGTCTTCCAGGTCCTCGGACTTGATGTCGTCGGGGATGGTGTGTTCGAGGGCCTTGTAGGCGCCCGCGAGATAGCGCAGCACGATGCCCTCGGTGCGGGCGAGTTCGTAGTGCGAGGTGAACTCGGCGAAGGTCATGGCCCGTTCGTACATGTCACGGATCACCGACTTCGGGGACACCGGGTGGTCGCCGACCCATGGGTGGCTCTTGCGGTAGACGTTGTACGCGTGCCACAGCAGCTCGTCCAGCGGCTTCGGGTACATGACCTCCTGGAGCCGCTCCATGCGCTCCTCGTACTCGACGCCGTCCGCCTTCATCTGCCCGACCGCCTCACCGCGCGCCTTGTTCTGCTGCGCGGCGAGGATCTGGCGCGGGTCGTCCAGCGTCGACTCGACCACGGACACCATGTCCAGTGCGTACGAGGGCGACTCCGGGTCCAGCAGGTCGAAGGCCGCCAGCGCGAACGTCGACAGCGGCTGATTGAGCGCGAAGTCCTGCTGGAGATCGACCGTCAGCCGTACGATCCGGCCCTCCGCGTCCGGGGTCTGAAGCATCTCCACCACACCGCCGTCGAGCAGCGAGCGGAAGATGGCGATGGCCCGGCGGATGTGCCGCAGCTGCGCCTTGCGCGGCTCGTGGTTGTCCTCCAGCAGGTGGCGCATCGCGGCGAAGGCGTTGCCGGGGCGGGCGATCACCGACAGCAGCATGGTGTGCGTGACGCGAAAGCGCGACGTCAGCGGCTCGGGGTCGGAGGTGATGAGCTTGTCGAAGGTGGTCTCCGACCAGGCGATGAAGCCCTCGGGCGCCTTCTTGCGCACCACCTTGCGGCGCTTCTTCGGGTCGTCGCCCGCCTTGGCGAGCGCCTTCTCGTTCTCCACGACATGCTCGGGAGCCTGGGCGACCACGAACCCCGCGGTGTCGAACCCGGCGCGGCCCGCGCGGCCGGCGATCTGGTGGAACTCCCGGGCGCGCAGCGTGCGTACGCGGGTCCCGTCGTACTTCGTCAGGGCCGTGAACAGCACCGTGCGGATGGGGACGTTGACACCGACGCCAAGGGTGTCCGTACCGCAGATGACCTTCAGCAGGCCGGCCTGCGCGAGCTTTTCCACGAGCCGGCGGTACTTCGGCAGCATGCCGGCGTGGTGCACGCCGATGCCGTGCCGCACATACCGCGAGAGGTTCTGGCCGAACTTGGTGGTGAAGCGGAAGCTGCCGATCAGCTCGGCGATCCGGTCCTTCTCCTCACGCGAGCACATGTTGATGCTCATCAGCGACTGCGCCCGCTCGACGGCCGCCGCCTGCGTGAAGTGCACGATGTACACCGGGGCCTGCCGGGTGTCGAGCAGCTCGGTCAGCGTCTCGGTGATGGGGGTGAGGCGGTACTCGTACGACAGGGGCACCGGCCGGGTCGCGGAGCGCACGACGGAGGTCGGACGGCCCGTGCGCCGGGTCAGGTCCTTCTCGAACATCGCGACGTCACCGAGCGTCGCCGACATCAGGACGAACTGCGCCTGCGGCAGTTCCAGGAGCGGGATCTGCCAGGCCCAGCCGCGGTCCGGTTCGGCGTAGAAGTGGAACTCGTCCATCACGACCTGGCCGATGTCGGCGTGCTTGCCGTCGCGCAGCGCGATCGAGGCGAGCACCTCGGCGGTGCAGCAGATCACCGGGGCGTCGGCGTTGACGGAGGCGTCGCCCGTCAGCATGCCGACGTTCTCCGTGCCGAAGAGCTTGCACAGGTCGAAGAACTTCTCCGAGACCAGCGCCTTGATCGGCGCGGTGTAGAAGGTGACCTTGTCCTGGGCCAGCGCCGCGAAGTGCGCACCCGCCGCGACCAGGCTCTTTCCCGAGCCTGTCGGGGTCGACAAGATCACGTTCGCTCCGGAGACCACTTCGATCAGCGCCTCCTCCTGAGCGGGATAGAGGCTGATGCCCTGGCCCTCGGCCCATGAGGTGAAAGCCTCGAAGAGGGCATCGGGGTCGGCGGACGGGGGCAGCTGATCGATAAGGGTCACGCCCCCCATCTTGCCTGCCTTCCCGCCCCAAGAGGGAACCGGACGGCAGTACGAAGATCACGACAGATACGCTGCCCTGTCAACCCGGTGCCAACTGGGGTACAGCACAAGAGCAATGGGGCGGGAACGCGCATGATGGGACCGGCACACTCACTGTCAGGGGCGGCGGCCTGGCTGGGGGTGGGGGCGGCGGCAGCGGGGGCCGGCCGTGCGATGCCCTGGCCGGTCCTGGTGGTCGGAGCCCTGATCTGTGCGGGCGCGGCCCTCGCCCCGGACCTCGACCACAAGTCGGCGACCATCTCGCGCGCCTTCGGGCCGCTGTCCAAGGGGCTGTGCGAGATCGTCGACAAGCTGTCGTACGCCGTATACCGGGCCACGAAGAAGCAGGGTGACCCCCGCAGGACCGGCGGTCACCGCACTCTGACCCACACCTGGCTGTGGGCGGTCCTCACCGGCGCCGGGGCGTCGTTCGCCGCGATCAACGGCGGCCGCTGGGCGGTCCTCTTGATCCTCTTCGTCCACTTGGTGCTGGCGGTGGAAGGCCTGCTGTGGCGGGCCGCCCGGGTCTCCAGCGACGTCCTGGTGTGGCTGCTCGGCGCGACCAGCGCGTGGATCCTGGCGGGCGTACTGGACCAACCGGGCAACGGCGCCGACTGGTTCTTCACCGGGGACGGCGAGGAGTACATGTGGCTCGGCCTGCCGATCGTCCTCGGCGCCCTGGTCCACGACATCGGCGACGCGCTCACCGTCTCCGGCTGCCCGATCCTGTGGCCGATCCCGGTCGGCCGTAAGCGCTGGTATCCGATCGGCCCGCCGAAGGCGATCCGTTTCCGGGCCGGCAGCTGGGTGGAGCTGAAGGTGCTCATGCCGGCGTTCATGCTGCTCGGGGGAGTGGGCGGCGCGGCGGCGCTGAACTTCATCTGAGCCGTGGCCCCCGAGCCTCGGCCGCAGGCCCTGACCTCGGCGCCCGTGCGGGCCGCCGAGGTCAGGGGGTCAGCCGTGCCAGGAGCGCCACAGGGCCGCGTACGCTCCGTCCGCCGCCACCAGTTCGTCGTGGCTGCCCAGTTCGGTGATCCGGCCGGCCTCGACCACCGCGATCACATCGGCGTCGTGCGCCGTGTGCAGGCGGTGGGCGATGGCCACGACCGTACGTCCGTCCAGCACCCGCGCCAGCGACCGCTCCAGGTGCCGCGCCGCCCTCGGGTCGAGCAGCGACGTCGCCTCGTCCAGGACCAGGGTGTGCGGGTCGGCCAGTACCAGCCTGGCCAGGGCGATCTGCTGAGCCTGCGCCGGGGTGAGGGGGTGGCCGCCCGAGCCGACCTCGGTGTCCAGGGCCGTCGCCAGCGCCCGCGCCCACCCGTCCGCGTCGACGGCGCCCAGCGCCGCCCACAGCTCCGCGTCGTCCGCTCCGGTGCGGGCCAGCAGCAGATTGTCGCGCAGCGAACCCACGAAGACGTGGTGCTCCTGGTTGACCAGCGCCACATGCTCCCGCACCCGTTCGGCCGGCATCTGCGACAACTTCGCTCCGCCCAGGGTGACTTCGCCGGTACGCGGTGCGTAGATCCCGGCCAGCAGCCGCCCCAGCGTGGACTTCCCGGCGCCCGACGGCCCGACCAGCGCCATCCGTGTGCCGGGCGCCACGTCCAGGGTCACCCGGTGCAGCACGTCGACGTCGGCCCGGTAACCGAAGTGCACGGCGTCGGCGCGCACCGCACGCCCGTCCGGCGCCAGCTCGGTGTCACCGGCGTCCGGCTCGATCTCCCGTACGCCGACGAGCCGGGCCAGCGACACCTGAGCGACCTGCAGCTCGTCGTACCAGCGCAGGATGAGGTTGACCGGGTCCACCAGCATCTGGGCGAGCAGCGCGCCCGTCGTCAGCTGGCCGACATTGATCCAGCCCTCCAGGACGAAGACGCCGCCGATCAGCACCACCGCGCACAGGATCGTGACGTGCGTGACGCTGATGACCGGGAAGAGCACGGACCGCAGCCACAGCGTGTACCGCTCCCACGCCGTCCACTCACTGACCCGCTGCTCGGACAGCGCCACCCGGCGCCCGCCGAGGCGGTGCGCCTCGATGGTCCGCCCGGCGTCCACCGTCTCGGCGAGCACCGCGGCGACCGCCGCGTACCCCGCCGCCTCCGAGCGGTACGCCGAAGGCGCCCGCCTGAAATACCAGCGGCAGCCGCTCACCAACACCGGAAGCGCCACGAGCACCGCCAGCGCCAGCGGTGGCGCGGTGACGGTGAGGCCGCCGATCAGCAGCCCCGCCCACACCACGCCGATGGCGAGCTGCGGCACGGCCTCGCGCATCGCGTTCGCCAGCCGGTCGATGTCGGTGGTGATGCGCGAGAGCAGGTCGCCGGTGCCGGCCCGCTCCAGGACCCCCGGCGGCAGGCCCACCGACCGTACGAGGAAGTCCTCGCGCAGGTCGGCCAGCATCTCCTCGCCGAGCATCGCGGCGCGCAGCCGCATCTGCCCGGTGAAGAAGGTCTGGACGGCCAGTGCGACGCCGAACACCGCGGTGACACGGCCCAGATGGAGTTCCCGCGCACCCTCCGCCAGGTTCTCGACGAGCGAGCCCAGCAGGTACGGGCCCGCCATCGAGGCGATGACCGCGATCGCGTTGAACGAGACCAGCACCGTGAAGGCCCTGCGGTGCCGCCGCATCAGCTCGCGCGCATAGGTTCGTACCGTCGCCGGACTGCCGACAGGCAGAGTCGTCGCCGACTCCGGTGCTGCCGGGTCGAGCGCCGGGGGCGCCACGCCGATCATGCCGATTCCTCGATCTCTTGGAGTTCCCTGGCCCGCGGGGCGATGTCGTCGTCCGTCTCGCGGGTGACGACCGCGCGGTAGCGCGGGTCCGTGTGCAGCAGCTCGCGGTGCGCACCCACCGCGGCGACCTCGCCCTCGTGCACCAGCACCACCCGGTCGGCCAGGTCGAGCAGCAACGGCGACGACGCGAAGACGACGGTGGTACGCCCCGTACGCAGCCGCTTCACGCCCGCCGCGACCCGCGCCTCGGTGTGCGAGTCGACGGCCGACGTCGGCTCGTCCAGGACCAGCACCTCGGGGTCGGTCACCAGTGAGCGGGCCAGCGCGAGGCGCTGCCGCTGGCCCCCGGAGAGCGACCGTCCGCGCTCCGTGATCCGGGTACGCATCGGGTCGTCGCCACCGTCCGCCGCCGCCTGGGCGAGCGCGGCCAGTACGTCGTCGCACTGGGCCGCCTCCAGGGCGTCCCGCGCCGCCACCTTGCCGGAAGCCGGTACGTCGAGCAGCTCGCTCAGCGTGCCGGAGAGCAGCACCGGGTCCTTGTCCTGCACCAGCACGGCGGCGCGCGCGTCGATCAGCGGCAGGTCGTCGAGCGCCACCCCGCCGAGCAGCGCCGAGAGCTGCGCCGCGCCGGTTCCGCTCGCCGGGTCCGCTTGCGTGGTGGCGTGCCCGCCCAGGCGCTCCGCGAGCACGCCCGCCAGGTCGGGGTCGCCGCACACCACGGCGGTGAACAGGCCGGCGGGCGCGAGCAGTCCGGTGGCCGGGTCGTACAGGTCGCCGGTCGGGGCCACTCCACCACCATCCGCCCGCGCCTTGCCTGCGCTGCCCTTGCCGGCGCTGTCCGTGTCGGCGCTTTCCGCCTTGGCGCTGTCCGTCGTGCGCTCCAGCGACAGCACCCGCGCGGTGCGCTCGGCCGAGGGGCGTGAGAAGGAGTAGGCCTGGGCCAGCTCCTCGAAGTGCCGCAGGGGGTAGAGCAGCAGCGTCACCGCGCTGTACACGGTCACGAGTTCGCCGACCGAGATGCGTCCGTCGAGGTTGAGTTTCGCGCCGTACAGCACGACTGTGATCAGCAGCAGACCTGGCAGCAGGACCTGGATCGCGGAGATCAGCGACCACATGCGGGCGCTGCGCACGGCTGCCTCGCGGACCTCCTGCGAGGCGCTGCGGTAGCGGCGGAGGAACAGCTCCTCGCCGCCGATGCCGCGAAGTACCCGCAGCCCCGCGACGGTGTCGGACGCCAGCTCGGTGGCCCTGCCCGCCTTCTCGCGCTGGACGTCGGCCCGTCGGGTCGCCTTCGGCAGCAGCGGCAGTACGGCCAGGGCCAGCACCGGCACCCCGGCGGCCACGACGACGCCGAGCGCCGGCTGGTAGATCATCAAGCCCACGCAGACGATGACGAGGGCGACGGCCGCGGCTGCGAACCGCGACAGCGCCTCGACGAACCAGCTGATCTTCTCCACGTCACCGGTGGACACCGCGACCACCTCACCCGCGGCGACGCGGCGGGTCAGCGCCGAGCCCAGCTCCGCGGTCTTGCGGGCCAGTAACTGCTGCACGCGGGCCGCGGCCGTGATCCAGTTGGTGACGGCGGCCCGGTGCAGCATGGTGTCGCCGACTGCGACCGCCGTGCCGAGCAGCGCGATCAGGGCGGCGGCGAGCGCGAGCCGGTCGCCCGATCTGTCGACCACGGCCTGTACGGCGAGGCCCACGCCCAGCGGAAGACCGGCGACGCCGCACTGGTGCAAGAGGCCCCACGCGAGGGATTTCAGCTGCCCGCCGAGCTGGTTCCGTCCGAGCCAGTAGAGGAATCGGGGACCCGACCCGACGTCTGGGACGCCCGGATCTGGATACGGAAGATCGCGAATCTGCATGATGTCCCACGGCTCGGAGTGTTGAAGGAAGCCGTACAAGGCTCACCCTTTTGTCCCGCTCGTGGCAATCGATTTACGAGCGCCGGGATCCGGAAATTCTGGTGCCCGACCGTTGTGATGCGTTCGGGGCTGTGGCCGATGTTCGACGAGGCGAACGGGCCGACCCCACGGCCCGGAGCCCGGCGCGTGCCCAGGAGCGCCCAGCCGTGCGCGAAGTCGGCGCCGGGCGCCAACTCGGCTCCACCGTCAGCGATTCGGGTCGGAGGGGGGCGGGCGACGCATGGCGCGGGCACATTCTGGAAACGTATCGGCAACTCTCTTGCCGTCCGCGCGGGCTCATCGACTTCGGCCGGATGAACCGGGAGACGACCGCCCTGCTGGACGGTTTCGGCGTACGCGTCGAACCCCGCAGGCCCCTGCGCACCCTCGGCATCGGCACCCAGCAGATGGTCGCGCTGGCCCGCGCCGTCTCCGTCAAGGCACAGGTCGTCGTCATGGACGAACCCACCTCTTCCCTCGAACCACGCGAGGTGGAAACCCTCTTCGGCGTCATCGAGAACCTGCGCGGCCAGGGCATCGGCGTGATCTACGTGAGCCACCGCCTGGACGAGCTCTACCGCATCTGCGACCGTGTCACCGTCCTGCGCGACGGCCGGCACATCCACACCGGCGAACTCGCGGACCTGACCCGGATGCAACTGGTGTCGATGATGCTCGGCCGGGACATGGCCGAGGTCCGCCGCTCCGGTGTGACCAGCTTCAGCGCCGAAGGCCACGACGCGACCCGCACCCCCGTCCTCACCGCGCAGGGCTTGTCCCGCCGTCACCAACTCCACGACGTCTCCATGGCGCTGTACGGCGGCGAGGTGCTCGGCCTCGGCGGGCTGCTCGGCTCCGGGCGCAGCGAGACGGCGAAGGCATTGGCCGGGGCGCTGGCCCTGGACTCCGGAGAGGTCACCGTCGGCGGTCGCAGACTGCGCAGGCTCACCTCCGCGGGCGCCATTGGGGCCGGTATCAGCCTGCTGCCCGAAGACCGCAAGGCCGAAGGTATCGTGCCCGGCCTGTCCGTACGCGAGAACATCGTGCTGGCCGCCCTGCCGCGGCTCTCGCGCGCCGGTGTCGTCTCGCGCGGCCGCCAGGACCGCATTGTCGACATCTCACGGGGTGTACGTCCTGTGCGGCGTGCTGGCAGCGCTCGCCGGCATCCTGGCCACCGCCAGGCTCACCGCGAGCGACCCCTCCTCGCTCGGCATCCTCATGGAGCTCTCCGCCATCACCGCGGTCGTCGTCGGCGGCACCCCACTGAGCGGCGGCTCCATCCGGGTCCTGGGGACCGTCGCGGGCGCCCTGCTGATGCAGTTGCTGCGCGCCACCCTCGTCAAGCACGACCTGCCGGACTCCACCGCACAGATCGCCCAGGCGGCCATCATCATCGCCGCCGTCTACGTCGCCCGGGAGTGTCGGTCCCGATGAACGAAACCTCACCCGCACCGGGAACACCGGTCCGCACACCCGCCAAGACGTCGCCGCAGGCGGGCGGGCCCTCCGCGCCGGCGCCCGCCGCCGAACCCGGCGCCGGGCAGCGCGTCGCGGAACTCGTGCAGCGCCAGGGCGTGCTCGCCGTCCTGCTGACCGTCGTCCTCATCGCGTCATTCGTCTACCCGACGTTCGCCACCCTGGACAACGCCCGCGGTGTCACAGTGCAGGCCTCCTTCCTCGCCGTCGTCGCCCTCGGCATGACCATGGTCGTCATCACCGGCGGCATCGACCTGTCGGTCGGATCCGTGTTCGCCCTGGGCGGTGTGCTCGCCGCCTGGGCCTCGCAATGGGGATTCTTCCCCGCCCTGCTGGTGCCCCTCGTGGTGTGCGGCGCGATCGGACTGCTCAACGGTCTGCTGATCGCCCGCGCCGGGATGGCACCCTTCATCGTCACCCTCGCCTCCCTGCTCGCGGCCCGCGGCCTGCTCCTCGCCTTCACCGACGAGGGCGCGACCACCTACCTGGTGCCCAAGGGCTCCGCTTTCGCCGCGCTCGGCCAGGGCACTGTCTGGGGCTTCGGCCATCCGATCCTGATCGCCCTGGTGCTGTTCGGAGCCGGCGGAGTGCTGCTCCAGCGGACGTCGTTCGGGCAGACCCTGTTCGCCGTCGGGGGCAGCGCGGACGCCGCCACCCTGATGGGGCTGCCCGTCGCCCGTACCAAGATCCTCGTCTACACGCTCAGCGGCCTGCTCGCCGGACTCGCCGGCGCCCTGAACGCCGCCCGGCTGTCCTCCGGCGTCACCATCGTCGGCGTCGGCATGGAACTCGACGCGATCTCCGCCGTCGTCATCGGCGGCACCCTCCTCATCGGCGGCGCCGGCTCCATCAGCGGCACCCTGTGGGGCGTCCTGCTGCTCGCCGTCATCCAGAACCTGATCAATCAGATCGGCTCGCTCAACTCCTCCTACCAGTCGGTCGTCAGCGGCGGCTTCCTTATCGTGGTGGTCGTGGCGCAGCGTTACCTGGCGCGCAGCCGCAGATCCACCTGACCGTCGCGGGCCAGCCAGCTCAAGCCGATCCCAGTCAAGCCGAGGAGTGCCGTGGGCGTCAGCCTCAAGGACGTAGCGCAACGGGCGGGCGTGTCCATCAAGACCGTGTCGAACGTGGTCAACAACTACCAGCACGTCACCCCGAAGATGCGCGCCAAGGTGCAGCAGGCCATCGACGAGCTCGGGTACCGGCCGAACCTCACCGCACGCCATCTGCGCAAGGGCCGCACCGGCATCATCGCCCTCGCCGTACCCGAGTTCGGAAACCCGTACTTCGCGGAACTGGCCGGCGCGGTCGTCGACGCGGCCGCCCGGCACGACTACACCGTGCTGGTCGACCACACCGGCGGACTGCGCGAGAACGAACTCCTCGTCAGCCAGGGATTCCGGTCCCACGTCATCGACGGCCTGATCCTCAGCCCCATTCACCTGGAGACCGAGGACCTCATGGCGCGCACGGAGACCGCCCCGCTGGTCCTGCTGGGGGAGCGCGAGTACGAAGCGCCGTACGACCACATCGCCATCGACAACGTGGCCGCGGCCCGTGCGGCCGTACGCCACCTCCTCGATCTGGGCCACCGGCGGATCGCCTTCCTCGGCTCCCGTACGGGCCGCGAACGCCAGCCCGCCCATCTGCGGCTCCGGGGCTGGCGCGAGGAGCTCGCGGCCGCCGGCCTCGCGCCGGACGAGGCGCTGGTCGTGGTGACCGACGGCTACGGCCGCGCCGACGGAGCCGCCGCTATGGCCGCCCTGCTGGATCGTGGTGAGCAGCCCGACGCCGTCTTCGCCTACAACGACCTCATCGCCATCGGTGCGATGCGCACGCTCACCGAACGCGGGCTGCGCATCCCCGCCGACGTGGCCGTGGTCGGGTTCGACGACATCGAGGAGAGCCGGTACGGAGCAACCACACTCACCACCGTCGCCCCGGACAAGGAAACCATCGCCCGTCTCGCCGTCGACAGCCTCGTCGAAAGGCTGACGGGCGACGCCGGGTCCGAGCCGCGCCGGCCACGCCCCGGCTACCGCCTCGTCGTCCGCGAATCGACCGGGCCGCGGACTCGCGGATAGAGCTGCCGTCAGCGGGTTCGCCGTACCACTCCGCTTCTCACAAGGATGTCCATGCCTCGCCCCACCATTCGGCGCCACTCCCGAGGGCGAAGACACCCATGTCTGGACCCTCGACTCCGGTACGGGAGTCCGGGCCGACATCCTGACCTACGGCGCCACCCTGCACCGCCTCACGGTGCCCGACACCACCGGAGCCATTGGCTCGGTCGTCCGGTCGCTGGCCACGCTCGACGACTACGCCGGGAAGAGCCCGTACTTCGGCGCCGTCGTCGGCCGCTACGCGAACCGCATCGCCCAGGGGCGCTTCACCCTCGACGGTGTCACCCACCACATCCCCGCCAACGACCGCGGGCACGCACTGCACGGCGGCCCCGACGGCTTCCACGCCAGACTGTGGCAGGCCTTCCCGTACGAGACCGGGATCTCGGCACCTGCGTCCGCCTCCGCAGACGTCGTGGCGCTCCGGCTCACCCTGCACAGCCCCCACGGGGACATGGGTTTCCCCGGCGCGCTCGATGTCACCGTGACGTACACGCTCGACGCCACCGGCACGCTGGCCGTCGACTACGCCTCCACGACCGACCGCCCGACGGTGCTCAACCTCACCAACCACGCCTACTTCGACCTGGCCGGCGAGGCAGACATCCGCGGCCACACCCTGCAGGTCGACGCCGACGCCTACCTGCCCGTCGGCGGGGACGGCATCCCCGAGGGTTCACCGGTCCCCGTACGGAACACTCCGTTCGACTTCACCGCTCCGCACCCGGTGGGCGAGCGGATGGCGCTGCCCCACGAACAGGTCCGGCTCGCCGGCGGCTTCGACCACTGCTGGGTGCTCCGCGCACCGGCTGCCCCCGGCGGCCTGCGCAGGGCCGCCCGGCTCACCGCGCCCGGCGCCGAACGGATCATGGAGGTGTGGACCACGGAACCCGGCATCCAGGTCTACACCGCCAATCAGCTCGACGGCTCCCTGACGGACGCCGGGGGGCTCCGCCACGGCCCCCACTCGGCGATCTGCCTGGAAACCCAGCACCTGCCCGACTCGCCGAACCGGCCCGACTACCCAAGCACCGTGCTGCGTCCGGGAACGGTAGCCACCAGCCGCACCGAATTCCGGTTCCCGCATCTCGGCGGGTAGCCGGGGTTGTTGCCACGTCAGCAGCCGCGCTCCGGTATCCCGTCGACCAGGGCGGACAGCAGGCCGCCGAGCACCTCGCGCTGTTCGTCGGTCAGTGGAGCCAGGATGTCCTCCGCGGCGTAGCGGCGCGCGCTCCGCAGCGATCTGAGTGTGGCCCGGCCGGTCTCGGTGAGCTCGATCCTGATCACCCGGCGATTGGCGGGATCGGGCACCCGGCGCACCCGGTCGCTCGCCTCCAGGCCGTCGACGAGAGTGGTGACGGCGCGCGGGACCACGTCCAGGCGCCGGGCCAGGTCCGCCATCCGCGGCGGCTGCTCCCGGTGCATGTCGTACTGCGACACGGTCCGCAGCAGTCTGAACTGCGCGGGCGTGATGCCGATCGGTTCCATCTGTAGGCGCTGGATCCGGTGCAGTCGGCGCGTCAGGCGCAGAAGCTGCTCGGCCAGCACGCCGTCGGCGTCCGTGGTGACGTCGGAAGTACTCATGACGGGAACAATATCAGGACCTTGTGCATTGTGAACAGAGGTAACAATGAGCTAGGATCCAGAATTCTCCACACTGCCGAGACCTCACGCTCACGCCTCACCCCACGCCTCACCCCACATCTCAGCCCCACGCCTCACCCCCACGAAGGAGCCCATGCACCCCGATCGACCCACCTGGACACCCCCGCCCCGCGATCCGGCAGTGCCGGAAGAGCCCGCACAGGTGGGCCGTATCCTGCGCCTCTTCCGCCCGTACCGCGGCCGCCTCGCCGTCGTCGGTCTGCTCGTCGCCCTGTCGTCGCTCGTGGCCGTCGCCTCCCCGTTCATGCTTAGGGAGATCCTCGACACCGCAATCCCGCAGGGGCGCACCGGCCTGCTGAGCCTGCTCGCCCTCGGCATGGTTCTCACCGCCGTCGTGACCAGCGTCTTCGGCGTGCTGCAGACCCTGATCTCCACGACGGTCGGCCAGCGCGTCATGCACGACCTGCGCACCGCTGTCTACGCCCAGTTGCAGCGTATGCCGCTGGCGTTCTTCACCCGGACCCGTACCGGCGAGGTCCAGTCCCGTATCGCCAACGACATCGGCGGTATGCAGGCGACGGTGACCTCCACCGCGACCTCGCTCGTCTCCAACCTGACCTCGGTCCTGGCCTCGATCGTCGCCATGCTGGCGCTCGACTGGCGGCTGACCGTCGTCTCCCTGCTCCTGCTGCCGGTCTTCGTCTGGATCAGCCGCCGGGTCGGGCGCGAGCGCAAGCGGATCACGACGCAGCGGCAGAAGCAGATGGCCTCGATGGCCGCCACCGTCACCGAGTCGCTGTCGGTCAGCGGCATCCTGCTGGGCCGCACCATGGGCCGCGCCGATTCCCTCACCCGGTCGTTCGCCGACGAGTCCGAGCGGCTCGTCGACCTCGAAGTGCGGTCCAACATGGCGGGCCGCTGGCGGATGTCCACCATCGGGATCGTCATGGCCGCGATGCCGGCCGTCATCTACTGGGCAGCGGGCCTGGCCATGCAGACCGGTGGCGCGGCCGTCTCGCTCGGCACGCTCGTCGCCTTCGTATCCCTCCAGCAGGGTCTCTTCCGTCCCGCCGTCAGCCTCCTGTCGACCGGCGTGCAGATGCAGGCCTCGCTCGCTCTCTTCCAGCGGATCTTCGAGTATCTCGACCTTCCGGTCGACATCACCGAGCCCGCCGGACCAGTGCGGCTGGACAACATTCGCGGCGAAGTCCGTTTCGCGGACGTCGACTTCGCCTACGACGAGAAGAACGGCCCCACGCTGAGCGGCATCGACATCACTGTCCCGGCCGGCGGCAGCCTGGCCGTCGTCGGCCCCACGGGCTCCGGCAAGAGCACGCTCAGCTATCTGGTGCCGAGGCTCTACGACGTGACCGGCGGCGGCGTCACCCTCGACGGCGTCGACGTGCGCGATCTGGACTTCGACACGCTGGCGCGCGCCGTGGGGGTGGTTTCCCAGGAGACGTACCTCTTCCACGCCTCCGTCGCCGAAAACCTGCGCTTCGCCAAGCCGGACGCGACCGACGACGAGTTGCGCGCCGCTGCTCGGGCGGCACAGATCCACCACCACATAGCCGACCTGCCGGACGGATACGACACCCTGGTCGGCGAGCGCGGCCACCGTTTCTCCGGCGGCGAGAAGCAGCGCCTCGCGATAGCCCGGACCATCCTGCGCGACCCTCCCGTCCTCATCCTCGACGAGGCGACGAGCGCCCTGGACACCCGTACGGAGCACGCTGTGCAGCAGGCCATTGCAGCGCTGTCCGCGGGCCGCACCACGATCACCATCGCCCACCGGCTCTCCACGGTCAGGGACGCCGATGAGATCGTGGTCCTGGACGCTGGGAGAGCAGTCGAACGCGGCACGCACGAGGAGCTGCTCGCGCGGGACGGCAGGTACGCCGCGCTGGTGCGCAGGGACGCCCGGCTCGCCCCCGTCGCTCGCTGAAGGCGTCATCCACCACACACGCGGCAACGCCGCCCCTCCCCTGGGACGGGGGAGAAGCGGCGCCGGGCGAGACCTCGGTCAGACCAGCCAGCCCAGGAAGTGGAAGACGCCGGCGAGAAGGTCGGTGATGAGGTTCATGATCGTGGCTCTCCTTGTGCGATTCGCTCGTGTATCTGTGGGACAGCGATCTGTGGGACAGCGCAGTCGCGGTCTGCAGCCCGTCGATCGCGCACCGTAAGCATCCTGCGCCGTACGGGAGTTGAGCAGCGAATCCCCGCACGACCACGCGTTCGAGGGAACAACCGCTCCCGTGTTCGTGTGTTCGCCTCCGCGACTGGCGCGGGCGCAGCCCCCTGGCTACCGAGAACACGGCACGGTGCGGGTTAGCGTGCCGATATGAAGAAGCAGGCCGCATGCAGGCGCTCCCGGCACGGGCCCCGGCTGACCCGGCGCGGCCGACTGCTGCTGGCGATGGGCGCGATGGCGGTGGCCGGTGCCGTCGTGCTGGTGCCCCTGCTGGCGAAGGACGCGGGCAGGGGCGTGTCGCGCAGTCTCCTGATCCCCGAGGGGTGGCGCTCCACCCAGGTGTACGCCGCGGTCGACAAGGCCCTGGGCGTCGTACCCCGGACCACCGAGAAGGCGGCAGCGTCGGCGCGCCTGAAACTGCCGGGCGGGGCCCGGGGCAACCCGGAGGGCTTCCTCTTCCCGGCCACCTACCCTCTCGGCGAGGAGACGACTCCGGCGGACCTGCTCTCGTACATGGCCGACACGGCCGACAAGGCCTTCGGAGCCGCGCCCGCGGTCTACCGGAACGTCGTCGTCGCCAGCATCGTGCAGGCCGAGGCGGACACCCCCGAGGACATGAGGAAAGTCGCCCGCGTCATCGACAACCGGCTCAGGCGGGGCATGCCGCTCCAGATGGACTCGACCCTCAATTACGCGCTGGACCGCTCGACGCTCGACACCACCCACGCCGACACGAAAATCGACACCCCGTACAACACATACGAGCGGCCCGGCCTGCCGCCCACGCCGATCGGCAACCCGGGCCGACAGGCCATGGACGCCGCGCTGAAGCCCGCACCGGGGGACTGGCTCTACTTCGTCACCGTGGCGCCCGGGGACACCCGCTTCACCGACAGCTACGCCGAACAGCGCAAAAACGTCGAGGAGTTCAACGCCAACCGCAGGAGCGCCGGCAAGAACGCAGGCTGACGGGCTCAGCTGCCCCCGCCCGCGTCCCCGGCACTCACCGGCACCGGCTCGCCTTCCGCTTCCGCGGCCTCCTGTTCCCACACCCGCAGGATCCGGCGCACCGCAGCCCGCCCCGCCCGGTTGGCCCCGACGGTGCTGGCAGAAGGCCCGTACCCCACAAGCTGGACCCGCCGGTCGCGCGAAGCCTGGGTGTCGTCCAGCCGGATGCCACCGCCGGGCTCGCGAAGCCGCAGCGGCGCAAGATGGTCGATCACGGGACGGAAACCGGTGGCCCACAGGATCACGTCGGCGTCGATGGTCCGCCCCTCGGCCCAGGCCACCCCGTTCGGCGTAATGGTGTCGAACATCGGCTGCCGGTCCAGCACGCCCTCGGCCCGGGCCCGCGCGACCGCCTCGGTGACGGGCAGTCCGGTCACCGATACAACGCTCTGCGGCGGCAGTCCGCGCCGCACCCGCTCGTCCACGAGCGCCACCGCCGCGCGCCCCTGGTCCTCACCGAACGGCCCCTCGCGGAAGACGGGCGGCCGACGCGTCACCCACGTCGTCCCGGCAGCGGCGAGCGAGATCTCCATCAGATGCTGTACGCCGGATGTTCCGCCGCCCACGACGACCACGTGCTGCCCGGCGAATTCGCGCGGCCCCTGGTAGTTCGCCGTATGCAGTTGCCGCCCGCGAAAGGTCTCCTGGCCGGGGTAGCGCGGCCAGAACGGCCGGTCCCAGGTGCCCGTCGCGTTGATCAGGGCGCGCGCCGACCAGATGCCTTCGGACGTCTCGACCAGCAGCCGCCCGTCGCTCTGGCTCCCGCGCACCGCCGCCACGTCCACCGAACGGCGCACCAGCAGCCCGAAGGTGCGCTCGTAGGCCGCGAAGTACTCCCCTACGACCTCTGCGGAGGGGCGGCCGCCGTCGGCGCCCGTCAGCTGCATGCCGGGCAGGGCATGCATGCCGTGGACCTTGCCGTACGTCAGCGTGGGCCAACGGAACTGCCATGCGCCGCCCGGGCGCGGGGAGTGGTCGAGGACGACGAAGTCGCGGCCTGGCTCCAGGCCGGCGCGGCGCAGATGGAAGGCGCTGGACAGCCCCGCCTGCCCGGCGCCGATGACCACTACGTCCACGTCCCGCACCCCAATATTGTTCACGATTCTACTAACGGGGTGGGCGGGTCGGATCTTCCCGGTGCTCCCCAGGTACTTTCCGGTGATGTGGGTACGGTGCCGGAATGACCACCGTCGAATACGTGTACCGGGTGGACGCGCCCGCGGGAAGCGCCGGCTGGCGCCCGCTGGGGGAGCGCTACCGAGGGACCATCACCACCGCTACCGAGCCCGAGGATGCCGAGTTCGTGGCGGCGATGGTGGTGCGCGACCTTGCGGCCCAGTGGGACCACGACGGTTCGGGCGTGCACCATGTGCGCATCTGCGTCTGGCGCGAGGAGGAGGGCGTCGGCCCCGAGGACGCCGAATGCACGGTCGAGGTCCAGCCCGACCTGGACGCCCTCCCGGACGCGTAGCGGGGTCCCCGCCTGCCGCCTCACATACTGTCCCTGAGAGAGGATGGATCCATGTCCGACGTCTTCACCACCCGCATCCTGCGCGTCGCCACCGGCTCGGACGAGACGGTGGCCGACCTGACGCAGGAGTGTGAAAGCTTCCTCGCGCAGGCCGCGCACGGCAGGGACGGCCTGCTCAATATCTTCGTGCCGCACGCGACGGCAGGCATCGCGATCCTGGAGACCGGCGCCGGGAGTGACAGCGACCTCCTCGCGGCGCTCCACACCCTGCTCCCGGCCGACGACCGCTGGCAGCACCGCCACGGCACGCCGGGCCACGGCCGGGACCACGTACTTCCCGCACTGGTCCCTCCGCACGCCACGCTGCCGGTGGTGGCGGGCCGGCTGGAACTGGGCACCTGGCAGTCGGTCTGTCTGGTCGACACCAACAAGGACAACCCCGACCGCCAGGTGCGTCTCAGCTTCCTGGGCTGATCGGGGCCGTCCCGAAGGCGCTGAGCCGCAAGCTGCGGCTGCCCTTGCTGGGCCTGTCCCGCTTGGCTAGGCCTGTCCCGCTTCGAGTTCGGCCATGCGCTGGAACTCGCCCAGGTCGTAATTGGCCAGCGTGGAGTCGAGGTTGGTGAGCGCGCCGAGGTGCTCGATGAAGCCCTTCGGGTCGTACTCGATCTGGAGCGTCACTCGGCTCTGCGTCTCGCTGATGCGGTGGAAGGTGACCACCCCGGCGTGGCGCACGCCTTCGGTGGTTTTCCAGGCGATGCGGTTCTCCGGCACCACCTCGGTCAGTTCCGCGACAAAGCGCTTGTCCGCGCCCGGCAGCGAGACCTGCCAGGCGAAGAGCCGGTCGTCGATGGGTTCGACGTGCTTGACGTGGCTCAGGAAGGCGGGCCAGCGCGTGACGTCGCTCCACAAAGCCCAGCTGACGGATACGGGCGCCTTGATGTCGATGGTCTCGACGACTGAGGACGACATATGAGCTCCTGGATACGCGGGGACAATTCTTCGTGCGCCATCCGGTACCCCGTTGTACGGCTTCAATCGCCCCCGCTCGTGACCGGTCCGGCCTGCGGTCTCCCGAGTCCACTCGCGTCGGCGTGCTGTGCGACGCGGGGGAGCCCGCAGACAGGGTCCTGCCGAACCCTCTCAGGACTGGGGGCGTCGGCCGTGATTCGCGCCGTTCTTACGACGTGCCTTCTTCTTGCGGCGTCGCTTCGAGGCCATGGCAGTCTCCTCTCTCCGTTGCATCAGTGATGCTTTCGCCGGTTTTTACCATTTAATGCTGGTATCGCATCGGTGATTGCCGGAGCCCATACCCGGGACCCGCAGCGCCACTCCTCGCAGTGAGTCGGCTCACCGCCGGGACCGGGCCTTACTTGCCGCGTTGCAGCGATCGCAGTCCCTGGGCGGCGTGACGGACTCCGGTGCCCAAGGCCTCGCCGAGCCGGTCCTGCTCGTCGGGGGCCGACTGGCCGGGCGACTTCTTCGTCAGCGGTTCGGCGCTGAGGCCGCTCAACGGTGACCGGCCGGGCGACGTGTTGTCGGCCTGGGCGGCAGGCGCGAAGGCCGCGAGAGCGACGGTGCCTGCTGCGGCGGCTTGGAGAAGGCGATTCACATTCATGCCCCGTCCAACGCCGCGTCAGGCAAAAAGGGCACGCGTGGGAGGACTCGCCCCTCAGATACGGCCTCAGACATGGCCCTCAGACGTGCCCCTCAGGCGTGGCCCTCAGATATGGATCGACGCCTCGCCCGTCACTCGGATACCGGTGCGCTGGCCCGGACGTACGGCAACGGGTCCGGCGACTCGGATCTCGACCGGGGCCTCCAGGCCGTCGACGGATACGGCGACCATCGCGTCGTGCCCGAAGAAGGTCACCTCGGTCACGGTGCCCTGAACCGCCGTTTCGCTCCCGGTGAGTTGCAGTTGCTCGGGCCGTAGCAGGACGGTGCCCTCGCGCCGGGCACCCTCGGGCGCGGTGAGGGGCAGCCGGCCCAGGGGAGTGGCTGCCGTGCTGCTGTCGGCGGTGCCGGGGAGCAGGACCGTGTCACCGACGACGCGGGCCACCCAGGGGTCCGCCGGGCGGCCGTAGACCGCCTGCGGGGTGTCGCACTGGGCGATCCTCCCGTTACGGACGACGGCGACCAGGTCCGCCATGGAAAGGGCTTCCTGCTGGTCGTGGGTGACCAGGAGCGCGGTGGCTCCGGTAGCGCGCAGCGCGGTGCGTACGTCCGTCCGGACACCCGTGCGCAGGCTGCTGTCGAGGGCGTTGAACGGTTCGTCGAGCAGGACCAGCGCGGGGCGCGGCGCCAGGGCCCGGGCCAGGGCGATGCGCTGCTGCTGGCCGCCGGAGAGCTCGTGCGGCATGCGGTCGCCGTAGCCATCGAGGCCGACCAGGTCGAGCATCTCCTGTGTACGGCGCCGCCGGGCGCTGCGGTCGAGGTCGGGGAGTCCGAAGGCCACGTTCCGTTCGACGCTCAAGTGCGGGAAGAGCGCGCCCTCTTGGGGGACGATACCGATGCGGCGGTTCTCCGGGGGCAGATGCACTCCGGGGCCGGTCAGGGTGCGTCCGCCGACGGAAATGGTGCCCGCGTCGGCGCGCAGAAAACCGGCGATCACGCGGAGCAGAGTGGTCTTGCCGCAGCCCGAGGGGCCGAGCACGGCGGCCAGGGCGCCGCCGGGGACGGTCAGGTCGAGCCCGTCGAGCACGGCTGCCTCGCCCGGTCGGCCGCGGCCGTATGCCTTGGACACTCCGGTGATCTGAAGATCGTTCATGTGCGGTGCCTCCCGAGGAGGTAGGAGGGGATGGCGGCCAGCAGGATCAGCACCGCCGCGTAGGGCGCGGCGGCGGCGAACGATCCGGTTCCGGTCTCCGTCCAGAGACGGGTGGCGAGGGTGTCCATACCGGTGGGACGCAGCAGGAGGGTCGCGGGCAGTTCCTTCATGCACACGACGAAGGTCAGTGCGGCCCCGGCAGCGACGCCGGGCGCGGCCAACGGCACCGTGATCTCGCGCAGCACGCGCAGCGGACTGCGGCCGAGCGAGCGGGCGACGTCCTCCAGGACTGGCGGGGACTGAAGCACCGCGGCCCGCGTGGCGGCCACCGCGACCGGCAGAAAGAGCACGGCGTATGCGCAGACCAGCAGCGGGAGTTCCTGGTAGAGCGGTTCGGCGTAACGGACCGCGAAGAAGACCAGGGACAGCGCCACAGTGATGCCCGGGAGCGCGTGGCCCGCGTAGGCGGACTGCTCCAGCAGATGGGCGGCCCGTCCCTGGTGGCGGGCGGCGATGATCCCGACAGGCAGGGCGAGCAGGGTGGTGAGCGCGGCGCCCGCGGCGGCGACGCCGAGGGTCGTGCCGGCGATGTCGAGGAGCCCGGCGGGGTCCCATGTCGCGGAGCTGCCGACGGCGAGCCAGTACCCGAGTGTGGCCAGCGGAGTGAGCACCGCGACGGCGGTGACGGCCGCGCACCATGCCAGCGCGGGTGCCCGCCATCGGCCCAACGGCACCGGGACGGCGGGGCGGGCGGTCCCCGTACCCGTTCTGGCGTGCCCCGCGCGGCCGCGGGTTCGCGCTTCGGCGGCGACCAGCAGGACGGTCATCACCACCAGTACGACGCTGAGCGCGGCGGCCGGGGTCCGGTCGAAGCTGGCCCGGTAGGAGTTGTAGATGCCGCGGGTGAAGGTGTCGTAGCGCATCAGGGACACTGCGCCGAAGTCGGAAAGCACGTACAGCGCGACCAGCACCGCGCCCCCGGCCGCTGCGGGGCGTATCTGTGGAAGCGTGACGTGCAGGAACGTCCGCAGGGGGCCGAGACCGAGCGAGCGGGAGACTTCCTCCTGCGCCGGATCGGTGCCCCGCAGCGCGGCCGTGACGGGCAGATAGACGTACGGGAAGCTCACCAGCGTCAGCGCGAGCGCCGCCCCGGTGAAGCCCGCGAGTTCGGGGAACGCGGACAGCCACGCGAACGCGGCGACGTAACTGGGCACGGCGAGCGGCAGGGTCACCAGCACCGACCAGGCCCGGGCGCCGGGGAGGGCGGTGCGTACGGTCAGCCAGGCCAGCGATACGCCCAGCAGCAGGCAGGCCGTTACGACGACGGCGGCGAGTCCCAGGCTGCGGCCGAGCAGTTGGGCCGTGCGCTCGTCCGCGACGACGTCCCAGGCGAAGGCGGGGCCGCGCTCCAGAGAGCGCACCCCCAGGTAACCGAGAGGAAGCAGCGCGAACACCGCGGCGACGGCTGCGGGAATGGTCAGGACGGCCGGTGGTCGGCGGGCGGCGCGCAGCCGCCCGCCCGGCTCGGGAGGGCCGGGCGGGCGGGCGGCGGGATCCGTCGCTTCGACGGGACCCTTGATGGGCATGACGGCTCAGACCATCCCGACGTCCTGGAGCATCTTCAGGGTCTCCTGAAGCGATTCGAGCTCGCCGAGGTCGATCTTTGGCGCATCGAGCGAGTCCAGCGCCGGCAGGTCCTGGACCGTACTGGTGACACCGGCTGCCAGCGGATACTCCTTGGTGTCGTCCGCGAAGTACGTCTGTGCCTTCTTGGAGAGCAGGAAGTCCACGGCCTTCTGCGCCACCGGGGCCTGGTCGCTGCCCTTGAGGACGCCGACTCCGGCCGTGTTGACGAGCGAACCCGGGTCGCCGCCGGGCAGGAAGTGAATCTTCGCGCCGACCTTGGCCTCGCCCTTCTCGGCGACCTGCTCGTACCAGTAGTAGTGGTTGACCAGCCCCAGGGAGACCTGTCCCTCGCCGACCGCGTCCAGCACCTTGAGGTTGCTCTCGTACACCTTGGGGTCGTTGGCCTTGAGGCCCTTGAGCCAGGTGCGCGTGGCGTTGTCGCCCTCAAGGACGCGCATGCCGGTGACGAAGGACTGGAAGGAGGCGTTGGTCGGGACGTATCCGACCTTGCCCTTCCACTCGGGCTTGGTCAGCTCGTGCACGCTGTCCGGCACCTTGCTGACCTGGCCGGGGTTGTAGGCGAGGACGCGGACGCGGCCCGATGTGCCGACCCAGTCGCCGGCGCCGCCCCGGAACGCCGGGTCGACCCGGTTCAGCGATGCCTGCGGCAGCTTCTTCAGCAGACCCTTCGTCGAGAGGGCACCGAGGGCTCCGGCGTCCTGGGAGAAGAACAGGCCGGCCTTGGTCTTGTCGCCCTCCTCCTGGATCTGGGCTGCCAGTTCGGCGCTGTCGCCGTAGCGGACGGCGACCGTCGTGCCGACGGCCTTCTCCAGTTCTTCCAGGAGCGGCTTGACCAGATTCTCGTTGCGACCGGAGTAGATCACGAGCCCGGCGTCGTCGAGGTCACTGCCGCAGCCTGCGACGGCGGGGAGAAGGATCGCTGCCGCGCAGAGCGCGGTCAGACGTCGGACCAAGGGGCGTCGCATGGGAAGCCTTCCTGCATGGCTCGCACCCGTCGCCGCGCATCGCGTCGTCAGGGGCGAGCGGCGTAGCGGTGCCGCGGGGAACCTGTGAACGCCCCATAAATAAGGTAAAGCTAACCTAAACGTCAAGAGTGACGTACGCAACGTTCGCCCGCCCTCGTCGAGCGGCGAAGCCGAACCTATCAGCAGCTTTTCCGCGGATCGTCCGCGGGTGGGATGTAACGTCCCTGTGACTGTCATATCAGGTAAGCCTTTCCTAAAATGGGATCGTGACAGCACCTTCCGGCCTGCTCCCAGGCACCAAGACCGTCCCGTTCGCCAGCAGCCTGTCGGCTCACGGCGACCGCACGGCAGTCATCACCGCCGACGGCCCGCTGTCCTACCGTGAGCTCGCCGAACGGGTGGACGCGACGGCCCGCCGGCTCGGCCCGGCCCGTCGACTGGTCCTGCTCGTCGGCGCCGCCACCGTCGACGCCCTCGTCGTCCACCTCGCGGCCCTGGCGGCCGGGCACCCCGTCCTGCTCGTGCCCGGCGACCATCCTGAGGCGGTGCGGTCACTCATCGACGCGTACGACCCGGACATTGTGGCGCGCCCTGACGGCGGGACGTGGGTCCTCGACGAGCGGCGGCCGGTCTCCGCGCACGACCTGCACCCGGATCTGGCGCTGCTGCTCAGCACCTCGGGCTCGACGGGATCACCGAAGCTCGTCCGGCTGTCGCACGAGAACCTTCAGGCCAACGCCGAGTCCATCGCCGAGTACCTGGGCATCCGGGACACCGACCGCGCCGCCACCACCCTGCCGATGCACTACTGCTACGGGCTCTCCGTCATCCACAGCCATCTGCTGCGCGGCGCCGGCCTGATCCTCACCGACCTGTCGGTCGCCGACCGTTGCTTCTGGGAGCTGTTCCGGGCAGGCCGCGGGTCCGCGTTCGCCGGGGTCCCGTACACCTTCGACCTCCTCGACCGGGTCGGCTTCGCCACCATGGACCTGCCCCACCTGCGCTACATCACCCAGGCGGGCGGGCGGCTGGCGCCCGACCGGGTCGCCCGGTACGCCGCCCTTGGCCGGGCCGCCGGCTGGGACCTCTTCGTGATGTACGGGCAGACCGAGGCGACGGCCCGTATGGCCTACCTGCCGCCGGATCTCGCGGAAAGCCGTCCCGAGGCAGCCGGACTCGCGATCCCCGGCGGCTCCTTCCGGCTCCAGCCGCTGCCTGACTGGCCCGCGGAGAACACCGGTGAGCTGGTGTACGCCGGACCCAACGTCATGCTCGGCTACGCGCGAACGCCGGAAGACCTCCGGCTGGGCCGCACGGTCGACGAACTGCACACCGGGGACATCGCACGGCGTACACCGGACGGACTCTACGAAGTCGTCGGACGGCGCAGCGGGTTCGCCAAGATCCTCGGCCTGCGGATCGACTCCCAGCAGGTGGAGGTCATGCTGCGGCGACACGGGATCACCTCCTGCTGCACCGTCGACGACGACCGGCTGGCGGTGGCTGTCACAGGGCACCCGGGCGTGGGCGACGACGTTCGGGCGCGGCGTCTGGTGACCGCGGAGTGCGGCCTGCCGGCGCGCGCCGTGCGTGTCAGTGTCGTCCCGGAACTGCCCCGGCTCGCCACGGGAAAGCCCGACTACCGCGCGGTCCGTGAGCTGACCCGGAGCGAGATGGCTGCCGGCGCAGAGGTATCCGTCCCGGCACAACGGCAGGCGTCCCCGGAACGCGTTGATCTGCGCCGGCTGTACGCGCGGATCCTCGACCGGGACGACGTCACCGACGGCAGCAGTTTCGTGGGCCTGGGCGGCGATTCCCTGTCGTACGTCGAGTTGTCACTGCACCTCGAAGGAGCCCTGGGGCATCTTCCCGACAGCTGGCACACTATGGCGATCCGTGAACTGCGGCGAGCGACAAGGCAGTCGGCGGGCGAGCTGCGGAGCACGCGCCGCCGCGCACTGGACACCACCGTCGCCCTGCGTGCCGCGGCCATCGTCCTGATCGTCGGCTCACACATCGGACTCTTCACAGTGAAGGGCGGAGCCCACGTGCTGCTGGGCGTGGCGGGGTACAACTTCGCGCGCTTCCACCTCGGCCGCGCCGACCGCCGAGACCGCCTGCGGAACGTGGCGCGGAGTATCGCGCGGATCGCCGTGCCGAGTATGGCCTGGCTGGCTCTGATGCTGCTCGTCACGAACGACTACGGGTTCACCAACGTCTTCCTGCTCACCAGCCTCCTCGGACCGAACGACGGCTTCTGGTTCATCGAGGTACTGGTCTACCTGCTCGTCGCCCTCGCCGCGGTGCTGTCCGTGCCCGTGGTGGACCGCGCGGAGAGGCGTTTGCCGTTCCTCTTCCCGCTGGCCGTGGCGTCCCTCGCGCTGATCGGCCGCTACGACCTCTTCGGCCTGGATACCCGAGGCCATGTGCCCCTGGTGGTCGGGGTCTGCTGGCTCTTCGCGCTGGGCTGGGCCGCGGGGAAAGCAACCACTGTGGGGCAGCGGCTGTTGGTGAACACCGCTGCCGTGCTGGCCGTGCCGGGGTTCTTCCTCGGGGACCCGGTCCGGGAGGGCGTCGTCATCGGTGGCCTGACGCTGCTGATCTGGGTCCGGAGTGTGCCGAGCCTGGCCCTGGTCAACCGCGTCGCGGGCGTACTCGCGGGCAGTTCGCTCTACATCTACCTGACGCACTGGCAGGTCTTCCCGCGTTTCGAGGGCCAGTTCCCGATGGTCGCGCTGGCCGCCTCGCTCGTCATCGGTGTCGGGTACGCCGCACTGGCCACCCGGGTGATGCGGTGGCGGCCGTCGTCCCTGCGCGCCCGGCGCGGGGACGCGACCGGGCGCGCAAAGGGTGTCCGTCTCCCTCAGGCAGCCCTGAACTGCGCGCGCAGATACGCGTCGAAGACACGGGAGCCGAGCAGCCGGCGGGTATGAACGAGTGCCTTCGCCGCCGGCGTGACGACGTACCGTGCGCGCGGCCGGGTGCTGAGGACGGCCCGCTCGATCACCCGGGCCACGGCCTCGGGCGGGGCGCTGAGCGCCTTCGACCGGTAGGACTTCGCCATCTGCTCGCCGGCGGCGAGATTCAGCCCGGCGTACGGCCCGGACGGCGCGGCCGAGCCGCCCAGGGTGCGGGCGGCGGTCTCACCGAAGGCCGTGCGGATCAGACCGGGCTCGACGAGGCTGACCCGGATGCCGAACGGCGCCGCCTCGAAGCGCAGTGCGTCGCTGAGGGCTTCGACGGCGTACTTGCTGGCGTGGTAATAACCGCCGGCCGGGAAGACGAGCCGTCCGCCCATGGAGCCGACGTTGACGATGCGCCCGCGGCCTTGGGCCCGCATGCCGGGCAGCACCAGCTGGGCCATGCGGCTCAGCCCGAACACGTTCGTTTCGAACTGGCGCCGTACCGCGTCCAGATCGGTCTCCTCGACCGTGCCGTACTGTCCGTAACCCGCGTTGTTGACCAGGGCGCCCACCGCGCCGTGCGCCGCCTCCACGGTTTCGACTGCGGCGCGCATGGACTCCTCGTCGGTGACGTCCAGCGCCAGAACGCGGGCGCCTGACTCGGCGAGATCCGCGATCGCCTCGGGGCGCCGGGCAGTCGCGTACACGGTGAGCCCCGGCCGGCGGGCCAGCCGCTCGACGGTGATCCTGCCGATGCCCGACGACGTGCCGGTGATCAGAACTGCGGTCATGATGACTCCTGGTCCAGGGGTGCGGCAGAGCCCGCGAGGAGAAGTGCCACGCCGTGGCGCAGCCGTCGCAGGGGCACGTGCGGGTCCGAAAGGTCGGCCTCCAGGCCGCGGGTGAGCGCGAGCAGCAGCTCCGCCAGCTCAGGGGCGTCGGCGTCCGGGCGCCGGGACCGGATGGTGCCGGTGAGCAGCTCGGCCATGGCGGCCGTGTACTGCGCCTCCAGATCGGTCGTCAGGCGGGCCTCGGAGCCCAGGAGCTCGGCGGCGTGCGGGCTGTCCCGCCAGATGCGCAGAACCAGTTCCAGCTTGGCCGTGAGGAGGGCGGTGACCTGGTCGGTCAGGCTTCCGTCGGCGTCGGCGCTCGCCCGCGAGGCCGTCAGCGCCTCGTCGAAAAGACGCTGGGCGACCCGGCGGTACGCGTCGTCCTTGTTGCGTACGTACTGATACACCGCTCCGCGTGACATGCCCGCCTCGCGTGCGATGTCCTCCATGGTGGTACGGCGCACTCCGTGCCGGGTGAAGCACAGGTACGCGGCGTCGAGGATCCGTCCAACCCGTTCGTCCAACATGCTGACAATCGTTGCACTGAATGTCAGGTTGTGCAAACCTGGGTCAGGCACTCACACCTGCAGTCCGGCACCACCGACGCTTCCCGAAAGGCATCCCGTCATGGGCATAACCACTGACCCGCACGCGCCGGAGCATCTCGACGCCGTCGGCATCGCCGCACTGACGTCCGGCCTCCGCGCCGCCTTCGACGCCCACGTCACGCGTCCCCGGTCCTGGCGCGCCGGACAGCTGACCGCACTGAGGCGGATGCTGCTGGAGCACACCGGAGCCATCGAATCGGCCCTGGCCGCCGACCTCGGCAAGAGCGCCTTCGAGACGCACCTGACGGAGATCGGCACCACCGTCACGGAGATCGACCACGCGCTGCGCCATCTGACCCGGTGGATGCGCCCGGCCGCCGTGCGGACGCCGCTGAACCTGCTCCCCGCCCGCGCCCGCATCGTGCCCGAACCGCTGGGCGTCGTACTGATCATCGCCCCCTGGAACTATCCGCTCCAGCTGACACTCAGCCCCCTCGTCGGCGCGCTCAGTGCCGGAAACGCGGCGGTGCTCAAGCCGAGCGAGCTGGCCCCGGCGACCAGCGCGCTGCTGGCCCGCCTGATCCCCGCGTACCTCGACACCCGGGCCGTGGCTGTCGTCGAGGGTGGCGTGCCGGAGACCACGACTCTGCTGGAGCAGAAGTTCGACCACATCCTCTACACCGGCAACGGCACGGTCGCCCGCATCGTGGCCGCCGCCGCGGCCCGTAACCTCACGCCCGTCACGCTCGAACTGGGCGGAAAATCACCGGTGTACGTCGACGAGAGCGCAGACCCGGACGCCACCGCCCGCCGCATCGTCTGGGGCAAGTTCGTCAACGCCGGACAGACCTGCATCGCTCCCGACTACGTCCTCGTCACCGAGGCCGCCAAGGAGCCGCTGCTCGCCGCCCTCGCCACTGCCGTCACCGCGATGTACGGGGAAGACCCCCGGCGCAGCGAGAGCTACGGCCGCATCGTCAACCGGCGCCACCACCAGCGGCTGACCGGGCTGCTCGGCAAGGGGCGCGTCGTCGTCGGCGGCTCGGCGGACGAGGACGACCTGTACCTCGCGCCGACCGTCATCACCGACATCACCGGCGACGACCCGGTCATGGCCGAGGAGATCTTCGGCCCCGTCCTGCCGGTGCTCACCGTCGGCGGAGTCGGTGACGCGGTGGAGTTCATCACCGCCCGCGACAAGCCGCTCGCCCTGTACGCCTTCACGCACTCCAAGGAAGCCCGCGGCCGCCTGGTACGCGAAACCTCCTCCGGCGCCGTCAACTTCGGCATCCCCATGGCGCACGCCACCGTCGCCGGCCTGCCCTTCGGGGGAGTGGGCGAGAGCGGGACGGGCGCCTACCACGGCGCCTACTCGTTCCACACGTTCAGCCACCGCAAGCCGGTGCTCTCCAAGCCCCTAGCCCCTGACACCATGCGGCTGCTCTACGCCCCCTACAGTGCGCGCGCTCTGACCCTGGTCAAGAAGTTCGTCTCACGTACCCAACCGCTGCTCCCCGCACGCGTGGCCGGCCGGGAGCCAGGGCGACGGTGAGCCGCGGGGGACGCGTCCTGGTGGTCGACGCCGCCGCAGCGGCGGAATCCGCGGCGGCGCAGGACGACTGAGGTACGCAGGGCGACTGAGACCCCGCAACAGAGCCGCCCCGGCCGCAACGGACACGGCCGGGGCGCTCTTCGGCGGCGACGGAGCACCCCGTCGGTACTAGTCCTGCTGGGCTCCCGCCGGGAGCGTGCGGAGCTTCATCGAGGTGCGGGTGTTGAACGCCCAGTCGAGCATTTTCCTGGCGTCCGTGTACCGTTGGGGGTCGTTGAGGACGACTCCGACGACGGTACGGTCGCCCCGCTTGGCGGCGAACACCAGGCAGCGGCCCGCGACGGAACCGGTGCCGGTCTTGATGCCGATCGCGCCGTTGTATGAATCGAGCAGGTTGTTCGTATTGTGCCAGGTGTAGACCCGGCCGTTGGAAGCGACCTGCCTGGTGCTGATCGACTTGACGACCGACCCGAAGGTCGAGTTGCCGATGGCACGCCGGGCCAGCTTGGCCAAGTCGCGCGGAGTGGTGACGTTGTTGCCGGCCCGCGAAATGCCGTCGAAGGAGTCGTACTTGGTATTCGTCATGCCCAAGTCGGCTGCCTTCTTGTTCATCTTGGAGATGAACGACGTGGTGCGGGCTGCCTCGGTGCTGCCCGTGCCGAACGCGTCGGCGAGGGCGTAGGCGGCGTCGCAGCCCGACGGCACCAGTAGCCCGTACAGCAGCTGACGCACCGAGAGCTTGTCGCCCGTCTTCAGATCGGCCGTGCTCCCACCGCCGCTGCCCGCGACGTAGTCGCGGTAACTCTGCTTGACGGTGAGCCTCTTGTCGAGGTCCACGCCCCGCGTCTCCAGCACCACGACGGCCGTCATGATCTTCGTCGTGCTGGCCATCTGCCGCTTTGTGTCGGCGGACTTGCTCCACAGCGTGCGGTTCGGCTTGCTGTCGAGCAGGAACGCGCCCTTCGCGCTGACCGAAGGACCCGCGACCGCCTGAGCGGTGGCCGTGGGAGTGATCACCACGAATGCCGCCGTGGACGCCACGAGCGCCGTCCCCCAGCGGCGGACTGACATGCCCCCAGTTCTCACGTATGTGTCTCCGTTTCCTCAGGAAATGCGACTGCTGTCGAACCGCATGTTCGCATCCGCTCCGCCCCGGGGGAACGGTGGGGTGTCTGTGAAGGTCCGGTGATCTCCCGCTCGGGGCGCGCTACGGCCGCCCGAGCCAGTCGTACGCAGCCTGCGCGGTGAACTCGCCCTGACCGCCGGGGAAGAGCAACCCGGCCGTCGCGAACGCAGGGTCACTGTCCGTCCCGCGTACGTAGGGTACGGCGACGCATCGCATTCCCGCGGCATGCGCCGCCGCTGCGCCGGCCGGCGCGTCCTCCACCACCACGCAGTCGGCGGCAGCCGCGCCGATCCTGCGCGCGGCCTCCAGGAGGATGTCGGGCGCGGGCTTGCCGTGCGGAACCTCTTCGGCGGACACCGCGGTGGCGATCAGGGCGTCCAGACCGGTGGCCGACAGCACCGCTTCGATGGCGGCGCGCGACGACCCGGAGGCGACGGCCATCGGGGTCCCCTCGGAGTGCAGCCGCGCCACGAACTTCCGCATCTCGGGAAACACCTCGGTCGAGGCTCCGGCCAGCTCCAGATACACGCGGTTCTTGCCCGCGAGCAACTCGTCGAGCGGTGCCCCGATCCCGTACCGCGCCCGCAGCGCCGCCAGCGTCTCGCGGGTGCCGATCCCGATGAAACGGATGTGCTCCTCCCACGTGAAGCCGGTGACGCCGTACTCGGCGAGCAGCCGGCGGCCGGCCAGGTAGTAGTTCGGCTCGCTGTCCACGAGAGTGCCGTCGAGATCGAAGATGACCGAGGGACGGTGCGGACTGTCCATGACCTCAGCATGCCAAGGCCGTCACTTCGCTCTGCCGGCCGCCCTGCCCACAGATTCGACCAGCGGAAGCAGGCGGTGCGGCACGCGCTCCCGCAGCGCCACCTCCGTCCGGGTCCGTACGACGCCGGGCAGTTGGATCAGCCGCTGGATCACATCCTCCAGGTGGCCGTTGTCACGCGCGGCCACCCTCGTCAGCAGGTCGCCGCCGCCCGTGATCGAGAAGGCCTCGATGATCTCCGGTACGGCCGCCAGCGCATCGCCCACATCGTCCAGATGCCCCTGCGTGACCTCGATGTGCACGAAGGCGAGCACCGGGTGCCCGAGCGCGGCGGGGGACAGGTTCGGCCCCGTGCCGGTGATCACGCCCTCGCGCTCCAGCCGGTCGAGCCGCGCCTGGAGAGTCCCACGAGCGACGCCGAGGATGCGGGCGTACTCGCGCACGCTGGTGCGCGGCTGCTCGATGAGCAGCCGCAGGATGCGGGTGTCGAGCTCGTCCACCGCCATGATCCGTTGGCCTCCTTCTGGCCTGGGCATCTGCTGAATGACAGTACCAATGGACCAGTGGCAGAGCCGGGCGGCTCGGGCTCAAGGGCTTACGACCTCCCCCACGATAGGGAGCCCGCTCCGTATCGTGGGGGAGGTCGTAAGCACGTGCCGGCCGTCACCCGCGCCTCGGGTTCGGCTCCGCTGCCCCCGGCGCACTTCGCGCGCATCATGGAAGGGGTACTTTCCGCGGTTGTGAAGTGAACTGTGGGGGACGACCTCGCTGTACACGACCTTGCTACACGCGACCTTGCTACCGCATCCGAGAGGCAGCGCTCATGCCGGAGTCCGAACACCAGGGCGGCGTCGAGCCCGCGCGGCTGGACGAGCACGATTTGCAACGTGAGCTGGAAGCCGTCCATCGCAGTCGGCACGACACATTCATGCACGGCTCGCCCGCTGCCCTGCAGGCCCACAGTGTGCGTATGCGGCAACTGGAGGAGGAGTACGTACGTCGCCACCCCGAGCGCCACGTGACACCTGGCAGAACCAGGGAAGGCACCCGCCGTCGAGAGAAGTGAGCGATCTTTGTAGGAGCGGTGGTCGAGAGTGCGCCACTCGTCACGCCCCGCTCCCCGCGGTGACGGATCACGGCAGTCGTCATGGGGCTGTGCTCTGTACGGTGATCAGGTCGATGAGCGCCGGCAGGCCTTCGGCGAGCGCGCGGCGTTGCCGGTCCGCAGGTGTGCCCTGCCGCATGAGGCGATGAACCAGGCCCCTCACCTCTCTCATGTCCCCCGATTCCTCCAGAGCGGGCGTGATGTGCTCCATCAGCAGGTGGAGCACGTCGGCCGCGCTGCGTCGCTCGCCTGCGGGCGACACCAGCGAACCGCTGATCCCGTGCCGGGCGGCAAGCCAGTTCGCGCCGTGCAGCAGCTCCGGAGAGCACTCGGGAACCGGAACACCGGCTTTCTCCTCGCGGATGGCGGTGGCGACCAGCGCGCGTACGATCCCCGCGAACATGACGGCGTCGTCGGCCCGCAGCTGGACGTCCATGCAGCGCACTTCGACAGTCGGGTACTTGTCGGAGAGACGGGCCTGCCAGTAGATCTGGCCCTTGTCCTGGATGACCCCGGACGTGAGCAGGTCGGCCACCCGGCGCTCGTGGTCGCCCAGGTCGGTGAAGCGCGGCGGCGGCCCACTGACGGGCCAGCGTCCGAAGACCATCGTGCGCCAGCTGGCGAAGCCGGTGTCGCAGCCGTCCCACAGCGGTGAGTTCGCCGACATGGCCACGAGCACCGGCAGCCAGACCCTGATCCGGTTGAGAACGGCGACGCCCATCTGCGGATCAGGTACCGCCGCGTGTACGTGCATCCCGTTGATCAGCTGCTCCGCGACCAGTTGCGGCGCCTGGTCCCGCAGGGCGAGGTAGCGCGGATAGCGGCTCACCGGCACCGGTTCCGCCTGACTGAAAGGGGCTGTGGCGCAGGCAGCGAGCCGACAGCCGAGCTCTTCGGCGGCGGCGCCGATGGCGTGGCGCAGCCGCAGCAGGTGACCTCCGACCTCGTGGAGGTCCGTGCACACGGGGGTGGCGACCTCCACCTGCGCCTGAAGCAGCTCGGGATGCACCTCCTGGTGCGCCACGACGGGGGCCAGACCGGAGAACCCGCGGACCTCTTCGGCCAGAGGCATCGGCAGGCCGGTGACCGGATCGAGCAGAAGGTACTCCTCCTCGACTCCCACAGTGATCATGTGCGGCGCCTGCCTTCAGAGGGTGCGGACGAACCAGGAAAAACGCCCACTCCTGAATGTACGGCCTGCGGCCGCGCAGTGGCCCGTTGGCTTCCAAGCGCGCGTTGCGACGGCCAAAGAATGTGCCAATGGCCCACTCCAACGGAGCCGACTTGAGCCAGTGGGACGGAGATGGTCTGATAGAGGCAGTCGATGGCGCTGCGGGATTCCGCGGCGCCTTTTTCATGCAGGAATGCGAAAAGGGCGGGAATCAGTGCTGAAGACGATGTTCGTGGGTCCGGATCCCGGGAGGCTGCGTCTGCGCAGCGCCGTACGGTCCGTCCTCGGCGTCGGACTGGCGGTGGCCGTCTGCGCCCTCACCGGTCACACCCTCACCGCAGTGATCACCGGCGGGCTCGCCGCGCTCCTCGCTCTCTTCACGGTCACCGACACGACGATCCGCGGCCAGAAGGTCACGACCGCGCTTCTCCCCGCCGTCGGATTCCCGGTACTCGCCCTCGCGGCCGGGTTGCACGACTTCCCTCTGCTGCGAGACGTGGCGTTTCTCGTCGTCGCAGCTGCCGGGGTGTACGTCCGCCGCTGGGGTCCACGAGGCCATGCCCTCGGCGTCTTCGGTTTCATGACCTACTTCGTGACGCAGTTCCTGGACACGACACCCGAGGAGCTTCCCGAGCTCTACTCCGCCGTCTTCCTCGCCATCCTTGCTTCGTCGACCGTCCGCTTCGTCGTCTGGTGTTACGAGCGCACGCTGCCCACGCCCGTCATGCCCGCCCCGCCCGCCGGCAGCGGCCTCGCGCGGACGACGACCCGCCAGGCTATTCAGGTGGCCGCCGCCGGGGCGTTCGCCCTCTCCATCGGGCAGCTGCTCTCGCAGGATCGCTGGTACTGGGCCGTCGGCGCCGCCTGGTGGATCTTCGTCAACACCGCCTCACGCGGTGAGACCTTGATCCGGGGCTTCCGCCGGGTCTTCGGCACCGTCGTCGGCATCGCCGCAGGGCTGCTCGTCGCAGTCCCTGTGCACGGGTCGGTCGCCCTCACGGCTGTTCTCGTGGCGGTGTGCGTCTTCGCGATCTTCTACACCGCCCCGGTTTCGTACAGCTGGATGATGCTGGCAGTGACGCTGATGGTGGCACTGCTCTACGGTCTGCTCGGGGTGCTCGAACCCGGCCTGCTGGTTCTCCGCCTGGCCGAGACCGGCGTCGGCGCGCTGGGTGCGGCCCTGGCCGTGGCCTTCGTGTTGCCCGTAACCACGCACACCGCGACCAACGCCTGGATCGAACGTGCGGTGCGCGGCGTGCACAGCTGCACCACCGTCGCCGCGCACCGGCTGGCCGGCGATCCGGACGCCGACCCGGAGCCGCTCGCCGCGGAGCTTGAGGTGCTGATCGGCCGGGCGCGGCTCTCCCTGGCCCCGTTGGTGCACCCACTGAGTCCCCTGCGCGCGCGCAAGGCCCGCGCACGCCAGGTCCTTGCGCTGCTCGATGTCTGCGCCGTCGAAGTGCGCGGCCTCGTCTCCGTCGCGGCCGACCCGCAGGCCTCGCACGACGCCCGACTGGCCGCTGCTTGCCGTCGCGTCGAGGCCGCTGTCCAGGCGCTGGTGACGCCGGGTGGCGCCCGGCTGCTGACCGCGTCGGCGCCCACCGCCCACCGGGCTGCCGCGCAGCACCACCATCCCGGCGCCGAGGCGGCACTACATCACCTGCGCGGGCTGGAGAGGGTGCTCAACGAACTGGCCATGCCACTGCACAGCTGCCCGCGTTCCCCCCTGGTCGGGTCTTGACGCCGAGCGCCGCGCCGCGTACACGGACCTGAGGGGGCGCGCGCCGGGCTTTCCGCGCCCCATGCGCACTTCCTCACGCGCCCCCTGGCCCATGCACGGGCGCCCCGCTGAGCTGGGGTTTGGGCACCGGCGCTGCGGGTGGGGCACATGCATATGGCACGTACAGGGTGGATCAGGGGGCGCGAAGGGTAACTGTGGCGGCATCACCGGGGGACAGGCGCGCGGGCCGTGCGGAGCGGCTCGCGCGCACCCCCACCGTCAGGGGGCGCGCATCATGCGGATGTACCGTCGGCGAGCCGCGGACCAGATCCGTCGGCCGATTCCTTTTCAGCCCCGCAGTGAGTCCGGGGCGCCCGCTCGGCAGGACGCGCAGCAGCAGAAGCTGTACGAGCAGGCCGAGGACTTCATCCGGCTCCACCACGACGAGGAGCCGGTCCCCGGCGGCCCCCTGCGGCGTATCGACGCCGTACGGGCCGAGATCGACGCCACCGGCACCTACCGGCACACCACGGCCGAACTCGTCTTCGGCGCTCGGGTCGCCTGGCGCAACAGCAACCGCTGCATCGGCCGCCTGTACTGGCGCTCCCTGCGCATCCGGGACCGCCGAGAGCTCACCACGGCCGCGGAGGTCGCCCGCGAGTCGGCCGCGCACCTGCGCGAAGCCGGCAACGGCGGCCGGATCCGGCCGCTGATCACGGTGTTCGCCCCGGACGCCCCGGGCCGCCCCGGCCCGCGCATCTGGAACGAACAGCTCATCCGGTACGCCGGCTACCGCGCCACCGAAGGCGGCGTCACATCGGTGACCGGCGATCCGCGCAACGCCGGCCTCACCGCCCTCGCCCGGCGGCTCGGCTGGCCCGGGGGCCCCGGCACACCCTTCGACGTACTGCCGCTGGTGGTGCAGGGCAGCGAAGGGCCGCCGCGCTGGTACCCGCTGCCCCACGACGCCGTGTTGGAAGTGCCCCTGCACCACCCGGAGGGCGAATGGGCGGCGGAATGGGGACTGCGCTGGCACGCGGTGCCCGCCATCTCCTGCATGTGCCTGGAGATAGGTGGCGTCTGCTACCCGGCCGCGCCGTTCAACGGCTGGTACATGGGCACCGAGATAGGCGCCCGCAACCTCGCTGACACCGACCGCTACAACCTGCTGCCACGCGTCGCCGAACGGCTGGGCCTCGACACGTCGAGTGACCGCTTCCTGTGGAAGGACCGTGCCCTGGTGGAGCTGAACCGTGCGGTGCTGCACTCCTTCGACCGCGCCGGCGTGACCGTCACCGACCACCACACCGAGTCGCTGCGCTTCCTCACCCACCTCGACCAGGAGGAGGCCAGGGGGCGCCGGGTCGGGGCCGACTGGTCGTGGATCGTGCCGCCGATCTCGGGCTCCGCGACGCCGGTCTTCCACCGGACGTATGACGCCGTCGAACGGAGCCCGGCATACGTCCACCACCCCGGTGCGCTGGAGCGGGCGCGCGGCGGTGAGGCGGCGGTGAGCGGGGGAGGGGTGGTCTAGACCAGGTCTAGACCCAATACCAGTGACTTAAGGTTTGTCGCTGGTAGGGTGCCTGTTCAGGAGGTGCCGGGATGCCACGCCCTGGGCAGGTTAAGTCTGAGACGGATGAGCGGTTGTCGGACCGGATCGCGATCGGGTTGCTGACGCGGTCGTTTCCGCCGGAGCTGGTGGATCGGATCGTGGAGGAGAGCGGGCGGTCCGGGCAGCGTCAGCGGCTGCTGCCGCCGCGGGTGGTGGTGTACTTCGTGCTGGCGATGTGTCTGTTCTCCGGGCAGGGGTACGAAGAGGTGGCCCGGATGCTCACGGAGGGGCTGGCATGGGCGCGGCGCTGGTCGGGTTCGTGGCAGGTGCCCACCACCGCCGCGATCTCCCGGGCGCGGGTCAAGCTTGGACCGGAACCGCTCAAGGCGCTGTTCGAGCAGTCTGCCGGGCCTGTCGCCACGCGGGCTACACCTGGTGCCTGGTACGGGAGTTGGCGTCTGATGGCGGTCGACGGGACCACGTTCGATGTGCCGGACAGTGCGGAGAACGACGCGCGGTTCGGCCGCCCGAAGACCCACCGGGGGGAGCGGTCCGCGTTCCCGCAGGTGCGGGTGGTGGCCCTGGCCGAGTGCGGCACCCACGCGATCACTCACGCAGCCCTTGGACCGTTCACAACGGCCGAGTCGGTCCTGGCAGCGGAACTGTTCGAGGCCCTCGGGGTGGGTGACCTGCTGATGGCCGACCGGGGCTTCGCCGGCCTGGTGCAGTGGCGTGCGGCATCGGCCGGCGGTGCGGATCTGCTGTGGCGCATCAAGTCCAACGCTGTGCTGCCCGTGCGCCAGGAGCTGCCCGACGGGTCCTATCTGTCCGACATCGCCGCTGCGGGCGACCGCAAGCGCGCCGACGCGACCATCGTGCGTGTCATCGAGTACACCCTGGACGACCCGGGCCGCCCGCAGCGCGACGCCCCGTACCGGCTGATCACCACCATCCTCGACCATGAAGCGGCGCCTGCAACGGAGTTGGCGGCCCTTTACAACGAGCGTTGGGAGATCGAGACCACGCTGGATGAACTCAAGACACACCAGCGCGGCCCCGCCCAGGTCCTGCGTTCCCGTTCGCCCGACGGCGTTGAGCAGGAGGTCTGGGGCCACCTGCTCGTCCACCACGCGATCCGCCAGCTCATGCACACCGCCGCCGAAGGCATCGACACGGATACCGACCGGCTCTCCTTCACCCGCACTCTCCGCCTCGCCCGACGCCAAGTCACCGCGCAGGCGGCCTTTTCCCCCTGAGCGCATGGCCGCAGCACTCACGGACGGACTCCACGAGATAGCCCGCCACCTGCTACCCAAGCGCCGCCGACGGTCCCATCCCCGCGTCGGCAAACGCAAAATGTCCAACTTCGGCGTCAAACGCGCCAAGCACCAGCTCTGGCCCCAGCCCACCCTCGATCCAACCGACGCAGTAGCCATCGCCCCGCACTACAAGACCGCCCCGATCAACCCACCGCTCCAAGTCCCACCCGTCCGGGACTCTTAAGTCACTGGTATTGGGTCTAGACCCACTGTTACGGTCGGCCCGGCAGAATGTGACCGAAGCTCTGCGGTCGACTGGCGGAAAGGGGCTCCACGGTGAGCAGCAGCAACGCGTCCGGGCGGGCATACATCGGGTCGTTCACCTCGGCGGGAGGGCGCGGGGTCGTCGCCGCGGCGGTGAACGCCGGGACGGGCGGACTGACCGTGCTCGGAGCGAGCGACGCCGTTGCCGACCCGTCGTTCCTCGCGCTGGAGCGGGGTGGACGTGTGCTGTACGCCGTGAGCGAGAGCGAGGACGGAGCGGTCGCCGCGTTCGACGTGAGCGGCGACGGCGCGCCTGTGCCAACCGGGCCGGGGGTACCGGTCGGCGGCGCCGGGCCGACCCACCTCGCGCTGGCGGCCGGACACCTGGTGACCGCCAACTACCGTTCCGGGAGCGTCACGGTGCTCCCGGTCGCCGCAGACGGAACACCGGAAGCGGCCACCGGCGTCATGCACCACCGGGGAAACGGCCCCGACCAGGACCGCCAGGCCGGCCCGCACGCCCACCAGGTGCGGGCGGACCCCACCGGCCGCTGGGTGCTCAGCGTCGACCTCGGCACCGACTCCGTAAGGGTGTGCGAACTCGCCCCCGCCACCGGGACGCTGCGGGTGCACACCGAGACCGTGCTGCGGCCCGGCACCGGACCGCGCCATCTGGCTTTCCATCCGGACGGCGGCCATGCGTACGTACTCTGCGAACTGGAGCCGGTGCTCACGGTCTGCCGCTGGGACGCCGAATCCGGAGTGCTCATAGTCCTCGGGGAGGTCCCCGTCGTCGCGTCGGGGACGGAAAGGGCGGCGTACCCCTCCGAGATCGTCGTCTCCCATGACGGCCGTTTCCTCTGGGCGGCCGTGCGCGGAACCGACAGCATCGCCGTACTCGAACTCGGCGAGGCAGGGGCGAAGGCGCAGTTCGTCGCGGAGGTGGACTGCGGCGGGCGCTGGCCGCGGGACCTGGCGCTGGACCCCACGGGCCGTCGGCTGTACGCCGCCAACGAGCGCTCGGGCGACGTCAGCTGGTTCGACATCGACGACAGCACCGGCATACCTCACCCGGCCGGCTCGGTCGAGGTGCCGGCCGCCTCCTGCGTGGTGTTCGGCTGACCGGCGTACACCTGACCGGCGCGCAGCGGCTCTGGACACGCCGCTGGGCCGCCCGGTGACCGGGGCGGCCCAGCGGCGTTCTCCCGCTTTCCCACCACGGTCGGCGTGCGGTGGGGAGGACGGGCTTCGATCAGTGGGCGGGCGCGCCCTGTGCCTGCTGCGGCGCGATGCCCAGCGCCGTCGTGTAGTGCGACAGAGCGAGCTTGCCGATCGCCGGGTAGGCGCCCAGCGGCTCGGCGGTCGCGCAGTCCGCCTCCTTCACGGCGGCGTCCAGCAGGCTGTCGGGCACCTCCGGACCGATCACGTACGGCGCCAGCGCGAGCTGGACCGATCCGGAACCGCGCAGCTGCTCCGCGACGGCGGCCACCGAGCCTTCCTCGTCGAGCGCGGCAGCGATCACCGGTACGGCGAGGCGCGCGGCCAGCAGCATGCCCGTGATCCCGGCGGCCTGCACGGCCTCGTCACCGCCCACAGTGGCCAGGATGATGCCGTCGGCCGCGGTCGCGACCGTGAACAGCCTGGCGCGGTCGGCGCGGGCCAGACCGGCCTCGGACAGGCGCACGTGCAGCGCCTCGGCGAGCAGCGGGTGCGGACCGAGGACCTCGGTCAGCTCGGCCGCGGCACGGCTGTCCATGACGGCCTGCCGTATCCGGCGCATCAGGGCGGTCTCGGGGCCGGCCAGCAGCGGCACCACCACGGCGACCGGGCCCTGCGGCGCGGAGACCTCGCGGCCAGCGGCGAGCGCCTGCTCGTAGCGGGCGGTGCGCTCGGCGGCGGTGTGCGCGAGCACCGCTTCGAGCGTGGGGTACTCGGTGCCGTCGCCGTCGAGGTAGCCGATCCTGGCATCGAGACCGGGCAGCTCGGAACGGGCGATGCTGATTGCTTCCTCCGCCAGACCGCGCGAAGCGCTGCCCGGAGTGCCGGGGACGGCGAGGACAAAAGCGGGCGCGCCCTCGGGCGCCACCACGGGTTCCGGCCGGCGGTGCCGTCCGGGCTGGCGGGGTCGCGGCATTCGTACAGGCAGGCCGGATGCGGGCCCAGTGGGGGAGCTCATGGCGCCGCATGCTACTGGGTTTGTGCGCTCCGCTGTTCGGGGAGGGGGCATTCGAGCGGTGTCTGTCCGGATTCATCCCGCGAGTCGCTTTGGGGTCAACTGCCCTGCTCTGTCGGCACGTGCAGCAGGCGCCCGTCGACCGGCAGCCGCAGTCCGCCGACGGCGAGCGACGCGGCGACGCGCACGGCTCCGGCCAGCGGATCTCCCGCCGCCACCACCACGCGCGCGTGCGGCAGCCGCTCGGCGAGATCGCCGCGCAGTGGTACGAGCAAGGGGTCGCCGATCTTGAACAGGCCGCCGGTGAGCGCGACTTCGCACTCCCCGGGCGGTGGGCAGACGGCGAAGGCGGCGTCGGCGATGTGCCCGGCCGCCTCCCTGACGATGGCCGCGGCCACCGGGTCGGCCGTCGCGCATCCGGCCACCTCCGGCGCGAACGAGGCGAGCACGGCGGGGCGGTCGGTACGGGGGTAGAGCAGCCCCGGCAGTTCGGGAGCGGGCCCGAACACCGCTTCCGCGCGGGCGAGCAGCGCGGGGGAGCCGCCGCGGCGGCCGTCGTGGGCGCGCATGGCCGCTTCGAGCCCGGCCCGGCCGATCCAGGCGCCGCCGCCGCAGTCGCCCAGCAGATGCCCCCAGCCGTCGGCCCTGCGCCAGGCGGACAGATCGGTGCCGAGCGCGATCATCCCGGTCCCGGCCGCGACCACCGCGCCCGCGCGCAGCCCCAGCGCCCCGGCGTACGCGGTGACGGCGTCGGCTGCCAGCGCGAGCCGGCGTACGCCGAGGGTCTCGGCCAGCGCCATGGGCAGCCGGGCGCGCAGATCGTCCCCGAGGGTCGCCATTCCGGCCGCGCCGATCGCCACGGCTTGCACCTGGGCTCCGTCGAGGAGCGTGCGGGCCATGGGCAGCAGTTGGCCGAGGAGATGCGTGGCGTCGATGCCGGCCGGGCCCGTACGTACCGGTTCCCGGGACCCAGCGATCCGCGCGGGTTCGCCCACCGAGGCGTCCGCGAGCGCCACCCGCAGGCCTGAGCCGCCGGAGTCGACGCCCAGCACCCAGGACGTCACGGCCGCCCCCGGGTCCCCGGCTGCGCGCCCCCGGGGGGACCGCTGCTGTCCGGCGAACGCCTGCGTGACCTCATGGACCGGCTCCGGGGAGAGTAAGGAGTGACGCAGGCAGCCTATCCGTCGCCCCGCACGTCCGGGGCGGCGTCCGGGGCGACGGACTCGTATGGGCCCTCCGTACGCCGGTAGAGTGACGCGCCGTGGCAGCACTACCGTTGAACGAACTTGTCGAGCCCGGCTGGGCGGAAGCCCTGCGCCCCGTCGCCGGACGCGTCGCCGCCATGGGCGACTTCCTGCGTGCGGAGATCGCGGCCGGCCGTACCTATCTGCCCGCAGGACCGAACGTCCTGCGCGCCTTCCAGCAGCCCTTCGACGAGGTACGAGTCCTGATTGTGGGTCAGGATCCCTATCCCACGCCGGGCATGGCGATCGGGCACAGTTTCGCGGTCGCGCCCGACGTACGCACCCTGCCGGGCAGCCTGGAGAACATCTTCCGGGAGCTGCACGCCGACCTCGGGATGCCCAGGCCCTCCAACGGTGACCTGACGCCCTGGACCCGGCAGGGCGTGCTGTTGCTGAACCGGGCGCTCACCACGGCGCCGCGCAAGCCTGCGGCTCACCGGGGCAAGGGCTGGGAGGAAGTGACCGAGCAGGCGATCCGCGCCCTGGCCACGCGCGGGAAGCCCCTGGTGTCGGTGCTGTGGGGGCGTGACGCCCGTAACCTGCGCCCCTTCCTCCACGACTTCCCGGCCATCGAGTCCGCCCACCCCTCGCCCATGTCCGCGGACCGTGGTTTCTTCGGGTCGCGCCCCTTCAGCCGCGCCAACGACCTGCTGGTGCGTCAAGGTGCCCAACCCGTCGACTGGCGACTGCCGTGAAGCGTGTCCAACGACGAGCCGCCAGCCACCTGACGAACTCCCTTGCTGAGCACTGAGACAGACCCGCCGTCAGAGGAGACCAATCCTTCCGGCCCTCCGTGTCGAATGCACTTGTGACACGAGTGCCCAACGCGGCACCGGTGTTCGGCCGGTGTCCGCTCGGAAGGGGATGCATCGTAGTGATAGCTCAGCGCACCGCTCGCCTCACGGCAGTTCTCGCTCTGCCGGCCGCTCTCACGCTTGGCGTGGCCGCACCGTCCTTCGCGCACAACGGTCACGGAGCCGCAGCGAAGTCACCGGACAACAGCGCCTACCAGATCGATCTCCAGCAGCTGAACAACTCCGGCGCCAGTGGCACCGCGCTGGTGAGCGTGGACGGAACCAAGCTGACGGTGAAGATCGAGTCCGAGGGGCTGGTGCCCGGCCAGCCGCACGCCCAGCACATCCACGGCTCCACCGACGGGCACGACTTCCACTGCCCGGATGCGAGCGCCGACAAGGACGGCGACGGCATCGTCAACACGACAGAAGGCCTCCCGGCGTACGGCGACATCAACATCTCGCTCACCACCAAGGGCGACACGTCCAAGGACAGCGGGCTCGCCGTCGACCGGATGCCGGTCGCGGGCAAGGACGGCAAGGTGGCCTACTCGCGGACGATCGAGGTCTCGCAGAAGGTGGCCGACCACATCAAGGACCTGCACATCGTGCAGCACGGCATCGACGCCAACGACGACGGCAAGTACGACTTCGGCAAGGGCAAGAGCGACCTCGATCCGAAGCTGCCCCAGGAAGCCACCGCACCCGCCAACTGCGGCATGGTCAAGGGCGCCGCGGTCGGTTCCATGCCGGTCGGCGGCGTCGAGACCGGTTCCGGCACCACCACGGGCGTCGAGTCGCCCGGCCTCATTGCCGGCGGCGCCGCAGCAGTCCTGGCTGCTGGTGGCCTCTTCCTCGTACGGCGCCGGAGCACTCCCGCCGCCGCACACCGGAACAGCTGACCAACCCGTACGGGCAGGCAGTAAGGACTGGGAGGGGTGAACCGATGAACAATCCGCAACCGCCGCCCGCCCGCCGGGAGCCGAGGGGCCCGCGCCGTCGCGCACTGATGGTGGTGATCCCGGTCCTGCTGCTGTCGGGCGGGCTCTTCCTGGCCGTCGGCGTCGGTCGCCAGGAGCCCGCCCCGCCGGGCGTCTCCGGCCAGAGCACGCCCAAAAACCCCAACGGTGCGGCCGGCAGCGCGGCTTCGCAGCGGCCAGCGGCCCCGCCGGCCGCACCGCGCGAGGACCGGGCCGACGCCCTGCCGGCCTCGAAGCCGGTGCGGGTCAGTGTCCCTTCGCTGAAGGTCTCCTCCACTCTCGAGGAGCTTGGCCTGGACAAGAGCCGCGCGATGCAGACCCCGCGTGACCCGGACAAGGCCGGCTGGTACCGGCCCGGTCCGGCGCCCGGTGCCGAGGGGCCTTCGGTGATCGCCGGGCACGTCACCTGGGACGGTGAGCCCGCCGTGTTCTTCAAGCTCGCCACCCTCCGGGTCGGTGACCGGATCGAGGTCGAGCGCCAGGACGGGCGCACCGCCGAGTTCACGGTGGACAAGGTGGCGCAGTACCCGAAGAACGAATTCCCCACCGTCGAGGTGTACCGCAACCTCGACCACGCCGGGCTGCGCCTGATCACCTGCGGCGGCTCGTACTCCGAGGCGGACAGCCGGTACGCCGACAATGTCATCGTCTACGCCACCCTCACCGGTAGCCGTACCTGACAAAGGAGTTCAGCGGCCGACCGGATCCAGATGGGACCCGTCGTCCTGGCAGACGAGCGCGAGATGCCCACCGTCGTCGAGCGGCGTCGGCACGGTGACGAGCGCTGTCTGCCGGGCCGACGCCGCGTCGAAGACGTACACCTCGCCGTGCCCGCCGCGCGAGACGGCGATCAGTGAGGCACCGGGCGAGGCCGCGACGGCCCGTCGCTGCACACCGTCCCAGGGGGTGCCGCCCCGGCGTGGGGCGCCCGCCATCGGGGGCAGCGGCAGCCGGGCGGTCACCGAAGGCGCCGGCGATCCGGTGGAGATGAGGACCAGTTCGTCGCCCTCCGGATGTACCCGGGCGAAGGCGACATGCCCGGCCGCCACGGCCAGCCGGAAGACCAGGCCGGGGCCGAGATCCAGGCGGCCCCCGAGGCCCGTGTCGAGATGGTGCCACCATGCGTCGTTGCTCCACTCCGGCCAGCGCTCAGAAGCGCCGGGGCCGCCGCGTACGCAGGACCAGAGTGTGCGGCGTCCCGGGTCGAGGCGCAGGTAATAGCCGCGCCCGCCGCTGCGCCGGCCGGCCGCCCAGGGCAGTTTTTCTCCGTACTTGAGGGCCTCGCCGTCGTGGCGGGCTCTGTGCACCCCGGAGCCCGCGGCGGCGAACACCCAGCCCGTCAGAGGGTCGTACGCGTCGCCGTGACCGTCGTCGTCCGGCAGGGTCAGTACGCACGCCGGTTCGGCCGGCGGACATGACGGGCCGGCCGCGATCAGCGCGGTATGCCGGTAGGCGGCCAGCTCACCGGGCTCCCGGTGGCGCAGCACGACCATCGGGTCGTCGGCGGAGCCGCTGAAGGTGACGCCCGGTTCTCCCACGCGGGTGCGCACACGTACCGCCCCGGTGCCGTCTCCCGCCGCCAGGTCCACGACCGTCATCTGATCACTCCAGGCAGACCAGTTGCGGCCGAGACCGGTGGTGATGGCGATACGCCGCCCCGAGGGGTCGGCGGCCAGATGCTCCGCGGGCACGGCCACCGGCACACGCTTCTCGACGACCGGGCGTCCCTGCTCAGGCCCGTAGGGATCGAGAACCAGGAGTTCGCCGGCCCGGTCGTCGACGAAGGCGACGCGGCTCCCGGGCAGGGCGAGGAATCCTGCGTGCTCCGCGAGATGACGCCCGTCGAGTTGTGCGGTCGTACGTCCGTCGAACGGGTCCATTACGCGAATATTTCCGGCTACTTGGTCGGCGACGATCAGTCGCGGTCCGAGAGGCATGGTCGGCCCTCCGGGGGCTGTGCGGGCTGGACAAAAACTCTGATGACAATGATTATCATGTCTGAATCCTGAACATCGAGAAGAACAGAGGCACGTGATGTCACGCGCAGTGAGAACAATCCGGCGGTGGGCGGCGGCCGTCGTCATGGGGGCCGTTCTGGTGGGATGCGGCGGAGCCGGAGAGAGCACGTCCGGCAAGGGCGGTGGGGCCGAGGGCGGTGGGGTCGACGGGGCCGGATCGAAGACCACGGTGGATGTGGAGCCCGTCAAGGCCTCGGCCTCGATCACCGATACCCGGGGCGTCACCATCACCGCCAAGACGCCGCCGAAGCGGGTCGTCTGTCTGGTCGCGCTGTGCGACGACATGCTCGCCGAGCTCGGAATGACGCCGGCCGCCACCAATTCCGCACTTCTCGCCCACCCGAAGTTCCTGGGCGAGAAGCAGGCGGCGAAGATCCCCGTGGTCCCCGGTGGCTTCCTCAGCCCCGAGATCGAGGCGGTCCTCTCGCACAAGTCCGACCTGGTGATCGGCCTGCAGGACACGCACGGCAAGCTCGCTCCCGCTCTCAAGGGTGCGACCACTTTCTGGCCGGTCCAGCCGTCCACGTGGCAGGACAGCGTCGGCTACCTGCGCGACCTGGCGGCGCTGACCGGCCGTACGCAGCAGGCGGAAGCGGCGGAGAAGCGCTTGCGCACCAAGCTCGCGCGGGCGGAGCGGAAGAAGAGCGACAAGACCGCCCTGATCATCTTCGGCAGCGACGAGAACTTCGGAGTCGCCACCCCCAAGAACGACGTGGCCGCCGGGCTCTTCCCGAAGATCTCCTCCTACCCGTGGAAGGGGCGCGGAGTCGAGGGCAGTTACAGCATCGAGGAGATCCTCAGCCGCGACGTCGACGTTCTCTTCGTCGAGACGCTCTCGTTCGGGGCGCCGGACGGGAAGCTCTCCGAGAAGCTGGCCAAGAACCCGCTCTGGGCGCAGATTCCGGCAGTGAAGAACGGCAAGGTCTTCGAAGTCGACTCCGAGGTCTGGGCCAAGGGGCGCGGCACCCGTTCGCTCGGTCTCGTCCTCGACGAGGCGACGGCCGCCCTGCGGTGATACGCCAACTGGTCGGCGCCGCAGCCGTCCTGGCGGTCGCCGCCGGTGTCGCGCTGTGCCTCGGGACACCGTACGTGCCACCGCACCGAATTCCCGCGGCGCTGGGCGCCGACGGCCTCGAGGGTGTGATCCTCACCGAACTCCGGCTTCCGCGGCTGGTGCTCGCACTGGCGGCAGGAGCCTGCCTGGGCGCGGCCGGCCTGGTCCTCCAGGAGTCGCTGCGCAACGCGCTCGCGGTGCCCGAGATGATCGGTGTGTCCTCCGGTGCCGCCCTCGGGGTCGCGGCGCCGCTCGTGCTTTCGCTGTCGGTGCCCGCGGTGGTGGAACCGCTGCTGGCTCTGGGCGGAGCAGTGCTCGGTGGCGTACTCACCCTCCTGGCCGCCGGATTCGGACGCAGCCCGGCTGCCGTCCTCCTGACGGGAGCGGCCGTGTCGGCGGCTCTGCAGGCCGGTCTGCTGGTGCTGATGGTGCTCGCCGACCAGCTCGATCTGCAGCTGATCTACCGCTACCTGCTGGGCAGTCTCACGGCCCGCACCTGGGACGACGTGGCGGGGCTGTGGCCGTGGCTGCTCGTCGCCGCGCCGGCGCTGGTGCTGTGCGCTCCGGTGCTCGGGGTGCTGCGACTCGGAGACGACGACGCACGTGCCATGGGCGTACGGGTCCGCCAGGCCCGTCTCGGGGCTCTGGCCATCGCTGTTGTGCTGATCGCGCCGGTCGTCGCCGTCTGCGGACCGGTCGCCTGGGTGGGATTCCTGGCGCCGCAGCTGGCGCGACGGCTGCGGCCGGAGGCGGACGCGCTCAGCTGGCTGCCCTGGTCGGCGATCTGGGGTGCGCTGATCGTCCTGTGCGCCGACCAGCCGGCCCGACTGGCGCTCGCGCCGGTCGAGACACCGGTGGGCGCGTGGACGGCGCTGCTCGGGGTTCCGGCGGGCGTCGTGCTGCTGAGACTCGGCCGCACTCGTACGGAGCCCGGCGTCGCGGGCGCGTCCTCTCGCGGAGGTGCCCGATGAGCGCCGCGACAGCCGTACGGGAGCGGGCTCCCGAAGGTCCGCGCAGGACGCGCACCCCCCAGGCGCGGGTGAAACTCGCCCTGCTGGTGGCGCTCGTGGCGGCCGTTGCCTGCGCCGGCCTGTTCGCCGGCCGAAGCCCACGCGCAGGTGGCGTATGGGACGTACTGGCCGGAGGCGGTGACCCGACGGCCCGGCACATCGTGCTGCACCTGCGCGTGCCCCGGACACTGGTCGCTCTCGGCGCCGGCGCGAGCCTCGGTCTCGCCGGGCTGCTCCTGCAGTCGGCGCTGCGCAACCCCCTGGCGGGGCCGGAAGTCACGGGGGTCACGCCCGGAGCGGTGCTCGGAGCCGTCACCGCGACCGGCCTCGGCCTGGCCGGAGGGGACTCCCCGGCCGCGGTGGTCGTCGCCGCGTGCGTGGGCGGTTTCGTCGGAGCGGGACTGCTGTGGCTGCTCGCCGGACGCCACCAGGGCGACCCGGAGCAGACGGCTGTGTACGGGGTGCTCGTCTCCGCCGTACTGGCCGGACTCACCGCGATGGTGCTGCTCGTCGCACCGGGGCAACTGGGCAGCGTCGTCCAGTGGCTGATCGGGTCGACCGAGGGGCGGGTGTGGGAGCACTGGGCGCTGCTGTGGCCGTGGGCGCTCGTATGGGCCGTCGGGGCCTGCTCGTTGGCCGCGCCGCTGACGTTGCTGCGCTGTGGCGACGAGCAGGCCACGGCGGCGGGGCTGGCGGTCGGTCGGGCGCGCGCGGCGGCGCTCGTGTGCGCGGTCGCACTGACCGCGGGCGCCGTCTCGGCGGTGGGCGCGCTCGGCTTCGTAGGACTGCTGGTGCCACATTTGGCGCTCGCGGTGTTCGGCGCGGATCTTCGGACCACGCTGCCCGGGGCCGCGCTGATCGGCGCGAGCGTGGTGTGCGGGGCCGATGCGGCTGCGCAGCTGCTCTCCCGGCTGCTGGTGGAGGGGCTGGGAGCCGAACGGCTGACCGTACCGGTAGGAGCGCTGACGACCTGTGTGGGCGCCGGGCTCCTGCTCGTCGTGGCGCGGCGCCACGGATCGCAAGAGCGGTGAGCCGTGCGGCTTTCACCCGGCATTTTGGAGGAACGTTGACCCCTGCACAGATCTCACGGGCGGCAGCGGCGCAGGCGCCGGCCGGCGGCGTCGCGGGCGGCGCCCCTCGGCCCGCGGGCGATGCGATCGTCGTGGACGCGGTCGGCTTCGACTATCCGGGGCGGACGGTCCTCTCGGGCGTCGATCTACGGGTGGCCACCGGTGAGTTGGTGGCCCTCGTCGGACTCAACGGGTGCGGCAAGAGCACCCTGCTGCGACTCGTCGCCGGTTTGCTGCGGCCCTCGGCCGGCAGCGTGCTGGTGGACGGTGACGACCTCGGGCGGCTCTCCCGGCGGGCCACCGCGCGTCGCGTAGCGCTGCTCCATCAGTCCTCGCCCGCCGTACCCGGTATGACGGTACGCCAGCTGGTGAAGCAGGGGCGTTACGCGGCCCGGGGCCCTCTCGGCATGCTCAGGGACGGCGACGACGACGTGTGCGCACGGGCCCTGGCCGATGTCGGGGTGAGCGACTGGTCGGACCGGATGGTCGATTCGCTTTCGGGCGGGGAGCGCCAGCGTGTGCGGCTGGCCATGTCTCTCGCGCAGGACACCCACGTGCTGCTTCTGGACGAACCCACCACCTACCTCGATCTGCGCCACCAGCTGGAGGTGATGCAGACCGTGGTGCGGCTGCGTGAGGAGCGGTCGTTGACGGTGGTGATGGTGTTGCACGACCTCGGTCACGCGGCACGGTTCGCCGACCGCATTGTCGCGCTGCGTTCGGGACGTGTGGCCGCGGACGGTCCGCCCGACCGTGTCGTCACCCGTGAGCTGCTCGCCGAAGTACTCGGTGTCGCGGGGCGGGTGGGCAGGGACCCGCAGGGCGGGTGGCCGGTGTGTTACCCAGATCACCCTCTGCCGACCGAGAAGCTACCGTGGGCCCTATTGCGAAACGATAATCATATTCATTAATGTGGGTGCTGCGGCGCCGAACGGGCGCCGCGGTTCCCCAAGCGAATGGAGACTCCTCAATGGAGCAGAACAAGGTGTTCCGCCCGATCGCCGAGCAGGGTCAGCTGGCCCACCTGTCGGCGACCCACTCCAACGCCCTCGTCGAGAACCCCTTCGACGACGACGCCGCTGACGTCACCACCGACGACAGCAAGTAGGGCCGACCGAGCGGGCCCGCCCACTGGTGGGGCGGGCCCGCTTCCTCTTTCCAGCCTCTCAGCGGCAGCCTCTTACCTCAGGAGTTCCTCAAGTGACCGTGACTGTCAGCCGACTTGCGCCGGGTGTGGAGATCGTGTCCGTGCCGGGCGCGGGTGTCGCGGTGCGTACGCAGAGCGGAGAGTTCCTGCGCGTCGACACGGGTGAGGTGGCGCCCGAAGACCTGATGGCGAGGTTCGACGGCGGGGACGAGGGAAGCCAGGCGCTGGAGGAACTGGTGCGGGTGTTCCGGGAAGCCGGATACGCGGGCGGTGCTGAAGCCCGGCCGCTGGAGGGACGAGCCGTCTTCGTCGTCGGCGAAGAGTCCCTTACGGCGCCCCTGGTGCGCCGCGCCGCCGCCGAAGGCGCCGACGTCAGGCACGTTGATTCCGACGCTGTCGCCGCGCTGGCTCGGCAGGGCGCCGAACTGCCGCACGCAGCAGGGTCGGTCGTGGTCTGGTGCCTCGACTCCCCGGTGCCCGCCGGACTGTGGGACAATGCCGGGAAGCTTGGCTTGATCATCTCGTGTGGCTGTCGGGCTCCGCGGTGGTCGGCGGGGTTGTGTCGAGTGGGATGATTTCGATCCCGTATCCGGTGATTTTTGTGCTGCGGCTGGCCGGCCCGGCGGGTTTCGAGGGGAAGATGGAGCTGGGGCGTTTCACGGTCCGGGGGCAGACCCGCAGGCGTCGCTCGGCCGATCGCAGGTTCGCCAGCAGCGACGTGGTCATCTCGGCGAGGTGGGTGCCGATCCGCGCCGTGGTGCGGATCACGGTGTCCCGGGCGACGGTCAGGGCGACAGTGAAGGAGAGCCGGTCGGCATCGAGCCCGTGGCCGGCGGCGGTGGAACTGATCGTGCGGCGGATCGCCTGGTGGGTGACGAGATACGCCCAGATCTCCTGGTTGACCAGCGCGGGTGTCTTCGATCTCAGGACGGCGCGTGCCCCGCGCTGAGTGATCTTCAAGTCCCGGAATTCGAGCTCGGATTCCCACCGCTGGGAATACAGTGCGGCCAGTTCACCGGCGGGGAAGGCCGCAGGGTCGAGCAAGGTGGTGATGAGCCGGTAGGGCTCATGGCGTCGTGACCCGTCGGCGGCCTCGATGACGACCACCATCTCGATCACCCGGATCCGTACCGACCGGGGCCGCCCCGCCAGGGCTTTCGTGATGTTCTTGTGCGCGTGCCGGGTCGCGAGCCAGGAGCCGTCGGGCAGGACCTCGTCGGGGACCAGCCGCACCGCCGCCGAGATCCGCCACAACAGATCCGCCCCGCCGGCGGCGGCATCGACCCACAGCAGCCAGCCCGGGAATCCCCGGTCGGCCAGGACCAGCATCCCGGGGCGCATCCGGTCCAGCAGGCGCCGTGTCAGGTCCTGCTCACAGACCCGGCGGATGTCGAACGCCACCCCGAGCAGCGCCCGGGTCCCGCACTCGATCAGCGCGACCAGGCGGACCTGGGGGAACGCGGCGATCCGCCGCTGATTGCGGGTCCGGCCGAACACCGCGTTCACCGCGGTGTCGGCGACCTCGAGAAACGTGCCGTCCACCGAGGCCAGCCGAAGCCCCCGCCAGAACACCCCCGGCATCGCGACCGTGCCGACCGGCCCGGCGATCCGCTCGAACAGTAACCGGAACGGCTCCGGGCCCAGCGTGACGCGGCGCTGCCGCAGCGCCGAGGAGGAGACCAGCTGGCCCCGCGCGGCCAGCCGCGCCGTCCCACCGGCCAGCTTCGACAGCACCGACCGGTAGCCGTCTCTCGGGAACAGCGTCAACGCGAGCACGAAGAACACACACGTCACCGCGCAGAGTTTGCCGTCACTACGCCGGTCCCCGCGGCCGGAAGCCGCCAGCACATCCGTGACCATCCGCCGTGTCACAACCTGGCGCAACACACCCAGCTGCCCCGTCTGTCCCGCGCTCGCACGCGACGACCCCTCTATGCCAGACTCCCCAGACAACGAAGCTCCTGTTCCGAACAAGTCGATCGTGGTAGATCGCTCGTTCTACAGGAGCTTCGCTGCATCCAGCGCCCGCACACGAGATGATCAAGCCAAGCTTCCCGGCATTGGACTGTGGGATGCCGCGGACCGTCTGCCGGAGAAGGGCATCGGCTGGCTGCGCTGCCACCGCGAGGGATTTCAGGCCTGGCTCGAACCCCTCGCCGCCGCCCCCGGCGACGTCACCTCCGCGGACGTGCGCCTGCGCCGGCTCGCCGCCACGCCGGCGCACCGTGAACTCGCCGCCTACTGGGAGGGGCGACGTACGCCGGAGACCGCCCGGCCGGGCACCGAGGCGTCCGCCGCCCTGATCGCGGGACTGCTCACCGCAGACCTGATCGCATGGGCCGGTGGAGTGCGGGGCAGCGACTGGGGCGCTCTGCCCGTACGCCGGCGCCTGCGCCGCGTAGACCTGCGTCGGATGACGATCAGCGAGCACCCCGTGCTTCCCGTGCCGGACGTCGCGCCCCTCGGGCCGGCCCGATGAGGAGCAACGCGAGCGAAGTTCGCAGCGTCGCGACGGTCGTGCCGGACGGCGCGACCGACGGGGTCCGGCTCGCGGCGGATCTGTGTCTGCCCGCCGGAAGCGGTCCTTTTTCCTCCGTGCTGATCCGCACGCCGTACGACCGCCGCCGCCACGGCGCCGAGCTGCGCGCCTGGGCTTCCCGGGGTTTCGCCGCCATGGCCCAGGACGTGCGGGGGCGGCATGCGTCGGGCGGGCGCTGGCACCCCTACCGGAGCGAAGAGCGAGACGGTGCGGCGACGGTGCGCTGGATACGCGAACAGCCCTGGTGCACAGGCCAGGTCGTCGCCTGCGGGAGTTCCTACGGGGCGTACTGCGCGCTGACGGCCGCACTGGGAGCGTCGGCCGACGGCCGGCCGGACGCTGTGATCGCCGCCGTGCCCGCCCTCGGCGCCGCGGAGACCGCACGCGAACCAGGGGGCCCGGAACGGCTGCTGGCCCGGGCGGGTTGGTGGGCGGCGCACGGCGACCGTGCGACGTCCGACGAGGCGGCCCTGGACGCTGCTCTCGCCGTGGACCCCCGTCTTCTCGAACACCTTCCCGTGCGCGACTTCCCGCGCCGGCTCGGCCGTGCGCTTCCCTCCTGGTCCGAGCTGTGGAAAGAGACACGTCACGGCGGTATCCCGGCGCGCGGCGCGGCAGCGGACATGCCGTTGCTGGCGGTGGGTGGTGCGCGCGACCCGTTTCGCGACGACACCGTCGAGCTGTGGCGCACCTGGGGCGGCCCCTCCCGGCTGCTGATCGGGCCGTGGGGACACGCCCTGACCGCGTCACCGGGGCCGGAGGCCCGGCCGGCACACCGGTTGAACCTGGGCGCGCTCTACGTCGACTGGGCACGGGCCGCGATCACCGGCGGGCTCGCCGACGGCCGGCGCGGTGTGGCCGCACTGGGAGGCAGCGGCCGGTGGGCCGGTGTGACGGACAACGGTATGACGGACAACGCTGTGAGGGACAACCCCGCTCCGACGTGGTATCGCTTCGGCACCGAACTGCGGCCGATCAGCGGGACGAGCTTCGAGGCAGACCCCGAACTCCCCCTACGGTCGGACCACCTGAACGTACCTACGAACGGCCGTGGCGACGCCAGGGACCGCCCTGCCGACCGGTGTCTGCTGATCACGCCGCCGCTGCCCAGACCGCTCGACCTCATCGGTCAGGCGGAAGCCCGGCTGACGGCCGTGGCGGACACACCCTGCGCCGACTGGGTGGTGCGCGTCGTCGTGCTCGATCCGGGAGGCCGCGCGGACCTCCTGGGGACCGGCATCGTACGGCGCACAGGCCGCAGGGGTGAGCCAGCCCGCATTTCGGTGCCGCTCGGTCACATGTCCCGGCGCCTGGCCGCCGGAGACCGCCTGCGCCTCGAAGTCGGCGGACATCACTTCCCCGCGCACGCCCGAAACCCTCACTCCGGCGAAGATCCGGTCACCGCGACTCGCCTGCTCCCCTCCCGCCGGTCCGTAACGCTCGACGGCAGCGCGCTGGCACTGCCGGTCGTCCCGGCCGTGCACCGAGCCCCACGAGTCAACCCCGCACAGGAGATATGCCGTTGACCAGCCACATCGATGACGTCGGCCTCTCCCTCGACGAGCTCGTGGACCCTGTCTGTGGGCTGATCCGAGGCGTGGAACCGGTTGAGCATCCCGCCGGTGCGCCGCCGCGCTACACCGCCATGACGGCCGAGGTCGCCGATGCCCGGCGCTTCGGCGCCTGGCCCGCTGACCGTGTCGCACTGGGTACGACGTTCGGTGACCCGGCAGGTGCGCGCATCGCCGCCATAGCCGAGGCCGTCGAGCGGTACTGCGGCAACCGGCTGCCGCCGCCCGGACACGCCGAGGCCCCCCGGCGCGCGACGGCTGACGAACTTCGCCACGAGGGACGACGGCTGTACGGGCCCGGCGATGTTCCCGCGTACGCCCCATGGCAGTACGAGCGCCCCGGGTTCCCGTACCGGCCGTTCCACGCGGACACACCCGCGCTGTGGACGCGCGGCAATGAGGGCGCCGAGGAATGCTGGGCGCCGGTCGCCCTCACCCATCTCAACTGGCGTCAGGGGGTGTTGCGCACCCTGCCGCGCACGCACCACCTGAACTACGCGGGCATCGCGACCGGGCAGGGTTTCGACGACGCCGTGGAGCGCGGGCTGCTGGAAATCGTCGAACGGGACGCGCTGGAGCTGTGGTGGCACCTCGACGGGCCCACCCGAGGCATCGACCCGGCCAGCGTGCCCGGGCTGACGGCCGACCTCGACGGCTGCGGCCTGGACATCTGGATCGTCGAGATGCCCTCGGAGTTCGCCCCCTGCATGGCCGCACTCGCCTACGATCCCCAGCGCCGGATCTACGCCGCCGGCTTCGCCTGCCGGTACGACCCGGCCGAAGCGGCCCGCAAAGCCGTACTGGAAGCCGTACACACGTGGGTCTTCACCCAGGGCGCGGTCGAACCCGACGGCTGGGTCTTCCGGGCCGTCGAGGCGGGCATGTTCGCTCCGGGGCTGTACCTGAAGCATCGGGCCGACCGCCGCTACCTGGACGACTGCGGCACCGACTTTCGCGCAGTACGTGACCTCGGCGCGCATGTGCAGGTGTGGCTCGACGACCGGGTCACCCCACTGGCCTCACGCTTCGCCGACCCTGCGCACGGAGTCGTGGGTATCGGGCAGGTGGCGCCCGGCAGCCGGCATACCCTGGACCGCCGGCTCGCGGCCGGCGGGCACCGCGTCATCACCTTCGATCTGACGACCGAGGACGTGTCGGCCACCCCGCTCAGGGTGGCGCGGGTGCTGGTTTCGGGACTCGTACCCAACGCCCCTGCGGCCTTCGGGTACTTCGGCAGTCCGCGATTCGCCGAGGCTGCGTGGTCCAGAGGATGGCGCTCGAGTCCGCCGCGACTGCCGCAGGACTTCACACTCACTCCGCCGCCGCACATGTGAGGGGGAGCGACGTGACCTCTGCACCCACCACGGCCGGCGCGGCCCGGGCAGCCCTCGCGCTGGCGCGGTCGGATGCGCCGCCGGGTCCGCGCACCACCGCCGCGAGCGGCACAGTGTGGACCACGCGGCCTCGCACAGCGGCTGCACCCGGCATCGACCGGCTGTTGAGACTTTCTCTCGCCGCGCTGCCCGGCGCCAACGGCAGGCTGCGCGGGGTTCCTTCGGCGGGCGCGCTGCACCCGGTCGACGCCCACCTGCTGGTCGGCGGCGGCACGACGGGCGGGCTGTGGCCGGGGCGGTACGCCTACGATCCGGAGAGCCATCGCCTGCACCGGCGTGGTCCCGCCCCCGCGGACCCTCCCGAGGACACCCTCGTCGTCCTCACGGTCAACGCCCGGCGTACCGCATCGCACTACGGGCATCGCGCGCTGCCGCTATTGCTTCTGGACGCCGGTCACGCGGTCGCGGGGCTGGTGCAGGCGGGGGCGGCGCAGGCGTGCCTGGACGCCGACGGCGACCTGCTGTCCGCGGCCGCGGGCCTGCCCGCTGCCGCCGACTGGCAGCGGACCTGGACCGGGACGCAGCCGCAACACCCTGTTGCCGCCGTCGCCCTGGGGGCGCACCCCGGAGCGGCGCGCAGAGCCATGGAGCGCTGGGCGATGTGGGGCCTCGGGTCGGCACCGCTGGCGCAGGCCACCCCCGACGGCGTGTCGCCCGCGTTGAGGCAGGCCCGGCGTGCCCTGAACGAACTGGTGGCGACGGGCGGCCCGGGGGAGTGGGTCCCGACACCACGGGCGGTGTCCGACACGATCCTGAGGCGTCGGCGCAGCGCGCCGGGGCCGCTGAGCGGTGCGCCCACGCCCCGCGAAGCGGCCCACGTGCTGGCACGCGCCGCGCGGGCGTGGCCCGCCGGGCCGAAGTGGTGCGTCGCCCTGGGCGGGGAGCAGCCGGCGCTGCTCGAACTCGCCCCCGCCGAAGGCCGCGCCGCCGACTGCGCAGGCCAGGCCGACGCCGTGTACAGCGGGGACCCGGCCGACGCCGTGCACAGCGAGGACCCGCAGAGCGGCCCCGCTCTGCGCGTGCTCGCGTCCGGGGACGCCCGGCCCACGCTGGCCGCCTGGGCCGCGGGCCAGGGATGGATCGCCGATGCCGGAGCGGTGCTCCTCGCGTACGGCTGCCCGCAGGACGCGGACGCGGCCCGCATCCGCCGCGATCACCTGGCGGCCGGGCTCGGGGTCGGCCTGGCCCAGTCGGCGGCCACGGAGCGCGGTCTGCGCTCGCGCCCGGTCGGGTCCTGGCAGCAGGCCGACCTGGGCGCCGCGATCGGAAATGAGCACGGCCGGGACTGGATCGTGCACGGACTTGTCATGGGAAGAGGCGACCACCATTGATGCTGCATCCGGAGCTGACGCGCGCCGCAGGGGCCGCGCGCGGCGCACTGCTCGGGGCGACGGCGCTGCTCGGCGCGGTGGCCGCCGCCCACCTCGCCCAGGCGGTGCTGCTCGCCGTGGCCCTCTCCGCCATCGCCCGTGGCGACACCGGCGACCTTCCGGCGCTGATGGGAGCGTTGCTCGCCGTCGTCGTCGCCCGCGCGGGGCTCGGCTGGTGGCAGCGGCGCACGGCCGTCAGAGCCGGTTCACAGGTGCGGATCCAGTTGCGCGACTCGCTGCTGGAACGACTCGGCCGACTCGGCCCGGGACACCTGCGCGGTGCGCGCGTCGGAGCTGTCCGCGCCACGCTCGTCGACGGCGTCGAGGGAGTGGACGCGTACGTCTCCCGTTACCTGCCGCAACTTCTGATCACCTGCGTGGTTCCGCCACTGCTGCTGATCGCCGTGGGCGTCATCGAACCTTACGCGCTCCTCGCCCTCGTCCCGGCGCTTCTCTTGGCCCTCCTCGCACCCCGTTGGTGGGACCGGGTCCTGGCACGCCGCGGGCGCGAGCACTGGGACACATACGAAGAGCTGGCCGCCGACTACCTCGAAGCACTGCAGGGCATGGCCGCCCTGCGCGCGGCCGGCGCCGTCGGACGGACCCGTGAGCGCCTGGAACGCCGTTCGTCGGCTCTCCACCGGGCCACCGTCGCGAAACTCCGCGTCTCGCTCGTCGACACCGGACTCACCGACCTCGCGATCCAGGGCGGGACGGCGGCCGCGGCGCTGGTGGCCTGCGCCTCGGCGCTTTCCCAGCACGGGACGGCCACCGGCACCTACCTGCTGCTCATGCTGTCCGCGGAGTGCTTCCGTCCCGTGCGCGACCTCTCCCGGGAATGGCACGCCGGCTATCTCGGCGTCTCGGCCGCGGACGGCATCGCCGAACTGCGCACCGCCCGGGGCGGCGTACCCGACGAGGGGCGGGAGAAGGCGGACTGGGCCGACGCGCCGGACCTCGTGTTCGACGACGTCACCTTCCAGTACCCGAACGCCCGGCATCCGGCGCTGGACGGCGTCTGCTTCACCGCCGAGGCCGGGCGGACCACCGCGGTGGTCGGGCCATCCGGTGCGGGAAAGTCCACACTGCTGTCTCTGCTGATGCGCCACAGCGACCCCCAGCGGGGCAAGTTGCTGGTGAACGGCGTGGACACGGCCCGCTACACCCTCGAATCCCTCCGGCGGGGCATCGCCGTCGTATCGCAGGAGACGTACCTCTTTCACACCACCGTCGCGGACAACCTCCGCCTGGCCCGCCCCGATGCCACCGGGGACGAACTGAGGCGGGCTGCCCGGGCCGCGGGCATCCACGACGAGATAGCCGCCATGCCGGACGGGTACCGGACCGTGGTGGGGGAGCGCGGTGCCACGCTCTCGGGTGGCCAGCGCCAACGACTCGCTCTCGCTAGGGCGTTGCTCGCGGATGCGCGCGTACTGGTGCTCGACGAGGCGACCAGCGCGGTCGACGAACGGGGGGAAGCCCGTATCGGAAAGGCCCTCGCCCTGGCCGCCCGCGGGCGCACCTGCCTCGTCGTCGCTCACCGCCTGGACTCCGTACGCGACGCCGACCGGATCGTCGTTCTCGACGGTGGCCGGGTCCGGGCCGTCGGCGACCACAACACCCTCATGGCCGGTGGGGGGCTCTACGCCTCACTGGTCGAGGCCGGACGGATCAAGGAAGCGGGACACGAGGCATGAAACCACTCGACGCCACGCAGCGCGACGCCACCCGGCTCGATGCCACGCAGCGCGGAGCCCTGCGGGGGCTGCTGTCCGCGCTAGACGCCCACAGGATCATGGTGGCCCGAACCTGCGCGGCCGCACTCGTCGACCAGGCCGCACTGGTGGCTCTGGTCACGCTGGGCGCTCATACCGTTGGCTCCGCAGTCATCGAGGGCACAGCGCCCTCGGGCCCCACCATGTCGGCGCTTCTCGCGCTCGTCGTCATCAGGGCGCTGGCCACATGGCGCGAGATGGACCTCTCGCACGATCTCGCCTACCGGGTCCTCGCCGCATTGCGGGTACGGGTCTTCGACGGACTCGCCCGCAGCGCCCCGGCCCGCGTCGGCGGTCGGCGCAGCGGTGATCTGGCTGCGACCGCCATGGGAGACGTTGAGGCCCTGGAGTTCTTCTACGCCCATGCGCTCGCCCAAATCGTCGCATCGGCAGCGGTGTTCGGGGCGGGCACAGTCGCGCTGGCCTTCGTCGAGCCGCAGCTGCTGCTCGCCGTGCTTCCCGTCGCGGCGCTGCTCGTTTCGGCGCCGCTCCTGGAAGGCAGCGGTCGTACCGGACGGGGAGCCAGGACGCGGACGGCGGCCGCCGAACTGTCGGCGCAGGCCGTGCAGACGGTGGACGGCCTGCGCGAACTGCTGGCCTTCGGGGCCCTGCGCGAGAGGCGGACCCGTCTCGCCGCCGCGGGCACCGACCTCGCGGACGCGCAGCGCGCCGAGCAGTCGTGGGAGGCGGGCGCGGCCGCGGCGCGCGATGGGCTGGTGGTCGCGGCCGTGGCCGGCGTCGTGGCGACGGCCGCCGTGGCCGTCGCCGCCGGGCGGCTCGACGGCGCCTGGGCTCCGGCTGCCATGGCATTGGCTCTCGGCACCCTGGCGCCGGTGGCCGACTCCGCCGCATCACTTGGGCAGGCGGGCGGGCTGCGGGCGGCGGCCGCCAGGGTCGGCGCGGCGATCAAGGCGCCGGCGGGTGCCCCCGAGCCCGCCTCGCCGAGGGCCGTACCGGACGGGCCCCTGGGCGTACGGCTGCGCGACGTCCGCTTCGACTACGGCGGCTCCACCGTCCTCGACGGGCTCGATCTCACCGTACGAGCGGGAGAAACCGTCGCACTCGTGGGAGCGTCCGGGGCCGGCAAGTCCACCTGCGCTCACCTGCTCGCGCGCTTCTGGGACCCGGCCCACGGGGAGGTGGAGCTCCTGCCGGGCGACGGCTCGGCCCCTGTGGACCTGCGGGAACTGGCCGAGGGAGACATGCGGCGTGCGGTGGCAGTGGTCGGTCAGGAAAGCCCCCTCTTCCACGGCACCCTGGCGGACAACCTCCGTCTCGGTACGCCGGAAGCGACCGATGCCGAGCTGGACGCCGTGGTACGCAGCTGCGGAATCGACGCATTCGCCGAGAGCCTGGAGCTGCGGATCGGCGAACGCGGTACGACGCTCTCGGGCGGCCAGCGCGCCCGGATCTCACTCGCCCGTGCGCTGCTGGGCAACCCCCGCGTGCTGATCCTCGACGAGACCACCGCTCACCTGGACACGGCCTCTGACGCCGACCTGAGCGCGGCGCTCACGGCCGCTAGCGCAACACGCACCACACTGTGGATCGCTCACCGCCCGGCGACCATGCGCCGGGCCGACCGCATCGCGGTGCTGGCGTCGGGGCGTATCGCGCAGGAAGGGACATGGGAACAACTCGTCAACGGGGGAGGCGCGGGAGGCGCCTTGGGTGACGTGGTGCTCCCCGAGCCCGCCGGAGCGCCTGTGTGGGGAACGAGCGAGGCGCACCAGCACCCGAGCGCCCCGTAGCCGCGTGATCCGCCGAAAGGCTCTGCGGGCGGCGCGGCGGGGGCGGCCAGCCTGCCCCGCGTCACCCGATGGCTGCCGCCCTCACGCACAGCACGTCCGGCAGATGGGAGGCGAGCTGCTGCCAGCTGTCCCCGTCGTCCGCGCTGGCGAAGACTTCGCCGTTGCGATTGCCGAAGTACACCCCGGCCGGATCGGCGTTGTCCGTGCGGAGCGCGTCGCGCAGCACCGTGCCGTAATGCGCCTCCTGCGGCAGCCCGGCGGACAGTGGCTCCCAGTTTCCGCCCGCGTCCTCGGTCCGGTAGACCCGGCACTGGTTGTCGGCGGGCACCCGGTCGGAGTCGGCGGTGATGGGGAAGAGGTACGCCGTGTCCCCCCGGTGCGGGTGCGCCGCAGCGGCGAAGCCGAACGTCGAGGGCAGCCCGGCGCCGATGTCCGACCAATTGGCCCCGGCGTCGTCGCTGCGGAACACGCCCCAGTGGTTTTGCAGATAAAGCCGGTCCGGATCGGCCGAGTCCTGGGCGATCTTGTGCACGCACTGCCCGAACTCCGGGTCGGGGTCGGGCAGGAACACCGCGGAGACCCCTTTGTTGGACGGCGTCCAGCTCTCCCCGCCGTCCAGCGAGCGGAACACCCCGGCCGTGGACACCGCGACCGTCACGGCCCTCGCGTCCCGTGGGTCCGTCACGACGGTGTGCAGCCCTTCGCCGCCACCGCCGGGCATCCACTGGGAACGTGTCGGGTGCTCCCACAACGGTCGCACGAGCTCGAACGACTCACCCCGGTCCTCGGAGCGGAACAGCGCCGCCGGCTCGGTGCCCGCGTACACGACGTCGGGGGCCTCAGGCCCGGCCGGATGCAGCTGCCAGACCCGTTCCAACGATGCCCCCGTGAACTGCGGGAACTTCACCGCCGGCTGGCTCGGCTCGACCCAGGACGCGCCCAGGTCGTCCGAGTGGAACACCGAAGGCCCCCAGTGCGCACTGTCCCCGCCGACGAGCAGCCTCGGCACCTCCCGTCGAGTGTCGATGGCGACGGAATACACGGCCTGCGCATTGAAATGCGGTCCATCGAACTCCCAGGCGCCACCGCGCCTCCGGCCGATGAAGAGCCCTTTTCGTGTGCCTACGGTGAGCAGTACGTCGGTCATGGCCGACACCTCCAGGACGCCGTTGTCTCAGATACGGGCCAGTGTGCACCCCACCACTGACAGCCGCTCCGTAGAACCGCGCGGCACGCCTCAGTCGTGGCGGCGACAGCGAGCAGAGCTACCTGGTGCTGGGATCATGGTGGGCGTGACCGGGGCCGCTGAATCCGGCCACGAACACCAACCGTCGGCGCGCACGCCCGACGAGCACGAGGAGACGCGATGTCGGACATCCGCCTGAACACGCCGGATCACGCGGAGGCCCGGATGGAGGTCACCACAGGCCCGGCCGCGCACGCGCAGGCGGGGCAGGTGCACATCGCTGCGCGCGGCAGCCAGTACGTGGCCTTGGTCGCCACCCCGGCGCAGGCCCGCGAACTGGCCGCCGCGCTCGTTCGCGCGGCCGGTGAGGCCGAGGCGCAGGCTCTGGACACGTACCCCACCGTCTCGGCGGGCGAACTGCGCCGCGGAGATGTACGCAGCGGTGAGCGGCCGATCACGGTGGACCGCGTCAGGGTCGACGGCGACACCGCCCATGTCACTTGGACGTCCGACGTCGGGCGGCACTGGACCCAGAGCTACCCCGCGGACAGCCGGATCAGCCTCCGGCGCCGCGCGTAGCCGGGGCCTGCGAGCCTGCGGCCCCTCGGCACCGGCTGTGCCCCTGGCGGCCCGGTTGTTGCTGGGTGAACGTACCTGCTCTTACGGCCTGATCCGCCCCCTATCGCGCACCAGGCCGTAAGCCTGCTTCCGCCGTGCTGGCCGAGCACCGGAGCCCCGGACACAGGCGTCACTGACAGAAGAGGTGGGTGGCCGACCATGGGACCACTGGTCCCGGCCGTGACCAGGGCGCTGGACATCCTGGAGCTGTTCCTGGAAGCCGACGGCACCCGTCTGTCCGTACGGCTCGGTCACCGGTCGAGGCCATAGCCGCTGCCGGGACCGGCGGCCCCGGCAGCGGCACGCCGGCGTCTGTCAGACGGAGCGGTGGTACTGCTCGGGCACGTGTACGTCGCCGCCCAGTTCCCGCGCCGCCTGCCGGGCCCAGGACGGGTTGCGGAGCAGTTCGCGGCCGAGGAGTACGGCGTCCGCCTCGCCGTTGGCGAGGATCTTCTGCGCCTGCTCCGGCTCAGTGATCATGCCGACCGCGGCCACGGGCAGCCCCGCCTCCGCACGTACACGCGCCGCGAACGGCACTTGGTAGCCGGGGCCCGCCGGGATGCGGACCCCCGACGCGTTGCCGCCTGTGGACACGTCCAGCAGGTCCACCCCGTGCCCGGCGAGCAGCCCGGCGAAGCGCACGGTGTCGTCCGCGGTCCAGCCGTTGGCGTCGAGCCAGTCGGTGGCCGAGATCCGGAAGAACAGCGGCAGTTCTCCGGGCCACACCGCGCGCACCGCGTCGACGACCTCCAGGGCGAACCGGGTCCGGTTCTCGAACGAGCCGCCGTACTCGTCGGTGCGGTGATTGCTGTGCGGGGAGAGGAACTCGCCGATCAGGTAGCCGTGGGCGCCGTGCACCTCGACGACCTCGAAACCGGCGGCCAGTGCGCGCCGGGCCGCGTCCGCGAACTGCCCGACGATCTTCTTGATCTCCGCGACGGACAGCTCGTCCGGTACCGGGTGCCCTTCGGCGAACGCGACCGGGCTCGGACCCGCTGGCTGCCAACCCCCGGTGTCCTCGCCGATCGGTGCGCCGCCCAGCCATGGACGCTCCGTGGAGGCCTTGCGTCCCGCGTGGGCGATCTGGATGCCGACGATCGTGCCCTGGCTCTTGAGGAAACGGGTGATCCGGCTGACCGCCGCCACCTGGGTGTCGTTCCAGATGCCCAGGTCGTACGGGCTGATCCGGCCCTCGGGGCTGACCGCTGCAGCCTCCAGGAGGATCAGGCCGGTACCGCCGGCCGCGCGGGCCGCGTAGTGAGCGAAGTGCCAGTCGTTCGCCGTGCCCGCCCCTGGCCCGGAGGCCTCGGCGCTGTACTGGCACATCGGAGCCATCCAGACCCGGTTCGAGGCGGTCAGCGAACGCAGGGGGTACGGCTCGAACAGGTTGCTGCTCACGGTGGACTCCATTCACGACGGTGCCGGGGAACGTGTCGTACGATACTCATCGTAGTACGGTGAATGTCAAACTATGAGGGTCCTCGTACAATGAAGCTTCCTGACGTTCCCCAGACCGCCCCGGACGAAGTGGAGCCGCCGTGACCACGGTTGCGAACACGCGTGAACTCGCGCACCCCACGTGTGACGAGATCCGACTCGAAGGCGTCCTGCACGCGCTCTCCGACCCGATGCGCCTGCTGATCGTGCGGGAGATGGCTGTGGCCGAGACCGAACTTCCGTGTTCCTTCTTCACCCTCCCCATCACAAAATCCACGACCACCCATCACTTCCGCGTGTTGCGCGAGAGCGGAGTGATCCGCCAGGTCTACCGGGGTACGGCCAAGCTCAACGGCCTGCGGCGAAGCGACCTGGACCTGCTCTTTCCCGGACTCATCGACCGCGTCCTCCAGGCGGCGGCCATGGAAGCGGACCGGCTCGGCACCGACGGCTGACCCGCCCCGCCCGGCCGTCATTCCCCGCCGCGTGCCGCTCCGAGCAGCCCCGCCCAGTCGTGGAGCTTCACAGACCTTCGCCCCAGCGAGGCCCCCAGTGCCGCCTCAGCCGCCTCGATCGCACGCCAGTCGTTCCACGCCACCGGCCGCAGCCCGGAAGCCCGCAGCCCGTCCAGCGGCTCGTGGTCGAGCGGGCGGCGGGCGAGCGCGGGTGCGTCCGCGAGAAGCGAGGCCACCGTCTCCTTGGCGCACGGCCGGTTGGTGCCGATCACACCGGTCGGCCCCCGCTTGATCCACCCCGCCACGTACTCGCCCGCGGACGGCGCGCCCTCCCGCAGGACGCGCCCACCCGCATGCGGTACGGTCCCGCTTGCCGCATCGAACGGCAGCCCGGCCGGCGGCGTACCGCGATACCCGACCGATCTCAGCACCAGCCCCGTCTCGATGTCCTCGTACGTCCCGGTGCCGCGTACCCCGCCGCGGCCGTCCGGCGCCGTGCGCTCGAACCGCACGCCGGCGGCCCTCCCGTTCTCCTCCAGCACCTCTACCGGGCGCAGGAAGAACCGCAGGTGGATACGGCGCTCCTGGTCCGCTTCGCTGCCCGCCGCCCACCCCCGCAGCACCTCGACGTTGCGCCGGTTCACGGCCGGCAGGGCGGCGGCGGTCTCAGGGAGGGCGTACGCCGGATCGCGGGCCAGTTCCTCGCGCCGTACCACCACCGCGGCCCCGGGCAGCGAGCCGAGTTCGCGGAGCTCCTTGGTGGTGAACTTCGCCTGCGAAGGCCCGCGCCTGCCCACCATGTGCACGTCGCGCACCAGGCTGCCCGTCAGCACGTCCAGCGCCGGCTGGGGCACATCGGTGGGCCGCAGTTCCTGGGCGCCTCGCGCCAGTACCCGTGCCACGTCCACCGCCACATTGCCCACCCCGATCACGACGGCCGACGAGGCGCGCAGGGTGAAGCGCCCGGCGTCCGCGTCCGGATGGGCGCTGTACCAGGACACGAAGTCGGTCGCCGACCAGCTGCCGGGCAGATCCTCGCCCGGAATGCCCAGCCTGCGGTCCGCCGCAGCCCCGACGCAGTACACCACCGCGTGGTACAGCTCCAGCAGCCGCGCGCAGGTCACTCCTCGTGCGCCGACCTCCGCATGGCCGACGAAGGTGATCCGTTCGTCCTCCAGCACGGCGCGCAGGCTGCTCTGGAGCGACTTGATCTTCTCGTGGTCCGGTGCGACGCCGTAGCGCACCAGTCCGTACGGACAGGGCAGTCGGTCCAGAACGTGCACCCGCACATCGGGCACCGCGCTCTGCTGAACCAGGGCCTGCGCACAGTAGACGCCGCTGGGGCCTGAACCGACGACTGCGACTCGAAGCACGGCGGGGCTCCTTCCCGCGAGGTGCTTCCAGCATGGCACCAACGCCTTACGGCGTACACGTGTGCGTGCCGTCACGAGGCACGGGGCGGGCCGGGGATACGTTGCAACCGTGCTGGAAAGTAACGTTTTCCACGTTGATCACCACGCTGGGCCGAACGGTCCGGCGGCCCCCGCCTGGTTCAGTGTGCGGCTCTCCTTCGCCGACGGCGCCCGGATCGACGTTCTCGCCGCGGTGGCCGGAGACCGGCTCACCGTGGAGGAGGTACGCGCCGACGTTCCGCTCGGCGGCTTCACCGCGTCCCTGGAGTGGGCCGAGGAGCCGCTCGGCGGTGACTGCCGCGTCGTGGCCCAGGCCCCGCCCCGGCCGGCCGGCGGGTCGTACGCCAGCGGCGTGTACGACCAGGAGCCATCGCCCGTCAGGCGCGCCCGCCCGTCCTGGCCCGGCGGCCGCGCGGGCCGGCGCGTCGCCGCCCAGGCGTACAAGGCCGCCCAGCAGGCGGGGCAGGACCCGGTGCTCGCGGTGATGTGCGCGACGGGGCGCAGCCGGCGCAGGTCGCTCAAGCTGATCGCGAGCGCCCGCGACGAGGGGCACCTGACGCCCCGCCACAATCGGCGCTAGCCAACCACCGGGCCCCCGGGTCCGCCGCCCACGCCATGTCGCTCACGCCATGTCGCGCATCCGCCCGATCTCGGCGGTCTGCTGGGCGAGCACATCGGTCGCCATCTCCTCGACCTGGACGTTGTTGCCCTGCGAGAGGACCTCGGCTCCCATCTCGACCGCCCCCTCGTGATGAGTGATCATCAGCTGGAGGAAGAGCTGGTCGAATACCTTGCCCTTGGCCTCGCGCAGCTGGGCGAGCTGCTTCTGCGTCGCCATCCCGGCCATCGGGCCGTGCCGGTGCTCACCCTTGTGCTTGTCGCCGCCGTTGTTGTCCAGCCAGCCCCGCATCGCACCGATCTCCGGGCGCTGCGCCGCGGCGATCCGCTCCGCCAGTCGCTTGACCTGAGTCGACCTGGCCCGCTTCGGGGCGAGTTCCGTCATCACGAGCGCCTGGCCGTGGTGCTCGATCATCATCTGCGTGTACGAGAAGTCCGCCCCGTTGGGCGAGTTGTCCGGCAGCGCCCGCTTGGCCTCGTCCGCCGACAGCGTCTTCGCGGGCTCTCCCGGCTTGCCCGGCGCGACGACCGAAGGACCCGCGGCCGCCTTCGGCTCCGAGCCCTCGTCGCCGCCCGACCGGCAGCCGCCGAGGCCGAGTACGGCGATGACGGCGGTCGCCGTCACGAGAACGGTTCCTCGGGCGCGCGCGGGATTGCGGCGGATCAACACGGCGTCCTCCTGGAGTACATCGGGTGTTTGATGTCCGTTCTTAGCACGCCTTCGCGCAGCGGTGATCAGAAACTTTCATTACGTTGTCGTTGCCACCTGTTGAGATGTGCATGCAAACGACGATACTGCCGGGGTGTACGAACCGTTCAACTGCGAACGGACACAAGGGAGGACGCAGTGACCTCGTTGCACATCACCCGCGTGTGGCGCAGACGTCTTGGCGTGGCAGCAGCCGCAGCCGGGCTTCTCACCACGCTGCTGACGGCCGGTCCCGCGGCCGCGACCCCCGACCCCGGGGACGCGCCCGCCAAGCAGCAGCCCCTGACCACATCCGAGCAGGCCGAAGCCAGGGCCGCCATCAGGAGCGGCGAGATACCCGGCGTGGACGAGATCGTCCACAGCAAGAACATCGAGCACCTCGTGAACATCCCCAAGGACGCGATCAAGGGCACCAACTCGGACCTGGCGTTCCAGGGCAAGTACGCGTTCTCCGGAAACTACGACGGCTTCCGGATCTTCGACATCAGCAAGCCCAAGGCCCCGAAGACGGTCGCCCAGGTGCTGTGCCCCGGTGGGCAGAACGACATCTCCGTCTCCGGAGACCTGCTCTTCCTCTCCACCGACTCCTCGCGCAACGACAACTCGTGCGCCAGCACCTCGCAGCCCGCGACGGAGAAGTCGTCCTGGGAGGGCATGAAGATCTTCGACATCAGCGACATCAGCAACCCGAAGTACGTCGCCGCTGTCGAGACCGCCTGCGGTTCGCACACCCACACCCTGGTCCCCGAACGCCGTGACGTCTACGTGTACGTCTCCTCGTACTCGCCGAACGCGGCGTTCCCGGACTGCCGGCCGCCGCACGACGGCATCTCGATCATCAAGGTGCCGCGCGAGGCCCCCGAGCAGTCCGCGGTAGTGGACTTCCCGGTGCTCTTCCCGGACGGCGGAAACCCGGGCTCGCCCACCAACCCCGGCGTCTCGCAGACCACCGGCTGCCACGACATCACGGTCCTGCCCTCCAAGGACCTCGCCGCCGGAGCCTGCATGGGCGACGGCATCATCCTCGACATCGAGGACCCGGCGAAGCCGCGGGTCATCGACCGCGTCCAGGACAACGTCAACTTCGCGTTCTGGCACTCGGCGACCTTCAACCAGAAGGCCGACAAGGTCGTCTTCACCGACGAACTCGGCGGCGGTGTCGGAGCCACCTGCAACGAAGCCACCGGGCCGAACCGCGGCGCCGACGGCATCTACGACATCACCGGCAAGGGAGACAAGCGCAAGCTCGTCTTCAAGAGCTACTTCAAGATCGACCGTCACCAGGCGGCCACCGAGAACTGCGTCGCCCACAACGGCTCGCTGATCCCGGTCAAGGGCAAGGACATCATGGTCCAGGCCTGGTACCAGGGCGGCGTCTCGGTGTGGGACTTCACCGACTCGGCCAAGCCGAAGGAGATCGCCTTCTTCGAGCGCGGCCCGGTCAGCGCCACAGCCTCGGTCACCGCCGGTTCCTGGTCGGCGTACTACTACAACGGCTACATCTACTCCAACGACATAGCGAAGGGCTTCGACGTACTGAAGCTCAACGACAAGCGCACCGACGGCGCGAAGAGGGTCCGGCTGCCCGAGCTCAACGTGCAGACGCAGCCCGACTACCGCCGCTGATCCACCGTACGTACCCGCGTGCCGCCGGACGACTCCCCGCCCGGCGGCAGGCCGAGCTCCCAGTCCAGCCCGTACCGCTGGAACAGCTCCGCGCGGAGCCGCTCCCGAGGCATCGGTGCTCCGGGCAGGAGTACGGCGAACACCGCGCCCATCAGCAGCGCGCGCAGCAGCGGGTAGTCCACGTCGACGTTCCGTGATCCGTAGCGCACGACCGTGGCGCGCAGCAGCTCCGCGAGCCGTTGCTGCTCAGGGCACTGCACAAAACCCTCGGCCTGCAGGATGCCCGCCATGTGTGTACGCATCAGCACCGGGTGGTCGACGGCGAGCCCCAGGACGGCGTCGATCGCGCGGGCCAGCAGCTCGCGGCCGTCCTCGGTGCGCGGCTCGCGCTCCAGCGCCGCTTCGAGTGTGCGGTGCATCAGCCGGTGCACGGCCGACTGGAGCAGCTGGCGCTTGCCCGGGAAGTAGTACGACACCAGGCCGCGCGCCGATGCGGCCCGGTCCGCGATGTCGGCGAGCGTCGTCGCCTCGTACCCGCGCTCTCCGACGAGCTCCACCGTCGCCTGCAACAGGCGTTCGCGGGAGCGGCGCCGCAATTCTTCATTGACCGATGCGCTTCGCGGGGACATCCTGTAACTCCTGCGTTGACTGGCCCGTAGCCAATATACTCAGTCGTCCCACCTCGGGTGCCTCGCCGGGCCCGGTGCGTGGGCTGGTCGTCTGTATCCGGCGGCGCGGGGGACCGCCGGATACAGACGCGTTTCGCTGCCTGCACCCACTCGCCGCCGCCCTCTGTGTCACGGGTGTCAGTCCGCCAGCGCGAGCACCGGGCGCAGTCCGTGGGGCCGGTCACCGGGCGGCAGATGGTCCACGAAGTGCACCGCACAGCCCAGTTCCGCCGCGCCTCCGTCCGCGCGCCGGTCGTCGCCGACCATCACGACGTCGCGCGGCTCGTGGCCGAGCGCCTCGCAGGCGACGCGGAACAGCCGCGGGTCCGGCTTCTGGATGCCGTGCTCGTACGACAGGACGTACGCGTCCACCCACTCGCCGAGTCCGTGCGCGCGGAAGACCGGCCGCAGGTCCCACCCCACGTTGCTGACCACCGCGATGGCGACGCCCCGCCGCGCCAGCTCGGCCAAAACCTCGGCCGAGTCGGGGTACGGATGCCAGGCTGCCGGGTTCGTGTGGCGGTCGTACAGGGCGTCGTACAGGCGCGGGTGCGGCAGGGCGACCTGACGGGCGAGCCCGGTGTACGCGGCGCGATGACGCTCCGCACTCTGATCACGGGTCGCCCACAGTTCGGCGAGGTGCGGCGGCACCCGCCGTGGGGCGGCGCCGCCGGGCAGCGCGCCGCACTCCTCCAGCTGTCGTGCGTACGAGCTGAATGCGTTCTCGGGAACGTCGATTTCCGCCGAGTCGAAGGCTGCGCGCAGCCACACCGCTGTCGGCTCGATCCTGAGCAGCGTGCCGGAGAAGTCGAAGAGGACGCCGGTGACCGTCATACGGCGGATCGTTCTTGGGAAGCGGTCAGGCGACCGTAAGCCACTGCGGACGCGGCCACCACGGCCGCGCCCAGCAGCCAGCCACCGGCCACGTCCGAGGCCCAGTGCACGCCCAGATACAGGCGGGTGACGCCCACGCCCACGCCGGACACCACGCCCACCAACAGGACGGTGGCGCGCAGGCCGCGGCCCGCTCCGCGCACGGTGAGCAGCCACAGCAGCAGACCGAAAGTGACGACTGCGGTCATCGCGTGGCCGGACGGCCAGGATGCGAAGTGCGCGGAATCGACGGGGTCCTGCCACACGGGCCGCTCACGGCCCACCGCCCATTTCAGGCCCTGCTGTACGAGCGAGCCGACGGCGCTCGTCGCCGCGGCCCACAGTGCCAGGGTCCGTTCACCGCGCCACAGGAGCCATGCGAAGGCCAGGGCCACCAGGGCGCGCATCGTCCACGGGTCCCACACCCAGTCGGTCAGGATCTTGCTCGTCCGGGTGACCGCCGGGTGCCCGACCGCCGATTCGTGCAGTGCGTCCGCGACCGATCTGTCGAATGACATCAGGGGTCGCCATTCGAAAACGACCAACAGCAGCAGGACGACGGACAGCGCTGTGCACGCGACGACGCTGCGGCCGGGCACCGGAGCGGGCCGGCGGGACACCGGGGTGGGGGCGGGTGCTGGGTGGGGGGAGTGCATGCAAAGATCCTGCCCCAGGGCGCTATCCCAACGCGCTGAGACCCGGAACGAACGCCACCAGCAGCGGCACCGCGGGGACGAGGGAGGCGGCGGCCGTCAGCCGCAGCCGGCGGCCCGCCGTGAGCCGCGGCGCCGCCGCCAGGAGTCGGTCGACCCGCTGTGGCAGCTGTGCCTGCGGCGTCGGGCAGGGCCCGAACACACCGCGCTCCTCGCCCAGTTCGACCAGGGCCAGCGCGATCGTCAGCCGCCCGAAGCGCCGCGACGCCACATCGTCGGCCGCCAGCTCCACCAGCCGGTGCATCTCGTCGCGGAACGCCGCGAACACCGGAATCTGCGGGAAGCCGACCGCCAGCGCGGACGCGCAGTGCAGCAACCAGTCGTGCCGGGCTCGCGCATGGCCCTGCTCGTGGGCGAGTACGGCATCGAGCTGACGCCCCTTCAGGCGCCGCAAAGCCGCCGTGGTGAGGACCAGTTGCGGCGCCGACCCCGGCAGCCACCAGGCGTCCGGCCGCTCGCCCTCCAGAACGACGAGGCGGTCACTGCCGGCCTCCTCGCCGGGCAGCAGAGGCGAGCGTACGAGCAGCTCTGCGCGTCGTCGCCTGCGGTCCACACGGGTCCTGCGAATCTCCCGGGTCAGCATGGCAGCCGTCCAGCCCCCGCAGCACGCCAGCAGCACCGCGATGACGGCGGACCACGGGCCGTACGCGACCAGCGCGTACGCCTCCACCACGCCGTGCGGCGCGGGCGCGAAGACGTGCCCGCGCACGGCCTGCCAGGCGGCTGCCGCGCTGAACGTCATCGAAAGCCCGAAGCACAGCAGCACCGCAGCCACCACGCACTGCCACACCCACAGCGCCACCACGGGTTCGCGCTCCCGCCAGTCGGCGCGCGACAGGAGTCGCGGGGCCGCGACGGCGGCGACGACGCCGAGCAGCAGAAGGGCGAAGGAGACCGTCATGCGGCCAGCCTATGAGCGTGCCCCTACTCCCGGGTACGACCTGGCGGCGCAAGTGACGCAGGACACGGCCCTCACAGGGTGAGCAGCATCGCGATCATGGCGATGGCCATGGACAGCCGGCAGGCGAGCGCCAGCTCCGGCCGTGCACCCCAGGCGAGTGACCCGCCGCCGACGCCCGCCGGCCCCGCCGCGACGGTCCTCCCCGGTATCAGCCGTGCCCCGGAGGCCAGTACGAACACGGCGTAGTACAGCAGCAGCGCCCCGGTCAGCAGGGGCACCCCGCCCGCCGCGTACCCGGCGGCGGGGGCAATGTGCCCGGTGTGGCCGCTGCTGCCCGCCGGGCCCGCCACCATCACCAGCGCCATGTAGACCATCGCCAGCGAACCCACCAGGTGGTGCACATGGTGGGCCCCCGCGCTCGCCAGCCACAGCGCCCGCAGCGCGGCGGCACCGAAGACAGCCGTGTACAGCACCCAGCCCCACACCGGCGGTGCCACGACCGCGGCGGGCAGCGCCATCGCCGCCATGCCGAATCCCATCAGGGCCTCACCGCCGGCCCCCTCGCGGTGTTCCCCCCTGCCGCTGCGCAGGCGCAGCACGCAGTACGCGCCGGTCGCGGCGCACAGCGCCACGAGCAGCCAGCCGGACATCGCCTGTCCGTGCACGGCGTACCTCCCCGATCGACGGTGTCGTCCCGTCGATGCCCGCCGTCACAGGGGCGCATACGCGCGCGGGAGGGGTGCACGGAAGCACTCAGGGCGGTCAGCCGATGTCGCGCCGGCTCGACAGGGCCGCTTCGGCCAGGGGGCTGAGCGAGTCGACGTAGACGGTGTGGCCGATCGTCTGCCGCAGGACGAGCCAGCCCCGGTCGGCCAGCCGCCGGACCTGGCGCCGGGCGTCCTCGCCCAGCTCACCCGCCAGCTCGTCCTCGTGCGGCATGTTCCCCGCGTGCAGGTGCTCGCGGACACGGAGGACGAGAGCCTCCTCCTCGGCTGTGATGTTGAAGTCCACGGTTCGACGCTAAGCCCTCGTGTGAAGCCCCGCCTGCCGGTGCGTGCCGGGTGCGCGGTCCGGTGGGCCGACCCGGGCCTTCACCTCATGGCCGGTAGCGCAGGGGGTGGTCGTCAGGGATCTGCACGACGACGATCTCGCACCCGTCGGGATCGGCGATCCACATCTCGATCAGACCCCACGGCTCCTTGACCGGCGGCCGCGTCACGTCCACACCCGCGGTCGACAGTTCCGCGTACGCCGCCGCCGCGTCCGCGACCTGGAGCCACAGCCGGATCGAGGGGGAGGGCGGTACGTCGGAGCGGCCCGAGACCTCCAGGAAGCCGCCGCCGAGGAAGTACACCGTCCCGCGCTCGGGGCCGGTGCCGAACTCGCGGTAGACGGGCAGACCGAGGGCCTCGCCGTAGAACGCGCGGGAACGCTCGGGATCCGTGGGTCGCAGTAGCATCCTGCTGCTCAGTACATGCACCATGCACCCGGACCCTAGCGCGCGTTACGCTCGGGGCGCCCCCCGTCGCGGCGAAGATGTCGCCGCGAAGATGCCGCCACATGATGCCGCAGTAAGGATCTGGAGAGCGCCTCCCATGGAGACCACCCCGCTGGACGCCATCTCGCTGGACACCAACCAGCCTGCGGCCGCCGCGCGGCTCACCTACCGCGCAGCCACCGAAACCGACGCCGACGCGCTCGTCGCACTCGTCGAGTCGGCGTACCGGGGTGATGCCAGCCGGTCGGGATGGACCACCGAGGCGGACATCCTCGAAGGTCAGCGCACCGATCCCGCGGGCGTACTGGGCGTGATCAAGTCGCCGGACAGTCGGCTGCTGACCGTGGAGCGGGACGGGGAACTGGTCGCCTGCTGTCAGCTCGAACACCGAGGTACGGCCGCCTACTTCGGCATGTTCGCCGTCCGCCCCCAGCTGCAGGGTGCCGGCCTCGGGAAGCTGATCATCGCCGAGGCGGAGCGGACCGTGCGCGAGCTGTGGGGGGCGACCGAGATGCACATGACGGTGATTTCCGTACGGGACGACCTCATCGCCTGGTACGAGCGCCGAGGCTACCGCCGTACGGGCAGGATGACGCCGTTCCCGTACGGCGACGAGCGGTTCGGCATTCCGCAGCGCGACGATCTGCGCTTCGAGCTGCTGATCAAGCGCCTGGGCGACGGGCCCGTGACCGGCGTCTGACACATCCCGGAGGCCGCGGTGCGGCTACGCGGTGAAGCGCCCGGTGCGGCGGATCTCCGGGTAGTCGGTCGTCACCCCGTCCAGCTCCAGCGCCCGCGCCAGCCGCAGGTGGTCCTGCGTGTTCACCACCCAGCCGATGACGCGCAGCCCACGCGCGTGGGCGCGCTGCACGGTCTCCAGGGTCAGCCTGCGGATGTTCAGCGCGAGCGCGGGCGCGCCGACCGCCTCGGCCCGGTCCACCACGTCGTTGCCGTATCGGCTGGCGATCAGGACGGTCCGTACGCCCGGGACGAGTGAGGTGATCTCGGCCACCGCCTCGTCGTGGAAAGACGACACTTCCACCCGGGCTGCCAGATCGCGCCGGTGCATCACCTCGGCGAGTGCCCGCGCTGCCGCCGCGTCCTTGATCTCCGCCTGGAGCGGGGACTTCACGGCGTCCAGGACCTCCTCGAAGAGCGGGACGCGCTCGCCCTGCCCGGCGTCGAGCGCCCGCAGCTCGTCGAGCGTCAGCTCCGCGATCGCGCCCCGGCCGTCGGTCGTGCGGTCCACCTCGGTGTCGTGCATCACCACGAGCGCGCCGTCCTTGCTCAGGTGCAGGTCCAGCTCGATGGAGTCCATACCGGCCTGCTCGGCGCGGATGAAGGAACGAAGCGTGTTCTCCGGCTCGACACCCATGACCCCGCGGTGCCCGATGGTGAGGAAACTCAAGGCGATCTCGCTTCCGTCGACGGCGGCTCCACGGCAGCCTAACGGCCTGCTTCCCGTAAGGAACCCGTTTGGTCGCCACTGCCCATGGAGTGCCCGCGCAGTGCCCGCGCAGTGCCTGTGGAGCCGGGCAGGGACAGACAGAACCGATCGCCGTTCCGTCCCGCCGCAGGAAGAACGGCGGCAAAAATAGGGGATCGGCAGGATAATTTACTGGGCCCCCCTTGAGGGGAGGAGTCAAAGACCGATACGGTGCCTTGACGCGAGGTTCTCCCGTAGAGGAAGTGACATGACGGAAATTCTTGTGCAGGACACAGTCGCCGACTGCATATCCGGTGCCCGGCGCGTGGTCGAGCACTCTGCCTGGTCCGAGCTCAAGAATGCCGTGGAGGTGATCAGGGTCTGGCAGTCGGCGGACGGCTCCATCGACTTCGACGCCGAAGACGCCCCTTCCCGGGCCGTCGCCGACGCGACGCTGGCCCGGGTGGCCGACGCGGTCACCGAGCTCGCGCCGCTGCTGGAGCACGACGCCGCGTACCACCACGCCCTCGTAGCCGACCTCCGTAAGTGGGCCCGCGACGGCTTCGCCGTGCCCGACTTCCTGGACTCGCTGCTCGCCTTCCAGCCCGCGCGGCAGCGGTCCGACGGCCGTCAGCACCTGGTCGTCTTCCCCATGTACACGCAGAACGGCAACCCCGACCGCAATCTCGAAGCGGTCGTGCTGCGGATGGTCTGGCCCGAGTGGCTCTCCGAGCTGGAGAGCACCCGGTACGACAACCCGCTCTTCCTCGGCATCACCTTTGAAGACTTCACCGCCGGGTACGACACCCACTCCGCGGTGCTCTTCCCGGAGACGATCGCGGTCCGCGAGGCCCCCGAGCGGTTCAGCTGGGGCGGCATCTTCTGCGACCGCGAGGCGGCCCGCTTCCGTCGTGTCACCGAGGCCTCCGTGGACATCCTCGGTCTCGAACTGCCCGACGACATCAGCGACATGGTCTCCGACCAGGACCGCTGCCAGCAGGCCTTCGTGCTGTGGGACATGGTCCACGACCGCACCCACAGCCACGGCGACCTGCCCTTCGACCCGTTCATGATCAAGCAGCGCCAGCCGTTCTGGATGTACGGCCTCGAAGAGCTGCGCTGCGACCTCACCGCCTTCAAGGAGGCCGTGAAGCTGGAGGCCGAGGGCAACGCGCACGGCCGTGACGTGCAGTACGCCGTGCTGTTCGACCGGATGTTCCGCTTCCCGGTCAGCGGCGACCGCGTCCGCAACTACGACGGACTCGGCGGCCAGCTGCTCTTCGCGTACCTGCACAAGCACGACGTGGTGCGCTGGACCGACAACACCCTGAAGATCGACTGGGAGCGTGCCCCCCAGGTCACCAACCAGCTCTGCGCCGACATCGAGGACCTCTACCGGGCGGGCATCGACCGCCCCAAGCTCGTCCACTGGTTCGCCGCGTACGACCTGGTCTCGGCCTACCTCGCACCCCACCCCGGCTCCCGCTGGGCCAAGGGTCCCGACGCCCTCGATCTGTCGCTGCCGCCGCGCAAACTCGTAGACGATGTGCTTCCGGACGAGTTTCCGCTCAGCATGTTCTATGAGGCGCTTTCCAAGAAGCTGAAGAACGTGATCGCCTCCACCAAGGGGATCACCGCGGCGAGTGCTGAGCGGGTGGCCGCGTGAGCCCTCGCGCCAGGGAGGCGACGACCATGAACTCAGGCATCAAGAGCAACGGCAACGGACCGCTGGAAGGCGCCGTGGTCGCGGTGGCCGGAGCGGCCGGACCGGCGGGCCGGACCACCCTGCTCCGGCTCGCCGAGGCGGGTGCGACCGTGGTCGGCTCCGACGCGGACGCCGCCCGCCTCGCCGAAGCCGTCGACGCCGCGCGATACGCCCACGGCGGCGCCACCGTCACCGGCGACACCGTCGACCTCCTCGACCTGGAGGCCACCCGGGACTGGGCCGCCAAGACCGAGAAGGAATTCGGCCGCATCGACGGCATGGTCCACCTCGTCGGCGGCTGGCGCGGCAGCGCCACGTTCGCCGAGACCGACCTGGCGGACTGGGATCTGCTGGAGAAGCTGCTGATCCGTACCGTCCAGCACACCTCCCTGGCCTTCCAGGCACCCCTGCAGCGCAGCGACCGCGGCCGGTACCTGCTCATCAGCGCCGCCGGTGCGTCGAAGCCGACCGCGGGCAACGCCGCGTACTCCGCGTCCAAGGCAGCCGCCGAGGCGTGGACACTCGCGCTCGCCGACGCGTTCCGCAAGGCGGGGGGCGATGACGGGCCGCGCACCGCGGCTGCCATCCTGGTCATCAAGGCACTGGTGCACGACGCGATGCGCGCCGAGCGCCCCAACGCGAAGTTCGCGGGTTTCACGGACGTCAAGGAGCTGGCCGACGCCATCGCCGGCGTCTGGGACCAGCCCGCCCGGGAAGTGAATGGACAGCGCCTGTGGCTGACCCCCAAGCCGTGAACCCGGATCCGGCGAACATGGCGAAGACCGACGCTCGCCGGCACCACGATCCGCTGGTACGCGGCTTCGCGAGCGACAACTACGCCGGCGCGCACCCCGAGGTGCTCGCCGCTCTCGCCCTCGCCAACGGCGGCCATCAGGTCGCCTACGGCGGTGACGACTACACCGACCACCTCCAGCGGATCATCCGCGGTCACTTCGGCGGTCTCGCTGAGGTCTTCCCCGTCTTCAACGGCACCGGCGCCAACGTGGTCGCCCTCCAGTCGGTCACCGACCGCTGGGGTGCGGTCATCGCCGCCGAGTCCGCCCACATCAACGTCGACGAGGGCGGCGCCCCGGAGCGGATGGGCGGCCTGAAGCTGCTGACCGTACCGACGCCGGACGGTAAGCTCACGCCGGATCTCATCGACCGGCAGGCGTACGGCTGGGAGGACGAGCACCGGGCGATGCCGCAGGTCGTCTCGATCGCCCAGAACACCGAACTCGGCACGGTCTACACGCCGGACGAGATCCGGGCGATCTGCGACCACGCGCACGCGCTCGGGATGAAGGTCCACCTGGACGGCGCCCGGATATCCAACGCCGCGGCCTCGCTCGACGTACCCATGCGGACCTTCACCAACACCGTGGGCGTGGACATCATGTCCTTCGGCGGGACGAAGAACGGCATGCTCTTCGGCGAGGCGATCGTCGTCCTCAACCCGGACGCGGTGCGCGCCATGAAGCACCTGCGCAAGATGTCGATGCAGCTCGCCTCCAAGATGCGTTTCGTGTCGGTGCAGTTGGAGGCTCTGCTCGCCCGCGACCTGTGGCTGCGCAACGCGCGCCACGCCAACACCATGGCGCAGCGGCTCGCCGAGGGTGTCCGAGGTGTGGACGGCGTGGAGATCCTCTACCCGGTGCAGGCCAACGCTGTCTTCGCACGGCTGCCGCACGCGGTCAGCGAACGGCTGCAGAAGCGCTACCGCTTCTACTTCTGGGACGAGTCGGCCGGCGACGTCCGCTGGATGTGCTCCTACGACACCCAGGTGGAGGACGTGGACGGATTCGTGCAGGCCCTCAAGGAAGAGATGGCCAGGGATTGACTGTTAACTGACCTGACCCAGGAGACCCAGGAGTAGCCCGGGGGTATGGGTATGCGGTCGACCGGAAAATCATGTGCTTCCGGTCGGCCGTTTCTCTATGTTCGTGCCATGGAGCTGATTCAGGAATCCCCCGAACTGGCCGCCTACTTGGCGGCCGACGACGTCATCGACCATGATCACCCGCTCGTGCGGCAGACCTCGGCCCGTCTGCGCGCCCAAGCGCCCGATGCATACGCATACGCGGAAGCAGCCTTCCAGTACGTACGTGTGCGGGCTCTGTTCCCCCCGAGAAGCAGGCCGCACGCCGCGGTCAGCCGGCCTCGCGCACCTGCGCCGGGGTCGGCGCCGTGCCGCCGAGGTGCGACGGGATCCACCAGGTGTCCTCGGCGTTCTTCGGGCGGACCGGGTACGAGCGCTGCGCCGCTTCGAGCAGCTCCTGCACGCGCCCGCGCAGTCGGCGTGTGATCGCGCCCGCGTACTCGTCGGTGGGCGCCTCTACCGGCTCACCGATTCGGATCGTCACCGGGATGTGATTGCGGCCGAAGTTGCGCGGCCTGCCCTTGGTCCAGATCCGCTGCGTGCCCCACAGCGCCATCGGGATCAGCGGGACGCCGGCCTCCTGGGCCATGCGGACCGCACCCGATTTGAAGCTCTTGAGTGTGAACGACTCGGAAATCGTCGCCTCGGGGAACACGCCGATGATCTCGCCGGAGCGCAGCGAGTCGAGTGCGTGCGCGTAGGCCGTCTCGCCCTGCTTGCGGTCCACCGGAATGTGCTTCATGCCGCGCATCAGCGGACCGGAGATCTTGTGACGGAAGACCGACTCCTTCGCCATGAAGCGCACCAGACGCTTCTGGGGCAACGTGCCGAGGCCCGCGAAAATGAAGTCCAGGTAGCTGATGTGATTGCTCACGAGTACGGCGCCGCCGGTGCGGGGCACGTTCTCGGCACCCTGCGTGTCGATCTTCAGGTCCAGCGCCTTGAACAGGGTGAGTGCGGCACCGATGACCGGTCGATAGACAAGCTCTGCCATGTCGGGGGTGACCCTTCTGTGCCCGGGGAGGGCTCTCCCGGCGTAGGTTACGCAGCCGTAGGGTCGGCGGCGTTGGGCAGATCGTGCCCCATGAGCGGCCGAGTAGCCAGTCCTGGGGTCTTCATTGCGCGAGATTCTCGTCACGTGCAGAAACATCAGGAATCGTGCCGTTCCCTGGAACGCTGAGAATGGCGACTCGGGAACGTCCCGGCGGAGTAAGGGGAGGCCACAGGTGCCAGGGCACGACGTCGGCATGACATTGGGCGCGGCCGAACTGGGCGTCGCACCCGGGGCGCGGGCGACGCTCGTGCAGTTCTCCACTGCGTTCTGCCAGCCCTGCCGCGCCACCCGCAGAACGCTCAGCGAGGTGGCGGCCATGGTCGATGGCGTCGCCCACGTGGAGATCGACGCGGAGGCGCGGCTCGACCTCGTACGCACCCTGGACATCGCGTCCACACCGACCGTTCTCGTGCTCGACGGGCAGGGTCGCGTCGTGCGCCGGGCCGCCGGGCAGCCGCGCCGGGCCGACGTCATCGCCGCGCTCGGCCGCGCGGTGGGTCCCGAGAGCGCCCCGCTCCAGGGCTCGCCCGACCTGCTGCGCTCGGTCTTCCGGCGGCACGCGGCCGGTGTCGCCGTGATCACCGCGCAGGGCGCCGACCCGGTCGGTTTCACCGCCACCTCGCTCAACTCCGTCGCCGCAGACCCGCCCATGATCTCCTTCGGTGTGGGCACGGGTTCCTCCAGCTGGCCCGTGCTGGCCGAGGCCGAGCACGTCGGCGTCCACATACTCGCCGAGGACCAGCGGGACCTGGCGGCCACCTTCGCGCGCAGTGGCGCCGACCGCTTCGCGGCGCCGACCCGCTGGCGCAGCGGCCCGGAGGGCGTGCCGGTGCTCGACGGCGTACTGGCCTGGCTGGTGTGCCGAGTGGTGGCGCGCGTACCGGCGGGAGACCATCGCATCGTGATCGGTCAGGCCGTCGCCGGAGACCCCTCGGGGCACGGTCGTCCGCTCCTCTACCACCAAGGTCGCTTCAACGCGCTGAGGGACTGAGAGTTCCCCGACTCCGCCCCTTGTGCAGGGTTGGCAAGGTCACAGTTCGAAGCGCTTGCTTACGGGGGAAGAGCTGGGTGTACTGACGAGTAATATTCCAGTCGGAGCGGGGTTGGCCCCGACCGGGATACGCCCCTTCAGGCGCCTATGCTGCCTGTAACGAGGCAGTCAAGAAATAGACGATGCAGTAGGAGAGCCGGCGTGAGCTTGAGGATCGTTGTCTGTGTGAAGTACGTGCCCGACGCCACCGGCGACCGGCATTTCGCCGATGACCTGACCGTCGACCGCGACGACGTGGACGGCCTGCTGTCGGAGCTCGACGAGTACGCCGTCGAGCAGGCACTGCAGATCGCCGACGGGGCGGACGACGCGGAGATCACCGTGCTGACCGTCGGGCCCGAGGACGCCAAGGACGCGCTGCGCAAGGCGCTGTCCATGGGCGCAGACAAGGCCGTCCACGTCGAGGACGACGACCTGCACGGCACCGACGTCATCGGCACCTCGCTGGTGCTGGCCAAGGCCGTCGAGAAGACCGGCTACGACCTGGTCATCTGCGGTATGGCCTCCACCGACGGCACCATGGGTGTCCTCCCGGCGATCCTGGCCGAGCGCCTCGGTGTCCCGCAGGTCACCCTGCTCTCCGAGGTCTCCGTCGACGGCGGGGTCGTCAAGGGCCGCCGCGACGGCGACACCGCGTCCGAGCAGCTCGAGGCTTCGCTGCCGGCTGTCGTGTCCGTGACGGACCAGTCGGGCGAGGCCCGCTACCCGTCCTTCAAGGGCATCATGGCCGCCAAGAAGAAGCCGGTTCAGTCCCTGGACCTGGAGGACCTGGAGATCGACGCCGACGAGGTCGGCCTCGAAGGTTCCTGGACCAAGGTCGAGTCCGCCACGAAGCGCCCGGAGCGCACCGCCGGCACGATCGTCAAGGACGAGGGCGAGGGCGGCAAGCAGCTGGCCGAGTTCCTCGCGGGCCAGAAGTTCATCTAGGGCCTGCGCGCCCCCTCAACGCCCCCAGATTCTTCGCACTCGCAGGAGATTGAAGTCCCATGGCTGAAGTTCTCGTCTACGTCGACCACGTGGACGGCGCCGTCCGCAAGCCCACCCTTGAGCTGCTGACGCTCGCCCGCCGCATCGGCGAGCCCGTCGCGGTCTTCCTTTCCGCGTCGGCTGTCTCCAAGACCGACGCTTCCGCGGCCGAGGCCGCCGCCAAGGTGCTCGGCGAGCACGGCGCCACCCGCGTGCTGGTCGCCGAGGCCTCCGAGTTCGCCGACTACCTCGTCGTACCGAAGGTGGACGCGCTCCAGGCCGCGTACGACGCCGTCTCCCCGGCCGCCGTACTCTTCGCGTCCTCCGCCGAGGCCAAGGAGATCGCGGCCCGCCTCGCGGTTCGCATCGGCTCCGGCATCATCACCGACGCTGTCGACGTCGAGGCCGGCGACGAGGGCCCGGTGGCCACGCAGGCCGTGTTCGCCGCCTCCTACACCACCAAGTCCCGCATCTCCAAGGGCACCCCGGTCATCACCGTGAAGCCGAACTCGGCGCCGGTCGAGGCCGCCCCGTCCGCGGGCACCGTCGAGCCGCTGGCCGTCTCCTTCGGCGAGCAGGCCACCGGCACCAAGATCGTCTCGCGCACCCCGCGCGAGTCCACCGGACGCCCGGACCTGACCGAGGCCGCGATCGTGGTCTCAGGCGGCCGCGGTGTCAACGGCGCCGACAACTTCAACGTCATCGAGGCGCTCGCCGACTCTCTCGGCGCGGCCGTCGGTGCTTCGCGCGCCGCCGTCGACGCCGGCTGGTACCCGCACACCAACCAGGTCGGCCAGACCGGCAAGTCGGTCTCCCCGCAGCTCTACATCGCCTCCGGCATCTCCGGCGCGATTCAGCACCGGGCCGGCATGCAGACGTCGAAGACCATCGTCGCCATCAACAAGGACGCCGAGGCGCCGATCTTCGACCTCGTCGACTACGGCGTCGTCGGCGATCTCTTCGCGGTCGTCCCCCAGCTGACCGACGAGGTCAAGAGCCGCAAGGGCTGACCTGCGCCAGCCGTAGGAGGCCGGGGCCGCGTGGTGATCCTCACCGCGCGGCCCCGGCTGCTTTCCGGAGACCATTGACGCAGGTCACGACCGCCCGTTAACTTCACCATGCGGATTATTAATTCCGTTCAGCGGAAACTGGAGGGTTGGCATGGGTCAGCAGGAGAAGGTGGCGACGAGCCTCGCGGGCGCGGTCAGCGAGGGCATCAGCGCCTCGCTCGTACCGGTCGACGAGGAGCTTGCCCGCCGTTACCCGGGAGACCCGGGCACCCGCCAGCCCGTGCACACCGTCTACGTGCCCGGCGACGTCTTCGCCGCCGACACCGTCCGCTCCTGGGGCGACAAGGCCCTCGCGGCGCTCGACGAGCACGCGCCGGACGCGGCGTCCTTCGCCACCGTCCTCGGCCTGTCCGACGATCTGGCGGGCCCGGTGTACGACCGCGTACGGGCCAAGCTGGAACGCGAGCCCATCGAGGACCTGCGGGTCGACTTCGAGGACGGCTACGGCGGCCGCACGGACGCCGACGAGGACGCGCACGCCGCCCGCGCCGCCCGGCTGATCAGCGAGGCGTACGCGAACGGCACGGCCGCCCCGTACATGGGCATCCGCATGAAGTGCATGGAAGCCGCCGTACGCGACCGCGGCATCCGCACGCTCGACATCTTCCTCACCGGGCTCATCGAGGCCGGCGGCCTGCCCGACGGGCTCGTCCTGACCCTGCCCAAGGTCACCTACCCGGAGCAGGTCACCGCGATGGTGCGCCTCGTCGAGGAGTTCGAGAAGGCGCGCGGCCTGGACGCCGGGCGGATCGGCTTCGAGATCCAGATCGAGACCAGCCAGTCCATCCTCGCCGCCGACGGCACCGCCGCCGTGGCCCGGATGATCGACGCCGCCGAGGGCCGCGCCACCGGACTCCACTACGGCACCTTCGACTACAGCGCTTGCCTCGGCGTCAGCGCCGCCTACCAGGCCAGCGACCACCCGGCCGCCGACCACGCCAAGGCGATCATGCAGGTCGCCGCCGCGGGCACCGGCGTGCGCGTCTCGGACGGCTCCACCAACGTCCTGCCGGTCGGCGCCACGGACCACGTCCACGAGGCCTGGCGCCTCCACTACGGCCTCACCCGCCGTGCCCTCGCCCGCGCCTACTACCAGGGCTGGGACATGCACCCCGCGCACATCCCGACCCGGTACGCCGCCGTGTTCGCCTTCTACCGCGAGGGCTACGAGCAGGCCGCCGCGCGCCTCGCCGCGTACGTCAACCACGCCGGCGGCGACGTGATGGACGAGCCGGCCACCGCCAAGGCGCTCAGCGGCTACCTGTTGCGCGGCATCGACTGCGGCGCCCTCGACACCGCCGAGGTGGCCCGGCTCACCGGCCTCACCCGCGCCGACCTGGACGGCTTCGCCTCGCCTCGACGCGGCGACCTGACCGCGACCGCCCAGTAGCGCCCGGCCGCCGGGCCGGGAGGCGACGCCCTCCGCCCGGGCCAGCCGGGGGACGGGGCGCGCTCCGGAGCGTCAGCGCGCCCCGTCCCACGGCGGGATCTCGCCCGAGCCGCGGGCGATGAGCCGCGTCGGCAGCTCCACGCGCGTGGGAGCGTCGTCCGCGCCGTCCAGGCGGCGGAAGAGACGGCCCGCCGCCGTGCGGCCGAGGGTGGCGGCGTCCTGCGCGATGACGGTGACCCCGGGCCGCAGCAGATCGGCGAGCTCGATGTCGTCGAATCCGACCAGGGCGACCGGACGCTCACGTTCCGCCAGGACCCGTACCACCGTGACGGTCACCCGGTTGTTGCCCGCGAAGATCGCGGTGACCGGATCGGGGCCGTCCAGCATGGCGGTGGCGGCGTCTCGCACCCGCTCGGGAGCGGTGCTGCCGAGCGAGACCCAGGCCGCGTCGGCAGGCAGTCCGGCCTCGGCCAGCGCGGCGCGGTAGCCGCGCAACCGCTCGCCCGCCGTGTGGATGCGCGGCTGGTCGCCGATGAAGCCGATACGCCGGTGCCCGTGCCCGATCAGATGGGCCACGCCCTCGCGCGCGCCGCCGAAACTGTCCGAGAGCACCACGTCCGCGTCGATCCGGCCCGCCGGGCGGTCCACGAAGACGGTGGCGATCCCCGCCGCGATCTCCGGCTCCAGGTAGCGATGGTCGTCCCCGGCCGGGATGACGATCAGGCCGTCGACACGCCGGGCGCACAGCGCGAGCACCAACTCCTGCTCGCGGGCCGGGTCCTCGGCGCTCGAACCGTTGATGAGCAGGGCCCCATGGGCCCGGGCCACCTCTTCGACGGCGCGGTTCAGCGGCCCGTAGAACGGGTCGGCGAGATCCTCCAGGACAAGACCGATGCTGGCGGTGCGGCCCTTGCGCAGAACGCGCGCGCTGTCGTTGCGGCGAAAGCCCAGCGCCTCGATCGCTTCCTGGACGCGCTGCTCGGTATCGGGGGTGACACCCCGCTCGCCGTTGACGACGCGGGAGACCGTCTTGAGGCCGACTCCGGCGCGGGCGGCGACGTCCTTCATCGTCGGCCGGTTGCCGTAACGGGTCTCCGGGCGGCTCTCGGTCTCGGCCACGGTGCGCTGTCCTGTCGTCGTCGGAAAGGTGCTCAGGGCGTGCTCGGGGCGTACGTACGCCATGCTGCGGGGTGTGGCGTCGAGCATAGGGCCTGGACAACGTTGTCAGCTGAATAGAGACTTGTCCTGACCTGCTCATCCCACGCCCCGCCAGGAGATCCCCCACCGATGCACACCGACCTCGTCGCCGCTCTCGACATCGGCGGCACCAAGATCGCCGGCGCCCTGGTCGACGGTGACGGCCGGATCCTGCTGCGCGCCCAGCGACCGACGCAGGCCCGCGAGGACGGCGAACGTGTGATGCGGGTCGTTGGGGCGGTGCTCGCCCAGCTGACGGCCTCCCCGCTGTGGGAGCGGGTGAGCGCTGTCGGCATCGGCAGCGCGGGCCCGGTCGACGCCGTCGCCGGTACGGTCAGCCCGGTCAACGTCCCCGGCTGGCGCGACTTCCCACTGGTCGAGCGGGTGCGCCGGAGTACGGGCGGGCGGCCTGTCACGCTCGTCGGCGACGGCGTGGCGATGACGGCCGCGGAGCACTGGCAGGGCGCCGCGCGCGGTTACGACAACGCGCTGTGCCTGGTCGTCTCCACCGGCGTGGGTGGCGGGCTGGTCCTCGGCGGCCGACTGCACCCCGGCCCCACGGGCAACGCCGGCCACATCGGTCACATCTGTGTCGACCTGGACGGCGACCTGTGCCCGTGCGGATCACGTGGCTGCGTCGAGCGGATCGCCAGCGGACCCAACATCGCACGCCGTGCCCTCGAACAGGGCTGGCGGCCCGGCCCGGACGGCGACACCACCGCCGCGGCCGTCGCGGCCGCCGCGCGGGCCGGCGACCCGGTCGCGCGGGCGTCCTACGACCGGGCCGCTCAGGCCCTCGCTGCCGCAATCGCCGCCACTGCGACGCTCGTCGAGATCGACATCGCCGTCGTCGGCGGGGGAGTGGCGGGCGCCGGCGACGTACTCTTCGCGCCGCTGCGCCGCGCGCTCGCCTCGTACGCGACTCTCTCCTTCGTCCAGCACCTCAAGGTCGCTCCCGCCCTGACCCGGACGGACGCCGGACTGGTCGGCGCGGCCGCAGCGGCCACCCTGGGCGGCCGTCCGGGGGCGGCGGCGTACGCGGGCTGAGGGACTGGATGCGGGGTGCCTCTGCGATCGCCGTGGGAGAGGACACCCCCTGTCCGGGGTCGTGTCCCCTGTGCGAGTGTGAGCGCGTGAATGGCGATCATGAGCGGGACGCGGCCCTTGCGCGCGCAGTACGCCTGCGCGAGACGGGACGGGCGGCCGAGGCACGCGTACAGCTGGTGGCGCTCGCCGAGCGGTATCCGCAGGACGCCGCGATCGCGTATCAGACCGGCTGGGCCCACGACGTGCTCGGCCTGGAGCGCGAGGCGGTGCCGTACTACGAACGCGCCCTGAGCGTCCCCGGACTGCCGCAGGAGGACCGCCACGGCGTCTTCCTCGGGCTGGGCAGCACCTACCGCGTACTGGGGCGCTACGAGGCGGCCGTGCGAACCCTGCGCCGCGGCCTGGCGGAGTTTCCGAGCGATCCAGCCCTGGAGTCCTTCCTGGCCATGGCGCTGTACAACACCGGCGACGCGCGCGACGCCGTGAGCACGCTGCTGAAGGTCGTGGCCAACACGAGCGCCGACCGGCGGCTGCGCGTCTACCGCCCCGCGATCGAGCATTACGCCGACCACCTCGACGAGATCCAGTAGTCGGCCCGGCCGGACCGGCCGGCCCGCCGCCCCTGCCGACCGCTGCTAGGACTGAGGTCCGCTGTCTGCCGACCGCTGGACCACGACGACCAGGAACGCGTCCGCCTCCAGGTCCATCACTACCTCTGCCGGGCACCCCTCCGCGCGCCGTGCCAGGGCGAATTCCTCCGCCGGCCGGCTGCCCCTGGGGCCACCGGCCGGAAACTGTTCCAACACCATGCGACTCATGCCGCACCCCACTCCCATGCCTGCTGAACACGTGCTTCCGCTGCCCCAACGAGACGTCGCGCACGTGCGTCACGGTTCCGCAGCCCGGGCGGCAGACGGGCGCGGCCGTATCGGCACGGTTGTGTGCCAAGGCGGTCGCGGGCACCATGCCGTGACCCCGGGTTTCCGCGACAGCGTGTCGTGGGCAAGCCACAGGGGGCTACGAAAGAGGGGGAACCGTGATCGTCTGGATCAACGGTGCGTTCAGTGCGGGCAAGACCAGCGCCGCGCGCGAACTGATCGATCTGATCCCGAACAGCACCTTCTACGACCCCGGACTGATCGGCGGGGAACTGCGCGCTCTGCTGCCGCAGAAGCGGCTCGCCGAAGTCGGCGACTACCAGGATCTGCCCATCTGGCGCCGCCTCGTCGTCGACACCGCGGCGGCGCTGCTTGCCGAGGTGGGCGGCACGCTGGTGGTGCCCATGACGCTCCTGCGCCAGGAGTACCGCGACGAGATCTTCGGGGGGCTGGCCGCGCGCCGTATCCCGGTGTGCCATGTACTGCTGACGGCTGACGAAACGATCCTGCGCGACCGGATCGCCTCCCGGGAGGGCCGGCCGGACCAGGCGGACGATCCCGAAGGCACCGCACGCGCACGGCAGTGGGGTTACGAACACATCCGGCCGTACCGCGCGGCCCTGGCCTGGCTGAGCGACGACGCCCACGTCATCGACACCGGTGCGCTGACCCCCGCCGGGTCGGCCGAACGGATCGCGGAAGCCGTACGGACGGGGGCCGCCGGGGCCTGCGAGATCGTGCAGACCCCCGAGCCGGCCGCGGAGACGCTGGCCGCCGGCGTGCTGCTGTTCGACGAGGCGGACAGGGTGCTGCTCGTCGACCCGACGTACAAGCCCGGCTGGGAGTTCCCGGGCGGTGTCGTGGAGCGGGGGGAGGCGCCCGCGCGCGCGGGGATGCGCGAGGTCAAGGAGGAGATAGGGCTGGAGCTCGTCGACGTACCCCGGCTGCTGGTCGTGGACTGGGAGCCGCCGCGCCCCCCGGCCTTCGGCGGTCTGCGGCTGCTCTTCGACGGTGGCACGCTCGACCCGGCCGCCGCCGGGCAGTTGCTGCTGCCCTGCTCCGAGCTGCGGGGCTGGTGCTTCGCCACCGAGGCGCGGGCCGCCGCGTTGCTGCCCCCGGTGCGCTACGAGCGGCTGCGGTGGGCGCTGCGTGCCCGGGAACGGTCAGCGGTCCTCAACCTGGAAGCCGGAGTCCCGGTCGGCTGAAGCCCGCAGCACGGCGGCGGTGTCGTACGTCAGCGGGTCGCCATGGCCGAAACAGGCTACGGAGGGGGCGAGCGCCGCGAGCCGGCGAAACGACGCGAGGGCCCGCGCGCGGTCGGTGTTGAACACGCCCAGCATGACCTGGCCGACTCCCGCGACGCAGTCGCCCGTGAACAGCACGCCGTGGTGGGGCAGATGCACCGCCATACTGCCGTCCGTGTGGCCGGGGGAGTGCACCGCGCGGGCCCCGTCGCCGAAGCCGAGCAGGTCGCCGTCCTCGGCCTCCCGGTCCACCGGGGTGGGCGGCGCGGGCGGCACCGTCAGCCCATGGGCGTACAGCGGCCGCTCCCAGTCCAGCAGGACCGGCTCGGGCACCGGCTGCTCGCCCCGGCTCACCGGCGCGTCCAGACGGTGAGCCACCACTTCGGCGCCGTGGCGTCCGGCGAGTTCGGCGGCGGCGCCGACGCGGTCGCGGTGGCAGTGGGTGAGGACGATGCGGCGGATGTTCTCCGGACGCAGACCGAGGTTGCGTACCGCCTCCTCGATGTCCGGCGCGGCGTCCCTGTTGCCGGCGTCGACGAGGGTCAGCTCATCACCGTCGCGCCAGAGATACGCCTGGCCGATGGGGAAGCGGAACATGTGCGCCGCCGGGGCATCACCTCTACGAGATCCATACGGCGAACGTACGCGGCGCCGGCCGTCCGCCGTACAGGTCTTCGCTTTCAGCGTTACGCCGACGGCTCAACCCTGCTGGGAGCGGGCGTAATTGACGAGGAACAGCGCCTCGGCGACCGACAGCCGTTCCAGTTCCTCGGGCGAGACGCTCTCGTTGGCCGCGTGGATCTGCGCCTCTGGTTCGCTCAGCCCGATCAGCAGGATCTCGGCCTTCGGGTAGAGCGAGGCCAGGGTGTTGCACAGCGGGATCGAGCCGCCCATGCCGGACGTCTGCATCTCCTCGCCCGGGTACGCGACCCGCATGGCCTCCGCCATCGAGGTGTACGCCGGACTGCCGGTGTCCGCCCTGAACGCCTGGCCCTGACCCACCTGCTCCACCGCCACGCGCGCACCCCACGGCGTGTGCGCCTCCAGATGCCTGGTCAGCAGCTTCGTGGCCTCGCCGGCGTCCACGCCCGGCGGCACCCGGAGGCTGATCTGCGCCCGGGCGCTCGCCTGGAGAGACGGCGTGGCCCCGACCACCGGCGGGCAGTCGATGCCGATGACGGTCACGGCGGGGCGGGACCAGATGCGGTCGGCGACCGTGCCGTGGCCGATCAGGCCCACCCCGTCGAGGACGCGCGCGTCCCTGCGGAACTCCGTCTCCTGGTAATCCAGTCCGTCCCAGGAGGAGTCGGCCGTCAGCCCGTCCACGGTCGTCGAACCGTCCTCGGCGCGCAGCGAGGCCAGCAGCTGGATGAGCGCGGCCAGGGCGTCGGGGGCGGCGCCGCCGAACTGCCCCGAGTGCAGGTTGCCTTCCAAGGTGTCGATCCGCACGCGCAGCATGGTCATGCCGCGCAGCGTCGCGGTGACCGTCGGCAGGCCGACACGGAAGTTTCCGGTGTCGCCGATGACGACGGTGTCGGCCGCGAGCAGCTCGGGGTGCGCTTCGGCGTACTGCTCCAGGCCGCCCGTGCCCTGTTCCTCGGAGCCCTCCACGACGACCTTCACCGACACCGGAACGCCGCCGTTCGCCTTCAGGGCGCGCAGGGCGAGCAGGTGCATGATGAAACCGCCCTTGCAGTCGGCCGCGCCGCGGCCGTACCAGCGGCCGCCTCGTTCGGTCAGTTCGAACGGCGGCGTCATCCAGGCGGCCTCGTCGAGCGGCGGCTGCACGTCGTAGTGCGCGTACAGCAGAACGGTCGGCGCGCCCGCCGGGCCCGGCAGGAATCCGTACACCGACTGGGTGCCGTCGGGGGTGTCGAGCAGCGCGATGTCCTCGAACCCCTCAGCACGGAGCGCGTCGGCCACCCAGACCGCCGCGGCCTCGCACTCGGCCTTCGGGAACTGCGCGGGATCCGCCACCGACTGGAACGCCACCAGCTCAGCCAGCTCCGTCTGCGCGCGGGGCATCAGCGAGGCGATGGTCTCGGCGATCGGATTCGCGGTCATGGGCACGCTCCTCGTGGGTGCGACGTTGTTGTACGTGTACGCGTACGCAGACGTGTAGGTGTTCGTACGGGGCAGGCCGGTAAGCCCAGCCCGATCCTCCCACAGCGAGATCGGCGGCCCTGCGCCGTAGGATGCGTCAGCAGTACGGACCACTGGGCGGATCAGGAGCAGAAGCACATCGTGAGCAGCGAGAACGCAGACGCCGGACGTGAGCACGAAGAACCGGTGTGGGACGTCGTGGTGGTCGGCGCGGGCCCTGGCGGGGCATCGGCGGCCTACGCGGCCGCGATCGCGGGCCGGCGCGTACTCCTCGTGGAGAAGGCGGACCTGCCCCGCTACAAGACCTGTGGCGGCGGCATCATCGGGCCCTCGCGCGACTCTCTGCCGCCGGGTTTCGAACTGCAATTCAAGGATCGTGTGCACGCCGTGACCTTCTCGCTCGGCGGGAAGCTCACGCGGACACGCCGGTCGAAGACCATGCTCTTCGGGCTCATCAACCGGCCGGAGTTCGATGCCGCGCTGGTCGAGCACGCGCAGAAGGCGGGCGCCGAGGTGCGCACCGGGGTGATGGTGGCGCGCGTCGAGCAGCACGGCCCGGCCGTGCCGGACCGGCGCACCGTGGCCGTCGTCCTGTCGGACGGTGAGACGCTGCTGGCCCGGGCGGTGGTAGGCGCGGACGGCAGCGCCGGGCGCATAGGCGCGCATGTCGGGGTGAAGCTCGACCAGGTGGACCTGGGCCTGGAGGCGGAGATTCCGGTGCCCGCGACCGTCGCCGAGGACTGGGCGGGGCGGGTACTCATTGACTGGGGCCCCGTCCCGGGGAGTTACGGCTGGGTGTTCCCCAAGGGGGAGACGCTGACCGTCGGAGTGATCTCGGCCCGTGGCGACGGCGCCGCCACCAAGCGCTATCTGGAGGACTTCATCGCCCGCCTCGGACTGGCCGGCTTCGAACCCGCCATGTCCTCCGGGCATCTGACCCGCTGCCGCAGCGACGACTCGCCGCTGTCCCGGGGACGGGTGCTGGTGTGCGGGGACGCGGCGGGCCTCCTTGAGCCGTGGACCCGCGAGGGCATCTCGTTCGCTCTGCGTTCCGGGCGGCTCGCGGGGGAGTGGGCGGTGCGGATCGCGGAGGCGCAGGACGCCGTCGACGCCCGCCGCCAGGCGCTGAACTACGCGTTCGCCATCAAGGCGGGGCTGGGCGTGGAGATGGGCGTGGGCCGGCGGATGCTGGCCCTGTTCGAGCAGCGGCCGGGACTCCTGCATGCGGCGATAACGGGCTTCCGGCCCGCCTGGCGGATGTTCGCGGGGATCACGCGCGGCTCGACGACACTGGGCGAGATCATGCGTACGCGCCCGGTGGTCCAGCGTGCGCTGAGCGCGCTGGACAGGGGCTGACCGGCGGGGCGGCGGGGCCGCTCACCGCCCGCGCGCGCCCCGCGGCCGGGCGGATCACCGCCCGCATCGCACCCGGTCTGCCGCCACCCGTCGTCGCCTCGGCCGGTTCAACCGGATCGTCGAGGATCGCGACGCGATCTGCGAGTACTTCGTCATGTACTCCGTCGACTACTCAGCCGACGTCCTCGGCCACACCGTGGACCTCGGCCACCTCGCGGCGGCGGGTACTGCCCGGGGAGTAGACGCGACCACGCCGCCCGGCTGACGACCGCCCCACCGCGGCCGGTCTAGCGTGGCCGTATGGAAGCGCGGCATGAACGGTGGTGCGGCGGTCCTCCCTGGCAGCGGGGCGGCCCGTCGCGCAGGCAGCACGGGACGACCGGGCGGACGGACGGACGGCTGCCGTGGCTCTCGACGCTGCTCGTCACCGCGTTCGTGCAGCTGGGATCGGGATTCGCGGAGCAGGGCCGGCTCGACGACCGTGCTCCTCTCGACCTCTTCGCGCGGCTCCTGCTGCTCGCCGGCGCGGCGCTGCTCCTGCTGCGCCACCGCTACCCCGTGCTGGTGGCGTTCGGCACGTCGGCCGCCGCGATGCTCTATCTGGGCGCGGGTTATCCGTACGGACCGGTCTTCGTCCCCGTCGCGATGGGCTGCTTCTCCGCCGTCGTCGCGGGTCACCGGCGGGCGGCCTGGGCCGCTGTCGGCATGCTCTGGGCGGGCCATGTCCTGATCTCCCACTGGCTCTACCGGTGGCTGCCGCCCGGCGCCGACGAGGCGGCCCCGTGGGGCCAGGAACTCGTCGTCGCCGCGTGGGTGGCGGCCATCCTGGCCGGCTCCGAACTCGTACGCGTACGCAGGGAGCAGTGGGTGCGCGAGCGCGTCGAGCGTCAGGCCGCCGAGAAGCGGCGCGCCGACGAGGAGCGGCTGCGCATCGCCCGTGAGCTGCACGACGTGCTCGCCCACAGCATCTCGGTCATCAATGTCCAGGCCGGTGTGGGCCTGGCCCTCCTCGACTCCGACCCCGAGCAGGCCCGCTCCGCGCTGACCACCATCAAGGCTGCCAGCAAGGAGGCGCTCGGCGAGGTGCGCCAGGTCCTGGACACACTCCGCACGCCGGGCGACGCCCCGCGCTCCCCGGCGCCCGGCCTCGACCGGCTGCCCGAACTCGTCGAGCAGGCGGCGGGTGCCGGCCTGACCGTTCGGATCGGCACCGAAGGCAGCCGCGCCACCCTGGCGCCCGGCGCCGACCTCGCCGCCTTCCGCATCGTGCAGGAAGCCCTGACGAACGTGGTCCGGCACTCCGGCTCCCGCACCGCCCAGGTGACACTCCGCTACGCCCCCGGCGCCCTGCGCCTGCTCATCGACGACGAGGGCCCCGCCACCGGCGACGGCGCGGGCGGCAGTGGCAACGGTCTGGTGGGCATGCGGGAGCGAGCGGCCGCCCTCGGTGGCACGATCGAGGCCGGACCGCGCCCGGACGGCGGCTTCCGGGTGCAGGCCACACTTCCGTTCCCCGCCTCACCACAGGAGACCTCGTGATCCGCGTAGTGCTCGCCGACGACCAGTCGCTGGTACGGGCAGGATTCCGCGCCCTGCTCGCCGCGCAGCCCGACCTCGAGGTCGCGGGCGAGGCGGCCGACGGCGATGAGGCCGTGCGTCTGGTGCGTGAACTGCGCCCCGACGTCGTCCTGATGGACATCCGGATGCCGGTACTGGACGGTCTCGCCGCCACCCGCACGATCACCGGCGAGGCCGCGCTGGGTGACGTAAAGGTGATCATGCTGACCACCTTCGAGCTGGACGAGTACGTCTTCGAGGCCATCAGGGGCGGGGCGTCCGGCTTCCTCGTCAAGGACACCGAACCGGAGGAGCTGCTGCGGGCGGTACGCGCGGTGGTGGAGGGGGACGCGCTGCTGTCACCCGGTGTGACGCGCAGGCTGATCGCGGAGTTCGCGGCCCGTTCCAAGGAACCGTCCCAGGACGAGGCGCTGGCTGAACTCACCGGCCGGGAGCGCGAGGTGATGGCGCTCGTGGGCATCGGCCTGTCCAACGACGAGATCGCCCGTCGGCTCGTCGTCAGCCCGCTCACCGCGAAGACGCACGTGAGCCGCACCATGGTGAAGCTGGGCGCCCGAGACCGCGCACAACTGGTCGTGCTCGCCTACGAGTCGGGGCTGGTGCGCCCCGGCTGGCTCGTCTGAGTGCCCGGCGCGCCCCGGTAGCGCCACAGCACATGCACGACCCGCAGCACGAAGACGACCCCTGCCAGCACACCTGCGGCCACCAGCATGACCTTTCCCAGGGCCGGCGAGGCACCTAGCAGATACGCGGGGGCGCCGACCGCGACGATTGTGACACTGGCGAGTACGGCCGCGCTCAGTAGGGCGTAACCGATCTCGACCGTCATCGCGTCCCGCTGCGCCTGCGTCCTTGTCCCCATATGCGCAAGTGTCGCAGCGGCAACCGCAGACGGGCAATCCGCTGCCCCCGCCCCGCCGAGCCGCGGGCTGCGGCGGCCACGGTTCAGACGTAACGTTCCCAGGACACCGACAGTCAGTCCACTGCGTCCCGGCTCGCGGTAGCGCACAGCCATGTTGGCTCCCCCGGCTTGCCACGTTGGCAGCATCGCCTTTCTCGGCGCGTACCTCGGGCTGGCGGAGACGGTGCCCGAGGCGCGGTCGATGGTCAGACCCGCAGGCAGCCCAGGCGCGGCCCGGCTGTACGGGGACGTAACGGTCAGCTCGCGGCCGGGGTCCTGGGTGCGATTCCGGCATCCGGGTGCTGATTCGGGCCTGACCTCGCATCGGCTGGGGAGCGGTTCGCGTTCGATGCTGCGACGATCGGGTAATCGGAGTAAAAGGCTAAATATCCGGAGTTCGTCTCTCCGCAAGGTGGTGAGGGTTCATGAGTCGCATGCAGCCGGATGGGGACGCCCCGATCGGGGAGCTGATGAACCGCGCGTCTCAGCAGATTGCGGAGCTGATCCGCGAGGAGATGCAGCTGGCGCGGGCGGAGATGACGCAGAAAGGCAAACGTTTCGGCCTTGGCGGCGGACTGTTCGGTGGCGCCGGACTGGTGGCGGTCCTGGCGCTGCAGGCCCTGGTCGCCACTGTGATCATCGCGCTGGCGCTCGTACTGCCCTGGTGGGCGTCCGCACTGATCGTTACCGGTGTCCTGTTCCTCGTCGCCGCCGTGCTCGCGGTCGCCGGCAAGAAGAACATCCAGCGGGCCGGCCCGGCGAAGCCCGAGCAGGCCATCGGCAGCGTTCGGCGCGACGTGGAAGAGATCAAGGAAAGGGCGCACCGATGACCAACAGCTCCTCCGACCACAGCAGTAAGCCCGCGACGGACAAGCCGACGGCCGAGGAGCTCCGCTCCCAGGCCGAGGCCACCAGGGAAGAGCTCGGGCGGACGGTGGAAGCGCTGGCCGCGAAAGCAGACGCGAAAGCACGTGCCAAGCAGACCGCGGCCGAGGTGAAGGGCCAGGCCCGCGAGAGGGCCGGGCAGGCGAAGGAGCGTGTCGGTGCTGTTGCGGGGAGGGTGGGCGAAAAGTGGCGCGACAAGGCCCCGCAGCCCGTGCAGGACGCCGCGCACCAGGCCGCCGGCAGGGCCCGCGGGAATCCGAAGCCGCTGCTGGCCGGGGGAGTCGCGGTCGTGGTGCTGTTGCTGCTGGCCCGGTGCAGACGGCATCAATCACGGCATCAATCACGGTGTCGATGACGGCATCGAGAACGGCATCAAGGACGCTCTGCAGCCGCAGAACTGGGGCCCGGCACGCCGCACCGGGCGCCGACGGCGGTCGCGGCTGGTCCAGCACCGGTTTCGGCGCGCTTGATTCGGGCGCCTGGTGGGGGATATTGGACGATTTGCTGAGCGCGGCCGCTCAGGGGCGTTCGGCGGATGACGCGTTGCGGGCCGTGTAGCCGAGGAGGGCGGCCGCGGCGGCGAGTATCGCGACGGTTGTCAGGGCGATGGGGAGGGAGAACCCGTCGGCGAGGAAGCCGATGGCGGGCGGACCGATCAGCATGCCGCCGTAACCGAGAGTGGACGCCGCCGCCACCCCGCTCGGGCCGGCCAGGGCGCCTGCCCGGGCGATCGACACGGGGAAGATGTTCGCCAGCCCGAGTCCGGTCAGCGCGAAGCCGAGGAGCGCGAGCCAGGTGACTGGTGCGAGCGCGCCGAGCAGCATGCCGGCTGCGGCGAGCGATCCGCCGGTCACCAGGGTGCGGGTCTGGCCGAGGTGCTCCAGCAGGACCGTTCCGCTGAGGCGGCCCGCCGCCATGGCCAGCGCGAAGAGGGAGTAGCCGGCTGCGGCGATTCCCGGGTGCGCGTGCAGGTCCTCCTGGAGGTGGAGAGTGCCCCATTCGGCCAGTGCGCCTTCGCCGTAAGCGGTGCACAGTGCGATCACGCCGAACAGCGCAACGGTCTTTCGTACCGTTCCCGGGAGCGGCCGGTGACCGTTCCCTGGTTCCTTCCGTTGGCGTTCCTGGGACGGCGCAGGGTGGTGCAGCAGCGCGGGAGCGGCGACTGCGGTGACGAGCAGTCCGAGGCACGTCAACCCCAGCAGGTGGGCGGCGGCCGGAACCTGGGCTGCGACCAGACCGCCGAGACCGGCCCCGGCCATGCCACCGAGGCTGAAGGCGGCGTGGAAGCTCGGCATCACCGGGCGTCGCATCGCGTCGACGAGGTCGACGGCGGCACTGTTCATCGCGACGTTGATGCCTCCGTACGACGCACCGAACGCCAGCAGCACGAGGCCGAGCGCGAGCGTCGAGTGTGTCTGCGCGGGCAAGGCGATGCTCAGCGAAAGCAGCACACCGCAGAACACGGTCACCAGGTGACTCCCGAAGCGCCGGCAGAGCCGGCCCGTGAGCATCATCGTGATCACCGCGCCTCCGGACACCCCGAGCAGGGCGAGCCCGAGGTCGCCGGCGGACGAGCCGGTCTGCTCCTTGATGGCGGGGATGCGGACCACCCAGCCGGCGAACAAGAAGCCGTCGAGTGCGAAGAACACGGTCAGGGCGGTACGGAGGCGGGACAGGGAAGCTGCGGCGGTGCGTCCGCCCCCGCTCCCCGGAGTGGCCGTCCGTAGTTTGTTTAGAAGCGGCACAAAGTCAGGATAGAGGCCGCCGCCGGATTCTCACAAGGCGGTCGGTGGGAGCCACCGACAGTCGGAGCCGCACCCGGACGATCTTCCCGTTCGTGGGAGACTCGGCCCCATGAACGGGAAGGCGACCGCCATCAAAACGAGGCTGGACAGGGGCAGGAGCGCGCTCGGGCCCGCCCTGGAACTGGTGCACACCGGCAGAGCGCCCACCCGCGCCGTCCTCACCGCAGAACTCGGCGTCACCAGAGCCACCGCCGGAGCCGTCGCCGCCGAACTGGAAGCCCTCGGCCTGATCCAGGTCGACTCCCGGCCCGGGGCCCCCGCGGGAGCGCAGGGCCGCCCCTCGCACCGGCTCGCAGTCCACGACTCGGGCCCCGTCGTTCTCGCCGCGCAGATCCACGCCGACGGCTACCGTGCGGCGCTGGTCGGTCTCGGTGGCCGGATCGTCGCGACCGCCCCCGGCTGCGAGACGGTGTCCGCCGACCCGGCCCAGGTCATCGGGGCGGCCGTCGAGGCGGGCGCGGGTCTGCTGCGCTCAACCGGCCGCAGGTGTGTGGGTGCGGGCCTCGCCGTCCCCTCCGCCGTCGCCGAGCCCGAGGGCACCGCCCTCAACCCACTCCACCTGGCCTGGCCCGCCGGCGCCCCGGTCTGCGACATCTTCGCCGAACAGGTCCGCGCCGCCGGCCTCACCGGCCCCGCCTTCACCGGCAACGACGTCAACCTCGTCGCCCTCGCCGAGCACCGCCACGGCGCCGGCCGCGGCGCCCGGCACCTGCTCTGTGTAGCCACCGGCCACCGCGGTGTGGGCGGGGCGCTGGTTCTCGACGGCCGTCTGCACACGGGCAGTTCGGGCCTCGCCCTCGAAGTGGGTCATCTCACCGTCAACCCCGACGGCCGCGCCTGCTACTGCGGCGGCCGCGGCTGCCTCGACGTCGAGACCGACCCGCTGGCCTTCCTCACCGCGGCGGGCCGCACCCCGGGCCCCGAGGTCTCGCTGCTCCAGCAGTCCCGCGAGCTGCTGCGCGGGAAGTACGACGACCCCACGATCCGCGTCGCCGGGGAGGAGCTCATCGACCGCCTCGGCCTGGGCCTCGCCGGCCTGGTGAACATCCTCAACCCCGACCGCATCATTCTCGGCGGTCTCCACCGCGAACTCCTCGACGCCGACCCGCAGCGCCTGCGCGCCGTCGTGGCCGACCGCAGTTTGTGGGGGCAGAGCGGCGGCGTACCGATCCTGCCGTGCACGCTCGACCACAACAGCCTGGTGGGAGCCGCCGAGCTGGCCTGGCAGCCGGTCCTCGACGACCCGCTCACCGCGCTCACCGGCCCGCTGGAAAACGTCGGCGGAGTCACTCCATGACCGGGATCCATCCCCCGGTCGAGCCCAGCGAACAGGGCCTGCTCGACGTCGGCCGCGGAAACCTCGTCCACTGGGAGGTGTCCGGGAACCCCCACGGCAAGCCCGCTCTCGTCGTCCACGGCGGCCCCGGATCCGGCAGCAGTCCCGGCGCGCGCCGATACTTCGACCCGCAGCGGTACCGGACCGTCCTCTTCGACCAGCGCGGATGCGGCAGCAGCGCACCGCACGCCGGTGACCCGACGACGAGCCTCACCCACAACACCACTCCTCAACTAATCCATGACATCGAGCAGTTGAGGGAGCATCTGGGCATCGACCGCTGGCTCCTCTTCGGTGGTTCCTGGGGGTCCACACTGATCCTCGCCTACGCCGAGAGCCACCCCGACCGTGTCTCGGAGATCGTCATCTGCGGTGTGACCATGACGCGGCGCTCGGAAACCGACTGGCTGTACCGGGGCCTCGCCCGCTTCTTTCCCGAGGACTGGGAGCGTTTCGGGGCGGGCGTACCGGAGGCCGACCGCGACGGTGACCTCATTTCGGCCTACGCCCGCCTCGTCTCGGACCCCGAGCCGGAGGTACGGGACAGGGCCACCGCCGAGTGGTGCGCCTGGGAGGACGCGGTGCTCTCCCTCGAACCGAGTGGCAGTGCCCGTCCCTACGGTGACCGCCCCTCCGCAGCCCGCGTGGCCATGGTGCGCATCGCCTCCCACTACTTCTCCCACGGAGCCTGGCTGGACGAGGGTCAGCTGCTGCGGGACGCGGGGCGGCTGGCCGGCATCCCGGGCGTACTCCTGCACGGTCGCCACGACCTGAGCAGCCCGTACGGGACCGCCTGGGAGCTCGCCCGGGCGTGGCCCGACGCGGAACTGATCCTGGTCGACGACGCGGGTCACAAGGGCAGCGAGACGATGCGCGCCCTGCAGCTCGAAGCGCTCGACCGGTTCGCGCACAACTGAGACCGACCGGCAACTGCTGGTCGGCCTCAAGCGCGCGGCCGCCACAAGCAGCGGCGGAAGCAGCCGTGCAGCCCCCGCGTACTCCATCGGGGGTACGCGCGGTGCCGCTGGGGGTACGACGACTCGGGGGGCCTTCCCGGGTGACGCTCTGAGCAAGCAACCAGAGCGCACCGAAGGAGCTGATCGAGATGAACACCCTGGCGCACGAGGGACCCGGGCCGTGGATTGTCTTCGCCCCGCTGATCTGGGCGGCTGTCGTCTTCGCCGCCGTCAACGTGCTGCGACGCACGGTGTGGCGCGGCGGACGCGGTGGACGTCGGGGACACCCCTGGATGGAGCGCGCGCCGCACAGCGAGAGCTCGCCGATCGCGATGCTCGGCCGACGTTTCGCCTCCGGTGAGATCGACGAGGACGAGTACTGGCGCCGGCTGTCCGTCCTGGACGAGCAGTTCGGCCGTACACCCAAGGGCGGTGTCGCGTGACCGCCGCGACCCGCCTGGACGTACGGCGCATCATCGCCACGCAGTGAGGCGGCCCCGCTGCCGTCCGGTCAGCCCACTACGGCGGACCGAATGGCAGCGGGCGCAGCGTGCACACCGGGGACGGCCTCAAGACCGGTCATCGGGTGCGAGAACGGTCCGTCGGTCGTCGCCCCGTACACCGGACACGTGGGCAGCGCCAGGACGGAGGAAGGCGTGGGCAGCGTGAACCACACGATCTTCCCGGAGTCGCCGCGCGGGCGCACCCCCCAGCTCTCGCTGACCGCCTCGATCAGGGCGAGCCCGCGCCCGCCGGTCGCGGACGCGTCGGCCGCCCGGACGGTCGGCATACGCGGGTCGTTGTCGTGGACGGACACCGTCAGGCGGTCGAGCAGCAGCTCGATCTCGACGGTGCACGTCTTGTCCGGCTCTGCGTGCCGGTGGACGTTGGTCAGCAACTCGGTGACGCCGAGCGCCGCCGGATCTATCAAGGGATCGAGATGCCAGTAGCGCAATTGCGCCGATACGATTCTGCGGACCTGGCCGATCCGCGACGGCAGGGCCTGGAGCCCCACCGTGCAGTGCCTGCTTGGCTGGCTGATCACGGCTGCGACTCCCCGAAATAGGTCCGGAAGAAGACGAAGAACGGATCCAGCAGTGGCTGCCTGCTGATTGGTCCGGCGGGGCTGGTTCTCGTGATTCTCAGCGTAACCGCCGGTGCACCCTGAGTGATGTGAAACCAGGGTGACTCAGGCGGTACCGCTCCGCAACTCGCATCCCGTCAGTCCCGCGATTCCGGTACGTCCCGGCCGCCCCCCGTGTCCCCGACGCTACCCGCATCGCAGGCGTCCCGTGCACCCCAGCGCACGGCTTCGACGAACTGCCCCGCGAGTTCCTCGCCGCCCCGCGGATTCCCGCGCCGGCCCAGGGCGAGCCGGTAGCGGACGCCGTTGACCGACACCACCGCGCTGTCCTGACCGGCGTACCACGGCCTGCTCGCGGTCACCGAGCCCAGGGGCGCGCTGGCGATCTCGCGCCCGTTGCTCGTCAGCAGGACGAGCCTGCCTTCCGCGACCAGTACCTGGCCTGCCCTGGTCAGCGAGCGGGGCCACCGCCCGATCCGCACACCCGTGGCGCTGAACTCGGGCTTCGTCATGCCACTTCGCCCCCTTCACGCAGGTGTCATGGTGGGCAGTCTGCCGGGGTCGCGGCCCGCGCACCAGAGCCCCTCAAGGATCGGCAGGCCCGGCGCGATATCACGCATCACTCCTGCCCCTCATGCGCCCCACAAGGGATGCCTATGGTTGCCCAAAGTCAACGTTTGTGCAGGTGGGCGGCATAAAGTGGTGGGTGGGGATCTGAGTTCCCAGGGGCAGAACCAGCTGCCGCGGGGACGTGAGGACTGAGGAGACGCACAGTGGCCCGCATGAGCACCACCGACCACCAGGCGCGCACCGGCGGCGCCGTGGCGACCGTCGACGTGGACCGCAGCGATCCCGAGTACCGGGCCTGGCTGAAGGAGGCCGTCCGCAAGGTCCAGGCGGACGCCAACCGCTCGGCGGACACCCACCTGCTGCTCTTCCCGCTGCCCGAGGAGTGGGGCATCGACCTGTATCTCAAGGACGAGTCCACCCACCCGACCGGGAGCCTCAAGCACCGTCTTGCCCGGTCACTCTTCCTCTACGGCCTGTGCAACGGCTGGGTCAGGCCCGGCAAGCCCGTCATCGAGGCGTCCAGCGGTTCGACCGCCGTATCCGAGGCGTACTTCGCGAAGCTGATCGGAGTGCCGTTCATCGCGGTGATGCCGCGCACCACCAGCCCCGAGAAGATCCGCCTGATCCAATTCCACGGTGGGCAGTGCCACTTCGTCGACGACTCGCGCAAGATGTACGAGGAATCGGCCGCTCTGGCCGTGCGGACCGGCGGCCACTACATGGACCAGTTCACCTATGCCGAACGGGCCACCGACTGGCGCGGCAACAACAACATCGCGGAGTCCGTCTACCAGCAGCTGAGGCTGGAGCGCTATCCCGAACCGGCCTGGATCGTCGCGACCGCCGGCACCGGCGGCACCTCCGCGACCATCGCGCGCTACGTCCACTACATGCAGCACGACACGCGTATCTGCGTACCCGACCCGGAGAACTCCTGTTTCTTCGACGGCTGGACGCAGGACGACGCGCTCGCCTCCAGCGACTGCGGTTCGCGCATCGAGGGCATCGGCAGGCCCCGAATGGAGCCGAGCTTCGTGCCGGGCGCCATCGACCGGATGATGAAGGTGCCCGACGCGGCGAGTGTGGCCGCCGTACGGACGCTGGAGAAGACGATCGGCCGCAAGGCGGGCGGATCCACCGGCACCGGACTGTGGGCCGCGCTGAAGATCATCGCCGAGATGGTCGCGGAGGGGCGCAAGGGCAGCGTCGTCACGCTGCTCTGCGATCCCGGCGACCGCTACCTCGACAAGTACTACTCGGACGCCTGGCTGGCCGAACAGGGCCTGGACATCGCACCGTACGGCGCCACCCTCGACGACTTCCTGGCGACCGGTCACTGGCCCGCCTGACGGCGTCGAGCATGTGACACTTCGTCAGTTCTATGCTGCGACCACCAGCCCCGGCAGATGCTCTGCCATCTCCTCACGGGCCTGCGCCGACAGCCCGCTGTCCGTCACCAGCGTGTCGACCTCTTCCAGGGCGGCGAACGAACTCAGCCCCACAGTGCCCCACTTGGTGTGGTCCGCGACCACCACCACCCGCCGCGCCGAGCGCACCAGGCGCCGGTTGGTCTCCGCCTCCGCCAGATTCGGGGTCGACAGACCGGCCTCCACGGAGATCCCGTGGACCCCGAGGAACAGCACATCGAAGTGGAGCGAACGGATCGCCCGGTCGGCGACCGGACCCACCAGCGAGTCCGAAGGCGTCCGTACGCCGCCGGTGAGCACCACGGTGGCCGCGGCCGAGCGCTGCCCGCCACCGCCGCCCGCGCGCTGCGCGGCGTGGAACACATCGGCGACCCGCACCGAGTTGGTCACCACCGTCAGATCGGGCACCTCCAGCAGATGCTGGGCCAGCGCGTACGTCGTCGTACCGCCCGACAGCGCGATCGCGCTGCCCGCCACCGCCATCGTGGCAGCAACCCGCGCGATGTCTTCCTTGGCGCTCAACTCCAGGCCCGACTTGGCCTCGAAGCCCGGCTCGTGCGTACTCGCCTCGACCACCGGCACCGCGCCGCCGTGCACCTTCTCCACCACGCCCTGGCGTGCCAGCGCGTCCAGGTCGCGGCGCACCGTCATGTCGGAGACGCCGAGCTTTCTGGTCAGCTCTTGGACCCGGACACCACCCCGGCGCCTGACCTCGTCGAGGATCAACGCACGACGCTGCTCCGCGAGCAGGTTCTGACTGTCGGTCACGGGCGGTCCGGTCCCTTCGGTTCTGCTTACAGGTCTGGCCACATGCTGGGGGTGGATCATCCTCGCACGGGCGCCGCCGCCGGACCTCGGGGAGATTCGGTGAGGAGGCTGCGGCGACCGCCCACGATCCGGAATCATTGAGCGGCACAGCCGTGCGCGGAACACGATCCTCCCACCACGAGAGCGAGCCGCAGAAGTGCCCCGTGTCACACCGCCCTCGCACGAAGGCCAGGACGGCACGGCCGCCCTCGAACTCCTCGTCCACGGAGTCGGCGGCGCCACCCCCCAGGAGATGCTCGGCGACCCGCGCACCGTCCGTGTCACCGGCGACGACACCGCCGCCGTGTACCGCCGCACCGACGACGCCGACGCGGAACTCCGCCCGGCCCAGGCTTCCTCCGAGCCCCGCGACCGGCCCGTCCCGGAGGCGTACGTGTGGTGCAACCTGACCTCCGGCAACGGCGCCCGCGCCCTGTGGCTGCTCCTGCTCCCCTTCATGGTCGCCAACCTCGCCCACTGGATGCAGCCCGCCACCCGGGGCCTGTCGAAAACCGTGCGCCTGTACGGCGTCCTGGTGCGCCTCCTCGCCCTCAGCCTCACCGTGCTGCTGACCGCCGCCGCCTGCGAAGTCGCACTCGACCTCACCGCCTGGCAGTGCGCGGGCTCCGCGCGCTGCTCCGGCGACAAGTCGTGGCTCGGCTTCCTGTCGACCGAGCAGGGCGGCTGGTGGGCGCAGCCGGGCCGCCGCCTCGCCCTCGCCGCCCTCGTACCCACCGCACTGACCGGGCTGCTCTGGTACCTGTCCCACCGCACCTGGAGCGCGTACGAGTCGACCCGGCCCCTGCCTCCTGGCGCCGAAACCGACCCGGACGAACCCACCTCCCGCCCCGCCCTCGGCATGCCCGGCTTCTGGTACGGCCGCAGACTCGTCGCCCGGCTTCGCGCCGCCCACACAGCCGCCGGATTCCTCACTGTCGCCGCCGCGCTGGCGGGCGCCGGCGCCCGCCACGACCGCCGCGCCTCCGGTCCCGTCCTGGAGGCGATCGGCTGGGCGCTGGAAGCGGCGGTGATCACCGGCGCCGCGGTGGTCGTCTGGGTGGTCTGCCGCAGGGGCCGCACCGAATCCCGCCTCGACCTCACGCTCGACCGCGCCGTCACCGCGCTGCTCCCCGGCCTGGCCCTCGCGCTGCTCACCGCGACCATGCTGTACGCCGCATGGTCGCGCCCCGACTGGGTGTCCTCGGGCCGCCTCCCCGGCGACGTCACGTTCGGCGTCCTCGTCCTTGGTCAGGGCGTCCTCGTTGTGGCGCTCGCCGTGGTGGCGCTCGCCATGTACCGCAGGGCGCCGGACGCCCGTACCGTCTTGCGCGGACTCGGCGGGCCCGCCGTAGCCATGCTCTCCTGCGCGCTCGGCGGCGTCATGACCGGCGGCGTCGCCCAGCGGGTCGCCGACTGGCTCGACGGAGCGGGAACACCGGGTGAGCCGGGCGGCACCATCGCCGGACCTCCGGTGCTGCTCACCTGGCAGGCCTCCGTCATCCCGCCGCTGCTGGTCCTCCTGGTGGCCCTGGCAAGCGCGATGGCCGTACGCACCTGGCGGGCCCGGCGCGCGCTGAGCCGGCAGGTCGAGGCGGACTACCCGGACGCCGAACCCGACGCCGTACGCACCCGGCGCATTGCGGGCACCCGCGCCCGGGCCACCCTGACCGACCGAGCCCCCGAGCTGCTCGGCATCATCTCGGGCGCCACGCTGCTGCTCGGCGCCGGGGCGCTTGTCGGCGCGTGGATCACCGGGAAAGTGCCGGGGCGGGCGGCGGCTCCGGCCCCCGACGCCATCGCCTCGGCGGCGCAGGCGGCCCAGGCGCTGGGGTCCTGGCTGATCGGCTTCGGTTTCATACTGTTCGTCACCTGGGGCCGCCGGGCCTACCGCGATCCGGCGGCCCGCCGCACCATCGGCATCCTCTGGGACGTCGGCACCTTCTGGCCGCGCGCGTCGCACCCCTTCGCACCGCCCTGCTACGCCGAGCGTGCCGTACCCGACCTGACCTGGCGCATGGCGACCTGGACCGACCGCACCGGCGGGCGTCTCGTCATCTCCGGCCACTCCCAGGGCAGTGTCCTGTCCGCGGCAGCGGTCTGGCAGCTGCCACTGCGCACCCGGCGCAGGGTCGCGCTGCTGACGTACGGGTCACCGCTGGAGCGGCTCTACGGGCGCTGGTTCCCGGCGTACTTCGGACCTGGCTGCCTGGACGCCCTGCGCGGCGAGGTGCATTGCTGGCGCAACCTGTGGCGGCGAACCGACCCCATCGGCGGACCGGTGCACGTCGGGGGCGGGCACGGGCCCGAAGTGGACCGGGCGGCGCTGAAGGACCCGCTGGCCTACGGGCGCACCCGGGAACAGCCGTTGCCCGCTCCCGTGCTCGGCCACTCCGACTACCGGGCCGACCCCGAGTTCGACCGGGAGCGGGCCGCGCTGCTCGACCGGCTGCCGGCGCACGCGGTGCCCCGGCAGCGGCCCGACGGCGCGCGGGATCAGGGAAGTTCGGGCAGGTCGTCCGGGTAGAGGAGGGTCAGGTCGTCCGTGTTCATCTCGGTGAGCTGGGCGACCCGTCCCGCGTGCCGCTCCACCATCGACTCGAACGTCTGCCGGGCGGTGCGGCCGTTACCGAAGGCGGGTCCCTTGGGGATCGCGGTGAAGTATTTCAGCAGCGCCTTACCGGTGCCCGTACCCAGCCGGTACTCGTGCTCCTCGGCCTGCTGCTCCACGATGCGCAGCAGCTCCTCCGGGACGTAGTCGGAGAAGGTGATGGTGCGCGAGAAGCGGGAAGCGACGCCGGGGTTGACGCCCAGGAAGCGTTCCATCTCCGCCGTGTATCCGGCGACGATCACCACCACGGACTCCCGGTGGTCCTCCATCAGCTTCACCAGGGTGTCGATGGCTTCCCGGCCGAAGTCGCGCCCCGAGTCCTCCGGGGACAGGGCGTAGGCCTCGTCGATGAACAGCACCCCGCCACGCGCCCGGTCGAATGCTTCCTGGGTGCGGAGGGCCGTCGAGCCGATGTGCTCGCCGACCAGGTCCACCCGGGAGACCTCGACGAGATGACCGCGCTCCAGCACCGCGAGGGAGGCAAGGATCTCGCCGTACAGCCGGGCGACCGTGGTCTTTCCGGTGCCGGGGGAGCCGGTGAACACCAAGTGGCGCCGCGCGGAGGCGGCCTTGAGGCCGGCCTGCTGGCGGCGGCGCCCGATCTCGATCATGTCGGTGAGCGCGCGTACCTCGCGCTTGACGCTCTCCAGGCCCACCAGGGTGTCGAGTTCGCCGAGCACGGCGTCCGGGGTACGGACCGGCTCGGGGGTGGCGGAGGAGGCGTTCGGGAACGCGGGGTCCGGAGCGGCCGTGGAGTGCGCGGGGCGCGGACCGGGAACCGCGCCCAGCAGGCCGGCGGTCTGTGTCGCGGTGAGTACGGCGGGGGGTTCCTGGGGCGTCGCTTTCACGCCGCTCTCGTCGCTGGTGCAGTCCTCGACGATGGGACCGTCCTCGGCGAACTCGTAGCCCCCCCGCGCGCAGCGTTCGGTGCGGCAGCGGGTCAGCGTCGTACGGCACCCGTCGATCACGTGGAAGCCGTAGCCGCTGCTGCCCGTCACCCGGCAACCGTGGAACGTGCCGCGGCCTTCCGCCGAGATGTAGAAACCCGCCTCCGCGGGCGAGGTGACCGTGCAGCGCTCTATGCGCGGGTCGGCTCCCTTGGTGACGATCACGCCGGTCTGTGCCGCGTCGATGGTGCAGCCGGACAGGGTGCCGCCGCTGCCGTGGTCGCGGAACCAGGCGCCCGTCGACGCCTCTCGGATCCGGCAGTCGTCGAGCTGGGCGGTCGCGCCGTCGCTCACCGAGACCGCCGTGTTGCGTACCTGGGACAGGTCGCTGTCGACCACGTCGGCGCGCGAACCGCGGTCGAGGACGAAGAGCGCGTCCGGGACGTCGTGAACACGGCACCCGTCCAGCACGGCGGTCGCGCCGTCGCTGATCCACACGGCCGGGTAGTCGCCCGTACTGTCGTGGATCTCGCACTGGTTGGCGTCCACCCGGGTGCCCGGGTCCCAGACGGACAGCCCGTTGCGGCCGAAGCGGCGCACCGTGGAGCGTGTGAGGGTGAGCACCGCGCGGGAGCGCAGATCGATCGCGTTCTCGGGGATGTCGTGGATGTCGCAGTCGCTGAGGGTGAGTACCGCGTCGGTGTCGAGGGTGACGCCGTCGGCCGAAGTGCGGTGCACCGTGCAGTCGGTGAGGTGCGCCACCGCCCTGGCAGCGACCTGCACGCCGGTGCCCTTGACCTCGTACACCTCGCAGCCGATCGCCTCCAGGCCGCTGCCCTCGCCGGTCACGGACAGCCCAGGGCCGGAGGCGTGATGGATCCGGCAGCGTTCCAGGCGCGGATGCGCGCCGCCCCGCACCGAGACGCCCGCCTGGCCGGCCGCGACCACCTCGCACTCCTCGAACACCCCGCCCGCGCTCTCCAGGACGCCGATGCCGACGCCTGCCGGATTGTCGACGGTGCACCGGCGCACGGTCGGCCGGGCGCCGCCGCGCACCTCGATGCCGACGGCGGAGCGGGTCACGATGCGCAGGCCGGTGAGCTCCGGGGTGCCGTCCTCGACCAGCAGGGCGGGGGAGGCGGAGTCCTGACCCTCGACGTACAGGTCATGGACCACGGCAGAGGCGCGCACGGTCAGCGCCACGCCGTCGAGCGGCGCGATACGGACCGAGCCGACAGTCCCCTCGGGGCCGCGCAGGGTCACGGCGCGCTGCACGACGAGGTTCTCCCGGTACGTGCCGGGAGCGACGGTGAGCACGTCACCGTCCCCCGCCGCCTCCAGGGCTGCGGCGAGGGAGGCGTACTCGCCCGTGCGGCGCCGCCACCGCGATGTGCCGGTGTGCGTCACCTGGACCGTGCCCTGTGCCATGGCGTTGCTGTGCCCCCACCTTGTGCTGAACGACTGTCGAGCTGGCCGGTCCACCGTAGCGCGCGGGCGGCACGGGAGTTGACCGGTCAGCGCGGTTCAGCGGGCCGCGGTCACACGGTCCTGTTCGAGGATGCGCACGGGGTCGCCGACCCGGAGCGTTCCGGTGCCCTCCGGGACCAGGTTCTGTCCGAAGATCAGCTGGTCGCCCGAGCGACGGTGGCGGGCGAGCGTACGCAACGGCTCCTTGCCGCGCTCCCCGGTCCGCTGGTCGGTGGTGGTGATGACACAGCGGCCACAGGGCTTGACGACGCGGAAGGTGACCTCGCCGACCGCGATCCGCCGCCAGCCGTCCTCGACCCACGGAGCGGGGCCGTCCAGCACGAGGTTCGGCCGGAACCGGTTCATCGGGAGCGGGCCCTCGTCGGCGTGGTCGCCCTGCGCTATGAGGGAGTTGAGGGCGTCGAGCGAGGCGAGGGTGGTAACCAGCAGGGGAAAGCCGTCGGCGAAGCTGACGGTCTCACCGGCCCGCGCGTACTGGGGGTCGACGGGGCGCCGGCGCGCCGGATCGTCGAGATGGACGAGGCGCACCTCGGTGCCGAGAAAGTCGCTGAACCAGGCGTGTGCCCCCGCGTCCGCCTCGACCGCCTCGACCTTGTCCTTCCAGATCGCCACCCCGGTGGTCGTCACCGGCCAGGGCACGGCGACGGTCAGCGGCTCCCGGCCCGGCGCGGTCAGCCTGATCCCGCCGTCCGGCAGCGGCTCGGCGCGTGCCAGCGCCAGTCGCCGCTGCGGGCGCTGCGAGACCATCTTGCCGGCCGGGTCGACCAGCATCCATCTGCGGTCACCGGCCGGACCCCAAGGCTCGACTCTCACCTCGGCCGGAGCGCACCCCGCCACCGATTTGACCGGGTAGACATGGACCGCGTGGAGGACTGAATTCGGCATGTGACCAATCCTGCCAGCAGCCTCTGACAGTCGTGTGCGGCCGGTCAGTACCCGCCGCCCTGGTACTGACGGTTGTACGGATCTTCGTACGGCGCGGCAGTGGGCACCGGACGCGGCGCCGCGGGACGCATCGCCTCGTACCCGGTGGCGGCGGCCTGGCGCGGCGGCTGCTGCTGCGGGCCCGGGTAGCCGCGCGGGCCGCCCGCCTGCTGCGGGATGTACGGCGCCGCGTACTGGAGCGGCGCCGGCTGGGGCGCGGCCTGCTGCGGGTACCCGTACGACGGGGCGGGGGCGTAGTAGGAAGGCGCCGCGGGGAGGGCAGGGAGCGCCGACGGAAGGGCCGGCAGGTAACTGTTGCCGGTGTCGTACGCCGAGGGCACCCGGATGGGAGCGATCTGGGGCGTGCCCCGCTCTGCGACGAGGGAGTCGTAGATCGGGGTGTCCGGGAAGGACGGGGCGGAGTAGTAACCGCCGCCGTAGGTGGCGCGGGGGGAGGTCATGGCACATAAGTTAAGCCGAAGATGTACTGGTTGGGGAGCCCGATAAGAGGGTTGTTTCACGTGTTGCGAGTGAACTCTGATCCCTAATCCGAGCGAACTTGGCAAAATCGGTCGCCGCGCCCCGTGCAGATCGTGTAAGGGTGCGCCGACCGCGGGTTACCCAGGGTCGGCGGACGATCTCCAGCCCGTCACCGTGCGGCCCCGCACGTGCGGGGAATAGGTTCGCCGTAAGCAAATCCTCGGACACCCGGACTGGCGATGAGGTCGATCATGTCCATGCTTAAAGGAACCAATGTCCCGGTGACGTCACCGGCTGTGCGTGTCGAACTGGGATGGCGTTCGGGCCCCGGCGTACCCGACGTGGACGCTTCCGCCCTTCTGCTGGTGGCGGGAAAGGTCCGCTCCGACGCGGACTTCGTCTTCTACAACCAGCCCGCGCATTCCTCGGATGCGGTGCGCCACGACGGGAAGAACACCGCCGGGGCCGGGGTCACTGACACGCTCCTGGTCGACCTCGCGCGGGTCGAGGCCGCCGTCGAGACGGTGGTGGTGGCCGCGTCCGCGGACGGCGGGAACTTCGGGCAGGTCCCCGGCCTCTACGTGCGGGTGCTGGACGCGGCGAACGGATCGGAGATCGCGCGCTTCGACAGCCAGGACGCGGCCGCTGAGACGGCTTTCGTGCTCGGGGAGCTCTACCGCCGTCAGGGCGGCTGGAAGTTCCGCGCCGTGGGGCAGGGGTACGACAGCGGACTCGAGGGACTGGCGCGGGACTTCGGCATCAGCGTCGACGAGCCCCAGCAGCCGGCCGGCGGCGCCACCGGCGCTCCCGCCCCGGCCTCCGCGTCGGCTTCCGCGCCCGCCCCGGCTTCCGCGCCCGCCCCGGCTGCGGCGCCCGCCCCGGCTTCTGCTCCGGCCGCCCCCGTGCGGCTCACCAAGATCACGCTCACCAAGGAGTCCCCGGCCGTATCCCTCGCCAAGCAGGGCGGCACCTCCGGCATGATGCGGGTGAACCTCAACTGGGAGGTGCGCAAGCAGTTCAAGGGGTGGGGCGCCAAACTCGGCCGGGCCGTCGCCCTGCACGGCGAGCTCGATCTCGACCTGTGCGCCCTTTTCGAACTCGCCGACGGCCGCAAGGGTGTCGTCCAAGCGCTGGGCAACGCCTTCGGCTCGCTGCAGCGGCCGCCGTACATCCACCTCGACGGCGACGACCGCACCGGCTCCGTGGCCACCGGCGAGAACCTCACCATCAACCTCGACCACAAGCACGAGCTCCGTCGTGTCATCATCTTCGTCGCCGTCTACGAAGGCGCCCGCTCCTTCGCCGATCTGCACGCCACTGTCACGCTGCAGCCGCAGCACGGCGCCCCCATCGACTTCTCGCTCGACGAGTGCACCGTGCCCTCCACCGTGGCCGCACTCGCCCTCATCACCAACGAGGGCGGCGATCTGACCGTCCGCCGCGAGGCGCGCTACCTCGTTCCGGAGCGCGGCGTCAGCCCGCAGCGCACCATCGACCACGCCTACGGGTCAATGCCGGGAAGCTTGGCTTGATCATCTCGTGTGCGGGCGCTGGATGCAGCGAAGCTCCTGTAGAACGAGCGATCTACCACGATCGACTTGTTCGGAACAGGAGCTTCGTTGTCTGGGGAGTCTGGCATAGAGGGGTCGTCGCGTGCGAGCGCGGGACAGACGGGGCAGCTGGGTGTGTTGCGCCAGGTTGTGACACGGCGGATGGTCACGGATGTGCTGGCGGCTTCCGGCCGCGGGGACCGGCGTAGTGACGGCAAACTCTGCGCGGTGACGTGTGTGTTCTTCGTGCTCGCGTTGACGCTGTTCCCGAGAGACGGCTACCGGTCGGTGCTGTCGAAGCTGGCCGGTGGGACGGCGCGGCTGGCCGCGCGGGGCCAGCTGGTCTCCTCCTCGGCGCTGCGGCAGCGCCGCGTCACGCTGGGCCCGGAGCCGTTCCGGTTACTGTTCGAGCGGATCGCCGGGCCGGTCGGCACGGTCGCGATGCCGGGGGTGTTCTGGCGGGGGCTTCGGCTGGCCTCGGTGGACGGCACGTTTCTCGAGGTCGCCGACACCGCGGTGAACGCGGTGTTCGGCCGGACCCGCAATCAGCGGCGGATCGCCGCGTTCCCCCAGGTCCGCCTGGTCGCGCTGATCGAGTGCGGGACCCGGGCGCTGCTCGGGGTGGCGTTCGACATCCGCCGGGTCTGTGAGCAGGACCTGACACGGCGCCTGCTGGACCGGATGCGCCCCGGGATGCTGGTCCTGGCCGACCGGGGATTCCCGGGCTGGCTGCTGTGGGTCGATGCCGCCGCCGGCGGGGCGGATCTGTTGTGGCGGATCTCGGCGGCGGTGCGGCTGGTCCCCGACGAGGTCCTGCCCGACGGCTCCTGGCTCGCGACCCGGCACGCGCACAAGAACATCACGAAAGCCCTGGCGGGGCGGCCCCGGTCGGTACGGATCCGGGTGATCGAGATGGTGGTCGTCATCGAGGCCGCCGACGGGTCACGACGCCATGAGCCCTACCGGCTCATCACCACCTTGCTCGACCCTGCGGCCTTCCCCGCCGGTGAACTGGCCGCACTGTATTCCCAGCGGTGGGAATCCGAGCTCGAATTCCGGGACTTGAAGATCACTCAGCGCGGGGCACGCGCCGTCCTGAGATCGAAGACACCCGCGCTGGTCAACCAGGAGATCTGGGCGTATCTCGTCACCCACCAGGCGATCCGCCGCACGATCAGTTCCACCGCCGCCGGCCACGGGCTCGATGCCGACCGGCTCTCCTTCACTGTCGCCCTGACCGTCGCCCGGGACACCGTGATCCGCACCACGGCGCGGATCGGCACCCACCTCGCCGAGATGACCACGTCGCTGCTGGCGAACCTGCGATCGGCCGAGCGACGCCTGCGGGTCTGCCCCCGGACCGTGAAACGCCCCAGCTCCATCTTCCCCTCGAAACCCGCCGGGCCGGCCAGCCGCAGCACAAAAATCACCGGATACGGGATCGAAATCATCCCACTCGACACAACCCCGCCGACCACCGCGGAGCCCGACAGCCACACGAGATGATCAAGCCAAGCTTCCCGGCATTGGCCTACGGGTGGGGCATGAACTGGACCCCCGGCAGGAAGTGACAGCGCAGTGACAGTGACAGCGCAGCGACAGCGCCAGTGCACCCTCAGCGCTCCGGCGCGGCCTCGGGACGGGCGTACGTACGACCCTTCCAGGCCGCGCCGCGTCCCCGGTAGTGCTGCACGGCCGAGTCGACGGTCATGAGCAGGTACAGGACGGCGGTGAACGGCAGCAGGAGAGCGGCCCACGGCGGCTGCCCGTAGTAACGCAACACGGGAACGTACGTCGCGGTCATGACCGCCCACGCGAGCCCGCCCGTGAACGCCGCCACGCCGTCGGCCGACAGCGCACCGGCACACAAGGTGAGCGGGGGCGCCAAGTACACCAGCGCCAGCCCCACGACCGTTCCGGCGAGCAGCGACGGGCTGTGCCGCAGTTGCGCGTACGCGCTGCGCGACACCATCTTCCACAGGTCGCCGAGGTGTGGATACGGGCGCACGCTGTCCACCCTCTCGGCGAGCCCCAGCCAGATCCTGCCCCCGCCGCGCTGCACAGCTTTGGCGAGTGACACGTCGTCGATCACCGCCTGGCGGATCGAGTCGGGCACATCCGCGCGTACGGCCGCCTCCGTGCGCAGCAGCACGCAGCCGCCGGCGGCAGCAGCCGTCCGAGTGCTCGCCCTGTTCACCCACCGGAAGGGATAGAGCTGCGCGAAGAGATACACGAACGCCGGAACAACCAGGCGTTCCCAGGCACTGACGACTCGCAGCCGAGCCATCTGCGAGACGAGGTCGAGACCGCCGGTGCGGGCGGTGGCCACCAGGACGCGCAGGCTGTCCGCCTCGTGGGTGATGTCGGCGTCCGTCAGCAGCAGGTACTCGGGCTCGCACGCCCCCCGCGCGCGGGCCAGCGCGATGCCGTGCCGCAGGGCCCACAGCTTTCCGGTCCAGCCGGGCTCCGGCTCCCCGGGGCACACAACGGAAAGCGGCAGCCCGCCGTGGCGTTCCGCGAGCTCCCGGGCGAGCGCGCCCGTTCCGTCGGCGCTTCCGTCGTCGACCAGGAAGATCTCCGCCCGCCCCGGATAGTCCTGTGCGAGCAGCGACGGCAGGCTCAGCGGGAGCACCGCGGCCTCGTCGCGCGCGGGAACCACGACGGCGACGTCGGGCCACACATCCGGCTCCTCGTACCGGGGCAACCGCTGGTCCGTACGCCAGAAGAACCCCTGGCCCAGCAGCAGCCACACCCACGCGATCAGCGATACCACGGCAGTCCAGGCAACGGCGCTCATCCGCCGCAGTCTGCCCCACCCCGGCGGTCGCGCAGGGGCGGTGGACTATGGTGACCGGGTGAAGATCGCGCTCATGGACTCGGGAATCGGCCTGCTCGCGGCCGCCGCCGCGGTACGCCGGCTGCGGCCCGACGCCAGTCTGGTCCTCTCGTCCGCCCCGGAAACCATGCCGTGGGGCCCCCGTACGCCGGCCTACGTCACCGAGCACGCGCTCGCCGTGGCGCGGGCGGCCGCCGAGCACCGCCCCGACGCGCTGATCGTGGCCTGCAACACCGCCTCCGTGCACGCACTGCCCGCGCTGCGTGCGGAGCTGGAGCCCGGCATCCCGGTGATCGGCACCGTGCCCGCGATCAAGCCGGCCGCCGCGGGCGGCGGACCGGTCGCCATCTGGGCGACCCCCGCCACCACCGGCAGCCCCTATCAGCGAGGTCTGATCCGGGACTTCGCCGGCGGGGTCGCGGTCACCGAAGTGCCGTGCCCCGGCCTTGCCGACGCCGTCGAGAGCGCCGACGAGGAAGCGATCGACCGTGCCATCGCCGCGGCCGCCGCCCTCACCCCCCGCGAGGTAAGGGCCGTCGTCCTGGGCTGCACCCATTACGAACTGGTCGCCGAGCGCATCCGGGCCGCTGTCCGGCAGCACGGTCTGCCGCCGGTCGCGCTGTATGCCTCCGCCGACGCCGTGGCCGCCCAGGCGCTGCGTCGTATCGGCGCCGCGCCTGCCCCCGCGGCAACGCCGGCCGCTGGACTTACCGTGCTGCTCGGCGGCCGTTCCCTGGCACTGCCCGAAGCCGCTCTCGGGTACGCCGAAGGCCGCCTCCTGGGAACGGTCGACGCGGTGCTCTGAACCGCGCCCGCACCCGAGCACGATCCGCTCTCCTCACACTGCCGCGAACGCGCATCGTGAGTAGGCTGCTACGCATGAGGGACCACCCCCACGGCGAGGGGCGTACCACAGAGCCCGCTCCCGTCATCTGGACCGGCCGCGCGACCAACCGGGCACAATGGCTGCTCGCGGCCGCCGGCGCAGGCTGTCTCGCACTCGGTATCGACCTGGCCCTCGAGCCGTCCTGGACTTCCGGCCTCGCCCTGGTCTTCGCGGTCGTGGGCTGCCTCGCCGTGGGCGTGCTCATTCTCTTCGGAACCCTGGCATTCGTTCATGTGGCGGTCACGGTCGACAACCACGCGCTGGAAGTGCGCTGCGGCCACATGGGTCTGCCGCGACGCCGCATCCTGCTTGCCCACATCGTGGGCGCCGAGTTCGCGCCACGCGTCACACCCCGGCAGTGGGGCGGCTGGGGCTACCGCTGGCGGCCCGAGAAGGGCATGGGAGTGATCGTACGCAGAGGCGAGGGCCTAGTGCTGCGCCTCGGTGACGGCCGGATCTTCACGGTGACGGTCGACGACGCCGAAACGGCGGTGCGCTTCATCCACGAGCGCCTGCAGGCCGCCGCGACCGCCCGGCCGACCGGCACCTGACCGCCCCGCTCACCCGGGCACTCCGGCAGGGGGCCCGACCCCCGTAGACTCCGCCGGGTGAGCGCCACCCGCACCGCACCAGACGCGCCAGAACAGCCAGCCCCGCACGCCCGTACCGCCACTGCCCGCGGGAGGAGAATGCTGCGCCGGCTCGTGAACCCCGCTGCCGCCGTACTGTCCGGTGTGCTGCTGTACGCGAGTTTCCCGCCGTGCCCCCTGTGGTGGCTGGTCCTGCCGGGCTTCGCCCTCCTCGCCCACTGCCTGTACGGGCGCGGCCTGCGGTCCGCCTTCGGTCTCGGCTACCTGGCCGGGCTCGGCTTTCTGCTGCCTCTGCTGGTCTGGACGGGCGAAGAAGTCGGCCCAGGACCGTGGCTGGCGCTCGCCGCCGTCGAGGCGCTCTTCATCGCACTGTGCGCCCTGGGCGTCGCCGCGGTGACCAGGCTGCCCGCCTGGCCCGCGTGGGCGGCCGCGGTGTGGGTGCTGGGCGAGTCGGTCCGCGCCCGAGTGCCGTTCGGAGGGTTCCCCTGGGGCAAGATCGCCTTCGGGCAGGCGGACAGCGTGTTCCTGCCACTGGCCGCGATCGGAGGCACGCCCGTACTGGGCTTCGCGGTCGCCCTCTGTGGCTTCGGCCTGTACGAGCTGGTGCGCCAGGCCCGCACCTACCGCAGCGGGGTGCAACTGCCCCGCAGGGCCACGGCGTACGCGGCGCTGGCCGTCCTGGTCCCCGTCACCGCGGCCCTCGCCGCGCGCCCGCTGGTCACCGACGCCGCCGAGGACGGGACCGCCACCGCGGCCGTCATCCAGGGCAACGTGCCGCGCCTGGGACTCGACTTCAACTCCCAGCGCCGCGCCGTCCTCGACAACCACGCGCGGCGCACCGCCGAGCTCGCCGACGACGTCGCGGCCGGCAAGGAGCCGCAGCCGGACTTCGTCCTGTGGCCGGAGAACTCCTCCGACATCGATCCCTACCGCAACCCTGACGGCAGGTCGGTCATCGACAACGCCGCCAAGGCCATTGGTGTGCCGATCGCCGTCGGAGCCGTCATCACTCCGGACACTGGGCCCCTGCGCAACACGCAGATCCTGTGGGATCCCGAGAACGGGCCCCAGGACACGTACGACAAGCGGCAGATCCAGCCGTTCGGCGAGTACATTCCGCTGCGTTCCGTGGTGCGGCTCTTCAGCGAGACCTACGTCGACATGGTGCGCCGGGACTTCGGACGCGGCACCGAACCCGGTGTCTTCGACATGGGCGGCACCAAGGTGGGCCTGGCCACCTGCTACGAGGCCGCGTTCGACTGGGCGGTGCGCGACGCCGTCACCGCGGGCGCGCAGGTCATCTCGGTGCCCAGCAACAACGCCACCTTCGGGCGCAGCGAGATGACCTACCAGCAGCTGGCGATGTCCCGGGTGCGTGCCGTGGAACACGGACGGGCCGTTCTCGTGCCCGTCACCAGCGGTGTCAGTGCGGTTATCCAGCCCGACGGCGACATCGTGCGGAAGACCGAGATCTTCACACCGGACGCGCTGGTCGCCGAGGTGCCGCTGCGGCACTCCCTGACCCCCGCGACCCGGCTCGGAACGGCCCCTGAGGGAGCGCTCGCGGTGCTCGCGGTGGCCGGTCTCGGGTGGGCCGTCCTGCGCGCGGTGCGGATCCGGCGGGGAACGCAGGGCTGAGTCCGCACGCGGGACCGCTCGCTGGTGTTCGTTAGGGTCGCACCATGGCTACTCCCGAATTCATCCGAACGCTCCGGGCCACCGCGGGCCAGCAGCTCCTCTTCCTGCCGGGCGTGAGCGTCGTCGTCTTCGACGCGGACGGTGCGGTGCTCCTCGGGCGCCGCGCCGACACCGGGAGCTGGTCGATCATCGGCGGTATCCCCGAGCCGGGCGAGCAGCCGGCGACGACGGCCGTGCGTGAGGTGTACGAGGAGACCGCCGTGGAATGCGTCGCCGAACGAGTCGTTCTCGTGCAGGCTCTGAAGCCGGTCCAGTATGCGAACGGAGACAACTGCCAGTACATGGACATCACGTTCCGGTGCAGGGCTGTCGGCGGTGAGGCACGCGTCAACGACGACGAGTCCCTGGACGTGGCCTGGTTCCCCGTCGACGCACTTCCGGAACTCAGCGAGTTCGCCCTCATGAGAATCAAGCAGGCCCTCGCCGACGAACCCACATGGTTCGAGCCCATCAGCCAGACCTGAAGTATGGGCCTCGCACACATCGGTCGCCCGTTGACCGCTGCCTAGGGTCTGGACCATGACCGCGTCGACCACACCCCCATCGCACGCCGCCGGAACCGACCTCGGCGGGCGTACCGCGCTCGTCACCGGCGCGGCGAGCGGCATCGGCCGCGCCTGTGTCCTGCGGCTCGCCGCCGCCGGAGCCAAGGTCAGAGCCGTCGACCGGGACGCCGAGGGGCTCAGCGTCCTCACCGAGCAGGCCAGGGGCCTCGTCGGCGCGGTGGAGCCCCGCACGCTCGACCTCACCGACCTCGACGCGGCGGAGCAGATCGCGGCCGGCACCGACATCCTCGTGAACAACGCGGGACTGCAACTGGTACGGCCCCTCGAGGAATTTCCGCCAGACGTCTTCCACACCGTGCTCACCGTGATGCTCGAAGCACCGTTCCGTCTGATCAGAGGAGCGCTCCCGCACATGTACGGCCAGGGTTGGGGCCGCATCGTGAACATCTCGTCCGTGCACGGGCTGCGCGCCTCCGCCTACAAGTCGGCGTACGTCGCCGCCAAGCACGGCCTGGAAGGGCTCTCCAAGACCGCCGCACTCGAAGGCGCGGGACACGGTGTCACCTCGAACTGCGTCAATCCCGGGTACGTCCGTACACCGCTCGTAGAGCGGCAGATCACCGACCAGGCGGCCGCTCACGGACTGCCTGAGGAACGCGTCATCGCCGAGGTACTGCTCAAGGACTCCGCGCTCAAGCGTCTCCTCGAACCGGAAGAGGTGGCCGAGGCCGTCGCCTACCTGTGCGGACCGCACGCGTCGTTCATCACGGGTACTTCGCTGCCCCTCGACGGCGGCTGGACCGCTCACTAGCTGGTTGAGTGTGCCCATGTCCCACGATCAGCCGCCGAACGGCATCGAAGTGCCGTACCTGGAGCTCCTCGCGCGGGGGGCCGCCGCCGATGCCTACGAGCGACCGGTGCTGGTCGCCCGCGCGGACGGCGCAGGCCCCGAGACGCTCGCCGCCCTGGAAACCGCGAAACTGCACGCACTGCGGGTACGCGCCGAGCTGGAGGGCCGGCGACGCCGCGAGGCCGAGCTGTCCGCGCTGTACGAGACCGCGCACGACCTCGCAGGGCTGCGCGATCTCGACGCCGTACTCGCGGCGATCGTGCAGCGGGCCCGCTCGCTCCTGGGCACGGAGGTGGCGTACCTGAGCCTCACCGACCCGGTGGCCGGTGATACGTACATGCGGGTCACCGAGGGGTCGGTGTCGGCGCGCTTCCAGCAGGTGCGGCTCGGCATGGGGGAGGGGCTCGGCGGGCTGGTCGCCCAGACCGCCCGCCCGTACGCCACCGAGAGCTATTTCGACGACCCCCGTTTCCAGCACACCTGGACGATCGACTCGGGGGTGCGCGACGAAGGCCTCGTCGCCATTCTCGGCGTTCCGCTGACCCTCGGAAGCCAGGTGATCGGGGTGCTCTTCGCCGCCGACCGCCGGGCCCGCGTCTTCGAACGCGAACAGATCGCGCTGCTCGGCTCGTTCGCCGCCCATGCCGCGGTCGCCATCGACACCGCGAACCTCCTCGCGGAGACGCGCTCCGCGCTCGCCGAACTGGAGAACGCCAACGAGATCATTCGCGACCGCAGTGGCGTCATAGAGCGTGCCTCGGACGTACACGACCGGCTGAGCGAACTGGTGCTGCGCGGCGGCGGCGTCCACGACGTGGCGAGCGCCGTGTCCGAAGTGCTGGACGGGACCGTCGAGTTCACGGAGTCGCTCCACGAGCCGGCGGCGGCAGACGGTCACGCGGTGCGCCGCGGCGACGACTGGGTGGCCACCGTGTCGGCCGGCGGCGAGGTTTTCGGTGCGCTCGTCCTGCGCGGCCACCTTGCCCTGGACCCGGTCGACCAGCGCACGCTGGAACGTGCCGCCATGGTGACGTCGCTGCTGCTGCTGGCCCGGCGCTCGGCCGGCGAGGCGGAGCAGCGCGTACGCGGTGAACTCCTCGACGACCTGCTCGACGCCCCCGACCGTGACCCGCGGCTGCTGCGCGAGCGGGCCGCCCGGCTGCACGCCGACCTCGACGCTCCCCATGTGGTTCTCGCTGCCCGCACCGAGGCGCCGCGGTCGGCCTCCGTCGAGCGCGAGAGCGCGGACCGCAGGCGACTGTGGTCAGCCGCCTCCCACCTTGCGGCAACGCGCCACGGTCTCGCGGCGGCCCGCGACGGCGGCACCGTACTGCTGCTCCCACTGGGCAGCGCGGACAGCGCAGCAGCGGTGGCCCGCAAGACGGCGAAGCACCTCGGCAGCGCGTTGCGCGAGCCCGTCACCGTGGGGGCCTCGGCGGCGATCGACGCGCCGGCGGGGCAGCGCGGCGCGGTCGCGGGAGCGTACGAGGAAGCACGCCGCTGCGTCGACGCCCTGCGACTGCTCGGGCGTACCGGAGAGGGGGCGGCCTCGGAGGACTTCGGCTTCCTGGGACTGCTGCTCGCGGACAGCCGTGACGGCCGTTCCGGCGGCGGCATCGAGGTCTTCGTACGCCGTACCATCGGCGAGGTCGTCGAGTACGACCGACGCCGGGGAACGGACTTGGTGCGCACCCTGGGGGCGTACTTCGCGTGCGGGATGAGCCCGGCACGGACGAAGGACACACTGCACGTTCACGTGAACACTGTGGCGCAGCGGCTGGATCGCATCGCACGGCTGCTGGGCTCCGACTGGCAGACACCGGAGCGTGCCCTGGAGGTGCAGTTGGCGCTGCGTCTGCACGCGCTGTCGTCGGCCGTGACGCGACAGCCGCAGGGATAGAAAAATCCGTGCACGGGAACGGTAACCGACCGTTCCCGTGCACGGTGCTTTCCGTACCTTCCGCCCGGCAGCCGACTCGGTCAGACAGTGTGGGCCGTACTGGCTTCGGCCGTCTTTACGCCCGACCCGTCCGCGTCCCCGGAGCCTCCCGCGCCGATGTCGCTGAGGTTTCGGTGGCGGGTCTCCTTGGCGCACGCGATCGCGACCACCGTCAGGAGCACCGCGGCGATGACGTAGAGAGCGATCGGAGTGGAGGAGCCGTAGTCCTTGAGCAGGGCCGTGGCGATCAGCGGCGCCGGTGCGCCGGCCGCGACCGAGGAGAACTGCGCACCGATGGAAGCGCCCGAGTAACGCATCCGGGTCGCGAACATCTCCGAGAAGAAGGCCGCCTGCGGCGCGTACATGGCGCCGTGGAAGACGAGCCCCACCGTGACGGCGAGAAGCAGGCTGCCGAAGCTCCGGGAGTCGATGAGCATGAAGAACGGGAACATCCACAGGCCGACCCCGACCGCACCGATCAGGTACACCGGCCGGCGGCCGATGCGGTCCGACAGGGCGCCCCACGCCGGGATGACGGCGAAGTGGATGGCGGAGGCGATCAGTACCGCGTTGAGCGCCGTCTGCTTGCTCAACTGTGCCTCGACCGTGGCGTAGACGAGGATGAAGGCGGTGATGACGTAGTAGCTGATGTTCTCGGCCATGCGCGCACCCATGGCGATCAGCACATCGCGCCAGTGGTAGCGCAGCACGGCCACCAGCGGCATCTTCTCGGCGACCGAGGAGGCGCTCCTGCGGGCCTCGGCCTGCGCCCGGGCCGCCTTGAATACCGGGGATTCATCGACAGAGAGACGAATCCACAGGCCGACGATGACCAGCACACCCGACAGCAGGAACGGTATGCGCCAGCCCCAGGCGAGGAACGCCGCGTCCGACATCAGCGCCGTCAGCGCCGACAGCACACCGGTCGCGAGAAGCTGGCCGGCGGGTGCCCCGGTCTGCGGCCAGGAGGCCCAGAATCCACGCCGCTCGGCGTCCCCGTGCTCGGACACCAGCAGCACCGCCCCACCCCACTCGCCGCCGAGCGCGAAGCCCTGGACGAGCCGCAGCACCGTGAGCAGCATGGGGGCCGCCGAGCCGATGGCCGCGTGCGTCGGCAGCAGACCGATGGCGAAGGTGGCGCCGCCCATCAGCAGCAGGCTCAGTACGAGCAGCTTCTTGCGGCCGAGCCGGTCGCCGTAGTGTCCGAACACGAGTGCCCCGAGCGGCCGGGCGGCGAAGCCGACCGCGTACGTCAAGAAGGCCAGCAGCGTTCCGACGAGCGGGTCGGAGCCGGGGAAGAAGAGCTTGTTGAAGACCAGCGCGGCAGCGGCGCCGTACAGGAAGAAGTCATACCACTCGATGGTGGTCCCGATGAGACTCGCGGCGACGATGCGCTTGAGGGAGCTGGGGGTTGGCGGAGCGGATGCCGAGGCAGCCATGGTCACCACTTCCGGACAGTTGGCGGGGACGTTTCGTGTCGGCACAACCTAGGAAGGTGCAGGTCAGAGGCCCATGTGGTGGGACACCATAGTTCTTGGAGCTGGTGTGCGTGCCGCCACTATGCGTGGCCACTGACTGTTGGAACGAGACCACCGCGAGGCGCGTACCGGTCAGCGGGTCGCGCCCCGCGTGGCCTCGCCAACAGCTGCGGGCCGTCCGTCACCCGTGTGGCGGCACGGGTGTGGCGTTGTGACCGCCGCAGGGCAGGTGGATGAACATGAGTGAAGAGCAGGACGGCCGCGACGCGGCGCACCGGCGCCCCGGGGGCGTCGACGATGCGACGGTGAAGGCCCTGGGAACACTTTCTGAGGCGCTGGAGACGGTGGAGCAGGCACGAGGCCACCTCTACGCCTTCCATCAGTTGACGGGTGGCGCCGACCTCACCCTGGGCCGTGCGGTCACGCAACTGCGCGAGGCCGGCCATCACGAGCAGGCGGACCTGGTGGAGCGGGAGATCGTCGGGCGCAATGTGATCCCCGGTCACTGGACGTTCCAGATCATCGAGGGGTACAACGCGACCTACTACCGACCCTTCGCGGAGGTCGAGACGCGGGTGAGACATGAACTGGCACAGGGCCGGCAGCATCTCTACGAGGCCGAGATGAAGGAAAACCGGCGCACCCACGGCCATCCCGACCACACGCCACGCCCCTGACCGGGGCGCCAGGCACCAGGCACGGGTCAGGGGCTACGGCGCACGGGGCCACGGGGTACGGCGCACGGGCCCCGGCCCACGCGCCGGCCCCGGCCCGTGCACGCCACCAGCTATTCGATGCCGCTCACCAGCCCGGTGGCGGGCGCGACCAGGCCGGTGACCTGATGCAGCTGACCGAGCTCGTTCAGCTGACCGAGCTTGCCGAGCTGCTCGGTGACGCCGGGCACGTCTGCCCGCCGGTCGGCGGGCAGGGCGCTCGCGCCCAAGGAGTTGAGTTCGTCGGGCACGGACAGAATCTGCGGACTTGAGGAGGCAGCGGCGGTCGCGGCCGGGGCCGCGAAGGCCGATACACCGGTGGCGAGGGCGATCACGGCGAATACGCTCTTGGCTTGGATCATGCCCGGAGCAACGGCTGACGCGGCCCGGTGGACACGGCCGCCCCTCGCCGCTCACCCCGACAGGGTCAGGGCAGCCCCGGAGGCAGCGCCTGTTCGGCCCAGATCGTCTTGCCGGTCGTCGTGTAGCGCGTACCCCACTGCTGGGTCATCTGGGCGATGAGGAACAGGCCACGGCCGCCCTCGTCGTCCCCGGCGGCCCGGCGCAGATGCGGCGAGGTGTGTCCGGAGTCGGAGATCTCGCAGATCAGGGTCCGGTCGCGGATCAGCCGCAGCTGAATCGGCCCCGAGGCGTACCGGATGGCGTTGGTGACCAGTTCGCTGATCACCAGCTCGGTGGTGAAGACCAGCTCGTCCAGCCCCCATTCCGCGACCTGGCCGGCGCCCGCCGCCCGCGCCAGTCCCACGACCTCCGGCTCGGCGGTCAGGTCCCACACGGCCACCTGGTGCCGGCCCAGCATGCGCGTCCGTACGAGAAGCAGCGCGGCGTCGTCGTCCACGGGCCCCGGCAGCATCGCCTCGACGGTCCGGTCGCACAACTCGCTCAGCGGACGGCGGTGCTCGGAGAGGATGGCGCGCAGCCCGTCCAGCTGCTCGTCGGCCCCCTGGTCACGGCGGCCCTGCACGAGGCCGTCGGTGAACAGTGCGAGCAGACTGCCTTCCGGCAGCGCCAGTTCGGCCGTCTCGAAGGGCAGGCCCCCCAGCCCCAGCGGCGGACCGGCAGGCAGATCGGGGAACGTGACGGAGCCGGTCGCCGGGTCGACGACGGCCGGCGGGGGGTGACCCGCCCTGGCCATCCGGCAGATGCCGTTCACCGGGTCGTACACGGCGTACAGGCAGGTCACCCCCTGCGCCTCGTCGTACGGCAGCTCGTCGCCGTCACCGGTGCCGGGTGCCCGCTCGTTGGCGGCCTGCATCACCAAGTCGTCGAGCCGTGAGAGGAGTTCGTCGGGGGCGAGATCCAGGTGGGCGAGCGCCCGTACGCTCGTGCGCAGGCGGCCCATGGTGGCCGCCGCGCGCAGACCGTGACCGACCACATCACCCACGACCAGGCCGACCCGGGTTCCCGACAGGGCGATGACGTCGAACCAGTCACCTCCGACCCCCGCCTTACTGTCCGCCGGCAGGTAGCGGTGCGCCAGCTCCACGCCCGTCAGCTGCGGCAGGGCCTGCGGCAGCAGGCTGTGCTGGAGCATGAGCGCCGCCGTGTGCTCACGTGTGTAGCGTCGGGCGTTGTCGATCGACACGGCGGTACGCGCCACCAGCTCGTCGGCGACCGCGAGTTCTCCGGGCTCGAACGGGCCGGTGTGGCGGTCCCACACGAACGTCACCACACCGAGCGTGGCCCCCTCGGCGCGCAGCGGCACCGCCAGTGAGGCTGGTTCCCAATCCTGTACGGCGCGCCCCGCGGCGAGGCTGCGCGCCTGCGCCGAGCCGGGCGCGTACTCGACCCGTTGCCGCCCCGTGGCCCCGCCCTCCCCACCGGCGCCGGGCCGCGCCGCCGATCCGGTCCTGGGATCTCCCCACAGCCGCACCACCTTTCCGTCCGGCCGCCGTTCGGGCGCTGGGCCGGACGGGGGGCCGGGCGCGGGCTGATCGCCTTCCAGAACCGCCTCGAAGAGATCGACGGTGACCGCGTCGGCGAACTGCGGGACAGTGACCTCGGAGAGTTCCTGCGCTGTGCGGGCCATGTCCAGCGTCGTACCGACCAGTCCGCCCGCCCGCACCAGGAGGTCGAGGCGCTGCTGCGCCAGGTAGGGGGCGGTGATGTCCACCGTCTCCTCGCACACGCCCAGCGAGGCACCCGAAGCGTCCTGAAGCAGGTAGTACGAACACGACCACACATGGTCGCGCTCGGGGTCGACCGGCGGCCGGCCCCGATAGTTGAGATCCTTGACGGGCTCACCCGTGTCGAGCACCCCGCGCATGGTCTCCCGCAGCGTCTCCGGGTATCCGGCGGACAGCACCTTGCCGTGGGTGACCATGTCGTCCGGGCCCAGACCCGTGTAGGTGGTGTCAGCCATCTCCAGGATCAGGGCGGAGTTCGTCCAGACGGCCCGCAGATCCGTGTCGTAGATGGCCAGGCCCATCCCGGACTGGGTCGCCAGCCGTCGGAGCATCGCCTGCAGGGCCTCCCACTGCTGCATCTCTTCGGCGTCGGCCATCGCCAGCAGCCGCCCAGGACCCGAACCCGCCTGCGCCGGGGGCAGCGGCAGCAGCGCCGCCGCCACCCGGACGACGTGCCCGTCCCGGTGACGCAGCCCCAGCAGCCGGGGCCGGGGCTGCTCCGCGCCGGCCACGCCGGCGTGGTCCAGGTCAGCGTCGGTGCCGCCCTCAAGGAGGGCACCGACGGGCCGCCCGATCACGTCCCGCAGGGGGTGTCCCAGCAGCGCCTCCGCGGCCGGGCTCCAGCCCACGACCGTGCCCCGGGCGTCCAGCACCACGGTGGCCGCCCTGAACACGTCGAGCGGGGCGCGGAAGCCGCCGTCGCCGGTGGTGACCCCGCTCACGGCCGCTGCCCCGTCGTCGGGTGCCCGTCTGCCCACCGGGCGGCGAGCAGCAGTGCGATGTCGTCGGGCCGGTCGGGGGTCTGCCTGGCCTCGCGGATCAGCCGGTCGGCGATCTCGGCGAGCGTGGCCGGGCCGGGTTCCGACAGGGAACCGCGCAGCCGTTCGATGCCGTGGTCGATGTCGGTCCCCGGATGCTCGATCAGTCCGTCCGTGAACATGGCCAGTACGGCGCCCGGCTCCAGCCGTAGACGCGTGACCGGGTACCCCGCCTCGTCGGCCACCCCGAGCACCACACCGCCGGGCAGGTCCAGCACCTCGGTCACTCCGTCGGGATGGCGCAGCAGCGGCTGCGGGTGGCCCGCCCGTACGGCCTCGGTGGCTCCCGTCACCGGATCGAGGACGACGTAGCAGCAGCTGGCGAACTGGCCGGGATCCAGATCGATCAGCAGCCGGTTGGTGCCGTTCATGACCTGCCACGGGTCAAGGCCGCTGAGCGCGAAGGCGCGTACGGCGCTGCGCAGTTGGCCCATGGTCGCGGCCGCCGAGACACCGTGGCCCTGCACGTCGCCGATGACCAGGGCCAGGCCCCGCTCGGTCTCGATGACGTCGTACCAGTCACCGCCGACCTCCATGCCCTGGGTGCCGGGCAGATACCGCGCGACGGTGTCGATGTGCTCGAACACGGGCAGCCGATGGGGAAGCAGGGCGCTCTGGAGACCGCGCGCGAGGGCCGCCTCCGAGTCGTAGCGCTGCGCACGCTGGAGGGCCTGCGCGATGAGCCCGGCCAGCGCCGTCAGGACGGTGCGCTCCTCCGGGCTGAAGCCCCGCGGCTGGTCGAAGCCCAGGATGCAGGAGCCGACCGGCCGGCCGGAGGCGATCAGCGGCAGGAAGGCCCTGGCACCGATGTTGGCGTCCATGGGGATGCCGGGATACGCGGCGCCGAGCCGCTCCATGGACTCGAAGAAGATGGGGCGCCCGGAGGTCAGCGTCTCGACGCCGGGCAACCGGGCGTCCAGTGCGACCCCGTCGAAGCGATCCAGGAAGCCGCCCGGGAAACCGGTCTCCCAGGCCAGGTAAAGATGCCGTTCCTTCAGCAGGTAGATCGCCAGCTGACGGCCACCGAAGGCCGGCAGCAGCTCCTCGGTGACCACGGCCGACACCTGGCGGGCCGTGACCGCCTCCGTCAGCGCTATGGCCAGTGCCACGGGGCGGTACAGCGACGACGCCCGGTCCGCCGGGGAGCCGAGGCCGACGCCCGGCCTGGTGACCGAGCTCGGCGTGTAGAGGGGGTTCTCGGACGGGGCGAGCGTCGCCGTGAGGCCGTCGTGGCCGGGGTAGAGCGACACCGAGAGCCACTCCGTGGGGGAGTGGCGGGCCTGGAAGTGAACGGAGTCGTGGGAGATCAGCGCCGCCCGCAGGTGATCCTGGTACGCGGGATGCGCGAACCACGGCAGGACCTCCCACAGCACACCGCCCACCAGATCGGTCCGCGGGTGCCCGAGCAGCGTCTCCACACTGTGGTTCACATACGTGATCCTGCCCAGCCGGTCCAGCGAGAGGATCGCGCGGGGAAGCCGGTCGGTCGCCTCCGCGACGACCGGCCCGATGCCGAAGTCCACCAGGAATCCGGTCACGTGCCTGGCCGGACCGGTACCGGAGGGGCGTGCCCTGGCCGACAGTTCCAGCAGGTGCGGCCGCCCGTCGGGCCCACGCAGCCGTATCCGGCGCGCCGCCGGCCGCCCGGACGCCGTCGTGTGGTGGGCCACGGCCCACAGCCCGTACACGTCCTCGGGGGACAGGCGCGCCGCCAGCGCGTCGACGGTGCCGGGAAACGTCCCGGGGTCGGTGCCGAGGATGGCGCACAGCTCGTCGTCCGCGGTGACCGCGCCGGTGTCGAGGGACCAGTCGAAGTATCCGATCCGCACTGGCGGGGTGGTGACCGCGGGCAGCTGGACGCACACCGGTTCCCTCTCCCACTCGACGGTGGTACCGGCCGCGCTCAGCTGCGACAGTTCGGTGGCGAGCCGCCGCGCCGTCTGTTTCAGCCGTCGGCCGTCGGCCTCGTCGACGGCGACTCCCGGGGTGGCCGCACGCAGTACCACCAGCACCCCGAACTTCTCCGCGCCGTCGCTGACGGGCATATAGAGCGAGCCGAACGGGAACGGCAGCCCCGCCATGAGCTGAGGGAACCTCCGCATGGCCTCCTCGGCGTCCGCCAGGAGCACGGCATGGCCCGACCGGTATGCCTCGGCGACCGGGAAGGGGCGGTTCACATGCATGCGCCACCAGGGGCGGAACAGTTCACCGGGCAGCCCCGCCAGCACGCCGACCCGCAGCAGTCCGCCGATGCCGGTACGCAGGTAGACGCCGCCGGCGTACCCGCCGACCGACTCGATCGCGCTGACCGTGGCCTGGGCGAGCACCAGAGCCAGCTCGTCCGGGACCCGGCCGCCCAGATCCGTATCGCCTGCCATCGCCCCACTCTCGCTCGGCGGTGCGGCCCGGGCTGCGGTGCACTGCTGTCCCGCGCCGCACCGGGTCACACAGCAAGGATGCTCCCAGGACGGCGCGCCGCGCATCTCCGTGGGGGCCGTGTGCTCCGCCGTTGCCGCGCCGTCGTTGACAAAAGGACTGGCCGTCTGGAACATGCTTCTCGGAGAGCGCTCTCCGAGGGCGCGGGGGAGAGGCGGACGCGTGACAGAGGAAGACCTCGCTCGACTGCTGGACAAACTGGACCTCGGGCAGAAGGTGCGCCTGCTGACGGGGTCCAGCACCTGGAGCACCCACAGCGAACCGGCGGTCGGCCTGGAGGACATGACGGCCTCCGACGGGCCGGCCGGTGTGGGGGCTTCGACGGCGTCGTCGTCTCCGACTGGGCCGCGGTGCGGTCCACCGAGGCGTCCGCCCTGTCCGGGCAGGACCTCGTCATGCCGGGGCCCCGAGGGCCGTGGGGCGCGGCCCTGGAGCGAGCGGTCCTCGACGGGGCCGTCCCGGTGGAGGCGGTCGACGACAAGGTCAGGCGCCTGCTGCGGCTCGCCGCCCGGGTGGGAGCGCTCGACACAGCGGGCTCCGGGCGGGAGCCTGCCCCCGCCCCAGCACCCGCCCCCATCGCTCCGCAACACCCCGTCGACGTGAGGAGCCTGCTGCGACGTACGGTCGCGGCCGGTTCCGTGCTCCTGCGCAATCGCGACGACCTGTTGCCCCTGGATCCCACGGCTCTGCGTACGGTCGCCGTGCTGGGCGCGCACGCCACCCGGCCGAGGGCGCAAGGCGGCGGCAGCGCCGGGCTCTTCCCGCAGCACGTCACCACGCCGCTCGACGGCATCCGCGCGGAGCTCGCCGGCCGGGCGCACGTCGTCCCCGCCCCGGGCCCGGTCGTCGACGCCCCGCCACCGCTCGGTTCCAAGGGCCAAGCCTGCCGCGACCCCCTCAGCGGCCGGCCCGGCGTGTTGCTGCGCGTGCTCGACGCCGAGGGCCACGAACTGGTCGCGGAACACCACCTGACGGGACGCCAGCTGGAGCCGCCACTGCCACCCGGCGCCCACACCGTGGAGCTCAGTGCCCTGCTCCTGCCGGACGCCGATGGCACCTGGACGTTCGGCGTCGGCGGCTACGGCCGCATGACTCTGACCGTGGACGACCGCGTCCTGGTCGACGGCGACTTCCCGCGTGACACCGACGACCCGGCCGTCGTTCACGTCAACCCCCCGTGCCACTACGGGCACACACACCTCGCAGCGGGCCGGGCGGTGCACGTCGTGGTGCGACGCGAACTCGCCCATGACACCGGCCGCGCCACCCTCGTGACCGCGCGGCCCCCGGCACCGGATCCGGCGGCGGCCGTCGCCGAAGCGGCCGAAGCCGCACGGAACGCGGATGTGGCCGTCGTGTTCGTCGGCACCACCCAGGACAGCGAGTCCGAGGGGCATGACCGCGAGAGCCTGGGACTTCCGGGCCCGCAGGGCGACTTGGTACGGGCGGTGACCGCGGCCAATCCGCGCACGGTGGTCGTCGTGAACGCCGGCGGCCCGGTGGAGCTGCCGTGGCGCGAATCGGCCGCCGCGGTGCTGGTGACGTGGTTTCCCGGCCAGGAGGCGGGCACCGGCATCGCGGATGTCCTCTTCGGGCGGGCCGAGCCCGGCGGCCGGCTGCCCACCACCTGGGGGGCGGCGCTCGGCGACGTACCTGTCACGGACACGCGCCCCGCCGACGGTGTGCTCGACTACGCCGAGGGGCTCCACATCGGCTACCGCGCCTGGCTGCGCGAGGAGCGCGAGCCGGCGTACTGGTTCGGGCACGGCCTCGGGTACACGACGTGGGCGTACGACAGCGTGGCGGTCCGGGCCGCGTCGTCCGGCGACGCCTTCACCGTCACCGTCCAAGTCCGCAACACGGGCGAACGGTCCGGCCGGGAGGTGGTCCAGGTCTACCTCGCCAGGCCCGGTTCGGCCGTGGAGCGGCCCCACCGCTGGCTGGCCGGATACGCCGCGGTCGAGGCCCGTCCGGGCGAACGCGCGACCGCGAGGATCCCGGTCACGGCGCGGGCGCTGCGGCACTGGTCTGCCGAGGACCACGGCTGGTGCGTGGAGCCGGGTACGTACGACGTACGGGTGGGGCCGTCGGCCGGCGAGCTCCCGCTGACGGCCGTCGCCGAACTGGAGCCCCGTCCGTACGCCGCTGACCCGACTCCCGGCTCGGGAGAGCGCTCCCGCGTCGGCGGTTTCGGCCGGTAGGGTGCGGTCATGACCAGACAGGCGCCCACCCTTGAGGACGTGGCCCGGGCGGCGGGCGTCTCCCGGGCGACCGTCTCCCGTGTCGTCAACGGCATCCGTAACGTCGATCCTGCCATCCGTGAAGCGGTCCGCGAAGCGATCGGGCGGACCGGATACGCCCCGAACCGCGCCGCCCGGACGCTGGTGACCCGGCGCGCCGAGACCATCGCGCTGGTGGTCTCGGGCGCGGGCGACGACACCGGGAGCAATGACACCGGGAGCGACGACGCCGAGACCGACACCGGGAGCGCCGACACCGGCACCGACGCGTCCACCGGAGGCGACAACGCCTTCGCGGCCCGCGTGCTCGCCGACCCCTTCTTCGGCCGCGCGGTCAGCGGAGTCGTCGGCTTCCTGCGCCCGCGCTCGGTGTTCCCGGTGCTGATGTTCGCCGAGTCGGAGCCCGCCCGGCAGCAGGTTCTGACCTACCTCCGGCAGGGCAGCGCCGACGGCGCGCTCGTCTTCTCGACCCACGCGGAGGACCCGCTGCCCGCCTTGCTCGCGGCCGAGAGCGTCCCCTGCGTGCTCTTCGCCCGCCCGGCGATGCCCACCGCGCCCCTCACCTACGTCGACCTGGCGCACCGGGACGGCGGACGGCTGGCCGCCGAGCACCTGCTGGCTCGCGGCTGCCGGCGGGTTGCCACCGTCGCCGGGCCGCTCGACCTGCCTGCGGCCCAGGACCGGCTCGCCGGGTTCCAGGACACGATGGCGCGCCGTGGCCACCCGTACATCCCGATAGCGGAAGGCGGCTTCACGTTCGACAGCGGGGCGGCGGCGATGACTCGGCTGCTCGCCGAACACCCGGAGATCGACGGGGTGTTCGCAGCCAATGACCTGATGGCGCAAGGTGTCTGCCACGCGGTCCGGGAGGCGGGCAAACGCGTACCCGAGGACGTGGCCGTGGTCGGATTCGACGACTCCAGCGCCGCGGTCGGCTGCCGGCCGCCGCTCACCACAGTCCGGCAACCGGTGGAGGAGATGGCGGCGGCCATGGCCCGGCTGCTCCAGGAGCAGATCGAGGGCAAGCTGACCACCCCCACCTCGCTGATCTTCGAACCGGAACTCGTGCTCCGCGCCTCGGCCTGAGGCACACCGCTGCCCGGTGCGTCGGCGGGAAAGCCGGCGCACCGGGCAGTTGGTGCCGTGTTGGTGCCGTGTTGGTGCGGCGAGAACTACTCGTTGTGCGACCCGCCGGTCACGGCAGCCGGTACTCCGCGTTCAGTGCGGCCCCCGCGCCGGGATGCGCCTGGTCGTAGCCGCGGGCGTCACACTGCAGGCCGCCCACCACGCAGTGATCGACCATCGCCTTGAGAGTTCGCTCGTCCCACGCGTTGAAGAAGTCGTAGTGGAACGAGTAACCGCGCCCGCTTGCCAGCTTCACGGTCGACATGTCGCCGTCCGCCGGGAACGCCATCTTGAATTCGACCATGGGCAGCGCCACCGGGTGGCTGGTCGGACAGACGTTGTTGTTCGTGCCCGCCTTGACGATCGGATACGCCATGTGGCTCTGGTGGTTCGGCGTGTCCAGATGTGTGCCGTTCCAGCAACTCGGCGCCTACATCCGCAGGTTGAGCTGACTGCCGTGCGGGCAACTCTGCGGGATGTCGACGTTGCCGAAGCTTTCGCCGCACTCCCAGCCCTCGACCCAGCCCTTGTGGTTGCGGAACTCCTGGGCGCTCTGCACGGGATTGCCGACAACGAACCGCAGTCCCTTGGGGAACGGTCGCACGCTGGTGTAGTCGGTGACCCCCGCCTTGTAGTAGATGACCTGCGGCCCGACCGGGAGGATCTTCTGCTCCCCCTTGTACAGGGAGGGCATCCAGTACGCCGAGGAGTCGCCCGGCGCCTTGCAGGAGGTGGCACCGCCGGACAGGGACGCCGTGGTGCTGCCGGCGTTCGTCGTGGTGTTGCCCATGAACGTGTGGTCGTGGGACTTGCCGGGCTGCCCCGGGTAGACGATCGGGTCGTCCGGTTTGGTGTGGGTCACCGAGCAGTTGGCCTGGAACTCGTGGAAGTAGCGGGGCGCCGGTTCCCTGTCGGACGGTGTCACGCCGGTGACCGGCGGGTTCGCCGGTATGTAGCCGTCGCCGTCCGGGTCGTCGCCCGACGACAGCACGGACGCTGCCATGGTGTGCCCGGAGTGGCCGGCCGGCGCGGACGCCTGCCGGGTCGCGGACGACGGATCGGGGTCCGCCGCCGTGGCGATCGAGCCGACGCCCAGCAGGGTGGCGGCCAGGGCCGTGGTGACCAGTAATGCGGAGAAACTCTTCGAACTGGCTCTCATGGGAGACCTCCTGAGGTTTTGGTCAGGATCGGATGTGTCAGCTGTAGACGCCGAACTCGAACAACGAGTAGCCCCAGCCGGTGCCGCGCGCGGTGAGGTGCAGCCGCACATGGCGGGCGGTCGCCGTCACGTCGATGCTGTCGATGTCGCCGTTGCCGGTCGTCGTGGAGTGCACCGAGCACCAGGTGTTGCCGTCGTCCGACACCTGCACCTCGTAGGACTTGGCGTACGCCGGGTCCCAGACGAGCTGGATCTGGCGGATCGGCTTCGGCGCCCCGAGGTCCACCTGGATGTTCTGCGGGTCGCTCCAGTCGCTGGCCCAGCGGGTGGTGGTCTTCCCGTCGGTCGCGTTGGACGCAGCGGGAGACCGCCGAGCGCTTCGCCTCGTACGCGTCCGTGGTCGCCGGCGCGCTCGGTGACCGCGTGCAGCACTGGGCGACCCTCAACGAGCCGCTGTGCTCCGCCTGGATCGGCCACCTCGAAGGGAAGATGGCCCCCGGTCTCACCGACATCACCGCCGCTGTCCGCGCCTCCTACCATCTGCTTCTCGGACACGGCCTCGCCACGCAGGCCATCCGCGCCGCGTCTGGCGGCCCGTCCCTGATCGGCATCGTCAACAATCTCTCCACCGTCGAGCCCGCGTCCGCGTCCGCCGCCGATGTCGCCGCCGCGCACCGCATGGACGGACACACCAACCGCTGGTGGCTCGACCCGGTCCACGGCCGCGGCTTCCCCGCCGACATGATCGACGTGTACGGCGTGGACCTGCCGGAGCGGGCCGGCGACCTGGAAACCATCGCGCAGCCGCTGGAGTGGCTGGGACTGAACTACTACTTCCCGGCCGTGGTGACCGACGACCCCGGCGGCCCCCAGCCGTATGCCCGCCAGATCCGCCGGCTCGGCGTCCCGCGCACCGGCATGGACTGGGAGATCGACGCGAGCGGCCTCGAAACCCTGCTGATGCGCCTCACCGACGACTACGGCGCCCGTAAGCTCTACGTCACCGAGAACGGATCCGCCTACCCCGACGCAGTCCTCGCCGACGGAACGATCGACGACCGCGAGCGCACCCAGTACCTCGGCGAGCACCTCGCCGCCTGCGCCCGCGCGGCCCGCCGGGGCGCCCCCCCTGGCCGGCTACTACGCCTGGTCGCTGCTGGACAACTTCGAGTGGGCGTACGGCTACGACAAGCGCTTCGGCCTCGTCCACGTCGACTACAAGACGCAGCGCCGCACCATCAAGGGCAGCGGCCACCACTACGCCGGCGTCATCCGCGGCCACCGCGCGGGCGAGGTCCGCGCGGCCTGACGGACCCCGGGCCGCCCGGCAGCGCTCTCCGCCGCCGCGCGGCCCGGCAGTTCATGCCGTTCGTCCCGCTCATCCCGTCAGATGCGGCAGCAGCCTGTCCGGTGTCAACGGCAGCTCGCGCAGCCGTACTCCGACCGCATGGTGCACGGCGTTGCCGATGGCCGCAGCCGTGCCGACGTTGCCGATCTCCCCGATGCCCTTGCTGCCCATCGGGTTCAGATGGGGGTCGTCCTCTTCGAGCCAGTGCGCCTCGATCGAGGGAATGTCCGCGCAGGCCGGGACGTGATACGACGCCAGATCGCTCTCGGCCCAGTCCCCGAAGGCCGGGTCCATGGTGCTGTGCTCGGTCAGCGCCATGCCCAGGCCCATGACCATGCCGCCGATGAACTGGGACCTCGCGGTGCGGGCATTGAGGATGCGCCCGGCGGCGTAGACGCCGAGGAGGCGGCGTACGCGGACCTCGCCCGTCACCGTGTCGACCTGGACCTCGGCGAAGTTCGCTCCGAAGGCGTGCCGCGCGTACGGCGACTCCTGCCCCGCCTCCTCCTCGGTGTCCGCCGCCACGGTCACCCCCTCCGCGGGCAGCGGTCCCGTGAGATCCTGAAGGCGCCCGGCGAGAGCCGCGCACGCCTTGTGTACGGCCCAACCCCACGACGCCGTGCCGGAGGAGCCGCCGGCCAGCGGGGCCGCGGGCAGCGCGCTGCTGCCGATCTCGATGCGTACCTTCTCCAGCGGCGTGCCCAGTGCGTCGGCCGCGATCTGCGCGAGCACCGTGCGGGCGCCGGTGCCGATGTCCGTGGCGTTGGTCCGGATCACATACGTGCCGTCGGGGGCGGCGTGCGCGGTGGCGGAGGAAGGGCTGACGAGCACCGGATAGGTGCTCGCGGCCACCCCCGTGCCCAGCAGCAGGTCCCCCTCGCGGCGGACACCGGGACGCGGGTTGCGCTGCGGCCAGCCGAAGCGCCGGGCACCCTCCCGCAGGCACCCGGCCAGATTTCGGCTGCTGAAGGGGTTGCCGCTGTCGGGTTCGGTGTCCGGTTCGTTGCGCAGCCGCAGTTCGACCGGGTCGACACCGGCGGCGGTCGCGAGTTCGTCCATCGCCGACTCCAGGGCGTACATCCCCGAGGCCTCGCCGGGGGCGCGCATCCACGAGGGCGTCGGCACGTCCAGGGCGGTCACCCGGTGCACGGTGCGGCTGTGTGGCGAGGTGTACATGGTGCGTGCCGGGACCGCGGCCTGCTCCACGAACTCCTTCACCGTGGAGGTCCACGTGGTCACCTCATGGGCGAGCGCTGAGATGACGCCGTCGGCGCCCGCTCCCAGCCGCACCCGCTGCAGGGTCGGCGCGCGGTGGCCGACGACGGCGGGCAACTGCCTGCGGGGGAGCGCCAGCTTGACGGGCAGCCCGGTGTGCAGCGCGGCCATGACCGCCAGCACCACGTGGGGGCGCGGGGTGCCCTTGCAGCCGAACCCGCCGCCGACGTGCTCGGAGACGACGGTGACCTTCTCCTGCTTCAGATCGAACATCGAGGCGAGCGTGGCCTGGACCGTGGTGGCGCCCTGACTGGAGTCGCGCACGAGCAGCTGCCCGTCCTTGAAATGCGCGGTGGCGGCGTGCGGCTCCATCGGGTGGTTGTGCAGCGCCCCCATCGTGTACGTCACGTCGACCTGGACGTCGGCGGCTGCGAACTCCGCGTCGAAGTCGCCCCGCTCACGCACTCCGGGATGGCCCCCGTTCGCCTCGTCCGGGGTGTAGAGGCCGGGATGGCCGGGGGTGAGTCGTACGTCGTGCTCCTCGCTCGCGTACTCGATCCGCAGCGCCGCGGCGCCGGCCCGGGCGTTCTCCAGGGTGTCGGCGACCACGAGGGCGACGTACCAGCCCCGGTGCGGCACGCGGTCGTTCTGGAGAAGGGCGAGCGTCGCGTCGTCCGGTTTCTCGACACGCGGCGCGTTCTCGTGGGTGAGGACGGCGTGCACACCGGGCAGGGCCAGTACGTCGTCCGTGTGCACGGCGGTGACGCGGCCCCGTGCGACGGCGGCCGGCACCGGCCACGCGTGGGCGCAGCCGGCGGGCGTGTGCTCGACGGCGTACCGCGCGGCGCCCGTGACCTTGTCGCGGCCCTCCCGGCGGACGGCGTCGGTGCCCAGCGATGTGGGTGCATGGCTCATGACGGTTCCTCACGTCCTTCGGTGCGGGCGGCGAGCCCCGTCAGCACGCTCACGGCGAGATTGCGGGCGAGCCGCACCTTGAAGCCGTTGTCACGCAGCGGCTCGGCCGCGGCGAGCTCGGCGTCGGCCGCCCGGGCGAAGCTGTCCTCGGTGGCGGGCGCCCCGCGCAGCACCTCCTCGGCAGCCCGGGCCCTCCAAGGCCGGTGCGCCAGCCCGCCGAAGACGAGCGACGCGTCGGTTACGGCGCCGTCCTCGACGCGCAGCACGGCGGCGACGGAGGCCAGTGCGAACGCGTACGAGGCACGGTCGCGGGCCTTGCGGTAGGCGGAACGGGCGCCCGGCAGCGCGGGCGGCAGCGACACGCCGGTGACCAGCTCACCCGGACGGATCACCGTGTCGTCCTGGGGGCGCTCACCCGGCAGCCGGTGGAAGTCCGCGGCCGGCACGGTGCGGGCGCCCTTGGGGCCGCGCAGGTGCACCGTGGCGTCGAGGGCGGCCAGCGCCACCGCCATGTCGGAGGGGTGGGTGGCGACGCAGTGCGGCGAGTGGCCGAGCACCGCGAGATCGCGGTGGACCCCCTCGCGGGCCGGGCAGCCCGAACCCGGGACGCGCTTGTTGCACGGCTTCGAGGTGTCCTGGAAGTACGGGCAACGGGTGCGCTGCAGCAGATTCCCCGCGGTGGTCGCGGTGTTGCGCAGCTGGCCCGAAGCGCCGGAGAGCAGCGCCTGCGACAGGACGGCGTAGCGGCTGCGGACGGCCGGGTGCGCTGCCAGGTCGCTGTTGCGCACGGCCGAACCGATGTGCAGCGCTCCGTCGGACGTCTCGTCGATCCCGTCCAGCGGTAGACGGCTCACGTCGATGAGCACGGCGGGACTCGTCACGCCCAGCTTCATCAGGTCCACCAGATTGGTGCCGCCACCGAGATACTGCGCCCCCGGATGGGCGGCGAAGGCTTCTACGGCCTCTCCGGCGCTCTGTGCGCGCACGTACCCGAAAGGTTTCACCGTGCCACCTCCTCGATCGCGTCCACGATGCGCGGGTAGGCGCCGCACCGGCACAGATTGCCGCTCATCCGTTCCCGGATCTCGTCCCGGGTGAGGGTGGCCGGACCGCTCGGGGCCGCTTGGTCTCCGGTGACGTGGGACGGGTGCCCTTCGGCCGCCTCGGCCAGTACCCCGACGGCCGAACACACCTGGCCCGGCGTGCAGTAGCCGCACTGCAGGGCGTCTCGTGCCAGGAACGCCCCCTGCACCGGATGGAGCTGGTCGCCGTCGGCCAGCCCCTCGACCGTGGTGAGGTGCGAGCCGTCGTACGCGGCGGCGAACAGCAGACAGCTGTTGGCCCGCCTCCCGTCGACAAGCACGGTGCACGCACCGCACTGGCCGTGATCACACCCCTTCTTCGCCCCGGTGAGGTGCAGATGCTCGCGCAGCGCATCCAGGACCGTGGTGCGGTGGTCGAGCGTCAGCGTGTGCGGCGTGCCGTTGACGTGCAAGGTGAGGACGGCGCTGTGCGCCTGTCCCGGCCGGCTGGTGGACTCCACTCGGTGACGCCTTTCGGTCGTAACACATGGCTTGCGGTCATTCCTACCAACATGTCGTCGATCGTGCGGTTCGGTTGGGCTGGCCGGGGCGGGGTAGTGGTCCGGTGCGAATCCGCGAGAACAGGGAGGTTGGCATGCCCATCGCCACGTACTGTCTGGTGGCCCTCGACTGCCCCGATCCCCAGGCGCTATCCGGCTTCTACGCCGCGGTGCTCGGAGGGGAGGTGAAGCGGGACAGCGAGGGGGACTGGTACGACCTGTACGTCCCCGGCGGTGCCCGCATCGCCTTCCAGCGCGCACCCGGCTTCCGGCACCCGGACTGGCCCCGGGCCGACGACAACTCGCAGCAGATGCATCTGGACTTCGACGTCCCCGACGTGGAGGCGGCCGAGGCGCAGGTCATCGCGCTCGGCGCCACCCCGCTCGATCTGGAGGACGACGGCGGCAAGCGCGGCTTCCGGGTGTACGCCGACCCCGCCGGCCACCCGTTCTGCCTCTGCCGGGCGCAGGGCCCGGCCGCTCCCGGACAAGCGACGGCCGGGGTGTGAATGGCCCCGCGACGGACGGGTACGTGCTGTGCGCGGCCCACCGTCTCGCCGGGCCGCCGGAGGAGGACTCGTGACCAACCCGCAGACGGAAGACCCTGAGGAGAACGGCACACCGGTGCCGAGGGACCCTCCGGACCAGCAGTCCGAAGGGGCCGCCGACGCCGAGGACCAGAATCCACCCCGCCCCGGCGCACCGGACGACCGTGAACCGGAGACCGACCCGGCCCCCGACGAGTCCCCGGGCTGACCAGACTGACCAGGCGCGCGACCGGATCCGTCGGAAGGGTGGAATATCCCGGATTGCGGCCCTGGGGGGACCGGAGCAAGGTGGGGATCAGTCCAGTCACCCCGGATCTCTGTGGAAGGAACACCGCTGTGAGCAAGGCGAAGGCGAAGCAGGTCAAGGGCAAGCTGAAGGAAACCGCCGGCAAGGCGGGCAAGGACGATCAGATGCAGGCGGAGGGCCGCGGCGAGCAGATGACGGGTAAGGCCCAGGAAGCGGCCGAGAAGACCCGCGACAAGGTCAAGAAGCACCGCTGACAGCCCGCAGGCGAACGGGCCGCGCGCCCTCAGGGCCGCGCGGTCCGTTCGCCTGTCCGCGGTGACTGCGCAGACGGACCATGAAGCGCGGCTGTACTCAATGTCGACGGGGACCTCGCCGACACAACCACCTGCACGTGACGTGCAGGTGGCAGGCGTTGCGCCAGGCCGGGCACGACGGTTTGACGGCGCCGTGCAGGGAACGCGTGCAGTGTCGTAGAGCGTAGACACCGACCCGGAGGCGTGGCAGTGACAGGCAGTGAACCACCATCACCCGCCGGTGGCGGCGGACCCGGACGCCTGCGGCGGTCACTGACCTGGGAGGCGTCCACGGTGTGGCGTGCGGGGGCCCGGGCCGCGAAGAGCGCGGGCCCGGAGCGGGACGTGGTCACGCAGTCCCTGAAGGCCGCCGCCGCAGCGACCCTGGCCTGGGCGCTGACCGGCTGGTGGTGGAACGCCCCCATGGCACTGATGGCCCCGTGGACGGCGGTCGTCCTCGTGCAGAGCACCGTCTACCGCTCCCTGCGGTCCGGCGTCCAGCAGCTGGTCGTGATCGCCATCGGCACCGTCCTGGCGGCGGGCGCCGCCAATCTGACCGGCAACACGATGGCCGCCATGGCCCTCGTACTGCCCGTCACCGTTCTGCTCGGCAACTGGACACGCTTCGGCGAGCACGGCCTGTACGCCCCGACGACGGCGCTGTTCGTGCTGGCGTACGGGTCGTACTCGGGCATCGACATCCTGCACCGGCTCTTCGAGTCGCTCGTCGGCGCGGTCATCGGCATCGCGGTGAACGCACTGATCCTGCCGCCCGTTCACCTGCGCAGCGTCCGGGACTGCCTCCAGCGCCTCCCCGCGGACAGCGCCGATCTGCTGCGCGGTTCGGCCGCGGAGGTGCGGGAGGGCCTCGACCCGCAGAAGGCCGAGAACCGGCACGCCCAGGCGCGACGCCTGATGGTCACCCTCTCGGACCTGCACGACGCGCGCGGGTGGACCAGGGAGAGCTACCGCCTCAATCCGGGCAGCCGGATGCGCCGTACCGGACCGCGACTGCCGCCGGTCCAGTGGGACTACGCGTGGGGACGCATCGCCGACCCGCTCGTGTCCCTCACCCGCGCGCTCGTCCGTACGGTCAGCGACAATCCCGGGTGCCCCCCGCTGCCGGGCCCCGCTCAGGGCCACCTGGCGGATCTGCTGGAGGCGGCCGGCGACGTATGCGCGGCGGACCGCAACATCCTCGGAGGGAACATCCTGGGCGCACGGGAGGAACGTGCCACGGCTCTGGACGCCGCCTGGGCGGCGCACGCGCAGCTCAAGGCGCAGCTGCTGGAGCAGGACGCCGATACGGCCACCTCGGTCGGCGGTCTCCTCGCGGAGTGCCAGCAGCTCCTGCACGAGCTGGCGCCCCTGCAGGCCGAGTCCCATCCATCGGCATATCGACGTCCGTAGGCGGGTAGAAAGCCGCATTCGGGGCACCGGCCTGTGGAGAGGCCTGAGAGGTCCGAGAGGCTGTCAACCGGGAACGGGTGGTCCCCAGTGGCCTTGAGTGACGTCCTGCGGACGCGCGGCCAGACACGCAGGCTGACGCTCTGCGGCACCGGTGACGCGGTCGTCCGCTGCCGGGACTTCAGTCGCGAGGCGCTGGCCGACTGGCGGTGGATCCCCGCCGCGGACGAAGAGTGGCAGTCGGCCGTCGACGACGTTCTGCTGCTCGTGTCGGAGGTGGTCACGAACGCGTGCCTGCACGCCGGAGGCCCTCGTGAGTTCGTACTGAACTGCACGGTCGACCGGCTGCGCTTCGAGGTCGCCGACCACAGTCCCCGGCACCCCGAGCCCCGGCCGTCCACGGTGACGGCCCCCGGCGGGCACGGCCTGATCCTGCTGCGACGGCTCGCCGGGGCGTGGGGGAGTGTGGCCGGGGAACGGGGCAAGACGGTGTGGGTCGAGGTGGCGGTTCCCCCGCGTCTGCGGGAGTTGTGGCACTGAAGCGGGAGTTGTGGCACTGAAGGGTGTCCGGAGTAGATCCGGGGCGTCTTCGGTGCTCAGGAGGCTTCGGGTGCTCAGGGGGCGACGGCGGGCATGACGGGCTCCCGGATAGCGCCGGGGGCGTCCTCGGGACGTCCTCCGGGACCGGGACTTCCGGGATCCGGGCTTCCGGGATCTTCGGGGTCTTCGGCGAGCAGTCCGGCCCGCAGTTCCGCCAGGATCCGGGTAAGGAGCCGGGAGATCTGCATCTGGGAGATACCCATCCGCTCGCCGATCTCCCGCTGGGTCAGCTCCTCGCCGAACCTCAGCGTGAGGATCGCCCGGTCCCGCTCAGCGAGGCCCGCGACCAGCGGCTTGAGCGTAGCTACGCACTCGACGGTGTCGTACGCCCGCATCTCCTCGCCGAGACAGCGCTGCCCGAGGGCCCCGGACGCGTCGTCGAACGCTGTGTCCAAGGAGCGGGCCGTGTAACCGTTCGCCGCCCGCCGGCCTTCCCGTACCTCGGTCTCGTCCACACCGAGGTGGTCCGACAGCTCGGCATCGGTGGGTTCCCGGCCCAGGTCCTGCTCCATTACGTCGCAGGCCCTGGCGATGTCGATCCGCAGTTCCTGGAGGCGGCGGGGCACCCTGACATCCCAGCTGTTGTCCCGGAAGAACCGTTTGATCTCGCCCTCGATCGTCGGAAACGCGAAGGACGGAAACTCCACCTCGCGCTGCGCGTCGAACCGGTTGATGGCCTTGATAAGGCCGATCGTGCCCACCTGGACGACGTCCTCCATCGGCTGGTTGCGGTGCCGGAACCGGGCGGCGGCGTACTTCACCAGGCTGAGGTTGATTTCGACCAGGGTGTTGCGGACGTACGCGTACTCCGCAGAGCCCTCTTGCAGGGCAGCCAGCCGTTCGAAGAGCACCACGGAGAGGATGCGCGCGTCCAGGGTGTGGATGGTGCGCGGATCCGGTATGTCGGGCAGGTCGGAGAGTCCCGGCGGGCGGGAGGCCGACCCGGCGGCGGGTGCCGAATCACGGGTGCGCAGGCGACTGGACATGAGGCTCCTTCGACGCGCGGGAGACGGTCGTGCGAGCTTCCTGCCGATATCTTACCCAGTAGTGCGTTAATCCCGATTGTCAGACACCCCTTAGGGCTGCGAGACGGCCGGGGGCTCCGGGGCGGGCGCCTCGGACCGGGGCGGCTCTAACGACGTCTCTCCGGCCGGCGGGTCGTCGGAGGAGGGAGCCTCCTCGGGCGGGTCCGGCGAGGGCGGATTGCCGGTGCCGGGGTCGTCGGGTTCGGGTGAATCCGGCGAGGGGGCGTCGGGAGACGGCGCCTCGGACGTCGGACCGTCCGGCGGCGAAGGCTCCGAGGGCGCGGACGGCGACGCGTCCTCGGAGGGCGACGGCGACGACGGGTCCCTGCGGGGAGGTGTGGTCGTCTCGTCGCCGCCGCCGGTGTCACCGCTGTCGCGGGTAAACCACTTCTCGCTCTTCGGGTCGAAGAGGACGAACACGTTGACCACCTGGACCGCCGGGACCACCGTGACGACCTGGGAGGGCCGGTACGCCGGCCAAGACGTGCCCGTACGCCGGGGGGCGCCCTGGAGGGCGACCGGCGGGCGCAACGGGTTGCCGCAGGCGCAGCGCACCCTGGGCACACCGCGGTCGTCGACGAGGACGGCCGTGCCGGTCTGCAGTACGGCCTGGTAGCTGGTGGCGGCGCCGTTCTCGTAGCCGTGGTTGGTGACCCGGGTGTCCATCCGCAGCTGCACCGGCGTCAACGACCGCAGGTACTCGGGCACGCCGGAGGGCTCGATGTCCAGCACCCCGGCGAAGGCCCCGGTCTTGGTCTGCTGGGAGGTCAGCACCTGGATCTGCTGTTCCACGTCACAGCTGGCGACCTTGCGGGTACCGCCGTACAGACCAGGGTCGGACCCCCGCACCGCGCGGGTGGCGTTGGACCCGGACGCCGACGCGTTGGGCTGGGGGGTGGGGGAGGTCGCCGCGCCGGCCTTGCGCGCGGTCGACTCCGTGTACGGGGCGGGGCCCGATGAGCCCGCGGGTTGCAGGAAGACCTCGCCGCTCGCGGTCGAACCGGTGGATTCCTTGTCGGGGCGGGTGAGGACCACGGTCACCACCACCGCCGCCACGAGGGCGGCCGCGATGGCCGCCACCGTGGGCACGGACCGCCACCAGGGCCGGCCGCCGGTGCCGCCGGGGCCCTTGGTGCCGCTGGGGCCCCCCGGACCACCCGGACCACCGGGATCACCTGGGCCGCCGCCGCTCGGGGGGCCGGACGGGGGGCCCGACGGTGTGTCGGGCGGTGGTGTCGGCCCCTGCTGTGTCGGGCCCGAAAGTGGGCCGGAGGGAGGTCCTGTGGGGCGGCCGGACGGCGGCTGGGCACTCACGCGCTGCTCTTCCCGACGTAGGAATAAGTCCTATTTCATGCTCTTGGTGCCTCATTGTGTGCCGCGTACCCGGACGGCCCGCAAGCCGACGCGGTCGGCCCTCCCCGGCGGCGGGCCGCCAGGACCGTGCTTAACGTGGCCATGTGAGCGGGCAGGGATTCAGCGACCGAAGCGGCGCGACGCACGCCGCACACGGATGGCGCGACGCGCTCGTGGCGGCACTCGGGGGCGTGGCGGCGATGGCCGTCACGGCCGCTCTCGGGCTGTGGGCGGCGGGCGCGGCGAGTCTGCCCGGCGGCGGGTTCGCTCAGATCGTCGCGGCCGTCGTCGTGATCGCCGCTGGCGGCAGCGTGGGCCTCTCGGGCGACGCCGGGGCGATCGCCGAGACCAGGGCCGAACTCTCCGTGCTGCCGCTGTCGGTCACTCTGGTCGGCGCCCTGGTCGTCGCAGGCGGATTCCTGCGGCCGCTGCGGCACCGGGCCGTCGCCGGTGTCCGCGAACTGGCCCTCCGGGCCGGGCGGCTCGCCCTCCTGTGGGTCCTGGCGCTGATCCTGCTCTCGCTGCTCGCCAGGCACAGCTTCGCCCTGCCCGTCGAGAACCCGACCGGCGACCTGATCGGGGACGTCCTGGACGCCTCGTCGCGGGTCGGCTTCCGCGCCGATCTCCCGGCCACCCTGCTGTTCGGACTGCTCTGGCTGGCAGGCGTGCTGACGGTGGCCCTGCTGGTGTCGCGCCGGGCCCCGCTGCCGTCCCGCCTGGTGCGCTTCCAGGAACCCGTACGCCCGGCCGCCTTCGCCATGGTGGTGCTGCTGCTCGCGTACGTCGCCGCCGGGCTGGTCGCGGGGCTGATCGTCATGGTGACGCACGGCCATGCCGCGCAGACACTCGCCGTCGTCCTGCTCGCACTGCCCAACCTGGCCTGGATCGCCTTCACTCTCGGGCTCGGCGGGACCTGGGAGGGCAAGGTGGACGGGCCCTTCGGGCTTCCGATGCCCCAGGTGCTGGACCAGGTGCTTCGTACGCCCGACGTCTCCACGCTCAGCGTCTCCACCCTTGCCGACCGGGGCGCGCCCGCCTGGGTGCTCGTGGCGGTCGCGGCGGTCCTGGTGATGGCCGCCGCGTTCCTGATGGCCGTACGCTCACCGGCCGGCCAGCGCCTGTGGCAGCACGCCGTGCACATGGCCGTGGCGCTCACCCTCACCGTGCTGACGGTCTGTCTGGTCGCCGGGATCTCCGCCGGCTACGGCCTGTCGCTGCTGGGCATCGGAGACCTCGGGGACACCGGCGGCGGGCTCGGGGGAGAGCTCTCGCTGCGGCCCCGGCTGTGGACGGCGCTCGGGCTCGCGGCGCTCTGGGGACTGGTCGCCGGGTTCGCCGGCGGACTGCTCGCCGCGCGGGTGCGCCGGCGCGGCGAAGTGGTGACGTGACAGGACCCGGGCATGGCCCGTCTATGGGACCACCTCGGGGAAGACCGGCAGCGCCCAGCGCGGCGGCGTCGGCGGGGGCTCCGAACCGGCCGGCCACACGCCGCCCCGCAGGTCCACCCGCGTCGGCGGATGGGCCGCCGGCCCGGTGCCTGCCCCGGCGGCCCGCAGCGCGGCCACGAATCGCAGGCAGGAGTCGTAACGGTCATCGGGGCTCTTGGCGAGTGCCTTCGCCATGACACCGTCGACGGCGGCCGGGAGATCGGGGCGCAGCCCGGTCAGGGGCGGCGGCGGATCGAACTGGTGGGCCCACAGCAGCGCCATGTCGTCGTCCCGCCGGAACGGCGGCGCCCCCGCCAGCGACTCGTGCACGACGCAGGCGAAGCTGTAGACGTCGCACCTCCCGTCCACCGGGCGGCCGGAGATCTGCTCCGGTGCGACGTAGTCGAGCGTGCCCACGAACTGGCCCACCGTGGTGAATCCGGTCAGTGACAGCGACTTCTTCGTCAGACCGAAGTCGGTGAGGTACACGTGCTCGGGGTGGTCGCTGTCGGTGCCCTGGGCGACCAGGATGTTGCCGGGCTTCACATCGCGGTGTACGAGGTCGTGCTCGTGGGCGGCGTCGAGCGCGGACGCCACCTGCGCGGCGATCCGCACGGCCGTCCCCAGCGGCAGCGGGCCCTGCCGGTCGAGCAGGTGACGCAGGTCCTGCCCGGCGACATAACGCATCGCGATGTAGAGCACGCCGTCGGTCTCACCGGCCTCGAAGACCGGCACGATGTGCGGGTGGTCGATCGCGGCGGCCACCCGGGACTCGTGAGAGAACCGCTGCCGGAAGGTGTCGTTGCGGGCGAGTTCCGGCGCCAGCAGCTTGAGGGCGACGGTACGGTCCAGGCGCAGGTCCCGGGCGCGGTAGACGACGGCCATGCCGCCGCGGCCGATCTCGCTCTCCACGCGGTAGCCCGCGATCTGCTGCCCGAGCAGCTCGGACGGGCTTCCGGCCGGCAGCTGCGTTTCGCGCCGACCCGGAGTCACTGACCGTCACCGGGCCGGGTTGGCGGCTCCGGTCCGGACCGCCGGTCCGGCCGCACGGGCCGGGTCGCCTGGTCGTCGTCTCCCGCTTCAGCTTGCGGGGCCGGCGTCGGCTCCGGTGCCTCGGCGGCACCACTGACGACCCGCGTCGGTTGCCGCCTGGCGGCCGACGCGGCTTCCCGTGGGGCTGCGCCGCCGACGACCCGGGTCGCTTCCGGGCCGGCGGGCGGTCCGGATGGCGGTGTTTCGGCGTGACCCGGGATCCGGGTCGGTTCCGGTCCGTGGGCGGAGTTGGCAGAAGAGGCGGCCGGGGCGGCCGCAGCGGGGTCGGACGTGAAGGGGCCCGGTGTGGGCGGCCGGGCGGCGACGACCTGGGTAGGTTCCGGTGGGGCCGGTTCGTCCGGCGGCAGGCCGGGTGCCGGGGTGCCGCCGGTGTCGTGGGGTGCGGGGGCGACCACCCGGGTCGGTTCGTGGGCCGGAGGCCGGTCGCCGCCCGCGGCCGACGCGGCGAAAGAGGCGGCGGAAGAGGCGGCGTACGTACTGAGGCGCAGGCCGTCGCAGTACAGCCACCGCTCGTGTTCCGCGTCGTACAGCCACACCGCTTCGCCCTCCACGACCATCCCCACCCGCAGCCCCTGCGTGTGGCGCCGGAAGCTTTCGCCGTCCGTGCGGCCGTCGGCCAGGTCCTCGGCCGCTCGCCGGTACTGGCTCAGCGACTCCTGTACGCGGGCCAGCATCGGGCGCGGATCCGCCGTGCGGGCGGGCGGCTGGACGGCCGCCGGCGCCCCCTGCGGTACGGAGACGAGGAGGCGGCCGTCGACCCAGGCCGACCAGCCGTTCGCGCAGGCGATCAGCCCCCAGTCGCCCCGCCGGTCGAGCACCTGCACCGGCAGCAGCGGATCCAGCGGTTCGGTGGGCCGGGACACGTCTGGGGACTCCCACGCGGGCAACCCGTTCGGCGGCACGACATGGGTGGGGCGGAAGTCCTCAGTCGTCATCCGGCTCGCCCCTACTTCCTCATGATCGCGGGTTCGTGCCGGCGCAGCAGCTTCGCGACGGCGTACCCGAAGACGACCGAAAGGACCACCAGCATCCCCATGTTGAGCAGCCACACTCCCGCCGAGTGCGCGAACAGCGGATCCGCCGTCAGCTCGCCGGGAACGATCCGGCCGAGCCCGATGGTCCCGGCCATCGCCCCCAGTGCCCACCGCGACGGGATCAGCCACGCCAGTTGCTCGACCCCGGCCACCCCGTCCAGCTTCAGCAGCGCCCCGCAGAACACCACCTGGACGATGGCGAGGAGGACCAGCAGCGGCATCGTCACCTCCTCCTTGCGCACCAGCCCGGACACGAGGAGACCCAGCATCATGGCCGTGAAGGACAGCAGCGCCACCGCCACCGTGATCTCCACCAGCGGCGGCATCAGCACGCCTTTGCCGCCCGGCGCGTTCAGGTCGACGCCTACGAGGGCGACCAGCGTCAGGACGACGCTCTGCAGGACGGTGATGGTGCCGAGTACGACGACCTTGGACATCAGGTACGCCGATCTGGACAGCCCGACCGCGCGCTCCCGCTGGTAGATGACCCGTTCCTTGACGAGTTCGCGCACCGCGTTGGCGGCGCCCGTAAGCACCCCGCCGACGCACAGGATGAGCAGGGCGTTCAACGCGGTTTCCCGGTTCAGCGTGCCCCCGGCCAGCGCCCGTGCCATCGCGCCCATCACGAACGGCAGGGCGATCATGATCGCCAGGAACGTCCGGTCCGCGCTCAACGCCGCCGTGTACCGCCGCACCAGCGTCCTCAGCTGCGCGCCCCAGCTCCGGGTCCGCGGCGGCGCCGGGGCGACCACCTCGGCGGCGGGGGCCTGCGGCAGGTGCGGCTGTGTGCTGGCGCCCGCGACGTACCGCTGGTGAAAGGCGGACGCGTGGTACTGCCCCGCCCAGTCGCGGTCACGGTCGTTCTCGAACGCCTCGAACGCTTCCGGCCACTCCTCGAACCCGAAGAACGGCAGAGCGTCCTCCGGCGGCCCGAAGTAGGCGATCCTGCCGCCGGGGGCCAGCATCAGTAGCCGGTCGCACACGTCCAGGCTGAGCACGCTGTGTGTGACGACGATGACCGTACGGCCGTCGTCCGCGAGACCACGCAGCATGTGCATGACGGAACGGTCCATGCCGGGGTCGAGCCCGGACGTCGGCTCGTCGAGGAAGAGGAGCGACGGCTTCGTCATCAGTTCCAGGGCGACGCTGACCCGCTTGCGCTGCCCGCCCGACAGACTGTGGATCGGCTGGCCGACCCGCTGCTCCAGGCCCAGCTCGCGGATCACCTCGGCCACCCGCTCCCGCCGCTCGCTCTTCGCGGTGTCCTGCGGAAAGCGCAGCTCGGCGGCGTACCCGAGGGCCCGGCGGACGGTCAGCTGGGAGTGCAGGATGTCGTCCTGCGGCACGAGACCGATGCGCTGGCGCAGCTCCGCGTAGTCGCGGTAGAGGTCACGGCCGTCATACAGGACGGTGCCCCGGTCGGCGGGGCGCAGGCCCGTCAGCGCGTTGAGCAGCGTGGACTTGCCGGCGCCGCTCGGCCCGACGACGGCCAGCAGGCACTTCTCGCCCACCGGGAAGGAGACATGGTCGAGGAGTGTCTTGCGGCCCTTGTCGACGGCGACCGCCAGGTCCTGCACGTCGAGCGATACCTCGCCCGTGTCGACGTACTCCTGCAGTGTGTCGCCTACCAGGCAGAACGCCGAGTGCCCGATGCCGACGATGTCTCCGGGCAAAACCGGGGCACGCGCGACGGGACGGCCGCCCAGAAAGGTGCCGTTGTGGCTGCCGAGGTCGACGATCTCGTACGTACCGTCAGCCAGCGGTCTCAGCTCGGCGTGCCGGCGCGAGACCACCAGGTCGTCGATGACCAGGTCGTTGTCGCTGCCCCGGCCGATACGGACGGTACGAGCGGGCAGCGGGCGCACCGTGGTCGGCTGCCGGAAGGTGCCGGTCGCCGCCGGCATCGAGACGGCCGACGGGCGCTCCCGCGCATAGGGCGTCGGGGCGGGCGGCGACTCGGGTCCCACCAGCACCGCCTGCGGCCCGTCGGCGGGGCTGCCGAAGCGGATGACGCTGCCGGGCCCCACGCCCCACTCCTCGACGCGCCTGCCGTCGGTGTAGGTGCCGTTCGTGCTGTGCTCGTCCTCGAGCGTCCAGTGACCGTCCTCGGGCCTCAGCACCGCGTGGTGCCAGGAGACGCGGACGTCGTCGATGACTATGTCGCTCAGCGGGTCGCGCCCGACGTGGTAGTCCCTGCTCGGACTCATCACGGTGGTGCCCGCGTCGGTTTCGAGGACGAGTTCGGGCGCCGTCGGCGCGTCAATCGGCCTGTCTCCCATGTTCGAATTTTACCCATGAGTGATGATATGTGCCTGATGTTCGGGGGCCCTGCCGCTGGGCCCCCCTGTTGCCGACTCCCCTGCTGCTGGGCCCCGGCCGGATCGTCCGGCCGGGGCCCAGGGGTGCGGGCTGTCGGGGGTCGAGGTCTCAGCCCATGGCGTCCGCGTCCGGCCGGCGGCGACGGGCGCGGCTGTTGCCGCCCCCCGCCTTGCGGTCGTTCATGGTGGCCATGGCCAGGCCGAGCAGTAGAGCCACCGCGCCGACGATGATGTTGTTGACGACGCTGCGGGTGGTGTCGACGTTGCCCGCCACGACCCAGGGAGCGACGATCGTCCACGCGCCGATGGCGGAGGCGGCCCATGCCATCGCGTGGGTGCGTTCGTACGCCGAGCCGAGCCCGCCCATGCACAGGGCGTAGGCGATGCCGGTGATCAGGTTGCACACGGCCAGGTTGGTCAGTCCGCTGAATCCGGCGATCCAGGGCGAGGCCGCGAGGTAGACGCCCGTGATGAGCGCCAGGGTCTCGATGGCCTGGGCGCGAGGGGTGCTGGTCGCCCGCTCGAACCGGGTGCGCATCTCGGCCAGGTCTGGGTGTTGCTCGATGCTGGGGTGCGTGGTCATGACGGGCCGCCTCCTGTAGAAGCCTTTATGCGCCCTTTATCTGCCATATAACTCTCAACGACCCATTCCGGTCAATGGGTACACCGGCCCGCCATCGCGTGCTGGCTACTGTGGGGCCCGTGTTCACCTCCCAGGGACCCACCGTCCGCGAGCTGGCCGTACAGGCGCTCTCCTCCGTCGAGCGCGGCTACGACCTGCTGGCCCCGAAGTTCGATCACACCCCTTTCCGCACCCCGGACCGTTTCCTCGACGTCGTCGCCGGCTCCCTGCACGCGCTCGGCCCCTTCGGGGCGGGCCTCGACGTCTGCTGCGGCACGGGCGCGGGCCTACGCGTGCTGCGGGCGCTGTGCGACGGCCGGGTCATCGGTGTCGACATCAGTGCCGGGATGCTGGACGCGGCCCGGGCGGCGTACGACGACACCGGGGCGCCGCCGGTGGACTGGGTGCGGGCCGACGCGCTCGCCCTCCCCTTCTCCGGCGCCTTGGATCTGGCGGTCAGCTTCGGCGCGTTCGGCCACTTTGTGCCGGCCGAGCGGCCCCGCCTGTTCGCGGAGGTCCACCGCGCCCTGCGGCCCGGCGGCGTCTTCGCGTTCCCCATCGGCGCGCCCCAGCCGGTGAGTTCGCCGCTGCACTGGGCGCTGCTCGGCTTCGACTCGGTGATGCGCGTACGCAATGCGCTCTGGCGGCCGCCCTTCGTCATGTACTACCGGACGTTCCCGCTCGCCGGTGTGCGCGACGATCTGATCCGGGCAGGCTTCACCGTTCGCCTGCATCCCCTGGAGGAGTTCGGGCGCCGCGCCGACGGCAGCCCCCGCTGGCGCCTTCTGGCGGCACACAAGGCGTGATCCGGTCATCTCGGTGCGTGATGACCGTGTGACGCCGAAGAATCTGCACATCGAATACGCAGGCGGCACACCCTCTCTTAATGGCCGGACGCTTACTGAACAGTAGGAAAGCGCGTCTGAGCGGTAATGTCCTTTTCGGTGCCGAGACCGTGCTCTCCATCCGGAATCAGGTCGGGTGATCTTGTGAAGAAGCTGCCACCACTTCATGGACGGGTGTGCACGCCTGGGTAATTCGGCGACGGGATGCGCACTGGTCAGTGCCGTCGGGATTGGCAGCCGGAAGCGATCGCGTGCTTTGATCAATCGCACCGCGGAAGTCGCACGAAGGGTTTTTCCATTCGGGCACGCGACAACCGCTGCGGCGGCCGGCCCGCCTCTCGGTACGGCCGGCTCCGGCTGTTCAAGAAATATCCATGCGAAGGGAAACTCACCTCATGAACTTCTCCCAGGTTGCGACCCAGGAAATCTCCGACAACGACCTGGACCACGTGTCCGGCGGCATCCTCGGTGGCAACAACGGCAACGTCGCCGTCAGCACCGGCGACATCGCCCCGGTCAGCAGCGCCGTTAACGCCGTCACCGGCACCGTCGAGGCGGCCACCGGCCTGAACGCCGGCGCCGTCACGGGTCTCGTCGCCGGTCTCTGAGCCGGTCATGTGCCGGTGAGCGGCACATGCACGCGCGGTGACTCCCGTCCGTCGGCTCTCCCCATGCCGACCGGCCGGGCCGTCCGTCCCGGAGCCGTCCAGGTTCCGGGACGGACGGCTGTCATCCGCTCCGCATTGGTCAGCGCAGTCGAGGAAGAGTGTCGTGCAATTTCGCCAACAGGCGCTTTCCAAACTGCAGTCGCCCGAAGAGATCGACCTGCCGGTGCGCTACGCCCGGCCCCGGGGCGCGCTCGTTCTGACCGTCACGGTCCTCTTCATGATCGCCTCGTCCGTATGGGCGGTCACCGGCACCGTGTCGTCCACCCTCGGCGCCCCCGGCGTCCTCACCCACGCCCAGGGCAGTTACGTCCTGCAGAGCCCCGTCTCCGGCCAGGTCACCGCGGTACTCGCCGAAGAGGGCGACCGGGTCCGCGCGGACGCCCCGCTGCTGAAGGTCCGCACCCCCGAGGGGGACACCATCGTGCGCACCATCGCCGCGGGCCGGCTCACGACGCTCGTGGCCGCGATCGGCACCGTCGTCTCCACCGGCGCGGACGTGGCCGCGGTGGAACGCGTGAAGAACCCCGGCGACCCGCTCATGGCCGTGCTCTACGTACCGGCCGACAGCGGCTCCACCGTCCCCGTCGGCGCCGCCGTCGACCTGAGCGTCCAGTCCGTGGCGACACAGCGGTACGGAGTGCTGCGCGGCCGGGTCGAGGCCGTCGGCAGGACCGCGCAGACCCGACAGCGGATCACCGGCTTTCTCGGCAGCAGCGAGCTCGGCGAGCAGTTCTCCCGCACCGGTCAGCCCGTGTCCGTACTCGTGCGACTGCAGCGCTCATCCGCCGCCAAGTCCGGCTACGGCTGGTCGACTTCGGGTGGCCCGCCGTACGCCGTCGACTCCATGACCCTTGCCACCGGCGCCATCCGCCTCGCCGAGCAGCATCCGATCGATTGGCTGCTTCCGTGACCGCACCACAGGACTCCCTCGCACCGCACGCCTCAGCCGTACCGCCGCGACAGCCGGCGCCGGGGCGCGGCCGTCACCGGCCCGAGGCCCCGGGCGGCGGGCGCCGCCGCGCCAAGCCCGCGCAGGTCAAGAAGGCCAGGTCCGTCCGTACGCCCACCGTTCTCCAGATGGAGGCCGTGGAATGCGGCGCCGCCGCCCTCGCAATGGTGCTCGCCCACTACGAGCGGCACGTGCCGCTCGAAGAGCTCCGCATCGCCTGCGGAGTCTCCCGGGACGGCTCGCGCGCCAGCAACCTGCTGAAGGCGGCGCGCGGTTACGGCCTGCAGGCCAAGGGCATGCAGATGGAGTCGGCGGCGCTCGCGGAGGTCCAGGCACCCGCGATCCTCTTCTGGGAGTTCAACCACTACGTCGTGTACGACGGCATGGGGCGCAGGTTCGGCCGCAAGGGTGTCCACGTCAACGACCCGGACAAGGGCCGCCGGTTCGTGCCCGCGGAGGACTTCGACACCAGCTTCACCGGCGTCGTCCTCGTCTTCGAGCCCGCCGCGTCCTTCAGCCGGGGCGGCCGCAAGCCGGGCGTCATGACCGCCGTACCCGCTCGCATGCGAGGCACCAGCGCCACCCTGCTGGCCGCGCTGCTCGCGAGCCTGCTGCTGGTCGCCGTCGGGGCCGCGCTGCCGGCACTGAGCCGTACGTATATCGACATGTTCCTGATCGGCAATCAGACGTCGCTGCTCGGACCGCTCTTCGCGTCGATGGCCGCGATGGTGGCGCTCACCGCCGTACTGACCGGGCTCCAGCAGGCGAACCTGCTGCGCGGGCGAATCATCTCCTCCACGCTCAGCAGCGCCCGCTTCCTGCGGCACCTGCTGAGGCTGCCCGTGACCTTCTTCGCGCAGCGCAGCCCGGCCGACCTCGTCCAGCGCCTGCAGTCCAACGACGCGGTCGCCGAGACCCTGGCCCGCGACCTCGCGGCGGCGGGCGTCGACGGCGTCGTGGTGATCCTCTACGCCTTCCTGCTGTGGACGTACGACCCCCAGCTCACCGTCATCGGAGTGGCCGTCGCCCTGCTCAACGTGGTCGCGATGCGCATCGTGATCAAGCTGCGGGCCACCCACACCCAGAAGCTCCGGGCCGACAGCGCCCGGCTGACCAACACCTCGTACACCGGGCTTCAGCTCATCGAGACGATGAAGGCCACCGGCGGCGAGAACGGCTTCTTCCGTCGCTGGGCCGGCCAGCACGCCACGACCCTCGACGTCCAGCAGCGGCTCGGCGTGCCGAGCGCGGCCCTGGCCGTCGTCGCACCCACCCTCGCCACCGTCAACAGTGCGCTGATCCTGTGGATCGGCGGTCTGCGGGCCGTGGAGGGCGCCATCTCGATCGGTCTGCTCGTCGCCTTCCAGGCACTGGTGGCCCGCTTCACCGCGCCCATCACCCGGCTCAACTCAGTGGCCGGACGCATCCAGGACTTCGCCGCGGACGTGGCCAGGCTCAAGGACGTCGAGAGCTTCCCCGTCGACGCCCTCTACACCCGCAGCGAACCGGACACCGCCGCCCGCAGGCTCAAGGGCCACGTGACGCTGGACAACATCACCTTCGGCTACAGCCCCCTGGACAAGCCCCTGCTCAGCGGGTTCTCCCTGTCCGTGGGCCCCGGGCGTCAGGTCGCCCTGGTCGGCGGCTCGGGCAGCGGCAAGTCGACCGTCTCCCGGTTGATCTCCGGCCTCTACACCCCGTGGGAGGGCGCGATCCTCATCGACGGCCAGCGCCTGCAGGACATCCCGCGCAGCGCGCTGGCCGCCTCCGTCTCCTTCGTCGACCAGGACGTGTTCCTCTTCGAGGGGACGGTCAGGGACAACGTGGCGCTGTGGGACCCGTCGATCCCCGACGACGCGGTGGCCGCCGCGCTCCGGGACGCCGCTCTGTACGACGTGATCGCGCGGCGCCCCGACGGCATCCACAGCCGCGTCGAGCAGGACGGCCGCAACTTCTCCGGCGGGCAGCGCCAGCGGCTCGAAATCGCCCGTGCGCTGGTCCGGCGGCCCAGCGTTCTCGTACTCGACGAGGTGACGAGCGCCCTGGACGCGGAGACCGAACGGATCATCATCGACAACCTGCGCAGGCGCGGCTGTGCCTGCGTGGTGATCGCCCACCGGCTGAGCACGGTCCGCGACAGTGACGAGATCGTCGTACTCGACCACGGAGTGGTCGTGGAGCGCGGGCAGCACGAAGAACTCGCCGCCGCGCAAGGGGCGTACGCCGAGCTGGTCAAGGAGCACTGACATGCCGTCCCCGCCCCCGACCGCTCACCCCGCCTCCCTGCCCCCGACCCCTGGTGTGGCCGACGCCGTCACCCACGCCCTCGGCGGCCTGGGCGTGCATGTCGACTGCTCCGGGCTGCGCAGCCTGCCGCTGGAGGGGCCCCAGGTGCTGTGGCTCGTCGTCGGCGGCGCGCTCGACCTGTTCGCGGTCGACGCCGCCCAGGAGGGGCACTGGCACTTCCTTGGCCGCCTCGAAGCGGGGGCCCTGCTGCTCGGGCCCGCCGAGGGCTCCCAGCACACCCTGGTCGGCAGACCGGCGCGGAACTGCCAGCTGCGCCGGATCCCGCTGCGGGAGCTGTACGTCCCGCCCGGGTACGCCGACACCTCCGTCTATGAAAGCCCCCTCGACCACGCCTTCGCGCTCGGCATCGGCCGCGGCCTGGGTGTGCTCTTCGAGGCCCCGCTCGGTGGCCGGCCCGCCGGCGAAGGCGCGGTGGCCGACGACGATGTCCTGTGGATGCCGGTCGCACCCGGCGGCGTGCGGTACGGCGCCGCCTACAGCGCGGAGGCCGTCGGCGACCTGCTCGTCGAGACGCCGATGTGGCAGCGGCTGGTGAACCAGCAATACCGGCTGCTGTCGGCCGTGGACCAGTGGATCGAGGAGCAGGAGCGCGCCCACGAGGACCGAACCGCCGCGGCTATCAAGGCGGGCGCGGCGGTCCGCGCCCGCGCCGACGAGGCCCTGGTCGCGTCCATCGGCCGCCCCGACCGTTCGGGCCGCGCCGCCCGCGTCGGCGACCGGGCCACCGACGACGCGGCTTTCGCCGTGTGCCGGCGTGTCGCCGAGGCATCCGGGATCACACTCACCGAGCCACCCAGGGGCGGCGCGGCCGACGACCGGGTCACCCCCGTCGAACGCATCGCGCTCGTCTCCCGCGTCCGCACCCGCACGGTCAGGCTCGACGGACGCTGGTGGCGCGCCGACGCCGGCCCGCTGGTGGGCCACCGCGCCAAGTCCGGCGCTGCGGTCGCGTTGCTGTGGCGCCGCGGCCGCTACGAAGCAGTCAACCCGGCCTCCGGCATGCGCATGCGGATCGGCAAGGACAACGCCGAGGACTTCGAGCCGCGCGCCGTCATGTTCTACCGCCCGCTGCCCGAACGGCCCGCGACCGCTTGGCGGCTGCTCTGCTTCAGTCTCCGGGGCACCCGCAAGGACCTGCGGAACCTGCTGCTCAGCGGTCTGTTGACGGTCGGCATCGGCGGGCTCGTGCCGATCGCCACCGGCAAGGTGCTCGGTGAGTACGTACCGAACGCCGAGACCGGCCTCATCGTGCAGGTCGCGCTCGCCGTCATGATCACCAGCGTGGTCTCGGCGTCCTTCATGCTGCTCCAGAACCTCACCATCCTGCGGATGGAGGGCCGCATCGAGAGCACCCTGCAACCGGCCGTCTGGGACCGGCTGCTGCGACTGCCCACCCGGTTCTTCTCTGAACGCTCCACCGGTGAACTCGCCAGTGCCGCCATGGGCATCAGCGCCGTCCGACGGGTGCTGTCCGGGCTCGGCCCCGTGGCCGTGCAGGCGAGTACGGTCGGCGCCATGAACGTGGTGCTGCTGCTGTGGTTCAGCGTTCCGCTGGCCATGGTGGCCATAGCCATGCTGGCCGTCATCGGCGCCGTGTTCCTCGGGATGGGCCTGTGGCAGGTTCGCTGGCAACGGCGACTCGTCGAGCTCGGCAACAAGCTCAACAACCAGGCGTTCCAGACCCTGCGGGGCCTGCCCAAACTGCGGGTCGCGGCCGCCGAGAACTTCGCGTACGCCGCCTGGGCCCGCGAGTTCGCCCGCTCCCGCGAACTCCAGCAGCGCGCCGGCCGCATCAAGAACCTCACCACGGCGCTGGACGCCGTCTATCTGCCGCTCTGCTCCCTGATCATGTTCATGCTGCTGGCGGGACCCGCCAGGGGCAGCATGTCGGCCGCCGAGTTCCTCACGTTCAGCACCGCCATGACCATGCTGCTGACGTCGGTCACCCAGCTCACCGGTGCGTTGATCTCGGTGGTCGCCGCCCTGCCCATGTTCGAACAACTGAAGCCGGTCCTGGACGAGTCGCCCGAGGTGCGCGGCGCGAGCGCCCAGCCCGGGACGCTGTCCGGCGCGATCGAGGCGCGCGGGCTCTCCTTCCGGTACGCCGACGACGGGCCGCTGGCCTTGGACGACGTGTCGCTGCGGGTGCGGCCCGGCGAGTTCGTGGCGGTCGTCGGCCCGAGCGGCTGCGGCAAGTCCACGCTGCTGCGGCTGCTCATCGGGTTCGACCGGCCGCTCTCGGGCAGCGTGCTCTACGACGGCCAGGACCTGGCGGCGCTCGACCAGGCGGCCGTACGCCGTCAGTGCGGTGTCGTACTGCAGAACGCCCAACCGCTCACCGGATCAATCCTGGACTGCATCAGCGGCGCCGAGACCTTCTCCCAGGAAGAGGTGTGGGCGGCCGCCGAAATGGCGGGACTGGCCGAGGACATCCGGCGGATGCCGATGGGACTGCACACGATGATCTCCGGCGGCGGGGCGATCTCCGGTGGGCAGCGCCAGCGCCTGATGATCGCCCAGGCGCTGGTACGCCGCCCCCGCATCCTGTTCTTCGACGAGGCGACCAGCGCGCTGGACAACGAGACCCAGGCCGTCGTGATGGCGAGCACCCGCAGCCTGAACGCCGGCCGCCTGGTGATCGCCCACCGGCTCTCCACGGTCATGGACGCCGACCGGGTGATCGTCATGGCGGAGGGCCGGATCGTCGAACAGGGCCCGCCCGCCGAGCTGCTGGCCGACACGGGCGGCAGCTTGCACGCCCTGGTACGGCGCCAACTGGGCTGAGCCGAAGCCCTACCGGAGTGCCTCGACCATCTCCTGCGCCAGCGGGCGGGCCGACGCCGGGTTCTGGCCGGTGTGCAGATTGCGGTCGACGAGGATGTGAGGCCTCCAGGGCTCACCCTCCCGGAAGTCCGCACCGGCCTCGACGAGCCGGTCCTGCAGCAGCCACTTCGCCCGGTCCGCGAAACCCGCCTGCGCCTCCTCGGCGTTGGTGAAGCCGGTGAGCCGGTAGCCGGCGAACGGCCAGTCGCCGTCGGCGGTGCGCGCGGGGAGCAGGGCGGCCGAAGCGTGGCACACGACGCCCAGCGGCCTGCCCGAGGCGAGCGCGGCGGCCAGCAGCCGACCGGATGCGGCGTCGACCGCCAGATCCTCCATGGGGCCGTGGCCACCGGGGCAGAAGACGGCGTCGTACGCGACCAGGTCCACGTCCTCCAGCTTCAGCGGCTGCTGAAGCCCCGCGACGGACGCCAGGGTCTCGCCCACCCGGTCGGCGCCTTCCTGGCCGCCGTTGAACTCCGCCGCCAGGCTCGCCCGGTCCACGGGAGCCGGCGCACCGCCCGGGGTGGCGACGACGACCTCATACCCTGCCGCGCTGAACACCTCGTAGGGAAGAGCCACCTCGTCCGCCCAGAAGCCGGTCGGGTGGTGAGTGTCGTCGGCGAGGGTCCAGTGATCGGATCCGGTGACCACGAACAGAATCTTCGGCATGCGGTCCTCCACGTCGGTCGATGGCGAGTACGCCGCCAATCCACTCTATTTCCGCCGCAGCCCGAGTCGCCCCGGCTGAGCGCGAGTAACCCCCGAGGTGGCGCGGTGCAGTCCTGTTTGAGACACTGATGTCTCAAGCGAGACCAAAGGGTGTCATCCGATACTCCGAGGCACGACCCGAACAGGACTTCCATGCACCCCGCCCCCGCCCGGCCGGACCTCCGGACCCAGCTCGATCCCCGGCGCTGGGCCGTCCTCACGATCCTCTCCGGCAGCCTCCTGCTGATCGCGATGGACACCACGATCCTCAACGTCGCCTTCCCCTCCCTGGTCGCCGACCTCCGGCCCAGCTCGGTGCAGCAGCTGTGGATCATCGACGTGTACGCCCTCGCTCTGTCCGGTGTCCTGGTCACCGCTGGCGCGCTCGGCGACCGCTGGGGCCGCAAACGGATGCTGCTCATCGGCTTCGGCGTGTTCGCCCTCGCCTCGCTGATCGCCGTGTTCGCCACCGCGCCGTGGCAGGTCATCGCCGCCCGCGCGCTGCTCGGTGTCGGCGGCGCGGCCATCATGCCGTCCACCCTGTCGATCCTGCGCCACGTCTTCAGCGATGCCCGTGAGCGCGCCTTCGCCTACGCCGTCTGGGCCGCCGTGTTCGGCGGCGGCATGGCGCTGGGCCCGGTCGTCGGCGGCCTGCTGGTCGAGCGCAACGGCTGGCAGTCGGCCTTCCTGCTCAACGTGCCCGTCGCGCTCGCCGTCATCGGATGCGGCTTGTGGCTGCTGCCCGAGTCCCGCCGGCCCAGGGCCGGACGCTGGGACTGGTGGGGTGTCGGCCAGTCGGTCGTCGGCATGCTCGCCCTCGCGGGCGGCGTCAAGCAGCTCGGCAAGGGCGGCCCCGCCGACCCCGTCGCCTACATCCTGCTTGGCCTGGCCGTGCTGGCTCTGACCGTCTTCGTACGCCGGCAGCTTCGCCTCGCCCACCCTCTGCTGCGGGTAAGGCTGTTCGCGAACCGGTCGTTCAGCATCGCCGCCGCCGCGATCTTCCTCGGGATGATCGCCCTCGGTTCGGCGCTCTTCCTGATCACCCAGTGGTTCCAGTACGGCGAGGGCTACACCCCGCTCGAGGCCGGCGTCCGGCTGCTGCCCGCGCCGCTCGGGCTGGTCGTCACGTCGCTGGTGACACCTGCCCTGATGCAGCGCCTCCCGATCCGCCACATCCTCGGCGGCGGACTGCTCGTGATGACCGTGGGCCTCGCGCTGCCCTGGTTCTTCCAGCAGGCCGCACCGCTCGACTATCCGTCCGTCGCCTTCGCCCTTGGCGTACTCGGCTGCGGAGTCGGCATCGCCACCACCGTCGCCTCCGTCACCCTGATGGCCGCGGCCCCGGCCCGCGACGTCAGCGGAGCCGCCGCGATCGAGGAGACATGCTACGAACTCGGCGCGGCCATGGGCGTGGCCGTCCTCGGCAGCATCGCGTCAGCGCTCTACCGGGCGCAGCTGCCCCCGCTCGGCCTGCACGGAGCCGAAGCGGCTGCCGTACGTGACTCCGTGGGCGAGGCCGCGCATGTGGCGGCGCTGACCGGTGGGCCTGCAGGGGCGGCGCTCCTGGAGAAGGTCTCCGCGGCGTTCACCGCGGGCATGACCCCCACCTTTCTGCTCGCCGCCGCGCTGCCGCTCGCGGCGGCGGCGCTGGCCTGGGCGAAGATCCCGGCGGACCTGCGCCCGACCGAGAACGCGCACTGATCCGCCGGACACCGCTTACGGCTTGGTGCGCGATAGGGGGCGGATCAGCCCGCGGCGTCGGATGCGGTGCATCGCAAGGCGGCGGAGCGTCCTCATAGCGGAGCTATTAGGGCGTTTCGTCAACGCGGCGAGGTGCCGTAGCCGGCGTCGCGGGCCCGTCCCCTATCGCGCACCAGGCCGTTACAGCCAGCCGTTGCGGCGAAACGCCCGGTGAATCGCGAGGCAGGCGACCGCCATGACGGAGAGGGTCAGCGGATACCCGTACGTCCAGCGCAGCTCGGGCATGTGGTCGAAGTTCATGCCGTACACCCCGCAGAGCATCGTCGGCACGGCGATGATCGCCGCCCACGCGGTGATCTTTCGCATGTCCTCGTTCTGGGCGATCGTGACCTGTGCAAGATGCGCCTGGAGTATCGAGTCGAGCAGCCCGTCGAAGGCGGCGATCTGCTCGGCGGCCCGCGCCAGCCGCCCGGCGACGTCGCGGAAGTACGCCCGTGCCTCGGGCCCGACGGACGGCATCGGCTCGCTGGCCAGCAGACGCAGCGGCCCGGCCAGCGGCGCCACGGCCCGCTTCAGCTCCAGAAGTTCCCGCTTGAGCTGGTAGATCCGGCCGGCGTCGCCGCGCCCCGCGGGCTCGCTGAACACGGCCGTCTGCACCGCGTCCATGTCGAGCTGCACGGCGTCCGTCACCAGCAGGTAGTCCTCGACGACGTGGTCGGCCACCGCGTGCAGCACGGCGGCGGGCCCCATCGCGATGCGCTCGGGCGCCGACTCCAACGCCTCACGGAGCGGCCCGAGCGAGCCCCGGCCGCCGTGCCGGACCGTGATGACGAAATCGGGGCCGGTGAAGACCATGAGGTCCCCGGTGTCGACGATCTCGCTGGTGGCGGTGACCTCGGCGTGCTCGACGTAGTGGACGGACTTGAAGGCGGCGAACAGCACGTCGTCGTACCGCTCCACCTTGGGCCGCTGATGTGCTTGTATGGCGTCGTCGACGGCCAGCGGGTGCAGCCCGAACAGCTCGGCGAGATCAGCCAGTTCGCCCCCCGACGGCTCGTGCAGGCCGACCCAGACGAAGCCGTGACCGGCCTTGCGCACCCGGGTCAAGGCCTCCGGCGCCGTCCAGTCGCCGGGCTTGCGCACACCGTCCTGGTACACCACGCAGTTGACGACCGCGCTGCCCAGCGGCGACCGGGTGGGGTGGCTGAGGTCCACGTTGCTGCGGTAGGCGCGGCGCATCGCCCGGCTGAGCGTGCGGATCAACGGCATGAGGTGCTCCTTCGTGAATCGTCGGCCAGTGTGCCACCGGATGGCCCCGGCCCCCGCCGCAGGGGTGGACGACCGGCACGGCCGCCGGGCCGCGGGCTGCCAAGGCCGCAGGGTGCTCCGGGACGCCCCCGGGGCCGTACACTCCAAAGCATGGGTCGTCGCATACGCAGAGCCGGGGAATGCCTGAGCCCGGCTCTTCCTGCCCTGTGCCGGGCCCTGCACGGACACGGCTAGCGATTCAACCCCCAGACAACCCCCAGGCAGAGCCCACGACAGCGCCCAGGCGAGCGCGGGCGCTGCCCCGCCGGACAGTGATCCGGCCCCGTTTCACCCCTTCCTCCCCAGTGCGCGGTGCGCGCGGCCCTTCCACGGCCCGCGCCCTTTTCGCACCCCCGCGCGCCGGGCCCGGCCCCGCGCGCGGCCCCTGGCCGACGCCGGACGACCGGTCGTCGTCGTACCCCCCGAGAGGACCCCTGTGAAGTTGCGCGAGTTGCTGGCCGGCCACGACCACGAGGTCCTCCAGGGCGATCTGGAGACCGTGATCACCGCGGGCACCTGCTTCGACGCCCACCGGGCGTCACCGGGCGCACTGTTCATCGCCGTTCCCGGGCACGTGGGCGGCGGCCCCGAAGCGGTCGGGCCCGCACTCGCCCGCGGAGCGGTGGCGGTGCTGGTCGACGGCCGGGACCAGGCCGCCGCGGCCCCGGTGCCCGGGGCCGACGGAGTCTGTGTCGTACGCGTCCCCGACACCAGGAAGGCCGCCGCGGCCGTCGCCTCGCGGTACTACGGCGAGCCGGGGCGGGCCATGGACATGATCGCCGTCACCGGCACCAACGGGAAGACCTCCGTCTCGTACATGGTCGAGTCACTGCTGCGGATCGCCGAGGGCGCCGAGGTCGGCGTCATCGGTACGGGGGGCAGCCGGATCGGCGACGAGGTCATCCCCATGCCGCCCTCCGTGCTGACCACACCCGAATCCCCCGACTTTCAGTACCTGCTGGGGCGGATGCGGGACCGGCAGGTCACCACCGTCGTCCTGGAGGCGACCTCGATGGGGCTGCTGACGCACCGGGTCGACGACGCGTTCCTGGACGTCGGGATCTTCACCAACCTGACCCAGGACCACCTCGACGACCACGGCACCATGGACAACTACCGGGACGCCAAACTGCGCCTCTTCCAGGGGCTGTGCCGGCGTGCGGTGGTCAACGCCGACGACGCGGTGGGCGCCGGGATCACGGCGATGATGCCAGGGGCGGTGACGACGTACGCCATCGACTCCCCGGCGGACTACCGCGCCACCGACCTGACCATGGACGCCCACGGCACGCGCTTCACGCTCCACCACGACGGCCGCAAGTATCCGGCGGCGATCCCGGTGCCCGGCCGTTTCTCGGTCGCCAACGCCCTGGCCACCGTGGCCGCCTGCCACGCGCTGGGCCACGACCTGGCCGGGCTGGTCGCCGCGCTGGACCGGATGCCCACAGCGCCGGGGCGTTTCGAACGCTTCGAGACACCCGGCGGCACCAGTGTGGTCGTCGACTACGCGCACTCCCCGGACTCGCTGGAGAAGGTCCTGACCACCATCCGCAGTTACGCCGAAGGGCGGGTCGTCACCGTCTTCGGTTGCGGCGGGGATCGCGACATCACCAAGCGGGCCGAGATGGGCGAGATCGCGGGCACCCACTCCGACGTGTGCGTCCTGACCTCCGACAACCCGCGCAACGAGGACCCTGGGATGATCATGGACCAGATCACCCCCGGCCTGCTGGCGACCGGCACCCCCTTCGAACGTCACGCCGACCGCCGCACCGCCATCGCACGGGCCCTGTCCATGGCAGGGCGCGGCGACACGGTGCTGGTCGCGGGCAAGGGCAGCGAGCCGTACCAGATCGTCGGCGAAGAACTGATCCCGTTCAGCGACATGGCCACCGTGCGGGAACTCGCCGGGTCCTGACGCCGGCTACGGGGGCGGACTCCAGGGGGTGAACGCGGGCCTCGTTTGGCGGGTGCCACCGTGCGCCCGAGGGGGCCGGGGCGGAGGGTGAGGCCATGTCACATCACCTCAGCGGACCGCACCTGCGCTCGCCCATGGACGACGCCCGGCTGGATCTGACGGATCTGTTCGTGTTCGCGGTGCCGGGCGACCGCACCGTCCTGATCATGAACGTGCACCCGCTCGCACCCGCGGCGGGAGCGGCGTTCCACCCGGACGCGGTCTACCGGATCGATGTGGACATCGACGGCGACGCCCAGGCCGACGCGGCGTTCAGCTTCATCTTCTCGCCGCCCGACGACGGGCAGCAGACCGCGACCGTGTACTGGGCGACGGGCGCGCAGGCCCGCAGCCCCGAGCCGGGCGGCCAGCAGATCTTCACCGAGGTGCCGGTCGGCCTGGGACCCCAGCCGCAGGTGATCGAGAACGGGCCCTACCTCTTCTCCGCCGGGCTGCGCAGTGACCCCTTCTTCGCGGACCTGGACGGCATCGTCAAGGACTTCCAGTGGACGGGCGTGGACTGGGGAGCGGACAAGAACGTGCTGGGGATCGTGCTGGAGATCCCCAGCGAGGAGCTCGCGCCGAGCCCCATCGGGGTGTGGGCGCGGGTGAGCGTGTGGCAGGACGGCGAACTGAGGTCCGTGGACCGCGGGGCTCACCCCTCCCTGACGGCGTACTTCAACGCCGAGGAGGCCAAGGACGCGTACAACGCGGCGGAACCCGCCACTGACTGGGACACCTACCGCGAGCCCTGGACCGACGTACTCCGCCGCCTTGGCGGCTACGACGCGCAGACCGCCGAGCAGACCCTGCGCACCGTCCTGCCGGACATCCTGCGCTACGACCGCGACCGCCCCGCCGCGTACCCGAACGGCCGCACCCTCATCGACGACGTCACGTCCGCGCGGCTGGCGATGATCTCCGGCGGCCGGATCGCCGGCGACCACATCGGTCCGCACACCGACCTGCTCCCCGAATTCCCCTACCTGGGCACCCCGCACCCGGATCCGGCAGGGAGCTAGAACAAGCTGGGTCAGATCATCCGGCGCCTACGGTTGCCCGTTGCCCGTCGATGAGCGGCGGTGACGCCGGCGTTCGCCAGCTCCGTCTCCCGGCGGCAGAGGCCGAGGACATCCCCGCCCGGCTCATCCGCCAGCCGGGGCCACCGCAGCGCCCTGCTGTGTAGCGAGTGAAAGATGCCTGACGGCTCATTAAATGCCTGCTCGTCAAGTCCCCTGTGACGTTGCTTCCCCGGTACCACATGTTTCCCCGAGGTCTGCGCCTACCCCTGGTGCGTCGGTGTGCGCGCGGCAATGCTGTTGCGGCAGCGCTTGCTGCGCGCTCGACCAGTCGCTCAATTGGCCGCTCTCCAGGAGAACTCGTGGGCCTTGGCACAGTTGGCACCTTCGGATTCAGACGTCCCGTCGTGCTTCTCGCGACGGTGACCGCACTGGCGGCGGGGGCCGTCGCTCCGGCCGCCGCCGATACGACCCCCGACCCCCGGCCCCGTAACTCCGCGGAAATCCTCCGGCCCGTCGCGCCACCACCCGCCAGCGCCCCCGCAGGCAGTCCCAGATCCGTCGTCGACGGCGACGGCATCGAGACGGCCCGCACCGCCAGGCCGATCGCCCCCGGAGTGCGCCTCAGCTCGTACGACCGGCTCGAATCCGACAAGTGGCTGCGCGTCGACACGCTCTCGGTCGACCTCGACGGCACCGGTGTACGCGCCGACTACCTCCATTCCGGCAAGGTCTCCGAGCGCCGCTCGGTCTCCGAACTCGCCGCCGCGCACGACCCGGGCGACGGCCGCCGTACCGTTGCCGCCCTCAACGCGGACTTCTTCGACATCAACCAGACCGGTGCCCCGCTGGGCCCCGGCCTCAAGGACGGCAAGGCCGTCCACTCCCCGGCGCCCGGCGTCAACCGCGCCGTCGGCATCGGGCCGGACAGCGCCGGCCGGATCCTTCAGCTGTACTTCGACGGCACACTGACCCTCCCGTCGGGCACTCGTCCGCTCGCGTCGTACAACGCGGCCAATGTGCAGGACGGGGGAGTGGGGGCCTACACGTCCGGATGGGGCACGGCCGACCGTGCCCTGACGGTCGACGGTGCGACGTCCGTCGCCGAAGCGGTGGTACGGGACGGAAAGGTCGTCGAGGTCAAGGACCGTCCGGGCGCCGGGCCCGTACCGGAAGACACCACCGTCCTCGTCGGCCGGGAGGAAGGCGCGGCAGTCCTCGCCGTCCTCAGGCCCGGCGACCCGGTGGCCACCCAGTACCGTCCGCGCACCGACGGCGGGCCCCTGCCGCGCACCGCCGTCGGCGGCCGCGAACTGCTCGTCGTGGACGGGGTGGCGCAGAACCACGAGGGCCAGAGCAACAACACCACCGCGCCGCGCACCGCCGTCGGCTTCTCCCAGGACGGCACCGAAATGCAGGTGATCACCGTCGACGGCCGCCAGGCCGACAGCGGCGGCGTCACCCTCACCGAACTCGCCGTCATGATGAAGCAGGCCGGATCGCACAGCGCCCTGAACCTCGACGGCGGCGGATCGTCGACGCTCGTCGCACGCGAACCCGGCAGCGACGCGCTCCAGGTGGAGAACAGCCCCTCCGACGGCAGCGAGCGCACGGTGCCCAACGGTCTCGCCCTGACCGCGCCCGACGGCAGTGGCCGGCTGCGCGGCTACTGGGTCGAGACCCGTACCCCAGCGGGCACCGCACCGACCTCAGACCCGGTCAGAGGCGGCCACCCGGAACGCGTCTTCCCCGGTTTGACCCGCAGCCTCACCGCCGCCGGGTACGACGAGACGTACGGCCCGGCGAACGGCGCCCCGCGCTGGCACAGCGCGCGGTCCTCGGTGGGCCGCGTCGACGACGAGGGCCTGTTCACGGCCCGCCGAGGCGGCACCACAACGGTCCGTGCGCACCGCGGACCGGTCGACGGTGAGCTGCAGTTCACCGTCCTCGACGACCTCGCTCGCATCGAACCCACCACGCGCCGCGTGAGTCTCGCCGACGGGGAAGCGAGCGGCAGCTTCGGCATCGTCGGTCACGACGCCCACGGTGCCAGCGCCCCGGTGGAACCGCACGATGTGTCGCTCGACTACGACCGGGCGCAGTTCGACGTCCAAGACGACGGGCGGGGCAACTTCTCCGTCACCTCCCGCACGGGCGGCGGCTCCGGCCTCGTCCGCGCCACCGTCGCCGGTGTCGCCACGGCTCTCGCGGTGAGCGTCGGACTGACCGAACAGCCCGTGTCCGCGTTCGACGACGCCGTGTCCTGGAAATTCAGCCAGGCGCGTGCGAGCGGCTCCGTCTCTGCCACCCCGGACGGGCACACCGGCACCGGCCTGAAGCTGAGTTACGACTTCACCCAGTCGACGGCGACCCGGGCCGCGTACGCCAGTCCGCCCCTGGCGGTCGGTGTGGCGGGCCAGCCCCAGTCCTTCACGATGTGGATCAAGGGCGACGGAAACGGCGCCTGGCCGACGCTGCACCTCAAGGACGCCGCCGGCTCCGACCAGCTGCTGCGCGGCCCGTACATCACCTGGACGGACTGGCGCCAGGTCACCTTCACCGTCCCGCCGGGGGCGGCGATGCCGCTCAGGGTGCACCGCTTCTACCTGGCTGAGACGGCGGCGCCCAAGCAGTACACCGGTGAGATCGTCATCGACTCGCTGACCGCGCAGGTGCCGCCCACCGTCGACCTGCCCGAACAGCCGGTGACCGCGGATCCGCTGATCGACTCGGCCGGTGAGACCGAGGGCCGCGACTGGCAGTTCGCGGTGATGTCCGACGCACAGTTCGTCGCCCGGGACCCGCACAGCGCCATCGTGGCGCAGACCCGTCGTACGCTGCGCGAAATCAAAGCAGCACAGCCGGACTTCCTCGTGGTCAACGGTGACCTGGTCGACGAGGGCTCGCCGGCCGACCTCGCTTTCGCCCGCCGCATCCTGACCGAGGAACTCGGCGACGCGCTGCCCTGGTACTACGTCCCCGGCAACCACGAAGTCATGGGCGGGAAGATCGACAACTTCGTCACCGAATTCGGCCCCGCCCAGCGGACGTTCGACCACAAGGGCACCCGCTTCATCACCCTGGACACGTCCAGCCTGAGCCTGCGGGGCGGCGGCTACGCCCAGATCAAGAACCTGCACGCGCAACTGGCGGCCGCGGCGAAGGACGAAGGGATCAGCTCGGTGATGCTGATCGAACACGTCCCGCCGCGCGACCCGACCGTACAGAAAGGGAGCCAGCTCGGGGACCGCAAGGAGGCAGCCCTGATCGAGAGCCGACTCGCCGATTTCCGGCGTACGACCGGCAAGGGCGCCGGCTTCATCGGCAGCCATGTGGGGGTCTTCCACGCCGCTCGTGTCGACGGTGTGCCGTATCTGATCAACGGCAACACCGGGAAGTCGCCGGCCGTCCCGGCGGACGAGGGCGGCTTCAGCGGTTGGTCGCTGGTGGGCGTCGACCAGATCTCCCGCAGCGCACAGGCGCAGGCCAGGCAGCACCCCTGGGAGGGCGGCCCCGACTGGGTGTCGGTGCAGACCCGCGCCCACGTCGACGACCTCGCCCTCGACGCCCCGCCGACGCTGCCCGCCGGCGCCGCCGCGACCGCCACGGCAACGCTCACCCAGGGCGCGCGCCGGGTTCCGGTGACCTACCCGGTCAGCGCCGACTGGACGGGCTCCCCGAATCTCCACATCGGCTCACCTGACGAAGCCCGCCGGCGCCATACGGCGGTCTTCGACCCGGCCACGGGAACCCTGACGGCCCTTCGCCCCGGGACGGTCACGCTGGCGGTGACGGTCAACGGCGCAACCCGCCAGGTCGAGACCCGCGTGACGGCGGAGCAGACCGAGAAGGCGGAGCAGACGGAGCAGGCACCGAAGGCGAAGGGGGCGGAGAAGGCGGCCTGACCAGGACGACGGCCCCGCGCCTCATCCCGAGGCGCGAGGCGCGGGGCCGTCACTCAACCGCTCATCGCCCGCCCCCCCGGTCCGTCTCTCACACCTTGCGGAAGTCGTACGCCTCCGCTGCCGCCGCCTCCACCGCGTCCAGATCCGCCCCGGCCGACGCACTGACCACCGCGGCCACCGCGCCCTCCACGAACGGCGCGTCCACCAGCCTTGCCCCAGCGGGCAGTTCGTCGCCCTCGGCCAGCAACGACTTCACGGTGAGCACCGCGCTGCCCAGATCGACCAGCACGGCGATCCCCGCCCCGCCGTCGACGGACCTGGCCGCCCGCACGATCAGTTCCGCACTGGTGCCGAGCCCCCCGTCCGGTGTGCCGCCCGCCGCTGCCACAGGCGCCGTGTCCTTGCCGCCCGCGAGCCCCGTGGCCAGCTCGGCGACGGACGCCGCGACCGAGGCGCTGTGCGAGACGAGCACGACCCCGACCTTCGCCTGCTGCCGCCCGCTCACGCGCCGGCCTCCGTTGCGTCCGCCAGCGCTGCCGTGTCCGCGAGCGCGCCGATCAGCAGCGCGGACGACGTGGCCCCGGGGTCCTGATGTCCGACGCTCCGCTCGCCGAGGTAGCTCGCCCGGCCCTTGCGCGCCCGCATCGGTACGGTCCCCACCGCCCCGCCGTCGGCAGCGGCCCGCGCCGCGTCGAACGACTCGGCGAGCGCTTCGGCCGCCGGCAGCAGCGCGTCCAGCATCGTCTTGTCCCCGGCCTGCGCCCCGCCGAGCTGCCCCACGGCGCCCACGCCCACCCCCAGGGCATCGGCGAGCTGCTCCCGCGTCACCTCGGCGGCGTCGTCCCCGAGCGCCTTGCCCGTACGCCGCAGCAGCGTCCCGTACAACGGCCCCGACGCGCCGCCCACGGTCGAGATCAACTGCCGTCCGGCGAGCATCAGAACGGCGCCGGGCGTGGCGGGCGGCTCCTTCTCCAGCACCTCGGTGACGGCCGCGAACCCGCGCCGCAGGTTGCTGCCGTGGTCGGCGTCGCCGATGGCCGAGTCCAGTTCCGTCAGGCGGTCCGCCTCACGGTCGACGGAGGCGGCCACGGCCGACATCCAGCGGCGGAAGAATGCGGCGTCGAGCACAAGCACAAGGTCTCCTTCATCAGGGATGCGGGCCACGTCTGGCTTCAGCGCCCCCAGCGCAACGCGGCGGTCTCGACCGGCGCGTCCCACAGGCGCAGGAGCTCCTCGTCGACCTGGCAGAGCGTCACCGAGCAGCCCGCCATGTCCAGCGAGGTGACGTAGTTCCCAACGAGGGTACGGGCCACCGCGACGCCCCGCTCGGACAGCACCCGCTGCACCTCGGCGTTGAATCCGTACAGCTCCAGCAGGGGAGTGGCCCCCATCCCGTTGACCAGTACGAGCACCGGCCGCGACGGCCGCAGATCCTCCAGCACGGCGTCGACGGCGCAATCGGCGATCTCGCGCGACGTCATCATCGGTCGCCGCTCACGCCCCGGCTCGCCATGAATGCCGATGCCCAACTCCAGCTCTCCGGACGGCAGATCGAAGGTCGGCGTACCTTTCGCCGGTGTGGTCACGGCACTGAGCGCGACCCCGAAACTCCGCGAGTTCTCGTTCACCTGCCGCGCGATACCCGCCACCCGGTCGAGCGGGGAGCCCTCCTCGGCGGCGGCACCCGCGATCTTCTCGACGAAGAGCGTCGCACCCGTTCCACGACGGCCGGCCGTGAAGGAGCTGTCGGTGACGGCGACGTCGTCATTGACGACGACCTTCGCGACCTGCACCCCCTCGTCCTCGGCGAGCTCGGCGGCCATGTCGAAGTTGAGTACGTCACCGGTGTAGTTCTTGACGACGAAGAGCACTCCCTGACCGCTGTCCACGGCAGCCGCGGCCCGCACCATCTGATCGGGCACGGGAGAGGTGAACACCTCCCCGGGGCATGCGGCGGACAGCATCCCCGGCCCGACGAACCCGCCGTGCAGCGGCTCGTGCCCGCTGCCGCCGCCGGACACCAGCCCCACCTGGCCCGCCACGGGCGCGTCGCGTCGTACGACGACCCGGTTCTCCACGTCGACGGTGAGCTCGGGATGCGCCGCGGCCATCCCCCGCAACGCGTCCGCCACGACCGTCTCGGCCACATTGATGAGCATCTTCATCTACGTCTCCCAGCTGGCGTAGCGGCCACGCCTCTGACCAGCGTTTTTCTAGGTCAGGCCACATACGCTCACTTGTTGATCTCGGCGATTCCTGGCGGTCGGAAGCGGGGTCAGGCGCTACTGATGCCGACTTCATGCCGACCTCATGCACAATTTACTGAGGGCCCGTCAGGTCTTCCGGTGGGGGTCGGGAGGCGGCCTGTCGTCCACACCTAGTATCGAACGAACCCGCCCTCACGGCACGACCTGAGTGGCAAGAGGGAGCCGCCTTCGATCTGATGTTGCGGTGACCGGCCGCCAAGGGGCACTAGCTTGAGATTTAACCTCCGGATTCGAACAGCTCCGACCAGCCCTTCCTGCCGCACGAGCAGGCTCCGCAGCACAGTCGGAAATCTAAGCAAGTCGGGACAAACGGTGCGCATGCTGGTTCCGTGAAGCCGACTTGCGGTCGTGTTCGAGCGGCGAGGTTAAATCTCAAGCTAGGGGGTGTCTGACAATTCCCCGTGGGTCAAGGTGCGGCGTCCGGTGCGTGCGATCGCAAGGCGCCGGACAGTCCTCGTAGCGGAGCTACTGGGGCTTTTCGGCAACGCTGCGAGCGTGCGTGCCGGGCGTCGTGACGCCGCGGGGAATTGTCAGACACCCCCTAGACATCGGTGCAGATGATCACGTCCAGAGTGCGTGGGCCGTGGACGCCTTCCACGCGCTCCAGTTCGATGTCGGAGCTCGCCGACGGACCGCTGATCGGGCACGGGGAGGCCGGAGCGGGCGTGCGGCGAGTGCCCTGGCCGCGCGCGGAGTGGGTGGCGGCGTCCCGTGCGGGGCGCCGCCACCGTCACCTACGGGGTTCAGCGCCCCGTCGCCCAGCTGTGGGCCACGTCGACGACGAGCCGGTCCGGGAGCTGGGTGACCCGGAACGGCAGCCGGGCGCGGACGCCCAGGCCGATCTGGGTGTCGCCCTCGAAGGAGCCCACGAAGCGGGCGTCCTTGAAGGTCCGGTACCCGGCGAGGTTGACACCGGGCAGCGGCCGTCCCACCCGTCCGGGGTAGGTCGCGGAGCCCGTCTCCGGGTCGTAGCTCGGCGCCATCACGCGGACCTCCAGGGCCGCCCCACCCACCACCGGGACGACCTTGCCGGTGCCGTCCTGGCGGAGCTGCGGTACGTACCCGACCCAGTGGCCTATCGGGCCGGTGCCGGTGCCGGGTACGTCGAAGACGATCCGGTCGTAGCAGGCGTGCCGGCCGGTCCTGACGTTCTCCAGCGGCATGGCGCCGGAGCGTGAGTCGGTCTTCGTGAGGCTCCCCCAGTTGGTCTTGCAGGTCGTCGCGGCAGCTTCGGCCGTCGCGGTGTTCGTCGTACCGGAGGCCGACGCCGTCGTCACGGACAGTCCGGTGACTGTCAGGACGAGCGCCGTCAGTGCGGTGGTCCACCGTCGCATTTCTTCCCCCAAGGCAGAGTGTGCGGCTTTACAGAGGAGACAGCCGACAAGCCCGAAGGGTTGCGGTTATGAGGGAATTTCCCCGACGCGTATTTTTGGATCATGCCGACCGGGTCATGGCCGGAGCCGCGCCTTCGTACCGGCCGACCCGTCGGCGTGGCATCCGGAGCCCCTCGTTACTGTTGGGTAACCAAGGATCGGAGCCCCCCATGTCCCGCACACTTACCGTCTCCGAAAGCGTCGTCATCGACGCGGCGCCGTCGGCGATCTACGCGCAGGTCAGCGACCCGGCCCAGATGGGCCGCTGGAGCCCGGAGAACCGCGGGGCGCGCGTGCATGAGATACGTCAGGAGGCGTACGTCGGCATGGTGTTCGACGGCCGCAACAAGCGCGGCGCCCTCCGGTGGACCACGCGGTGCACCGTCACCGAGGCGAAGCCGGCCGAGCGATTCGCATTCCGGGTGTGCGCCATCGGCGCGAAGACGCCCCGGCTGCGCGCCCCGATCGCGACTTGGGAGTATCGCTTCGAGGCTGTCGACGGGGGGACCCGGGTGACGGAGACATGGACGGACGATCGCCGCTCCTGGCCGGACGCGGTGGCCAACGCGTTCGACCGCATCGCTACCCGCGGGAGCACGTTCGCGGTGTTCCAGCGTCGGAACATCGCCACGACGCTGGCCAACCTCAAGCGGGCGATGGAGAGTTCGGCGTCCTGAGCGCAAGCAGCGGCACGCTGTCGAGCGCCGCGTCATGGTTATGACCCGCGGCCCTGCCGAACGCGGTGGTGGTCGCCGGGATCGGCGCGAGGCGCATGACGAGAGCCGGAGCGCTGAACCGCCTCGACGGCTACTGGAGGGCTCGCCGGCCGCGGGGCGCCGTACGACGACAGGTCCGCCGAGTGGCCGCCCCAAGGAGCGCTTTCGGGTGAGCCCGCCGCGCGTCGCCGGGCGTGTCCGTCGCCGGCATCCCACGATCGCAGGCAGCCGGGTGCTGTCACGGTCCGAGCTGTCGGGAGGCCGCCATGGAGATCCTGCTTGTCGCGAGCGCGTTCAACAGCCTGACCCAGCGTGTTCACGCGGAGCTCCGCGACCACGGTCACACCGTGGCCGTGGAGGTCGATCCGGACGATGCGTCGCTGCTCGACGCCGTACGCCGCACAGCACCGGCACTCGTTGTGGCGCCCATGCTGAAGCGGGCCATCCCCCGTGAGGTCTGGGAGGTGTACACGTGCCTCGTCGTCCACCCGGGCCCGGCCGGCGATCGCGGGCCCTCGTCCCTCGACTGGGCCGTTCACGAGGGCGTGGGCCAGTGGGGCGTGACCGTCCTGCAGGCCGATGCCGAGATGGACGCGGGAGATGTGTGGGCGTCGGTCGCCTGCCCCGTCCCACCGGTGGGCAAGAGCGACCTGTACCGGGGCGAGGTGTCCGACGCGGCGCTGGAAGCCGTGCTGCTGGCCGTCCAGCGCTTCGCCTCCGGCACGTACACACCCCAGAAACAGCCGACCGCGGGTACGGAAAGTGTCCGGGTCCGCCCCTACTTCCGCCAGGAACTCCGGCGCATCCACTGGGAGTCGGACCCCACCCAGACGGTTGTACGCAAGCTGCGCGCCGCCGACTCGCGTCCCGGCGTCCTCGACGAACTGCTGGGCGATCAGTGGTACTTGCACGGTGGGCACCCGGAGCCGGGCGGGCTGCGCGGCCGCCCGGGGGAGTTGCTGGCGACCAGGGCCGGCGCGATCTGCCGGGCCACGGTCGACGGCGCGGTGTGGATCCCCGAGCTGCGGCGCAGGCGCCGGCCCGGCGAGCCCGCCCCGGTCAAGCTGCCCGCCGCCGTCGCGCTCGACGGCCGACTGCCGGCCGCCCTGCCCGACCACCCCGCCGCGGCCGCCGACGCATCCGGCGCCGCGTGGTCCGACATCCGCTACCGGGAGGACGGGCAGACCGGCTTCCTGACGTTCTCCTTCCCCGGCGGCGCCATGAGCACGACGCATTGCCGGCGCCTGCTCGACGCCTACCGTGACGCCTGTTCGCGCCCGACGTCGGTGCTGGTGCTCGGAGGCGGCAGAGACGTCTTCTCCCACGGGATCCACCTGGGCGTCATCGAGGCCGCCGCCGACCCCGGCGCGGAGTCCTGGGCCAACATCAACGCCATCGACGACCTGGTGGAGGCGGTCCTGACAACCACCGACCGGCTGGTGGTCGCCGCCCTGGGCGGCAACGCCGCCGCGGGCGGGCTGATGCTGGCGCTGGCCGCCGACGAGGTGTGGTGCAGGGCGGGCGCCGTACTGAACCCGCACTACCGCCTCATGGGGCTGTACGGCTCCGAATACTGGACGCACACCCTCCCGCGCCGCGTGGGCCCCGGCGAGGCCCGCCGGCTCATGCGTGAGGCGCTGCCGGTGAGCGCGCGGACCGGGCACCGGCTCGGGCTGGTGGACCGGCTGGTCGAATGCGGCCCCCAGGACTTCCCCCGCGCCACCGCCCGCCTGGCCGCGCGGCTCTCGGCCTCGCCCGGGACACACCCGCGGATCACCGCCAAGAAGGCGGAACGCGACCGCCTGGAGTCCGTCAAGCCGCTGGCCGCCCACCGGGACGAGGAACTGGCCCGCATGCTCCGTACCTTCTCGGACCCCGAAGCTCCCTACCACGCGCTGCGCCGCGCGTTCGTCCGCAAGGAGCCCCCGGCGGACCACCCCGCGACCTTCGGCGTCACCGCATCGGCCCCGTGTGATGTCGCACCGGCACCGAGTGCCTGCTACCAAGAAGAGTGAAGGTCGATATGAGGACTTTCGTCGCACATATCCCCTAGGAGGCATCCACATGGATGCAGCAACGCCGACCACGGTCGACACATCGGACACGTCCTCCCCGCCCGCCGAGGAGGATCCCACGATCCACATCCTCTGGATCAACGCGGGCCTGAGCTGCGACGGCGACTCTGTGGCCCTGACCGCCGCGATGCAGCCCAGCATCGAGGAGATCGTGCTCGGTGTGCTGCCCGGCCTGCCCAAAATCGCCGTCCACTGGCCGCTGATCGACTTCGAATCCGGACCGATCGGGGGCGCCGACACCTTCATCGAATGGTTCTTCAAGGGCGAGCGCGGCGAGATCGACCCCTTCGTCCTGGTCATCGAGGGATCCATCCCCAACGAGTCCATCAAGCAGGAGGGGTACTGGTCCGGCTTCGGCGACAACCCCGAGACGGGGCAGCCGATCACGACCAGCGAATGGCTCGACCGACTGGCGCCCAAGGCCCTGGCGGTCGTAGCCATCGGAACCTGCGCGACGTACGGCGGCATCCACGCCATGGCCGGCAACCCCACCGGCGCCATGGGGGTGCCCGACTACCTGGGGTGGGACTGGAAGTCCAAGGCCGGCATCCCGATCGTGTGCGTACCGGGCTGTCCGATCCAGCCGGACAACTTCTCCGAGACCCTGACCTACCTGCTCTACCAGGCGGCGGGATCCGCACCGATGATCCCGCTCGACGACAAGCTGCGCCCCACCTGGCTTTTCGGGGCCACCGTGCACGAGGGATGCGACCGGGCGGGCTACTACGAGCAGGGTCAGTTCGCCACGACGTACGACTCACCCAAGTGCCTGGTCAAGCTCGGCTGCTGGGGGCCCGTCGTCAAGTGCAACGTGCCCAAGCGCGGCTGGATGAACGGCATCGGCGGCTGCCCCAACGTCGGCGGCATCTGCATCGCCTGCACCATGCCCGGCTTCCCCGACAAGTTCATGCCGTTCATGGACGAACCCCCCGGCGGCAAGGTGTCGAGCGCCGCCAGCGGGGCGTACGGCGTGGTGATCCGCAAACTCCGGTCGATCACGGCCAAGACCGTGGACAAGGAGCCCAAGTGGCGTCACACCCGGGACGAGCTGACCACCGGCTACCGGCCCCCGTGGTGAGCGCCTGCCGGAGGACGAACCCCGCACCGCACGAACCCGCGTGACAAGACCTCGCGTGACATGACCCGAGTGACATGACCCGCGTGATCCGACCCGTACGAAGAATTGACGAAGGGCGCTGCACACACGATGGCACCGACGACGAAGGCCCAAGACAGCAGTGGCCTGACAGAAATGTCCTGGGATCCGATCACCCGGATCGTGGGCAGCCTCGGCATCCACACAAAGATCGACTTCAAGCAGAAGCGCGTGGCGGAGTGCTACAGCACGTCGTCGGTATTCCGCGGCTACAGCGTCTTCATGCGCGGCAAGGACCCCCGCGACGCGCACTTCATCACCAGCCGCATCTGCGGGATCTGCGGCGACAACCACGCCACCTGCTCGGTGTACGCGCAGAACATGGCGTACGGAGTGAAGCCCCCGCACCTCGCCGAGTGGATCATCAACCTCGGTGAGTCGGCAGAGTACATGTTCGACCACAACATCTACCAGGAGAACCTGGTCGGGGTCGACTACTGCGAAAAGATGGTCCGCGAGACCAACCCGGGCGTCCTGGAGCTGGCCGAGCGCACCGAGGCGCCGCACGCCGCCGACCACGGCTACCGGACCATCGCCGACATCATGCGGTCCCTCAACCCCCTGGAGGGCGAGTTCTATCGCGAAGCCCTACAGGTGAGCCGCTACACCCGTGAGATGTTCTGCCTGATGGAGGGCCGCCATGTGCACCCCTCCACGCTCTACCCGGGCGGCGTAGGCACCATCGCCTCCGTGCAGCTCTTCACGGACTACCTGAGCCGCCTCATGCGCTACGTGGAGTTCATGAAGCGCGTCGTCCCGCTCCACGACGACCTGTTCGACTTCTTCTACGAGGCCCTGCCCGGGTACGAGGAAGTCGGCCGCCGCCGGGTGCTGCTCGGCTGCTGGGGTGCCCTCAACGACCCGGAGCACTGCGACTTCACGTACGCCAACATGACCGACTGGGGACGGAAGATGCTCGTCACCCCGGGCATCATCGTCGACGGCAAGCTGGTCACCAACGACCTCACCGAGATCAACCTCGGCATCCGGATCCTGCTCGGCAGCTCGTACTACGAGGACTGGCAGGGCCAGGAGCAGTTCGTCACCCACGACCCGCTCGGCAACCCGGTCGACCCGCGCCACCCCTGGAACCAGCACACCATCCCCGCCCCGCAGAAGCGGAACTTCGACGACAAGTACAGCTGGGTCATGTCGCCGCGCTGGTTCGACGGCAAGGACTACCTGGCGCTGGACACCGGCGGCGGGCCCATCGCCCGCCTGTGGTCGACCGCGCTGTCCGGACTCGTCGACACCGACTACGTCAAGGCCACCGGCAACAGCGTCGTCATCACCCTGCCGCGCACCATGACCAAGCCGGAGACCCGCCTGGAGTGGAAGATCCCGCGCTGGAGCAACGCGCTCGAGCGCAACCGGGCCCGCACCTACTTCCAGGCGTACGCCGCGGCCATCGCACTGCACTGCGCGGAGAAGGGCCTCGCGGAGGTCCGCGCCGGACGCACCCAGACCTGGGAGAAGTTCGAGGTACCGGACGAGGGTCTCGGTGTCGGCTTCACCGAGGCGGTACGCGGGGTGCTCTCGCACCACATGGTGATCCGGGACGGCAAGATCGCCAACTACCACCCCTACCCGCCGACCCCGTGGAACGCGAGCACCCGCGACACCTACGGAACCCCGGGTCCGTACGAGGACGCCGTGCAGAACACGCCGATCTTCGAGGAGAACACCCCGGAGAACTTCAAGGGCATCGACATCATGCGCGCCGTGCGCAGCTTCGACCCCTGCCTGCCGTGCGGCGTCCACATGTACGTCGGTGGCGGCAAGACCGTCCAGAAGATGCACGTCCCCACCGGCCTGAGCGGACTGTCCGGATGAGCGCCGCAGCACGCACCGCGGCCCCGCCCGCCGGCGCGCAGAAGCCCGCGGTCAACGCCGAGCAGGCCGGCCGGCGCATCGAGGAGGTCCTGGACCGGCTGGCGGCCACCGGGGACCGTGACGTGTGCGCGGCCGCCGAGGAACTGGTGCGCGTCCTGATGGACTTCTACGGCGCCGCCCTGGCCCGTATCGTCGAACCGCTCACGGCGCCCGCGGACCGGGGAGCCGGGCCCCTGGCCAAGCTGCTCGACGACCAGCTGGTAGCGAGCCTCCTGGTCCTGCACGACCTGCACCCGGAGGACACCGGGCGCCGGATCGAACGCGCTCTGGCAACCGTACGGGAACACCCCGTCGAGCTGGTCGGCTTCGACGAGAGCACCGGCACCCTGCGCCTGCGGTCCTCGGCGGGCGGTGGCTGCGGCTGCTCCAGCACGGCCGGGTCGGCCCAGGAGGCCGTCGAGAGCGCCCTGGCGTGTTTCGCGCCGGAGGTGACCACGGTGGACCTGGCGCCGGCCGCCGCCGCGGAACCGGCCCTGCTCCAGATCAGGACCGGGCCGCCCACCGGCCCGGCCGGCCATGCCCCCGCCCCGGCGAAGGCCCCGTGAGCGCGCCGCCGGTGGGGACGCGACGCCCCGGGCAGCCATCGGGGCCCCAGGGGCTGCGCCGCTTCGTCGCGGAACGCCCTCCCCCGCAGGAGCGGTGCGAACTGTGCGGCGTACCCGTCATCGAAGGCGGCCACCGACACCTGGTGGACATTGAACAGCGCTCGCTGGCCTGCGCCTGCGCGCCCTGCGCGATGCTGTTCGCGGAGCCGGGCGCCGCGCAGGGCCGGTTCAAGGCCGTCCCGGACCGCTACCTGTCGGACCCGGAACACCACCTCGACGACCAGGTCTGGGAGCTCCTCCAGATCCCCGTCAGCGTCGCCTTCTTCTTCCGCAACGCCGCCCTGGACCGGTTGGTCGCGCTCTACCCGAGCCCGGCCGGCGCCACCGAGAGCGAACTCGACCCGTCCACGTGGCAGGCCGTGCTCGGCAGCAGCCCGCTGGCCGCCGGGCTCCAACCCGACGTGGAGGCGCTGCTGCTGCGCCGTTCGGAGGGACGCACCGCCTGCTACCTGGTGCCGATCGACATCTGCTACGAACTGGTGGGCCGCATGCGGCTGCTGTGGCAGGGCTTCGACGGCGGCGCCGAGGCCAGGGCCGACTTGAACGCCTTCTTCGAGCACGTGGACCGGCGGGCCCACGCCCACGCCCCCGCCGCCCACGCCCCCGCTCCCGCCGTCGAAGGAGGGCGGCCATGACGGAGTTCTCCTTCACCTGCATCGGAGTACGCGCCGACCAGTACGCCGCCGGACCCACCCTGGTCTTCCGGCTGCGCGTCACGGCGTCCGAGGGTGTCCGCGTGCACGCCCTCGCCCTGCGCTGCCAGATTCGCATCGAGCCGGCCCGGCGCACGTACGGCCAGGGCGAGGCGGAGGCGCTGAACGACCTGTTCGGGGAGCGCTCACGGTGGGGCAGCACGCTCCAGCCGGTGCAGTTCGCCCAGGTCACCGTCATGGTCCCGTCCTTCACCGGCGAGACGGAGACCGACCTCGTCGTGCCCTGCACGTACGACATGGACATCGCGGCGACCCGGTACTTCAACGCCCTCCAGGACGGCGAGGTGCCACTGCTCATGCTGTTCTCCGGCACCGCGTTCACCGGCGCGGGCGGCTTTCACGTCGAACCGGTGCCCTGGGACCGGGAGGCGTCGTACCGGATGCCGGTCGTGACCTGGCGGGAGATGGTCGAGCAGCACTTCCCGGGCTGCGGCTGGCTCCGCCTGCCCCGCGAGACCATGGACGCCCTGCTCCGCTTCCGCTCGGAGCGCGCGCTGGCGTCCTGGGAGGCGACTGTCCAGACGCTCCTGGAGTCGCAGCAGCCACCCCCCGCGCAGGCTCCCGCCCGTACGCCGGCCCACGCCCTGCTCTCGCGCGCCATCGAGAGGACCGCACCGTGACGACCTCCGCGACGCAGCTCACCCCGGACATGGACGCCCGGTTCGCCACCGCCCGGCACGTCGCCGACACCGTCCTCTTCGAGGGGTACGTGCTCTACCCGTACCGGGCATCGGCGGCCAAGAACCGGCTGCGCTGGCAGTTCGGAGTGCTGGTGCCGCCCGCCTGGGGCGTGCAGTACGAGGAGCACGACTTCCAGCACACCGAATGCCTGATGGAGCCGAAGGCGGGGGCGACGCTCGCCGCCGAGCTGCGGTTCCTGCACGCCCAGCGGCGCACGGTCCAGCAGCTCCGCGACGACGGCACCTTCGAGACCGTGCCCGAACTCCACCTGCCCGACCGCGTCCTGGTGCCCTGGGACGAGGGCGCCGAGGAACGGGTCGAGGTCGTCACGGCCGTGGCGGAACTCAGTGGAGAGGGCGCAGTCGTGCCCTTCACGCGGCCCGCGCGTGAGGAGACCGAGCCCGTGCTCGACGAGGACGGCCGGACCGTGGGCCGGCTGGTCCGCCGCTGCGAGGAGATCAGCGGCGTCGTACGGCTCAGCGCCCGTGAACTCGACGGGCCCTACCGGGCGCTGCGGCTCACCGCCATCGTCGAGAACACCAGCCCCTGGACACCGGACGGCGAAACCCACGGCGGCGAACGTCCGGGCGGCGAAACCCACGGCGCTGAACGTCCGCGCGGCCAACGCTCGGACCGGGACGCCGCGCTCGTGCACTCACTGGTCGCCACCCATCTGCTGCTGGGCCTCAGTTCCGGGTCCTTCCTGTCGATGACCGACCCGCCCCAATGGGCCAAGGGCGCGGTCGCCGCCTGCCGGAACCTGCACACCTGGCCGGTCCTCGCCGGCGAGGCGCCTCGCACCGACCTGGTGCTGTCCTCCCCGATCATCCTGGAGGACCACCCGGCCATCGCCCCGGAGAGCCCCGGAGCGCTGTACGACGCCACCGAGATCGACGAGATCCTCGCCCTGCGCACCGCTGCCCTCACCGACCAGGAGAAACGGGAGGCCCGGGGCACCGACGCGCGCGCGGCGGCCGTCATCGACCTGGCCGACTCGATGCCTCCCGAGGTGCTGGAGCGGCTGCACGGTGCGGTACGGGCCCTGCGCGAGGTCACCGGACCCGCAGCGCCCTCGCCCACCCCCTCGGGTGGCCCGGAACTGGCCGACCCACACGGCGTACTGCGCCCGGACACCCCCTGGTGGGACCCGGAGAGCGACAGCAGCGTCGATCCGATGCGCGACCGGATCGTAGTGGACGGCCGGTCGGTCGGAGTGGGCAGCCGGGTGCGGCTCCGCCCGGGTCTGCGGCGTACCGACGCCCAGGACCTGTTCCTGCACGACCGCATCGCTCACGTCGAGGCCGTACTGCACGACGTCGACGGGGGAGTGCACGTCGCGGTGACGGTGGAGGGCGACCCGGGCGCCGACATCCGGCGCGAACAGGGCCGGTTCCTGTACTTCCAGCCCGACGAGATCACCCCCGAGGAGGATGCGTGAATCCCCCTGGGGAAGAGACACACGAGAGCCGCCGGACCCTGGTCGCCGGTATCGGCAACATCTTTCTCGGCGACGACGGGTTCGGCGTCGAGACGGTGCGCCAACTGGCAGCGCTGGAACTGCCCGAACACGTCGACGTCGTGGACATCGGGGTACGCGGTGTCCACCTGGCCTATCAACTCCTCGACGGCTACGACACGCTCGTCATGGTCGACGCCACCGCGCGCGGCGGAGCCCCGGGAACGGTCTACCTGATCGACGCGGGCACACCCGAAGCCGTCGAGCCGCAGAACGCCCTGCTCGACGGTCACCGGATGACACCCGACGCCGTTTTGGCCCTCCTGGGCACCCTGTGCGCGGGAACCGGCGGCGTCCCGCCGGGCCGCACCCTCGTCGTGGGCTGCGAACCGGCCTGCGTGGAAGAGGGCATGGGTCTCAGCGCACCGGTGGCCGCCGCCGTACCGGCCGCCGTGCGGCTGGTTCTGGACCTGGTACGCGAGAACGAGCAGACAGCACCCGCCGCACGGGCCGTGGCCGGCCCGGCATCGAACTGAGAAACGGACAGAAATGGACCCCACCATGAAGAAGGCCATCTTCGGCGGCGCGGCAGCAGCCGCCTTGGTCGCCGTCGCGATGCAGGTTCTGCCCGACATCAGGCGCTACCTGCGGATCCGCTCGATGTGACGTCACAAACGGGCCCGCCCCAGGCCGGGCGGCTGGACCGAACGGTGTACGTGGTGGGGCGCGGCCGGTGTGCCGGGCGCCCGGCGCCCGGCCCGCCCCGTCTAATGGACCGGCACAGCGGCGTGCAGCAAGCGCCGGATGCGGGACGTCGCATGCAGGGCGTCGCATGCAGGACTTCGCATGCAGCACGTCGCATGCAGGACGGAGACCGATGCACGAGATGTCCATCGCGCTGGCCGTCGTCGGCCAGGTGGAAGAAGCGGCGCGGGCCGGCGGCGCCACAGCCGTCACTTCGGTGCGGCTCCAGGTCGGCCAGCTGGCCGGGGTCGTCCCCGACGCGCTGGCCTTCTGCTTCGAGCTGGCGTGCGCCGGGACGATCCTCGAAGGCGCCGAACTGGTCACCGAGCCCGTAGACGCCCGGGCCCGCTGCGAGCCCTGCGCGGACGAATGGGCGACGGGCATGCCCCCTCAGCTGTGCTGCCCGGTGTGCGGCGCCGCGGCGGCCGAACTCCTCTCGGGCCGCGAATTGCAGATCGCCGGCGTGCTCTGGGAGGACGACCAGGCGCCCACACATACCCGTGAACCCGTCTCGGAGGAGCGCTGAACATGTGCCGAGTTGTCGACCTCCAGCAGGCGGTGCTCGCGAAGAACGACGCGACCGCGCACACACTGCGCGCCGCGCTCGCCGCTCGCGGAACCACCGTCGTCAACCTGCTCTCCAGCCCCGGCAGCGGCAAGACCGCCCTGCTGGAACGCGAACTCGTCCTCGCCCGGGAGCGAGGCATCCCCGTCGCAGCCCTTACGGCCGACCTCGCCACCGAGAACGACGCCGTGCGCCTGGCCCGCTCCGGCGTCCCGGTCAAGCAGGTTCTCACCGACGGGCTGTGCCACCTGGAAGCCGGGATGCTCGGCGGGCACCTCGACGGCTGGCTCCCCGATGACACCCGGCTGCTGTTCGTGGAGAACGTCGGCAACCTCGTGTGCCCGGCCTCCTACGACCTAGGCGAGTCGCTGCGGGTGGTGCTCGCCTCGGTGACCGAGGGCGAGGACAAGCCGCTCAAGTACCCGACGGCGTTCGGCCTCGCCCACCTGGTGGTCGTCACCAAGACCGACATCGCCGAGGCCGTCGAGTTCGACGAGGCGGCCTTTCGCGCCCATGTCGAACGGGTCAACCCCGGCGTGGAGGTGGTCCTGACCTCCGCCCGACGGGGCGAGGGTGTCGGCGCGCTGCTCGACCGGGCCGTGGCGGTCCAGAAGGACGGGACCGCGGGGCACGTTCCCGTGATGGCCTCGCAGCAGCAGCAGCAGCAGCAGCAGCAGCAGCAGCAGGAGCAGCAGGAGCAGCACGGGCACGGCCACACACACGGCCACCATCACCACCACGCAACGCCGACCGGCCCGTGACGACGTATCAACCCGGCCCGCTCGTCACCGACACCCTCCAGCGCCGGCGCGTCACGGTGCGCGGCGTGGTGCAGGGCGTCGGCTTCCGTCCCTTCGTGTACGCCGTCGCCACCGAACTCGGCCTGGCCGGGCAGGTCACCAACTCGGCGGAAGGGGTCGTCGCCGAAGTCGAAGGCACCCCATCGGCGCTCGCCCTCTTCTGCGACCGGCTCACCGCCGAAGCGCCCCCGCTGGCCGTTGTCGAGAGCATCGGCCACGAGGAGGTGCCCACCGAAGGAGGTTCCGGTTTCGTCATCGCCGCTTCCGGGCCCTGCGGGCCCGCCCGCACACTGGTCTCGCCGGACGTGGCCACCTGCGCGGACTGCCTCGGCGAACTGGCCGATCCGGCCGACCGGCGCCACCGCCACCCCTTCATCACCTGTACGCACTGCGGGCCGCGGTTCACCATCGTCACCGCACTGCCGTACGACCGCGCCCACACCACCATGGCCCGCTTCCCCATGTGCCCCGACTGCGCGCGCGAGTACGCGGACCCGGCCGACCGGCGCTTCCACGCACAGCCCGTCGCCTGCCCCGCCTGCGGGCCGCGCCTGCGCCTGCTCCTGGCGGACCCCGCCCCTGAGCGGCCCCCACGCGCCGTGGCCGGCCCGGACCCGGTCGCCGCAGCACGCGGGCTGCTGGCCGACGGCGCGATTCTCGCCGTGAAGGGTCTTGGCGGCTACCACCTCGCCTGCGACGCGGCCAACACCCGGTCCGTGTCCCTGCTGCGCTCCCGCAAGGCACGTGGCGGCAAGCCGTTCGCGGTGATGGCCCGCGACCTCACCGACGTCGAGCACCTGGTCGAGCTGGGCGGCGAAGAGCGCGAGCTGCTCACGGGCACCGTCCGTCCGGTCGTCCTGCTGCGCCGCCGCCGCGTACCGCTCACGCCGCCGGGAGCCGTGCGGCTGTCGGACGCGGTCGCCCCGGGCAGCCCCGACCTCGGTGTGATGCTCCCGTACACCCCCCTGCACCACCTCCTTCTGGGCCTGCCCGGTGACCCGGACGGGCCGCGCTTGCTCGTCATGACCAGCGGCAACGTGGCCGGCGAGCCCATCGTGACCGACGACGCCGACGCCGTGGACCGGCTCGCGCACCTGGCCGATGCCTGGCTCACGCACGACCGCCCCATCCATGTGCCGTGCGACGACTCGGTGGTACGCGTCTGCGACGGGCAGCAGCTGACCGTGCGCCGCTCGCGGGGGTACGCACCGATGCCCATCGCCCTGCCGGTGCCGGTGCGGCCGTCCCTCGCCGTCGGCGGCGACCTGAAGAACGCGTTCTGCCTGGCCGAAGGCCGCCGGGCCTGGCTGTCCGCACACATCGGGGACATGGAAGACCTGGCCACCCAGCAGGCCTGCGAACGCGCCGTGTCGCATCTGGAGACGGTCACGGGGGTGAGCCCGGAGCTCATCGCCGCCGACCGGCACCCCGGCTACCGCTCCGGGCAGTGGGCGGCGCGCCGCAGCACGGGCCGGCCGGTCGTGAGGGTCCAGCATCACCACGCGCACATCGCGTCGGCGATGGCCGAGCACGGCCTGGACGGCAGCCGCAGGGTGATCGGCGTCGCCTTCGACGGCACCGGGTACGGCGACGACGGGGCGGTGTGGGGCGGCGAGATCCTGCTGGCGGACTACGACGGATACAGCCGGTTCGGCCACCTCGGGTACGTGCCACTGCCGGGCGGCGACGCGACCGTACGACGGCCCTACCGCATGGCTCTGGCGCATCTGCGCGCGGCCCGATTGCCCTGGACGGACGACCTGCCCTGCGTACGGGCCTGCCCTCCCGACGAACTGCGCCTGCTGGAACAGCAGTTGGAGCAGGGGGTGAACTGCGTGCCCACCTCAAGCATGGGACGCCTCTTCGACGCAGTCTCCTCCCTCGCGGGCGTGTGCCACCGCTCGGGGTACGAAGCCCAGGCCGCCGTCGAGCTCGAAGCCGCAGCCGTGACCGCCGCCCCGCACGATGGCCCCGGCTACGACTTCGCACTGCGCTCGCCGGCGCCGGGCGGCGCCGAAGGCGCACTGACCGCCGACCCCTCGCCCGTACTCACGGCGATCGCCGGCGATGTTCGGGCCGGCACCCCACCGGCGCTCGTCGCGGCACGCTTCCACGCCGCCGTCGTCCGCCTCGTACGCGAAACCTGTGTCAGGGCGAGCGAGCGCCACGGCCTGGACACCGTCGTCCTCACCGGTGGGGTCTTCGCCAACACCCTGCTGTCATCGGCCTGCGCCGAGGCGCTGCGCACGCATGGCTTCACCGTCCTGCGCCATCACCGGATCCCTCCGAACGACGGGGGGCTTGCCCTCGGCCAGCTCATGGTGGCCGCACGCACCGCCCACTGACCGCATCGCCAACCCCCGCACCGCCAACCCACGCCCCATCCACCCACCGACGTCGCTCGCACCAGAGGAGAAACACATGTGCCTCGCGGTACCCGGCAGAGTTCTGGACATCGCCGAACGGGACGGCACCCGCATGGCCACCGTCGACTTCGGTGGCGTGGTCAAGGAGGTCTGCCTGGAATACCTGCCCGACCTCCAGGTCGGCGAATACGCCATCGTCCACGTGGGGTTCGCCCTGCAGCGCCTCGACGAGGAGTCGGCGAAACAGACCCTGGAGCTGTTCGCGACGCTCGGCATGCTTCAGGAGGAGTTCGGCGACCCCTGGGAGCTGGCAGCGGAGGCCGCCGGATCCCCGTGGGCCGCCGAGGACGAAGCAGTGCAGGAGGGCCGGCAGTGAAGTACATCGACGAATTCCAGGACCCCGAACTGGCCAAGCGCCTGCTCGACGACATCCACTCCACCGTCACCAGGCCGTGGGCCCTGATGGAGGTCTGCGGCGGCCAGACGCACACCATCATCCGGCACGGCATCGACCAGCTCCTGCCGGAGAAGGTGGAGCTGATCCACGGACCGGGCTGTCCGGTGTGCGTCACACCGCTGGAGGTCATCGACAAGGCACTGGAGATCGCGTCGCGCCCCGGAGTGATCTTCTGCTCGTTCGGAGACATGCTCCGCGTCCCCGGCACCGGCCGTGACCTGTTCCGGGTCCGCAGCGAGGGCGGCGACGTGCGGGTGGTCTACTCGCCACTGGACGCCTTGCGGGTGGCGCAGCAGAACCCGGACCGCCAGGTGGTGTTCTTCGGCATCGGCTTCGAAACCACCGCGCCGCCCAACGCCATGACGGTCCACCAGGCACGCAGGCTCGGCATCGAGAACTTCAGCCTGCTGGTCTCCCACGTGCGGGTGCCCCCGGCGATCGAGGCCATCATGCAGTCCCCGAGCTGCCGGGTGCAGGGCTTCCTCGCGGCGGGGCACGTGTGCAGCGTGATGGGGGTGGGGGAGTACCCGGAGCTGGCCGAGCGGTACCGGGTGCCGATCGTGGTGACCGGTTTCGAGCCGCTGGACATCCTGGAGGGCGTACGCCGGACCGTGCGGCAGCTGGAACGCGGCGAGCACCGGGTGGACAACGCGTACGCCCGCGCCGTACGGCCCGAGGGAAATCCGGCGGCGAAGGCCATGCTGGAGGACGTGTTCGAGGTCACCGACCGCGCCTGGCGGGGCATCGGAGTCATCCCCGCCAGTGGCTGGCAGCTGTCCTCCCGCTACCGGGACTACGACGCGGAGCACCGCTTCTCCGTGACCGGCATCGACACCCGTGAGCCGGCCGAATGCCGCAGCGGCGAGGTCCTGCAGGGCCTGCTGAAGCCGCACGAATGCGAGGCGTTCGGCACCACCTGCACCCCCCGCAACCCGCTCGGAGCGACGATGGTCTCCAACGAGGGCGCGTGCGCCGCGTACTACCTCTACCGGCGCCTGGACCACACGAACGCAACGCGCGTACCCCTGGAGGCGAGTCCCGTTGTCTGAGACCACGAAGCTCCGCATGTCCGGAGCACCGGCAGAGCCTGTTGTGGACCTCATGGCGTGGACCTGCCCGGCTCCGCTGCGTGACCAGCCCCGCGTGGTGATGGGGCACGGCGGCGGCGGCGCCATGTCCGCCGAACTGGTCGAGCACATCTTCGCGCCCGCGTACGGCGGTCAGGCTCTCGCGCAGCTGGGCGACGCAGCGGCGGTCACCGTGGGCGGAGCCCGGCTGGCCTTCTCCACCGACTCCTTCGTGGTGCGGCCGCTGTTCTTCCCCGGCGGCAGCATCGGCGACCTCGCGGTCAACGGTACGGTCAACGACCTCGCCATGAGCGGGGCCAGGGCCGCGTACCTCTCCTGCGGATTCATCCTGGAAGAGGGCGTCGAAGTCGAGGTCGTGGCGAAGGTCGCGCAGGCGCTCGGCGCGGCGGCCCGCGCGGCGGGCGTCGAGGTGGCGACCGGCGACACCAAGGTCGTCGAAGCAGGCCACGGCGACGGCATCTACATCAACACGGCCGGAATCGGGCTCATCCCCGACGGGGTCGATCTGCGGCCGCAGCGGGTCGTCCCGGGCGACGTGGTGATCGTCAGCGGCGAGATCGGCGTCCACGGCGTGGCGATCATGAGCGTACGTGAGGGCCTGGAGTTCGGCGTGGAGATCGAGAGCGACTGCGCGGCACTGGGCGGGCTCGTGGACACCATGCTCGCGGTGACGCCGGATCTGCACGTACTGCGCGATCCCACCCGCGGCGGGCTCGCCGCGGCGCTCAACGAGATCGCCGCGGCCTCCGGAACGGGAGTCGTGATCGAGGAGCGCAAGGTGCCGGTCCCACAAGCTGTGGCCAATGCCTGCGCCATTCTGGGCCTCGACCCGATGTACGTCGCCAACGAGGGCAAGCTCGTCGCGTTCGTGCCCCGCGCCGAAGCCGATGCGGTACTGGCCGCGATGCGGGCACACCCGCTGGGCGCGCACGCCACGGTGATCGGCGAGGCGGTAGAGGCCCATCCCGGCATGGTGGTGGCCCGCACCGGGCTTGGCGGCACCCGCGTGGTCGACCTGCCGATCGGGGAACAGCTGCCCCGGATCTGCTGACGGGCTCCTTCGAGGGCCCGTCGGGCGCGAGCCCGGCCCATCGCTGGGCTGTCGTCGGCGAGACCTGGAAGCGTTCGGCGGCCCGGCGCAGCGACCAGCCGTCGTCCACGACGCAGCGGGCCAGGCGCAGACGGCCGGTCTCGGTCAGGGGTGCATTACGGTGGGGCATGAGGGCCTTCTGTCGTTCGATGTCGATGTCGCAATCCACACCGAACCCGGAAGGCCCTCACTCATTCAAGATCACCCCACCGTGATCACTGTCACCAACCTCCGTGGACAGAACACCTAGCCCCGCTTGCGCTTGTCCGGTGCGTCCTGAGCGTCGACGCCGGTGTACGCCGAGGCGTCCTTGCTGCCGCTGGGACGCCCCGAGCGGCCGCGCCGGCCTTCGTCCTGCGTACCCGTCTCGGACTTTCCCTTGCCCAGGTCCTCGCCCCGGCGGCCGCTGGTCTTGGCGGTGTCGCCCGGCACCGGCTTGCTCTCCTCCCGGGAGATCTTCCTGCCGGGGCCCGCCTCCGGGGCGTACTCGTCGGCGTGGAACGAGCGATGATCACTGGGGTTGTCCTGCTGCCGGGTCTTGTCCACGTCCGGGGACCAGCCGTGCTGCTCGGTGTCCCCGTGCCGGCTCGATGCCTTGCCGTGCGAGGGCTGGGACGCCTTCGGCTTCTTCGCCATGACCTGCCTGCCTGTCCGGTGGAGTGTGACGGCCGCGACTGCGCGCGCCGTCCTGCGCATAATGGAATTGTCCCACCGGCACACAAAACGGTCATGTCGAGTGGGCCGTTCGTTACGGTGGCAGGGCTCGCCCGTCCGCCGGGGGCCACCTGCGTACGATCTCCTCGACCCGCCCTCCGCAAGAAGTCAGGAACCCGTGGACAAGATCGCCGCCGTCGAGCGCGCCTTGCGAACCGCTGCCCCGCACCTGCTGCTCGACGTCGTCACAGTGGCGCTGCGCGAGCACTACGAGGCCACGCGGGTCGAACTGCGACTGGCCGACTACGGGGTGAGGTCGTTGCAGTCGGTGGAGAAGACCTCCTATCGCACCGACCCGGTACCGATCCACGACAGCCCCCAGGGCCGGGCCTTCGGTTCCCAGGAACCACTTGTTGTGACCGACAGGACGGCCGGGACGGTGATGCTCCATCTCCCGGTCACCATCCGGGGCGAGCGTATGGGCGTGCTCACGGTGACCCTTGCCGAGGACGACTACACCCCGGCCCTGCTGCCCGAGATCGCGCACGTCTGTGAAGCCCTCGGGCACGAGATTCTGGTCGCAGAGCGAGACACCGACCTGTACGTGCTGGCCCGCCGCGCCGCACGCCTGACGCTCGCCGCCGAAATGCAGTGGCAGCTGCTGCCGGGCCGCTCCTGTGCGCGCCCCGAGTTCACCGTGGGCGCGCACCTGGAGCCGGCGTACGCGATCCACGGAGACAACTTCGACTGGTCCATCTCGGCCGACCATCTCTCCGTCGCGGTCACCAACGGCATGGGGGAGGGGATCGAGGCCGCGCTGCTGACCAACCTGGCTGTCAACGCCCTGCGCAACGCCCGCCGGGCGGGGCTCGGGCTCGCCGACCAGGCCGCGCTCGCGGATCAAGCGGTCCACGCCCAGTACCGGGGTGCGGCCCACGTGGCGATTCTGCTGCTGCGTTTCGATCTGGACTCGGGGGACGTCGAGGCCGTGGACGCGGGATCCCCGCGCATGTGGCGCCTGCGGGACCGCACGGTCGACGAGGTCCCCTTCGACGCGCAGCTGCCCCTGGGGATGTTCGGAGACACGTCCTACGTCACCGAGCGGCTGCGGGTCCGCCCGGGGGACCGGCTGCTGATCGGCAGCGACGGCGTGTACGGCACGCTCTCCTCGGACGGCAGCAGCTACGGAGACCGTGCCCTGGCCCGGGGCCTGGCGGCCACCCGGCTCCTGCCGCCCACTCAGGTTCCGGGCGCGGTGCTACGGGAGCTGACCGCCTATCACGGGGAGAGACCCCTCGACGACGACGCCGTGCTGCTGTGCCTCGACTGGTACGGCCGGCCGGCCGGTTCGGCGGATTCCGGCCACGAGGTTGAACAGCTGTAGTTACTTGCTCGTCGGCAACTGTATGCTGGCTCTAACTGTCACAGATCTGTCACCGGTCCTGTCGGATCGTCAACTTGTGTACATGAAGGGCGCTGTGGGAATCCCGCCGGTAGGACCTCGTGGAAGTCGGGCGCCGTCACGCCGACTGCGCGGTGTCGCCCGGCTTGGTGCTGCGCGGGACGGGCTCGGCCTCGGCCGCAGCGGCCTGAAAACCCCTCAGCCCCTCGCTCAGCGCGTTGCGCTGCGTCGCCGACATCGCTTCGATCGTCGTGAGCAGCACATCTTCGCGCCGAGCCCGCAGTTCGCGCAGGTGGGCCCGGCCCTTGCTGGTGAGGTGGAGCTCGAGTTCTCGCCGGCTCACCTGGCTCGGCTTGCGTTCGATGAAGCCCAGGGCTTCGAGCCGGTCGCACAGTCGGCTGACGGACGGCGGCGCCGAACCCAGTTGCTGCCCAGCGTGCGCAGATTGATGCCTTCCTCGCGGCCGAGGCTGTAGAGCACGCGCAATTGCGACGAGGAAACGGGATGGGCTGAGACCGCGTCCCGACCTCGCTCCCAGAACGCGTCAAGCAGCTCGATGACCTCGCTCGCGGCGGTCGCTGCTTCGCGCGATCGCCGGCGGGGGGCGGCGGGGTTCACGGCCATAACGCTGACACTCCGAATCGGTCTCCAGGAAGGACCGGGGCGCGTGGTGACCGAGGGACACCGGCGCGGCGGGCGACAACCACGCACGGCGAACCGCGGAAGCCGCTCCGACGGGCCGACAGCCGGGCCACATCTCCGAAGCTCGCATCATCGGCCGGCGCCGACGCGCACGCGGAGTTCCTTCCACGCCGCAACCATAACCCTCACTCGACGCTATAGCGTCCTCGCGCCCAGAAGGGGAGGACAAACCAGCACACCAGGTACCAGAGAACAACGGCGGAGACGAGCCAGGGTGCCCAGGTGTTGTCGATCGCGACGCGCAGAACAAGAAGAAGCGCGGAGGTCAGCGTCGCCAGCAGAAGGATCAGTCCGGTGAAGACGAGCCGGGCCGCCCACTTCACGGCCTGCGGCTTGATGCGCCGGCCCGAGACGATGCGGTGGAACGAGACGGGCCCTATCAGTGCCCCGGTTGCGGTGGACCCCAGCACCACAGTCATGACGTACACGTACTTGTCGGTGGACGCCAGATCCTGGAAGTGCGGGGTGAACGCGACGGTCAGGAGGAAGCCGAGCAGGATCTGCACGCCGGTCTGGGCTATGCGGACCTCCTGCACCAGCTCCCCCCACTGGCGGTCCGCCCGCTCGTCCTGGCTCTCGCTTCTCGACGTTTCCGGTCTGCTCGTCGTCTCTTGCACAGCGGGCCTCCTGGGGCACTCGGTGAATCTGGGAACTGGCAGGGCCCGTGCCTTGCCCGGACTTACGACCCCTGGGTGTCGGCGGAAGACGCCGCCGCGACCGCCAGTGCCTCGTCGACGGTGGAGTAGAGGGGGGTGGCGGTGCTCATCCCGGTGATGTCCAGGAGTCGCCGTACGGTCGGCGTGGGCGCGGCGAGGTGCAGGTTCCCCTCGGACTGACGTGTTTCGCGGGCCGCCTTGATCAATGTGTTGAGGCCCGACGAGTCCATGAAGTCGAGGGCCGAGAGGTCGATCACCAGGTGGTGGCGCCCGTGGTGGATCTGGGTGGCCAAGTGCGTGTGCAGCAGGGTCGCGGTGTCCAGGTCCAGTTCGCCGCCCAAGGTCACGACCGCCGTGAGGGGGTCGTGCACCGTGACTTCGACGTTCAGGTTGTCGGGCATCGATGACATATGTCCCTGCCTTGAGGAGTGAGGTGGACCGGGGTCCGGGGCTGATCGATCCGCATGTGCGTCGGGCATATGTGGCCATAGTTGCCGTATGGCAATCGTATTGTGTGTGCGGACGTACCCGCCGACACGTGGACATGGCGAACGCCCGCCCCGGTGTCATCGCCGGAACGGGCGGGTCAGGCAGTGAGCCGTACGTCCTCAGGTGTGGGCTCCGAGGCGTCGGCCCGGACCGCGCCCAGCCGCTCTTCGGCCACGGACAGAGCCGCCTCCACCGTCCGGGTCCCCGTCGAGACGCACAGCGTGTAGACGACATCCTCCAGCCGGAGCGTCGACTCGGCGACATCCTGCCCGGCATCCAGGGCCTGCAGCGCGCGGTACTGCTCGACCAGCTCTCTCAGTACGACAGGGTGGGCCATCAGCAAGGTGATCTCACTCCTCGGTGGGGTGATGCCGGCCCCGTCTCCGGGTGGGCCGGTACGTCGGACAGGGTGGGCCTCAGGCCAGCATGCCGGTACGGAGCTTGCCGATCGTGCGAGTGAGGAGCCGCGACACCTGCATCTGCGAGACACCGAGTTCGGCGCCGATCTGCGACTGCGTCATCTCCTGCCCGAAACGCATCTCGATGAGGCTGCGCTCGCGCGGGTCCAGCCTGTTCAGCAGCGGGGCCAGGGTGTGCAGGTTCTCCACGATCTCCATGCCGGGGTCGGGTGCACCCATCACGTCGGCGAACGTACGCGCCGTGCTCGCCCGGCCGTTCTCGCCGCCGTCGTTGGGAAGGTCCAGGGATCCCGCGGTGTAGCCGTTGGACGCCACGATGCCCTCGATGACCTCTTCCTCGCTGAGCTCCAGGCCCTCGGCGAGTTCCTTGACGGTCGGCTCGCGGTCCAGGGTGACGGCCAGCTGTTCCTTGGTCTTGGCGAGTTCGACGCGCAGCTCCTGCAGACGCCGGGGCACGTGGACGGCCCAGGTCGTGTCGCGGAAGAACCGCTTGATCTCACCGGCGATGTAGGGGAGGGCGAATGTGGTGAACTCCACTTCGCGGGAGAGGTCGAACCGGTCGATGGCCTTGATGAGACCGATGGTGCCGACCTGGACGACGTCCTCCATCTCGCCACTGCCGCGGTTGCGGAATCGGCGCGCGGCGAAGTGCACCAGGGAGAGGTTCATCTCAATGAGGGTGTTGCGCGCGTACTGGTGCTCTCGCGTGCCCTCTTCCAGGACCTGAAGCTGGTCGAAGAACAGCTTGGACAGTGCCCGGGCGTCCTTCGGTGCGACCTTCCCCGCGTCCTCGATCCACGGCAGCTCGCCGATCTCCGTGCTCATGGTGCCGGTGGCCTGCGCCGTAGTCGCTGTCATCGTCCATCCTCCCCAGGGAAACCTGCTTACCAGGAGAGCGTCTGCCCGGACTTCAACATTGCATTCCTGTCTTTCGGCAAGAATTTTCGGATGGTGTGCCGCGCCCGGGTCCACCGGTACAGTCGGCTCGCTGCGCCTGCCCGCGCCGGACCGGGTACCCGGGCGCTCACTCCTCACTCACTTACTCACTCAACTCACTCGCGCGCCGGCAGGTGACGACATGACCAGTACGCAGGATCTGCCCGACCTGAACGCCCAGAGCTCGGACCCGGCACCCGGCGGGCGTCCCATGGAAGAGCGCGCCACGCGCATACGCCGCCGCCTGGAGCGGCTGATAGGGATCGCGGCGACCGAGGGCAACTCCGTCGTCCCGCTCCGTAACGGGGACGCGATCTTCGAGGCGATGCTCGACGGCATCCGTTCCGCGGAGCACACCGTTGACATGATGACGTTCGTGTACTGGCGCGGCGACATCGCCGGCCAGTTCGCGCGGGCGCTCGCGGAAAAGGCCGCTGAAGGGGTGCGGGTGCGGCTGCTGCTTGACGGATTCGGCAGCCGGCTGATCGAGAAGGACCAGCTGCGGGCGATGGAGCGGGCCGGTGTCCAGGTGGCGTGGTTCCGCAAGCCGCTCTATCTGTCGCCGCTCAAGCAGAATCACCGCGGCCACCGCAAGGTCCTCGTCGTCGACGAGCAGACCGCGTTCACCGGCGGGGTCGGCATCGCGCAGGAGTGGTGCGGCGACGCACGTAATGAGAACGAGTGGCGCGACACCCATGTGCAGGTCCGCGGGCCCGCGGTGGACGGTGTGGCCGCCGCCTTCGCCCAGAACTGGGCCGAGTGCCACGACGAACTCTTCGACGACCGCGACCGGTTCGTCGACCACGAGCCCCAGGGCGACTCGGTGGTGCAGGTGGTGCGCGGGTCGGCCGGCTTCGGCTGGCAGGACATGCAGACGCTGATCCGGGTCATGCTGCAGTCCGCCGAGGAGCGGTTCCGCCTGACGACCGCGTACTTCGCTCCCGACGCGTACTTCGTCGAGCTGCTGTGCCAGGCCGCGCGCCGCGGGGTGACGGTGGAGATCCTGCTGCCCGGGCCGCACACCGACAAGCGGGTCTGCCAGCTCGCCGGCCAGTGGTACTACGAGGACCTCACCGAGTGCGGCGTGAAGATCTACCAGTACCAGCCGACGATGATGCACGCCAAGGTCATCACCGTCGACCGGATCGCCTCGCTGATCGGCTCGACGAACTTCAACCGCCGCTCCCTCGACCACGACGAAGAGGTCATGCTCGCGGTCCTGGACCCGGAGTTCACCGCGACACTCGACGGTCACTTCGACGAGGATCTCGCCGTCAGCGAGCTCATCGCACCCGGCCGCTGGAAGCGCCGGTCCGCGGCGCAGCGGGTCCGGGAGGCCGCCGTAGTGCCCATCCGCCGGTTCCTGTGACCGGTATGTCACGCCGGTGACGGTTGCGCCGCCTCCCAGGGGGCGGCGCCCGTGCCGTCCGTCCAGGCGACGAGGCCCTGGTGGTCGACGCACAGAATGCCGCACTGCTCGGCGTAGTCGGCGGCCGGCTGTGTGAACTCGCCGGTGGTCACGACCGCCGCGATGTGGGCCTCGTGCACCGCGAAGCAGGTCCCGCCGAAGCGCTGGACGTCCTGCGAGCCGACCTTGTTCAACGGGCCGTAGCGCTTGCACTGGATGACGATGCGGCGGCCGTCCGGGGTGGTCGCGACGACGTCGGCGCCCAGGTCTCCGGCACCGCCGACGACCTCGATGTCGACGCAGCCGTCCCGCTCGCACAGTGCGGCGACGGCCTGCTCGAAGCTGTCCGGGTCCATGGCCGCGTAATCCGCCGACCCGAACGTCTGCGCGTGAGCCTCCGGCTCCAGCACCGCTTCGGGGGCGTCCTGCGGTTCGGCGATCCGGTAGGTGGCATCCACGACGGCGTCGGCGATACGCCCAGCGGCGCGGCGGCGGCGTACGTTCCACAACAACGCGGTGAGGGCCACCAGCGCCGCCGCCGTCATCGCGGCCGCCCCGGGGTGCTCACCCGCCGCCCGGGCCGCCAGCTTCAGGGTGAGGCCCGCGCCGCCCAGCAGCAAGGCGAGCAGACCGAAGCACAACACGGTCTGCCGGAGGCTGAAGGAAGGTCTGCGCGAGGCGAGTCCGCGCCTGCGGACGGGCATCGTCATATGCGGCGCTCATCCCTGGAGACGATAGCTTCAAGATCGATCATGGTGGCCTTGTGCCCAGGTCCGCCGGATTAAACGGTTCGGCGTCCCGTACCCTTCTCCAGACCCTTCCCAGCCCGGCCGAGGAACTTATGGACGACACAGCTCACGACAGCCGGCACGGCAGCCATGACTGACGTCGCTCGTAGCCACAGCTGGCGCATTCCGCGCGAGCCCGGGGCCTTCGCCCACGCGCGTGCTCTGGTGCGGACCAGCCTGGAAACCTGGGACTGGCCGCCCGAGCGCATCGAGGTGATGGTGCTCCTCGTCTCCGAACTCGTCACCAACGCCCACCGGCACGCCGGAACGGACGCCTGGCTGGAGCTGAGCCCGACCCCCGACGGTGCCCGTCTGACCGTACGGGACTCGGGCAGGCAGCTCCTGGCGCCGCGGACCCCGGACCTCCGTACGGCCGGCGGTGGATTCGGGCTGCTCATCCTGGACCGTACGACTGTGCGGTGGGGCGTCGAGGCGGACATCGGCGGCAAGGCCGTGTGGGCGCACGTACTGCGGACACCCGCAGGACCGGTCTGAGCGACCGGTCTCAGCGAAGCGAGGACGGGGCGACGGGGCGGGGGCGGGGCGGGTGTGTCAGGGACCCGGCCCCGGTGTGCCCTGGAGGCGGACCAGGTCGGCCGGCCGTACCTGAATGACCAGCAGCGCGATCAGAGCCGCGATCACGGTGAAGGCCGCGGCGACGACGAAAGCCGCGGACGCCCCGGATGTCAGGACCTCGCTGCCCCAGGGCGCGGGGAGCTCTCCGGTCTGCTCGAAGCGCGCGCGTTGCGCCGCGGAGGCCTGCGCCAGGAAGCCCGGCACCTGCTTCTCGGCCTCGTTCCGGCTGGCCGTGCCGAACACCGTGACCAGGATCGACAGGCCCAGCGATCCGCCGACCTGCTGGGTGACGTTGAGAAGCCCCGACGCGGCTCCCGACTCGTGCGCGGGGACGCCGGAGACGGCCATCAGCGTCAGTGACACGAACTGCATGCCCATTCCGAGGCTGAAGATCAGCATCGGTCCCAGGATGCTGCCCAGGTACGTCGAGTCGACATCGGTCAGCGTCAGCCAGGACAGCCCCGCCGCCGCCAGGAGCGCCCCGAGCACCATGAATGGTTTCGGACCGTACTTCGGCAGCAGCTGGGAGGCCAGGGCCGCGCCCACCGCGATGAGCGCGCTCACCGGCAGAAAGGCCAGTCCGGCCTTGAGCGGGCCGAACCCGAGGACGTTCTGCACGAAGAGCGTGAGGAAGAAGAACATACCGAAGATCGCTGCGGCGAGACTCAGCATGATGCCGTACGTACCGGCACGATTGCGGTCGGCGAACATCTTCAGCGGGGTGATCGGCTGCCGGGAGCGCCGTTCGACCAGGACGAAAGCGGCGAGGAGAACAAGCGCGCCGCCGAACGACAGCAGGGTGAACGTGTCCCGCCAGCCCTCCTGGGCGGCCCGGATGAAGCCGTAGACCAGCAGAATCATGCCCACTGTCGAGATCAGTGCGCCGGTGACGTCGAAGCGGCCGGGACGGCGCTCGGACTCCTTGATGACGCGGGGCGTCAGGACGGCGATGAGCAGGCCGATGGGTACGTTCACGAAGAGAACCCAGCGCCAGTCCAGCCACTCGACGAGCATGCCCCCCGCCAGCAGGCCGATTGCGCCACCACCGGCGGAGACCGCCGCGAAGACGCCGAACGCCCGGTTGCGGGCCGGGCCTTCGGTGAACGTCGTGGTGATCAGGGCGAGCGCCGTCGGCGAGGCGATGGCTCCGCCGACGCCCTGGAGGGCCCGGGCGGCCAGGAGTTGAGGGGCGTTCTGGGCCAGGCCGCCGAGCAGCGAGGCCAGGACGAAGAGCAGCACGCCGAAGATGAAGACCCGGCGGCGGCCGAGGATGTCGCCGGCCCGGCCGCCGAGCAGCAGCAGCCCGCCGAAGGTCAGGGTGTACGCGTTGACCACCCAGGAGAGGCTGGTGGTGGAGAAGTTGAGATCGTTCTGGATCTCCGGCAGCGCGATGTTCACGATGGTGATGTCGAGAACCACCATCAGCTGGCACGAGGCGATGACGAGCAGGGCCAGCCCGTTGCCGCCCCGTTTCGGGGCGACGGCGGAGTCGGTTGCGTGCGGTGCGTTGTCGCCGCCCGGTCGGTGCGGCTCGCTCGCTGGTGTCGGCTGCGAAGTAGCCATGGTGCAGGGCCCTCACGGCAGAGGTGGCCGGTCCGGTCCACCATTCGACCGTAAGCCCGAGGCCCGGCCGCCACCAGTCGAAGCCGTCGGTGGCGGGCGAGGGGTTCAGCGGTGCTCGGTCAGCGGTGCTCGGGGTTGGGGAAGTCCGGCCGGCACCCCGCGTCCCAGGCGGTGCGCTGATTGCCGTGGGCGGGGATGCCGTCGGCCTGCTTGAGCATGGCCGCGAGGTGCATCAGATTCCATGTCATGAAGGCGGTGTTGCGGTTGGTGAAGTCGTTGTCGGGTCCGCCCGATCCCGGGTCCAGGTACGACGGCCCGGGGCCCGCTTCGCCGATCCACCCGGCGTCGGCCTGCGGCGGGATGGTGTACCCCAGGTGCTGGAGGCTGTAGAGGACGTTCATGGCGCAGTGCTTGACACCGTCCTCGTTGCCGGTGATGAGACAGCCGCCGACGCGGCCGTAATAGGCGTACTGTCCCTGATCGTTGAGGACGCCGGAGCAGGCGTACAGCCGCTCGATGACCCGCTTCGTCACGGAGCTGTTGTCTCCGAGCCAGATGGGCCCGCACAGGACCAGGATGTCGGCCGCCATGACACGCTCGTACAGCTGCGGCCAGGCGTCGCTCTCCCAGCCGTGTTCCGTCATGTCCGGCCAGACACCGGGCGCGATGTCGTGGTCGACGGCGCGGATCAGGGTGGTCGCCACGCCGTTGCTCTCCATCAGCCGGCGGCTCTTGTCGATGAGCCCCTCGGTGTTGCTGACGTCCGGCGACCGCTTGAGCGTGCAGTTGACGAACAGCGCGCTGAGATTGTCGTAGTGGTACGGCGTCGTGGGCATCGGCGGGTCTCCTGAGGTTCCCTGGGGACGACTGCAATCCCCGCCCAGCCTGACGCAGATGCCGCCGCCGCGCCTCCGCTCCGGGCGCCGGGGGCGCTGCGCGCGTCGTTCTTACGCCGACGATCGCGCTTGTCGACCGCGATCACGGCGGGATTCGGACCTGGACGCCCCCGGAGGGTTCGCCGTCATCCCGGCAGCCCCTAGGGCTCGCTAGGGGCGCTACCCCGACAAGAGTGGGGGACCGAGCCGGTCGTTCGGGTGACGCTTGATCCATGGGTTCCGGGATGGAATCGGGGCAACGGTTCAACCGCTCCCCGGAGGCCCCTGTGACCACCCCCACTCGACTGCGCGAGTTCCGCCCGACGATCGCGTCCTTCGTACGCTTCGTCGTCTGCGGCGGCGGCGTCGGGCTGGCCTCCAGCGGTGTGCTCCTGCTGCTCCACGACCGGATGCCGCTGGCCGCCGCCAACGCTCTGGTCACCGTCGTCTCCACCCTCATCGCCACCGAACTGCACGGCCGGGTGTCTTTCCGCCAGGGGCGCAGTGGCCTGCGGGTCCACCTCCAGTCCGCGCTGACCGTCGCGGTGAGCTACGCGTGCACGACCGGGGCGCTTCTGGGTCTGTACGCCGTCCAGTCCGCGCCCTCCGCACTGACCGAGCAGGCCGTCTACCTTTCGGCGTCGGCGCTGACCGGTATCGGCCGTTTCGCGGTGCTGAGGCTCATGGTGTTCGGGGAGCGCCCGGCAATGACCGAGCGGCAGTCCCCGCTCAGCAGGACCACCGTCGCCATCGCTGCGTAGGGTCGGACGCGCTCATAGGGACCGCAGATGGTGTCCCGTGGAGTGGTGTAGCTGATCTTGGCTGGGAAGTGCGCCGTCCCTGTGCTCCCGCGTGCATCGGCTGCGGGTGAATGCTCCCTGAGAACGGGGCAGGCCACCGTGCAAATGTCCTTGGTGAACGGGCAGTTCAACCCAAGGAGCGCACGGTGGCCTTGTCCCAGCATGACCTACTTCGCCTGGTGGAGTCACTACGTTCGGCGGACGGTCTTGAACTCGTCCGCGAGGTCGCCCAGCGACTGTTGCAGGAGTTGATCGAGGCCGAGGCCACCGCTCAGATCGGCGCTGAGTGGGGCGAACAGGCCGAGACCCGCACTGCTTATCGCAACGGGCACCGGGAGAAGACCGTGACCACGCAGGCCGGCGGCCTCGAACTCGCGATTCCCAAACTGCGGGCCGGGAGCTTCTTCCCGAGCCTGCTGGAGCGTCGGCGCCGTATCGACCAGGCCCTCTACGCCGTGATCATGGAAGCGTACGTCCATGGCCTGTCCACGCGCTCAGTTGACGACCTGGTCAAAGCCCTCGGCTCGGACACCGGAATATCGAAGAGCGAGGTCTCCCGGATCTGCGCCGGCCTCGACGAACAGCTTGACGCGTTCCGGACCCGGCCGCTGGACCACATCCGGTTCCCGTACCTGTTCCTCGACGCGCCCTACGTCAAGGCCCGCGTCGAGCACCGGATCGTCTCCCAGGCCGTCGTCATCGCGAGGGGGGTCACCGAGGACGGCGGCCGTGAGGTCCTCGGCGTCATGGTCGGCGACAGCGAGACCGAGGTCTTCTGGTCCCAGTTCCTGCGGTCGCTGCGCGAACGAGGCCTCACAGGCGTCCGGCTGGTGATCTCCGACAGCCACAGCGGTCTGGTCAAGGCGATCCGGAAAGTCATGATCGGTGCTGCCTGGCAGCGTTGCCGCGTCCACTTCGTCCGCAACGTCTTCTCCGTGATCCCGAAGGGGTCCGCGGAGATGGTCGCCGCGACGATCCGCACCCTCTTCGCCCAGCCCACCGCCGAAGCGGTCCGGACTCACCTCGACACCGTCGCCGACATGCTCGGCAAGCAGTTCCCCAAGGTCAAAGAGATGCTCCTCGCGGCGAAGGAGGACCTGACCGCGTTCGCGGACTTCCCGCACCAGCACTGGAAGAAGATCCAGTCGACCAACCCGCTCGAGCGGCTGAACCGGGAGATCAACGACGCTCCGACGTCGTCCAGGTCTTCCCGAACACCGGCGCCGTCAGCCGCCTGGCCACCGCCGTCCTCACCGAGCTCCACGACGAGTGGATCGCCTTCCCCCGCCGCTACCTCTCCATCGAAAGCATGGACAGCCTCTATCCGGACAGCATCACCCACCCGCTCGACACCACCGAAAGATCAGCTACACCACGACAAGGGACATGACCCCTGTACGCCATCGCCGCGGCGGCACTCTCACTCATCGCCTACTACGTGGACGGGCTGCCGACCGGGCTAATCCTCGCCTTGGTGGCCGCAATCCTCGGAACTGGCGAAGCAGTGCAACGCCTCGAAAACCGCAAGACCAGCTAGGCTTTGTCCCTCGAACCGCCGCACACCCTCCAGGGCTGACCCGGGTCAGCCCGTCTCCCTCGTCCGATCCGACGGCGGAGGCGGGCTGCTGCCTTCCGTACTGCCCACTCGTCGGGAGGCCGCTCCTTCACCATGTGACGGAAGGCCTCTGGAGTCGCGGCAATAGGTGACAGCCGACACGGCCCCCATTGGCATTGCTGCGGTGATTTCCGTCCGGGAATGGGAAGTTGGGCAGGACCTTAGGCTTCAGGTTCGTGGCGGATCTGTCAGGTCGACGGTCTCTCGATGCCAGACAGGCACGGGCTCACAAGGTCATGGAGTTCTGTACGCCCCGCGACCGGAGCAGGAGACCGTGCCTATCGCACATCAGGCCGAGCGGTACGCCGGAAACCCTGCCGGCCAGACGGCGTTGCGGTGTTGACGACTACCCGGCCGCCGCAGAGGCTGCGCCTTGGAGGAGGTGACGGGTGAAGAGAACCTTTCTGAGCTTTCGAGCTCGCGGGCACGCTCATGTGGCGGCCGGGGTTGGCATGCAGCGTCTTCTCGCGGGAGGCGTAAGGAGCCGAACACCGCGAGGCCCGAGTCGCGCGGGACCAGTTCATCGTCCCACTGCGGCAGGAACTCGACCAGGATGGTGACCTGGGACGCCGCCTCGACCAGGGCTTCTCTGCCCGCGAGGCCGAACACGGCGGCGCCGCTGATCCTGGGTTCGGCCACGGCAAGCGGCATGCCGATCGCGCTGCCCAGCGACACGCCGCCCCAGAAGCCCACCGGGCCGTCCGCACCGACGCAGCCGAGATTCTGGAGGGCGTCCACTTGCCTGTGCAGGGAAATGCGTCAGTGTCTGCGCCGTCCGGTGGTACAGCCGCACGCGTTGCGGCTGTACCACCGTTTGTCTTACGCCGCCGTGTCAGGCTGGCCCGACAGCTCTTGGACCAGGTGATAGCCACCGGCCAGGTCCATGTCGGTGCGCTCCCTGAGGAGTTTGATCGCGGACGTACTGTCCTCGTTGTCCAGAAGCGTCGACATCTCGTCGACGAGATCTGGGGAGAGAGACCTCAGGGCGTTCAGCGCCTGATGGTAGGACGTGGGCAAGGAACTGCCCTCGTTCAGAAGGTCCAGCGCCGCCGACGCGGTCCGAAGTCCGAGTCCCGAGTCCTTACGCAGACGGGACACTGCCCTGGACACGCGGCCGTCCTGGGCCAGAGCTTTCGCGTCGTTCTGCGCTTCCTGCTCCACTGGTGTGATCAAAGCTGTGAGACGCGCCTTACTCGTGGTCATCTTCTTGGCCCCTCTCTCCTCAGCGGCAGTGCTTCTTGATCATGTCGATCCCAAGGATGACGGAGGCCAGGCCGCCGAGGGTGGCGCCCAGCTCACTGAGCTTTTCCTCGCCCTTTGCCACGCGGATCAGGAGGGAGGCGGACTTCTTCACGGAGCCCACCTTGCGGATGAACGCCTTCAGCTTGAGGATCTTGGCTACGGGTATGGCCCCACCCGCGACCGCTGCTCCGATGGCCGCCCCGCACTTCAGGCTCTGTGCCCAGCCGAAAGCCTGGACACCGGTCGGTGCCGGGAGATTTTCCTTCAGGTATGCCTGCACAGCGGCGTCGCCCCGCGCGACAACACTGTCCGGCATCGCTTCGATGACGCTCAGAGTCTGGATAAGTCGCTGCTCATCGGCAGGAACGGCGGTTTCGGCAGCGGCCGTGCGCTCTGCGCCGGAGCTCTCCGATGCCACAGCAGCACCCGAAAGGCCCGTGCTGAATATTGCAGTTGCGGCAAGAGCAGCCGTCAGCGTGGTGAGCTTAGTGATCTTCAAGAGGTTCCCCCAATGGATCGGTCGTACCCGGCTGGTCGGGCCGGGCGTCGGCCGTCGATGCGGCTGGTCAGGCTGCGCATCGAGTCGACGACAGAATGATCTTCACAGACAGCGGCGGCGGAACACAACAGACTTGAGGATCATCTGAGGTGAAGGGGCTCTTCCCGGTCGGAAAGCACCGGCATCTCTTGGTGTCACGGAACAACAGCAGGCAGCTAAAAGCGGGTCAGGTCCCGGACCGCGGCCAGAATGTGGGTGGAGTCGGTGCGCTGGCGTCCTCACTCCCGGACCAGCCTGACGGCCCGGATCCGCTCCGAGCGAGATCCAGGAGATTATCGGCGTTCCTCGGCCAGGCACTCGCGGAAGTCGGTCAGGGCGCCGTGATGGAAGCCGAAATGCGGAGCCGAGCGCGGCCCGGCCCATTCTTGCCGTCGCACCGTCTGAGCGACGCGCGGCCACCGCAGCACTGCGATGCCGTCGATAGGGTTTCCGATCACGGCTTCCGCGACCGTCTCGTCTCCGTCGCGGACTTGAATCCGACGGCTCGGCGGCTTATGGGTCGGGCTCGTCGAGTAGGCGGCCAGGGTGAGGAGTTCCTGTGAGCGGCAGTGGTGCCTGGATGTAGCGCCACAGGTCGCGTGTGGTGAAGCCGGCGCGCTGAAGGACGTCGCGGGTGGTGGGGCAGTGTCGCGCGGGCAGTCCTTCGACGCCGAGTGTGAGGGCGGAGGCTACCCGAAGGCGAAGACAGTGCGCGGCCCGAAATCGTCGAGCACGTGGCGGACGAGGGATTCCGCAGCGGAGTGGTCTTCACAGCAGTGCATCCACAGCAGCAGTCCGACCTCGTCGCGCGGGCGGATCGCGTACGAGGCCACACCGATGGCGGTGTCAGTGTCGTCGAGGAGAACGTCGGTGTGGGGAGGCCGCAGTTCCTCCCACCAGCGGGAGTCGATGGGGATCGGCCGCCCAATGCCTGTCCGAGCATGTTCGATGTGCATGCCAGCTGGCCTGGTAGGCAATCCGTTTCGATCAGTTCCAGCACCGTACGGAGATGGTGTCCCGTGGAGTGGTGTAGCTGATCTTGGCTGGGAAGTGCGCCGTCCCTGTGCTCCCGCGTGCATCGGCTGCGGGTGAATGCTCCCTGAGAACGGGGCAGGCCACCGTGCAAATGTCCTTGGTGAACGGGCAGTTCAACCCAAGGAGCGCACGGTGGCCTTGTCCCAGCATGACCTACTTCGCCTGGTGGAGTCACTACGTTCGGCGGACGGTCTTGAACTCGTCCGCGAGGTCGCCCAGCGACTGTTGCAGGAGTTGATCGAGGCCGAGGCCACCGCTCAGATCGGCGCTGAGTGGGGCGAACAGGCCGAGACCCGCACTGCTTATCGCAACGGGCACCGGGAGAAGACCGTGACCACGCAGGCCGGCGACCTCGAACTCGCGATTCCCAAACTGCGGGCCGGGAGCTTCTTCCCGAGCCTGCTGGAGCGTCGGCGCCGTATCGACCAGGCCCTCTACGCCGTGATCATGGAAGCGTACGTCCATGGCCTGTCCACGCGCTCAGTTGACGACCTGGTCAAAGCCCTCGGCTCGGACACCGGAATATCGAAGAGCGAGGTCTCCCGGATCTGCGCCGGCCTCGACGAACAGCTTGACGCGTTCCGGACCCGGCCGCTGGACCACATCCGGTTCCCGTACCTGTTCCTCGACGCGCCCTACGTCAAGGCCCGCGTCGAGCACCGGATCGTCTCCCAGGCCGTCGTCATCGCGAGGGGGGTCACCGAGGACGGCGGCCGTGAGGTCCTCGGCGTCATGGTCGGCGACAGCGAGACCGAGGTCTTCTGGTCCCAGTTCCTGCGGTCGCTGCGCGAACGAGGCCTCACAGGCGTCCGGCTGGTGATCTCCGACAGCCACAGCGGTCTGGTCAAGGCGATCCGGAAAGTCATGATCGGTGCTGCCTGGCAGCGTTGCCGCGTCCACTTCGTCCGCAACGTCTTCTCCGTGATCCCGAAGGGGTCCGCGGAGATGGTCGCCGCGACGATCCGCACCCTCTTCGCCCAGCCCACCGCCGAAGCGGTCCGGACTCACCTCGACACCGTCGCCGACATGCTCGGCAAGCAGTTCCCCAAGGTCAAAGAGATGCTCCTCGCGGCGAAGGAGGACCTGACCGCGTTCGCGGACTTCCCGCACCAGCACTGGAAGAAGATCCAGTCGACCAACCCGCTCGAGCGGCTGAACCGGGAGATCAACGACGCTCCGACGTCGTCCAGGTCTTCCCGAACACCGGCGCCGTCAGCCGCCTGGCCACCGCCGTCCTCACCGAGCTCCACGACGAGTGGATCGCCTTCCCCCGCCGCTACCTCTCCATCGAAAGCATGGACAGCCTCTATCCGGACAGCATCACCCACCCGCTCGACACCACCGAAAGATCAGCTACACCACGACAAGGGACATGACCGGACCGCACAGAGGATGTGGGTGATTCGTCAGGGTGCCCCGCAGCGGGAAGAGTACGGTGGCCCCCGCGCGCGTGGGAGTGGGCCGCCCCGGTTCGCGGAGGGCGGCCCACGCTTTCAGGACGACGGTGCGCTCAGCACTCGCGCAGGCCCGGCGCCGGGTCCACCGTCGTGCGGACGTCCACGGCCGGCATGTTGCCCCACTGGCCGTTGTCCAGCTGCGTCCAGTACCAGACGTTGTTGCCGCCGCTGTGGCTGTCGCCGCGGCCCCAGCAGGAGAACCAGCTGAACGTCGTGTTCATCTGGCCGCGCACCGCCGACGCGTACGACCGGTGCGCGTAGCCCTTGGCGCCGGCCCGGTTGCCGCAGTAGAGCTTGCCGTCGGCCCGTACTCGACACTCGGCGGCAGGCCCCGCGGGGGCGGCGCTGGCGGGGACGGTGGCCCCGGCCAGACCCGCCGTCAGAGCGGCGGCGGCGAGGGCGGTCGCGAGCTTCTTGGACAGTTTCATGAGTTTCTCCTTGCGGTGAGGGTTGATCGTGCGTGGTGTGAGTGGTCCGTTGAGTGGTCCGTGTGACTCAGACCGCCCCCCCAATTGCCGGTCGGTCTCAGGGGCAGGTTGGTACGCCGTCCAGCCAGGCCGGCCCCTTGATGTAGATGTTGGTGATCCACGCCCGGTGGTCCGGCAGATAGGACCAGGCATCGTTGGTGATGCCCTCGGCGGTGACGGACTGGGCGTGTTTCTGGCAGGTGATACGGACAGCTGTCGGCCCGGCGAACCGGTTCACCCGCGCACTGGTCGTGGATGCCTCGGCATGGGTCCACACGTTCGTGCCCCAGGTGCTGAAGGTTCCCTTCTGCGGGCTGCCGTTGATGCGCAGCGCTCCGAAGTAGTCGCCTCCCAGGCGCACATCGCTGACCATGATCCGTGTTCCGGACTGCCTGGCCTCGACCATCCGGCCGGCGCCGAGATAGATCGCGATGTGATGGATCTTGCCGGCGTTCCCGTAGGCCAGCAGGTCGCCGGGGACCAGCGGCCCGGTGCCCTGCGGTCCGTCGAAACGGGCCGTGGCGTGCGCGGTGTTGAACTGGCTGTGCGCCGTGCCGTTCAGGATGTCCTGGCCGGTCGCCTCGGCGTAGGCGTACCGCACGAGCCCCGAGCAGTCGAAGCCGCGCCGCTGCGGGTCGTGTTCGCTCGCGGGATCGCTCGGGTCCACGACGCCGTACGTGGGTCCCGGACGGGGGCCGTGCCCGCCGCCCCACGAGTACCAGACGCCGATCTGCCCGCAAGCGGTCCGCACCGCCTTCTCGGCCGCCGCCGAAGCGCCGGGTGCGAGGACGTCACAGGCCTGGCCCGCCGTGGCCGGCGGGGCCGCCGCCTGGGCAGGCTGTCCCGCCGGCCAGGCGACGAGGGACAGTCCGGCGGCCGCAACTACAGCCGCGGCACGCCACCTGTCCCCGGATCGGTCACTCCATCGGTCTCTCCATCGGTCGCGCATTCCTGATCCCCGTTCATGTTCCGTCCGGCTGTTGGTTCGCCGGGTTCGCCGCTGCCCTTTGAGACTGGGCCGCGGTGCGGGCGGCTGTCGAGGACCCAGCCGTCGCCTAGTGCGACAGGAAACGGGAAACACCCCGGGAAACGGCCGTCACATCGGTGGTCCAGATCCGCACCGTGCCGTCGTTGCTGCTGCTCATCAACGCCCGTGTCCGTGGGTCGAATACGACACCCCAGACCGCCCCGCCGTGGCCGGTGAGAGTAGCGGTGAGCCGGCTGCGCGCGGTGTCCCAGAGACGAACGGTGCCGTCGCTGCCGCTGCTGGCCAGCGTCCGGCCCCCCGGGCCCGGCCCGAAGTCGACAGCGCGCACCGCGCCGCTGTGGCCCGTCAGGGTGGCGGTGGCCCGCCGGTCACCGGTGTGCCACAGGCGGACCGTGCCGTCGTTGCCGCCGCTCGCCAGGGCCCCTGTGTCCCGGTCGTACGCGACGGCCCGCACCGAACCGGTGTGGGCGCGCAGCACCGCACGGGCCCTGCGGTCGGCCACACCCCACAGCCGCACGCTGAGGTCGTCACTGCCGCTCGCCACTGTCTCGCCGTCCGGGCTGAAGGCGACGGTGTTGACGAAGTCCTGATGGCCCGTGAGTGTGCCGGCGGCCTTGCGGCGGCGTACGTCCCAGATTCTGACCGTACGGTCCGCCCCCGCCGAGGCGACCAGTCGGCCGTCGGGCGAGAACGCCACGCCGAACACGGACCCGGTGTGCCCCCGCAGGACGCCGGCTAGGGCCCGGCGGCGTACGTCCCAGATCCTGACCGTACGGTCCGCCCCCGCCGAGGCCAGCAGCCGGCCGTCCGGCGAGAACGCCACGCCGAACACCGAACTGCCGTGGCCGGTGAGGGTGGTGTGGAGCCTGCGGCGTGGCAGGTCCCAGAGCTTGACCGTGCGGTCCGCGCTGGCCGAGGCCAGCAGCCGTCCGTCCGGCGCGACGGCGGACTGCCAGGCCTCGGCGAAGGGCCGCGCGGTCAGCGCCCCCCGGTCCAGGTCCCACAGCACCACGGACCGGTCGAAGCCCGCCGTGGCCACCACATGGCCGCCGCCGACGGCGGCCCCCAGGACGTAGTCGGTGTGCCCGGCGAGGGTGGCGGTCACGCGGTGGCTCGCCGTGTCCCACACCTTCGCTGTGCCGTCCCCGCTGCTGCTGACGACAGTGGCCCCGTCCGCGTCGTACGCCACCGCGTTGACGTCGTCGCCGTGCCCGGTGAGGGTAGCCCTGGGGCGCCCGGACGCCGCGTCCCAGATTCTGACCGTACGATCGGCGCTCCCCGAAGCGAGGCCGCGCCCGTCGGGGGTGAAGGCGACGCTCAGCACACCGTCGCTGTGCCCGGTGAGGGTGGTCCGCAGGCGCCCGGCCCCCGCGGTGTCCCAGATTCTGACCGTACGATCGGCGCTCCCCGAAACGACACCGCGCCCGTCCGGGTGGAACGCCACCCCGTGCACGCCGTCACGGTGACCGTGCAGCGTCGCCCGGACCCGGCGGCGCGGGACATCCCACAGGCGCACCGTGGAGTCGGAGCCACCGGAGACCAGGCTGCGCCCGTCCGGGCCGAAGGCCAGCGACCGCACGGCTCCGCCGTGGCCGAGCAGCGTCCCGGCGGAACTGCCGTCCGCCGTGTCCCACAGCCGTACGGCCGCGTCCGAGCCGGCCGACGCGATCAGCCGCCCGTCGGGGCTGAAGGCCACCGCGATGACCGGGCCGCCGTGACCCGTGAACGTATCCACCAGGGTGCGGTGGCCGGGACCGCCCCACAGTCGTACCGTGCCGTCCGAACTGGCCGAGGCCAGCCGTGTGCCGTCCGGGCCGAACGCCAGGCCGTTGACCGGCCCGGTGTGGCCGCCGAGCCGGCCCGCGAAGGGCTGCGCCTGGGTGCTGAGCAGCGCCCCGCGCGCCTCCGTGGTGGGCGCAAGGCGGTAGGCCTCGGCCGCCAGCCGCTTGGCGGCCTCGGGCTGCCCCGACGCGAGCGCGCCGGAGCGGACCGCCAGCGCCTGGGACTGCGCGACGCGGCGCTCCTCGACCGCCCAGGACCGCTGCTGGAAGGCCATCCCGCCCGCGACGAGCGCCACCACCAGCAGCGAAGCGAGTATCGCCAACAGTGCGCGGTGGGCGCGGACCCGGCGGCGCTCGGCCTGCCGCCTGCTCGCCTCCTCCGCGCGGCTTGATTCCAGGAACTCTGTCTCACAGGGGCCGAGTTGTGGCGAGATATCGGGCTGGACCGCCCAGTCGCGTACGGCGGTGAGCCGCGACCCGCGGTGGAGCAGCGCGGGGTCGCGCCCGGCGCGCACCCACTCCGCGGCGGCCTCGGTGAGCTGCTGGTGGATGAGCAGCCCGGCCCGGTCCGTCTCGATCCAGCGACGCAGCCGGGGCCACGCGCGCAGCAGCGCCTCATGGGTGATTTCCACGACGTCGCGGTCGACGCTGACGAGCCGGGCTCGTACGAACGCGTCGAGCACCGTCTCCACCTGGGCTCGGTCAGGGAGTTGCTGGAGCAGACGCTCGCGGCTCGCCCTGCGCCGGGTCGTCGTACCGCTGTCGCCGGTCGCGCTGCCGGCGCCGTCCGCCGTGCTGTCTCCGGCACCGACCTGGACCAGGCGGACGAGGACCCGCCGTGCCATGGCCTGTTCGGGGGGCCCGAGGCGGGTGAACACGTCCTCCGCGGTCCGTGCGACGGCGCCCTGGATGCCGCCGGTCGTCTCGTATCCGGCGACGCTCAGCGCGCGGTCGGTGCGCTGCTGCCAGGTGACCAGCAGCGCGTGGGCGAGCAGCGGCAGGGCGCCGGGCGAGGCCGGGGCGGGCTCATCGGGGCCTGCGCGCATCCCCGGGCCGTCGGCTCCCGCGTCGCGCAGCAGCAGAGGGACCAGGCCGGGCTCCAGGGTCAGGCCGGCGCGCTCGGCGGGCCGGGTGATGCAGGCGCGCAGTTCGGTGCGTGTCAAGTCAAATGAGACGTTTGTGTGGCTATGAGGCTTGTGGTTCGGGTTCCCTGCGTTTTGCGGGGTCGTTGATCCACGCTTTCTGAGGTATCTCGGGTGGTCTGGGGCGGCGGGCGAAGCGTTCGGGGTGTTTGTCGTATGCCTCGGTGAGGGTGACGGCTCGCTGGTCGCGGACCTGCTCGGCGGTGCCGAAGTGGGCGGAGGCGGGCGTGTGGTAGCCGATCCCGGAGTGCCGATGCTCGTGGTTGTAGTACGCGATGAAGGCGTCGAACCAGTCGCGGGCGTGGGTGAGGGAGTCGAACCGTTCGGGATAGTCGGAGGTGTACTTCGTGGTGCGGAAGTACGACTCGATGTAGGGGTTGTCGTTGCTGACTTTGGGGCGCGAGTGACTGCGGGTGACGCCGAGGTCGATCAGTAGTTGGGAGACCTTCTTGGAGGTCATCGAGGTGCCGCGGTCCGCGTGGACGGTCTCGGGCACGATGCCGCCGCGTTCGATGGTCTCGCGGATCAACTCCTCGGCCCGGTCGGCCGATTCGGCTATCTCGACGGTGTGGCCGACGATGTACCGGCTGAAGATGTCAATGATCACGTAGGCGTGATACCAGACGCCCTTCCCGGGCCCGGCCAGCTTGGTGATGTCCCAGGTCAAGACCTGCGAGGGTGCGGTTGCGACGAGTTCGGGGACGGTCTTGGCCGGGTGGGCGGCCTGGCGGCGGCGTTCGCCGCTCTGCCCGAACTGCTGAAGGATTCGGTACATGGTGCGGACCGAGCAGTGGTAGCGGCCGGCGTCCAGTTCACGCGCCCAGATCTGGGCCGGGGCCAGTTCGGCGTAGGGGGCGCTGTTCATCAGCCGCAGGACACGATCGCGTTCTTCGGCGCTCAGGGCAGATACCGGAGTGGGGCGGGGCTGTTTCGGCTTCGGCTCGGCCGGGTGCAGGAACCGGTGGTGGGTGGCGCGCGAGCGTCCGGTCAGCCGGCAGGCCGCCACGATGCCGACGTAGCCTTTCAGCGCGTCGACGGCCTGGGCGAGCTGGGGTTCGACGGCGTGTTTCAGTCCGCGCTCTCGGAGATCATTTCCAAGAGCTTGTGTGCTTTTCCCAGCACTTCCAGCGCGGCGTCGCGCTTTTCCACCTCCTTCTCCAGTCGGGCGATCTTGCGGCGTAGCCGGTCGTTCTCGACCGCGTCCGCGGACTTCTTGGGCCGGGCCGGGCTGGTCCGCCGGTCGACGAGCTTCTCCAGGGCGCCGGCGTCCCGGGCCTGGCGCCACTCCTGGATGTGCGAGTGGTACAGCCGCTCGCGGCGCAGGATCGCACCGCGCTCACCAGGTGCCTCGGCGGCGTCGTATTCGGTGACCATCCGCACCTTGTACTCGGGCGAGAAGGTACGGCGCTTCGGCTTCGGGGCCGGGTCGGCAGCGGGGTTCGTACTGGTCATGGGGGTGGTACTCCTGTTCGCACCCTCTCAGACTAACCCGGCATAACGGGATGTCTCACCCAAGGGTGGCAGGGAGGGGTTCGTCCCCGGTCATCGGGCCGAGTGCGAAAAGCCCATGCGAGAAGACGGCCGCCAGGTCCGGGTGGTCGAGGCACCGGCCGGTGAAGTCGGCCCGTACGCCCAGCACCACGACGGCGGGCGCGGGCCGGTCGCCGACGCCCTTGGCGGGGGAGGCGAGTGCGGCGAGCGCGGCGATGTAGGCACGACGCTCCGCTTCGTCGGCGCACAGGGTGAAGGCCTCCTCGAACTGGTCCACCAGCAGCACCAGTCGCCCCGTCGCCAGCAGCGGCCGTACGCCGTCGGCCAGCCCCCGGGGCAGGCGAGCAACGACTGAGGGCCGGCCCCCGTCACCGCCCCCACGGCCTCGGTGACACACCGCCACAACTCCGCCAGCGGGCGCGCCGTGGGCGTGCACACCACCACCGGCCAGGCGCGCGAACCCGGCAGCGGAAGCGTGCCGCGCCGCAGCGCCGGCACCAGACCGGCCCGCAGCAGCGACGACTTGCCGGCGCCCGAGGAGGCGACGACGGCCAGCGGCCCGCTGCTCGCCCGTTCGGCGAGCCGCCCCACCAGCTCCGCCGTCGCCCGCTCACGCCCGAAGAACCAGGGCGCGTGCTCCGTGCCGAAGACGGCCAGGCCGCGGTAGGGGCACACGGCGTCAGCCGGATCGGGCGTCGGCGCAAGCATCGGGGCGGGTGCAGCGGCAGGGGCGCGGGCGTGGGCAGGGGCGAGGGTGGCCGGGCGGCGCGCGGGCGGTACGTCGGGCACCAGCCGCACCAGGGACCCGCCCGCGTCCAGTGCCTCGTCGCAGCGCCGGGCCACATCGGGCGTCGGTGGCTTCCCGCCGTTCTCGATCTTGCTGAGGTAGCCCTTGCTGTAGTGGACCGACCGGGCCAGCGCTGTGAGTGAGATGCCCCGCTCGCCGCGCAGCCGGCGTAACTCTTCCCCGAAGGAGCTGGCGCCCCGTACCCCGTTCATGCGAGGCACCGTACAGGCGGATTGAGGAGGGTTTCCTCATGTACTAACGCTTTTGCCTGAATCCGGTGCCCCGTGGTGTGCCCGCCCCGCGCGACGGGTAGGGAGGCCGGTCACGGGCGGGCCTGCGGGCGTACGACCATCAGCGCCAGCAGTGCGCCCGCCCCGCACAGCGCGGCCACGCCCACCCACATCGGGTCGTACGAACCGAACGTCTCCCGGGCGACGCCACCGGCGAACGCGGCCAGACCGGCGCCGAGTTGGTGCGCCGCCCCCACCCACCCGAAGACGATCGCGCTGTCCGCGCCGTACAGCTCGCGGCACAGCGCGAGAGTGGGCGGCACCGTGGCGACGTCGAGCAGTCCGAACACGACGACGAATGCGACCAGCGGGGCCCCCACCTGCCCGGTGAGCAGCAGAGGCAGGGCGAACAGCGTCAGGCCGCGCAGTGCGTAGTACGCGGCGAGCAGACGCCGGGGATCGACCCGGTCGGTGAGGCGGCCCGATCCGACGGTGCCCGCGACGTTGAACACGCCGATCGTGGCGAGCAGCGACGAGGCGACGGTGACCGGCATGCCGTGGTCGTGCGCGGCCGGCGTGAAATGGGTCCACATGACGCCGTTGGTCGAGGCGCCGCAGATCGCGAACGTCACCGCCAGCAGCCAGAAGGGACCGGTCCGCGCGGACCGGGCGAGCACCCGCACCGTGCGCCGCGCCGCCCCGGCGACGGGCGCCGGCCGAGCAGCGGGCTCCCGGGCCCCGTACGCCGGCACACCCGCGTCGGCCGGGTGGTCGCGCAGCCAAAGGAGCACGCACGGCAGGACCACCAGCGCCACCACCGCAAGCGTCATAGTCGCCGCCCGCCACGCGTGGCGCTCGACGACCCAGGACAGCAACGGCAGGAACGCGAACTGCCCGAACACGCCCGCCGCCGTGAGGACACCGGTGACCAAGCCCCGGCGGCGTACGAACCACCGGTTGGTGACCGTCGCGGCGAACGCCATCGCCATGGACCCGCAGCCGGCGCCGACGAGGACGCCCCAGGCGAGCACGAACTGCCACGGCTCGGTCATCACCGCCGTGCACAGCGCGCCCCCGGTGACGGCCGCCAGCGCGCAGCCCACGACCCTGCGCATCCCGAAGCGGTCCATCCACGCGGCCGCGAAGGGGGCGGTCAGACCGTAGAGCACCATGTTCACGGACGCGGCGAGCCCTGTCGTGGACGCCGACCAGCCGAACTCCCGGTGGAGTGGGCCGACCAGCAGCCCGGCCATGGTGGTGAAGGCGCCCGCCGACGCGATCGCCAGGGCGGCCACCGCGGCCACCGGCCAGGCGCGGTGGAGTCGTGGCCGTCCGCGCTGCCGGGGCCGCCCGTGCTGCCGTGCCCGCCGTGCCGGCCGTGCCGGCTTTCGCTGTTGTGCACTCTCCGTGATCCAAACCATGACCCCGACCCTGCGCCTGCGGGCCGCAGCGAACCAGTGGCGAGATAGACGCGGTGTGAAAGAATCTCGCCATGTCTGCTTTTCAGAGCGCAGGAAACGGGCGGCACCGGGTCGCCGTTCTCGTACGCGACGGGCTGCTCACCATGGAACTGGGGATCGTGCACCGGCTGCTGCGGCAGGCCGTCTCGCCGGCCGGGGAGCCCCTGTACGAAGTCCTGACCTGCACACCTGAGCCCGGCGACGTACGCACGGACGCCGACGTCACCGTCCATGTCGCGCACGGTACGGACATCCTCGCCGAGGCCGACACCGTGATCGTCCCGGCCTCCGACGAGGACTACTCGCCGCGCGCCGCGCCCTGTCTGCCACCCCGGCTGGCCGCCTCGCTCGCCCGGATCAGGCCCGGGACGCGCATCGCCTCCATCTGCACCGGCGCCTTCGTCCTGGCGGCGGCCGGCCTGCTCGACGGCAAGCGCGCCACGACGCACTGGCGTTCGGCGGCCGACCTGCAACGGCTCCACCCCGGGGTGCGCGTCGATGCCGGCGTGCTCTACACCGACGACGGCAATGTGCTCACGTCGGCCGGTGTCGCCTCCGGGATCGACCTGTGCCTGCACATGATCCGCTGCGACCACGGTGCTGCGGTGGCCAGCGAAGTGGCCCGCGGCACCGTCGTACCGCCGCACCGCGACGGCGGGCAGGCCCAGTACATCCAGCGCCCTGTCACCGTACCCGGCGAGTCGTCCACCGGGGCCGCCCGCGCGTGGGCCCTCGCGCACCTGGACCGGCCCGTCAGCCTCGCCGAACTCGCGGACCGCGCCGCGATGAGCACCCGCACCTTCTCCCGGCGCTTTTGCGCGGAGACCGGGCAGACCCCCGTCCAGTGGCTCACCGCCCAGCGCGTCGACCTGGCGCGCAGGCTCCTGGAAGAAACGGACCTGCCCGTCGACCGGGTGGCCGCCGCGGCCGGGTTCGGCACCGCGGTGTCACTGCGCCAGCATCTGCACGCCGCGCTGGGGGTCCCGCCGAGCGCCTATCGCGCCACCTTCAGGGGCGTGGCCGCGACGGATGCCGACGGGCGCCGTCCGGCATAGCCTGGGAAGGCCGTGAGCGAAGGCCTTGATCGAAGGCCTTGAGCCCGTACGGCGAGGCTAAGGAGCCGAATGTGAAGCCGGACGCCAGCGTCTGCTGCCAGCAGGTGGGCTTCAGGGACCGGGCCGCGGGATACGCGTTCCTCACGTCGACGGCCGGCAGCGAGAACACGATCGAGTGGGACGACGGCAACACCTACCCCGTCGTCGATGTCGAGATCTCCTCGGAAAGCCACCCGTTCTACACCGGCAAGGCCAGGACGGTGGACACGGAGGGCAGGATCGCGCAGTTCGAGCGACGGTACGGGCAGGACGGGCCGGGCGGTGAGGACCGGCCGTCGGCCTGACGGGCGACGGGCTCCGTTTCTACGGTGCCTCCACCGTCCCGTCCAGACCCAGCTCCGTCTCCGGAACCCCGAGCCCTTGCTCCAGTTCGTCGAGTTCGGCGTCCAGGCCGTCGAGCTCGTCGTCCTCGTCCCCGTCGACCGGCGCGTCCGGATCCACGTCCGGCTCCTCCTCGGCGAGCAGCTGGTCCAGCGACTCTCCCCGATGGGCCTCCTGAGCCGTGTTGCCGAAGGATTCCGCGGGCGACCACTGCTCGGGAGGGGTGATGCCCGCGTCGAGCGGGTCGTAGTCGAGGTTGTCGCTCTCCAGGGTGTCCTGCGCGTCGAGAACGCCGTCGTCCTCGGGAGGAACCGTGTTCTCATCACTCATCTGTCCCGCTCCCTCCGTGCCGCTCCCGGCCCGAATGGGCTGCTCCCCTGTTGCCCACGCTCCCGCAGGCGAGCGCTCGGCGCATCCGGAAGGGGGCAGCTTTCCGGCGTTCGGAGCGTTCGCGGGAACGCTCCGAGGAGTTCAGCGGATGCGGTACGGGTACGCGCGCACCAGAATGCCGACTGATCGACGAAACAAGGAGGCGGTATGAGCGAGGAATCCGTTTCGAGGCCGAACCCGTCGCAGGTCACCCCCGACAGCCTGCTGCACACAGGCGCCACCGACGACATCACCCCGGAGGATCTAGTGCTCGCCTCGGGGCGCGACGTGACTCCGGAGACTCTCGAGTGGGCGCGGCGCAGGCTGGAGAAGGAGGGTCGCGCGGCGATCGACACCCAGCTTCCTTGAGCGGTGCGGCGAACCCGCACCGCGGCACGCACAGAAGGAGCCGGCCTGCCGCTCGGCGTCACGGGCGCTCCCGCGCCCGTGACGCGGGAGCGAGCTGTCTGGTCGGGAGTCGGCCGGCCGGAATCAAGAGTCCGATGCGGGCCGTCTTGAGCGAGACCCTGGCACTGGCCGGGGACGGTAGCCGGACGTCCGCCTCCTCGACGCCGTGCGTCGTATCAGCGCCTCATGTCAGCGCTTTATGTCAGCGCCTGGTGTCAGCGGCTCGGGCGCGCCGGGCCGCAGCGAGCTGCGGCCCTCCCGCCAGGCGCCCAGCACATGTCCTTCCCACCGCGATTCCAGCAGCACGCTCGCCCGGACACCGAAGGCCACATCTGCGCTCAGCTCCGGCTCCGCGGCCAGCAGAGTTCCGATCACGTCGCGGCGCATCACCTGCTCGTGCACGGCGTCCGCCTCGATGTGCTCGGTGAAGAAACGGGTGCACTGCTCGCCCGCGCCCAGCCGCTCCAGCGCTTTGGCCATCCGCCGCGCGCCCGGCGGGGACGTGATCTCCAGGGTGGCGAAGTTCCCGACCAACGCGCCACGCAGGGCGCGGCGCAGACCGAAGAGCGACATCACGTTGACGGTGGCGAGCGTGACACCGGGCGCCCACATCAGATAGCGGCCGTACGAGGCATCGAGGCCCGCGCCCGCCATCAGGACGGCGAACAGCCTGGCGTGCACGAGCTCGCCTCGGCCGGCCCCGAACTCGTCGAACTCGACCGCCACCAGCGAGGCCTTGGCCTGCCCCTCCAGCCGGGGTATCACCCAGGCCTGCGGGTCGGCCTCCTTGAGCTGGTAGAGCGAGCGATGGGCCAGATACTCGCGCATCTGTTCCCAAGTGCCGTCGTGCATCAGATGGTGCGACACGCCGTGCCCATCGACCGGCTCGGTGAGCAGCGCGTCCAGCTCGGCGGTGACATCCTCGCCGCCGGAGTCCACCGCCCGCATCCCTTCCAGGAACGTGTCCTCCATCGCGCCGCGCAGCCGCAGCAGGTCCAGGTCCCATTCACGGGAATCCGGCACACCACTGAAGCCCCGGTAGTGCATCTCGTATGACATGTAGAGAGCCAACTGGAGATCGTCCCCGAAAGGTTCCGCGGCAGCGGCCTCGTCCAGGGGCAGGCCGTTCGCGGGAACGGATCCGAGCAGCAGCTCACGTACGGCGCCCGACAAGACGCCCCGCGACGGGGGAAGTTCAGCGGTGCCTGTCATGCGTCTGCTGCTCCTCGGGATGCGTCAACTGTTCCACGGTACGAAGGGGCCGCACCGTCGACCTGATCCTTTCCAACCCACCGTACGTCTCCTCGCCCGGCGGCGTACCTTCGAAGACCACCGCGGTGCCCTACGGGCCCGTGATGCGCCGGCCCGCCGCGTGGCCGGTGGCCAAGGGTCTGGTGCACCCGGACGAGACGGAAGAGGAACTGGTGGTCATTCGTGCGCATCGAACCTGAGAGGCCCGACTATCCTGAGAGGCCCGACTGCGAGGCGGCGCCGGAGGGCCGAGCCCGCAGAGTCGTCGTCGACCCGCAGGGGCCGGTGCTGATCGAGGGGCCGGTCGAGATCGCCATGCCTGACGGCACCACCGTCCGTTCCGACCGGTTCATGGTCGCCGTGTGCGCCTGCCGCCGCAGCCGGTGCTACCCCTGGTGCGACACCAGCCACCGCCGCAGGACCGGTCCGTCCATGGATTCCTGAAGCCCGGAAGAGCACGCTCCCGCCCGTGCGCGCCCCCCGCCCCGTACACACCCCACGCGCGGGCGGCCATACTGGACGCGCCGGGGAGGGCGCAGTGGATCGACGGGGGCGACAGGACGAGATGGCGGCGGAGACCAGGCTGATCCAGGGCCGGTACCGGCTGCTCGATGTGATCGGGCGCGGGGGCATGGGCGAGGTGTGGCAGGCCCGCGACGAGTCGCTGGGCCGCCGCGTCGCCGTCAAATGCCTCAAGCCGATGGGGCCGCAGCACGACGAGACGTTCACTTCGGTACTGCGTGAACGCTTCCGCAGAGAGGCGCGCGTCGCCGCCGCGCTGCAACACCGCGGCGTCACCGTCGTCCACGACTTCGGTGAACACGAGGGTGTGCTCTTCCTCGTGATGGAGCTGCTCGAAGGGCGCAACCTCAGCCAGCTCCTGGACGACAACGCGGCGCACCCGCTGGCCGTCGGCGATATCGTCGACATCGCCGAGCAGGTCGCCTGGGCCCTCGCCTACACGCACGAACAAGGGATCGTCCACCGCGACCTGAAACCCGCCAACATCATGCGGCTCACCGACGGCACGGTGAAGATCTGCGACTTCGGCATAGCGCGCCTGGGCGACGACATCGGCGTCACGTCGCGGCTCACCGGCACCGGCATCGCCATGGGCACCCCGCACTACATGTCGCCCGAGCAGATCGGCGGAGTGCACGTCGACCATCGCAGCGACCTCTACTCGCTGGGGTGTGTGCTGTACGAGATCGCCACCGGCGTACCCCCCTTCGACCACGACGACACCTGGGCGGTCCTCGTCGGCCACCGCGACACCGTGCCCGAGCCTCCGCGCACCCACCGGCCGGAGATACCGGATTTCTTCGACCGTGTCGTCCTCGACCTGCTGGCCAAGGAGCCCGACGACCGGCCGGCCGACGCCAAGGACCTGGCACGGCGGCTGACCTCCGCACACTCCGCCGGCCCGTTCGCCGTCTCCGCCGGCGGCGCGGCTTTCCCCGCGCGCTCCCCGCGACTGCCTTCCTGGACCCGCGGCATGACAACCGGCCACAAGGCGAGCGGTACCCGGGCGCTCCCGTCCACACCGCCCGACCACTCGGCGGGCCTCACGGGGGAGTGGACCACCGGCGTCGGCATGCGCGCCGTCGCCGCACTGCCGGCAGCGCCGCGCCCGGAGCGCGACACACCCCCGCCCGAGGTGCCGGCCGCGCTCACCAGCAGGCACAAAGCGGGCCTCAGCCTGGGACGCCTGGGCCGCTGGAACGAAGCGGGCGAGGTGCACCGCGCGGTCGCTGCCGAACGCGAACACGTCCTGGGTCCCGACCATCCCGACACCCTCGCCAGCCGCTACGAGGTCGGTTTCACCCTCAGCAGGACCGGACGCCCCGCCGACGCCCTGCGCGAATTCGGGGTGGTGGCGGACGGGCGGGAGCGCACCATGGGCGCCGACCACCCCGAGACGCTCGCCGCACGCCAGGAGACCGCGTACGTGCTCGGGCAGCTCGGCCGGCACCTCGACGCACACCAGGTGTACGCCGCCGTGCTCGCCTCCCGGGAACGCACCATGGGGGCCGAGCACCCCGACACGCTGCGCTGCCGGCACAACCTGGCGTTCAACCTGAGCAGGCTGGGACGGCTCGAGGACTCCCACCGCATGGCGCACGACGTCGCCGAGGCACGCAGCAGGGTGCTCGGCGCGGCGCATCCCGACACACTCGTGACCCGTTACGAAGTGGCGTACGCACTCGGTCAGCTGGGCCGCTGGGCGGAGGCACTCCAGACGTACCGCGACGTCGCCCGGTCCCGCGCGCAGGCGCTCGGCGCCGACCACCCGGACACCCTGGCCGCCCGCTACGAGGTCGGCATCAGCCTCGGGCGGCTCGGCAGCAGCGCCGAGGCACTGGAGCTCTACCGGGCTCTCGTCGACGACCGGACCCGGGTGCACGGCCCCACCGACCCCGAGACGCTGCGCGCGCGGCACGGCCTCGGCGTCAACCTCGGGCGGCTCGCCCGCTGGGAGGAGGCCCTGGCCGAGGCCCGTGACGTGGCGGCCGTCCGCGAACGCGTGCTGGGCCCCGAGCACCCCGACACGCTCGTCAGCCGCCGCGAGGTCGCCGTCGGCCTCGGTCGGCTCGGCAACTGGCCGGACGCGCTCACCGTCTACCGGCAGGTCGCCGACGCCCGCGAACGGGTGCTCGGCGAGGACCACCCCGAATCCCTCGCCAGCCGGGGCGACGAGGCCCACTGTCTGGAACAGCTGGGGCACGGCGCGCAGGCCGCCGGAGTGCACCGGCGAATTGCGGCACTGCGCCGCCGGCGTGCAGCATCGGACCACTGAGCCGACCGACAGGAGCGCGAAGCCATGCCCGCGCAGGACAGCTATGACGCCGTGATCGTCGGCGGCGGCCACAACGGCCTCGTCGCCGCCGCCTACCTGGCCCGCGCGGGACGCTCCGTGCTCGTACTGGAACGGCTGGAGCGCACCGGAGGCGCGGCCGTGTCCACCCGCCCGTTCCCCGGAGTCGACGCGCGGCTCTCGCGCTACTCGTACCTGGTGTCACTCCTGCCCCGGAAGATCGTCCGAGACCTGGGACTGAACTTCGCCGTACGCAAGCGCACGGTCTCCTCGTATACCCCGGGCGAGCGTGGCGGGCTGCTCGTCGGCGGCGGAACGGACCGTACCCGGGAATCGTTCGCGCGGCTCACGGGAAGCGACCGGGAGTTCACCTCCTGGCAGGCGTTCTACGGTGTGATGCGCACCGTAGCGCAGCGTGTGTTCCCGACGCTCACCGAGCCGCTGCCCACCCGCGAGTCCCTGCGGGCACGGATCGGTGACGAAGCGGCCTGGCGGATGCTCTTCGAGGAGCCGCTCGGCGTGGCGATCGAGAAGCACTTCGCCGACGACCTGGTGCGCGGAGTGGTCCTCACCGACGGTCTGATCGGCACGTTCGCCGACGCCCACGACCCCACGCTGCTCCAGAACCGCTGCTTCCTCTACCACGTGATCGGGGGCGGCACGGGCGACTGGGACGTGCCGGTCGGCGGCATGGGGGCGCTCACCGACGCCCTGGCCGGTGCGGCGCGGTCGGCCGGCGCGGAAATCGTCACCGGCCACGAGGCGACCCGTATCGACGCGGACGGCAGCCACGCCGAAGTGTCGTTCCGCAGCGGGACGGGTGAGGGCACGGTTGCCGCTCGTGACGTTCTCGTGAACGCGTCCCCCGAGGCGCTGGCCGCGCTCCTCGGTGAAGCGCCCCGCGAGGCGGCCGAAGGGGCACAGTTGAAAGTCAACATGCTGCTGAGTCGGCTGCCCCGCCTGCGCGACCGATCCGTGGACGCCAGCGACGCGTTCTCGGGAACGTTCCATGTGGCAGAGGGGTACGCACAGTTGGCCACCGCCTACGGCGAAGCAGCCGCAGGGCAGTTGCCGAGCTCACCGCCGTCAGAGCTCTACTGCCACTCCCTGACCGACCCCTCGATCCTCGGTCCTGAGCTCGCCGCCCAGGGCTTCCAGACCCTCACCCTGTTCGGCCTGCACACCCCTGCGCGTCTCTTCGCCCACGACAACGAGGGCGCGCGCACAGCTCTGCTCGCGGCGACCCTGGCCCAGCTCGACACCTACCTCGAAGAGCCCCTCGCCGACTGTCTCGCCCTTGACGCGCAGGGCCGCCCCTGCATTGAGGCGAAGACCCCGCTCGACCTCGAAGAGGAACTGCGGCTGCCCGGGGGCAACATCTTCCACCGCGCACTGTCCTTCCCGTACGCCTCCGAGCCCTCCGAGCCCTCCGAGCCCTCCGAGCCCTCCGAGGCCGGCCCTGCCGGGCGGTGGGGCGTGGGGACGGGGCACGCCCGTGTGCTGCTCTGCGGCGCGGGAGCCGTCCGAGGCGGCGGAGTCAGCGGCGTCGCGGGCCACAACGCGGCGATGGCGGTCCTGGGCCGCTGACCCCGGCCCCGCGATCAGTCCTCGGACGCGACCCAGCCCTGGGCCTCGATGCGGGCGGCGTCCGCGGGCCTGGCCTCGTCGAAGAGGGTGCGGCGGCCGTCGTCGACCCGCAGTCCGTGGACGTACGCCCCACGCCCGACATACAGGGTGTCCGTCGCGTACCGCCAACGCAGCCGCACCTCGCGCTCCCGCCACGCCCCCAGGTCGGCGGACAGCCGGTGCCACACACGCCCCGACCACCCGGTGACGGCGCCCGCCGGGTGCTCCTGCGGCTCCTGCCCCTTGCGCAGGGTCGTGAACGGCACCGGATACCAGGTGGCTCCCGCGTCCGCCGACGCCTCCAGGAACAGCCGGTCGGCCGAGGGCTCGGTGTCCCACCACAGCGAGCAGTGCAGCCCGGCAGGTTCGGCGGTGGGGGTGAGGGCGGGCAGCGTGAGGGTGGCCGTGGTGGCCGACGCCATACCGGAGAACCAGGCGGTACGGCCGTGGGTGGGGCGCACGGGAACGGCCCGCGCCATGTTGTTGGCCGCCGCCACGCGCGGGGCGCTGCCCGAGCGCCAGCTGCGCACCGGATGGACCGAGTTGCCGAGGACGACCAGGAACGAGTCGGTGGACGGGTCCAGCACCAGGCTGGTGCCGGTGAACCCGGTGTGACCCGCGGTTTGCGGCGTTGCCATCGCGCCCATGTACCAGTGCTGGTAGAGCTCGAAGCCGAGCCCGTGCTCGTCGCCGGGAAAGGCCGTGTTGAAGTCGGTGAACATCAGCTCCACCGACTCGGGTTCCATGATGCGCGCCCGGCCGTACGCCCCGCCGTTGAGCAGGGTGCGGGCGAGGACGGCGAGGTCCCAGGCGTTGGAGAACACCCCGGCGTGGCCCGCTACCCCGCCGAAGCTGTACGCGTTCTCGTCGTGGACCTCGCCCCACACCAGGCCCCGTTCGAGCCCGGACCACGGCAGCCGGGCGTCCTCGGTGGCGGCCGTCTTCGCCTTCCAGTCGGCGGGCGGATTGAAGCGGGTGCGGTGCATGCCGAGCGGCGCGGTGATCTCGTCGTGGAGCAGGGCGTCCAAGGTGCGACCGGTGATCTCTTCGAGCAGCAGCTGGAGGGAGATCAGATTGAGGTCCGAGTAGAGGTACTTGGTGCCGGGCGCGCTCGCTGGCTTCTCATTCCACAGAAGCCGCAGCTTCCCCTCCCAGGTGGGCTCCTTGAAGAGCGGAATCCAGGAGCGGAACCCCGACGTATGGGTGAGCAGCTGACGCACCGTGACGTCCTGCTTCCCGCCGCCCGCGAAGTCCGGGAGATACGCGGCGACCCTGCCCTCCAGCTCCAGCGCGCCCCGCTCGATCTGCTGCACGGCGAGCATGGACGTGAAGAGCTTCGAGACCGACGCCAGGTCGAAGACCGTGTCCTCGGCCATCGCGATCTGCTGCTCCGGCGGGAACTCGACGGCCCTGTCGGTCTTCTCGTCGTACGCCGAATAGCGCACCGCGGAGCCGATCGCCCGGTGCAGCGCCACCGTGCCGCCCCGCCCGGCGAGCAGGACCGCGCCCGCGTACCAGGGGTGCTTGGGGGACGGGCCGAGATAGCGCTCCGCGTCCGTGACGAGCCGCTCCAGGGGGCCGCGCAGCAGCCCGGCACGCTCCGGTGACCCGCGCCGCAGCGTCCTGCGCCCACCGCCGGGACCGTCCGCCGCCGCAGACCCGCGAGCCGCTGCCTCCGAAGCGGCCGAAGCCCGCCCGGCGGCCAACGGCGCCAGCACCAGGGCGCCGCCCAGCGCCATGATGCCGCCGCCCAGCCTGCGCCGGCTGATTCCTCTGTCCGTCTGACCTTCCGTCACGAGCCACCCCTAGCACCTCGGTGAAAGTAACTTCCGCCACGAGTTCGGCAGGTGAAACTTTCTTGCAGGCCGCGAGGGCTGTCAACCGTGCCCCGCGAACTGATGCCATACGACGGAGTCGGCTCAGACGATGCCCGTCACCGTCACCCTCACCGCGACAGCCCGGGGCGCCCCGCCCCCCGTCACCGTCACCGCCGCGGCTTCGACCGCCGTGCGGACCGCGCGCGTCACATCCAGCGCCCGGTGTCCCCGCACCACCGCGAGCTGCACCTTGATCAGCCACGCCGCCCCGGCCCCCTCCGCGACCCTGGCCCGCACACCGCCGGACCCCGAGCCCGACCGGGACCCCGCGCCCGCCCCCGCCCCGGCTCCCGACTCCGCTCCGCCGAGCCGCTGCGCCGCCGCGCCGCGCAGCACATCCGCGAGCCCGGGGCGCAAGTACGCCACGCCGGGCACCGCCAGGGCCGCGGCCGCGGCAGCGCCCTCCAGCTGGGCCCTGCCGGTCCGCCCCGTCTTCGCCGTCATCGCCCGCTCCCCTCCCGCTCGTCGAGAATGTCGATCACCCTTACGTCGACGCTGTGCACCGCCATGCCGAGCGCCTCCTTCGCCGCCGCCGCGACCCGTGTGCGTACCGCCTCGGACACTTCCGGCACCTTCCACGACCAAGCCACGGCCACCTCGATCTCGACCCGCGTCGTCTGGCCGTCGGGCGCGATGCGGCAGCTTCCCGTTCGTACGCCGGGCAGCGCGTCGGAGGCCGCCCGCAGCGCTCTGGCCGCCGCCGACTCGAACACCCAGCTGTCCTCGTCCGGTTCGCCCAGCGGCAGCGAACGGCCCGGCCGCAGTTCCAGGCGCACGATGTCCATCACCCGCGCCGTCAGCGCCTCGGCGTCCGCCGGCCCCGCCTCCGTCTCCGAGCCGCAGGCGCGGCTCACGAAGTCGTCCAGCACCCGCAGTTCTTCCAGCGCGGCAGCGCAGTGCGGGCAGTCGGCCCGGTGGTCCTCGGCGAGACGGGCGTCCCAGACATCGGCCAGGGAGCGTCCGCACGGCAGCAGTTCGTCGTCCGTCGGATCGTCCGCCGGTTGCGCGTTCAGCGCCATGCGCTCATCACCTCCATCAGGGAACGCCGCGCCCTGAAGATCCGGCCCCGGACCGCCTGGTGGCTGATCCCGACGGCGTCCGCGATCTCCTCGTACGGCAGTCCGTGCATTTCCCGCAGTACCCAGCAGGCCCGCTGCTCCGGCGACAACTGGGCCAGGGCCAGCGACAGTTCCTGTAGCGCGGCCCCCGCCTCGGCGGCCCGCGCGGGTGAGCCGGTGTGTTCGGGCGTGGCCGGTTCGGGTACGGCGTCCAGGTCGGTCACCGGTCTGCGCGAACGCATCAGATTGAGGCACCGGTTGGTGACGATCCGGTACATCCAGGTACGGAACGCGGCCTCCCCCCGGTACTCCGGCAGTCTGCGCCACGCGCTGACGAAGGCGTCCTGCACGGCGTCCTCCGCCTCGGTCCTGTCACCGAGCATCCGGACACCGAGTTGCAGCAGCACCGGCCCATGACGGCGTACGAGGACCTCGAACGCCTGCTCGTCGCCCTCGCGCGCCCGCACGGCCAGCAGCGCGTCGTCCTCGTCGGGCACCGACAGGTCATGGGCGCGCTGCGGTGGTTCATCCCCGGCCCCGGGCACTCGGCGGCTCCTTCCGTTCCTGCCTGACGTCTGCACATCGTTACTTCGACACAACGGCGGCCCATGTGTCACGCGCCCCGCCGGGACGGATCCCGCGAAAAAGAAAACCGGGATCCGCGTGACACGTCGTCCGCTCGTGTGTCCAACGAAGTGACAGAGCAACACATGCCCACAACTCAAGAACCCGAAGGGACATCTGATGACCACGAACACCGTCACCGCCGCTTCGCCGAGTGCCTCCACAGCTCGCAAGGGCGCGGACCAGCAGCACTCCACCACCGTGGGGACCGGGGCGACCGGGGCGACCGAGCCCGCCGAGACCCGCGGCAAGACGTCGATCGCCGACGTCGTGGTCGTGAAGATCGCCGGCATGGCGGCCCGCGAGGTGCCGGGCGTCCACGACATGGGCGGCGGCCTGTCCCGCACCTTCGGCGCCGTGCGCGACCGGGTCCCCGGCGGCCGCCCCAACGTGGGGCGCGGGGTCAAGGTGGAGGTCGGCGAGCGCCAGGCAGCCATCGACATCGACCTGGTCGTCGAGTACGGCGTACCGATCATGGACGTGGCCCGCGACGTGCGCGAGAACGTGATCTCCGCCGTGGAACGGACCGCGGGGCTGGAGGTCGTCGAGGTGAACATCTCTGTGGACGACGTACACCTGCCGGAGGAGTCCGACGACCAGGGTGCCGGCGCCGAATCCCGCGTGGAATGAGGGGCTCGGAACGGGAGGGGCTCGGCCCGATGAGCGCGGCGCAGACGGGCCTGCTGGTGGGAATGGCGCTCGCCTTCGCCGCCTGGTTCGGCGGATTCGGGGCGTTCCTGCTGGTCGGGGCGCTCGGCGGCGCGGGATTCGCGGTCGGCCGGGCCCTCGGCGCAGGAGCGGACGGTGCGGATCTGCGCCGGTTCCTGGACGACCTGGCAGAGCGGAGACGGTGATGGTGCGGGCAGAGCCCGGCGAAGAGGCCGCGGACCGCGGTACGACGGTGATCGCCGACAGGGCGGTGCGCCGGATCGTCTCGCGCGCCGCCGAGGAATGCATGGGGCAGGGCGGGCGTACCGAGGACGCCGGTGTGATCCGGCGGGGCGGCTCCGCGCGGGTCCGCGTCGGCATCGGGCTGCGCTATCCGGCGGACTCCGCCGGGCTCGGCGGGCGGGTGCAGGACCATGTGACCGCCCGTACCGCCGAGCTGACCGGGCTGAACGTGCATACGGCCGATGTCACTGTGAGCGGCCTGCGGCCCGGCCCGGCGCCCTTCCGGCAGAAGCCTGCGCCGCAGGCCCTGACAGCACCCGGGGACACCGGGGCGGACACCTCCGCCGAGATTCCCCGGGGTGCGCGACGGCGGTCGTGGTCGGCCAGACGGCTGCCCGCCGCACTGGCGGCCCTGGTTGCGGCCACGGCGGGCGTAGCCCTGCTGTACGACATCGTGGCCGCCGGGGGCCGGACGGCCGCCCGCGCTCAGGACGCCGCCCTGGACCGCCTGGCGGACGCCGCGATCACCGGCCCGTGGCTGACGGTCTCCGGGGTGGGTGCGGCGCTCCTGGGGGCGTGGCTGATCGTGCTCGCGCTCACCCCGGGCGCCCGCCGACTGCCCATGGCCGCTCCGGATGACGGCGTACGGGCGGCCCTGGCCCGGGGGAGTGCCCGGGCGCTGCTGCGGGACGCCGCACTCGACGTACCCGGCGTCACAGCGGCCCGCGTCCGGCTGCGCCGCTCACGCCGGGTTCGGGTGCGCGTCACGGTTGCCTTCGGGGACCCCGGCGCCGTACGCACGGCCGTCTCCGAGCGGGTCGGGGCAACAGCACTCGCCCTCGGCACCGCCCAGCCGAAGCGGCTGCGGATCAAGGCAGTGCGGGACGCGAACTGGCGCCCCCCGCACACCACGGGCGGCGCACAGCAGGAGGACGAATCGCAGGACGAGTCGCAGCACGAGTCGCAGCGCGATCAGGAGAGGGGTGGACCCCGTGAGAGCAGTGGGCCGCACGAGACCGGTGCGTGACAGCCTCAACCGCACCCTGCTGGCCGTCCTCGGCCTGGCCATGCTGGCCGCCGGAATCTGGTCCGCCGTCACCGGCGTGGCCATCGCCGTACCCTCCTGGTGGCCCCTGCCCGGCGAAGGCCACCGACCACCCGTCCCCGACTGGAGTTCGTCCCTCGCCGTGGCGGCGGCGGGCGTGGCCACGGCCCTCTCGCTGTGGTGGCTGCGGGCGCAGGCCCCGGCCCGGGGGCCCCGCCGCCTCGGCCTCTCCCGCCCCGCCCTGCACCTGCGCAGCCGTGCGCTGGTGCGGGCGGTGCGCGCGGAGGCGGAGACGGTTCCCGGAGTCGCCAGGGCCCGCGTACGCCTCGTCGGGCGGTCGCGCCGCCCCCGGCTCACCATGGCCGTACTCCTTGAGCCGGGCACCGCACCCGCAGCCGTACTGGAACGGCTCGCCGGTGACCAGCTGCGGGCCGCCAGAATCGCGGCGCACAGCGAACGGCTCGCGTTGAGCGTCCGGTTCCGGGTACGCGGTCATCGAACCGGCCGCACCCGCTGACGCGTCCCGACAGGCCTCGCGTCACTCACACAGGTGACAGCGCGGCGCACCGCGTGAGGACCGCTTCCCGCGGGTGTCTGTGCACACAGCGGTGCACGTCGGCACCCGTATCAGACATCAGGGGAAGGCAGTTCCTTGCTCGCCAGCATGACTCACTTGGTCGGGGCCCGGCTCCGCGCGGCCTGCACCGACATCCGTCACGACGTCACCGTCTCACTGACCTACCGGTGCGACGACCCGATCGCCGTGCACCTGACCTTCCCGGCCGGCGCGTCGAGCAATGAAGTCGAGGCGACCTGGACGTTCGCGCGGAGCCTGCTGGAGGCTGGGTTGCACACCCGGGCAGGGGTGGGCGACGTGCAGGTGCGGCCGCACGACGAGCGATGGGTCACGGTCGGCCTCACGGCGCCGGACGGGTCGGCGGAAGTGGAACTCGACCGCCGCGGGCTGAGACGCTTCCTGTCCCAGGCCTACGCCGCCGTGCGGTGGCCCAGGAGGCGCAGCACCTCGCCGTCGACGCCCTGATCGAGTCCCTGCTCGCGTCCGGCTGACGAGGGCGCCCCACCGAGCAGGATGCTGTCGGCGAGCATCCGAGCAGGTGCGGCTCCCTCGTCAGGCGCACATCAGCCGGCCGGAATCACCGCTCACGCACCCAGCGCACCCGCAGCTGCGGCGACCTGCGGATGTCCTTCTCGCAGAACCTCGACGTCACCCAGCGCTCGCCCGAGTACAGCTCGGTCTGGTCGCTGTAGTACGGCGACGACGGGTTCGAGGACTGCGCGTACGTGAGCAGTGTGCGCGCCACCGGGCACCGGCCGCCGTCCCAGCCCACCGCCTGGATGTGGCTGGATCCGGTCGTCACGTCGGTGTAGCCGCCGCCCGCCGGGTTCCATACCGGCTCGATCTTGTTCCAGATGCCGAGTGACTCCGTGCCGCCGTGGACGGGAATGCGCTTGCCGCCCCGTACGACGAACTGGTGCTTGCCCAGCGGCGCGTCCAGTGCGATGCCCGCCGCATGGAGTTCCGCGACCGCCCCGGTGAGGGCCGTGGCGAAGCCCGGCGCGGACGTGTTGAGCGTGTTCGGCGTACGGACCGGATCGGCGGGGGAGAAGGGCACCTTCCACAGCTCCGCCACCGGCACCGACGCGACCAGCTTGCGCCAGAACCGGTCGAAGAGCAGCGCGCCCCTGCTGTCCGTGTCCACCGTCCTGTCCCACCGGCCCAGCACCCCGCACGCCTCCGTCAGGTCCGGACGGTCCGCCGCGAGGGCGGTGCACGCCTTCGCCGCGTCGGAGGCGGCCAGGTCGCCGGCCGGAGCCCGGTTCGCGAACTGCTGCCGCTGCAGGTCACCGACCGTCAGCCGGCCCCTGCCGGCCATGGCGGCCACGTCCTCGATCGCTCCCCGGGTACGCATCGAACGCGGGGTGGCGGCGCTGCCGAAGATCCGCTCGTACCCGGTCAGCGGCTGATCCGCGTTGGTGAGCCAGGCGCTGTCGTTGGAGTTCTCGGAAGCCACCCGCGTCCCTGGGTCGCTGCGCTGCACCACCCTCCCGCTCATCCGCACCTGACCCGGCCGTCCCCGCGCCCGGCACCGGCAAGCCACCCACGGCCGGTGGCCGAGCCGGTGAGCGCCCATGCCCCCGGAAACCCTGGAGCTCTCCGTGTCCGACCGGCTGGTGCCCCTGCTCGTGGCCGTCCCCGTCGTGGTGCTCGCCTGCCAGGCCGCCGGCCGGGCCGTTCGGACCATCGGACAGCCGCCCGTCATCGGAGAGATCCTCGCCGGGATCCTGCTCGGCCCCTCCCTGCTCGGCTGGCTCGCCCCCGCCATCCAGCAGCACCTCCTCCCACCGTCGGTCCTCCCCATCACCTCCGCTCTCGGCAACCTCGCCCTGCTCGCCTTCCTGTTCCTGATCGGCCTCGAACTCGACCTCCGCTCGCTACGCACCGCGCGCCGCTCCGTCCTCTCGGTCAGCCTGGGCGGCCTCCTGCTGCCCCTCGCCCTGGGCAGCACGCTTGCCACCGCTATGTACCCGTACCTGGCGCCGCCTGGCGTGGGCCGGCTCCCCTTCACCCTGTTCGTCGCCGTCGCGCTCGCCATCACCGCGTTCCCCGTCCTCGCGCGGATCCTCGCCGACCGCGGCCTGGAAGCCACCCCCTTGGTCAACCGACCAAATAGAGCTGGTCAAAGCGACGTAATGTCGGTTTGACCAGCTCTTTTGTATGTAGCGAACGCGATCTGGCCCCCTGCCGTTGGCAGACTCTGTCGGGAATCTTGAGTTCCGGGGTCATTTGCCTTGCCGCCACCACAGGGGTCGGGGCAGGCCGCGTGCGTCGAGGTACTGCTGGAATGCCGTGGGTGGGCGAGGCCGGTGGGTGGAGTCGGCGGGCTCTTGGAGGCTCAGCCGTTCGACGTTGATCGCGAGTGCGGTCAGGACGTGCTGGACGTGCGTCTTGGCCAGGCCGCGGTAGCGGCACCGGCGTCCTCGATGGCCGTGCGCGAACTCCTCGATGGTGCCCTCGACCCCGGAGCGCAGTCCGTAGAGCCTGCGCCAGTCGGCATCCTGTTGATCGGCGCGGTTCTTGGCCTGGAGTTCGTGCAGGCGGCGGGTCGGGAAGTACAGACTGCGAAACGGGCCCGGGGTGCACGCGGTCTGCTCGGGGCAGCGGCCGCACTGGCGGGCGTCGAACCGGACCGTCACCGAGGTCGGCTCTGCCACCGGGAGGTCCTGCCAGTTGCCGCTGACCTGCCCGTTGGGGCAGGTGACTTCGCGTTGGTCAAAGTCGATGACGAAGTTCTCCCGGCCGAAGCCGTCCTTGGCCCGGTGCTGCGGGGAGGTGCTGGCGGGAAGCGGTCCGACCAGGGTGACGCGGTGGAGACGAGCGGCGGCGTCCATGCCGGCGACGGAGGTGTAGCCGCCGTCGACCAGGTGCTGCCCGGGCAGCAGGCGAAGCCTCCTGAGGCGGGCATGGATGCCGGGCAGCGCCTGGCTATCCGCGCTGGAGACGACGGTGGCCACGTCCGTGATGACGTTGACGCGCTCTTCGTCGCAGGTCTCGGTCACGTGCGTGAGGTAGCCGGTCCAGCGGGTGTCGCCGCGCCGCGTGAAGCGGGCCTCGGTCTCGTAGGGCGACTCGATCTGCACCCGGGAAGGCGGCTGGCCGTCGCGCTTGGTGCGCGGCCGGAACCGGCCGCGCCCGTCCAGCAGGAAGTGCTGGACCAGGATCGTTCGGAGCACCTGGGCCTGCACCGGGACGGCGCCGGCGGTGAAGCGGGCGTCAAGTCGCTGCAGCAGTTCGCCGGCGTCGGTGCCCACCTGCTCGAGCCGGGCGACGGGGTGGCTGGGCTGGGAGCACAGGCGCACCTGCCGACCGTAGCGTTCGGCCCACTCGGCGGTGACCAGTTCATCGAGCAGTTCCGGCGCGTCAAGGGCCACGTTCTCCAGGACGGCGCGGACCGCCTCGGTCACCAGCTCCAGGCGGGTCAGCTCCCGTGCGGCGGACAGGACGTAGGTGGAGTCGGTGCGCTGCTTGCCGCGCCCCTTGAGCAGGCCGGCCTGCCGGATCCGGGTGAGCGCGAGGCCCAGCAGCCGGTCGGCGCGGTCGCCTTCGGCGAGCCGGTCGCGGAAGTCGGACAGGACGCTGTGATGGAAGCCGGGGTCTTCCAGTTCCAGTCCGAGGGCGTATTTGAAGTCGATGCGGCAGCGCACCGCCTCGGCAGCCTGGCGGTCGGACAGGTTCATCGCGTACTGCAGCACGCAGACGGTGGCCAGTTGTGCGGGCGAGAGCCCGGGGCGGCCGTCACGGGAGTACCAGGCGGTGAAGTCCTCGTCGTTCCACAGGCCGTCGAGGCGGTCGCGGATCCACATCGCGGTGGTGCCGTGGGGGTTGCTGGCTCGGGCGACCCTCATAGTCAGCGGCGGGATCTCGGCTCCGGGGTGAGGGCGCAGGGACATGTCAGGCTCCTGGGGCACGTGGGCGGAACGTTCCAACGAGCCTGACGCAACATCACGATCGTTTACTGCCCGTCCTCAAGATTCCCGACAGAGTCGCTCACTGGTTCAGCGCGCTGACCCGCCGCCTGCTGCGACGCGGCGACTTCGCCTCCCGCGACGACCTCAAAGCCCAGATCACCACATACACCATCCGCTACAACCGCACCGCTCGCCCCTACCGGTGGCGCTACGACGCCGACGCCGAGCACGCCCGCTACCTCGACCGCCACCCCCAACCCGCCCCCGACACCTTCACAGAAGCCGCATAACGCTCCGGTATCCGGCGACCGTGACCTGCCGGGCAGTGGTATGCGTCGTCTATCTGGACAACGCAGGATTCTGGCCGTGGTGCTCCGCGGCACGTTCATACAATGGTCGGATGCCAGTCTCGAAGCCGCGCAAGAAGAAGCCGTCACGGTCCGCCGCCAGGGCGAGGCAGTCGGGGAATCCCGCCACTCGCAAGGCCGGGCAGGAAACAGCGCCGTGGGGGCAGTCGGCGCGAAGCCTTTGGGGGGAGTCGGCCGACTTCGGGGAGTACCGTCGCCGGCTCGACCGGCAGCGGATGGATCTCGCGGCCCGCGACGCCGAACCGATCGTCGCGGGCCTGATCGCCGCGGACGGTTCGGCGTCCTGGACCGAGGACGAGTTGTGCCGCCGCTTGGGCCAGACGCTTTCCGGGCAGGACGCGGCGAGCGACGCGCGGCGGGAATCAGGGGCCGCCGAGATCCTCGACACCTACAGCCCGGACCAGTTGCTCGACGCCGTGACCGATGCCACCGTGCAAGCAGCCTTCCAGGCCGTCACGGCCGCCGACGAGCCGCAATCACGCAACGGCACGTGGCGGTTGCTGCTGGCCCTCGCCAGGATCACCCCGCACCCCGCAGCCCAAGTCGCCGTCAAGACCGTCACGGATCTGCGGGAACGTACCGCCTCGCTTCCGGAAGACCCGATCGCCGACGTGCCGACCGGCACGGCCCTGTGGTGCCGGGACGTCTACGGCACCCGGTTCGCCATCACCGCGCCGTTCGCCGCCGCCGATGGCCCGGACCGGTGGTACCTGTGGGACGTCGACGCCTGCGGCGGCGACGCGCTGACGGTCGGTGCCGGATACTTCCCCGATGCCGACCAGGCATTGGCATCCTGGCTGGCCGCGGTCGGGCCGGATGCCACGTCCGGATGCCGTCTCGAACCCGTCTCGGACCCCCACCTCGCCGCGAGACTGCTCCCGGACCTGGCAGGCTTCTTCCACCCCGGGGGCGAGTCGGAAGGGCAGTACGCGGAATTCCACCGCTGCCGTCGGCTGGCCCAAGAGCTCCGCCGCTCGGATTTCCTGGACGCGAGTACCGCGACCGCCGGCACCCCCGCAGCGGCACAGCCGGGCGGCAAGGACGCGTGGATCGCCGAGTTCGCGGCCTGGCGTGCCGAACACCGGCCCGGCCACAACGCGGTCCCCGACGATTTCCCGCTCCAGGAGGAGGGCGAGGAACCTCCCACCGAGGATGACATCTACCAGGAGCTGGCCGACGGCTGGTTCATCAGCGAATTCCCCGAACTCGCCCACGCCTGCTCCCCGCACCGGATCGCCCTGCTCGCCGCGCACATCCGGGACTACTACACCAGCGACTTCGCGCTGGTCGTCCTGCGCCTCGTCCCGGATCTCGCGGCCTGGCTCACCGAGCGCTCCGGGTTGTCGGCCGCAGCAGGCGGACGCACCCGGACCTACGCCGACGGCGCGGCCGTTCCGGATGCGGATCTGGGCCACCGCGCTCACAGCCTGCTGACACCGATCCGCGAGTAGCCGCGCCAGGCGATGGCGGCGCAACACAGCCCCGGGCCCACCGTGCGCCGGGCCGGGGCCGGATTGCCCGAGGCCTGTGACGAGCGGGCCCGTGGACGGCAATCGCTCACACAGCGTCACCAACCTGGGCGCGAGCTACCGGCAAAGGACCTGCGACGCGCTGCACTAGGTATGCGGACTGCGTTCCCAGGCGCAGTTCGACCAGGCTGCCCAGGCGGGTCTGCCGGCCCAGGAACCCTAATGGGTCGCGCCATAGTGCGAGGGTGTGCCCCAGCAGTGGCAGCGCGTGCGGTGCCGTGGGAGGCGTGGCAGGCATGGCGGCTCCGAAGCGGCTGTGAAGGATGACGGGCGGCCCGGCACGTATGTCATCCCCAGGCCACGGGGAGGGCGGCGGGCTTCGTGAAGAACAAGTCGGCTTCCCAAGGGATGTCGTCCTCGGCCACGGCCAGGAACAACGTCGGGAAGCGGGTGAACAGGGCCTGGTAGGCGGTCTGCAGAAACATCCGTGCCAGTGAGGCGCCGAGGCAGAAGTGCGGTCCCGCGCCGAAGGTGGCGGTGCCGTCCGTGCGACGGTGGATGTTGAACGCGGGTGGGTTGCGGTAGTGCGCGGGATCCCAGGTGGCTCCCAGCATGGGGAGGCACACGCCGTCGCCTTTGCGGATGGTCACGTCGTGCAGTGTGATGTCCTCGGTGGCAACGCGGGGCAGACCGAGGACGCCGTTATGGTGGTAGCGCAGGATCTCTTCGACCGCCTTGGGCCACAAATCCGGCCTGGCAAGGAGTTCGTTGAGCTGTCTGCGATGGATCAGCAGGGTGGCGGTACCGGCGGTGCGTGTCAAGTCAAATGAGACGTTTGTGTGGCTATGAGGCTTGTGGTTCGGGTTCCCTGCGTTTTGCGGGGTCGTTGATCCACGCTTTCTGAGGTATCTCGGGTGGTCTGGGGCGGCGGGCGAAGCGTTCGGGGTGTTTGTCGTATGCCTCGGTGAGGGTGACGGCTCGCTGGTCGCGGACCTGCTCGGCGGTGCCGAAGTGGGCGGAGGCGGGCGTGTGGTAGCCGATCCCGGAGTGCCGATGCTCGTGGTTGTAGTACGCGATGAAGGCGTCGAACCAGTCGCGGGCGTGGGTGAGGGAGTCGAACCGTTCGGGATAGTCGGAGGTGTACTTCGTGGTGCGGAAGTACGACTCGATGTAGGGGTTGTCGTTGCTGACTTTGGGGCGCGAGTGACTGCGGGTGACGCCGAGGTCGATCAGTAGTTGGGAGACCTTCTTGGAGGTCATCGAGGTGCCGCGGTCCGCGTGGACGGTCTCGGGCACGATGCCGCCGCGTTCGATGGTCTCGCGGATCAACTCCTCGGCCCGGTCGGCCGATTCGGCTATCTCGACGGTGTGGCCGACGATGTACCGGCTGAAGATGTCAATGATCACGTAGGCGTGATACCAGACGCCCTTCCCGGGCCCGGCCAGCTTGGTGATGTCCCAGGTCAAGACCTGCGAGGGTGCGGTTGCGACGAGTTCGGGGACGGTCTTGGCCGGGTGGGCGGCCTGGCGGCGGCGTTCGCCGCTCTGCCCGAACTGCTGAAGGATTCGGTACATGGTGCGGACCGAGCAGTGGTAGCGGCCGGCGTCCAGTTCACGCGCCCAGATCTGGGCCGGGGCCAGTTCGGCGTAGGGGGCGCTGTTCATCAGCCGCAGGACCCTCCCTGCCACCCTTGGGTGAGACATCCCGTTATGCCGGGTTAGTCTGAGAGGGTGCGAACAGGAGTACCACCCCCATGACCAGTACGAACCCCGCTGCCGACCCGGCCCCGAAGCCGAAGCGCCGTACCTTCTCGCCCGAGTACAAGGTGCGGATGGTCACCGAATACGACGCCGCCGAGGCACCTGGTGAGCGCGGTGCGATCCTGCGCCGCGAGCGGCTGTACCACTCGCACATCCAGGAGTGGCGCGTCCAGTGCCTGATGCCGTAGATCCGCACGACTTCGCGCAGGTCGGCCGGGGGTTGGGGGCTGTCGGCCTCGCGGGGGCCGCCGGGGCGTGGCAGGTCGGTGGCCAGGTACCAGGTCGACTGCGACGGCAGGGTGGTGGGGTCGGTGGTGGCCACGACCAGGCGGACGTTCCCGTCGGGACCCCAGAAGCCGAGGTGGGCGTCGGCGGCCCACCAGGTCTCGGTGTGCCCGTCGCGGAACGTGCGCTCGACCGCGGTCCAGTCGCCTGGGTTCTCGGGGTCCGTCCAGGTCAGGGCACGGGCGGCATGGACGGGGGTGTAGGCGTCCTTGCCGTGGGCCCAGCTGCCGTGGCTCGGTTTGAGGGCCATGACGAACGGCAGTCCCGCCGCGTAGAGGTCTTGGCGGAAGCCGTCCTGGTCGCCGTAGGCGCAGTCGGCGGACACCGCGCGGAAGGTCATTCCGGCCGCCTTGGCGGTGCGCGCGAGTTCGGCGGCGATCTGTAGTTTCGTACGGAAGCCGGGGTCCTTCTTGCCCGCCGGGAAGTGGTGGGCAGGGCTGTAGGGCACGGCGTGCAGCGGGTAGTAGAGGTACTCATCCGCCCAGCAGGCAGTCACCGTGACGATGCCGTTGTCGGTCTTGCCCAGCCGGCCCAGCCACTGCCGCCCGATGTGCGCCGTCGCCTTCCCGTCCTTGCGGTCTCCGGAGTCGTCGATCACCAGAACCCCGCCCGGGTGCGGCGCAGTCGCCGAGTCGGCCAGCAACAGCTCCATTCGACGGGCGTTGACCTGCTCGTGGTCCCACGTCGACTCGGACAGGAAGAACTGCAGCCGCTGCACCGCAGCGTGCTGGGCACCGACGACGGGCTCGGTGCCAGCCAAGCAGGTCAGCGTCTTATTGCGATCCCGCGGCAGCAGCAGCCCCGCGAGATACTCCCGGAACCCCCGACGCTGTGCCAGTGTGGAGAACAGGTCATCGAAGCGTGCCGCGTAGGCTTCCAGCGGGCCCGGAGCGGGCGGACACGGCACACGACGGGTCATCACAGCCCCCAGGCGGCGAGGCAACGTTCCTCTGCTACCGGCCTACTACGACCCTGACCCGCCGTCAACAAACCACCGCTAGTGCTACCGCGCGGAAGTCCTGCGGGGGTCATGGAGCTGTGTTGGCGACATCCCAGCGTTGGCGGGATTGCGCGATGGCTTCGCGGTGGTCGGCTGACCAGTCGGCGAGCGACTTGAGCAGGAAGGTGAGGCTGTGGCCCATCGGGGTCAACTCGTACTCGACCCGGGGTGGGACCTCGGGGTGGACGGTTCTGGAGACCAGGCCGTCGCGCTCCAGGCGGCGGACGGTCAGGGTGAGCATCCGCTGGGAGATGCCGGAGATCGCGCGTTGGAGCTGACTGAATCGGCGTACCCCCTGGGCCAGTTCGACGATCACCAGGACCGACCACTTGTCCCCGACCCGGTCGAGAACGTCGCGGATTCCGCAGTCCTCATGCTCCTCGCCGCAGGAGACCACGGGCTCCGTGGTTACTGCCGTGTGCCCCACTGACATTGAAGTGCCTCCTTACGCGGTGTGCTCCGGTTACCGATGATGGTGTCAGTTACCGAAGAGAACCACTAGCGAGGGGATGATCCGATGATTCTTGTCACCGGTGCCACGGGCGGTCTGGGGAAGCTCGTCGTTGAGCGTCTGGCTGGGCGTGGCGATGTGGTGGTCGGCACGCGGAGTCCGCAGAAGGTCTCGGCAGGGGTACCGGTGAGGCACATCGACTTCGACGATCCGACCTCTTTGGCGGACGGCTTCGCCGGCGTCGACACGCTCTTGCTCATCTCGGCCGGATACGGCGAGGACGACGTGGTCATCGCCCGGCACGGCGCGGTGATCGAGGCTGCGGAGAAGGTCGGGATCGGGCACATCGTCTACACCAGCCTGTCCGCCGCAGGGGATCACCTGACCTATGCCCTGCCCCACCGCTGGACCGAGCGCAGGCTGATGAGGGGCACCACGCGCTGGACGATCCTGCGCAACGGCCTCTACGCGGAACTGCTTGCGTTGTTCGCCGTCGCGGACCCCGATGGCAAGCTCACTGCTCCGCTGGGGGACGGGCGACTGGCCGCAGTGGCTCGGGAGGACCTGGCCGACGTTGCCGTACGGGTTGTCATCGACGCGTCCTCGCACGTGGGACGGACCTACGAGCTGGTCGGGGAGCAAGCGATCGGCGGCGGCGACCTCGCTCGGCTCCTCGCCGAGGCTACCGGGACCCCCGTCTCCTTCGAGCCGGGCACCCTTGCCCAGGCCCGCGAATCTATCGCTGCCTCTGGAGCGGCAGCCTTCCAGGTCCCGATGCTTGTGGGCACATTCTCCGCCATCGCGGGCGGTTTCATGGACGGCACCAAGAGCGATCTCGCCAACCTGCTTGGCAAGCCCCCGCGTTCCGCCCTCGGTGTCATCACCGCCGAAGTGAACGCGCGGTAGTGATCGCCGGGTGCTTTCACGCCGCTTTGAGGGGGCTGCCGTCGTAGGTCCAGCGGAACGGGTGAGCGTCCTCGTTATAGGCGATGGTGAAGGTGTCGATGCGGTCGAGGAGGTCTTGGCGGGAGCACGACGATCAGGTTCAGCCCCTGGCCGACGGTCAGCCTCCCGGAGGCAGCGGTCACCGTGGTGGTGGCGGGGTCGATCTGGTCGGCGTTCAGGCAGGCGTCGTGAGGCCACCGCCACCACCGCCGACGGCACCCCGATGACCGGCGCCCACGTCTACTTCACCACCCGCGCCAGCAGCGGTGGTCAAGACGCCCTGTGTGACGCCTACGCCGACAGCAACGGCGTCGCCACCTGCGACACCAGCGTCCTCAATCTCAACGTGCTACTGCACGGCTTCATCGCCCGGTACCGCGGCGCCTACCCCGTCTACGAGGCCTCCGACACCACCGGAACCGTCCTGGGCCTGTGACCGCGGCCGACGCCCGCCGTCAACCGGCAACGTAGTCGGCTTCGGTGGCCGGTGGCCCAGAGAGGTTCCTCCGGGCCACCGGCCGCCAGACATGCAGGTTCGGCTTGCATCGTCAAGGCAAGGCCAAATGTCTCGAAACCATACGCACGTGGGCGACTGTGATGCGGGGCGCGGTGGCGCAGGCGGCCCACCGCGACGTCGGATGGGCCGGATTCGTCAGAAAGGTCACGGATCAAGCCCTTCGGTCGAGGGCTGTGGCTGTTTCATAGGCGTGCCTCGACCGCCTTGCGCAGTGCCCGCGCCCGGCTGGCCGCGTTGCCCTCACGGACCGCGAAGCCCTCCGTCGCGCACACGGCTACGGCCAATCCGACCGTAGCGCAGGCGACTTCGCATTGTCCGGCGAGTCCACAGTCCCCTGCACTCGACGACGGACACCAAGCTCATCCGTGCAGCCGCCTTCGGAAACGGACACTCAAACCGCACTCGTGTCCGACGCCGACGATGTCGAGCGCCACCCCTGCCCCCGCTGTGACGCCTCGTCAGGGTCACCCTGCCGCTCGCGCTCCGGTGCGGTCGCCGGCACCTATCACACCGGCCGCTTCACGAAGGTGCCCCGGCTCGCGAAACTCCTGCGCGTCCCGACGCCCGCCGACCGGAGCCCGGGTCAGCCGTGGAGGCCGGGGACTCCCGTTCCGGCGGCGATCGATCCGGACACCCCGACTGCGGACATCCGGATCGGGTACGCACGGTGCTCCAGCCTCACCCAGGAACTCCAGTCGCAATTGGACGCGCTCGCCGCCAAAGACTCTGTCCGCTTTGGTCGGGACCACGCCAAGCCGGAAAAATGGGGCCGCCACAGAGCGTTACCCCCCTGCCGAGGTAACGATGCGCGGATATCTACGGCTGGTCATTCAAACGTCCGGACTGCGTCTGCTCACCGTATTCGCCAACGGCGTCCAGCGGTCGGGGCCGCGCTGCTCCGGTGCTGTGGGTCAGGCACTTTCCATCTGCCGCTCAGGGGCCGGCACTGCGGTGGTGGCGGCCTTACGGCGCAGTTGGCCCATGTCCGGGATCAGTGTGAGCAGGGCGAGGACGGCGAGGATCGCGCCGAGCCAGAGAGGGGCGGTGAGGCCGTAGGCGTTGATGCCGAGCCCGCCGAACGAAGAGCCGATGACCACTCCGAGTGTGATGAAGGAGGAGTGGACGGTGTTGACCAGAGGCCGGGCGTTCGCGCTGCGCTGAACCCTGCTGATCATTGCGGGGTTCATCGTGACGCCGACAAATCCGATGCCCATCATGGCGATGAGGGCCGGAACCTTGACGTCTGCGAGCAGGGCGAACGCTACGAGGAAGACGGTGTTGAGGGTGAGGCCGGTGACCAGCACGCGGATGGTGTGGGCGTCGGCGAGACGGGCCACGACGGCGTTGCCGATGACGGTGGCGGCGCCGTAGGCGAGGAGCAGGAGGGGCACCAGGGTGCGGGAGAACCCGGTGACCTCGGTGAGGATCGGGGTGAAGTAGGAGAACGCGGCGAAGGTGGCGCCGATGATGAGGGTAGAGGTGCACAGGACGAGCCAGAGCTTCCCGTTGCGGAAGGCGGCCATCTCCTCGCGGAAGTCCCCGGCGTTGTCGGCGTGCTCCAGGCTGGGGACAGCGATCATGGTAGCGACGGCGGCGATGACGGTGATGATGCCGACCGCGACGAAGCCGGCGCGCCAGCCCCATTGTTCGCCGACCAGCGTGGAGATAGGGAGGCCGAGCAGGGTTCCGACCATGAGGCCCTGCATGGCCAGGCCGATGGCACGTCCACGGACTTCGGGGTTCGTGATCTGGGCGACGACGGAGAGGGCGACGCCGAAGAACGCGGAGGAGGCTGTGCCCGTGATGACGCGGGCGATCACCATCAGCCAGTAGGTGCTGGCGATTCCGGCGAGGACGTTGCCAACGAGGAAGACGACGAAGAGGGTCAGCAGTGCGGGCTTCGGGCGGAGCTTGAGGACGGCGACGGTGGCGAAGGGACCGCCTACGGCCATGGCGACGGCGAACACCGTGATGAGGTAGCCGACTTGGGGAATGGTGACGTGCAGATCTTCGGAGATCTGCGGCATGAGGCCACCGACGAGGAATTCGCTGGTGACCATGGCGAAGATGCCAAGGGCCATGAGGTAGACGGACTTGGGCACGAGTTGGGTCCTCTCTTCAGGGTTATGTACTGATCGTGCCAAAATTGGGGCATGGAGAGCCCCGTCACGGCACAAGATGGTGGAAGGCGAAGGGTCAGCGGGTCAGCGTGTCGGTCCCGGCGGAGGCGATCTGCTCCAGCACCGTACGGTCCGCGCCGGACTGAGCGGCGATCCGCATGCCATAGATGACTGATGTCAGATACCACGCGAGCCCGTCAGCGCCGCGCGGAGTACTGATGGTCCCGTCCCGCTTGCCGTCCATGACCACGGAACGGAGCGAGAACAGGCGCCGCTCCAGGTCCCTGTCCAGGGCCTCCGCGACCTCAGGGCCGTTCGCGGCCTGTTCGGTGATGGTGTTCACCGTGAAGCAGCCGGCCCCGTAGCCTTCACGCCGGTTCTCCATCTCCCCGTCGATGATCACAGCGAACAGAGCGCCGACCCGCTCTACAGCACTGCGCCCTTCCTCGCCGAGAATGGCGATCTGCCGGGCGGTCATGGTGTCGATATAGTACGATAGGGCTCGTTGAAATAGGTGATTCTTTGACTTGAACGTGTTGTAGATGCTGCTGCGCCCGAGGCCGGTGGCCTCGCACAGGTCCTGCGTGGAGGTGCCTTCGTAGCCTTTGGTCCAGAAGACACGACACGCCGCCTCTACCGCCTGACCTTCATCGAACTGTCGTGGTCGGCCCATGCATCGCAGGGTAGCACCTTATGGACTGCTTGGACCAAAAGGGGAGCGCGGGCCCCGGCCCTGCAATCAGGGGGACTGGGGGGCCGGGGCTCGCAGCTCACGGGGCGCTGGTCAGGCGTTGCATCCTGTGCCGCTCGAAAAGTCATCGCTGCAGGTGAGCGACCGCCTCTGGCGTTGTTTTCGGTCTCTGGAATGCTGTCGCGGTGATCCTTTCGCTGCTGTACCGCGCCGCCCGAACGCTCTTGTCCGTCCCGGCGGTGTTGCTGCGCCGGGACACCGCCAAGGACGCCGAACTGCTGGTGCTGCGGCATGAGAACACGGTCCTGCGGCGTCAACTCGCGCGCCCGGTCCGCTACGAGCCAGCCGACCGGTTCTGGCTGTCCGCGCTCTCCTCGCTGATCCCGCGCCACCGCTGGAGCTCCGCCCTCCCCATCACTCCCGGCACGCTCCTGGCCTGGCACCGCCGGCTCATCGCCAAGAAATGGGACTACTCATCGCGCCGCACCCGCACCGGACGCCCGCCAACAGCCGCCGCGCTCAAAAAGCTTGTGCTCCGGCTCGCCGGCGAAAACCCGCAGTGGGGACACCGCCGCATCCAGGGTGAACTGGCCCGGCTCGGACACCCCATTGCCCCGTCCACGGTCTGGGAGATCCTCAACGCCGCCGGCATCGACCCCGCCCCGCGCCGTTCAGGACCAAGCTGGCGCGAGTTCCTCACCGCCCAGGCCGAAGGGATCATCGCTGCGGACTTCTTCCACGTTGACACCGTCCTGGGCACGCGCCTGTACGCGATGGCCTTCCTCGAACACGGCAGCCGCAAGCTCCACATCACCGGCGTCACCTCCCATCCCACGCGCGCCTGGACACTGCAGCAGGCCCGCAACCTCGCCGACAATCTGGGCACGCGGATGGAGTCGCTGCGTTTTGTGCTCCGCGACCGCGACGCCAAGTACGACGCCTCCTTCGACGCCGTCTTCCAGTCCGAGGACATCGATGTGCTCCTCAGCGCCCCACAAGCGCCGAGGATGAACGCCTGCTGCGAGCGCGTGATCGGCACCGTCCGCCGCGAAGCCCTCGACCATGTCCTCATCACCAGCGAAGCCCACGCCCGCCGCGTCCTGGCCGAATACCAGAGCCACTACAACGGACACAGGCCCCACCAGTCCCGCAACCAGCAACCACCCGACGCACAGGAGCAACCGGCCTCCGCCTCAACAGACGACCTCGGCAACCGCAGACTCCTGCGAACCCGCGTCCTCGGCGGAACCATCAACGAATACCGATTCGCCGCTTGACCAGCAGCGATGACTTTTCGAGCGGCACACGCTCCGGCGTTCTGCCCCGGGCTCGCCAGCATCGGCGGCAACGCCCGCCCCACCTCCAGGCTGAACTCGGCGAGCGCCCCGGCCCCGCGGGCCAGCAGCGCCTGCCCCACCTCGACCAACGACCCGCCGAGCATCACCGCCCGCCGCACATCGGCGGCCGGCACCGCCGCGGCGGCCGCGAGGCCCTCCGCCGCCAGCGCGTCCAGCGCCCCCTGCCGCACCTCACCCGTGAGCAGCCCGAACAGGAACGCCTGCTCGTCCTCGGTCGCCGCCGTCATCAGCTCCCGCACCAGCCTCGCCCGCTCGCCCTGCGACCCGCGCCCGGCGACCGCCGCGAACGCCGTCAGAGTCGCGTCCACCTCGCGCAGCAGGCTCCAGCCCGTCCCGATCCGTCCCTGGGGGAGCCGGCCCGCAAGGTAGGGAATCACGATCGGTACGTCGTCGGGGTCCGCGCTGCGGAAAAGCTCGGCCAGCAGCGCGGTCTTGCGTGAGCGCGCGGACGTCGAGGCGATCTCTCGCGAGACCCGGGCGAGTGTGGCCAGCAGCATGCGTCCCATCCTGCAACGCCCGTCGCCGCCGCGCAGGCCCTGCCCAAGCACCACTAGGGTCGTGCTGTGGCTCGCTTCCGTATCGCACAGACGGCTGCGCTCCCCGCCGACGAGGCCTGGCGGCGCCTGACCGTGTGGGAACACCACGCCGCCCAGGTCCCGCTCACCCGCATCACGGTCACCACACCTGCGCCCACCGCACCGGGTACGGTCTTCGTCGCCAGAACGGGGCTGGGCCCCCTCGGCTTCGACGACCCCATGGAGGTCGTCGCCTGGGATCCGCCCGTAGCCGGCGGTGCGGGTCACTGCCGCCTGGAGAAGCGGGGCGCGGTGGTCCTGGGCTGGGCGGAGATCGACGTACGCCCCCAGCCGGCCGGATCCCTGGTGGTGTGGACCGAGGACCTGAGCCTGCGCGGTCTTCCGCGGGCCCTGGACCCGGCGGTCATCGGGGCGGGCCGGCTGGTCTTCGGCCGGGCGGTGAAAGGGCTGCTCGCCGGGGAGTGAACGCTCCCAGCACGGGTGCGCCGGGCCGGGCGCACCAACTGCGGACGCTCCGCATGCGCGTGAACATCCGCGTCCGTACAGGTGATCCGCCAAAACCACGGCCGTGGCAGGGGACCTCTCCCGCGGGTCCGCACGAGCGCGCCCACACCCTCACAAGGAGTGCATCATGCGTACGCGCACCGCGATTGCCGCCGCCGCACTGGCCGCCGCCGTCCTCGGCGGCGCGGGTTCCGCCATTGCCGACGACGGCCCCGGCTCCTACGGCATGGGCCACGACGGCCGGGGCTCCTACGACTCACGCCACGACGGCCGGGACTCCTGCGACTCGCGCTACGACCGCGGCGGCGGTGGCGCCTACGCCTGCGGCAAGGTGTCGCACTCGCCAGGTGTGCTTTCAGGCAACCTGGTCCAGGTCCCGGTCGACGCCCCGATCAATGTCTGCGGCAACAGTGTCAACGTCGTGGGTCTGCTGAACCCGGCGTTCGGCAACAACTGCTCCAACCGCTGATCTCTGTCTGAAAGGTCAGGGCGTCCTGCCGGTGCGCCCTGACCTTCCGTCGCCGCCACCTTTGTCGTCGCCCGTCCGCGCCCGGTCCGCGCCCTGTCCGTTCCCGGGCACGATCGCTAGGCTGGCCCGCGGACGACGACGAGCCGGGAGGAGCGGAGACGTGGCCGAGAGCATCAGGGCGCAGCGGCCGGCGGGCGGTGACAGGCCCGAGCTGGACCTGAGCAGAGCGCACTGGCAGTCGAGCGGCCGAGAGGCGGGCGATGTGCAGTTCGCCTTCGTGGAGGGATTCGTCGCGATGCGCAACGCGGCGAAACCCGGCAGCCCGTCCGTGGTCTTCGACCCGGCACAGTGGCGGGCCTTCGTGCTCAACGCGCGGGCCGGCGCCTTCGGTCCGGCCTGACCGGCCGGGCGCGTCCGGCCGGATTCCGGCTACGCGCACGGCTCCGTATCCGGTCCGCGCCCGGACGGGGGCCCGGTTCGCCCCGGCGCCGGTCGGGCGACCGGGGCACGTACCATGGCGGCATGTCCTTCCTCCGCCGCCGCCCCTCCGCCACACCCGCGGGCCCGGACTTCGATGTCCTGGCCATGGACCCGGGTGACTGGCCGGGCAACCTCGGAGCCGGCCTGCTGCCGGCGCCCGACGGGAGCTGCCAGGGTGTCTTCCTGCGCTACGACCTGTTCGGCGGCCGCGGCCCCGCGATGATCATCGGTAATCTGCCGGAGGGTTCGCCCGCCCGTGAGCTCGAAGACGGCCAGGTGCCCTTCGAGGTGGCCCAGCTGCTCATGGCGCTGGAGAACGACGAGCTCGTCGAGATCACCGGCACCGAGGAAATGCCGGTCATGCAGGGCGACAACCTGCTGATCGTACGGCGCATCAAACTCTCCGAAAGCCGCATCTCCTGCGTACAGTTCGACCGCAGCGACCGTGTGCTCGTCACCATCGCGAGCTGGGACCGGCCGATCACCGACGACCTGTACGCGCTGCTGAAACCCCTGCCCGCGGAGCTGTTCCAGCAGGGCTGAGCGGCTGGTGAGGCGAGGAGCGGCTGTGGGAGAAGTGGCTGTCGGCGCGGACGCGAACACCGATGAGGGTGTGGCGGATCCACCTATGGGGCGTCGGCGAAAGCCGCACAAGCAGCGCCCCTTCTGGCTGGAACTCCCGCTCCTCGTGGCGATCGCCCTCATGCTCGCGCTGGTGATCAAGACATTTCTGCTGCAGGCGTTCTCCATCCCCTCGGACTCCATGCAGAACACCCTTCAGACGGGTGACCGGGTCATGGTCGACAAACTGACCCCGTGGTTCGGCTCCGAGCCCGGCCGCGGAGAGGTCGTCGTCTTCCACGACCCCGGCGCATGGCTGAAGAACGAGCCGACGCCTCGGCCGAGCGCCGCGCAAAAAGCCCTCGGCTTTGTCGGGCTCATGCCGTCCGCTGAGGAGAAAGACCTGATCAAACGGGTCATCGGCGTCGGCGGCGATACGGTGGAGTGCAAGGGAACCGGCCCGCTGAAGGTCAACGGCAAAGCTCTCGACGAGCCGTATGTCTTCCCCGGCAACACCGCATGCAGCACGGACCCGAACGGACAGTTCAAGGTCACCGTGCCCGGCGGCCACCTCTGGGTGATGGGCGACCACCGGCAGGCGTCGGGCGACTCCCGCTACCACCAGAAAGGGCCCGGCGCCGGCATGGTGCCCGTGGACGAGGTGGTGGGGCGCGCCGTCCTGGTCGCCTGGCCCGTAGGACGCTGGGACAACCTGCCGGTGCCCGCCACCTTCGACCAGCCGGGCATCGACGCGCACCCCTGACCGTACGACCGCACGGCGGCCCCTACACGCCCACCACCACCGCCGACCCGCTCAGCAGCGAGGCGTGCATGCGGGCCGCCGAAGTACCCAGCCCGGTCGGGCCGTTCAGATGCCACGGGGCGCCGCCCGAGCCGCTGCGCAGATGCTCGTCGCGGTAACGGACGCATCCCCGGTGCCAGTTCAGGATGCCGGCCAGCCAGTCCTTGAGCTCACGCACATAGCCGTCGAGGATCTCCCGCGCCTCGGCGTCCAGGGCGAAGTCGTCGTAGAGCAAGGGCAGTTCGACCCTGATGACGTGCTGGAACTGCGCCAGTCGTCCCTTCATCAGCTCGTGCACCATGTCCACACCCGTCGGATAGTCGACGCCGAAGAAGTTCTGCACCACCAGGACGGCGTTGTGCACCTCGCCCTCGTACTCGATCTCCTTCTGGTACGAGAACAGGTCATTGATCAGCATGGCGTAGTCCACGGCGGAGTTCTCCAGCGAGCGGATGGCGCCGCTGCGGTAGACCTCGTCGGGCACCCGGTCGCCGTGCGAGAGCCGGCACAGTCGCATCGTCATGTCGGCGCCGAAGGTGAACCGGCGCATCTCGATGTAGTCCACCGGGTCAGGAATACGGTGCTGCGCCTGGTTGGCCAGCTCCCACAGCCAGCTCGCCAGCATGTCCTCGACCGTCCGCCGGAACGTACGCCGCGAAGCGTCGTCCATGGGGCCCGCCGTACGCTCCCACAGATCGGCGAGACCACGCTCCATCGCGTCGGCCGGCTCGGCGGTCTGCTTCCCCTCCAGCGGCATGAACAGCAGCAGCCGCTCGTTCGCCGCGCGCGCCCCCGCCAGATCACGGGTGCGGCCGTAGATCACCGGGTAGAGATCGTCCCCGTACGTGCCCCAGGTCAGCCAGTTCGACGACAGGTCGAGCTCGTCGGGGTGTGGCGTCCGGCTGCAGGCCCGCCGCGCACAGCGGCACGTCGATGTTGCGGGCCCGCCGCTCGTCCCATACATGCGATCCGGGCCGGCCCGGCTGCGGTCCCAGGATCCCCATGCGGCGCGCCCAGTCGATGTTCCGCTCCCTGGCGCCCGCCAGATGCGGACTCAGGCCGAGCCGGTAGGGCAGGTCCAGCTCGGGGATGATCGACGGCCCGACGTGCTGGTGCGGCACATGCGTATGGCTGCGCAGCCGCGCCGCCTCGGCCCGCGGTGTGAAGTGGACGGTGGCCGCCGCGGCGCCCCAGCCGCTTCCGACCGGGGCCACCGACCCCGCGAAAGCGGCAGCGTGGGGCGCCCCGGCAGCCGTACCCCCGCCGTTCATGTAGCGACTGGAGCGCAGGTGCCACTCGTGACCGCCCGACTGCCAGTCCTGCAGCCCCTTGGTGTACGTCAGTACGGCCGCGGTCTCGCCCGGGGTCAGGCCCTTCTCGGCGCAGAGCGGGCCCACTTCGGTCAGCGCGGTGTTCTCGAACTGCTGGAGCCGCGACGTCAGCAGATCGTTGACGGCGTCGGCGGCCTCCTGCGTCGTACAGCCAAGGAAGTGTTCCAGTACCAGCACGCCGTTGCTGTTCTCGCGCTCGTCCTCGACCTCGCGCTGGTAGGAGAACAGGTCGTTGCGCAGGTGGACCGCGTCCGAGAAGGCGTCCCGCAGCACGCCCAGGGCCCGCGCGTGCGCCACCGCAGCCGGGACCTCTGCGCCCGCGGCGAACTCCACGATCCCCGCCGACCAGGGCGCCCCGCCCACCTTCCGGCGCATCTCGATGTACTCGACGGGGTTCGCGATCCGGCCCTCGTCCATGTTGGAGAGTTCCCACAGCGACTCGTTCAGCAGATTCCGGGTCGCCTCGGCGAACCTCTCCCGCCAGGCACCTGTCATGCCCGGCACGGTGCGTGCCCACAGATCGGCGAGCCCGGCCTCCACCGGATTCTCCGGCTCCGGCATGCCGTCGGCCAGATCCATCGGCATGAAGGCGGGCAGCCGGTCGAGGTAGCGCTTGCCGCCCTCCCGGTCCAGGTTCCGCTTGAAGGTCTCCAGGAAGTGGTCGTCGAAGAAGAAGACCCACACATACCAGTCGGTGACCAGTGCCAGCACATCGGACGAGCAGTCGGGGTGGGTGTACGCGCAGAGCAGCGCGTAGTCGTGCGCCTCCAGATCGCGCTCCTCCCAGATGCCCGAGCCCTCCAGCATCTCCATCCGGTGCGCCCACTGCCTGGTGTGCCGACGGGCCTCGTCGACATGGGGGTTGAGCCGCGCGGGATACGGAACGTAGAAGTCCGGCAGGGTGAAGGGCTGCTGTGCCATGTGCGTCCGGCCTCTCCAGGACGTCCGCGCCTCCACCGTGGCGGCGGGCGGACCGGTCGATTCCGGCGCAGCCCTACCCGTCGCCCGTACGGCCCACGCCCCGCGCCGATTAGTCACACCAATGGGCCTGTCACACCGAAGGGGCGCCGTCGCAGGTCGTGGCGACGGCGCCCCATGGGGCCTGTCCGGTCCGCTACGGCTTGAAGACCCGCACGTCGGACGCCTTCACGTAGGCCACCCGGTGCCCGTACTGGATCTCGTAGTACGTCTCATCACCGCGAATCACCCGATGCCCCGACGTGTCGAACGTCGGTGCGAAGTAGTACTCGCCCGGGGCGTGCTCGCCGGCCACGTACCGCTGCCCGGCGAGCAACTTGTACGGCAGCGGCGACACCGACTGCACCGGCACGGTCGTCCCCGCGTAGGCCGCCGCCTCCGGATAGGCCCGCCCGTACACCGCCACGTCCGTCACGCCGTCCTTCGGGGTCACCAGCAGCCCCTTGGCGTTCACCGCGGTCGGCTGCTTGGGCGGGTTGTGGAACCAGGCCTTCTGGCCGAGGTACCAGATCGCGGTCCACTCGCCCCTGCGCTCGGCGACGGCGTACTGCTGGCCGGTCGACGCCCGCGCCCCGGTGTCGTTGACCCCGGTCGTCGAGCCCTCTCCGCCGGGGCGCAGCCCCACGTCCTTCACCAGCGGAGCGTCGTCGGCGGGCTCGGTGTGCAGCCGTACGGCGCCGGAACCGTGCGGGGCACACGGCTGGCCGGCCTTCACGCAGCCCGTGTAGGCGGGCTGGTGCTCCGCGTACTCGGGCCGGATGGTCACCACACCGCTCTTGCTCCCAGCCTTGGGGGTGAACGGCTTACCGAGCAGCTCGAAGTAGTGCGCCCAGTCCCAGTACGGACCCGGGTCGGTGTGCATGCCCCGGATGTTCGCGGTGACCGTACCCGGGACGTTGTCGTGCCCCAGGACGTGCTGCCGGTCGAGCGGGATGTCGTACCGCTTCGCCAGATACTTCACCAGCCGCGCCGACGTGCGGTACATCGCCTCCGTGTACCAGGCGTCCGGGGACGTGAGGAAACCCTCGTGCTCCAGGCCCACCGACTTGGAGTTGATGTACCAGTTGCCCGCGTGCCACGCCACGTCCTTGAGCGACACGTGCTGCGCGATGTGCCCGTCCGAGGAACGCAGCGAGTACTGCCAGGAGACGTACTGCGGGTTCTGCACCAGCTGCAGGGTGGTGTCCCAGGTCGCCTCGGTGTCGTGGACGATGATGTAGTCGATCTCCTGGCCCTCGGGCCGATGGGCCTTGTCGTGGTTGCCGTAGTCACCGGCGCCGAACTCCTCGTACGGTGCCGGAATCCACTCGCACGCCACCGTCTTCGGGCACTCGGTGGGACCGGCGTCGGCGGTCCGCAGGCCGAGAGCCGCGACCTGCGCGCGCTCGGGTGCCAGCGCTGGGGCGCCGGGCAGCGCGACCCGCTGCCCGCTGTCGGTCGTACGCCGCTGACCTGCCCGCATCACGTCGTACACGTCGTCGGCGTACGTCGTCGCGGTCGCCGTGTCGTCGGCGCCGGAGAAACGGGCCACGGCGCCGTACCAGTCGGCGGGGTCGGCGCTCAGCGGCCGGCCGAGCTGCTTCTGCGCGGCGGCCAGCAGCGCCGCCCCGCCCCGGACGTTCGCGGCGGAGCTTCGCCGCAGCTCGGCGGCGGGCAGCCCGGTCAGGGCCGCGGCTCGCTTCAGCGTCTTCAGCCTCGCGGGGAGTTCGGACACCTTCGGCAGCTCGGCCTCGCCGCCGGAGCGCGCCGGCCGCGCGTCGTCGCCGCGCGGATCCTCCCCGGAGTCCGAGTGGTGCGGCGCGGATTCGAGCGCCGCCTCGGCGTCGGTGAGGTGCATCGGCCCGTACCCGCCGGTCACGCTTGGCGCACCGCTGTGCGCGTCCCAGCGGGACTGGAGGTACGACACGCCGAGCAACACGCTCTGCGGTACGCGGTACTGCGCCGAGGCCTCGGCGAAGTGGCGCTGGAGCGCCCCGGACGCGGGCCGCTCGGCCGTGGTGGAAGGCCCCGCCGTCAGAAGCGGCAGCACCAGCGCGGCGCACGCCACGAAACCGCCCGCCAACTGGGCACGCTTGCGGGCGTTGGTGGACCGTGGCATGACAAATCCTTGCAATGCAGCCTCCAGGGACGGGTGGTACGCGAAGGGGTCTGCGGGGCGGAATTCGACGTTCGACAACAGAGGTATCGGCTCCGGGCCGTTCCGTCAATGAGACACAACGCGTGCCAATGGTGTGAACCAATAACCGTTCCAGACCCTCGAGTTGACCTGCGTCAAGCCCGCTCGGAGCGCATCGACCTCAGCGCGAGCAGCAGCACACCGACATCGTCCAGGAACATCGGGTCGGGCAGCAGATCCGTCGGCAGCACGAGATAGGCGACAGCGCCCCAGAACACCCATGGGCGCCCCTCAGGCAGCCCCGCGTTGCGCAGCGTCCGGCGCGCCCGGACCAGCCGCAGGAGAACGACGATCGCCAGCGCCAGCGTCGCCACGACCAGCACGACGGCCACGCCGAGCAGGATCCACGCTTCGGTGCTCATAAGACCCTCCCCGGGCCGGGCGCGAGGGCGCCCTCGCTCGCTCTGTCCTCACTCCCCGTCTGCCCGTAGCCGCGGAGTTCAGGCACCGGACGGTACCTCCCGGGTACGGGTCCACGTCAGGAGGTCCTCCATCGGCCAGGTGTTGACCACACGCTCGGCGGGCACCCCGCACTCCTCGGCCCTGGCGCACCCGAGGATCTGCCAGTCGAGCTGCCCCGGCGCGTGCGCGTCGGTGTCGACGGAGAACAGCGTGCCCGCCTCGACAGCGCGCCGCAGCAGGCGCCGCGGCGGGTCCAGCCGTTCCGGCCGGCTGTTGATCTCGACAGCGGTGCCCGCCGCGGCGCAGGCGGCGAAGACCTCGTCCGCGTCGAACTCCGACTCCGGCCGCCCCCGCCCGGAGAGCAGCCGTCCCGTGCAGTGGCCGAGGATGTCGGCGTGCGGGTTGCTCACGGCGGCCACCATGCGCCGCGTCATCGCACGGGCGTCCATCCGCAGCTTGGAGTGCACGGACGCCACCACCACATCCAGCCGGTCCAGCAGTTCGGGCTCCTGGTCGAGCGAGCCGTCCAGCAGGATGTCGCACTCGATGCCGGTGAGCAGCCGGAACGGCGCCCACTGCTCGTTGAGCGCGGCCACCACGTCCAGCTGCTCCCGCAGCCGCTCCGCGGAAAGCCCGCCGGCCACCGTCAGCCGGGGGGAGTGGTCGGTGAGCACCGCCCATTCGTGCCCGAGCGCCGCCGCCGTCCGCCCCATCTCCTCGATCGGGCTGCCGCCGTCCGACCAGTCGGAGTGCAGATGGCAGTCGCCGCGCAGCAGTTCCCGCAACCCCTCGCCGCCCTCGCCCGGCGGCCACGCGGAGGCCTCCCGTTCCAGCCCCTCCAGGTATCCGGGCACCCCTCCAGCCAGGGCCTCGCGCACCACCTGCGCCGTCTTGGGCCCGACGCCCTTCAGGGACTCCAGCGAGCCCGCGGCCGTACGATCGGCGGCCTCCCCCTCGGGGAGGGCGCCGACGGCGGCGGCGGCGGTACGAAACGCCCGTACCCGGTAGGTGGGTGCCTGGGCCCGTTCCAGCAGGAAGGCGATCCGGCTCAACGCCTCGACGGGATCCATTCAGGCCTGTCCCGCCGCCGGCACCCGCTCGGCGGCCGGGACCGGCCCCGGCGGCGTACCGTCGCCGAACGGGCGGCCACCCAGCTCCTCCCGGTGATGCGGCGTCAGCCACGTCGCGAGATCGGGGCCGAGCGCCACGATCCCGGTCGGATTGACGCCGGTGTGCACGCGGTAGTAGTGGCGTTTGATGTGGTCGAAGTCGACAGTGTCGCCGAAGCCCGGCGTCTGGAACAGGTCCCGCGCGTAGGCCCACAGCACCGGGTCCTCCGCCAGCTTCCACTGGTTGCACTTGAAGTGGCCGTGGTAGACGGGGTCGAAGCGCACGAGCGTCGTGAAGAGCCGGATGTCCGCCTCGGTGACGGTGTCCCCGACCAGATAACGACGGCTTTCGAGCCGCTGCGACACCAGGGCGAGACGCCGGAACACACCGCGGCAGGCCTCCTCGTACTCACTCTGCGTCGACGCGAAGCCCGCCCGGTACACACCGTTGTTGACGTCGCGGTAGACGCCCTCCATGACCTCGTCGATCTCCGGGCGCAGCGCCTGCGGATAGAGGTCGGGGGCGCCGGGGCGCTGCTGCGCGGTCCACTCGGTGGCGAGGTCCAGGGTGATCTGCTGGTAGTCATTGGTCACGAGCCTGCCGCTGGGTACGTCCACGACGGCCGGCACGCTGACTCCGCCGGGGTAATCCGTCTCCCGTGCGTCGTAGGCTTCGCTCAGGTAGCGGATGCCCAGCACCGGATCGCGGTCCCCGGGGTCGAGGGTGAACCGCCAGCTGCGGTCGTCCTGGATGGGGTCGGCGACAGCCAGCGAGAGGGCGTCCTCCAGCCCCAGCAGCCGCCGCGAGACCAGCGCGCGGCTCGCCCAGGGGCAGGCGCGGCTCACCACCAGCCGGTAGCGGCCCGCCTCTGCGGGCCAGCCGTCTCGGCCGTCGGCGGTGACGCGGTCCGCGAAATGACTCCTGGACCGCTTGAAGGCCTTCTTCCCGTACGCGGCGTTGCCGTCCGTGCCGCCGTCCGTGCCTCCGTCGGTACTGCCGTCGGTACTGCCGTCGTGGGAGCGGCTCATCGTGACTTCCCTTCCCGGAGGGTGCCGGCCGGGCGTGTCCGCCCGTACTGGCTCAGAGCCTTCCCCGTCGGCGCCCGGATCCGCACCGCCGACGGGCAGGCGAGTGACAGGCAGGGCCCACCCGGGTGCAGATCACCGGGTGGGCCCTTGCTTTTTCCCGTCAGCTCCCCGTTACCTCAGCGGGTGCCGACCGCCGCGCGCACCGCCCGTCGTGCCAGCGCGCAGTCGTCGTGCAGCCGTCGCAGCAGCAGCCGCTGCTCCTCACCGACCGACACCCCACCCGGCGATGCCTGCCCCGCCGCGCCCTGAACGGGAGCGGCCTCGCGCATGGTCCGCTGGACGGCGGTCTCGTACGTCCGGATCTCCCGCGTCAGTACGAGCATCAGGTTGACCAGGAACGCGTCCCGCGACGCCGTCCCCGGTGCCTGCGCCAGCTGGCTGATCTGCCGCCGCGCCGCCGGAGCGTCGCCCAGCACCGCCCACAGCGTCGCCAGGTCGTACCCCGGCAGATACCAGCCCGCGTGCTCCCAGTCGACCAGGACGGGTCCGGCCGGCGACAGCAGGATGTTGGACAGCAGCGCGTCTCCGTGGCAGAACTGCCCCATGCTGCCCCGTCCGCCACTGGCGTGGGCGACCCCGTGCAGCAGCTTCTGCAGGTCCCCCTGATCGCGGTCGGTGAGCAGGCCGAGGGCGTGGTAGCGCGAGATGCGCGAACCGTAGTCGAGCGGCGCGTCGAAGATTCCGGCCGGCGGGCGCCAGGCATTGACCCGGGCGATCGCGCCGAGCGCGGCGCGCACATCGGCGCGCGGCGGAGCGTCCGCCGGATGCCGGCTGAGCGCCGCGACGCGGCCCGGCATCCGCTCGATCACCAGCGTGCAGTTGTCGGGGTCAGCGGCGATCAGCCGCGGCACCCGCACCGGCGGCCGGTGGCGGACGAAGGCGCGGTAGGAAGCTATTTCGTGCCGGAACCGCTCTTCCCACGCGGGGGACTGATCGAGTAAACACTTCGCGACCGCGGTGGTGCGGCCCGCGGTGCCGACGAGCAGTACGGATCGGCCGCTGCGGCGCAGTACCTGCACCGGATTGAACTCCGGGCAGATCCGGTGCACCGAGGCGATCGCCATCCTCAGCTGCGCGCCCTGGGGGCCGGACAAGTCGATTCTCCCGCTGAGCTGTTGAGAGCCCGGACCTGCCGCCCGCCGGGCCCGGCCGGCGCCCAGTCCCGCCGCGCCGGCGTGATGGGGGTCGAGGAATGGTCCGCTGCCCGTCGCCACGGGACGGTACGGCCGAGGCGGGGCGGACACGGAGGACGATGCTGTGTACATGGGCGGTACAGATCCCTTCGCGCGCCGACGAGTTACGTGCGCCGCCCGCCCCGGCAACCGGTCAACACCCTGGGGAATGGCGATCGGTTGCCGGAGCGGGGTGGCGCTTTCTTACCTGACACCCGCCCGCGGGTGGCACACCATGTGGCGGACCCTGGCGAACCCTGGCGAATATCCCCACCGCATCTGACAGGGGGTTACTGTCGAATCAGCCGAGACCCTGGGGGCTTGACGTGACCGGAGAACCCAACACCCGCCTGGCAGACCTGTTCGGCCTCGCCGGCTGGTCCAAGGGCGAACTCGCGAGACTCGTGAACCGGCAGGCGGCGGCCATGGGCCATCCGCAGCTGGCGACCGACACCTCGCGCGTACGACGCTGGATCGACATGGGGGAGTCCCCGCGCGATCCGGTGCCCAAGGCGTTGGCAGCTCTGTTCACCGAGCGACTCGGCCGTGTCGTGACCATCGAGGACCTCGGGTTCGACCGGCACGGGCGCGCGGGTAAACGGCGGGACGTCGGGAACACAGAGAATCCCGACGGTCTTCCGTGGGCGCCCGAACGGACGGCAGCGGTCCTCACCGAATTCACGGGAATGGACCTCATGCTCAACCGACGCGGCTTGGTGGGCGCGGGCGTCGCGCTCGCCGCAGGCTCCGCACTCAGCAGCGCCATGCACGACTGGCTGCTCACCGACCCGGCCCCCACGGCCGGCCCTCCGCACATCGACCCCCTGCACACCGACCCCGCCGGGTACGACCGCTACGAGGCCGCCCCCGTGGGGTCGCTGGAGATCGACGCGCTGGAGCGTTCCGTCGAAGTATTCCGCGCCTGGGACGCCGCCCGCGGCGGCGGGCTCCAGCGCAAGGCCGTCGTGGGCCAGCTCAACGAAGTGGGCGGCATGCTCGCCTACCACCACCCCGATCATCTCCAGCGCCGCCTGTGGGGCGTCGCTGCCAACCTGGCGGTCCTCGCCGGCTGGATGTCGCACGACGTCGGCCTCGAACCCACCGCCCAGAAGTACTTCGTCATCGCCGCCCACGCCGCCCGCGAAGGCGGCGACCGCCCCCGCGCGGGCGAGGCGCTCTCGCGGGCGGCCCGCCAGATGGTGCACCTCGGCAAGCCCGACGACGCCCTGGACCTGATGAAGCTCGCCAAGTCCGGATCCGGCGACCAGATGCTGCCGCGCACCCGCGCGATGCTCCACACCATCGAAGCCTGGGCTCAGGCATCCATGGGCCGGGGTCAGGCGATGCGGCGGACCCTGGGCGAGGCGGAGGAACTCTTCGTGTCCGACAGGGGTGACGTCCCGCCGCCCAGCTGGATGCAGCTGTTCGACGAGGCGGACCTGCACGGCATGCAGGCCCTGGCCTTCCGTACGCTCGCGGAGCACGAGCCTGCGGCCGCGGTCGCGGCACAGCGGCACGCCAAGCAGGCACTCGAACTCCGGGCCGGAGGCAGGCAGCGTTCGAAGATCTTCGACTACATCTCGCTGGCCTCCGCGCTCTTCATCGCGGACGATCCCGAGCAGGCCGACCGGTACGCACGCCTCGCGCTGGTCTCGATGGGGGAGACCTCTTCGCACCGCACCTGGGACCGGCTGCGCCACATGTACCGGCTGACCGGCCAGTACGCGGACTACCCGAAGATCGAGGCCCTGCGCGAAGAGATCCAGATGGCCCTGCCGGCCCAGAGGACGAACAGGAGCAGCACCACCATTTGAATTCAGACCGTGAAGTGAACCCGCGCGCTGTTACGCCGTGATCCGGACGATCAGCACGCAGGCGTCGTCCTCGCGCTCCGCCTCACCGAACTCTTCGACGATCAGCCGCACGCAGTCCTGCGCGCTGCGGGCCCGGGCGAAACGCGGTGCCAGATCCAGCAGCCTGGACGGTCCCGCGTCATCGACCGGCCCCCGGCGTGAGATCCCGTCGGTGTGCAGGACCAGCAGGTCACCGGGGCGCAGCTGTGCCTCGGCCTGTTCGTACGACGCACCGGAGGTCGCGCCGAGCAGTACCCCTTGCGGCGGCGTCAGCGAACGCCCCGTCCCGTCGCGGAACAGCAGCGGGGCGGGGTGTCCTGCCTGCGCCCATGTCAGCAGTCGGCTGGCCGGGTCGTACCGGCAGCACATCGCGCTGCCCAGCGCGGGCTGGGTCGCGGCTTCCAGCAGCTGATTGAGGTGGCCCATCAGGGCCCCGGGCATGATCCCCGCCACCGCCATGCCGCGCAGCGCACCGAGCAGCATGGCCATCCCGGAGGTGGCGGCGACTCCGTGGCCGGTCAGGTCGCCCACAGTCAGCAGGGTCTGCCCGTCGGGCAGCTCCAGCGCGTCGTACCAGCCTCCGCCGATCAGGGTGCTCGAAGCGGACGGCAGATAGTGGGCGGCGAGGTCGAGAGCGGCGGGGCCGCCCTGCGGGAGCCGCACGCAACCGCGCCACGGTGGCAGCACCGACTCCTGCAGCTCGACCGCGACCCGGTGCTCGGTCTGCGCGAGGTGGCGTTGACGCTGGAGCGAGTCACGGGTCTCGCGGACCATCCGCTGGCTGCGCCGCAGCTCGCTGACGTCCCGCAGGACCGCCCACATCGATGCCGTGCAGCCGTCGGCGTCGAGCACCGGCTCGCCCATCATGTGCAGGGTCCGTACGACGCTGTCGCCGCGCACGATGCGGAACTCGCCGTCGATCGGCTTCCCGTCCACGAGGCAGTCGGTCACCATCGACGTGAGAACGGCCTGGTCCTCGGCGAACAGCATGGACGGCAGCTCGTCCAGCGACAGGGGCCCGCTCGCGGGGGCGCGGCCGAAGATCTCGAACAGCTCGTCGGACCAGCTCACCTCGTCGGTGAGCAGGTTCCACTCGGCGCTGCCGACCTGGCTGAGCGACATCGCGTCCGGCGCGGCCGGAACGGGGGAGGCGGAGTCCGCGACGGTCGGCTCGCTGGGCGGCCCGGCCTTGAGCTGACCCAAGTGAGCACCGAGGTCGTCGAGTTGATGCACCGCCAGATCGCACAGTGCCCGCTGCCAGCGCACCTGCGGGTCCTCGTCGTCCACGACAGCCGTGTCCCGGCGCACCGCGTCCACGCCGCCGCGCAGCCGGCGCGTCTGCGTGATCAGCGCGTCGACGGTGCCCCGCCCGGACTGCTGGGGTGCGGGGCGGTCCGCGAACAGATGGGACGGCATGTCGTACTCCGATACAGGCGCGGCCAGACCAGGTCTGAAAGGTGGACCAGATACGACTGTGGCACAGCGGGCAACGGGCCGTAAGGGATTCGGCAACACTCGATACGGTGGTGCTTCTGGCATATGCCAAAGGCCTCCCCGGGGCCTCTGCCCCAACCAGGGGCCCTCCAGGGACCGGCCAGGGACCCGCCGGCGACCGTCCCGCGCCCGAACACGGGATGCCGGATGCGTGATCCACCGCCCGGGATGTCAGGATAGGCAACATGACGATCAAGGCTTACTTCGACATCACCATCGACGACGCGCCCGCGGGGCGCATCAGCTTCAACCTGTACGACGACGTGGCACCCAAGACGGCGGAGAACTTCCGCGCGCTGGCCACCGGCGAGAAGGGCTTCGGCTTCGCCGGCTCGTCCTTCCACCGGATCATCCCCGAGTTCATGCTCCAGGGCGGCGACTTCACCCGGGGTGACGGCACGGGCGGCAAGAGCATCTACGGCGAGAAGTTCGCCGACGAGAACTTCAAGCTCACGCACAACAAGGTCGGCCTGCTCTCCATGGCCAACGCCGGCCCGAACTCCAACGGATCCCAGTTCTTCATCACGACCGTGCTGACGCCGTGGCTCGACGGCAAGCACGTCGTGTTCGGCGAGGTCGCCGACGAGGAGAGCATGGCGCTGGTCAAGAAGATCGAGTCCTTCGGTACGCCGAACGGCCGGCCGAAGGCCAAGGTCACCATCGCTGACTCCGGCGTGATCTGACCCGTCCCGCCACGGGGAACACCGCCCGACGTGAGCGCGCCCGCCGACGAGTATCTGTCGGCGGGCGCGCTCAGTGGCGTCGGGACAGGAGTTATCCCCGCGTCCGGCTCGCGCACTCGGTGACCACCGAGCGCAGGTCACCGGTCTGGTGCAGCAGGTCACGCTGGATGCGCGAGCCGTTTCCGCTCTTGAGCAGCGTGGCGAGCGCCTCCTGCGCGGCGACGACGTCGCCGCTGTCCTCCAGGGCGTCCCGTACGTGATCGAACAGTGCGCGGACCACCGTCTCGGCAGGGGCGGGGCTCATCGTCACCGGATGAATCAGCTCCCCCTCCAGCCCCGACCGTCCGGCCCGCCACGCGGCCAGCCGCAGCAGACCGACGCCGTGCCGTGCGGGGGGCTCGCCAGCCTGCCACTGGCGGGCCGCCGTCTCCACCAGGCCTCGGATGAGCGTGGCCAGCAGGACCGTCGTCGCCGGGTCCAGGCAGACGTCCGACACGCGGATCTCGACCGTGGGGTAGTTCTCTGCGAGCCGGGCGTCGAAGTAGATCATTCCCGCGTCCCGCAGCGCTCCCGTCCCGACCATCGCCCGCACCTGCTCGTGATAGCGGTCGGCGCTGCCGAAGACCTCCACCGGTCCGGCCGACGGCCAGCGGCCCCACACCCGGCTGCGGTAACTGCTGTACTGACTGTCCTGGCCCTGCCAGAACGGCGAATTCGCGCTCAACGCGAGCAGCACCGACAGCCAGGGCCGGATCCGGTCCAGCACCGCCACGCCTTCTTCGTCGGAATCCACCGACACATGGACATGGCACCCGCAGGTGAGCTGCTCCTGGGTGGTGAGCCCGAACTCCTTCTCCAGCCACTGGTAGCGCTCGCCCTTTCCGATGGCCGGACTGACCGGAAGCGGCGAGGTCGCGAGGGCCGCGACGGCCGCGCCCAGATCCTCCGCATGCCGCGCCGCCTCGGCCCGCCAGCGGGCGATCTCCTCGGCGAGGTCGCCCATACCGGTCTGCGGCCGGGTCGCGAACTCGAGCTGCTGACGGTGCAGCTCGGACTCGAAGACACCTTCCGCACCGCCGTTCTCACGGGACGCGGCGGCCAGAACCGCCGTGGACAACGCCCGCGGCTCGCCGGTCTGCGCATCCACCAGGAGGAGTTCCTCCTCCACTCCGACACTCCGCACGACGACTGCCTCTCCGTGGCCGGCCGGACGCGGGCCGGCGCCCATTGCTGTAGATCCGTTGCGTCCTTGCCTCTGTCTCTGCCCCCTGGCCACCACTTGATGCGACCCGGCCGGCCGCCGCCTACTGGAGGGCGCGGACGGCGGCCGCGAAGAGTGACGGCATTCTGGACGCCGCCGGTACCACCAGGCGGGCGCCGGCCGTGGGGGACGTCATCCGTACGAGGCCCTCCGTCAGCAGACGGTGCCTGCGCGAGAGCTGGCGCCAGCACCTGTCGTACGCCTGCGGGCGTCCGGCCGCGAGGCACCGCACCGCCGCCTGGGCCGATGCCAGCGCGAGGGCGATGCCCTCGCCGGTGAGCGCGTCGGTGTAGCCCGCCGCGTCACCCACCAGCAGCACCCGGCCCGCGCTGCGGCGCCGGGCGCGCTGGCGCATGGGGCCCGCGCCGCGTACCGATCCGGCCGGCGGCCCGTCCAGGAGCCCGGCCAGGGCGGGGAAGTGGGTCAGGTGTGCGTCGTAGCCGTGCCTCGCCGTGCTCAGTACGGCCACTCCGACCAGCCCGTCGCCCACCGGGGTCACGTACGCCTCGCCGTGCGGCGACCAGTGGACCTCGACGAAGTCCGTCCATGGGGCTACCCGGTAGTGCCGCCGCTGACCGTACCGTCGGGGCCGGCGGCTCGGCAGGTCCAGGCCGAGGGTGCGGCGCAGGGGCGAGTGCAGACCGTCGGCTGCCACCAGCCAGCGTGCCCGCAGTCCGCCGGCGGTAACCGAGTCCGCGCTCTGCCGTACGTCGCCGACTCGCCCGGTGATGACCTGCACGCCGACTTCGCGGGCCCGCTCGGCCAGTGCGGCGTGCAGCGCCGTGCGGCGCACTCCGAGGCCGGCGCCGTCCCGAAACAGGGCCTCGGCGCCGCGGCGCCCGTCGACGTACCGGATGCCACGCAGGACCCGGCCGCCGACCCGCACGCCGAGGGCCTCCAGGGCCAGCACGCCGCTCGGCATGATTCCCTCACCGCAGGCCTTGTCCACCGGGGCGCCGCGCGGTTCGATCACCACGGCCTCCAGGCCGGCGCGCGCCGCGTGGATGGCGGTGGCCAGGCCCGCGGGCCCGCCGCCCGCCACCAGCAGGTCGATCACAGCGCCGCACTCGCGGGTCCGCCACCGGGGACTCGGCCGGGGGCCAGCGCCCGGTTCTCGCAGCGGATCCGAACGGCGAGCAGGGCCGCGTTGAGCAGCGTGAACAGCGAAGCGGTCAGCCAGGCTCCGTGCACGAGCGGCAGAGCCAGCCCCTCGGCCACCACCGCCACGTAGTTGGGGTGGCTCAGCCACCGGTACGGCCCGCCCGCCACCAGGGGCAGGCCGGGCACGACCAGCACCCGGGTGTTCCAGAGCGGCCCCAGCGTGCGGATGCACCACCAGCGCAGGGCCTGGGCGGCCACTACGACGCCCGTCATCGCCCAACCCACCACCGGGTCGAACGGCCGCCCGACCAACAGGACTTCGACCAGGCAGCCGACGAGGAGCCCGGTGTGCAGGACGACCATCGCCGGGTAGTGCCGGCGCCCCGTCTCGACGGCGCCGCGCGCCAGGCTCCACCGGGCGTTGCGGCGGGCCACCACGAGTTCGGCGACCCGTTCGGCGCCGACGGCCAGGACCAGGGTGACGTACCAGATCATGAATTCCCCACCTTCCCCACCTCTTCCGCTAGTCCCGCCCCGCGCGTGTTCAGTACCGTCCCGCGCGTGTTCACCAGCGCAGCAGGACGAGTTCGGAGCAGAAACCGGGCCCCATGGCGATCATCAGCCCGGCGGTGCCGGCGGGCGGCCGGCGTTCGGCCAGGGTGTCGCGCAGGACGTGCAGCACCGAGGCCGATGACAGGTTTCCGACGGCCGCCAGCGAGTCCCAGGTGACGTCCAGCGCGCCGTCCGGCAGTTCCAGGCACTCCTCCACAGCCTCCAGCACCTTTGGCCCGCCGGGATGGCACACCCAGGCGGTGATGTCCCTGCGGCGGAGCCCGTGACCGGCCAGGAAACCGTCGACGTCCGCGCCGAGGTTCTTGCGTACGACATCGGGGACGCTCGCGTCCAGCACTACGCGAAAGCCCGAACCGGTGATGTCCCACCCCATCACGTGCTCGCTGTCCGGGTAGAGGTGACTGCGCGTGGCGATCACGGACGGCCCGTCCGCCCCCGCCCCCGCGGCCCGGCGGGCGTCACCGCACGCCACCACGGCGGCGGCGCCGTCGCCGAACAGGGCGCTCGCGACAAGGTTGGCCGGCGAGGAGTCGCTGCGCTGGAAGGTGAGCGAGCACAGTTCCACGGACAGCAGCACGGCCACTTCGTCGGGGTGGCCCACCAGGTAGTCGTGCAGCCGGGCGACTCCCGCAGCCCCCGCGACGCAGCCCAGACCGAACACGGGGACACGCTTGACATCGGGGCGCAGGCCGAGCGGCCCCACCAGGCGGGCGTCCACCGACGGCGTGGCGATGCCGGTCACAGACGTGAACATCAGCAGGTCGACGTCGCGCGGGGAGAGCCCCGCGGTACGCAGAGCCGATGAGACGGCCTCGGTGCCGAGGCTCACCGCCCCTTCGATGAAAGCGTCGTTGACCGCGCCGAAGTCGCGCAGCTTCGCGTAGGCGTCGAGCGGCAGAGCCGTGTGACGGGTGTTCACCTGCGCGCCGGCGTGCAGCCGGTCCAGGACGCGGCGGTCGGCCCCCTCGGGCAGACACACCCCGGCGACCATGTCCGTGATCTCTCGTTGGGTGTGCCGGTGCGGAGCCAGCGCTCCGTGAACAGCTGCGATCCGGGTCATCTGCGGTCCGAGGTCGGGGGCGGGGAATCTTGCAAAGCGTGCCCCCGCTGGGCGATACCACACACCAAGTCGCCCGTCCGGGTCTCAGCGGCACTAGCATGGCCCGCGTGGACGGTGAGGTGCTGGGCGCAGAGGCGGAGGCCGCGAGTCGCTCCGCCAGCGCCGAAGCCCGCGGAGCGCACCACCGGCGCCCGGTGGTCGGCCTCCTGAGAGCGTGTCACCCGGGTCCCACGGTCGCGGTCACGCTGCTGATGACGGCGCTTGCCGTCGCCGCCGGGCAGCACCCGGCCGGATGTCTCCTGGTGGCCGGCGCCGTGCTGGCGGGGCAGTTGTCCGTGGGGTGGAGCAACGACGCCGTCGACGCCGATCGCGACATCGCGGCGGGGCGGCGTACCAAACCCGTGGTCGCCGGCTCGGTGAGCGCCGGCGTCGTGCGCGGTGCGGCCCTCACCGCGCTCGCCGCGTGCGCGGCGCTGTCCCTCGCGGTCGGGCCGCTCGCCGCCGCCGTGCACCTCGCGGGCGTCGCCGGGGCCTGGGCGTACAACCTCCGGCTGAAATCGACGGTGCTGTCCTGGCTCCCGTACGCCGCCGGGTTCGCGGCGCTTCCCGCCTTCGTCTCGCTGGGTCTGCCCGGACAGCCCTGGCCCGCCTGGTGGATCGCCCTGGCCGCGGCGCTGCTCGGCGTCGGCGCGCACCTGGCCAACGTGCTCCCGGACATCGACGCCGACCTGGCCCTGGGGGTACGCGGCTGGCCGCAGCGGCTGGGCGCGACGCGGACACGGCTGCTGCTGCCCGCGCCGCTGGTGGCCGCCACCGCGCTGCTCGTCCTCGCGGCGCCCGGCCCGCCCGGTACCACAGGAGCACTCGCCCTGGCGGCGGTGGCCGCGGTGGCGGTGTGCGGTGCGCTGCTGGGGCGCCGCACACCGAAGCTGCCGTTCGCTGCGGCGATCGTCATCGCGGCGGCGGACGTGGCGCTGCTGCTCCACCGGGGTGCGGCACTGAGTTGAGCGCCGGCGGCTCGCGGCGGTACGCCGAACGGGCGACCGCCCGCGCTGTCGGCTCAACAGGATGTGCTGGACGGCTGCGAGATGTGGATCCTGGGTGAAATCCCCCGACGAAAGGGTCAGCGATGCTGGAGCGCAGCCGACGTAAGAAGCACACCGACATCACGTTCGTCATCCCCGCGGAACAAGCCTGTGGGCACGTCAGCGTGGTCGGCGACTTCAATGACTGGCAGCCGGGCGCCCACCCCTTCGTCGAGCGGGAGGACGGTACGCGTTGCGTCACGGTCACGCTCCCCAAGGAGCAGCGCTTCGGCTTCCGCTACCTCGCCCACGGCGACTACTGGTTCAACGACGGACAGGCCGACGCGCAGGAAGGTCACAACAGTGTCGTCCACACGTGAGGCGCCCGGACCCGCAGCGGGGACCGAACCGGTGGTGGCAGGCACCGTGAAGTGGTTCAACGCCGACAAGGGCTTCGGCTTCATCCAGCAGGACGACGGCGGCCCGGACGTCTTCGTCCACTTCTCCGCCATCCAGAGCCAGGGCTTCAAGGAGCTCGCGGAGGGCGAGAAGGTCGCGTTCCAGGTCATCCAGGGTCCGAAAGGCGCCCAGGCGGCGCAGGTCTGCCGCCCCTGAGCCGAGATGCCCCCGGCGCCCTGTCCCACCGCCCGACGGCTGGGACAGGGCGCCGGCGCGTGTGCGCGCGCCCCGGTGGCTCAGCTCAGGTGGGCCGTGTGCAACACGTAGAGGAAGAGCGCCCAGACGGCTGCGGCCAGCGCCGCCGTACGCAGGCGCCGACGCCGCAACGCGGACACGGGATCCGCCCGCAGCGGCCGTACGGGCAGCGCGGCGACTGGCGCGGGGAGGGCGGGCGCCGTGATCCGGTCCGGGCGCACCGCGCGGACCGGCGCCGGGGCGGGTGCGGCTGCGGGTGCGGCGGACAGCAGTACGGCGTGGTCGACCGGGCGGGTCCTGGGTGCGGTCGGCGGCGCGGGCGAGGGTGTGGGGGAGGGGGCGGTCGTCGGCTCGTACGCCGAGAGGGCTTGATCCAGCCCCGTCAGGAAGGTCGCGTAAGCCCGGAGCCGCGGGCCCTTCGGAGAGGTGCGGCCGGACTCCCAGGAGCGGACGGTGTCGACCGTGACGCCGAACGCCGCGGCGACCTGAGGGCGCGTGAGTCCCCAGGCCTCGCGGATCTCCCGGCGCCGCTGCGGCGCGGGGAGGAGCGGGCGGCCCGGTGCCGCGGAGCGAGAAGGACGCGAGGCATGCGAAGGGAGCGAAGGGAGCGAAAGGCGCGCAGCGATCGACGTGCGTCCGGTCCGGCTGTGCGGCACCGCCAATGATGTGGTCATGTTCCCTATGACAATCAGCCCGCCGTGACGGCACGCGCGATCCCCCGCAATCACCCGTTTGTACGCTCGTACGCCCCCGCGCACGGCGTTCAGCGACGCGGAACCCGCAGTTCGCCCAGCTCCTCGTTGAGGGCCGTGAGGAAGCTCAGGGCCACCGACAGCTCCTCCTCGCTGAACCGCTGTCGCGCTCGGTCCGTGGCCGAAGCCAGCGGCATGAAGTAGGAGCGGGCCGCCGCCCGCGCACCCTCGACGTAGTGCACATGGACCACCCTGCGGTCCTCGCTCTCCCGCGAACGCCGCACATGACCAGCCCGCTCCAGCCGGTCCAGGCAGGCCGTGACGGCCCCGGAGGTCAGACCCAGATGCTCCCGCAGCCGGCCAGGCGTCAGCGGATCCGCGCTGTCGAGGATGACCGCCAGGGCGTGGATGTCAGTGGAGTGCAGGCCCTGGCCCAGGGCGAACCCGTGCACCAGCCGGTTGATCTCGCCATGGATACGGCGCAGCTGCACGGCGAACGCCTGCAGATCTGCCCCCGCCCGGCCCTCCGGGGCACCGTCACCGGAATCTCGTTCACCTGTACTGGCCACACGTTCAGCCTATAGAGCCGCCGCCGCATCCACAGCCATCGGCCGGGCGGAAGAGATCGTGGGCAAGCCGCGCGACACGACGCGATACGAGAGGGAGTCCGATGACGTACGAGGACGACACACCGGGCCTGCGCTGCCTGGTCACCGGGGCCACCGGCTACATCGGCGGCCGGCTCGTCCCCGAACTGCTCGCGGCCGGCCATCAGGTGCGCTGCCTGGCCCGGACCCCCGCCAAACTGCGCGACCACCCCTGGGCGGACCGGGCGGACCGGGCGGAAATCGTGCGCGGCGACGTCACCGACGACGCGGCGGTGCGCGAGGCGATGCGCGGCATCGACGTCGCGTACTACCTGGTCCACGCCCTCGGCACCGGGCCCGACTTCGAGCAGACCGACCGCCGGGCCGCCCGCATCTTCGGCGAACAGGCCCGCGCCGCGGGCGTCCGGCGCATCGTCTACCTCGGCGGGCTGACTCCACGGGGCGTACCGGCGCGCGAACTGTCGCCGCACCTGCGTTCGCGCGCCGAAGTCGGCGAAATCCTGCTGGACTCCGGGGTGGCGACGACCGTACTGCGCGCCGCCGTCATCATCGGCTCCGGATCCGCGTCGTTCGAGATGCTCCGCTACCTCACCGAGCGCCTGCCGGTGATGGTCACGCCGAGCTGGGTGCGCACCCGGATCCAGCCGATCGCCGTGCGCGACGTCCTGCGCTACCTCGTCGGCAGCGCCCGCATGCCCGAGGACGTGAACCGGGCGTTCGACATCGGCGGCACCGACGTCGTCACCTACCTCGACATGATGCGCCGGTACGCGGCCGTGGCCGGGCTGCCCCGGCGCCTCATCGTGCCCGTGCCGGTCCTGACTCCCCGGCTGTCGAGCCACTGGGTCGGCCTGGTCACACCCGTACCACGCTCGATCGCCAGGCCGCTCGCCGAGTCGCTGCGCCACGAAGTGATCTGCCACGAACACGACATCGCCGACCACGTGCCCGACCCGCCCGGTTCCCCGATGGGTGTCACCACCGCCCTCGCCCTGGCGCTCCAGCGGGTCCGCGACGCCCAGGTCACGACCCGCTGGTCCTCCGCGTCGGTGCCGGGCGTACCCAGCGACCCCCTGCCCACGGACCCGGACTGGTCCGGCGGCAGTCTCTACACCGACCAGCGCGAGAGGACCGTCGACGCCACACCGCGCGACCTGTGGCGGGTGATCGAAGGCGTAGGCGGCGACAACGGCTGGTACTCCTTCCCGCTCGGCTGGGCCGTGCGCGGCTGGGCGGACCGGATGGCCGGCGCCGTGGGACTGCGCCGGGGCCGCCGCGACGCACTCCACCTGCGGGTCGGTGACTCGCTGGACTTCTGGCGGGTGGAGGAGATCGAGCGCGGCCGCCTGCTGCGGCTGCGTGCCGAGATGCGGCTGCCGGGCCTGGCCTGGCTGGAGATGTACGCCGAACGGGACGACGCGGGCCGCACCCGCTACCGGCAGCGGGCCCTGTTCCGTCCCCGGGGGCTGGGCGGGCAGCTGTACTGGTGGAGTGTCTCGCCGTTCCACGCCGTGGTTTTCGGCGGCATGGCCCGCAACATCGCGCTCGCCGCCCAGCGGGCGGCAGCGGAGGCGCCCGTACGGTCTGGACCGCCCGTGCCGTCCGGACCGCCCGAGGCGGCCGGCCCCCCATGACCGGTGCATCCGGTCGGTCCCCGCGGGCCGAACCGCAACGCGCTCCCGGCCCGGCCGGCCCGAGCTCCCGTCCATCACCCGATGCCCGCCCGCCAGGAGTGACGCCATGAACGTCTCCGTCGTCCTGTTCACCTCGGATCTCCGCCTCCACGACCATCCGCCGTTGCGGGCCGCACTGGGCTCCGCCGACGAGGTCGTCCCGCTGTTCGTACAGGACCGCGCGCTGGAGCGCGCGGGCTTCGCCGTGCCCAACCGGAGGGCTTTCCTCGCGGACTGTCTCGCCGACCTCGACGCCGGCCTGCGGGAGCGCGGCGGGCACCTCGTGGTGCGCAGCGGAGACCTGGTCGCCCAAGTGTGCGTCGTGGCGGCCCAGTCGGACGCCGACGAGGTACACATGTCGGCCGACTACAGTGCGTTCGCCCACCGGCGCGAGGAGCGACTGCGCCGAGCCCTGGAGGCCGAAGGCCGCCGGCTGTACGTGCACGACGCGATCGTCACCGCACTGGCGCCCGGCGCCGTCACCCCCGCCGGGTCCGACCACTTCGCCGTGTTCACCCCCTACTACCGGCGCTGGTCACAGGAACGCCTGCGAACCCCGCTGGCCGCCCCGCGCGCCCTTAGAGTGCCCCGCTCGGTGACCTCGCAGGAGATCCCGTCGAGGCCGGATGCGGGTGACGTGTCGGAAGGTCTCATGCCGGGCGGCGAGAGCCAGGCCCGCAAACGCCTCGCCGCGTGGCTGAGCCGCGGCGTCGACCGCTACGAGGAGCGTCACGACGACCTGCCGGGCGACGCCACCTCGCGGCTCTCGCCCTATCTGCACTTCGGGGCCCTCTCGGCCGTCGAGGCCGTTCACCGGGCGCGGGGCAGGGGTGGCCCGGGCGCCACAGCGTTCGTGCGGCAGCTGTGCTGGCGCGACTTCCACCACCAGGTGCTCGCCGCCCGGCCCGCCGTGGCCGGCGCCGACTACCGCACCCAGCACGACCGCTGGCGCTCCGGCAAGGAGGCCGCAGCCGACCTCGAAGCCTGGAAGCAGGGCCGCACCGGGTGTCCGGTCGTGGACGCCGCGATGCGTCAGCTCGCGCACGAGGGCTGGATGCACAACCGGGGCCGGCTGCTCGTGGCGAGCTTCCTCACCAAGACCCTCTACATCGACTGGCGGTCCGGCGCCCGGCACTTCCTCGATCTGCTGGTCGACGGTGACATCGCCAACAACCAGCTCAACTGGCAGTGGATGGCGGGCACCGGCACCGACAGCCGCCCCAACCGTGTCCTCAACCCGGTGACGCAGGGCAAGCGTTACGACCCCGAAGGCGACTACGTACGCCGCTGGGTACCCGAACTCGCCGGTCTTGACGGGCCGGCCGTCCACGAACCGTGGAAGCTCCAGGGCCTGGAACGGGCCCACTACGACTACCCCGACCTCATCGTGGAACTCGCCGACGGCCTGGCCCGTTTCAAGCACGCCCGTGGCCGGGACTGAGGCGGTCCGGCCATAAGCACCCCACCGGCGAGGTCCCCCACTGGCTCTTCGGCACCAGCTCTTCGCCGACCAGCTCGGTCAGCAGCGCCGACACCTGCTACCGGCCCAGGTCGCGCACCACGTCCCTGGCCGCCCTCGCCCCGGAGGCCAGCGCGCCCTGGACCGAACCCGTGGCCCGGTGGTCGCCGCAGGCGTAACGCCCCGGCGCGACGCGGTGGGCCGGCTCAGCGGCTGCGGGGGCGGCATCGCGGGCAGTGCGTCCTGGATGGTCCGTACGGTCAGCAGCTCCCAGGCGGCCGTGTCCGCGCCGTACACCTCACCGAGCGCGTCCCGCACCTTGCCCTCCCGCCCGGGCGAGTCCGTACCGAGGACGGAGGTGGCGATCAAGGAGGACCCGGCGGGGGCGTACTCGGGTGCCACCTCGCTCAGCACGCAGGTGTTGAGGAAACGCCGGGCCGAGTCCGTGACCAGCGTCGGTTCGGCCAGGGGAGGCGTGTCGGCCACGTGGTAGTAGGTGGTGGCCACCCGGTAGGAGGGCAGTTCGAGGCCGGGGAGCAGGGTGGCGGCCGGCCCGGGACCCGTCGCCACCACCACGCAGGAGGCAGGCAGTTCGTCGCCGTCGGCCGTGAGCACACCGTCGTCGGTGAGGCGCTCGACGGGGCAGCCCAGCCGGAGCGTGCCCGACGGCAGACTGTCCGCGAGCTGGCGGGGCACCGCACCGATTCCACCGGCGGGCAGGCAGAGCGTGCCGCGGAGCATGCTGCGCCAGACCAGGTGGAAGACGCGGCTCGACGTCTCCAGGTCCTCCTCCAGGAACACCCCCGACAGGAAGGGCCGGAGGAACCGCTCCGTGAACTCCTCGGAGACGCCGGCGGACGCGAGCGCGGCCCGGGTGGTGCGGTCCCGGCCGCGCTTGAGCGCCGCCGCGGGCAGGAGCATGTCCCTGGCGCTCAGCGCCCCGAGCGCCAGCAGATCGCGGGTACCGGCCAGTCGGCCGGGCAGCAGCGCGGCCGCCTCACGCGGGACGCGGGTGGGGTCGGTGAAACGCAGCAGACCCTGTTCGGTGTGGGCGAGCACTCCGGGGGTGAAGGGGCGCAGGGCCAGGTCGCGCAGCTGGAGGCGCTTCCTCACCTGCGGGTAGGAGGTGTTGAACACCTGGAAACCCCGGTCGATCAGAAATCCGTCGTGCCGGTCGGTCCGCACCCGCCCACCGGCCCCGTCGGATGCCTCGACGAGCTGTACGTCCAGCCCGGCCGTCAGCAGGTCGCGCGCGCAGGCGAGGCCCGCGAGGCCCGCTCCCACGACCAGTACGTCGGGCACGCCACGGGTCCGCGGCATCGCACACCATCCTTCGCTTCACGGACCGCGCCCCGTGCCGCCGCAAGGCGGTTCGTGGACGGGTCCTGCTCTCCTGCTGCCTGCCCTGCTGTGTTCCCCGTTCTCCGTTCCCTGTTTACGGGGATGCATGAGTGGATGCATGTGCCGGCGCACCCCGCCCGTGTCGCCCGCCGTCAGGGCCTGTCCCGCGCGAACCCGTCCGGTCGTACGGGGCCGAAGCCCGGTGGCTCGGCCGGTACCACGCCGTACAGCCGCCCCAGGGACCCCAGAGCTTCGCGCAGGCCGCCGGGGCGCAGCATGCCGGGCAGAGCGGGACCGGCCCAGCCGGGGCCCGCGAGCAGCACGGCCGGGTGGGTGCGGGCGCCCTTGACGCCCCAGGCGCTGGCCGCGATGTGCCGGGCCAGCGGGCGGTTCGCCGTGGAGCGGGACTGCGACCACAGCACGACGGCGGCGGGACCGGTGCGCCGTACCGCCTGATCCAGCGCTTCGGGCGGCACCGCAGCACCGAACATCCGGGTCGGCAGGCCCAGTTCGGCCAGGCCCGCCGCGAGCGCCTCCATCGGCAGGGTGTGCTGTTCGTTCGGTACGCAGGCCAGCAGCACCGGCGGTGCCCCGGCCGCGACGGTGTGCTCGGCGAACGGGACGCGGCGCAGCGCCGACGACACGTGCCAGGACAGCAGGTGCTCCACCTCGACGTACCGGTCGCCCGACGACTCCCACTTGCGGCCGACGGCGCGCAGGGTCGGCGCCATCACCTCCTCCCAGGCGGCCACGAGGCCGTGTTCGCGGACCATGGACCGCAACTGCACGTTCATCGCCGCGGTGTCCAGCCGCACCGCCGCCCGTGCCAGACCGCGGCACTCCTGGCGTACGTCGCCGAGCGGCAGCCCGTTGCCAGAACCCGGCTGGCGCGGGACCCGCCCCCCTGCGGTCGTCGCCGCACCGGCGCCGTCGGCGCCGTCGCGCGAAGCGCTCGCGCTGTCCTCGCGGGAGCTGCTGTCCTCGCGGGAACTGACGACGCGGGCCGCCTCCGCCGGGGGCACGCCGGAGGCCGTGAGCCGGCACATCTCCTCGAGCACCGCGATGTCCTGTGGGGTCCAGCGCCGGTGCCGGCCGTCCTCACGCGTGGCCGGACCGATGCCGTACCGCTTGTCCCAGGAACGCAACGTCGTGGGCGACACGCCGAGCCTGCGTGCCACGGCGCCCGTCGTGATGCCGTGCGTCGTTTCCGTCATGCATCCAATATACGATGCAGAAACGATGCGAGTTGAACAAAGGCGTTGTGAATTCGGAACCTGGCGGTGTCGCGGCGGACGTGGTCCGCACCGTTCCAGCGGCCGGCCCCGTACCGGCAGGAGGGAGCAGCCGCATGATCGCAGCTCGCACCACCGGGCAGAGCTCCCCTCGCCCCGCCCACTCAGGGGCCGATCGGCCCGCCGTGGCCGCGCCCCTGTGGGCGCCGGCCGAGGAGGCTTTCGCCGACGAGGACGTCGCCGCGGGCCTCAGGCGGGGCGACGAGGAGTGCCTGGCCGCCGCGTACCGCCGCTGGGGCGCGCTGGTGAACACGCTCGCCGCACGGACCCTCGGTGACGCGCGGGAGGCCGAAGACGTGACGCAGCAGGTCTTCCTCGCGGCGTGGCGCGGCCGCGCCGGGTACCGCCCGGAACGCGGCCCGTTGCCCGGCTGGCTGGTCGGCATCACCCGGCGCAAGATCGCCGACACGCTCGCCGCACGGACCCGCCGGCTGGACCTCGCCGCCGCGGCCGGCGCGGCGCTGAAGCCCGGTGCCGGAGCCGCCGCCGCTCACCCCGAGGCCGTCCTCGACCGGGTCCTGATCAGCCACGAGATGGCGAAGCTGCCCCGCGTCCAGCGCGAGGTGCTGCACATGGCCTTCTACGGCGACCTCACCCAGGCCCAGATCGCCAACCACACAGGGCTGCCGCTGGGGACGGTCAAAAGCCACGCGCGGCGCGGCCTGCACCGGCTTCGCCGACGCCTGGAGGGGGAGCGGGCGAGCCGAGAATCGATGCCGGCGAGATGAGGATCGATGCGCAAACGTTGCGACACACACACGGGCCGTCACGGACGATGCTCACAGGCCGGGCGGCATGCCGGCCCAATGCCGCCGTGATGTTCATATCGGCGAGCACGTACACTCGCTCGCGTTTTCCGCTCACCGGCGGGACTGACTCGAACCGATGGGAATGGAATCACTGTGAGCTCCGCCGACAGAACCGACGCGCCGATCTATGCCGACCTCATAGAGGAGCGCGGGGACGTCCCGGCCGAGGTGCGCCGGGCAGCCGAAGAGACTCTGCGGGAGGTTGACAGCGCCATGGACTTCAGTGATGTCCGTGCCGCCGCTGCCTACCGCTAGGGAGTATCCCGCAGAGCCGCTCGCCCAGGGCGGCAGGCGAGCCCGAAGCGGTCCGGCCCGACGCGCCGGCGCCGGGCGGACCGCCACACACCCACAAGCCCGTTCACCGGTCAGTGGCCGCCGGCCATTTCGGCTCCGGCCTCCCGGCGCCGGTCCAGCAGAGCCGCAGCTGCGAGGACCGAGGCAAGCCCGAGGCAAGCGCCGCGCCCGCCCGCCGGCCACCACAGCATGGAAACGGGCGCGCGCGACGCAGATCAGTCACCGTACGCAACCGAAGCGCACGTTCGGTTATATTCAACGGCCACCTCGGCGATCCGCGCCACCTGGGAACGGCAGACGAGGCAAGCGCATGGAATATGCGCGGCAGGGGATGCGGGGTAAGACGGGGTGGAGAGACCATGAGGAGTACTCGCGGGGAGCGGAAGGAGCCCGGGGATGCGCCAGACCGAGCCCGAGCCCGCCGAATCCGACCAGCAGGACGAGTCCATGCCCGCGCCCGGCAGCCTCATGGACGTACTGAGCGTCGCGGCCATCGTGGTGGACTCCGACGGGCGGATCGTGCTGTGGAGTCCGCAGGCCGCGGAGCTGTTCGGATACACGGCTGACGAGGCGCTGGGCCAGTTCGCGGGCCGGCTGCTGGTCGACGAGCGACACCTTGAGCTGGTGACCCGGCTCTTCGCCGAGGTCATGGCGGGCGAGGGGAGCTGGGCGGGGGTCTTTCCCGTGCGTCACCGCGACGGCAGCACCCGGTTCGTGGAATTCCGCAACATGCGGCTGGAGGACGACCACAAGGACAGGTACGCCCTGGGCCTGGCCACCGGACAGGCGACGTTGCGCAAGGTGGAGCGCGAACTGGCCCTGTCCACCCTGTTGGTCGCACAGTCCCCGATCGGCCTCGCACTGGTGGACACCGATCTGCGGTACGTGACCGTCAACCCCGCCCTGGAACGCATCAACGGCCTCTCCGCCGCCGACCACATCGGCCGCAACGTCCGGGAGGCCTTGCCGTTCCTCGACACGGACGCCATCGAGTCCGCCATGCGCCGGGTGCTGGCCACCGGTATCCCGATCCTCGACCAGGAGTCCGCCGGACACACCCCCGCCGACGACACCGAACACACCTGGTCCGTGTCCTTCTACCGCCTCGAGGCATCGAACGGGAAGATCCTCGGAGTCGCCACCTCCGTCGTGGACGTCACCGAGCGACGGCGCGCCGTCACCGAGGCGGTGCGGGCCCGCCAGCGCCTCGCCCTGGTCGCGGACGCCTCCATGCGTATCGGTACGACGCTCGACCTCGACCAGACCGCCCTGGAACTCGCCCAGGTGTCCGTGCCGCAGCTCGCCGACGTGGCGGCCGTCGACGTACTCGACAGTGTCCTCAACGGCCGCACCGCCGCCACGGTGGCGACGAGCGGCCCCGCGGTCTTCCGGGCGCTCGCCGTGGCCGCCGCGTACCCGAGCGAAGCCGTGCGCGCGGCCGACCCGCCCGGCGAGGTCGCCCAGTACGACGCCGACCGGCTCGTCACCCGGTGCGCGAACACGGGCCGCCCCATCCGCGTCTCCCACGTGCGCGAAGAAGACCTCCCCCGCATCGCCCGCTCACCCGAATCCGCAGCCCTGCTGGCCGACGCCGGACTGCACTCCTACCTGGCCGTACCGCTGATCGCCCGGGGCAAGGTCCTCGGTGCCCTCGACCTCAAACGCACCCGCAACCCGGAACCGTTCTCCGCCGACGACGAGATCCTGGCCGGCGAGCTCGCCGCACGGGCCGCGGTGTGCATCGACAACGCCCGCTGGTACCGGCAGGCACGCAACACCGCCCTCACCCTCCAGCGCAGCCTGCTGCCGCAGCAGCCGTCCGACCAGCCCGGGCTGGAAATCGCCGTCCGCTACCAGCCCGCCCAGGCGGCCGACGAGGTGGGCGGCGACTGGTACGACGTCATCCCCCTGGCCGACGACAAGTGCGCCCTCGTCGTCGGCGACGTGATGGGCAGCGGCATCAGCGCCGCCGCGACGATGGGGCAACTGCGCACCGCCACCCGGACCCTGGCCGAACTCGGCCTCGACCCCGCCCAGGTGCTCCACCAGCTCGACCGCATCGCCGACCGCATGGAGCAGACCATCACCACCTGCATCTACGCCGTCTACGATCCCCGGCGGTCGCAGTGCCACATCTCCAACGCCGGGCACCTTCCCCCGGTCCTGGTACGCCCGGGCGCGCCGCCCCAGCTGCTCGACCTGCCCACCGGCGCCCCGCTCGGCGTCGGCGAAGTCACCTTTCACACCACCACGATCGACCTGGGCCCCGGAGACCAACTGGTCCTCTACACGGACGGTCTGGTCGAAACACGTGACGAGGCCATCGACACGCGGCTGGACGTCCTGCTGTCCCTCCTCACCGAACCGGCCCGCCCGCTGGAGGAGACCTGCGACGTGCTCCTGCACGCCCTGCGCAGCGCCGCGGACCACGACGACGTGGCGCTGCTCATCGCCCGCGCCCGCGCCACGCCGCCGTCCTGAGCCCGGGGCTTCAGCCGGACGCGCGCGGTGCGACGGCCGACAGTACCTGCGGCAGGGACCGCCAGTCGGCGGAGATGACGCTCGCATGTCGCCCCGCCAGCAGGGACAGCCGGGCGAGCGCCTGGGCCTCGGTCGGGTTGGTGCCGTCGATCGCGGGGGCCACGTTGTGGGCGTCCGTCATCACGAGGAGGTACCGGTTGCGGGCGTACCACGCGGTGTCGATGGCGCCGCCCGCGGCGTACGCGGACGCGTCGCCGTCGAACACCACGAACCAGGGCCGTAGCCCCACATCCGCGTATCGCGTCCGGGGATCACCGGCCTGTGCCCGGTGCACCGCGGGGAAGGCGGCCGCCTCCCGCAGCCGGCCGGCCCCGGCGAGCGAGCGCAGGTGGGCGGCGTACTCACGGTCGGTCCACAGGGTGTGGCCGGGATTGCCCTCCTCGACGGTCCCGGGGATGAGCTCCACGACGAACCGGCCCGCGAGCGCGGAGCGGGCCGGCCAGCCGTCGGCGCGTACCGCCGCGTCGAGAGAGGCGTGCCCGCCGACCAGGTCCGCCGGCCGGTACAGCGCGTCGCCGAGCTTTGCCGACAGCAGGGCGTCCAGCTGGGCGGGACCGCGGCCGTTCCTGCTCTGGAACCCGTCCTTCAGCTCGACCTTCAGTACGACGGGCCGGTGGCCGGGGTGTGCGTCGTGCCAGGCCCTGATGTCGGCGAGACAGCCGCTCAGATTCTGATTGCGGGGCTTGCCGCGCAGCTCGCCGGCGTTCGCGGCGTTCACACAGTTGTTGTCGTTGCCCACCGGGTTGTTGTGCGAGACCCGCCACGAGCTGCCGAAGACGTTGGTCCACACGTCGAGTTCCAGCATGGCCGCGCCGGAGTCCAGTGCGTCCGCGAAGTAAGGGAAGGCGCTCTTCTCGTACGCGTTGTGGACCCCGACGCCCGTGGTGGCCGAGTACGCCGGCGACGGTTCGGCCGCCGTCGCACCGGCCGGGATGCTGCTTACGAGCAACGCAGCCACAACGGCCGTCGCCGACCGACGCCATACCGAACCCATACGTCCCCGCTCTCGTCCGTGACACACCAACCGTGTGACAACTGAGCTAAAGAGTAAGGGAGTTGCCTGAATTACAGGAGTACGCGAACCGACGGTCAGCGGTAGAGCCTGTTCACCGCTGTGCGCGTGGTGGCCCTGAACCCGTCCAGCGGCGCGCCGGCCAGGTCGCCCAGCCGACCCCACTGCACATAGGTGACCGTGCGTCCGTCACGTCCCACGGAGAACAGGTGGATGTCGGAGCTGCCCACCTCGGTGTCCCTGGTGTCCAGGCTTTGGACTTACGCCCCCTCCTCGACCGCGATCCTGCCGTGCCCCGCGCTCTCGGCTTCCGTGGTCGGGTACTGCTGCTCGATCTGGTCGGCGCACGCGGCCAGGGCGCGCCGCAGGGTGGAGACGATCTCGGCCGCCCGCGCACGGGTGGCCGCCACCGTGGTGATCTGGAGCGCCCCGGTGTCCAGTTCAGTGCGGAACACCCGGTGGCTGGTGCCGTTGGCGGGCAGCGCCCGAGGAGCACAGAAGGCGCCCCCCTCCGGCAGGCCATCGGTGACCTTCCCCGCAGTCCACGGCGTGGAGGCGTGCGGCAGCTGCGTGGCGCTGAGGAACGCCGGCGCCGGCGGCGAGGCGGGGCCGGCCGGCATGGCCGAAGCGGGCGGGGCGGCGGCCAGCGCCAGAGCGGCGGCGGTGAGCGCGGCGGCGGCGAGCGACGTGCGTGGTGCGGACATGGTCGTAACATCCCCCGTTGCGATGGCTGGTGAAGACGCTGACCACTTTCGGTGGCATCCAGTATCCGGCGCAATACCCACAACCCGGGTGTACGGGGCATGCGCGCACCCCTGCCGAACGCACCGCCGCAGTGACGTTCGACGCCGCACCAATCCGCCGTTCGGCCGGTTCCGAATAGAGGGCGTGAGGATCTCCCGTACAAACCTGGCCCGTGGCGGGCTCTCCGCGCTCAGCGGCCTGCTCTCCGGTTTCGCCGCTCTCGCCGTTGCCGAGCTGGTCTCGTCAGCCGTCCGGCCCGAGGCGGGGCCGGTCACAGCCGTGGGCGGCGCAGCCATCGATCGCACTCCGGCGCCCGTGAAGGACTGGGCGATCCGCAACTTCGGCGAGAGCGACAAGCTGGTTCTCCAGCTGGGCATTCTCGCCACGCTCGCCCTTCTCGCACTCGCACTGGGCCTGGTGGCGCTGCGCTACCGGCGCATCGGGTCCGCCGGCATCGTGATCTTCGGCGTCGTCGGGGCGGCGGCCGCCATCAGCCGGCCCGACTCGACCGGCATCGTCGACGGACTGCCGTCCCTGGTCGGCGCCCTGCTGGGCGCGGTCCTGCTGTACGTACTGATCGGCAGGCTCACCACCCCGCGCCGCAGGGGCGAGGGCCAGGAGAGCGGCTGGGACAGGCGAGGATTCCTTGTCGCCGCATCGGCGGCCGCCGTGGCGTCCACCGCCGCCGGGGCTCTTGGCCGGACCCTGAACGGCAAGCGGGCCCAGGACGCCGTGGCCTCCCGGGCCGCGGTGCGGCTGCCGCGGCCCGCGTCCCCCGCGCAGGCCATTCCGGCCGGCGCCCAGCTGCGGGTCCCGGGAATCAGCTCGTACACCACCCCCAACAAGACCTTCTACCGGGTCGACACTGCCCTGGTCGTCCCCAAGGTCGACGCCGGAACCTGGCAGCTCCGTATTCACGGCAAGGGCGTCAAGCGGCCGCTGACCCTCAACTTCCAGGACCTGCTGGGCCGCGAGCTGATCGAGCGTGACATCACCCTGACCTGCGTCTCCAACGAGGTCGGCGGCCCGTACGTCGGCCACGCCCGGTGGCTCGGCGTGCGCCTGGCGGACGTACTCAAGGAAGCTGGCGTCAAGCCCCCGTCGAGGGGCGGGCCCGCGGACCAGCTCGTTGCGCGCTCGGTGGACGGCATCACGCTCGGCACCCCCGTAGAGGACATCATGGACGGCCGCGACGCGATGCTGGCCGTCGGCATGAACGGCGAACCCCTGCCCTTCACCCACGGCTTCCCGGTACGGATGCTGGTGCCCGGCCTCTACGGGTACGTCTCCGCCTGCAAGTGGATCGAGGACATCGAACTTACGACGTTCGACGCCTACGACCCGTACTGGGTCAAGCGCAAGTGGGCCAAGAAAGCGCCGATCAAGACCCAGTCCCGCATTGACACGCCCAAGCCCTTCGCGAACCCCGAGGCCGGCACCGTCATGATCGCGGGCGTCGCCTGGGCCCAGCACCGAGGCATCGAGCGTGTCGAGATCCGCATCGACGACGGCCCGTGGCGCCGGGCCGACCTCGCGAAGCAGAACACCATCGACACCTGGCGGCAGTGGTCCTACCCCTGGAAGGCGACCTCCGGCGGCCACACCCTGACGGTGCGGGCCACGGACGGGGACGGCAACGTCCAGACCGAGAAGCGCACCCGTACGGTTCCCGACGGCGCGAGCGGCTGGCACTCGGTGGTCGTCTCCGTCGCCTGACCTGAGCCGGGCCGCCCCGAGCAGCCCCGGGCACACCAGCCCCCACCACTCGCCGCGCAGCCTCACCGAGGCTGCGCAGCGGGTTTTTTGGCGTAACCGCCCGAAGGAGACCGGTCGGCCTGCGGCCGGATGGCCTCACCCGTCCGAGTGACTGCCGGTCGGCCTCCCCACTCCCGGCGCTTATTGCGTATAGGTTGCATTAAGCCTGGTGTTACCCGGGTGGCCCAATGACCGGGCCTCGTGTCGGAGCCGATTCTGTGCGGCCCGACAGTCCCCTTTCGCGGCCGCCACCTGCGGTTTCACCCGAACTTGCTGCCACGGCCCAGCAGATCGGCCCCGCAGGGTCGCGATAACAGGGTCGATGTCATGGTTTCCTGCGGCTTGCGCAGCTCATGCGTGGTGATGTGCACGACCGGCGAGGGCCCTGTCCTCGTGGAAGCCGCCCGGACGCCGTCTTCAAGTCCTGCCCGCTGGGTCGATGAATCACCTCCCCCCATGTGAGGAAACCCCCTCCGGCCGCCGTGCAGTCAGGCGGTGCAGGTGGGTTCACAGCCGAGAGGAACCGTCTTGACGTCCCTTTCCACGAAGCCCCGCAGGCGTCGGGTGCTCGACCAGTCGCTGCTCGTCCTGGGCAGCGGCGCGCTGGCCACCGGCCTCGCCGTGCTCACCCTCGCACCGGGCACCAGCGCGGCGTCGAGCCACCGGGAGGCCCCGATGATCGCGGGCGACCCGCGGGCGGACAACACGGACACGTACGCCTTCACGAGCCCCGACCGGCCCGACAAGGTGACCCTGATCGCCAACTGGATTCCCTTCGAGGAGCCCAACGGCGGACCGAACTTCTACCCGTTCGCGGACGACGCCCGCTACCACGTCAAGATCGACAACACCGGCGACGGGCGCGCCGACGTCGACTACACGTGGCGCTTCAAGAGCAAGTACCGGGACTCGGCGAACCAGTTCCTCTACAACACCGGACAGGTCACCTCCCTGAACGACCCGGACCTGAACTACCGGCAGTTCTACGACCTGACCGTCACCGACTCGCGCGGCACCCGCACGCTGCTGCGGGACGCGCCCGTCGCCCCGTCGCGCGTCGGCCGGGCGTCCATGCCCAACTACGGGGTCCTGCGCGCTCAGGCGCTGCGCAATGTCTCCGGCGGCCTCAAGTCGTTCGCGGGCCAGGCCGAGGACTCGTTCTTCCTCGACCTGCGCGTCTTCGATCTGCTCTATGGCGGCGACCTCAGCGAGCGCGGCCAGGACACCCTGGCCGGCTACAACGTGAACTCCGTCGCTCTTCAGATCCCCAAGAAGGAGCTGGCGCTGCGCGGCAACACCTCGCGCAACCCGGTCATCGGCGTCTGGTCGACCACCGAGCGTCGCGGCGCCACCGTCAGCGACAGCCGCAAGAAGAAGCACGACGGTTGGCGTCAGGTCTCGCGCCTGGGCAACCCGCTGGTCAACGAACTGGTCGTGCCGATCAAGTTCAAGGACGCCTTCAACTCCATCTCCCCGGACCAGGACCGGACCGTGCAGCCGGTCGTGGACAAGGTCCTGGACCCGATCCTGCCCAAGCTCATCCAGAAGGTGTACGGGATCCCGGCGCCCCCGGCCCCGCGCAACGACCTCGCGGAGATCTACCTCACCGGTATCTGCAAGGCCTGCGGTCCGATCAAGGCGGACCTGAACGCGCACCGCCTGAACAAGGACGCCGACCGCCGGAAGATCGTCCCGGCCGAGGAACTCCGCCTGAACATGGCGGTCCCGCCGTCCCGTGACCCGCAGCGGCTCGGCGTTCTCGCCGGTGACCTCGCGGGCTTCCCCAACGGCCGCCGGCTCGCCGACGATGTCGTCGACATCTCGCTGCAGGCCGTCGAGGGCGCCGCACAGACGGGCGAGCTCGTTCCCGCGCTCGCCGAGGGCGACCGGGTCGACCGCAACGAGGTTCCGTTCGGCACATCCTTCCCCTACCTCGCCCTGCCGCACTTCGAGAGCGTCAACACCGGCGGCGAGGGTGGCGTCCAGCGCTCCGCGTTGAACACAACCAACGCCTCCGCCATCGGCGGCATGGGCGCGCTGCTGCTCGGTGTCGGCGGATTCAGGCTCTGGCGCCGCCGCTCCGACAGCTGATCCGTCCCCAACCGGTGCGCCGCGTACACACGCACCTCCTGCCGGGCGGGGTTCACACCCCCGCCCGGCAGGGCCGGCCGCACCCCCGCGCTTCACCACCCGACCGGGGAGGCACCCGTGCCCAGGCCGACCGCAGACACCGCATCGCCGCACCGCGGCCGCAGACGCCTGCGCAGCACCGTCCTCACCGTCGCCCTGGGCGTGGTCATGTTCACGGCCGGTGCCATCGGCCTCTCGGCCAGGGACTCGCCAACACCCGACGCCCCGGCGGCCCGCCCGGGCGCGGCGGCCGCCGCCAACAACCCCGTCGAGGCGCTCCGCCAGCACCTGCGGCGCCTGCCCAAGGACCCGACCGGCTGGGCGGGCCTGGGCCTGGCCTACGTACAGCAGGCCCGGTCCACCGCGGACCCCGCCACCTACACCAGGGCCGAGGCCGCGCTCAAGAAGTCGCTGAAGCTCCAGCCCGCCGACAACTTCCAGGCGCAGACAGCGATGAGTGCCCTGGCGGCCGCCCGCCACGACTTCCCTCTGGCTCTCACCTGGGCGAAGCGGGCCACCGCCACCAACCCCGCCAGCCCCGAGGCGTACGGCGCCCTGGCCGACGCGTACACGCAGCTGGGCCGGTACGAAGCCTCGTACACCGCCGTGCAGCGCATGACGGACCTGCGGCCGGACGCCGCCTCACTCGCCCGCGCCTCGTACACCTGGGAGCTGCGCGGAGACACCCGCCGGGCGCGCGAACTGATGCGCAGATCACTCCAGTCGGCCGCATTCGTAGCCGACCGTTCGTTCGCCCACACCCATCTCGCCCTCCTGGCCGTCGAATCGGGAGACCCGCGCACGGGCCTCAAAGAAGCGCAGACCGGGCTCCGCGACGCGCCGCGCGACCCCGCCCTCCTGGAGGCGCGGGCCAGGGCCCACACCTCGCTGGGCAACACCCGTCAGGCCGTAGCCGACTACACCGCCGCCATCGCGGTCGCACCGCAGCCGCATCTGCTGCTCGGCCTCGGCGAGCTCCAGCAGTCGCTGGGCCACAGGCAACAGGCACAGGAGCAGTACGCGTTGCTGCGCGCCCAGGACCAGCTGCGCCGGCGCGGCGACGACGCCGCCGACGTCGACGCGATCCTCTTCGAGTCTGACCACGGCGACCCCGACCGGGCCGTCACCATGGGCCGCCAGGCCCTGCGGGCCAGACCCTTCATCGCCGTACACGACGCCCAGGCCTGGGCCCTGCACCGTGCCGGGCGCAACACCGAGGCACTCGACCACGCCGACCGGGCTCTCGCACTGAACACCCGCAGCGCGCTGTACCACTACCACCGCGGCATGATCCACCAGGCACTCGGCGACCCGGAATCCGCCCGCCGTGACCTCACCCGCGCCGCTGCCATCGACCCCCACTTCCACCCCCTGCACGCCCCCGACGCGCGCACCGCACTTCAGCGAATCGACGACGCCCGATGAACCTGACGCCCCGCCGCCCCCTGTCCGGCCTGCTCACCGTCCTGCTCGTGGCCGCGACCCTTGCCGCCGCGGCCCCGGCGGCGACCGCCCACCCGCTCGGCAACTTCACGGTCAACCACTACACCGGCCTGACCCTGCGCCCCGACGGTCTGGATGCCGTGATCGTCGTCGACCGCGCCGAGATCGCCGCCGCCCAGGAACGCCCGCGCGTGGACCGCGACCACGACGGACGCGTCAGCGCACAGGAGTCCGAGACTTACGCGCGCACCGGTTGTACGGCGCTGGCGGACCAGCTCAACGTGTCCGTGCGGGACTCCGCGCTCTCCTGGCGGGGTGCCGGCAGCACGCACACCTACCGACCGGGCGACGCGGGGCTGAAGACCAGCCGTCTCCAGTGCGCGTTCACCGCCGAGACAGACCTGGGGTCCACCGCGGACATCGAGGTGCGCACCGCGTACGACAGCCGGCGGATCGGCTGGCGCGAGATCACCGCCCGCGGCCGGGGAGTCACCCTCACCGCTTCGGACGTGCCCGTGGACTCGGTCACCGACGAGCTGCGCACCTATCCGCAGGACCCGCTGGCCACCCCCCTCGACCAGCGGTCCGCCTCGCTGCGCGCCCAGCCCGGCAGCGGCAGCGCCGCTTCGGCGGTCCGCGAGGTGCTACCGGCGAGCGGTCCGGTCGGCGCCGCACTGGACAAGGTCTCCGGAGTCTTCGACTCGCTGATCGCGCACCGCGAACTGACCGTGCCCGTCGGGCTGCTGGCCGTTCTGCTCGCCGTGGTGCTGGGGGCCTCCCACGCCGCCATGCCGGGGCATGGCAAGACCATCATGGCCGCCTACCTCGCCGGACGGCGCGGGACCCCGCGGGACGCGGTCACCGTCGGAGCCACCGTCACTCTCACTCACACCGCGGGCGTCCTTGTCCTCGGCCTGCTGCTGCCGCTGGTCACCGGCCTGGCCGGCGAAGCGGTGCTGACGTGGCTCGGACTGGCCAGCGGCCTGCTCGTCACCGCGATCGGGCTGTGGCTGCTCCGCTCGGCGCTGCTCAAGCGCCCTGCCCACCACCATCACCACGGTCATCATCACCACGGCCACTCACACCATCACCACCATGACAGCGACCACCACACCCATGAGCACGATGAAAAGACAGGCGGCCACCAACCCGTCGGCCTCCTGCCCGGCACCAGGGCGCCGGACGGCGACCAGGCGGAGGACGGCTCCGTCGCCCTGCTGAGCAAGACGCACCACCACACCCCCGCCCGGCCGGACCCTCCCGCGCCGGCCAGGACGACGCGCGGCGGACTCGTCGGCATGGGCGTCGCCGGGGGACTCGTACCCAGCCCCTCGGCTCTGGTGGTGCTCCTGGGCGCGGTCGCGCTCGGCCGCACCGTCTTCGGCGTACTCCTCGTGCTCGCTTACGGGGTCGGCATGGCCGTGACTCTCACGCTGGCCGGCCTCGTCCTCGTACGGCTGCGCGACCGTATCGAAGCCGGACTGCGCACCGCCCCCGCAGCGCGATGGACTTCCCTCAAACGCCTCGCCCGCTGCGGCCCTGTGGCCACCTCGGGGCTCGTCCTGCTCGTCGGCATCGGACTTACGGCACGGGCTGTGGCCGGCCCCTGGTGATGTCCAGGCCGTCCGGGCTGTCCGAGACCGGGCGGCCCGGGGCGGAGCGGTCAGGCGGCGGCGCCCAGCTCCGCCAGGACCTCGGACGCCGGCAATACGGCGCCCCCCCGGGCGCCGGCGGCCACCGCGGGCGGCAGTGCGCCGATGCCCAGCACGCCGGTGGCCAGCGCGGTGGTGATCCGGTGCCAGTCGGCGGCGCCCCGCAGCATGGTGTGGCCGCCGGTCGGCATGGCGATGCCGCAGGCATCGGCGCCCGCGGCGGCCGAACCGCGGACGAACCCCCACGCGGCGCGCGCGTCGGTCATCCGGTCCTGCTCGTCGTGCAGGACGAACACACGCCGCCCGGCGAGATGACCCACCGGCTCGCCCGGCGGGCACCAGGGGGCCAGCGCCACCACACCTGTGACATGCGGATGGCCGGCCACCCGCAGCGCCGCCCGGCCACCCATGGAGTGGCCGATCAGGACGACCGGAACCGGCCCGGCGAGCTCGCCGAGCTCGTCGAGCGCCCGCAGGGCGTCCCGGGCGGCGTCCTGACGCGATCCGTTCCACCCGCGGTGGCGGTAGGCCACCGTGCCTACCAGCACGTCCTGCTCTCTGGTGGCCCGGCCGACCGCCGTGGCGAACGGCCGCATACGCGCCCCCGGCAGGTTCAGCAGCGGCGGCGCCGTCAGCCCGTCCGCGCGGCCCCCGTGCAGCAGCAGCACCGCGGCGCGGGGCACGGCCGGGACCACACGTTCCACCAGAGCACGCGGGGCTCCGGCGGACCCGTACCGCTTGCCCTGCGGCGTCGCGGCGGTCACCGTACATCTCCCTGGCGGACGGGGCCCCGACGCGGCGGAAGGGGGAAGAACCCGCTGGTGCGGGCGGCGTACTCGGCGAAACCGGCCCGGTCCGCCATGTGCTGCTCAAGCAGCCGCTTCCCGCTTCCCTTCGTCAAAAGGAACGTCATCCCCAGAGGTGAGACGAGCGAGACGGCCGCTGCCTGCCAGCTGCCGCACGCCATCAAGAACAGGCCCCACCACACCAGGAAGTCACCGAAGTAGTTGGGATGGCGGGTCCAGCTCCACAGACCACGGTCCATGATCACTCCGCGGTGTGCCGGGTCCGTTTTGAACCGTGCGAGCTGGAAGTCCCCGACCGTCTCGAAGACGAGGCCTACCGCCCACAGCAGGACCCCGGCCAACGCGAGCGGACCGAGGCCCGCCGGCACGTACTGGGCGGCCTGGACCGGCAGCGAAATCAGCCATACCAGCGCACCCTGCAGCAGGTACACCGTCCGCAGCGCGTACAGCGTGCGGTTGCCCGGGGCCTTGTCCATCATGCGCTCGTAGCGAGGATCCTCGCCGTGCCCGCGTCCGCGCCACGCGATGTGCCCGGCCAGGCGAAGCCCCCACACCCCGGTCGCCAGGGTGACGAGCAGGCGTGTGCCGCCGTCGCCGTGCCCCGCCGACATGGCGTACGACACCAGGGCCACCGCCGTGAAGGCGACGCCCCAGGCCACATCGACGATCCGGTGCATGCCCTTCGCCGTCGCCACCGCGAACGTGACCAGCATGACCGCGAGCGAGGCGCCAGCCGCCACCGCCAGATTGACGGCGAACGCGCCCCAGAGAAACCCGGTCATCCCCGCGTCTCCTGCGCGTACCAGGCGCTCGGTGTGGCCGGCATCGCGGCCTCACCCTCCCTGGTGGGGCGTACGGCGAGAATCTGGTCGACGCCCATCCGGCGCTCGGCGAACGCGAGGGCGCTGCCCACCAGGTACAGACGCCACACCCGGGCGGTCGGCCGTCCGACCATCTCGACGAACTCCTCCCAGCGCTCTTCCAGCGTGTGATGCCACGCGGTGATCGTCCGCGCGTAGTGCTCGCGCAGGGACTCCGCCGACCGTACCTCCAGACCCGCCGTCTCCAGGATGTCGACGGTCCGGCCGAGCGGCCGCATGTGCATGTCGGGTGCGATGTACGTCTCGATGAACGCACCGCCGCCAGGCGCGTTCGCCCCACGGGACATCTGCTGCACGAGCACGCGTCCCCGCGGGCGCAGCAGGTCGTGCAGCCGGGCGGCGAAGGCCGGGTACTCACTGTCCCCGACGTGCTCGCCCATCTCGATGGCGCACACCGCGTCGAAGCCGCCGCCCTCGATGTCCCGGTAGTGCCGCAGTTCCACACTCACCAGATCCGTCAGGACCTCCCGCTCGATCCGGGCGGCGACGAAGTCGCGCTGCTCCTTCGAGAGCGTCACCGAGGTGACCTGCACCTTGAACTCCCGCGCTGCGTAGAGGCTCAGCGAGCCCCAGCCGCAGCCGATGTCCAGCAGACGCATACCGGGCCGAAGACCCAGCTTGCGGCAGATCAGCTCAAGTTTGTCCCGCTGGGAGTCGGCCGGCGTGTAGTGCGGGTCGTCCGGCCGGGTCCAGTAGCCGCACGAGTACGCCATCGTCTCGTCCAGGAGCAGGGTGTAGAAGGCGTTCGACATGTCGTAGTGGTGGCTGATGGCGGCCCGGTCACGAGCCGAACTGTGCAGCTTGCCCGCGAGTTGTGCCCGCGCAGCCCTGGGTGCGGGCGGCTTCGGCCCGATCGCGCCCAGGCGTACGGCGGTTGCCGCCGCCCGCGCCAGGTTCGCCGGGCTCGGCTTGACCGTGCCCTGCTCGCGCACCGCCCGCCACACACTGCTCAGGCCCTCGCTGAGATCGCCCTCGATGTCCAGCTCACCCGCGATGTACGCATCGGCCAGCCCCAGTTCACCGGGCTGCCACACCAGGCGGCGCAGCGCCCCGGGGGAGCGCAGGACCACCACGGGGGCATCCTCTGGTCCGGCTTCACTGCCGTCCCAGGCGCGCAGGCGTACGGGTAGCGGCCCCTGGACGTAGTGACCCATGAGCATGGCCAGGCTGTCGGCGACCGATGTCATCGCGCACCTTCCTCTATGAGCGTGCTTTCGGTCAGCAGGAGTTGCCGCACATCGAGATACCGGGCGCGGAAGCCCGCCTCCGAGTAGGCCAGATACAGCTCCCACATGCGGCGGAACGTGGCGTCGAAGCCGAGGGCGTCCACGGCGTCCGCGCGCCGGGTGAAGCTCTCGCGCCACAGGCGCAGCGTCTCGGCGTAGTGCTCGCCGAAGCCGAAGTCGGCGGCGACTTTCAGGCCGGCCCGCGAGGATTCACGCTCGATGGCCTTCATGGAGGGAATGAGTCCGCCGGGGAAGATGTACTTGCTGATCCAGGTGTGGGTCCGGCTGGTGTTGAGCATCCGCTCGTGCGGCATCGTGATCGCCTGAAGAACGATCCGGCCGCCCGGCGCGCAGAGCCTGCGCAGCGTCGCGAAGTAGACGGACCAGTACTCGGATCCGACCGCCTCGATCATCTCGACGCTCACGACGGCGTCGTAGCTGCCCTCGACATCCCGGTAGTCGCACAGCTTCACCGTCACCCGGTCGCTGAGCCCGGCCTGCGCGATGCGCTCGCGCGCCAGCCGGCGCTGCTCGGCGGAGAGCGTCACGCTCACCACGTGCGCCCCCCGGGCAGCCGCCCTCAGTGCCAGCTCGCCCCAGCCCGTACCGATCTCCAGCACTCGGGTGCCGGGGCCGACCGAGGCCTGGTCGAGCAACCGGTCGATCTTGTGGTGCTGGGCTGCGACGAATGCGTCCCGGTCGGCGGGGAGCGCCGGGAACAGCGCCGCCGAATACGACATCGTCTCGTCGAGGAACAGCGCGAACAGATCGTTGGACAGGTCGTAGTGGCGCTGGATGTTCTCGCGCGAGCCCTGCGGAGTGTTGCGCTGCGCCGCGGGCCTGCGGCGGACCCAGGCCCGCCGCAGGCTCCGCAGCGGTCGCGGCACCAGGTCGTCCACATGGCCGGCGATCACCGACAGCACACCGACCAGGTCGTCACTGTCCCATTCGCGCGCCATGTACGACTCGCCGAAGCCGATGAGCCCACTGTCACCGATACGCCGAAAGAATGTCTCGGGGTCACGCACGTGCAGCAGCGGACCGGTCGTGCCGGTCTCGGCGCCGTTGCCGAGCCGCAGCCGCAGCGGCAGCTTGCCGAGGCCGCCCCGCACGATCAGCCGGGCGATCGCGGTGCGTGCGGCCGTGGTGCGCGGTACCCGGACGACGTCCGGCCAGATGCCCTGGTCGATCGCATGGTCCACCGCTTTCGCGGGTGGCGCGGGGATGGTCGGCAGGTCGGCGTGGGGCGGTATCGAAAGGGTCATTTAAGGCCTTCTTGCGTACGGTGAACAGGTCGGCGCTGGAGGGGGAGGCGGAGCAGGAACAGACGTACGCCGTGCCAGCGGATTCCCGCCGACACGGCCGCCGTGGACAACGGACGGCGTACGGCGGACGACAGCAGCCGGCGCGGTGTCGCAGGATGATGCCGGCCGCGCACCGTGGCGGTGAACGGCCGCTCCTCACCGCGCCGCAGCTGGACGGTCACGTCCAGCTGCTCTCCGGGGCACGGCAGCCGCATGTGGTAGCTGCCGTCCACCGGAAAGAACGGAGAGACGTAGAAGTCCTTCGGTACGTCGGCCCGGCCCGCCGCGTCGGTCCGGAGCAGGTAGCAGTGCCGCTCGCCGTAGGTGTTGTGCACCTCGGCGACGACACAGACCGGCGCGCCGTCCTGGTCGTGGCACCAGTACAGCGTGATGGGGTTGAAGACGTACCCCAGCACCCGGGCGTGCGTGAGCATCAGCACCCGGCCGCCGTCGAGGTGCACCCCCTGCGCCGCGAGATACGTCTGCAGGCCCGCGCGTATGGAGGTGGCCGTCCCGCCGAAGTGGTCGCTCGCGTCGAAGCGTGCCAACGGCCGCAGCGGCCGGGGGAGTCGCGGCATGTGGTCCAGGTCGACGAACCACATGTAGGTGCGGTGTCGGAAGCTGTGCCGCACCGGCGTGGTGCGTGCGTGGGAGACGACACAGTCGTACAGGGCAGGGGCCCACGACCGTGGCGGCCCGGTGGTCACGGGACTCACCAGGTCACCCCCAGCGCGGCCGCCGCCTCGGCGCCGGAGCGGCAGCCGTCTTCGTGGAACCCCCACCCGTGGTAGGCGCCGGCGAAAGCGGTGACATCCGTGTTCAGTGCGGGCAGTTGGCGCTGCGCGGCCACGGACTGAGGTGTGTACACGGGGTGTTCGTACACCATCCGCGCCAGCACCTTGCCCGGGTCGACCCGGTCGCCGGCGTTGAGGCTGACGACGAAGTCGTCGCCGGACGGCAGCAGCTGGAGGCGATTCATGTCGTAACTGACGTGCACCGTTTCGGCCGACGCCTCGCAGAACGGCATGAAGTAGTTCCACGACGCCCGGGCCCGCGGTGAGCGCGGCAGCAGCGAGGTGTCGCTGTGCAGGACGGTCGGATTGCTGGAGTAGCGAAACGCGCCCAGCACCTTCTGCTCCTGCTGGGTCGGGTCGGTCAGCATGCGCAGTGCCTGGTCGGGGTGGGTTGCTATGACGACCGCGTCGTACTCCTGCGCCGCACCGTCCTCGGTGACCACGCGCGCGGAGGTACCCAGGCGCTGCACCGAGCGAACGGGCGCTGCGAGATGCACCGCGCCGAGCTGCTTGCCGACCAGGTCGACGTACTCGGCGGAACCGCCCGTGACCGTCTTCCACTGCGGGGACCCGGTGACCGACAGCAGGCCGTGATGCTCCAGGAAGCGGAAGAGGTACCGCGCCGGATACGCCATCGCGGTCTCGCCGGGGCACGACCAGACGGCGGACACCAGCGGGACGACGAAATGCGTGACGAAGTAGGAGGAGTAGCCGCCGTCTGCGAGAAACCGGCCGAGCGTGTACGTCTCGGTGCTGCTGGAGCGCAGAACCCGTCGGGCGGCCCGGTGGAAGAGCGGCACCTCGCAGAGCAGCCGCAGATACGAGGCCCGCAGCGCGCTGCGGCCGGTGAACAGGCCACCCGGTCCGCGTGCACCCGCGTACTCGAGACCGCAGCCCTCGCACCGCACCGACATGCTCATCTCGGAGTCCTGCGTGGTGACACCGAGCTCGGCGAAGAGCTTCAGCAGGCGAGGATAGGTACGCTCATTATGGACAATAAACCCAGAATCGACCCTTTCCGGGCGCCCGTCGCTCGTGGTCAGGTCATGGGTGTGGGCATGGCCCCCGAGCCGGTTACCGGCCTCGTACAGCACCACGTCGCATGCTCGTTGCAGCACGTAGGCGGCTGTCAGGCCCGCCACGCCACCACCCACCACCGCGATTCTTCGCCGCTCCACGATTCCGCCTTGTCTCCTGCTGCGCGCGCCGAGCGCCCGGCCGGTCGTTCCGGTCAGGGGTGATTCGGAGCCGGGGGCCCGTCGGATTGGGCAGATTCCAGTTCGGCCCACACCGTGTGACCGTGCCGGGAAGGCATATCGCCCCAGGAACGCGCGAGGGCGTTCACGATGAACAGACCTCGTCCTCCGCCGGCGAAGGCGAACGAGGGGTGCCGCCAGCGTGCCCGGATCCGGTCGAGGTCGAGGGCGGCCCCCGAGTCCTCGACCTCCAGCCGCACACAGGACCGCCCGTGGCTGTCGCGCAACAGCCACACCGTGAGGCTTGAAGGGGGCGCTCCGTGGCGATTCGCGTTGGAGACCAGCTCGGTCACGATCAGCAGCGCGTCGTCGACCAGGGCGTCGAGGTGCTTGCGAGCCAGGTCGTCCCTGATCTCGGCCCGCACGACGGCGCCCCCCTCGGGCGTCGTGACCGGACTGCAGGGATCGCCGAGGTAGCACGAAACAGATACGTCGAGAACGTTGGTGCTCATGTCTGTGATTCGTCGCCGGCTCCGCGGCGGATGGGTGTCGCTCCCGTCGAGCGACCCGGCAAGCCGGTGCGGCCCCGGCCCTCTTGAGGCTTCGCGGAGCCGCACCGGTTCCCTTGCACCCACACCATGTATTCGGCGCCGCCCGCCGACCGGATTGGTTCCCCCGCCCCGGAGCCCCGGGTCGTTGCCGGAGGGCGGACAAAGTCGCCGGACACACCCATCCATCAGGCCTCCAGCTACGAACCATTCGAAAGAAAACCTTCCGCACAAGGTCTGCAATCGCTCACCTGCATGCTTGAAAGGGTTACGTATGGGTGACCATCGCAACGATCTCCACCGCGTGGACTGTGCCCGCGCGGAGGTGCGCGGTGAGTGAAATCGCTCGTATCGGAAGCGGCGGTCCGCGCATCGGGACCGATCTGACGGAGGTGGTGGCGCGCGTCGCCGACGGCGACCAACAGGCGTTCGCCACCCTGTACGACGCGATTGCCGGACCGGTGTACGGCTTGGTGCTCAGGGTGCTGCGCGACCCCGCCCAGTCGGAGGAGGTGGCACAGGAAGTGATGGTCGACGTCTGGCGCAACGCCGCTCGCTTCCGGCCCGACCAGGGCAGCGTCATGACCTGGGTCATGACGCAGGCTCACCACCGCGCCGTGGACCGGGTACGCGCCGAACAGGCCTCCTCGGCCCGCGAGGAGCGCAGCGCCCGCCGGGACCACATGCCCGCCTACGACCAGGTCAGCGAGGAGGTGACGGTCCGGCTGGAAAGTGAACAGGTGCGCCGTTGCCTGGAGTCCCTCACCGCACTCCAGCGGGAGGCGGTGACGCTCGCCTATTACCGGGGCTACACCTACCGAGAGGTCGCAGCCTCGCTTTCCGTACCGCTCGGCACCGTCAAGACACGTCTGCGCGACGGCCTCATCCGGCTGCGAGACTGCATGGGAGTGAACGCATGAGCGAGGACCATTTGCACGCGCCGACGGGCGCCTACGCGCTTCACGCCCTGCCGGACGACGAGCGCGAGGCCTTCGTACGCCACACCCGAGGCTGCCCGGCGTGCGCCCAGGAAGCACGGGAACTCACCGCGACCGCGGCCCGGCTGGGCTCAGCCGTGTCCGTCGCGGCGCCTGCCGACATGAGGGCCCGTGTCCTCGCTCAACTGCCTGTCGTCCGTCAGCTGCCGCCGCACGTGCCGCCCACCACGGCGGCCCCGTCGCCGCCGGCCGGCGCCCGGCGCCACCTGCCCCGCCTGGCCCTGGCGGCCTGCGTGGCGGCGGCCACCGCATTCGGCGGGGCCGCGGTCTGGCAGTACCAGGAGGCCCAGCAGGCCGAGCAGCGCGCCCTGGAAAGCTCGGCCAAGGCCGCGGACGTGGCCGACGTGCTGACCGCGCCCGACGCCCGCACGGTCAGCGGGGCCGCCGAGGGCCGAGCGACGGCGACGGTGATCGTCTCGCGCGGCGAGAACCGTGCGGTCTTCCTGGCCTCGGGCCTTGCTGAACTCGCGGACGACAAGACGTATCAGCTGTGGTTCGACGAGGGCGGCACCATGCGGCCGGCCGGCCTGCTCACGGCGGACGGCACACTCGCCATGGAGGGGAGTGTCGACGGAGCCACCGGCATGGGCGTCACGGTCGAACCGGCGGGCGGCTCTCCCCGGCCGACCACCACACCGCTGATGCTGATGACGTTTCCCGGCTGAGCCGGGCGGGGCGGAAAGGGACAGAGCGGGACGGCGGGATCCGGCGAAGACCGGCGCGCGGTCAGGCCGTGCCCCGGGCCGGTGGGGGAGGCGTCATGGCCCAGCGGATGGTGCGGGTGAGAGCGTGCCCGGTCGGGCGTACACAGGTGCGCTCGACCCCGGGTACGTAAGGCAGCCCGAGCGGTTCCCTCGCCCACGCCGGGAGCATGGACACGGCGTTGGCCGCGAGTACGCCGTACGGTGCCCGGGCGACCCAGGGCAGCGGCGGCTGCAGGAGGATGAAGCGCGCGGCGTCGCGTGCCTGGGGTGTGGCGCGCAGCTCGGGACGGTAGGCGGCCAGCCGCTCGGCGAGCTCCGCGCGGTCACGGGGCGGGTCGACGACGCCGAGCGCGAGCCCCACCCGCGCCGTATCGGCGACGTAGGCGTCGCAGCCGTCGGCGTCGAGCGGGTGCGCGCCGTAGCGCTGGTGGGCGCGCAGGAAGCTGTCGACCTCGGCGATGTGCACCCATGCGAGCAGGTGCGGGTCGGCCGCGTGATAACTCTCGCCGGCCGCGGTGGTGCCGTGCACGCCGGCGTGCACGGCACGTACCCGGTCGACAGCCCGCTGTGCGTCGTCCGCCGTCCCGTACGTCGTCACCGCGAGGAAGGTACTCGTACGCTGCAACCGCCCCCAGGGGTCCCCGCGGAAGCCGGAATGAGCCGCCACGGCGGCCATGGCCAGCGGATGCAGCGACTGGAGCAGCAGGGCGCGCAGCCCGCCGATGAACATCGAGGCGTCGCCGTGGACGATGCGGATGGGCCGGTCGGGCCCGAACCAGCGAGGCCCCGGCGTGCCGTGGATCCGGGCGCGGTTGTCCGCGCCCGCAGGACCGGCGACTCGGGTGAAGAGGCTGCTGCCGAGTCGCTGCCGCAGGTCGCGGACCAGGGGAGGGGGCCAGTTCATCAGGACAAGTATCCCCCGGGATCCGCGGTACGTCAGCGGAACCAGTGGCCTGCTGCGCCCGGCTCCGCCCTCACCGCACCAGATCCGGACCCAACGCATAGCTGTGCGTGACTGGTTTTCGCCGCACTGCTCGACCGCGCGTCCCAGGTGCGGCAGACTGCGCTCGTGGTAGGCAACATTCCCGCAGAATCAACGACCTTGGTGGGCCGGCGGCAGGATCTGGCGCGGCTCGCCGGGGCGCTCACCGACCGGCGTCTGGTCACTCTGACCGGCCCCGGAGGGGTGGGCAAGTCGCGCCTCGCGCTGCGGGCCGCCGCACTGGCCGCGCAGGACTACCCGGACGGGGTGTGGTGGGCGGATCTGTCCCACCTGGATGGTGACCGTCTCCTGCTCGCGACGGTTTCGGACGCCGTCGACCTGCCCGACCACACGCCACGGATGCCGGTGGAGGCCCTCTCGGAGTGGCTGGCGGGCAAGAGCTTGCTGCTGGTGCTGGACTCCTGCGAGCACGTGGCACAGGCATGCCGCCATCTGCTGGGCGAGCTGCTGACGGTCGCCCCCGGGCTGACTGTGCTGACGACGACCAGGGAGCCCCTGCGTCTGGATGTCGAGTATCTGATCGAAGTGGAACCGTTGCCGGCGGACGGCGCCGACGCGCTGTCGCTCTTCACGGAACGCGCAACGGCGGCCGCACCCGGACTGCGGCTCACGGAGCCCGCGAAGCGCGCCGCGGCAGACATCTGCCGTCGCCTCGAAGGCATTCCGCTGGCGATCGAGCTGGCCGCGGCGCAGGTGGGCACGGCCACGCTCAAGGACGTCTCGGCCCGGCTCGGCTCATGTCTGGATCTGCTCACCACCTCGGAACAGGTCTGGCCCCGGCGCCACCAGACCATGCGCACCACCATCGGGTGGAGCCATGAGCTGTGCAGTCCGCTGGAGCGTCTGCTGTGGGCGCGGCTGACGGTGTTCCGGGGCCACTTCGATGTGGAGTCGGTCCGCTCCGTGTGCCGGGCGGCCCGCTGACGGCCGACGAGGCAGGGCGCCCTGCTGGAGAGCCTGGCGGCCATGTCAGTGGTGAAGCGGCACGGGGAACGCTTCCGGATACTGGATGCCATCAGGGAGTACGGCCGGCTCTGGCTGCGTGAACTCGGCGAGGAACGCGCGGTGGCGGACCGGCACGCGCAGTACTGGCTGCGGCTGGCGCACGACGCGGACGCGGGCTGGCTCGGCCCGCAACAAGTCGACTGGTACCGGCGGATCGGCGACGCGCACACCGACCTGTGCACGGCGTTGGACCATCTGCTGGTCACGGACCCGCGGCGCGCCCTGACGCTGGCCGGCCTGGTCGGGTCTTCTGGAGTTGCTGCGGCCTTCTGCACGAGGTCCGCGGCTACCTGGAGCAGGGCCTGGCCGAGCACGTCGATCCGGGTCCGGAGCGTACGCGGGCACTGTGGGCCCTGGGGGTGGCAGCCACCCTGCAGGGCGACTACGAGACGGCCAACCGTCTGGGCGAGCAATGCTCGCTTGCCGCGCGTCAGGATGGCGACGGGGAGGCGGCGTTCTCGGCGGCCTACCTGACGGGCGTCACCGCCCTGCTGACCGACCGTCCGCTCGCCGCGAACCTGATGATCCAGCACGTACTGGAGTCATCGTCCGGCGCCGCCCTGGACTCCGCGGCCCGTATCCGCTGCCATCTGGTGGCCGTTTTCTCCCTCACCGCTCTGGGCAAGCTGGCCGAGGCCCACGAGGAGGCCGTCCGGCTGCGCCGCGGCTGCGCGGAGGCGGGGAGTACTGGACCCGCTCCTACCTCGACTACCAGCTCTCCCTGATCTCGCTGCTGCAGGGCAGCCCGCACGAGGCCGCCGAGCACGCCCTGTCGATGCTGAACGGAAAGCGGGGCCTCGGCGACCGCTTCGGCACCGCCCTGGGCCTGGACCTCATGGCAGCGGCCCTGGCGGCCCAGGGCGACGGCGAAGGGGCTGCAACGGTCTACGGCGCGGGGCAGGCGCACTGGAAGACCGTGGTCCACCCCCAGCGCGGCACACCGGAACTGCGTGGCGTACGGGAGGAATGTGAGCGCGCCGCCCGGGCGAGCGCCGGCGACATCGCCTACGAAACGGCGTTCCGCCGAGCGGCGTCCGTGACCCCGGAAGCAGCCCTGACCGCCGCTCTGACCGCAGCAGGCACCCCCGCCTGACGAGGCCCGTGGCGCTCAGGACGCGCCGCGAAAGCGGCGGTGCAGGTCGCGTACCTGCTCCGCGAGGCCGGGGACCGGCCCCTCCACCACGAGGCCGGGGACGATGTCCCGGATCGGGAGGGGGCGTACGGGAGGCGCGGGGATCTCCATCTCGGTCAGCCAGGCCGTCAGTTGCTCGGAAGAGCTGACGTACACGATGCGCCCCAGCCCAACCCAGCCGTGGGCGGCGGCGCACATCGGGCAGTGCTCAGCAGAGGTGAAGACAGTCGCCGCCGTTCGTTGCCCGGGCGGCATGTTCGCCGCAGCCCAGCGCGCCAGCTCGAACTCCGGATGACGGGTCCGGTCGCCCGAGGCCACCCGGTTGCGGTCCTCGGCAAGGACGGTCCCGTCCGCGGCGACGAGCACCGAGCCGAACGGTTCGTCCCCCGCTTCCAGCGCCTCGGTCGCCAGTTCTACGCAGCGGCGCAGGTGCCGCAGTTCCGCATCGTCCACCATTACGCCTCCAGCATGTGATCTTCAGGGAATGCTAGCCCCTGACCAGGTCGAACCGCGCGCGAACTGGGCTACTCGCCCGCGCGACGACGCTGGAGGACCTGAACCTGCAGGCGCTCACGAAGAGCGGCTTCCGCGGGCGTCTCCGGCTCGTCGTCCTGCCGGATTCGGGCGGGCTTGGGTCGCAGCGGCAGGTCGTCGTCCGCGGCGGCCTGCTCGGCTTCGGCGAGCGCCCGGTAGAGGGACGCCACGGACGGGGAGCTGCCCGCGTTCTTCCCGGTCTTGATGGTGAGCTTCTTCGCGATGTCCGGGACCGGGACGCCCTTGGCCTTCAACGCGAGAGTGAAGATGTCGCCAGCTCCGGCCGGAGAGTTGGGGGAGGACCACTGCGGTGGCATGCGTGGCCCGCTTGTCGTCCAGGTCAGTGATCGGGCAACTCATGACCATGACGGCGAGGCCGGCGAGACCCACCATCGCCGCCACCTCGGCGCGCCGACGGGAGTCGTACCGGGCAAAGTCGTCGCACGCTTCGACCAGTGCGGTGAATGACGGCAGCCGTCTCACCAGCATGAACCGAAGGTCCCGCAGGACGCGCCGCATGAGCTTGCTGCGCTCGTACAGCGCGGTCCTCCGCCTCGCTCATGTCCGTCTCGGCCCGCTCCAGGGCCTGTGCCGTCTCCTGTTCGCCGCGTCTGCGTCTGCGGCTGTGCCACTCTTCGATGGCAGCCAGCGAGAGGATGGCCGGAACCGCGCCGATCACGGACAGCACCGTTGTCCCGGCCGCCACTCCGCCACCGCCCGCGGCAAGAGACCCGCGGCCCAACCACGCGAGCCTGGCACTGGTGGCCGCCGCCCCGGACAACTCCGATATCGCCGTGCCGGTGGAGGCAGAGGCGAAGGCTCCCACCGCGCGATAGGCGCCTACCCTGACACCGGAACCGACGAGTGCGCTGACTGCCAGCGCGCCGACAGCAGTCGTCACGGCACTTTCGCGCAGCCGCCGAAGCTCGATGCCCACCTCGCCGCCGACGGTTGGCATCTCGATCGCGGCCAGTTCGACCAGATCGACGCGCTTGAGACGCTGAAAGACGTCACGGAAGGGGACGAGGGCCTCGTCGTAGAGCGTCTGCCGGGCCTTCTGCTGGGCGGCGTTCTCTGCGGCGGCCTGAGCAGCGCCTGACCTGACGACGTGCCGGGCTCCGGTGGCACCGCGTGGGGCGGTTAGTTCATGCGCGTCCCTGGGTGAGACCGGAGGCGGTGTTCTCGACCCACAAGATCGCCCAGTCCACTCCCGCGTTGAACTCTGCGGACTGTTCCGATGCCTGGTCCTGGGCTGCCGCGCGTATGCGAGCTGCGAGAGTGCGCAGATCTCGCTGCAGTCCCTGCTGCTGAGCAGCCTGGAGGGCCTGCGCCATCTCGGGGCTCACTTCTATGGGCCTGCGGTCTTCCACGTGTCCTCCAGTAGGTGTGTCCCGACGTGGCAAGTAATTCGAACACGCGATCTAATGCGGGGATGGACGCCCCCACCTTCCCCCACGACCTGGTGCAGGACCAGCGTGACCTCAACGCCACCTACCAAGCACTCGCAGCACCCCGCCAGCACGGCAACACCGCGCTGCGCCGCCGCCTGCTCCACCTCACCGCCCGCATCCTGCGGCATCCCTTCTGGGACACCCGCCCCACCGGTGCGCCAGCGGGCTGGCCAGAGCTACGCCGCCAAGCCCGCGGCGACCGGAACGAAATGCGGCCTGTCCCAGCCGAGCGGCAGACCGTTGGCGGGAAGCTCAGCGGGTAGCCCTGGCCGCGACTTCCGTACCGTCGCCAACGCGCTCAGCTTCGGCTGAGATGGCAACGACCGGACTGGTCCCTGGGGCCACAACGCGGTCAGTGAAACACGACGCGCGTTCCGCTCCTGACCTGGTAGGCATCAGCTCAAGCGGAGCGGGGCGCGTGTTGCACCCCCGTTGCACTTCCGTGTTGCAGTGGCTGGCTTCCGGTAAGGCCGGCGACGGCACGAGGTCCCGCAGCTTCTTCGCCGTGCTGGTCTGCGGCCGGGCCGTCCTGGGGTAACGCGACGCGGATTTGGCTGCTGTCAGCGGGGGAGCTGGGCGTGGATGGTTTTGCCGTAGCCGGGGCCGGGGGTGATGGTCAGGCGATCGGTGAGGCGGCGGATCATGTGCCAGCCGAAGCCGCCGCTGCCGCCGTTGAGGTCGGGGGTGCGCTCGCGGGGGTGGGCCGGGTTCGGGTCGCTGACCGCGGCGGTCACCGTGCCGGGGCCGGCGGACAGTTCCAGGGTGTACTGGCCGCCGCCGTGGCGCAGGGCGTTGGTGACGAGCTCGGAGACCACCAGGACGAGGGTGTCCGCCACGTCCGGGCCGGGCGCCGGGGTGAGGCTGTCGGTGAAGATGCGGGCTGCCTGGCGGGCCTGGCTGATGCCGGCTGCGCTGTCGCCCCGGACCGCGGTCGGTACGAGGGGCGTCGAGGCGATGGTGATCATCGTGCTGTTCATGCGCGTACACCCCACCTGTGATCGGTTGTGCCGCTTGTGCCGTGACAGCCCGCCTGCCCGCTTCCGGCAGTCCTCACACCCCGGAGGGTGTGCTCCGGTGCAGTTTCCAGGCGATGCGGACCGCAGGACTTCACTGTCAGCCCTCACAGGAAACCTGTCATGACGGAAGTAGACATCCGGGCGTTACTGGGGTTAGTGTCTTGTCCGTAGCCAAGAGATCGAGCAGGCCCGGCAGAGATGAACTGCCGGGAAGCAGTACACGTAAGCGCAGGTCGGTGCGGTGGTGGAGTTCCGAAGCCAGGGTTTCGCAAGATGGTGACGGGACTGACGACCGGACCGGGCGGCCCGCAGTGATCAGGGGCCGCCGTGAGCAGTACGGCAGTACACAAGTGCAGTCCGCAGTACCAGTGGTCCCTCGGTGAAGGCGTCGGCTGCGGGCGCGCGTACCGGGAAGTTCGGCAGTGGGGTTCTAAGCCAGAGCAGACGCAGGACGGGCGACGGGGCTGGCTGCCGAAGAGTGGCGCTATCGCAGGCCATCAGCAGGTCGGTGCGGTGGTGGAGTTCCGAAGCCAGAGCGGTTGCAGGACGGTGACGGGACTGACGGCCGGACCGGGCGGCCCGCAGTTTTCAGGGGCCGCCGTGAGCAGCTACCCGCAGTGGCAGTACCCGTAAGTGAAGTTCGTAGTACCCAGCAGTGAAGTCAGTGAGCAGTACCTCGGTGAAGGCGTCAGACTGCGGCGCGCGTGCCGGGAGGTTCGGCAGTGGGGTTCTAAGCCAGAGCAGACGCAGGACGGGCGACGGGGCTGGCTGCCGAAGAGCGGTATCAGCAGTTCGCAGTACCAGCGCATAGTTGATTCAGAGGGAAGAACGGAGGAGTTGAGGCGCCATCAGGATCGCCCGGGGCGGAAGTCTTGAGCCCGGGTACCGCAGGACATCGATAGGCAGGTGGTCTCCGGTCACGCAATTCGCGATCCCCGCGTCCCCGCCCGCTTCTTGGGCGGCCGTGCGGACACAGTAGGTCGGCGCAGTTCCAGGGCCGGCAGATGGTGTAGCAGTTCCTTCGGGGCCCTGGTGCCAATGGCACCAGGGCCCCTCCAACGTGTTCCACAGCGAGGTGAGATGACAGCAGACGTTTCCTTCGGCCGTCTCGATGACGACGACTACCCCGCCTACACCATGGGGCGGGCCGCCGAAATGCTCGGCACCACGCCCGCCTTCCTCCGCGCCATCGGCGAAGCCCGCGTCATCACCCCGCTGCGCTCCGAGGGCGGCCACCGCCGTTACTCCCGTTATCAGCTGAAGATCGCGGCCCGGGTCCGTGAGCTCGTCGACCAGGGGACCACGGTGGAGGCGGCCTGCCGCATCGTCATCCTCGAAGACCAGCTCGATGAAGCACAGCGCATCAACGAAGAACTGCGCGGCTCGCCCTCCACGTCCCAGCGCAAGGCTGACGCCTGAAAGGCGTGAGTCCATGCTCCGCGACTATGCCCAGTTGACTCCCAGTTGGGTGAGGGCGGCGCGCTGCGGTCGGTGAGCGTGTCCCGCCTCGCTGTGGTGGCGCTCAAGGCGGCCTGGACATCGCCTTCAACGCCATTGACTGTTGTGGCGTCTCCTCAGGGAACAGAGGAATCCGTGCCCGGGGGATTATCCGAACGCGAGTGGGCGCATACTCCGCCTCCACTCGCTCCGTGGCAAGCTGCCGCTCTACTATCCGCCTGGCGAGCCGGCCGACATGCGGATCCTGCGCGTGTGCGACCGGACCGGCTGGGATGCGGCGCTGCTGACGTGGAACACTCCATCTCGGACCACTGGCAGCGCCAGGGCCTCGGCCGGCGGATGGTTCTGCACGCAATGCGCGGCGCGCAGGATTTCGACTGGGCCACGACCCAGCAACGGTGCGGCTCAACTGTTCTACGGCCGGGACTGCTCCGGCGCCGTGATGATCCTGGCCAAGGGCGACTTCAACATTGGGCGTTTGGAGGCTTTGTTGGTGTGGTTCGCTGTCCGGCGGTGGGGGAGGCTTCGGTGAGGTCGGCGCCGTGGCCGGCGTCGCGGCGGGTGGACTCAGTGCCGTACCAGTCCAGGCACATCACGGTGGCGTCATCCTGCAGGAGCCCGTCATGGGCATGAACGACGTGCTCGATCAGGACACGGGCGGCCTCCCGGGGGTGCAAGTCCTGAGTGTTCTCGATGAGGGCAGGCAGATCGAGGTCCGCGGCGCTGCGCTCCAGCATCCCGTCGGTGAGCATGATCAGCCGGTCTCCGGCCTGCAGGTCCAGGCGCTGGACTGTGTAGGTGTGCGGGTCTATGAAACCGAAGGGCATGTCGATGGTCGGCACGATCTCCTCGACCTTTCCCCTGCGCAGGCGCAGGGGCCAGGGGTGGCCGGCGTTGATGAACTCGGTCCGGCCGTCGTGCAGGCTGATACGTAGCAGTTGTCCGGTGACGTAGCGGCCGCCGCTGTGCTCGGCCATGGCCTGGTCGGCCATCTGTGCTTGTTCGGCGAGGTCGGCTCCCTGCCTGCGGGCGCGGCGCAGGGCGCCGACGAGGAGGGTGGCGAGGAGGGCGGCGTCCACGTCGTGGCCCATGGCGTCGGTGACGGACAGTTGGACGTGGTCGCGGTCTATGACGTAGTCGAAGGTGTCGCCGCCGACGAACTCGGCCGGTTCCAAGGCGCCGGCGACCGCGAACTGGGCGGCTTCGCAGGCCAGGGACGTGGGCAGCAGCCGGTGCTGGATCTCGGCGGCCAGACTCAGCGGGGTGGTGCGCCGGCCCCACTGGTACAGGTCGGTGAAGGGCCGGTTCGCGATGATGATCTATGCCAGGGCGTGGGCGCTCCGGCCGATTTTCAGCAGGGTGTCCGGGCCGGGGTGTTGGGCAGATAGAGCTCCAGCAGCCCGAGCGCGTCCCCGCGATTGGTGACCGGCGCGATCACCCGAGTCCAGGCACCGCCCCCTTTGGGCTCCACGTGCGGTCGTTGAGTCCGGATCACTTTGTCGTAGACGGTGCCGGAGACGGCGATCGGATCTGCGGGACGGTCCAGGTCGATGTCGTCTGCGGTGCCCAGGCGGACGACGGAGGTGCCGGTGAAGTCGGTGATCAGGAACGACACCGACCGGGCCCCGAGCTGTCTTCGCAAAGTTGCGGCTACGACGTCGACGGACTCCACCGGCGGCGCGGCCTCCGCCGCGGCCAGTGCCTCACCCAGTCCGTCGATTCCGCTGTCCCGCATGGGAGCACCCTTCCCGCTATCGTGCCCGCCCCAGTACATACCCGGTGACACGACTTTTCTGGCGAGCACGAAAAAGCAAGCTACCCCACTGCAGGAGCGGGTTCCCCAGCCGGGTGCGGGTCTGTACGGTCTCCGGTGTAATTGATGATCAAGGAAGAGACATCAAGTGACTGACACCGTGACCGAGTGTGTGGCCGCCGGCGACCAGGCGGAGCCGTCGTTGGAGACCCCGACGGTCGAGCAGAAGCTCATTGACCAGCTCGTCGAGCAGGCCCGGAGCAAGGGGCTGCGGCTGACTGGCGAGGGCGGGCTGCTGCAGCAGTTGACCAAGACGGTTCTGGAGTCCGCCCTGGAGGGCGAGATCACCGACCATCTCGGCTACGACAAGCACGACCCGGCGGGCAAGGACGGTGGCAACAGCCGCAATGGCACCCGTTCCAAGACCGTGCTGACCGACATCGGCCCGGTCGAGATCGACGTTCCCCGCGACCGCGAGGGGTCCTTCGAGCCGGCCATCGTCAAGAAGCGGCAGCGCCGGCTGACCGGCGTCGACGAGATGGTGCTCTCGCTGTCCGCGAAGGGCCTCACACACGGGGAGATCTCCGCGCACCTGGCCGAGGTCTACGGCGCCAACGTGTCCAAGACGACCATCACCACGATCACCGACAAGGTGATGGACGGCATGGCGGAATGGCAGAACAGGCCGCTTGACCGCGTCTACCCCGTCGTCTTCATTGACGCTATCAACGTGAAGATTCGCGATGGCCAAGTAGCGAACAGGCCGATCTACGTGGCTCTGGCGGTCACTGCCGAAGGGCACCGGGACATCCTCGGGCTGTGGGCCGGCGACGGCGGCGAAGGCGCGAAACACTGGCTGCGGGTGCTGTCGGAACTGAAGAACAGAGGCGTCGAAGACGTCCTCATGCTGGTCTGCGACGGACTGAAGGGGCTGCCCAACGCGGTCGGCGAAGTCTGGCCCCGTACCGTTGTGCAAACGTGTGTGGTTCACCTCTTGCGGGCGTCGTTCAGGTACGCGGCCCGCCAGGACTGGGACAAAATCGCGAAGGCGTTGAAGCCGGTCTATACCGCGCCGAGCGAGGACGCGGCCACGACGCAGTTCCTGGAGTTCGCCGAGGTCTGGGGGAAGAAGTATCCGGCGATCGTCCGTCTCTGGGAGTCGAGTTGGGCAGAGTTCACGCCTTTCCTCCAGTTTGATGCGGAAATACGTCGCATTGTGTGCACGACCAACAGCATCGAGAGCGTCAACGCCCGCATCCGCAAGGCCGTCCGCTCCCGCGGGCACTTCCCCACGGAGCAGGCCGCCCTCAAATGCGTCTACATGGCCGTCATGAGCCTCGACCCCACCGGCGCCGGCCGCAAACGCTGGACTATGCGCTGGAAGGGTGCGATGAACGCCTTCGACATTGCCTTCGACGGCCGCCTCACTGCAGGTCAACTCTAGCCACACCAAACCCAGTTACACCTTTGACTGGACAGACCCTCCATCGGCGCGGACCTCACCTACGCCTGGCCGACCAACGAGATCGCCGTGATGGGCGCCGAGGGCGCCGCGAACGTCATCTTCCGCCGCCAGATCGCCGACGCCGAGGACCCCGAGGCCATGCGTGCCCGCATGGTCAAGGAGTACAAGACCGAGCTGATGCACCCCTACTACGCCGCCGAGCGCGGCCTGGTCGACGACGTCATCGACCCGGCCGAAACCCGGGAAGTCCTCATCCGGTCCCTCGACATGCTCCGCACCAAGCACGCAGACCTGCCCGCCCGCAAACACGGCAACCCGCCCCAGTAGGCCCGACGAACGACGGGACGTGACGAGGCCGGCCGCTGCTGCCGGAGCCGCACAGCCGGCGGCCCCGACGCCCCGAGCCAGGAGACAACTGATGGTCAAGCAGGAGCGCGCTGCCCGCACGCGAGAATCACTGATCCGCGCTGCCGCCGAGGCATTCGCGCAGGAGGGCTTCGCAGTCGCTTCGCTCGCCACGATCAGCAGGCGCGCCGGCGTCAGCAACGGCGCGCTGCACTTCCACTTCGAGAACAAGAAGGCACTCGCGCAGGCCGTCGAGGACGAGGCGGCGCAGGCCATGCGCCGCGTCACCAGGGTGGCAACGCAGGGGGAGAGCAGCGCGCTGCAGACGCTCGTCGACGTCACTCACCATCTGATGGGCGCTCTGGCGGGCGACATTGTCGTCCGCGCCGGTTTCGAGCTGGGCGGTGACCAGTCGCGCGGGAACGGAGCGACCCTGCGCCAGGAGTGGCAGCGGTGGATCGAGGAGACGCTGCGGTGGGCCGAGCGCGAGGGCAGTCTGGCCGACGGGGTGTCGGCACAGCGGGCCACGCAGACCATCGTGGCGGCGACGGTGGGTTTCGTGGTTCTCGGCTGTGAGGACGCCAAGTGGCTCTCCGAACGGAACATCACGGGTTTCTGGGAGCTGATGCTGCCGCTGCTGACCGCACGTCAGGTCATGCCGGCCGGTTCGGGCGCCCCTGCCCGCGGTAACGGCTCCCACCAGGTGCAGGAGACGAACTGACGGTTCCTGCCGGTGTTCATGGTGCTCGCGTGGGTGTGCGCCGGGCGAAGTGTAGCCGCGGTGGAGCCGGTGGGGCTCTCGTACGAGTCCGGTTCGAGCGCGGGCCAAGACGTTCTCCAGCGGTACGGAGCAGCCCCGGCCGGTGTGCTTTCGAAGGCTGCTTGAGTGCGGCTGGAGATCTCGGGCGTACGGCGCGAACGGGGCTAGCGTGCTGCGCGTCGACGGCTGCAGGCCACCGACGGAATCCGACGAGGTATGGAGGAAGCCGTGGAGATTCAGGTTATGGGCCCGCTGAGTGCGGACATCAACGGGGTGTCCATCGTGCCGACCGCGGCAAAACCGCGGCAGCTTCTGTCCCTGCTCGCCTTCTACCCGGGCCGGGTGATGCCCGTGCCCACTCTGATGGAGGAGGTCTGGGGCACCAACCTGCCGCAGAGCGCGATGACGACCCTGCAGACGTACATCCTCCAGCTGCGACGGCTGCTCGGTACGGCGATGGGGCCCGACGCGCCCGGCACCGCGAAGGAGGTGCTGGCCACCCGGCACGGCGGCTATCTGCTGCAGATCCCGCCCGCGAGCGTCGACGCCCACCGTTACGGGCAGTTGGTGGCCGCGGCGCAGGGGGCCGCCGAGGACGGCGACGACGAGGAAGCCCTGCGCCGCTACCGTGACGCGCTGGCGATGTGGAACGGCCCCGCGCTCGTGGATGTGCGCCTCGGCCCGATCCTGGAGATCGAGGTCATGCGGCTGGAGGAGTGCCGGCTGGTCACCGTCGAGCGGCGCATCGACGTCGATCTGCGGCTCGGGCGGCACAGCGAACTCCTCTCCGAACTGACCTACCTGACGGCCCGGCACCCGCAGCACGAGGGCCTGCACTCGCAGGCGATGGTGGCGCTGTACCGGTCGGGCCGGCAGGCCACGGCGCTGGACGTCTACCGCAGGCTGCGCACCCGCCTGATCGACGACCTCGGTGTGGAGCCCTCGCCGCAGCTCCAGCGGCTGCAGCAGGCGATGCTGACCGTCGACCCGGCCCTGGACGTGACCCGCGGGCCGCGCCGCACTTCCACGTTCGACCTCTACGCCGCCTAGCCGGTGACTTCGCACATGGGGATGCGGGTCTGCGGCCGGCGGGTCTGGTTTCGTCGATGCCGAGGAGTTCGAGCAGGTGTGCTGGCACACCGGCCGCTGCTCTGTGCGCCGCATGTGCACGTGGAGCCGTTGGAGTTCGACGGGACGCACGAACGGCTGCGCATGTGCGCGATGGCGGGCGGCCGGGTCAGCTCCTGGCTGTCGCGCCGCGTGCAGGAACCGGAGGCCAGGCGCGTCGACTTCCAGCAGGTGAGCCCAAAGGACCCGGAGGACGTGATGATGAGCTGCTCCTGGATCGTCGAGGAGCGGCCCGGTGGCAGCGACCGCCCCCTTGGACCCCCGCGGTCGGGCCGCGGTCCAAGGCCGCCGGAGAAATCCGGCGCCGCCCGCCACAGCCGCTGGCCTGCCGGACAGCGTCCGCGTCCGTGCCGACCGTACGGCCATGTCCGGGGCCCGCGGCGGGCGCGGCCGGGGCGCATCTCTCGTACGCGTGCCCGGCCGTAGTGCTGCCGTAGATCCGTATCCGTAGATCCACAGAGAAGGGAGGGAGGGGTCTGCCGTGTCGCGGATGTACGCGGATGCGCGCGCCCCGAAGCCGATGACAGTCAACCGCTCCTCACACCCGCCGGAGCACACGAGCGGGCACGGGCCGTTGACCGTGCTCGTCGACTCCGGGCAGCCGTCCTGCGGCACTGCGGTCGTACTGGAACTACGCGGGCCGCTGGAGACCGGACGCATCGAGGACGCCCTCGGGCAGCTCGCCGCGCGCCGCCCGGGGGCCCGCACCTGGCAGCACCGGCTGCGGTGGCACGGCCCTGGCCATCACACGCTTCGGCTGGTGCCGGGGGGTGCCGGTGATTTCCCGGCGGGCCTGCTGGCCGACCTGCTCACCGGCCCGCCCACCGCCGGGCCCGCGCCGGCCCCCGCCCCGGAGCCTGCGCCCGCTCCCGCCGACGCCGGGGATGCGGTAGGGGCCCCGGGCGGCGCGAGGCGCGGCGACCTGGGGAAGCGGTCCGGCCAAGCGGCTCACGGCCCGCCGGTGCGCGGCGTCGAGCCGACTCCGCTGCAGCGCGAACTGCTTGCCGACGCCGACGCGCACCCCGGCACCGGCCGCCACGTCGAACAGCTCACCTGGGACTGGCACGGGCCGCTCGACACCGACCGCTTCACCGCCGCATGGCAGTCCGTCTTCGACCGCGAGAGCGTGCTGCGCGCCGCCTTCGACGCCACGGACGGGCCCCGGATCGTGCTGCACGACCACGTCACGCCCGAGGTCGTACGCCGGCACCTGCCGGACGAGACCGGTCGGGGCGCCGAAGGCTGGGACGCGCTCGTCGAGCAGGACCGGCTGCGGGGCGTCGACCCACGCCGTCCGGGACCGCTGCGGCTGACGCTGCTTCACGCGCCGCCCGCAGACGGCCCCCGCACCCGGGTCCTGCTCACCTACCACCACACCCTGCTCGACGACTGGAGCGCGCGCCTGCTGCTTCAGGAGTTCTCCCGCGCCTATCTGGCGGGCGGCCGGCTGGCCGGTGGTGACCGGCGCCCCGACCTCGGTGACTACGCGCGCTGGCTCGCCACCCAGGACACCGGGGCCGCCAGGGAGTTCTGGTCCCGTCCCGCGCCACCGGCGGCCGCCGCGCTGTCTCCCGCGGCGGCCGTACCGGCACGGGCCTCCAGCACGACGGGCACCGGCCGTGCGCAGCTGCGGCTCACCCCGGCCGAGACGGCGCTGCTGACCTCCTGGGCCGGGGCCTGGGGCAGTACGGGGAGCAGTGTGCTCCAGGCGGTGTGGGCGCTGCTGCTGTACCGCGCCACCGGCGCCGACGGTCCGGTGCCGGTCGGCTTCGGCGTGACCGTGCCCGGACGCGGCGTTCCGCTCGGCGGGGTGGCGCGACTGCCGGGGGCGCTGCGTAATCCGCTGCCCATGACGGTCACCGTCGACCCCGGGGCGACCGTGCCCGCGCTGCTGGCCGAGGTAGGCGACCGGGCACTGGACATGGCCGCCTACGAGTGGGTCTCCGCCGGCCAGATCCGCGCCTGGACCCAGGACCGTGCCGGTCGGCCGTACGGGCGTGGCGGGCAGGCCGGCACGCTGCTCGTCTTCGACGGGCACCCCTGGCCGGACTGGCCGGCGACGGAATTCGCCGCCCAGGGCATCCGCGTCACCCCACCGCGGACCACCGGCGCCCGGACCGCCTTCCCCCTCACGCTCGTCGCCCGCTACGACCAAGCGGGCGGCCTGCGCCTGACCGTCTCCTACGACCGCGCCGGGGCGTCCGACGCTTGCGGCGCCCTCGCGCACAGTGCCCTGCTGCTGCGTGAACTCCCGCGCGTGGCCGACGAGTCGACCACACTCGCCGATGTTCTCGCCCTGCTGCCCGCCCCCCCGGCCGCCGCCGGGCCCGCGCTCCTCACGCTGCGCGCCGCAGGTGGCCCGGGCGCGGGCACCGTCTGCCTCGTGCCGGCGCCCGGTGCCCCCCGCTCCCGCTACGACCAGCTCGTCCGGCGGTACACGGGGCCCGCGGCGCTCATCCTGCTGCACCCCGCCGCGGCCGGAACGCGGGACGGGTACGCCGCACTGCGGCCGCTGGCCGAGACGGGCGCCCCGCTCGTACTGGGCGGCTTCTCCGGCGCCGGAGCCGCCGCCTGCGAACTCGCCCGGCTCCTCGCGGAGCACGCCGGCCGGGCCCCACTCGTGGTGCTCGCCAGCGCCGCGACCAGCGCCGCTGAGCTCGCCCTCGCACTCGAAAGCGCCGCCGTTCGGGCCGGGTGACCGCCGTGCGCAGTGCGGTCCGGACGGCCGGTCTCAGCCGGGTGCCTACCGGGGCGTTCGGCGGTGGGCGTGGTTCGCCGGGGCGCAGAGCAGCGGGATGGGCGGCGCGGAAGGCCGCGTACCGGCAAGTCGTCTGCGCAACCGAGGGCCCGGCGGGGGAGGGGGCACGCGGCGACGCGCGGTGGCCCCTGAGAGGCGGCTGCTGCGCGCCCACGGGGGTGAGAGCGCGCTGCAGCCGACTCGCAGCCGCGCCGCGTCGACTGCTGCCCCGGGTCGGGCAGCAGTGCGGGATGGCTTTGTGGGCCATCCGCGTCGCCGTGCGCGGGTCTGGCGGACACTTCCGTCACCTGACACACGGCAGGGAGGTGGAGGCGTCCCAATCGCCGCACCTGCCAGGCGGGGTCGGCCGGGGTGGCCGGTCCCGATCCCCGTTTGCGGTGCGCCGGTTGTGGTGACCACGATCCCCGCAGGCGTTCGAAGTCCGGATGAGAATGACTTGAGCCGGGGCGCCGCGCTGTCAGGCGACGGCGGGCACCGGTGTGTGGAACCCGCGCCGATACCACAGCAGCGGCGGTACCGCGGCGTCGTTCGTCCGTATCTCAAGAGGGGTGCCCAGGAGCAGGTCGTGGTCGCCCGCGCGGATCACGGACACGGTGCGGCAGCGCAGCAGCGCCTTCGCGTCCGGCAGGTACGGCAGTGCCGTGCTGCCCGGCCAGCTGCCGAACTCGCCGCCGGCGAACCGGTCCACCCCGCGCGCGGCGAACCGCTGCGCGACCGGGCGGTGGCCCTCGCCGAGGATGTTGACGGCGAACTCGTCCGCGGCGGCCATCGCCGCGTGGCAGCTCGACGTGAGCGCGATGCCGACCATCACCAGAGGCGGGTCCAGCGACACGGACGACACCGAGCTGGCGGTGAATCCCCACCGGCGGCCGGTCTCGTCGAGGGCGGTGACCACCGAGACGGGAGCGGCGAGCAGTGCCATGGCGTCCCGGAACGTCTGGGGATCGGTCACGGGACGTGCCTGCTCTCTGGCTGCGCTCATGATTCCTCCGGAACCCAGCGACGGCCGATGGACCGCGCGGCGGATACCGCCGGCTCCGCGCGGATCGCGGAGCCGGCGGTTCGGTGTGATCACGGTGCCAAGAACCGCTCAAGAAGCACTTGAGGATGGGGGGTCCCGGGGCCCGGGAGGCGGCCGACTCCAGCTGGGGTTGAGTGGCGTGGGTCAGTCTGGAAGGGCATTCCCCACCAATGACGGAACGGGTAAGGAGCTGCACATGGCGAAGAGCGCGCCGGTCATGTCCGAGGGCGAGATCCTCGGCTGGCTCACCGAGAGGCTGGGCGCCCATGTGTCCCTGCCGGTGGCCGAAATCAACCCTGTCGTGCCGTATGCCGAGTACGGATTGGACTCCGTCGCCGCGCTTGCCTTGTTCGGCGACGTCGAGGAGAAGTTCAACCTCGCGCTGGACCCGGCGGTGGCCTGGGAGTACCCGACCCTGGCGCAGATGACGGCCTATCTCGCCGCGGAGCGGTCCTCGCTCGCTTCACTGGCCTGACGGTTCTCGCACAGGTGCCGGACCACCCCTCGGGGTGGTCCGGCACCTGTGCGTGCTGCGGCCGTTGCGTGCGGCCGCATCGGGCCGCATCGGGCCGGTCAGTGCCGGTCAGTGCCGGTCAGTGTCGGTCAACGGGTTTGCCCGTCGACCGGGTTCCCAGGACGAGTACCACGCTCACCAGCAGGGCCATGGCGCCGGCGATGACGCCGAACATCGCGCCCGGGCCGTAGTTGTCGAGCACCGGCAGCATGATGAACGGCAGGGCCGCGGCGCTGAGCTTGGACAGCGAGTACGCGATGCCCGAGGCCGCCGCCCGGATCTCCGTGGGGTACTGCTCCGCGAGACACCTCAGGCGGTTAGTGCGTCAAGTCGGCTGCTGGGGGCGGTCGAACCAACGGATCGATCCTTGGTGCATGTCGGCGTGCGAGTCAACGTGGCTCTGGCAAGATTTTCGTAGCCGGAGGTCATCTCGGTGCGAGGGTCGACCGGTCCGCATAGCGGCGGCGGAGGTGGGCGATCAGGACGACGCGGTGGCGGAGGAGTGAGTGTCGGCGACGGCTGAATCCTGACCCAGTTTGGGCGGTCGAACTTTGACCCACTGGGTGACCCTGTTGCCTATGAGGTGACCCCCGTGGTGTGGACACACCTAACAATGGATCTTGATGGTCCAGGAAGGTGTAGATCCACATGGCAAGGCCCTCGAAGTACAGTGCGGAGTTCCGGTCCGACGCGATCGCGTTGTGGCGGGCATCGGCGGGAAGGCGGACGTTCAGGGACGTCGCGGCCGATCTGAACGTCAACCCCGAGACGCTGCGGACCTGGGTGCGTGACGCCGACGACGGTCCGGCCGCCTCCGGCGGGTCGCAGGACACCGAGGCCGAGCTGGCCCTGCTGCGCGCGGAGAACGCCAGGCTGGCCAAGGCGGAGAAGGAATGGCAGCTCGAGCGGGAGATCCTGCGACGGGCAGCCGCCTATTTTGCCCGGGAGATGAAGTGAAGACTGCCGCTTGGGACTTCATCTCCGCCCACGCCGAGATGTTCGGCATCAAGCGGATATGCCGGGTACTGGAAGTCTCCCGCTCGGGCTACTACCGGTGGATCGCCGGCGCCCAGACGCGGGCCGTCCGGCAGGCCACCGAGGATGCCCTGGTCGAGGAGATCCGCGAGATCCATGCCGAACACCGCGGGAACTATGGCGCGCTCCGAGTCCATGCCGAACTGCGCGGTTTCGGCCACATTGTCAACCGCAAGCGGGTGGCCAGGCTGATGCGCAAGCACGGCATCACCGGCCGCCACCTGCGGAAGAAGAAGCGCACCACGGTCCCTGACCGGCTCGCGCCGCCGGTGGCGGACCTGGTTCAGCGGGACTTCACCGCTGTCACTCTGGACGAGAAGTGGTGCGGCGACATCACATACGTGCAGGTCGGAGCCGCGTGGCTCTATCTCGCCTGCGTCATCGACATCCGCTCGCGCCGGGTGCTCGGCTACTCGATGGCCCCGCACATGCGGGCCGGGCTCGTCATCGACGCGCTCCAGGCCGCGGTCGCAGCCCGCGGCGGTGACGTCACCGGGGTGATCTTCCACGCGGACCGCGGATCGCAATATACGTCGGCCGCGTTCGCGCAGGTCTGTGACCGGCACGGCATCCGCAGGAGCATGGGAAGGGTCGGCTCGAGCTATGACAACGCCCTGGCCGAGAGCTTCTGGCAGGGACTGAAGCGAGAAGCAATGCACGGGAAGCTGTTCGTGACGATGCGACAGGCCAGGCTGGAGATCTTCCAGTGGCTCACCTACTACAACGCCTGCCGACGCCACAGCGCGCTCGACTACCTCTCTCCAATGGAGTTCGAACAGCAGCACCACAGGACAGCTAAATGTGGACGATCACGTAATTCCCCGGGCTCAGCGTCACGTAATTCCCCAGGTCCTGGCCTCGTCCATGTCTACTTGATCGAGGGCTTGTTTGTCTTGTCGGTGACGCCTGCGCGGGGCCGCTTGTTGGGGCGGTAGCTGGGACCGTTCATGATCACCTGATGGCTGGTGTTGATGAGCCGGTCCAGGAGGGACTCGGCGACGACGGGGTTGGGGAAGAGCGGATACCAGTCGCTCGGCGCCCTGTTGCTGGTCAGGATCAGCGACCGGCCCTGCCGCTCGGAGACCAGCTCGTAGAGGTCGTCGGCCTGGGCCGCGGTCAGCTGGCGCATCGCGAAGTCGTCCAGGATGAGCACGTCGGGCCGTACCAGTTCGCGCAGTCGGCGGTCCCAGGTGCGGTCCGCGTGGCCGCCGGCCAGGTCGGCCAGAACCCGGCTGGTCTTGGCGAAGCGGACGTTGGCGCCCTGGCGGATCGCCATATGTCCGAGTGCCTGGGCGACGTGTGTCTTCCCAACGCCGACCGGCCCGAACAAAATTACGGACTCGCCGGTGTGCAGCCAGCGCAGTGCCGCAAGGTCGCGGACCTGGGCCGCGGGTATCTTCGGGGAGGCCGCGAAGTCGAACTCCTCCAAGGTGACCTGCTGCTCGAACTTCGCCCGGGTCAGGCGCCGTTGGAAGGCGACGGTCTCCCGGCGGGTGATCTCGTCCTGGCAGAGGATCTGGAGGAACTCCAGGTGGCCGAGCTCGCCGCCGTGGGCCTGCGAGAGGCGGGCGTCGAGAGTTTCCAGCATGCCCGAGAGCTTCAGCGCGCGAAGCGCGTCCCGCAGGGCGGTGTCCATGATGCTCATCACGCCACTCCTTCTTCGTGACGGTGGTCATCACGGTCGTCGTTCGTCATGTCGGGGGGTGTCGCGGTCGCGAAGAGCCGCTGAGGTCCGTGCAGGAAGGCGGCGGCTCCGCCATCGCCGGAGGATTCGGGGGCCGGCTCGGTCTCGGTGCCGGCGACGAGGATGCCCTTGATCGTGCGATAGGACGGGTCGCCGACCAGGGTCGCCTTGGCGCAGGCGGCCTCCAGCCTGCCCTCGCCGTACTTCTTGCGCAGGCCGAGGATCCCCTGGGCGGCGCGGAGCCGATAGAGCGCGTTGACCTCCAGCAGCCCATCGACCACCTCGCGGCAGGCCGTGCCGACCTGCGCGGACTGGGTCCGGCACCAGGTCGGGGTCCGCATGTGGAAAGCGATCTTCTCCGGCGGGTAGTCGCTGGCATGGGTGCGCTTGCCCTGCTCAAGTGCCCCGTGGGTCTTGACCAGTTCGCCGTCGTGGAAGACCTGCACGAAGGTCGCGGTCGAGCGGACGTCGACCCGCTTGCCCATCAGTTTCCACGGCACCGAGTAGAGGGTGCGGCCGGCCTTGATGTGAATGTCCGGGCCGACGGTGGCCGTCGACCACTTCGCGAGCACGAACGGGGTCTTCGGCAGCGGCAGCAGCGTGGACGCCTCGACGGCCTCGAAAACCGAGGCCGGGGCGGCCCCGCCCAGCGGGCGGCACTGCCGCTGACCGGCGACTTCGGTGCACCACCGGATGGCCTCGGCCTGCATCTGCTCGAGCGAGAAGAACTCCCGGCCCCGCCACCAGGAATCACGTATATAGGGCATAGGGCGCTCGACGCGCGGTTTATCTTTTGGCTTCAGAGCGCGGGCTGGATCTACCAACGCACCGTAATGGGCCGCGAGTTCGGCATACGCTTTGTTGATTTTAGGGTCGTAGAGGTCGGGCTTGTCCACCCCGGTCTTCAGGTTGTCGGGCACCAGCCGCTGCGGGACGCCGCCGAAGAATCTGAAGGCTTCGACGTGGGATTCGGTCCAGGAGTGCTGGTCCAGGTGGATCACCGGGCGGACGAACATGTGCCGCGAGCACGGCAGCACCATCACGAACGCCCAGATCCGGTGCCGCTTCCCGCTCCGCGGGTTGATCCACTGGCCAAGGAAGCCGTAGTCGATCTGAGCCTCCAGCCCCGGCTCGATCTCGTCGCGCAGGACCGTGACCTGAGAGCGACGGGTCTCCTCGGGCAGCGTCGCCGATATCCACCGCCGAAGCGACGACACCGAAACCACCAACTCGTTCTCGTCCCGCAGCCGTTGGTGGATCGTGGCGACGGTCACCGTCCCCAGCAGGCTCTTGATGTAATCACGGTGCTTGTCGATCTCGGGCCAGGTCACCTGCCGCAACCGGGCATCGGCGAGCTCGGGGAACCAGCCCTTGATCAGAGAGGCCCAGTCCTCCGCGGCCATCGCCGCCCCGCCCGGGGCCATCCCGGCGGCCTCCGCCGGGGCCAGGTACTTCCTGATCGTCTTGCGGTCCAGTCCCAGCGACGCGGCCAGCTCGCTCTTGGAGCGGCCCGCGTACCAGTGGACATAGATCTCGGTCACATCGACCACGTTGAACGTTCTCCTTGCCATCGTGCGCTTCCCTCGACCTCGAACCACTGATCGAGGAAGCGTCCGTCATCTCGACGGCCAGGACCACTACCCGCTGCGTCCGTCGTCCCCATGGGGAATTACGTGACCGCGGGGGTGGGGAATTACGTGACGCGGAACCCGCCTCACCTGGGGAATTTCGTGATCGCTCACACTAAACTCTCACTCGCAGCATGAACCCCTGTGTCCACACTCCGGGGGTCACCTCAGGCGGGGCCTGCCCCACGATCGCGGACACCCTGATCATTGGATCGTGAAGATCCGAGGAGCAGGAGTTCCCGTTGGGGACGTCGAAGTACAGCCCTGAGTTCCGGGCCGATGCCGTTGCGCTGTACCGGGCCACCCGCGGTGGCAGTTACTCGTCGGTGGCCAAGGACCTGGGCATCAACCACGAGACGCTGCGCGTAGGGGTCCGGGATGCCGAGCAGGCCGCCCGGCCCGGCGCCGGCGAGGCCAGCGCGATCGAGAAGGAACCGGCAGCTGCGGCGCGGGTGAAGGAACTCGAGCTCGAGCGGGAGATCCTGCGGAGGGCCGCGAAGTATTTCGCGGGCGAGACCAGCTGGTGAGCAGCCGCTTCCAGTTCGTTGACGATCACCGATCTCCGGCTACGAAAATCTTGCCAGAGCCGTCAACGTGCACACCCAAGTACAGCTGAACGTGCACAACGTCGTGTGGATCGACGATGAGACGAGCGGAGGCAGGTCCGATTCAACCGACCTTGATCCGACCACCGGACTCAGCGAGACCCATAAGAACGGCCCGCCAGCCGCCGGATGTTCCGTCCCCAGCGCCCCGGCATCGAGCGCGTGCCGCATCCGCTTCTGCCGACGGAAAGGGGATACCTGCCGCCTGCCAGCACTGCACGGAGCCGTCCGCAATGCCCAACATTGGTGCGTCAGAGCTGTCTCGTGGTGAACAGGGTGGTCCCGTACACCGCGTCCACTTCCTTCCGCTCGGTCTCGGTGAACCCGACTTTGGCCAGCACACGGCGCGAAGCGGTGTTCCAGTCCCAGACCGTGGCCCACAGACGTTCACACCCAGATGATCTCGCCCAATCCAGAACAGCCAACGAGGCCTCGGTCGCATATCCCTGACGCCAAACTCGGCGTAGCAGCTCGAATGCCAGTTCCGGTTCCCCCGCCGATCCTCGCCCACTGTCGACCAGTCCGCAGTAGCCGATAACGTCACGAGAGGCCTTCCGCTCGATCGCCAGCAACCTGATCGACCACAGCTGGTTGGTGCGGATCGAATCCTCAAGCTCCGCGACCGTGGGGTGTCCATCCGCGTCGATTCGGCGGTGCGGCGGCACTCGTGGATCACGTTCGGTCCACAGCTCACGCTGGACGACAGCCTCGGCTACCCGCCAAGGTCTGAGCAGCAGGCGGCTCGTCTCGAGTACAACCTCGCTGCCCGGCGCGCCAACTGTCATATCAGCAACCATCTCACGGGCGAACGTGCTGTCGTGCCGCGCGATAGGTCCTGCCGATCGTGGACGCTCGATATGCGGGACAACCGAGATCAATCCCTGAGCGTCGTCTGGGACCTGTGTGCACGTCCGGCTGGATCCGGTGGGACGCGTTGACTGACCTGTACGCCGACAGGTCAGGCCGCAACTGCCTGTGCGGTGACATTGCCCTCGGGGAAGGCCACGGCCTCGTCATAGGGCCAGTTGTGCTGCAGGCAGCAGTAGAGCTGGCCGATCATGCGGTTGAAGAGGTTCCTCTGGGCGGAGGCGTGCCAGTCTCCGTGGTCGCGGCGGCGCCGATAGTGCACCTTGGCGCCCGGGGAACGAGTGATGGCGGCGAAGGCCCAGAGGTAGCCGGCGTGGTTGAGGCAGTCGTTCTTCACCCAACGGCGGGAGACGTTCGACTTCTTTCCCGAGGCTCTGGTGATGGGCGAGGCGCCTGCGTATGCCTTCAGGCCGCGGGCGTCGGCGAAGCGGTTGCGGTCGTCTCCGATCTCGGCAAGCACCCGGGCGCCGAGCTGGATGCCGAGACCGGGGAAGCTGAGGATGATCTCAGCGTCCGGGTGTTGAGGGAAAGCCTCTTCGACCGCCTCGGCGAGGTCGTCTGCGGCCGAGCAAGCGGCCTCCAGCTGGACCAGGAGGGCGAGCATCTGCCTGCCGAGGGCTTCTTCGACCAGCAGGGGTTGGTGGGCCCACTCGGCCCGGAAGACGTCACGGATGCGGTCCGCCTCGGTAGCGATGCTCCTTTCGCGGCCGGCGCGCTTGAGTGCGGCCTGCAGTTGCGTGCGCGTGAGCCGTGCCGCCCGGGTCGGTGTGGGGGCCACCTTCAAGATCTCCCGTGCTTCTCGTCGGCAGAGGCCGTTCCGCCAGGGCTCGAAGGCTGTCAGGGCGGCCGGGTAGTACTCGCGTAGAAGGGAGCGGAGCTGGTTGGAGACCTGCTGTCGGTTCCACGTCGCGTCCTGCTGGGCGCGGGCGAGCACAGCGACTGCTCGGCTTAGATCGCTGTCTTCAGGCAGGGGGCGGTGGGCGTGCATGTCCGTGCGCAGGATGTTGGCCAGCACGAGTGCATCGCCAGGAGCGGACTTCTTGCGCGAGACGCTGGTCCGGTCGCGGTAGCGGGCGGCGGCCATCGGGTTGATCGCGAAGACCTTGCGCTTCCCGGTCCGTAGTACGGCCACCAGTAGTCCGCGGGAGGTCTCGATCGCGACCGGGATCGGCGTCTCCTCGGTGTCGCCGTGTTCGGCAAGCAGGGCTAGCAGGATTTGGTAGCCGGCCGCGTCGTCGGTGATGTGCCGCTTCGCGAGTAACTGGCCGCTGTCGTCGACAAGGGCGATGTCGTGTGTCTTCTCCGCCCAGTCGATGCCGCAGTAGATCAAGGTCTTCCTCCCCATAGAGCGTTTGTGCTGGTCACGAGCACATGAGGGCCACGCAGCGACCTAATTCAAGGACTCCGCCGTAAGGCTGGTCCGCCACCTCAGTAGCTGTTCGTGGCACCAGCTCATCTCACGGGCCTCGGTCTTGACGGGAGCTCAAGTGGCTCGGGTTCTACAAGAGATCACCGTGCGACGGGCTCGCACCACCAACTCCAACGAGTGATCAAGCGGCGGGTATTGACGCTCGGAGGCGCCGGGCGGCGATCACTCTTCCTAACAGCCCTCAGAGGAGCGCGTGCACCAAAGTCGTCCGCCCGACGCCCACGAGCGCCAGCACCCACCACACGTGGTGGGCTCCGAGGACCCGGGCGCCAACTGTCTCGAATTAGGCATGTGCTGCCTGGCCGACGTGAGATGTCCGCCCGGTATCCACGCAGCACACCACGCTTGATCAGGTGGCGGCCAGGGAGACGCCGATCGTCGCCAGTCTCGAAGGGGGGCTTGCTGCCCTGGTAGACGTAAGGCTTCCGATCGGCGCCCGCCTGGCCACCTCCCGCTCATTCGAACGGAACCAGTCGACTACTTCCGGCGTGCCGCTCTTAACAGGGAATTAGGCGGGCGCCGAACATGTCCTGCAGTCCGATGCGGCCGGCGGGCCGCTCCCCGGCGCCGGCGGGCGGCCGCTCCGCCGCGGACTTGGCCAGGACGTCCGCGCGGAGTCCGGCTTCCATCTCGTCGACGAGCCGCTCCGCCTCCTCCTTTTGGCCTGTCGCGGCCAACCAGCGGGGCGACTCGATCAGCCCGCGGCGCAGTGTCCACACGACGGCGGAGCCGAGGGCGCCGAGGACGAAGAGCCAGCGCCATCCGTCGATGCCCAGCGGGCTCAGCGGGACCAGCCACAGGGCGGCGAAGCCGACGACCGGTACGCCGCAGAAGGCGAGGGTGTACGCCCAGGCGGTGTAGCGGCCGCGCTTCTTGGCAGGCAGCACGTCCGCCAGGTAGCAGTCCGACAGCGACTGTTCGGCGCCGATGCCGATGCCCGCGAAGAAACGGGTGACGATCAGCCCGGCGTTGGGGGAGAACGCGCCGAGGAGCGAGAACACCGAGTACAGCGCGAGGTTGATCAGAAACGCCCGTCGCCGCCCGTACCGGTCGGCGACGCGCCCGAGCACCACCGAGCCGACGAACTGCCCGACGAAGGCCGAGGCCAGTACCAGCTTGAGGGTGGTGCCGTCGAAGGCGAAGTCGTGCTGGAGTACCTGGGAGATCGTGCCGGAGAGGTTGTTCTCGAAGGTGTCGAAGAACAGACCCACCCCGACGACGGCGGTGAGTCTGCGGTGGGCGGGGGTGATCGGCATCCGGTCGAGCCGGTCGCCGACGGAGGGCGCCGCCGCTGGTATCGGACGCAGCGCGGTCTGTTCTGACATGGTGCTGGAACTCCTCGGTCTCCGGTGGGTTCGCGGTGCAGGTGAGCCTCCGCCCCGGCGCTCGGGCCGGGGCGGAGGCGGGTGGCAGGTGCGGCCCGGGGCCTGCTGACCCCGCTCGGGGGCGGGGTCAGCAGGCCCCGTCCGTGACGGCCACCTCTCCGTTCCTGGTCGGCTCGCTGACCTCGTGGAGGAAGGTGGCGACCTGCCGGTAGGACTCCCAGAACCCCACCTCGACGTACGGCACGCCACGCTCCTTGCAGTACTCGCGGGTCAGGATCCGGGCGCGGGCCAGGTTCCGCTTCGGCATCGCCGGGAAGAGGTGGTGTTCCACCTGGTAGTTGAGCCCGCCGTAGACGAAGTCGATCCACGCGTTGGGCCGGATGTTGCGGGAGGTGAGCACCTGCCGCTCCAGCCAGTCGAGGGTCTCCTTCTCGCCGTCCCTGACCTCCATGCCCTTGTGGTTCGGGGCGAACATCAGACCGAAGTAGATGCCGAGCGCCGCATGCTGCACGAGGACGAAGACGACGGCGGTCAGGGGCGAGAGCACCACGAAGAGCGCGGTCAGATAGATCGCGGTACGCAGCAGGATCAGCCCCGATTCGAGGACCGGGTGCTTGGTGTCACCGCCCGTGATCGCCTTGATCGCGGTCCGCTCCATCTTGGCGCCCTCGAGCACGAGCAGCACGAAGAAGAGCACGTGCTGATGGCGCACGATGAACCGCTGGGTCCTGGTGCGGGTGGCGTACTGCTTGATGTCGAAGATCGCGGTGCGCCGGCCGATGTCGGGGTCGAGAGTGAGGTGGTTGGGGTGGCTGTGGTGCCGGTTGTGGTGGTTGACCCACCAGCCGTAGCTGACCCCGCTGAAGAAGTTGGCGTGGAAGTAGGCGACGAAGGTTCCCATGCGCTTGTCGCGGAACATCGCCTTGTGGCCGACCTCGTGCCACATGTAGGCGCTCTGCACGCCGCACAGCCCCATCCACACCGCGACCGGCATCTGCCACCAGGAGTCGCCTATCAGGAAGAAGGCAATCAGACCGGCCAGGATCAGGCCGAGGTTCAGGGCCGTCCTGCGGTAGTCGTAGCGCGTGTCGAGGTCCAGCAGACCCTCGGCCTTCACACGCTGCAGCAGCTCGGCGAAGGTGGCGGACGCGCCGGCGCCGCTCGCCGGAGTCTGCGTCGTGGGTGTACGGCGCGTGCCGGGTGGCCGCACAGCGCCTGACTCGTTCTCGCTGATGTGCGGAGACTGCATAGAGGGATCTCCTTGGCAGGGCGTGGCCCGGTGTCTGACGCCGGGTGACAACACACCTGAGCGTCCGGCACTTTGCTGATGTGCTCCTGATGGCGGCCTGGAACCGGCCGTCGTTGTACCGGGTGGTGGTCCGTTCAGCCGGCGGTCTGCATGGCCAGCCGGACCTCCAGTGCGCGGACCGCGTCGTCGGCGGCGCGAGCGGTGTCCTGGTCGTCGGGGGCCCCGATGACGGCCATGAGGGACGCGACAACCTGTTGCTTCAGGAGGTCCGTCCCGGCCGGGTCGGTTCCGCTCGGGGTGGCTGCCTGTTCGGCGGACATGACTCTCTCCTCACTGCACCGGCCGGGTCGGCCGGGATCGCTGGTCGCTGGATCGCCTGCGGGATACGGCTGGTGACCGCGGCCCGTCAGAAGGCGTTGCAGGCCCGGAAGATGTGGGCGAACGCCGCCAGCGAGGCCGGTCCGTCGAAGGCGACGTACTCCGGGACCGGTGCCCGCGGGGCCCACTTCTCCTTGTAGGCCAGCTGCGTCTGGGCAGGGTAGAGCGCCGCGCCCTCGGCCCACAGGAAGTGCATCAGCCACTGGAAGGACGCGCTGCGGCAGGGAAACTCGTTGCTCTCGTCCAGGCCGGTGAAGGGGGTGAAGCCGAAGTGCAGCCACTCGACGCCCTCGCCGCGCAGGATCTCGATGACGGAGGAGTTGATCGCCTCCATCAGCCCCGGGGAACCGCCGGGGATACGGCGGCTCAGGTCGTGCATCCAGCCGGCCCGGCTGCCGTAGACGGGGGAGTACGAGATGTAGCCGACGGGCTTGCCGTCGATGCTGCCGAGGAAGAGCCGGCGCTCCCGCTGCGCGGGTCCGCCGATCTCGCCGACCAGGAACTCCAGCGGCCGGGCGTCGTCGCCCTTGGAGCCGAGCCAGGACGCGTCGATCTCCCGGATCGCACCGGTCAGCTCCTCCGGTCGTACCTCGCTGACCTGAAGGCCGTTGCGCAACGCGCGGGAGATCTTGTTGCGCAGCTGCATGAAGCGGGTGCCGCGCAGGGAGAACTCCGGCAGGTGGACCACCCACGAGGAACCGAACTGGTTGACGGTGAACCCGCGCTCCGCGTACACCTCGGCGTCCGCGCGCTGGAGCTGGGCGCCGATCACCCGGCGCTCCTCGTCGCGGGCCTGGGCCATGAACTGGTCGAGCAGCGGCCCGTACGACTCCGGCGGGGCGAACGGGCCGCCGAACTGGACCAGGTAGCGGCCGGTACGCCGGTAGGCGATGAAGCCGTCGGTGCCCGGGGCGGTGAAAACGCTGGTGCCCCTATTCAGCGCCAGAAACGAACTGGCATTCTCGGACTGGGTATACGCACGTATCGACTGAAGAACCTGATTCTCCAGCGTGTTTGTCGGTGGCATTCCACCCTCTCTCTCCAGTGCGGTGAACAGAGAAAGTAGAGCACCTTCAACTGGAGGTCGGGAAGAGGGAAATACTCGTCAAGCGATACGTCAGGAGACCGTCAGCGGAATATCAGAAGCCCATGGCAGTATCAGCGGTGTGAACGGGACGGGAAACCGGACCGAAAACAGGGAGAGGTGCCCGGAGCGGCTTATCGGGGACCGAAGTAACACTTCAGTCGGGTGCAAGCCCGCGCAGGTTCGAATCCTGCCCTCTCCGCCGCAGATCACCGGTCCGTCGAAGCAGCGCGTCGAAGCACCGTCTGGAGATCATCCTCATGCCGACCGTGACCTCACCGGCTCCCCGACGGGCTCTGGTCGTCGCCAACGCGACGGCGGGCACGGCCTGCCCGGCACTGATCGACGAGGTGATCGAGCTGTGCGCCAGTGTCCTCGACTCCGTAGAGGTCCACCTCACCACCCACCCCGGCAGTGCCACCGAGGCCGTCCGCGCGGCGGTCCGCGGCGCGTCCGGCCCGGTGCCCGACCTGGTGTTCGCGGTCGGCGGCGACGGCACCGTACGCGAGACCGTCGAGGGGCTCGTGACGCCCGGACGCCCAGGCACCACCGCCCTGGCGATCGTCCCCGCCGGCACCGGCAACTCCAACTACCGGATGCTCTGGGCCGACAGCCCCTGGGCCGAGTCGCTCGGCGCGACCCTGGAGGGTGGCTCGAGCGGCGGCGCCGTACTGCGGCACCTCGACCTGGGGCGGCTGAACGAGACCGGGGCGCTGGTTCTCCTCGGGGCCTGCTCCGGCCTCATCGCCGAAGGGCTGATCACCGCCCGGAACATCCCCGCCACCGGACGCGAACGCTACGCCAGGGCGCTGCCCGACGCCGCCGCGGTCTTCACCCCCTACCCGGGGCGCGTCATGGTCGACGGCCGCGTGCTGCACGAGGGCGACACCGTCCTGGCGAACGTGGGCGGCGGCCGCTACCGCGGCGGCCAGTACCTGGTGCTGCCGCATTCCGAGCCGGACGACGGCCTGCTCGACGTCTGTGTCGTGGGCGCGGAGGTGCCCGCCGGGGACGTGCCCGTGCTCGCCCGCGAAGGCACCCTCGGCCAGACTCCCGGGGTGGTGCACGGCCGCGGCCGCCGGATCGTCGTGGAGCGGCTCGACGGACGCCCGCTGACCTTCGAGCACGACGGCGAACTGCAGCCGCCCGGCCGGACCGCCATGACCCTTGATGTGCTCCCGGGTCTGCTGCCGGTCTGGGGCGCCCCGAAAAAGGATGTGACGCGTGCCGATACTCAAGGAGCTGTGCCGCTGGGCGGCGTGGCTGCGACCTGAGGACATACCCACCCGGGTCCGTGAACTGGCGGGCAGCCAACTGCTCTCGCAGCTCGCCTCCATCCGGGCGGGGGCCGCCCATCCGCTGGGCCGCCGCATGATCGAAGGGTTCGGCCCGCCGCTGCAGAGCGATCCGCGGACGTCGGCGTGCGTGCTGTCCGGACTCGGCTCCTGGCTGAACCTGGACGACACCGCGTACGCGGGCCATCTGTCCAACTCCACCGTCTCGGTCCCGCTCGCCTACGCCTACAACCGGCGGCTCGACGGCGCGGCGCTGGTCACCGCGGTCATCGCGGCCAACGAATGCGCGGCCAGGATCACCGCCGCCGCCACCCTCGGCCCCCTGCGCGGACACAGCGCGGTGCATACCCATCTGGCGGGCGCGGTGAGCGGCCGGCTGCACTGCGAAGGCGCCGACGACTCGGTGTGGGGCCATGCCCTCGGGCTGGCCTTCGCCATGCCGAACTGGCCCCTCATGCGCGCCTTCATGGCCAGCGACGCCCGCCTGTTCAACACCTTCACACCGGTACGTACGGCCATGGACGCCTGTGACGCGGCGCGTGCGGGGCTGCGTGGCGCACCCGACATCCTGGAGCACCCGGACGGATTCCTCGACCGGTTCGCGTCCGTGCCGCTTCCGGAGGCGGTGAGCGCGGGTCTCGGCGAGCGCTGGCACACCGAGACGCTCTCGTTCAAGATGCGGCCGGGCGGCCCCGGGGTGGACGCGGCGGTGGACTGCGCGATCGCGCTGCACCGGGACCTGGCGCCCTGCCGGCTGGAGGACATCGAAGAAGTCGTCGTCGAGGCGTCCCTCTACACCCTCTTCGCGGCCAAGAAGGCGGCGTCGTACATAGCCGGGCCCGCATCGCCGCTGGGCGCGCTGGTGCTGCACACCCCATATCCGGTGGCCACCGCGCTGCTCACGGGCGGTCTCACGGTCAACGACTTCGCCATGCCGCTGCTCAACGACCGGGAGCGCTGGAATCTCGCGGACCGGGTGCATCTCGTGCACGACCCCGAGCTGACCAAGGCGCTGTTCTCCTCCGAGGCGCCCTTCGGCGAGGCCGTACGCCAGGCCGGCCCGGCGGCCGGGCCGTGGCTGCGCGCCTTCGGCGGCGACGAGGTGGTGGCGCTCGCCCGGGACACGGCGGACGAAAGCACCCGGCCCACCTTCACGTCCTCGGCCAAGGCCACCGGGGCGCGGGTCACTGTGCGGCTGGCCGACGGGCGCACCCTGTCCCGGCAGCGCATGATCCCGCTCGCGGCGGCGGGCCCGCACACCAGGGCCCACCATGGCGAACTGATGCGGGAGAAGTTCCTGGAGTTCGGCGGCCCGGAGAGTGTCGCCGACGCCGTCGCGGACCTGGACACCTTCTGCGCCGACGACCTCCAGCACTGGATCGAAGCGGCGCTTCGGTAATTCCCGAGGCGCACGTCAGCGCCGGGTCAGTACCCACTGCCACCATCGATTTCCGGCGGACAGTTGTCATGGCCCGAGACCGAACTCGGAAAGGTCCTTTGATGCGGGAAAAGGCACTCAAGAGCTACAAGCTTTATATCGCAGGCAAGGATATCGAAGGGGACGGCTGGGTCTACACAGTCAGCGCCAAGTCGCTGCTCGAAGATGTCTTCACCAGCGTCACACTGAAGCGGGAACTGGAACAGAATCCGGATTCCGACGCCGCCGATCACCCCTATGTGGTGGGCCGCTGCGCCATCGCCGGCAAGAACTCCATCGAACTGGCCTCGGAGGCCGCGGCCGCGGCCGCGCCGGCCTGGGCCGGATTCCCCCTCGAACGCCGTATGCGCCTGGGCACCATGTTCCGCGAGGAACTGATCCGGCGTAAGGACGAGTTCCTGGACATCCTGGTGTCCGAGGCCCACCCGATGCGGCTGGCCCGCTGGGAGCTGAGCTGCCTGACGCAGGTGTACAGCGAGGAGAGCCTGTACTGGTACCGGCAGCGGATGCACACCGAGTTCGAGCACGAGGGGCGGCGGCTGATCGTCCGCCGCCAGCCGGACGGTGTGGTCGCCTTCAACCCGCCGCAGAACGCGCCGGCGCCCAGCGCGGCGCTGGCGGTGCTCGCGCTCATGGCCGGCAACGCGGTCGTGATGCGCGCCCCGCGCAGCATCCCGCTGAGCACCATGTGGCTGATGCGGGACGTGGTCGGGCCGCTCCTGGACGAGATCAGCGCCCCTCCCGGCGTACTGAACGCGGTGTGCAGCAACCCGAAGCAGACGCTCGACCACTGGGTCGAGGACCCGCTGATCGACGACATCTTCTACATCGGCGGCAGCGAGGAGGGCCTGCGCTTCCAGGAGAAGTGCGTCGCCAACGGCAAGAAGCCCATCCTGGAGCTGGCCGGCAACGACACCATCGTCATCTGGGAGGGCGCCGACCTGAAGAAGGCGGCCGAGGCGATCTGCGAGTCGTTCTACGGCTCCGGCCAGATCTGCATGGTGCCCAACTGCGTCGTGGTCCACCCGGCGATCGCCGACGAGCTCATCGCCGAGGTGATGGAGCGGATCAAGCTGGTCCGCCCCGGCTACCCCGAGGACGAGGACGTCCTGCTCTCGCCGGTGCGGCGCAGCGAGAAGTTCTTCGCCCTGCTCAAGCAGTCCCTGGACCTCGGCGGCGAGCTGGTGACAGGCGGTCAGCGCACCGAGGTCGACGGGACACCGTCGGAGACCGGAGTCTTCCTCCAGCCCACCGTGGTCCGGGTCAACGGCCTGGCCGGGGCCCGCACCCACGACATCGTCCGCAGCGAGACGTTCTTCCCGCTGCTGCCGATCGTGGTGCCGGAGGCGGCCGCCGACGACGCGCTGCTCAACTGCTTCATCGACTTCGTCAACAGTAACGAGTACGGCCTCCGCAACTCGCTGTGGGCCAAGTCGGCACGGGTGATCAACGCCTTCGTCCAGCGGGTCGTCAACGGCGGCCTGCTGAAGGTGAACGACTCCCACATCGGGTTCCTGCCCTACCTGCCCAGCCACGGCGGCACCGGCCTGACCGGCGGCGTCTACGGCGAGGCCAACTACCCCATGCTCAAGACCTCGCACGTCCAGGGGGTCAGCATCGCCCACGACGTCAGCCCGCACGAGGCCGTCTTCGGCCCCGACTCGGCTCTCTGACACCGGATCGCCGGCAGGGCCGGCCCCCCCCGAAATCCATGGAGGAGTTCCCCCGTGCGCTCTCTCGACTCTGCCCGCGCGACCTGCGACCGCTACCACCCGGGGCTGCTCAAAGCGCTGGCCGACATCCCCTTCGCCGAGCGTGAGGCGGCCGGCAGCCCGGTGATCAGCCTCTTCCGCGCGCACGGCGGTGTCGGCCTGCTGGTCCCCGCCGAGTTCGGCGGACACGGCGCCGACCCGCTGGACGCGGTGCAGGTGCAGCTGGCGCTGGGTGCCCTCTCGCCGTCCCTGGCCGCCGCGGTGACCATGCACCACTTCACGGTCGCGATGCTGTTCGCGCTGGCCGGGGAGGAGGGCCGGCTGAGCCCCGAGCAGCTGGAGCTGCTGCGCCGTATCGTTCCCGACCAGGTGGTGATGGCCTCCGGCTGGGCGGAGGGCAGGACCCAGCAGAACATCCTCCTCCCGTCGGTCACCGCGAAGCCGGTGCACAACGGCTATCTGCTCGACGGCTCCAAGAAGCCGTGCAGCCTCGCCCATTCGATGCAACTGCTCACCGCGAGCATCGCCGTACCGGGCGCCGACGGTACGCCCGAGCTCGCTCTGGCGCTGATCCCCTCGACCGCGCCGGGACTGTCGGTGCACCCGTTCTGGAACAACCCCGTGCTCGCCGCGTCGGAGAGCGACGAGGTGCGCATGACGGAGGTCTTCGTACCGGACACGATGGTGGTACGGACGTCCGCCGACGACCCGGGCCGGCTCGACGATCTCCAGACGGCAGGATTCATCTGGTTCGAGATGCTGATCTCCGCCGGTTACGCGGGCGCGGCCGCCGCCCTCGCGGAGGTGGTGCTGCGACGCGAACGGGGCAGCGCGGGCGACCGTGCCCGGGTGGCGATCGAGGCCGAGAGCGCCATCGCGCTCCTGATGGGCTGCGCCCGGTCCCTACGCGACGGACTGAACGGCGAGGAGGCGGTCGCCCAGGTGCTGACCGCCCGCTACGCCGCCCAGGACGCCACGGCCCGGGCCTCGGAACTTTCGCTTGAACTGCTGGGCGGGGTGGACTTCATCCGCAGCGCCGAGCACTCCCGGCTGGCCGCCTCCGTGCGTCCGTTGATCTTTCACCCGCCGGGCCGGGGCGCCGCGGCCGAACCGCTGGTCGCCTACTTCGCCGGCGGACCGCTCGAACTGTGACCGGAGCCGGGTCCAGGCATTCCCGTCCAGACCGCACTAGCCCGTTTTCGAGAGGGAGTCAGCCGTGACCGTGACGCAGGACATCCGCGTCGATGCCGAGGCAGAGATCCTCGGCCTCTACCGGGCCCACCTGAGCAAGGGAAGGGCCACGCTCGCCGAGCTGTTCGGCAGCCACATGGAAGTGGAGTCCTCCGGGGCCTGGATCACCACGAGCGACGGCGAGCGTTTCCTCAACGCCGGTGGCTACGGCGTCTTCATCATGGGCGCCAGGCACCCCACCGTCATCGAGGCCGTCCAGCGCCAGCTGAACACCCACCCGGTCGCCACCCGGATCCTGCTGGAGCCGACGGTGGCCCGGGCCGCCGAGGCCCTGGTCTCCGTCATGCCGCCGGGCCTGGACCGGGTGCACTTCTCGCTCTCCGGCTCCGAGGCCGTCGAGACGGCCCTCAAGCTGGCCCGCGCGGGCGGCCGCAAGCGGACCGTGTCCATGCGCGGCGGGTACCACGGCAAGACGCTGGGCGCCCTGTCCGCGACAGCCAAGGACGTCTACCAGAAGCCTTTCCGGCCGCTGATCCCCGACACCGAGCACATCCCCTACGGCGACGCGGACGCGCTGGAGGAGGAGCTCAGGGCGCACCCCGGCGAGGTCTGCGTGATCCTCGAGCCGGTGCAGGGGGAGGGCGGCGTGATCATCCCGCCCCAGGGCTACCTCAAGCGGGTCGAGGAACTGGTCCGCGAGTACGACGGTTTCCTCGTCCTGGACGAGGTGCAGAGCGGCATGGGCCGGCTCGGCGAATGGTGGGGCGCCGACATCGAGGGCGTCGTCCCGGACGTACTGCTCGTCGGCAAGGCGCTCGGCGGCGGTGTCGTCCCGGTCTCGGCCGCTGTCGCCACCCGCAAGGCGTTCCGCCCGTTCGACAAGGACCCCTACATCCACACATCCACCTTCTCCGGACAGCCGCTGCTGATGGCTGCGGTCCAGGGCGCGGTCCAGGTGGTCGCGCAGGAGCGGCTGGTCTCCAAGGCGATGGACCTCGGGGCACAGCTGCTGCCCCGGATCGCGGAAATCGCCTATCGCAATCTCCCCGGCCTGGTCGTCGACGTACGGGGCCGGGGCCTGCTCATCGGAGTGGAGCTGGCCGAGCCGGGCCTGGCCGGGGAGCTGCTGATCGAGCTCTTCAACCACGGCGTGGTCGCCAACCACTCGATGAACGGCAACTCGGTGGTGCGCTTCACCCCGCCTGCCACCCTCACTCCGCTCGAAGTGGAGTTCCTGCTCAACTCGTTCGAAAAAGCCACCCTCGACCTGGTCGCGGGCTCGGCGAGGATGCCGGAAGGCGGAAACTGATGCGGCACGTGGAACTGGGCGCGGTGGTGCGCTCCGAAAAGGCCGAGGTCGTTTTCGAGCGGGTAGCGAAGTTCGAACGCTTCCCCGAACTGGCGCCCCATGTCAGCGCCACCGAAGTACACGGCGCACTCCCGGACCTCAAGGGCAGCTCCAGCTGGGAACTGCACTTCCGCAGCGGGCTGCTGCGCTGGACCGAGGAGGACACCTTCGACCTGGAGGAGCTGGAGATCCGCTTCGACCAGGAGGACGGTGACTTCGACACCTTCACCGGCAAGTGGGCCGTCCGGCAGGACGGCGCCGACACGGTCGTCCACTTCGAGGTCGACTTCGACTTCGGCATCCCCAGCATGGAGGGGATCCTCGACCCGATCGCGGAGCGGGTCATCAAGGAGACGGTGGCCTGGGCCGTGACCGGCCTCTTCGACCGGACGGAAATCCACGCCGGGGTCGAACTCGGCCTCCCCACGGCTCCCACGGCCGCATAGGAGACACAGCCATGGACCAGGCCAACCCGTTCGAGACTCCACGGACCTTCTCCCTGCACCGGGCCGAGTACCTCGTCGGCTTCGCGGTGACCAGCGCGTTCATCATCGCCAATTTCGGCGAGATCCGCTGGCTGCCGGCCATCGCGCTGTTCCTCTACATCGACGTGATCGGCTACCTGCCGGGAGCCTTCGCCTTCAAGCGCAGCGGCGGCAAACCCATCTCCAAGGTGTATTACGTCCTGTACAACGTGATGCACAGCATGATCACCCAGGCGGCCGTCGTCGGCCTGTGGTGCTGGCTCATCGGGCCCGAGTGGGCGCTGCTGGTGATTCCGTGGCACCTCTTCGGTGACCGGGGCCTGTTCGGCAACTTCATGAAGTCGTTCGCGCTGCCCTTCGAACCCGTACGCCAGACCGGCTATCTGCGGCTCCTGGACGACCTGGGGCTCGCACACCCGAAGCCGGTGGGCCACCCGTCCGACGGTCCGGTTCCGGTCGGCCACGTCCCCGCCCGCCGCGAGCCGGCCGCACCGGCGGCGGACCGGCCGGTGTTCAGGGCCAGCCGGTGAATGCCGTGTCCCCACGGCGGGGATCAGAGCGCGGGCCGTGGGCCCGCAAGAGGAAGGAGCACACCTCGTCATGACCGATTCGCCGCAGAGCACCGTGGCGCACGAGGCCGACTGGGACACCGCGCCCGGTCTGCTCGACGGTGCCAAGGAACTCACCCTCGGTCCCGAGGAGTGCGACCTCGCCTACTGGATCACCCAGGTCGCCCAGGGCACCCTGCGCGACCGCGGGGTGACCGGCCATCACGAGAACGCGGGGGTCCCGGACTTCCTCAAGGAGCCGGGTCCGCTGCGGGACGCACTGATCCTCGAGTTCGGGTTCCGGGCCCTGTCCGAGGAGGTCGCCACCCGGCTGCTGGCCCATTATGTGGCCATTGCCCCCGGCATCCCGGAGCTGGAGTTCTACTCCACCCAGCTGATGGACGAGGCCCGGCACGCCCGGGTGTTCCGCAACCACCTGGTGGAGCTGGGGCACCCTGCGCAGACCTTGCTGCGGGACATCGACGAGATGTCCGCCGACTACCGCCGGCGGGTGCTGCGGCCCGTCGAGGACTTCACGCTGGACATCGTGCGCGACCAGAACGACTTCGCGGGCGGTGTGGCCGTCTTCGCCATCGTCATCGAGGGCGTGCTCGCGCCGGCCGCGGAGCTGAGCGAACGCAAGTGGACTCCGCTGTCGCCGGCCACCGGCGAGATCTCCCGGGGCACCGCCATCGACGAGATCCGGCATCTGACGGTCGCCAGCACCATCCTCCGTGACCACCTCGTCACGCACCCGCAGTACCGGCCGCGGCTGATGGAGATCCTGCGGGCCGGAGTCGGCCTGTGGGACACCATTCCCGACCGGGAGTTCGTCATCCACCGCGAGGAACTGTTCCAGAAGGGCATGGCGGAACACGCCGACAAGATCGGCGACTACGAGATCTGGCCCGGCACGCGGCTGCTCGACACCACCCCCGAGCAGCGCTACGACATGGCCGAGCAGTGGACGGACGAGATGGCCGAGTCACGGATGCTCTACATGGGCCTGCCCGCCGACGTCCTGTCCGGGGTCACCGGGTCCGGCCACTCCTGCGGGGGCGCCGCATGAGGGCCGCCGTCGTCGCCGGGGCGGGGGCGTACCTGCCGCCGAAGCTGGTGACCAACCAGGACATGGCCGAGCGCTTCGAGACCAGCGACGAGTGGATTCGCACCCGGACCGGCATGTCCGTCCGGCACGTGGTCGAACCGGGGACGGCCACCTCCGACCTGGCCGTGGAGGCCGGGCTGCGGGCGCTGAAGTCCGCGGAGGCGGGCGGGGCCGGCGGCGGCGCGGACATGGTCATCCTGACCACCACCACCCCGGACCACCCCGTCCCGTCCACCGCGCCGGACATCGCGTCCCGGCTCGGCCTGGGCGTGATCCCGGCCTTCGACATGTCGGCGGTGTGCGCCGGCTTCCTGTACGGACTGGCCAACGCCTCCGGTCTGATCGCGACCAGAGCGGCCGAGCGGGTCCTGCTGATCGGCGCCGACGCCTTCACCACCTTCGTCGACCCCGAGGACCGGACCACCGCGGTGCTCTTCGGGGACGGCGCGGGCGCGGTGCTGCTGCGGGCCGGCGACCCGGACGAGCCGGGCGCTGTCGGCCGGCCGGTGCTGGGCAGCGACGGCACCCTCAAGGACCTGCTCATAGTGCCGGCGGGAGGCTCCCGCCAGCGGTCGGCCGGCCCGCTGACCGACCCGGGCCAGGGCTACTTCAAGATGAACGGCCGGGAGACCTACCGGCACGCGGTGCAGCGCATGAGCGAGTCCTCGCGGCAGGCCGTGGCGGCGGCCGGGTGGACGTGCGCGGAAGTGGACCGGTTCGCCGCCCACCAGGCCAACTCCCGCATCCTCGGGGCGGTCGCCGACGACCTCGGCATACCGCACGAGAAGCGGCTGTCCAACGTCGCCGAGGTCGGCAACACCGCAGTGGCCTCGCTTCCCCTGCTGCTCGCCCAGGCGGCGGCGGAGGGCAGTCTCGCGGCCGGCCACCGGCTGCTGCTCACCGCCTTCGGCGGCGGGCTGTCCTGGGGCGCGGCCACCCTCACCTGGCCCGACATCCACGTCGTCTGACCCACCGAGAAGGGAAGTCCCCATGTTCGAAGTGCTCAAGGAAATCCTGATCAGCAAGCTGAAAGTCACCGGGGACCAGGTGACCCCGGAAGCCTCCCGGGAGGACGTCGAGCTGGACTCGCTCGCGATCGTCGAGCTGTCGATGCTCCTGGAGAAGGACTACGGCATCGAGATCAGCGACGACGAGCTGATGGACGTCGACACCATAGGTGAGATGGCCCGCCTCATGGAGGAGCGCCGAGCGACGGTCTGACGCCCCCTGCACCCCACCCCACCCCCCACCCCGCGCACGCGCCCCACTGCGCCCGGCCCTGCCCGGAGCGCGGGGCAGGGCCGGGCACCAAGGCCGCCACCAGCCCCTGAACAGGGCCGGTGGCGGCCTTGTGGCGCCCCGGGTGCGCCCGGCGGATTTTCCCGTACGCTTCCGCCCGCTCGTGCGAAGGGCCGGTGCTCAGGCGGAGCGGGCGAGATCCGGGGGGCGGCCCGAGGGCATCGGCGCCTGGTTGAGGATGTCCAGGAAACAGCCTCTGAGGTGCTCCGAGGGCTCCATGCCGAGCTCCTCGATCATGCGGGCGCGCGTCGAGTTGTAGGTCTCTATGGCTTCCGCCTGGCGCCCGCACCGGTAGAGCGCCAGCATCAGCATCTCTATGATCCGCTCCCGCCACGGGTGCACGACGATCATCCGCTTCAGTTCCCCTATGGCGGACGGGACCCCGCACTCGTAGTCGAGCCAGAGCTTGACCTCCGTCGCGGCCAGGCACTCCTCCTCCAGCTGAACGGCCACACTCCTGCACAGCGATCCCGCGACCACGTCCTGGAGCGGGGCGCCCACCCACAGTCCCAGCGCCTCGTTCAGCAGGACGGACGCCCTCGTGGTGTCGGTGGGCATGACGGCGCGCGCCTGGGCGATGCGCCGCCGGAAGACGTTCACGTCGAGGTCGTCGGCGGAGAACTCCAGGACGTACCCGGCGGAGCGGGCGACCAGCGAGGGGGCGTCGTCACCCCACGACTGCAGGGTGCGGCGCAGCCGGGAGACATGTGCCTGCAGGGCGTTTTCCACCGTCGCCGGCAGTTCGTCGCCCCAGAGCTCGGCGTAGAGATCCTCCGCCGGGACCAGATGGCCGCCGTGGAGCAGCAGCACGGCCAGCAGCGCACGCTGCCGCGCGCCCTGAACACTGCGGAAGCGGCCGTCCACCTCTGCTCCGACGGACCCGAGAACCCTGAACTTCACCAGCTGCTCCTTCCTGACGTGGGATCTGCGTCCCGACTGTTCCACAGGGCGCCTCGAGGAGCGCTGGAGGTTCGACCGGGGCAACAGCTGTTCCCATGCCGGCGGCAACTCGCGCAGACTGTCCCCTAGTTGATCTCAAGTGGATCTCGAGCGCGCTCTGTCACAGTGGTCCTGGTGCCTCCCGGGCACGTCCGGGAAGGTGTCCTACGCATTCGTAAATGATCAAGGAGTACTTCGTGAGCGACCTGACCGATCTTGCAACCCGTTACATCGCCATCTGGAACGAGGCGGACCAGGACAAGCGCGCCGCGGCGATCAGCGACCTCTACACCCCGGACGCCACCTACACCGACCCGCTGGCCAACGTGCAGGGCCACGACGGGATCGGTGCCGTGATCGCCGGTGCCCGTGACCAGTTCAAGGGCTTCGACTTCAAGATCCTGGGCGACGCGGACACCCACAACAACGTCAGCCGCTTCCGCTGGGAGCTCGTACCGTCCTCCGGCGGCGAGAACGTCGTCATCGGCTTCGACGTCGCGGTGACCGACGCGGACGGCAGGATCAAGGCCGTCTACGGCTTCCTCGACAAGGTGCCCGCGGGCGCCTGAGCCGGCTCGCGCCATCGCCGGGTGGGTCCCCTCAGGGACCCGCCCGGTCCCCGTCTTGCAGCAACAGTGCTGAACCAGCACCCAAGGAGCACCCCCCGATGACCACAGAAACAGGGCCGGACACCGCCGCCTCCCCCGCGGCCGAGCCACCGCCCTCCGCGACACGAAGCGGCTGGGGTGCCCTGGCCATCGTGATGGTGGGCACCTTCATCACCGTTCTCGACTACTTCATCGCCAACGTCGCCGTGCCTTCGATCCAGCAGGATCTGAACGCCACGTCCGCGCAGTCCCAGCTGGTCATCATCGGTTACGGCGTGTCCTTCACCGCTGGAATGATCACCGGTGGGCGGCTCGGCGACCTCTACGGCCGACGCCGCATGTTCGCTCTCGGCCTGCTGCTGTTCACCATCACCTCCGCGCTGTGCGGTGTGGCGCAGAGCGCCGACCTCCTCATCATCTTCCGGGTGCTGCAAGGCGCCTCGGCGGCGCTCATGGTCCCGCAGGTCCTCGGCATCCTCGCCCTCGTCTACACCGGTGCCTCCCGGGCCCGTGCCTTCGCCGTCTACGGCCTGGTGATCGGCCTCGCCGGTGTCCTCGGCCAGGTCATCGGCGGCGTACTGATCTCCGTCGACGTGGCGGGACTGGACTGGCGGGCCATCTTCCTGCTCAACATCCCGATCGGCCTGGTGGCCCTGGCCCTGACCCCGCGGCTGGTGCCCGAGTCCCGCAACGCCGGCGGCGGACGGCTCGACCTGACCGGCGCGCTGTTGGTCACGGCGACGCTGGCGGCCCTGGTGCTCTCCCTCGTCGAGGGCCAGGAGAGGGGATGGCCGCTGTGGAGCTGGCTGCTGCTGGCCGCCACGATCCCGCTGGGCGCCGGGTTCATCAGCCACCAGCGCCGCCGTACGGCACAGGGGCTCAGCCCGCTGATCGACCTCGACCTGTTCCGCGGCCGGGTCTTCTCCGTCGGGCTGGCCGCGATGCTGACGTACTTCCTGGCCATGGGCTCCTTCTTCTTCCTGCTGGCGCTCTACCTTCAGCAGGGCAAGGGCCTGTCGCCGGCCGAGTCCGGCTATGTCTTCCTCGCGGTCGGCGGCGGCTACTTCGGCTCCTCGATGCTCTCGGGCAAGCTCGCCGCGCGGCTGGGAGGCGGGCTGATCACTGCCGGCCCGCTGACCCTGGGCGCTGGATACGTCCTGGTCGCCGTCTCCGCCACGCAGGTGGGCGCCGACGGCAGTGTCCTGTGGCTGATCCCGTCGCTGATCGTCGCGGGGATCGGGATGGGCATGACCACGGGCCCGCTGACGGGCGCCGTGCTGACGGGAGCCGACCCCGAGCACGCCGCGGCCGCCTCCGGCGCGGTCAACACCGTGCAGGAGGGTGGGGCCGCGATCGGGGTGGCCATCGCGGGCGCGGTCTTCTTCCCCGTACTGGGCGAGGCGCGCCGGGTAGGCGACTATCCGCACGCCTTCGTCATGGCGCTGATCCCGCTGATGGTCTTCTGCGTCTCCGTCGCCCTGCTGGTGCGCGTCATGCAGGCACGTACCAAGGCGTAGTACGCACATGATTTAGCCGGCCCGCGATGGCCGGCCGTGGCCGAGCCGGGGCAGTTTCCGGCTCGGCCACGGTGTTTTCCCGCTGCCCGCTGCCCGCTGCCCGCGGGCGGGCAGCGGGCAGCGCTGCCGCGAGGACAAGTTCCCGGTCAGGGCGGTGTCAGGCCGCGGTGGTTGGCTGAAGCTCATTCACCAGCGCGGGTCCCCCTGCGCCCGCTCTCGGGATCGGTCACCGACATGCCTGACACCAACGCGTCCTTGCGGCAGCTGCGTGAGCTGCCCGTCGTCGAAATCCGCGAAGAACTGGAGACGGTCGTCGTGGAGCGGTTCAAGAGCGCTCTGCTGATGGAGGCCGACGAGGACCTCTCGGTCGACACCAGCTTCTTCGACCTGGGTCTCACCTCGCTGCGGCTCACCAGTCTCAAGCAGAGCCTGGAAGAGCTGCTCGGTATCACCATCAACGCGAACGTGCTCTTCAACGAACCCACGGTTGAGCAACTGGTGCTCCATCTGACCGACCTGGTCGCGGGCTCCGCAGCCGGCGACCGACCCGCTCAGTAATCCGATCGCCGGACAGAAGGAGACGCGGCCATGCCCCGCGACGAGGAAGTAGCCATCGACAACGTGCTCAAGGAGCTGACCGAGCCCGTCGCGATCATCGGCGTGGGCCTGCGCTTCCCCGGGGGCAGCAACTCGCTCGACGAGTTCGAGGAGTTCCTGCGCACCGGCAGCTCCGGTATCGGCCCGCTGCCCCAGGACCGCTGGGACGTCGAGGCATTCACCCCGCAGAGCCCCGACGACAAGGGCAAGATCCACACCACCGGCGGCGGCTTCCTGGACCGTATCGACCTCTTCGACGCGGGATTCTTCAACATCTCGCCCAGGGAAGCGCAGTTCATCGACCCCCAGCAGCGCATGGTCCTGGAGACCGCGTGGCAGGCCCTGGAACACGCGAACATCGACCCCACGCCGCTGCGGCGCGGCAACGGCGGCGTCTACATCGGCTCCAGCTCCGTCGACTACGCCCTCGAACTCGACGCCGTGCCGTACGAGGACCTCGACGGCCTGCTGGCCTCCGGCATCACCATGTTCCCGCTCTCCGGGCGGCTCTCCTACTTCCTCGGCTGGCGCGGGCCGAGCATGAGCGTCGACACCGCCTGCTCGTCCTCGCTGGCCGCCCTGCACCTGGCCGTGACCGGGCTGCGCCGCGGCGAGTGCGACATCGCGCTCAGCGGCGGCGTCAACGCCCTGCACCACCCCCGCATCCCGGTGATGTTCTCCAACGCCCAGATGCTGGCACCCGACGGCCAGTGCAAGACCTTCGACGAGTCCGCGGACGGCTACGCCCGCGCCGAGGGCTGCGGCATGCTGGTCCTCAAGCGGCTGTCCGACGCCACCCGGGACGGCGACAACATCCTCGCCGTGGTGCGCGGCACCGCGGTCGGCCAGGACGGTGACAGCGCGGGACTGACGGTGCCCAACGGGCCGGCGCAGGAGACCGTGCTGCACAACGCGATCCGCGCGGCCGGCCTGGAACCGGGTGACATCCAGTACGTGGAGGCACACGGCACCGGCACCCCGCTCGGCGACCCGATCGAGATCGGCGCCATCAACAACGTGTTCGCCGGAGCCCGGAGCAAGGACGACCCGCTGCTGGTCGCTTCGGTGAAGACCAACCTCGGCCACATGGAACCGGCCTCCGGTGTCGTCGGAGTCATCAAGACGCTGCTCCAGATCCGCTCCGCGACGATCTATCCGCACCTCAACATGACCGTCCCCTCCGGCCGCATACCGTGGGACGTGTACTCGGTGCGCATACCCACCGAGTGCGAGCCCTGGAAGGCCCCGGTCCGCCGGGCGGCGGTCAACAGCTTCGGCTTCGCGGGCACCATCGGCGCGGTCGTCCTGGAGGAGCCACCGGCACGCACCGGCGGCACGAGCACCCCGGCCCCGGCGGCCGTCGAAGGCGCCACGCGCACCGCAGCGGCCGAAACCGCGCCCGTACCGACCCCACCCGGCCCCGGCGCCGCCTGCCCCGTGTTCACCCTCTCGGCGAAGAACTCCGCCGCACTGCGCGAACAGGCCGGCC
>NZ_JBRFMQ010000002.1:0-119722 GCF_052934925.1 Streptomyces hypolithicus
CCGCGGAGCGGGTACCACATCGCTGCGCGATGTGCAAGGGGGGCGGTCGCTGCGCTCCCTTTGGCCCGTGCGGAGCACGGCCCCCCCTTCCGCTGCGCTCCTGGGGGGCAGCGGGGCCGGCCGCTGCGCGCCCGGCTGGCCGCGCGGTGCGCGGGCGGGCTGTTGGGGTGGGGTGGTGCGGCTTGTGGGGCCTCTAGTGCGGGAGTTGGGGGAGCGCGGCGGCGCTCCCGGCGGGTGCGCTGCGCTTCCCCGCCTGACGGTCCTTCCGGCTGCGCCTCCAGAACCTTGGGGCCCGCTGCGCGGGCGAGCTGGTTGTGAGGGGGTGGGTGTCACTCGTTGGTGTGGGTTCCAGTATAGCGTGTGCATCGGGTAGATGCAGCATGTACCGTTGGCGGAAACACGGGACACCCCCCAACCACCTGGAGCGGGGCGCTCGTTCCAACAAATGGAAACCCCGGAATTCGTTCCCACCATCGACCGTCAGATTACAGAATTCCGGAGCCTGGAGACCCCGGCCACAGAACGGAACCTCAGAGCCGCGAAAGGCTGAATTCAAGGTGCGGAGGTACGCGAGCCGAGTGGCCGCCAGGCCGCGCGGCGGAACCGGCCACCGGCCTCAGCCACTCCATTCGGTGCTTGTCCGTCGCGGCCGGCACCACCCGAGACTCAGAGCCGCTGATGCCGCCTACGGTCCGGGCGGGGCTCGCGGAGTCGCACGCGAAGCCGCCTCAGCCCCGGGGAGGCGCCCGGCGACCACGGGGGCCCGGGAGCGGCGGAACGGCCGCATGCGGCGCAGCTGGGGGCCTTGGTGCGGCCGCCGGGGAGCGAGCGGGTGGTGACCGCCAGGGCCGGACGGTGGAGCGTCGCACGTGGGTGCTGGTGCCTGGCCTGCCGTCGGTCGCGGATGGCACGCGTACGCGAGGCCCTGATGCGGCCTTCGCGCGCGTGTGCGTCTTAGGGAAAAGAGGGCCGTCGAGAGAAACCGCCTCTGACCTGCGACTTTGCGGAAGGGGATGTGTCAGCGCTGACACACTGACCTGCGGAAATGTGTTGGTGGTGCCACATCGGCACCCGTATTAGCCAACCTAGCTTGTACAACTTTGCATCGTTGCAGGTGAGGCCGTGTTTCTAGGGAACCCTCCCCGAAATCCGGTGTGTCGGCGTCGACACCAAAGCGCCACGCCAGCCTGTACAAATCTGCCAAGTGGGGTTGGACAACTGCTAGGGTCCGTCGCGACCCGTCAAGATCGAGGACAGGACCTTCGTCGATGCCCCGCGAGCCCAGGCGCCCTGCCGCCGGCCGAAGCAAGGGCCGGATCACCGCCGTTCAGCCCGGTGGTGACAGCGCCTTCCGCGAGACCCTGTCGTCCCGGCTGGGGCAGGACATCAAGCCGCCGACCCGCAAGCGGCCGGTGCAGCAGATGGACGTCAACGTCCGGTACACGTACCGCGCGCCCCACGAGATGTACGGGCGGTCCGGCTACAGCGTGGTCTCCAACGACTTCTTCGCCGATGTCCTGGCGGTGCTGATCGCCCAGCACGGCATGTCGCCGATCCAGTCCGCGGTCCTGCTGTGGTGCATCGGCCGTCAACGCGAGGGATGGCTCCGGGCCACGCACAAGAAGATCGCGGACAAGCTGGGCGTGGAGCGGTCGAACGTGACCCGCGCGCTCGGACGGCTGGAGGAGTGGCACATGCTCCAGCGCGTCGACACCGGTCTGATCTTCGTGAACCCGCTGCTCGGCTTCGAGGGCAACGGCGACGTCCAGCACGAGATCCTGGAGGCCCTGCGCCGGGGTGCGCCGGAGGGCGCCTTCCCCGAAGTGAAGCCCCCGCCGGCGCCGCGCAGCGTGCAACTGGAGCTCGGGGCCGGGGACAGCGACGATGAGGGTGTCGAGAAGGAGGGGCAGGCATGCTGATCCAAGCGAGCGCCGGTTTCGGAATGCTGTACCGACTGGACCTCACGAAAGCCGCGATGGAGCTGCTGAGCGTCCTCATCGAGCGCCAGGAGCCCGGCGGTGAGGTGAACGCCTCCCAGGCCGAGCTGGGCGCCCGCGTGGGCCTGTCCCGCAACTCCGCGAACACCGCGATGGCGCTGCTGGAGAGCCGGAACCTGGTGCTGCGGCCCGAGGACCGCAAGTACCGCACCTACTACCTCCACCCGTATGTCGCCTCCTACGCCACTCAGGAGGAGCTGGAGGAAACCATCCAGGACGCCGCCGAGCGCATCGAGGCCGGCGAACTGCCCGAGATCACCGCCCCCCTGTACGAGACGGGCCCGCCGAAGCGCCAGCCCCAGACACCGCTCAGGGCGGTCCGGGCCGCCGGGTAGCGCGGGTTATCGCCCCCGGGTGATAACCACCTGGGGAATGTCCCCCTGCTGCACAGGAATGTGCAGCAGGGGGACATTCGTCTGCCGCGACCGGCCAGATTCGCGCACACCGTTCCCCTCCAGGGGAAAGCACAGGTCAGCGGCGTTCCGCGCGGCCGGACGGTAGCACTGGGGGAACCGTGTTGTTCTGGTTTCCCAGAACAACAGGCAGGCCGCCGGAGCGAGTGCGTACATCGTTCCCCTGGAGGGGAAAGCCGCAGGCAGGGCGACCCGTACGGGCGTTCCTCGGGGGCGGTGCCGCGTGCCACCCGCCCGAGTGCCGGCCCGCGCGGTACGAGTGGAGCGTGACTTACGACTTCCGCCTCCACTTCACCCAGGAGCTGGGCAACCGCTTCGGCTCGCCCACCGACAGCTGGCCCGCGAGCGCGGAGCGGGTGACGCCGTTTCTCGCGATCGTCGTGGACGCCCTGGGCGTGGACGACGGCCTGCGATGGTTCGAGGCGGCCCGTGAGGCTCGCCAGCGTGTGCTCGAGGACGAACGCGACGACAGCTACTGCTTCGGCTTCGCCCACTACCTCGACACGGCGGCCGGGGCGTTCAAGGACGTCACCCTGCCCGTGGTGGCCGCCTTCGAGGCGATGAAGGGCGCGTACGAGGTCGCCCGACGCGAGAGCAGCGTGGACGTCGACGTGTACTTCGAGTGCGCGGCGCAGGCGTGCTCAGGGACGTCTGGGTGACGCGACGCGGCGCCGGCGGCAGCAGCTGGAGCAGGGCCGGGCAGGGAGGCAGGCCGCTGCCCGGTGAGACCGGCCTTGCAGCAGACCGGTTGCAGCAGCCCGCGTCCACGTCGGTGCCTCCGGTGCAGCAGCCACCCGCGCTGCACCGGTGAGGCCGGCCTTGCTACCCGTGCAGCACCCGTGTGCCGCCCGGGTCGGGTGAACGCTTCACCGCGCGCCGGGCGACCGTTGCAGCACCCGGTCTTGCACCCCTCCGCTGCCCTTGCAGCCTTCGCCACCAGGAGCAGCAGCCCGTGCAGCACGACGGGCAGCAGGCAGAAGGGGGAGGCGCTGGAGGTCCCCGCCCGGGGCTTCGCCGGGAGGCCGCTGGGGGCCGCCTGAGGGGGCCGCGGCCGGGCCGTTTCTTGCACCCCATGTAGTTAGGTACTTGTAGTACCTATGTGCGGGTTGAACTCTCTTCCCCCTGAGAGCAGAGCTCGCGGCGGGGAGAGCGAGAACATCGGCGCCGGAGAGGTGCGACTGGCCACAGGGGTCCGGCGGCCCGCCGGTGAACCGATGCTGACCCACCGCCGCGCCCCTGAGCAGCCCCGGCCGCTGCGGCGCCATCTTCCCGGCCGGGTGCCCGGCCGGGAACGCCCCGGCGGCGGACGAAGTCACCGTTTGCCGGTACCGCCGGGAGGCCGCTGGGACCGTCTGAGCGGGTCGGAACCAGGCCCCCCGTCTTGCACCCCAATGTGGGTAAGTAGTTGTAGTGCCTATGCGCGGGTTGAACTCTCCCCCCCCCTGAGAGCAGAGCTCGCGGCCGGGAGAACGAGAACACCAGCGCCGGAGACGAGCCGCGGCAAGTCGACCGGGAGCTGCGGAGGCACTCCGGGCCGCCCGAGGCGCTGTACGCCGCTGTGAGGGCACGAGGGGCCCGTGATCGTCGCTCGGGAGCCTGGAGGCGCTCAGAACGCCGCAGAGAGCCGCAGACGAGCCGGGAAGGCAAGCGCGCCGGGGTGACAGGTGCGGCGGCAAGCTCCGCCCGGCCGTGCGATTACTGCGCACCAAGAACCGCCCGACCGCTCGGGGGTCCGCGTCTGCGAGGTCTTCCGCAGCCTGCAGGTACTTCGCCTACGGCGGCTCAGAACGCCGCAGAGAGCCGCACAGCGCCGGGAAGGATCAAGCGCGCTCGGGGTGACAGGTGCGGCGGCAAGCTCCGCCCGGCCGTGCGATTACTGCGCACCAAGAACCGTCGACCGCCCGTCCGCGTCTGCGAGGTCTTCCGCAGCCTGCAGGTACTTCGCCTACGGCGGGTGGGAAGAACGCGTTCGTCATCTGGTCGGTCAGTCCTAGGTCTTCCTCTTACGCGAGCGATCCCTCACCAAGTTATGAACCCGATCCCTCACCAAACGATGAACATGGTGGTCTGCAGCCCACCGTCCTCGCCGTCGGCGCCGGCTTCTTCGAACCGGGCGAGCAGCACGCGGTCGGCCCGGTCCAGGAGGTCGGGTCAGACCTCGATGTACGCGACGACGACCACGGTCTGAAGAACCGAAATCCAGTACAAGATCCGAACGCGCTCGACGTCGTCGGCGCCTCGGGGGCTGGTCAGGTTCTCCAGCTGCTTCGCGGCGGAGTGACGACCAGGGCGCGGAGGCGTGGCGCCTCGCTGGATCCGGGCGCTCCGCTGCCGTGCTCGCGGCGGAGTCGGAGAACGTGATCCGGGCGCGGCGCGGGCCGTGCTGCCTGGGCATCAGGCGACGGCCGGGCGCTGGGCTGCGAGGCGGGTGAGGTGGGCCTCGCGCAGCTCCTCCCACGGGGTGCACTGCTCGGGGTCGGGCAGGCCGTTGGTGGCGATGTCCTCCAGGACGGCGGCGAACCGGTCGGCATCCGCGCGGGTCTTGGCCGCGTACGCGCGCAACCCGTCGGCGGCCGCGGGCTCCAGCTGCCGGGCGGCGGTGTCGGCAGGGGCCGGCTGTTCGCTCATCGAGGACTCCAGAGGGCAGAACTGGCGTGTGCCACCAAGGTATCGCCGGGCAGGCGGGCCCGGGAGCACTCCGCCCGAACCCGCCCCGCGACTACGCTCCGTACTACTCACAAGTGCGCGGGACGTTCGATCTTGAGTGTCACGCCCCACCCCTGAAATCGGTCTGGAGAGTTCTACGGCCCCGAGAAACGACAAACAGGGGCAGAGTGCGCGGGACGTGACACCCTGAAATCGGCCTCTGGAGAGTGTCACGCCCCACCCCTGAAATCGGCCTCTGGAGACTACGGCCCCGAGAAACGGACAAACAGGGGCAGATTCGCGGTGGCGTGACACCCGGCGTGACACGTTTCCAGGGGAGCGTGACACCAGTGTCACGCTCACTTTCTGTCACCGTGACATCGGTTCCGGGCTTGCGGGCGGTCGGCCGGTGGTGGGGCCGGCCGGACGAAGGTGACGGGCGGCCGCTGCGCTCTTCCCGGCCCACGACGCCCAGCTCCTGGCCGTCGCTCACGTCTGGGTTCCTTCGACGCGGGTGAGGAACGCGCCGAGTGCGGCGGCGGCTTCGGGCTCGGTGGTGGCGAGCGTGGCCGCGAACGCCAGCTCGTCGACGTCGGCGCCGGGGACCAGGCGGGCGAGTTCGGCGAGCAGCGCGGCGTGCGCGAGGACCGGCGGCGTCAGAAGGCCGGCCGCGGATTCGCGGGCGGCCTGGTCGCGGTAGTGCCCGAGGTGCGGGTGAGTTCGTCGCGTACGGCCTGGGCGAGCCAGGTGTCGACGTCGGCCTGGACGTAGCCGCCGGCGCGCCGGGTGAGTTCGTCGCGTACGGCTTCGTCGCCGTCGCGGGGCTCGGTCTGCTTCAGCGTGCCCAGCTCGCGCAGCGCCTGGAGCTCGTCGGCGCGGGCCGCGATGAGGGCGGCTTCGCGCAGCTCGGCTTCTCGGGCGGCGGCGGCCGCGGCGTCGGCGGCGAGCTCCGCCTGGACGACGTCGTCGGCGTCCGGGTCGTAGACGGTGCCCGGCATCGCGGCGGCGAGCAGCTGGTCCAGGCGCTCCCACTCCGCGAGCTCCGCGCGGCCGCAGACGTCTTCGGCCAGGTCCTCGTGCCGCGAGTTCTGCCGGGCGTCGAACCGGGCGTCCTCAAGGGCCGCCGCGACCGCGCCGGCGTCCATGCCCTTCGCCCGGCGCCGCACGACGCGGCGGCCGATGCGGGCGGGGTCGACCGGCTCACGGGGCGCGGCGACGCGCGGGGCGAGCGGTCGGCGGGTCTCGCCGGGCGCTCACCAGTCGGGTGCCGGGCGGCCAGAACCGGGTCATCGTCGGTCTCGCATTCATCGTGTGGATTCGGGAGCGGGCCGCCGCCAGAGCGCTGTACGGCGGCCCGCCGAATTGTTTATAGCAGGCCCTGAATTTGGCCGGGTCAGAACCGGAAGTCTATGGACTGGACGTGTGTGAAATCTGCGCGCAGGCCAGGGGCGCGGGTGCCCCAATCCGTGAAATACGACTCGGTGATGGCGGCGGCGACAATCGGATGCAGCTCTTCCTCCGTCGCACCGGCCGCCTGGAGTTCGAGGATCTGCTTCACGTAGGTGGGTGAGATCGGCGTGGTGATGTTCCGGATCCGGCCGTCATCCGAGCTGCCCTTGCCCTCGAATCCGAAGTACGCCGTCACCTCCACCGTCATGCCGCTGGAGGTGGACGCCCGCTCTCGTGCCTGTGCTCTGACCTGCGGTTGCCACTCGGATTCCGTCTCCTCCACCAAGACGGCCTGGAGACGCTTCTGTGGGGTCTTCAGCTTCCCGGCGCGGTAGCGCTCCACCGTCCGGCGCGAGATGCCCAGACGCTCCGCCAGCGCCCTGGTGGCCCCCGCCGATCGCGTGAGGAGGAATTTCACCTGTGCATTTGCCGATTTCGGGGCGGGCCGGGTGAAGACCTTCCGCTCAGCCCGCGCGAGGGCCTCCAGGACCTTGCCGCGGCGCGGGGCCGGCTGCTGCTGCTCGTGATCGCTCATGCCACCAAGGAGGCCACGGCGCCCCTGTGGACAGAGTCCGGAGCAGGCCGCCCGACCTTTGCGCGGATACGCGAGCGAGCCCCGGACCGCATCATCGGTCCGGGGCTCGCGAGCCGTTCGGGTACGGCCGCTACAGCTGGAATCCCAGGTTCAGCACGTCGTTGATCTGGACCTCCTGGAGGGAGCCGGCGCGGCGGCCGCTGTCCTGGAAGTAGACCTCCTTGAGGGCTTCGGCGGTGAGCTCGCGCAGCTGGTCTTCGCTGGCGCCCTGCTCCTGGGCGTCGAAGAGGCGGGCCGCGTACTGGGGAGGGAGCGCCACGGTGAGGTGCCGTTCGCGGTCCTCATCCGTGGAGTCCATCGACGCTCCGGCGTAGCCGAGGCGGGCGTGGACGTCGATGACGATGCCGCCGGTCGTCGCCGCCTTCTCCCGGGCCTTGGCCCGGATCTGCGGCTGCCACCGGGCCTTCACCTCGCGCTCCAGGCGCGCGGCGAGGTCCGGACGGGGCTTCTTGATCTGCTCCTTCACGTACCGCTCGACGGTGCGCTGGGAGACCCGCAGCATCTGGGCGACCGCCTTGGTGCCCTTGTGCTGCTTGACCAGGTACCGCATCTGCGCGCCGGCCGACTTCGGCACCGGGCGGGTGAACGCCTTCTGCACCGCCTGGTTGAGGCCGTCCCCGAACTCCTTGTTCATCGCGCTCCCTACTCCCCGTTGTCCTTGTCGGTGACGGTGCCGTCCTTGATGTACCGAGCGAGGTTGAGCTCAGGGGCCTTGAACTGCTCCCGGGCACCTTCACCCCACAGCGTGGTCTGCGTGCCCTCGTGCTTCACCAGGCCGGGGTTGACCCCGAGCTTGAAGCCGCCCGGCAGCGGCTTGCCCTCGCGGTCGCGGGGCAGGAAGTCCAGCGGGCTCTCGCCGTCGACGGCGTAGACGACGCAGTCGGAGAGGATCGCCACCGGGTACTGCCCGGTGAACGCCGCGTGCTTGACCATCTTGCGGTGGAGGTTGATCCGGGTGCGGGAGATGACCGCCGCGCGGATGTCGGGCCGCCACGTCGGGCGCTCCAGGGCCCGCCACCGTTCGCCGGCCGTCCAGCCCTCGCCGCGGGGCCGCTCGCGCAGCTTCCCCAGCCCGCCCTTCACCGTCGCCTTGACCGCCGAGACGACGATGGCCATCTCCGGGTCGCGGCTCTTGTAGCCGTCCATCGCCGTAAGGAAGTCCTCGGGCGACAGGTCGGCGTCGACGCCGAGGTCGGCCATCGTGGTGAGGTAGGCGTCGCGCAGCCGGCTGTACCAGCCGTCCAGGTAGCGGCCGTTCTCGTACCGGACGTACGCCTCGGTCGGCGTCACGTCGTACCCGAGCTCCTGGGCGTAGGCGATGGTCGGCGTCGCGTACCAGGCCGGCCCCGACGGGCGGTCGCCCTTCGGCGTGAACGGGGAGGGCAGCAGCGCGCCGTCCAGCTCCACCCACTCCTTGCCGACCTTCACCCGCGACAGGTCGACGTGGCTGAGGTCGACCAGCCAGCTTCCCGGGAGCTTCGGGTCGAACACGGGGCTCTTGACGTGCGTGTGCTCACCGAGGCCGACGACCAGCCCGTTCGCTCCGGCGGCGAACGCCATGTTGACATCCAGGCCCACGAGGTTGCGGCGCAGGCACTCGTCGTCGGTGAGCGGGCGGGCCCAGTCGTACGCCTCCTCGAACAGCTTCTCCGCCGGGCCCCGCACGTGGAAGCGCGGCAGGTCCGCGAGGAGGGGGTGCCCGTCGGGGGCTTCGCACGGCGCGCAGTCCACCGGGTCCAGGCCCAGCGAGCCGGGCGTCTTGTCGTCGGCCCGTCGCAGGGCGCCAGTCTCCTCGTCCCGCACGGCGTAGGTCGGCGGGTGCAGGGCGGTCATGAGCTCGAGGCCGGTCACGGCGGTGGAGCCGCGCGGCGTCATCACCCGGGACGCGTAGGCGCCCAGGACGCGGGCGAGCTCCGCCGGCGGCAACTGCCCGGCAGTGCCCCAGAACCGGACGTCCAGCGCGTTCCACGACGGGATGCACAGCTGGACGCACTGGCGGTCCGAGCCCTGGGCGGGGCGGTAGATCCGCGCCCACGGCCCGAACCCCCGCTTCGTGAGCTGCCAGTCGGCGCGGGTCAGCTGCTTGATCACCTTGTGGCCCTCCGGGATCCGCCCGGCGATCCGCTCCTCCTCGGTGAGGGCCACCGGGAGACCGTAGCGCTCGCACGCGGCCGCGGTGAGCACGATCAGCGGGTCGGCCGGCCTGCCCGGCCCGGACAGCTTCGGCTGACCGAGCTTCTCCTTGAGCGTCCAGCTCCACCTTGGGACGGCAGGGATCCGCCCGGCGATCCGCTCCAGGACCTCGGTGAGGGCCGCCGGGAGGTAGCGCTCGCACGCGGCCGCGGTGAGCACGATCAGCGGGTCGGCCGGACCTGCCCGGCCCGGACAGCTTCGGCTGACCGAGCTTGGCCTCCTTGAGCGTCCAGTCCACCAGGGACGGCAGGGACTTGGCGGGCACGTCCAGGACCAGGCCGCCGACGCAGTACGCCAGCACCTTCCCGTCCTCGACGTCGACGACCGCCAGCGGACCGTTCTCGAACCGCGGGTCCATCTCGCCCGCCGCAGTCGCGGCCGGGGCCGGGGCGGCCTTCTTCGCGCCGGGGCGGCGCGACGTCGACGTCGGCCTGGTGGTGGGCGCCGGGCGCGGCGCGGCCACCGGAGCAGCGGCGACGGGAGCGATGGTGGTGGTGTTCTCGGGTGCAGTCATGACCGCAGCCTCGGACGCCGGACCTGTGGACAGAGTCCGCGCTTCCGCCGGAGCGGGAGCGGCGGCGAACGTGGCCGGCACCGCAGCGTCAGGGACGGGCACGACCGGGGCGGCAGGTAGAGCTCCGCCAGCTGCTCCAGCAGCCGGGCGTAGGCGTCGCGCTCCGGCGGGCGGGGCTCGGTCTTGCCGGACTCCCAGCCGGACACCGTGGCCCGGCGCACCTTCAGCGCGCCTGCCACCTCATCGATCGTCAGGCCGTGCGCGGCACGCAGCCTCTTGCGCTCCGCCGGTGGCGGGAGCGTGGAGCGGGACGCGACCAGCGCGTCGACCGCGTCGAACAACTCGGACATGGAACACCTCCTGATCCATACTCTACCCCATGAAGCGCACCGAGTGCGTACGTTCAGCGTACGTATCGCGTACGAAGTCTGTTCGATGGCAGGAATGTGCACACTTCCGTAAGGTGGTGTGCATGATGACGGAGAGCACCTACTCGATCGTGGAAGCCCGCGCCCGGCTGGGCGCCATCGCGCGCGAGGTCAGCGCCACCCGGGAACCGGCCGCCATTACCGACCACGGCCAGACCATCGCGATACTGGTCAGCCCCGCCGACGCCCTCGAAGCTGCGGGCCCTGGCTCCAGGAGCTGCGGGCCCTGTTCCGCACGATGAGGCCCTGGCCCTACCGCGCGCGCCAGGAACGCGGCGAGAGCGCCGGCGTTCCGCACGATGAGGCGTACCGACGCGTCTTCGGCGGAGTCGAGGCGTGAGCTACGAGGTCATCTGGGAACCCGAGGCGCTCGCCCAGGCGGAGCAGTTCGCCAAGGACGACCCCGCGGGAGTCCGGCAGGTGTTCACCGCCGTCGACCGCCTCGCCGAGGAACCGCGAGGGCGCGTTCGGCAGCACCGACGTCCTGCGTATCCACGTCGGCCGCTACCGAGTGATGTACGAGATCGGCGACAGCCAGGTCCGCGTCAGCGTCATCCACCTCGGACGCCTGCGCTGAACGACGCACGAAGGGGCGGCCTCTCCCCTGAGGCCACCCCTTCGCTCTGTCTGTGCGGCCCGGAAGGCCGGCGGGAAGAAGGCCGGCGCCTGAGCTCTGCTCAGTCCGCGGCCCGGCTGTCGTCGTCCAGGTGGCCCATGGCGTAGCCGTGCTCATCCGGATGGCGGGCCAGGCGCGCCATCACCCACGCGGTCCGGGCGTCCATCCCCTCGCCGAAGTCGGCGGCCAGGCGCGTCGTGCCTGCCACGTCGTGCGCGGGGCGAGCGCCCACCGTACGAGCGGGAAGCGGACGCGGCCGGTGCCGGCTGTCGTCCGGCCCGCCCCGCCGGGGAGGTCCTCGGAGGCGGGGTCGGGGATGTTCGCGCTGACATCGTCCAGGCGCAGCAGCGCGCCGGCCGGAGCGGGACGGCCACCCCGCGCGGGAAGATCATCGCGGAGCTGAGCTTCGGGTTCTGGCGCTTCCTGCTGGCCCGCCAGTACAAGACCAGCCTCTGGCCCGACCTGGCGGGCGCCTTCCCTCACGCTCCCAACCGTGCCCTGACCACGGTGGAAGACCCGGTCAAGCGCCTGCACAAATTCCGCAACCGCATCGCCCACCACGAAGGCATCTGGCACCTGCCGCTCGAAGCCCGCCGCGACGACATCCAGAGCGTGCTCGGCTTCATAGCGCCCGCCGCCGCGGCCTGGGTGGCCGACGCCTCCCGCATCGACGACGTCCTCGCCCGCCGCCCGTGATCGGGCCGGACTATTCAGTCGGTGTTTGCGCCCTCGACCCGAACGACGACGAAGAGGTCCCCCGGCTCCCCACCGTTTCTACCGGGCCAGCCCAGACCTTTGAGTCGCAGTCGCTGCCCAGGTCTTACTCCTGGGGGAATCCGGATCCGGTGGGCTGTTTCTGCGGAGACCTCGCCGGTTCCTCGGCAGGATTCGCAGCCCGGTGTGACGTGCGCGCCGGCTGTGGAAGCGCAGTCCGGGCAGGGGTTCCGGTCGGTGAGGAGAAGCTGTGTGACTGCGCCGAAGGCCGTGATGCGAGGGCTCACGGCGGATCGGACGTACCTGTCCGGCCCGCGGGTGGGCAAGTCCTCGTCAAAGTACCGCCGGTCAATCTCGCGGAGGGCGAGCATGACCTCGAACGCGTCGGCGGGGCGGTCGTCGGGATCCTTGGCCAGGAGCCGGGTGACGAGCGCCACCAGTTCCGGCATGCTCACGGCGGAGCCGGCGAGGCCGTTACGCCTGTTGCCGGCAGAGTCTTGGAGGTGCCCGCAGTTGCCTTGGGGAGCGGTGACGGGCACGGTCCTGTAGAGGGTCTTCAATATCAAGGGTGGGGATACTCATGAATGCAGCAGCAGTAGTCATGTGCGCGGTGATCTGGGGAGTAGCGGGCTGGTCCGTGCGGCGCTGCCGCAGGATCTGGCGAGATGGCGCTGACCAGTTGTGGGATCCGAAGTGGGAGGCGCTGTCCGCAGCCTTGGGGCTGGTGGCCTTCGCGGTGATGTCAATGGCCCTCCTGCAACTGCCCGTCGATCCCCTCGTCATCCTTGGCCCGACCGCGTTGCTGGGCCTGGGATGCGTCGCATGCGCGGTTGCCAAGAAGGTGGCGGCGCGACGCGACGACTCCGCGGTACGGGCAATGCGCGCCGGGCTGGGACTTCCCGTCGAACGACGCATGTGGCGCCCCGTGACGTGGCGGTGCTGTGGGCCGTGGCCGGGGTCATGGCCACGGCTGTGTGGGCGGTCAGCGCTGCTGCGCTCTCCGCTGGCCTCGCAGCCGAGGGCCAGCGACCAGCGATGGAAAAAGCCCTGAACATTGGAGTTGTAGTCGCCTTCAGCTTCATCGTCGTCGGCGGGTTGCACGCATGCATCCAGCAGCGCCGGCTGGACAGGGAACAGCGTCGCGTATGCGCCTCCGACCGGAAGTACCTCAGTGAAGACGTCCCGAACTGATGTTTTCAGAACGCCGTTCTGAACTGCGCTCGTACTCGGTTCCAGAACGACGTTCTGCAGGCCAGGCTTGGAAGCCTCGGGAGGGGCACCGCGCAGGGCCTTCGGGGCGAGGCGCTTTGCCTCAGCTGCCTGCTACAAGTTCCGCGAGTGCAGCTACTTCCTCCAGCAGGCCGCCGACGCCATCGAGGAGGAGGCCAACGCCGTCCCCCTCGGCATCGGCCCCTACAGCGAGTGCGGCGCTGGCCGGGAAGGCGAGGCGCTGAAGCTGTTCACCCAGCGCGTCGAAGAGCACCGCAACGAGCAGCGGCGCCGCCAGCAGCAGCTGGACCAGCCCGCCGACCAGGCCGCGCCCACCGGCCAGCCGTCGGCGCCCTGACCGCGAATCAGCGCCGCGGCTGCGGACGACCTCTTCTGCGCTCCGGCAGGAAAGGAGTTCGGCGGGGTACTTCTTGGTTCGGTCGGCGGCATCGCCCGCGTCGGTAGCAGGTCATCCCGGTATGCGCCGGTTGATGTTGCTACAGGGGTCAATGCGCCTGCGGGGCACGGGAGTTGCCTGGTGGAACTCCTGTGTCCTCACGTGGTGTAGAGCTTAGATTGCGACATGTGATCGATGCGGCGCCCGGAACCGCTGGAGGCGGGACGCACCGTGGTGGCCCCTTCGGAGAGGACCGGCTCAGGATGACGGACATAGCCGTCGGCGTCGCGGTACGCCGCTCCGCAGCCCCCAGGCCCAGCACGGTGGTGAGCGCACCGGCGGCGCCGGTAGACGTAGAAGGTCCGACGCCGTACGGCGTGTGGGGTGACGAGCTGCGGGCCCGTGCCTGGCTGTGGCGCCGTTTCGGTGTCGGTACGTACGCAGGCTCCGGCGGCACCGAATGACAGCGGACGGAGAGATAGACGGCGGCGGTTCGAACCCCCGCGTGGTGAGTCAGCCGCTGCCTCCCGAGGTCCCGGCCCCGCGCACGGAGCCTTCGTTCGGACCTGGTCCGGACGACGCCAGCCGGGCTCCGGACCCGGACTGGTGGCGCTCGCCTGCGCCGCTGTCTCCCGAGGCCGCGGCGGGTCCCCCACCGAGTTCGCCGCCCTCCTTCACACCAGCCCCCGGATCGGCTGCGGGCACCGCCGGCCCGGAGGCCGGCGACGACGGCTCGGGTGCCGGGCCGGGGCGTTGGACGGGGGTGCGTGAGGAGTGGAGCGATACGTGGGCGACGCACGGCCAGGAGGGCATCGCGGCCGCGCACGAAATCGCCGTCACGATCGGTGAAGCGGTCGTCTCCCACCTGCCCAGCCCGGAGACGGCAGCGGAGAAGCGCGGCCTGGACATCCGCTGGCTGCGCCTGAAGTACAACGTGCCGGCCATCGCGCTCGCGCTGCTGGCGACGTGGAACGGCGACAGCCTTGCGGGGAGCGTGGCGCGGTCCATCGCCATGAACGGGCCCTTCGCCCTGCTCGGGTGGATTCTGCTGCCCGCGCTGGCCCTGGGCTTGCTCATGCTGACGCCGATTGGCGGTCCGCTCGGCAGCGTGCTGGTCGACCTCATCCGCACCGTGCTGTTCGGCCTGGGACGCGTTGTGGCCCGGGCCTGGCACACCGCCTTCACCGGCTATCTGCTGCGCCTGGTCGCGGCCGTGGTCGTGTGGGGCGTCATCTTCGGCGTCGCGCGCCTTCTGTGGCGTGTGGCGGTCAACTGGCTGACAGGAGCGTAATCGTCATGAACAACACGGGAGCCGCCGCCGGCGGAATCGGCGCGGTCGCCCTCGGCCTGGTCGTCCTCTTCTACCAGATCGGCCGCTGGCGCGGCGGCGACCCGACACCCAAAATGCACTTCTTCGCCGGAGTCGCCCTGGCCGCCCTGCTGTTCCTGGGCGGCGGCATCCTGGGCACGATGGGCGGTGCCGCCGCGGCCCTGGGTGACGGGCTCGGCACCTACGCGCTGGAGAACGCCACCGGGGCATCGGTCTCTGCTGGTGGGCAGAAGGCGGCGATGACCGGCGGCGAGAAGGTCGGCGTGAGCGGTGCGATCGCCGGGCTGTGCCTGATGGCGCTCTACGCGGGGCTGATCAAGTCCGGGCGGGCCGACCTCAAGAGCCCGGTGATCCGGGGTGCGCTGGTCGGGGTGTGGCTGGGCGCGTCCGCGGGGCTGCTCGGGATGGCGCTCGGCTTGATCCAGACCTCCGGCAACACCGTCGGTGACATCCTGCTCCGCAGCATCTGAGCACGAGGGAAAGGCAGTTCGACCATGTCCGGCAGCGGGAGCGAAGGCGGGGGCACGTTGGCCGCCGGGGTGCGTCATCTGCGCGCCGAGTGGGGACGCTGGTGGCGTGCCGAGGACCTGACGGACACGCACATCGCCCACCGGGTGCTGAACGACCAGTACCGCTTGTGGCGGCAGCTGAAGCAGCGGGGCAGCGCCGAGGTCCAGCAGAACATCGGCCTGCTCAAAGACCAGCAGAAGCGGCAGACGTACATGCAGATGCAGCAGATGGCACTGCAGAAGCAGAACCGGGGCCGGGGATACGGGTACGGCGGCGGGTACGGGGCGTCCCCGATCATCAGCTACCGGATGATGCAGTGGGCGCAGCTCCAGATGAGGATGGGGCAGCAGGAGTTCCGGCATCTTGAGGTCACCCCGTCGATGCTGCAGATCGGCTACGGGCAGGTCCGCTCCCGCCGTCACCTCACCGCCGGGATCCTGCTGCTCGCCGGGCCGGCGCTGTGGGTGGGCCTGTGGTTGTTGTCCGTCCTGGCCGCCTTCACGGTGACCGCGCTGACCGTTTTCGTCTTCGTCGTGATGGCCGTGGTCAAGGGCCGCAACCCGACCTGGCGGCGCCCCGCGGTGCCCAAGCTTTTGTTCGTGCCGCCGAGCGCGCCCGCCCACACCGAGCTGGAGGATCCCGATCCGCAACCGTTCCCGATCCGGGAGGCGGGCAACAACCCGCGCCAGGCGAGGGAGTCGGTGCGCCTGGCCTTGAAGAAGGAGAACGCGAGGGTCTCCGAGGTCCTGGTCCCCGAGCAGACGGCGTACGGGTGGAAGGTGCCGCTCGTTCTGCAGTCCGGCACGGCCGGACAGCTCGTCAGCATCCTCAAACCCTTGGCGACGACGCTGCGGGTGGGTGAATCGAGGGTCCTGGCGCAGCCGGCCGACCCGAACGACGCGGCCCTCGTCAGTCTGCAGGTCCTCACCCGGGACCCGTTCGCGACCCCGCTGCCCTACCCGGAGCGGTTGCCCGGATCGTGCGCCATCACCGATCCGGTCAGTCTCGGACTGTCCCTCGAGGGCGAGACGACGCCCGTCGTCCTGGCCGGGCAGCACGTGATCATCGTGTCCGACACGGGCGGCGGCAAGACCGGCATGGTGCAGGCCATCGGCGAATACGTCACCGCCTGCCGGGACGCGGTCATCGTCGACATCGACCCGGTCAAACGCGGGCTGAAGGCCCTCGCCCCGGCGGCTGTCATGACCGCCCGCACCCCCGAGGAAGCCGAAGCCGTACTCGAGAAGCTGCTGGCCCGGGCCCGGGCCCGCGTCGCGTCGATGCCGCCCATGCAGGACACCTGGATACCGACCCCGGGCGGGCCGGCGGTCATCGCCGTCCTGGACGAGTACCCCCAACTGTCCAAGCGCGGCAAGGAGCTCGCGGTCGCCCTGCTCCGCGTCGGGCGCGAGGCCCTCATCACCATCGTGCTCGTCACCCAGGACGCCACCTCCGACGTCCTGGGAGACGCCATCGCGGATGCGTTCGGCGTGCGGATCATGCTGCCCTGCCGGGCAGCCGACGTCCCGATCGTGGTCGGGCGGGCGGACGCGATCTCCCGGGGATGGCTGCCCCACCTCCTGGTCCCCTCCCCCGAACCGGGCTTCCCCGCGGACGCCGGACGCTTCTACTGCCTCACCCCCCGACACCGCACCCCGGTCCTGCGTTACGTCTCTCCGCTGCCGCCGGCCGAGGCCGACCGCCGCACCCGCGAACGCGTCGCCGCTGGACTCCCTCGCCTCGAGACGGCCGCTGCGCAGCCCGCCGACACCGATGCCGTGCCCGAGATCGCCCGCCTCCTGCTGGACGCGTTCGCCACGCACCGTGACCCCGAAGCCCTCACCATCGGGCAGCTCGCCGACCACCTGGCGGCCGCCGACCCGGCGGCCTGGGGCAGGTGGGACGGGCAGAAGAACCGGCTCCTCATGGTCGGGCGCACCCTCAAGACACAGCTGAAGGCCGCGAACCTCGACATCCCCGCCGACCGCCTGGGCGCCGAAGTCGACCCCAAACGCCCGACCGCATACCGGCTGGCGGACATCAAAGGCGCCCTGTCGTGATGTGCCGCCGATGTGCCAGCGTCCTGTCCCGGTGCGTCACCGACGTGCCGCGATGCGGCACGACATGACGCCCCACCGCCCGGTGATGTGCCGATGTGCCCGCCACGGGCGCATCACAGACACGTTGCGACCTGCGATGACGCATCGGACACATCAATCCGCTACCCCCGCCCGGAGGGCCGATGACCCCGCAGAATCCAGCCGCGCACGCCAAAATCGCCGCCGACGCCTTCGAGCGCCTAGTCCAGGACGTGAAAACCGGGCGGGCTCAGTGGAGCCACCCGCACCACGTCCGCCAGGCCGTCGACGACCTCACCCGCCTCTCCGACGCGGTGGCCACCACCCTGCACCAGATGGCCGCCGCCCTCGCCACGCTCAACCAGCCCGGACCCCAGCACCACCAGACCCTGGCCGCGCTCGGCCTGGCCGGCCAGGCCGAAGCCACCGCGGCGACCCACCTGCGCCAAGCACGCCGCACCATGCACTGACCGTCACCACGCCGAATGAGGAACTCCGTGTGCCCGCACACCACTTACACCCACGACCGGGGGCCTGATGCTGTACGCCGATGAGGACCCGTGCAGCTCGCTCGGCGGCCCCGCCAAGGACTACTGCGAGGGAGGCGACGGCGGGGCGCGCAGCGTGCCCGGCACCGACAGCGCCGACCCGTTCACCGTCCTCGCGAAGGGGATAGCCGACGCCGCCGACTGGACGGCCCGCCAGCTCGGGAAGCTGGTGGCCGACCGGAACGCGGTCGACTTCACCGGCACCGGCTTCCTCCAGCAGTACGCGGTGATCTTCGCCGCCTCCACCGTGCTGGTCCTGGTGCTGTGGCTCCTGGCCGTCGCCAAACGCGCCGTACGCGGCGTGCCGATGACCACCGCGATGGGAGAGGCGATCGGGCTGCTCTGGCTGGCCGTGCTCGCCTCCGCGTTCACTCCCCTGATCCTGTACACCCTCGTCTCCGCGACCAGCGCGGTCACCGACGTGATGGTGAGCGCGTTCGGCTCCACCCCCGGCGGCCTGTTCGACAGCCTCGGCGCCGACCTCAAGGCCGGCAAGGTCGGCGGCGGGCCGCTGATGCTCGCCGTCGTCTCCGCCGCGACACTGCTGCTGTGCGGGGCGCTCTGGCTCCTGCTGGTCCTGCGGACGCTCGGCCTGTACGTCGGAGCCCTGCTCGGCGTCGTCGTCTACGCCGGCCTCGTCGACAAGGACCTGTGGGGCCACGTACGCCGCTGGGCCGGATTCATGATCACGCTGATCCTGATCGAGCCGGTCATCGTCATCGTCCTGGGACTCGCCGCCGCCCTGCAGACCGGCGGCGGGGGCCAGGGGCCCGTCATCACCGGACTCGCCGTCACCATCATCGCGCTCGGCGTCTGCCTCTACATCATCTGGCGAGCCCCCGGCATCGGCGACGCGGTGAAAGTCGCCCGGGTGACCGCCCGTACCGCCGGCGGCGCCGCCCGCACCGTCACCGGCACCGCAGGCGCTGCCACCGGAGTACTGCGCGGCATACAGACCCACGGCGGCCGCGGCGACACCGCGGGCCGCAGCAGCGCAGGATCACAGAAACAGCCGAATCCCGTGGCCGGGGGCATCAGCGTCCACGCGCAGCGCGACTCGAAGCAGAAGAAGGACGGATAGACACCGCCCTCTCCCGCGGGCCCGGGTCCGTGTCGGGCCCATAGGCGACCGGCCTCTTTTCGGTGGCTGGGACCGACAGAACAGCCTCGTCTCCAGGTCCTTCGGCATCCTGGCCGACCGGCTCCGCAGCGCCTTGTCCTGTTGCGGTGGTGGCTAGCATCGGCTTCATGGTCGATGACGAGACGGCGTTTCATTCTCTTGACGGCACAGCGTTGTTCGGCACGTTCTCCCCTGCGGGTCCGGCCCCGGTGGGAGCGGCGGTGCTGGTGCACGGTTCGGGTGTCACTCGCGAGGAGGGCGGCTTCTTCACACGGCTGGCTGCTGGCCTCGCCGAACGTGGTGTGGCCGGCCTGCGGTTCGATCTGCGTGCGCATGGAGCGAGCGCCGGAACCGAGTCGCAGCTGACGATTGCCGCGGTCGCCAACGACATCCGCGCGGCTTGCGACCACCTGCGGGAGCAGGCCGGTGGCCCCGGACCGGTCCATGTGATCGCCGCGTCGTTCTCCGGCGGCGCCGCCGCCCTGCACGCCGCGCACCGGCCCAGCGACGTTGCGAAGCTGGTCCTGCTCAACCCGCGGCTGGACTACCGGGAGCGCTACGTCACTTCCCGCCCGGGCTGGACCGGCGACTACCTGTCCAAGGAGGCGGCGGAGGTCCTGGGCCGGCAGGGCTACACGGAGAAGTCCCCGTTCGAGCTGAACCGCGCCTTGCTCAACGAGGTGTTCTACCTCGACACCCCGGCCATCCTCGCGGCTGTCCGTGCACCGGTGCTGATGGTGCACGGCACGGCGGACACCTTTGTCCCTGTCGAGTCCTCCCGCCGGTATCGGCCGGTGTTCGGCGCGGGCGCGGAACTGGTGGAGCTGGACGGTGCCCAGCATGGGTTCGCCGTCCATGAGGATCCGCAGTATTTGGACCCGCAGTCGCAAGCCTGGCAGCGCGAGGTCATCGAGCGGGTCGGCGCGTTCCTGACCAGTTAGGCCGCAGTCAGCGCCGCGAGTCTTTCGTGGAGTTCCCGGACGGCGGGGCGCTCGCCGTACGGGTGCAGGCTGGTGGCGGTGCGCTGCAGTTCGGTCAGGGCCTGGCCGAAGCGGGCGGCGGCGGCCAGGCCGAGGGAGTGCAGCGCGGCGTTCGCGGCTTCGTCGGGTTCGCCGGCCGCGGCGAGGGCGCCTGCCAGGTGGGCGGTGAAGAACGCGCGGTCGCGTGGGGCGAAGGCGTCGGTGGCGAGGTGTTGCTGGAACAGGGTGATGGCCCGTTCGCTTTCGCCCGCCTCGCGGTAGCAGATCGCGCTTTGCACCATGAGGCGGGCGGTGGTGTAGCTGTCACCGAGCGGTCCGGTGCAGGTGGCGGGGCCTGCGGTTGGGGCGGCCTGGTCGAGGGCGGCGTGGGCCTTATCCAGGGTCCGTCTCACCTCATCGACGTCGGCGCCGGTCAGCGCGAGTGCCCGGGCTTCTTGCTGGAGGGCTTCGGCGCGGGGGCGCGGGGGCAGTGTCCAGGGGCCGTTCGCGGCGGCGTGGGCCAGATCGCGCATCCGGGCGGGGTCGTCGCGGTCGGTGGCCTGCGCCTGGCGGAGCAGGACATAGGCGTGCATCGGACCGTCGCCGGTCAGCGTCGCCCATTCCTTGGCCTGGTGGTGCCAGTAGGCGGTGGCCTGGGCAGGGGCTCCGGCGTCCCGGTGGAGCCAGGCGGCCAGCTCCGCGCCGCGGGAGCCGAGGATCAGCAGGTCGTGGCGGATACCGGCCCCGGCGTCGCGGGCGGTTGTGTTGATCGCGGCCAGGATGCCCAGCGTGGTGGGCAGCGCCTCGTGCGGTCCGGTGCGGCCGTCCGCGCGCGCCGTGGTGTCCAGTGCGGTGCGCAGGTGCTCGAGGAGTTCGCCGTCGCTGTAGCGCCGGGCGTCGCGCATCGCGGCGGTGAGATGGTCCAGGGCCGCCAGGTCGAACACCGGGGTGGAACCCGCCAGGACGCCTCCCAGGAACGTCCGTCGACGCACGTTCTCCTCCAACTCCACCTGTGGTCCGGGTACCGCCGCCCGCCGGCCCGCCGGTCGGGCCGGGCGCCGGAAGCCGAGGTCTTCCAGAGGGCAGTCGAACATCGCCGTAAGGACGCGCCGGGCGTCGCGGTTGGGCCACCGTGAGGCGCCCGATTCCCACCTGCGTACCTGACGTACCGAGATCCTGGCCTGCTCGTGCAGCTCACGCGCCGTCGTGTCGTACACCTCGGCGAACTCTTCCTGGGTGTGCCAGCCGTGCTGAACCCGGGCGGCGACCAACCGTTCGTTGCCTGCGGCGTGTTCGGGCATGGGCACTCCTGCTTCCTGGACCACCACGGTAGTCACTGCGGCCACGCTCAGCGAGGGGACACTACCGCCCCGTCACGGTGTCCGGTGATGTGTCCGCTGATCCGGCCTCGACCACCACGCTCACGAGCGGTGAACTGAACATCAGGCGCCCAGCAGCGGGGTTCGGCCCATCGGTTGGTGCGTCGGACCCGACTACACGTCGCACCTTCATCCCTCTCCCGCCGGCACCCGCCGGTGAGGCCACACCGCATGTCCAAAGGCCCTCACATGACGATGACGCACGCTTCCGTGCACGCCTCGGCTACCGGCCACCCCGCCTACACCGAGACCGTGCCGTGCCGGCCGGAGAGCGCCCGCAAGGCGCGGATACTGGTCTGCCTGGCGCTGTCCACGTGGCATCTGGACGCCCTGAGCGACGACGGAAAACTCATCGTCTCCGAGTTCGTCGGCAACACGGTGAAGCACACCGGGTGCCACAGCCTTCGTGTCACCGTCACCCGCCTCGCCGACGACCGCGTACGCATCGCCGTCATCGACAAGTCCCCCAAGAAGGCAGTGGCCCGCGCCGACGGCTCCGAGGACGAAAGCGGGCGGGGCCTTGTGGTCGTCGCCGCCCTCGCCTCGAACACCGGCACCGACACCTTCACCTGGGGCAAGCGCACCTGGGCCGAACTGTGCCTGGTCACGGCACAGCCGTGACCCTCGCCCGTACAAACCTCCCGATCCGCTACCGGCGGCCCAGGACCCGGTGCCCCCTCACCCGCTTCAATCGAAGGAGCAGTGATCCGTGTTGAACTTCCGCAAGGTCCACGGAGCCGGGAACGACTTCATCCTGTTCACCGGCACCGGCACGGACCTGGACAAGAACTGGTCGGACACGGCCAGACAGCTGTGCGCCCGGCGTACCGGGATCGGCGCGGACGGGCTGGTCATCAGCGCCCTCCTCCACGCCGAGCCGGGCGTCCTGGGCATCGCCTGCTTCAACGCCGACGGTTCGACCGCCACCATGTGCGGCAACGCCCTGCGGTGCGCTGCCTGGTGCGCGGCCACGGACCACTCCCTCAAGGCCATGACCCTGGTCATGGCCGGGGTGAAGCACGAGGCGCTGGTGGGTGACGACGGCGTGTGGGTGACTGCCGAAGCCGGCCAGGTCGACCTTCGGCGCGTTCAGGCCGTGCTGAACGGCCGCCCGTTCTGGTTCGACTCCGCGCACACCGGCACCGAGCACGTGGTGGCGGTCGTGGAGGACGTGGACAGCATCGACGCCGAAGTGTGCGGCCGCCTGGTCCGCAACCACCCCGATCTCGCGCCGCTGGGATCGAACGTCAACTTCGTCCAGGCCGCAGGCGTCCAGGAGCTGAAGATCCGCACCTACGAACGGGGCGTGGAGGCCGAGACCCTGTCCTGCGGCAGCGGAGCCGTCGCCGCCGTCGTGATCGCGACCCTGCGCGGTCTCGTCACGGACAAGCAGGTCACCGTCCACAACCGCTCCGGCACGCCGCTCACGGTGCGCCCGCACTCCCAGCGCCGAGGGAAAGCCTTCTGGATCGGCGGCCCGGTAACGCAGACCTACCAAGGAGAACTGGTATGACCTCCCTCATCGACCCCGACGACACCGTGGCCGTGAACCGTGAGGCCGAGGTGTTACGGACCTGGCAGCACGGCCGCCCGGAGGGCCTGAACGTAGCGCTGATCTACGGCGGCCTGTCGGCCGAGGACCGGCTCTACATCGCCGAGAGCCCCACCGAGCAGATGTCGGTCACGGCACTGTCGGAATCGCTCATCGAGATCGGCGCGCGCTTCAAGATCCTCGACCCGTGCGACCCGGGATTCATCCGGGACCTCCTCACCTTCGACGTGGCCCTGTCCAACCTGCACGGCCCCTACGGGGAAGACGGCAGGCTCCAAGGGCTGCTGGACTACCTGCGCACGCCCTTGTGCGGCAGCGGTGTGGCCGCGTCCGCCATCGCCGCCGACAAGATCCTGTGCAAGCAGTCCATGGAGGGCCTCGGTGTCCCCACCCCCGCCTGGCAGGCGTGGACACCGGGTGCGGCACCGCGATGGGACGGCCGGCCGGTGATGGTCAAACCCGCTCTGGGCGGCTCCAGTGTGGGGATGAGCCTGGTCCGCGACGAAGCCGCGCTGGCGCCGGCTCTCGAATACGCCTGGGCGACGGACCCCTCGCCGGTCCTGGTGGAGGAGTACGTCACCGGCCTGCCGGTAACCGTCGGCCTGCTTCAGCTGCCGGGCGGGGTGCTGGCGTTCCCGCCGCTGGCCACCCAAGTTCACTCCGGAGAGTTCTACGACGCCGCCTCCAAGCTCGACGCCGACGCGAAGGGCACCGTGTCCGTCGCCCTGGCGGACCTCCCCGCGCAGGTGCTGGACTCACTGACCCGGCACGCCCGCACGCTGTGGGACGGCCTGGGCTGCCGCAGCGCGGCCCGCATCGACTTCATGGTCACCAGCAGCGGGACGGTGTATGCGCTGGAGGTGAACACCACGCCGGGCATGTCGCGGGAGTCGAACTTCACCGCCGGCGCGGCCCTGTGCGGGTTGAGCCACACCGATGTCGTGAGGGCCTTCCTCCACGAAGCGCTGACCCGCCCCGCGTACGATGTGCCCCTGCCCGTTCCCGTGCTGACCGCGTCAACGGGCGTGCGGGAGACCGCTGCCTGACGCGTTATCAGGAGTTTGCTGCTGTGCCCTACGCCCACGATGTGCCCATGGTCCGCCAGCTCGTCGATCCCGCCGAATGGGATCTCCATGGAGGGTGGGCGCTGGGGGACCGGATGGAGTGGTCCAACCGGGCGTGCGGCATGGCGGCGCTGCGGATGATCCTGCTCGCCTACGGCCGCCAGGCGCCGTCGGTCACCGAGCTTCTGAAGCTCGGCGTCAAGCACGAGGCCCTGACCGACCGGGGTTGGCTCCACGCCGGCATTGCCGACCTGGCAGGCGGCTTCGAGGTCCCCAGCCATGCGGAGCCCGTCGCGGCCGGGGACCTTCTCGTCCGGCTCACCGACGCTCCGCTGATCATCTCGATCACCGAGCAGTTCCCCGACGACGGCCGCAAGGGCGGCCACCTCGTCATCGCCCGCGGTTACGAGGACGGCGCCGATCCGGACATCCTCATCCGCGACCCCTCCGCCTGGGGACAGACCCACGACCGGGTACCGCTCAGCCGCCTGACCGCCTCCTACACCGGACGCGCCATCACCTTCGCTCCGCTCACCGCCGGAAGGACCGCCCAGTGATCACGCTGACGCTCGCCGAGATCGCCGACGCCACCGGCGGCGCCCTCCACGACGCCCCGGACCCGCAGATGCGGGTGACCGGCCGCAGCGCCAGTGACTCCCGCGAGGTCGGGGTCGGCGGCATGTTCGTCGCGGTGGCCGGCGCCCGCGTGGACGGCCACGACTTCGTCGACCAGGCGGTGGTCACCGGTGCCTGCTGCGTGCTGGCCACCCGCCCTGTCGGTGTGCCCGCCGTCGTCGTCCCCGACGTCACCGCCGCCCTGGGCCGTCTCGCACAGCACGTCCTGACCCGCACCGGCGCGCAGATCATCGCGCTGACCGGCTCGGCAGGCAAGACCAGCACCAAGGACCTCCTCGCGCAGGTCCTCAGCCATCACGGGGAGACCGTCGCCACCCCGGGATCGTTCAACACCGAGATCGGCCTGCCGCTGACCGTGATGCGCGCCGACGAGTCCACCCGCTACCTGGTCCTGGAGATGGGCGCCCGCCACCAGGGCGACATCGCCTATCTGGCGTCGCTGACCCCGCCGCAGATCGGCGTCGTCCTCAACGTCGGATCGGCCCACGTCGGGGAGTTCGGCGGCAGGGAAGCGATCGCGACGGCCAAGGGCGAGCTCGTCGAGGCGCTGCCTGCGGCGGACCAGGGCGGTGTCGCGGTCCTCAACGCCGACGACGAGCTGGTGGCCGCCATGGCCTCCCGGACCTCGGCCGCGGTCGTGACGTACGGAAGGGGCGAGAGCGCAACCGTCCGCGCCATCGGCATCCAGGTGAACGCGGGCCGCGCGTCCTTCACCCTGCACACCCCGGGCGGATCGGCCCCCGTTCAGCTGCGGCTGCTGGGCGCCCACCAGGTCCACAACGCCCTCGCGGTCGCCGCGGCCGTCCACGCCCTGGGCATGGACACCGAGCGCATCGCCGAAGCGCTGTCCGCCGCCGAGCCGGTGTCGGCGGGCCGGCTCCAGGTCCTGGAGCGAGCGGACGGAGTGACGATCATCAACGACGCGTTCAACGCCAACTCCGAGTCCATGCGCGCCGGACTCGAAACCCTCACCTCCCTCGCCCAGGACCGCCGGACGGTCGCCGTCCTGGGAGAGATGAAGGAACTCGGCGACACCGCCAAGGCGGCCCACACGGACGTCGGCCGACTCGTCGGTGACCTGGGTATCAACGTCCTCGTCACTGTGGGCACCACCGAGGAGATGACCGCGCTCGCCGAAGCCGCGCGCCCGTCCTCGCCGCTGCGCATCGAATCGGCCGACGACCCGGACGTGCTGCTGCCGCTCCTGAACCACCTGCTCAAGAGCGGCGACGTCGTCTTGGTGAAGGCGTCCAAATCCGTCGGTCTGGAGAAGTTCGCCACCATCCTGCACGCCGAAGTACCGGCGTAGAACGCGAGGAGAGATGACCACGCAACGCAACCTGACCCGTGCCGAGTGGACCGCCTTCCACCTCGCCTACCAGCACGGGAACGCCGCCGCATGCCCCCAGTGCGGCACGTCCGGACAGGCGGTACTCAGACCACTGGACCGGACCGTGCGCTTCGCATGCCAGCACGAGCTCGCCATCCCGGAGAACACCGAACCGGTGCCGCACCCGATGCCCGTTCGGCAGCCGTAGCAGCGGAAGAGGGCCGCGTCGGTGATGCGTGGGTGCAGTTCGCCCGTGGTCTGCCATCCCAGCGGCTGGCGGGCGGGAGGGAGCCCGACTGGATGTCCTCGCGTCCCGCCTGCTCAAGCGCGGCTTCAGCCCGGTCGGCCGGATGCGTCAGGCTCCCGCGAGCTCGGAGCCGGCCCCGTTACGGATGAAGATCGGGGCCTCGATCTCGGCTACGAGAACGGGCAATACGGCGCGGCCGTGATCGATGGCCGCGGCGGTCATCCGCATCGCCATGCCGTCGTCGGGGGCGGTCGACGGGGCCGGACCGCGGGGTGCGGGGATCTCCACTACGGCGGACTCGTGGCAGCGCAGATGTGCGTACCGGACGTGTGCGACGGGGCCGCCGAGACGGACGACGGCGTTGGCCGGCTGTGTGGGGTCGATCCTCGTCTCGCAGACCAGGCATACCGCGTTGGCGAGGTGACCGCGCCGGCCTGGGCGACACCGTCCGGCCCCAGGACGGTACGAACGTCTGCACTCATACGGATGTCGGCCATCATCGCTCCCCAAATTGACGCTGCTGTACGGGTACCAGCACAGCGGATCCATGCCCCCGGCACAGGGCACTTGACGCTTTTGCCCACGACCGGGCTCACCGTCCGGGGCTGGACGCTCCGCTGCCGCTGATCCGGTGGCAGTGCTCCCCCGGAAGGGGCGTACGGCGGCGCCGTTCCTGAGTGAAGGACAGCGCCGCCGGGGTGCCGCGTTCGGTCGCAGCCAACGTGCAGCCAGATCGAGGAAGCCGTGGCACCCCGGAACGGCCGTAGGCCATCTGGCATTCGATGGTGCTGGAGGTCTGGGCGGCGCGGTCAAGTGGGGTTCAGCGGGGTGATGCCGGTTCCCGCGTACAGCTCGGGCTCGAGCGACAGAACCGTCAAGGGCTCACCCGCCTTGACCGCCTGCCAGGCAATCGCCGCCGCGTGAGCCACCGCCCAGTCCACGCTCGGCCAGTCCATCGCGTCCACAGCGTGCGCGGTGCTGAACGGCACGTCCTGCGCGAACCGCAGCGAGGCGGCGTGCCGGCCCGCGCCGGTGACCCGCCGCTCCGCGGCGAGGACTGACAGGGAGGGGATCAACACGCGACCGGTGCCGCGGGAGGCTTCGATGTACAAGCCGGTGAAGAACGGGTCCGCCCGGTACAGGGCGGCCAAGGCGGTGTGGTCCAGCACGGCCGTCAGATTCACGCGGCGGCGCCATCCTGGTGGGCGCGGACCTTCGCCCAGGCATCCTGCCCAGCCTGCTCGACCCGCTCCGTGTACTCGACACCGAGCTCACGGGCGGCCTGGAGTGCGCGCTGCTCACGCTCGACAGCGGTGGGCTCGCGGGTCGCCAGCTCCTCCAGCAACTCTGTAATGGTGGTGCCGCGCTCCTCGGCAAGTGTGCGCAGCCGGTCACGCACCTGCTCGCTGGTCTTGATGCTCGTCGGCTTACTCATACCAGCGATTCTACCGCCGGTAGAACTCCGTGGACAGCCCGGTCGGCGGTCAGCGGCCAGACTGCGAGGCGCCGCTCACCAGCTGGCCCAGGAAGTCCAGGATTCCCCGGCCCACCGGAGTCGGCGCGATGAGGACGCCCAGCGCCAGGACGATGACCACGGTGAACTTCTCGTCCAATCGGCTCCGGGCCTCCGTACGCCGGCGTAGCCGGAAGACGACGATGACTGCGAGCAGCACCGCCACGTTGATGGTCAGCAACCCTCAGACCTCCCCCACAACCGGCCTTCACCACGCAGGGTAGGCAGTGCGCTACCCGCAGCCTTCTTGTGTAGCCGGGCGTCAGTGCTGTTGGAGGCGGGTTGCCCGTGAATGGCACAAAGCCATCAGGCCTGGCCGAATCCCGCGCCGCGCGATGCGGCAGAGGAAAGTGATCCGTCGTCAGGCGCTGTGGTCTGCCGCGTCCGTGTCGTCCTCGCGGCGACGGTTATGCAACCTTGCCGGATCACCCCGGGGCGGTATGTGCGGGACGGCGAATGAGGGTGGGGACAGAGTGGGTAGAACCGACCAGCACATGCTGCCTTTGGGTCCGAGGGGCGTTTCCAAAACGGCGTTCTGAAGGCTGGCGGCGCCTCCTGCTGCTGACGAGAGCTCATATCGTGCTGCGTCATACGCCGCCAGGAACCGGCCCTGTTTCTTATGGGGCTCCGCAACGTGGATGCCCTTTGGGCACTCATTGTGATGTCACCATTCAGGCGCAGGGCGGCGACGGTGAGGGCGGCACGGGCACCGGCTTCGTGTACGACAAGGAAGGCCACATCGTCACCAACAACCACGTGGTGGCGTCGGCGGCCGAAGGTGGCGACCTGTCCGTGACGTTTCCCAACGGCAAGAAGTACGACGCCGAAGTGGTCGGCCGCGCACAGGGCTACGACGTGGCGGTACTGAAGCTGAAGAGTGCCCCTTCCGGTCTGGCCCCGCTCCCTCTGGGCAACTCGGAGAAGGTCGCGGTGGGCGACTCGACCATCGCCATCGGCGCACCCTTCGGCCTGTCGAACACGGTTACGACCGGCATCATCAGCGCGAAGAACCGCCCGGTGGCGTCGGGCGACGGCCAGGGCAGCAAGGCGTCGTACATGAGCGCCCTGCAGACTGACGCGTCGATCAACCCCGGCAACTCCGGTGGCCCGCTGCTCGATTCCCGCGGCGCCGTGATCGGCATCAACTCGGCCATCCAGTCGGCCGGCACGGGGGGTTTCGGCCAGTCCCAGGCGGGCTCCATCGGTCTCGGCTTCGCGATCCCGGTCAACCAGGCGAAGACGGTCGCGGAGCAGCTGATCAAGACGGGCGAGCCGGTCTACCCGGTGATCGGTGCCACCGTCTCCATGGACCCGAAGAGCGCCGACGGCGCCACCATCGCCGACCGCGGTACGGGCGGCGCCGCGGCGGTCCCGCCGAACAGCCCGGCGGGCAAGGCAGGCCTGAAGCCGGGCGATGTGATCATTAAGCTCGACGACCGGGTGATCGACAGCGGCCCGACCCTGATCAGCGAGATCTGGACCCACACGCCGGGCGACAAGGTCACGCTGACCTACGAGCGCGACGGCAAGTCCGCGACCGCCGAAGTCACCCTGGGCCAGCGCGAGGGCGACGACGGCTGACCGGCTAGGCTGTCCTCGCGCCACCGCGAGTCGGCGGCGCGAGGTGGGTTGCCCGAGCGGCCTAAGGGAACGGTCTTGAAAACCGTCGTGGCAGCGATGTCACCGTGGGTTCAAATCCCACACCCACCGCCAGGTCAGAGCTGGTGCAGGTCACAAGGGGTGTCCCGTCTCAGGGGCACCCCTTGTGCATGACTCCTGTCTCACCTTGATCTGCCTCTGTCACGCCGTTGACCAGTGTGTGTGGACCAGGCGTGGACCAGATTCTGGCCTGTCCCGGAGCCCCCCATCAGTAGTCCGGCACGGCAGGCCACACGCTCCAATGCCGCCAGTGTCCAGCACCAGTTCTTTGGTCAAGGGACGGTGGAGCGGGCGGAGCTGACGCCCTCGACAACAGCCCTTGAGAGGCTTCCGCACCAGCAAGATGGCTGGATCAGGCGCATGGGTGGATGCGTAAGTATGACCAGTGATCACCATTGTGCGATCATCAGCATCCGTTCAAGCGTGGCTGACCTCCACGTTTGGAGACCAAGAACGCGCGGCGATCCCGCGCAAGTCTTTCAGGGGGAAGATTGTTCACTTCCAAGTCCCGCACGCTCAAGTCGGCATGTGCGCTCCTGCTTGCTGGGGCGACCTTGGCCGCCGTGGCACCGTCGGCTTCCGCCGCTGAGCAGCCTGTGGAGCGTCCCGCGGAGGTTGTGGCCACCGACAGCCAGGGCGGGGCCATGCTCGATCTGGCATCCCAGGGTTACACCTACGAGGAGGCTGTCGAGGCGTTCAAGAACTCCGACGTCGTCGAGGTCGTGCGGGGTGACATCCCGGCCGAGGACGGCGGCCCCACGAGGGTCAAGCGAGGCGTCACCCTTGGCTGGTACGTCTACGTCAAGATGAGCAAGTCGCAGGCCACCGCCATCAATTACGGCACAGCGGCAACAGCGGCCGGCCTCATCGGCGCGATCACCGGCGGCATTGGCGGCGCCGTCGCTGCTGGCGTCTACGCTTACATAGCGACCCTCGGCGCCGAGGGCATCAAGAAGTGCAAGCACGGCGTAGAGATGAAGTTCAACTACGCGGGCAAGGCACGCGGGGTCAAGTGCTACTAGGAAGGGCTGGGACAACGATGAGCAGTCGCGGAACGACGACGATCGGGGCCCTGGCTGCGATCTTCATCTTCTTCCTGGGCATGCTCATCCATAACCAGCTGAACTCGGCAGATGGTGATCTCGGCCAGTCTGTGGTCATCTTTGCGGCTATCGCCATCCCAGGCGGCTTCTTCGCTGCGTGGTTGGCGGGCGTCGGGCGGCGCCGGAACCGCTGAGAGCCGAGAACAACGCAAGAAATAGCGGAGGGGGGACGAAGCGCATGCTTCGTCCCCCCTCCGCTATCCGCTTGTCAGCGAACTGCCGCACTGCGGTCTCTGTGACGCGTCCGCCAGCACTGGGCACACGACGACGCTTAACGGCCCCTCTACTCCTCATCTGCTTCGTCGAGGGCCTTTTCGATCTGATGGTTGGAGCGTTCCTGGTTGCGATGAATGGCCTTGGCGTAGAAGCGGAAGAGAACAGCGATGCTGTGCCCCGCTCGGCGTGCTACCTCGGCCGGGGAGACCCCCGATGCAAGCCACAGGGAGACGCCCGCGTGGCGGAGGGAGTACGGCACATCCGCGAGCGGAGAAGCCGCCTCGGCCTTGGTGAGTACGGAGCGGCGAGCAACCTTCCATACCTCCCCGTACTCCTTGGACAGCAGGTGACCTCCCCGCGCCGCGCGGAACAGCCGGCCGTCCTCAGCCGTGCCGAACTGCTTGATGTGCTCGCGCACCAGGCGCACGAGAACAGGCGGAATCGGAACGGCACGAGTGGCCTTACGCGCCCGCTTCTTCAAGCCGCGTGAGTCGTAGGACTCCCCAGTGTCCGTCCAGCCGGAGCCGACCCGAGGTGTGCTGCTGGACATTACGAGTTCTCCCCAGCCCTCTTCCGGCAGGACGAAGTCCGTTGCTTTGAGATTGGTTGCCTCAGCCGGGCGGGTGGCGGCGTAGTAGAGGCAGCCGAAGAATGCTTTCAGATGCGGGCCGCGTCCGCCCTGTGAGCCAACAGCGCTGATCAGCTTCTTCGCCAACTGGGGGCCGGGGACGAACCGGAAGTCAATCTCGTCATCCGTCTCCGGGGCCGTCCAGTCCACCTTGCCCAGCGGCAGCACCGCCAGCAGCTCGCGTTCCACGGCGTACCGCAGGGAGTTGCTGAACACAGTGAGCTTCCGGTTCACCGTGTTGTCGGCAGCGGGCTTGCCGTCCAGGCGCAGCGTCAAGGCATCGAGTGCAGACCGCACGACGGACGCAGTGTTGAGATCAGTGCGCCCCTGTGGATAATTTCCGGCGAGCCGAGGAACGTATCGGCGCATTCATGACTAGATCAGGTCATACGGAGATGGGAGCGGCATGGGCGGGGGAGGCAGAAGCCGGAACGCCTCGCGGATCAGGGCCCATGAAGGGCGGCAACGGAGCTGTTAAGAGTTTCTTTACTGGATCAAGGCGGCCCGCTCACGCGGGCCGCGCGCGCTGGCGGCCCGTGGCCGCCGACGCTCCATGTCTCCGCCACCGCTCCGGCGGCCCCCGTCCGCTCAGCGCGCAAGGCCAGGGAAGCGATCCGACAGAGCCCAGGAAGGTAAGTGTTCAGGGGTTATGCGTGGTGCGGGGGCATCCAGGGGTTGCCGGTGAAGGCGTCGCGGAGGGCGTCGAGGAGGTTGGCGCCGTGGTTGCGGGCGGTGTCGAGGTAGGAGCGCACGGTGCAGTACCAGTCGGCGGTCTCGACTCGGCGCCAGCAGCCTGAGACAGCCATCTGAAGTTTCACCATGCGAAGCGATCTCTCCGCGAGATTGTTCGTCCAGCCGACGTGCTTCTTGAGGGTCTCGGCCATCACCCAGGCCGGATGCCGCTTGTTCTGGCTGGTCCGGCGTCCGGTGTTCTGAGCGAGTCCGACGAGGTAGGCGTGCCGGTAACGCTGGTAGAGCTCGTCGGCCACCGTCGCGTCCAGCGCGGTCTGGCCAGTGGTGCGGGCCATCTCGACGGCGGTGTGGAAGTCGCGGAGCGCGTCCTGGGCCGCCTTCGCCCAGGCGTGATCTGTGGCGGGTTCGCCCTCGATGATGCCGGTCAGATCCCGCAGCAGGTGAGCACAGCAGACCTGCCGGCTGCCGGCTGCCGGGTGTGCGGGTGTACTTGTCGTAGAGCGCGAGACGGTCGGTGACCAGCACACCCTGATGGTGTCCAAGGATCCCGAGGGAGTCGGTGGCCTGGTGCGAGCGACGCTTGTGGGCGCCGAGGAAGACCAGCCCGTCCGGGGTGGTCGCCGTGTGCACGTACATCCATCCAGGAGCCGCCTCGGCACGTGCTTCGTCCAGGGTTTCCCCGGCCAACAGCGCCTGCCGTTCGGCGAACCGGACCTCATCCCCCGACACCGTGGCCGTCGTCTCATCGGCGTGCAGCACCGGTGCGGCCCGCAGCCGACTGATCAACTCGGTCATGAACGGTTCGAGTTCGGCGGCAAGACGGCGGGTCAGTCCGCTGGTGAAGCCGGTGGAGACCTCCGCGTCGAGGAGGGCGTGCATCATCTGCCCGGCCCGCTCGACACTCATGTGGCCGCGCACGGCGAGCAGGACGGTGGCCGCTTTCACGTTCGGCCCGTAGCAGACCGGCCCGTACACCTTGTCCGGCAGCCGACCAGCGGTGACCGATGCACAGGAGGGACAGATGAGCTCGAGAGTGCGGTACTCGATACAACGCAGTTTCACCGGCGGCACGTCCAACACCTGAGCGATGGAGGCCACTTCGGCGTCGTCCGCCGACGGAAGACCGAGCCCGGAAAGGTCTGTCCGGCAGCCACCACACTCCTGAGGCCCGACCAGGACGACCTCGTCCGGGATCCGCCGCTCCAGACTGTGACCCTCGTGCCCCGGCTGCCCACCGGGCCGGCGCCCGCCACCCGAACGCGGCGGCCTGGCCCGCTTCCGTTTCGCCAGCCCATCCTTCGACGGCGGCATCGAGGAGTTCTTCGAGTCCTTGTTGAGCGCGGCCTCCAGCTCGGTGATCCGCACCAACAGGCTCTCCACCAGCCCGGCCAACTGATCCGCACGCGCCTCGGAAGCCGACAACGCCCGCCTCAACACGACGACTTCGGCCACGCTGGGCTGACTCGGATCCGACACGAACAGCAGCCTACCCGGACCCATCCGACCCGTGAGCAACAGCCCAGATCAACGGCACCCCTGAAGGCTTACGGGCCAGGACGGTGCGGCCTCCGGCCCGGTCCTGCACGGACGCGGAGGTGACTGCGACGACGAGCAGCAGGCCCATCGTGTCCACGATCACGTGTCTCTTGCGCCCTGTCGTTCGCTTGCCCGCGTCGTACCCACGCGCCTCGCCGCCCTCGCTGGTCTTGATCGACTGGGCGTCGATCACGGCGGCCGACGGCTCGGGATCGCGCCCGGCCCCGATCCGGACCCGGCGGCGGAGTTCGTCGTGGATACGGTCCCAGGTGCCGTCCCGGCGCCACTTGGTGAACCAGCGGTGGGCCGCGTCCCACGGCATCAGATCATGCGGGAGCATCCGCCACTGGCAGCCCGAGCGCAGCACGTAGAGGACCGAGTCGAGCACCAGCCGGTCTTCGTACTTGCGGACCCCGCCGCCATTTCGCAGGTCACGCACGGGAAGGAGCGGCTGGATGATCTCCCACATCTCATCGGTCAAGCTGGACGGATAGCATGGGCCGCTGACGGCCTCGGAGTTGTCGCACTGGCACACACCACGTGATCATTCCGGGGCCGTCGCCATGCCCGGAAGGCAGCTCCTGACCGTCACGCATCACGCATGATCAGCCACCCGACAGGCTCTCAGCCGAGCCGGTCCAGCTGGCGTGTCGCCTGATGGACCTGGGCGGGCAGCTGGGCGAGTCCGGCCCGCTCGGCTCGGGCCCGGTGCAGCGCGCGCAGGCGTACCGCTTCGGCGTCACGGCGCCGCTGGGCGAGGGCGGCATCGATCAGGGCTGGCTGGTCATCACGGGTCGCCTCCGGTTCTGGGCAGGCACGGCGGCTGAGGTCGCGCGGCACGTGGGCTTGCCGTGGTGCGGCCTGTGCGATGTCCGGGGGCATCTTCCTGGTGCGCGGGACGGCCTGGTGGGCCGTGAGCGCCCGGTGGAAGCCTGCGGGGGCCATGTCCCGGGTCCTCGCCGGTACGGCGGGCCCGGGTGCGGGGGCGGTCGTGCGGGGCGCGGGGAGCGTGGTTGGGCCGGCGGCCAGTACCCGGACGGTTCGGACGGTCTGTGCTCCGGCTACCTCATTGGCCACGGTGATGATCCGGGCGGCGAGCAGGCGCAGCTGGGTGGCGTACGCGGGTGAGTCGGGGCGCAGGTCCAGCTGTCCCGTCTCCGCGTGGAACGCGATGGCGGTGACGTGCGCGGCCAGCTTCGGTGAGAGGTCGGCCGCGATGGCCGGCCACTGGTCCAGGATGCTCCCGCCGGCGGCCGGGACGTCCCAGGCCCGGTCGGCCATCAGGCCCTGGAGCACGGCGGCGAACCCGGTCGGCTCCCGGCCGTCGCCCCGGACCGTCGTGGTGCGGGTGCGGCGTTTCGTCTTGCGGGTGCTGCCCTCGCCGCGGGCCTTGGCTGCCTCGCGCGCCTGGTGCAGCGCGACCCGGGCCAGGTCGACGCCGGACAGCTCCGGCGCCTCGCTGCAGCTGGTGGTGGTGTTCAGGGTCTCGGTCATCACGGCCTCCTACCGGCGTCCGACGGTCATCAGTGAGGTGCCGCTGAGCAGCTTGCGTACGCGCTGCACCAGGTCGGCGCCGTAGATCTGCGCAGCGGCGGCCGGGCCGAGGGTGTCGAGCGTCGTGATGACCTGGTCGGGCCTGCCGAGCATGAACTCCTGCCAGGCCGTGGCCCGGAACTCCTCGAGCTCTTCCTCGCCGGGCACATCGGGGCCGGTCTCGCCCGCGTCCTGGTGGCCGTCCGGGAGGTCGTACTGCGGCTGCTGGGGGGTGAACGCGTCGGCGACCAGGCGGCGGACGGACTCGCTGCGCGGCGGCGTCCAGTCGCCCTCCCACTCCTGGTGGCGGGCCTTCTCCGCGCGGCGGGAGTCGCGGTACGCCTGGACGGCGCGAGCGCGGCCTTCGGCGTGCGGCCACTCAGCCGTCGCGGTCTTGAGCCGGCCGGCGAGGAACCCCGACGGCCGGTGCACGGTGCCCGGGGCGTCGCCGGAGTCCAGGAAGGCGATCACCTCATCCGCCGTCCAGCCCGCGTCGGAAACCTCCTTGAGGATCCAGGCGATCCGGGGCACCGCAGCGCGGCCCATCCACGGCACCTGTCGGATCAGCTCCGAGGCCAGCTGGAAACGGCGCCCGACGCTGTTGAGGTTTCGGCTGCCGCGCTTGACCTTCTTCGGGGTGGGGGAATCGCTCTGCCCGCTTGCGAGCTTGTTCTCAGGGGGGAAGGAAGTAGTACCCGCAGAGGAAGACGCAGAGGAACCCACCTGCATTGGGGTGCAACGGGCCTCACCCGAAACAGGCGTCGCAACCCCCTGCTCAGCCCCCTTCCTGGCGCCCTTGGCCGGGGTCTTCGAGGACGTCTTCGAGCGGGGCTTGCGGACCTTCCGCGACGCCTTCTTCGCCAGTTTCGCCATCAGCTCGCGGCCCGCCTCAGCGATCCCGGTCATCGCCCGCGTGTACTGCGGCGCGGCGTCGTCCCGCAGCACCGTGCGGATGCCCAGCGCGACGTCGAACTCGAGCGGGACCATCCGCGCGAACTCCGACGCCTGCGCCGACTCACCGCGCACCCGGGTGCCGCGCACCACGTACGCGAGCAGTCCGGCCTCCCGCAGCATCCCCAGGTGGTACTCCACCGACCGCTCGGACAGACCGGTGCGGCGCACCAGGTACTCGATCCCCGGACGGCACGGGAACAGCTCCGCGAGCTCCTGGGCGACGCGCACCGTCGTCGGCCCGAAGCTGCGAGGCCCGTGTGACCGGTGCCGCCGCGGCTCGTAGAGCCCGGACCCGGCGACCCAGTGGACGGCCTGCATCCAGGAGTAGCCGTCCAGCGCGACCCGGCCCGCCGATGACGACAGCCACTGCGACGCCTCCGGCACCCACAACTCCGGCAGCAAGACCACCTCGTCGGCCACCGCATCCGGCGCCGGGGCAATCGTGTCCGGCAGCGTCGCGGCCGCTGCGGCCCGCGCCATCACAGGGCCACTCCCCCACGTGCACGGCACACCGGCCGGGCAGACGGAAACCGGCATCCGCACCGGTCGTTGTGCTGGGCATGGCACCGAAGAAAGACCCCGCAGCCCGCCGGGCCCGCGAAGCCGTGCGCCGGGCCGCCGCCGCAGAACGCATCGGCCCGCGCCCTGTGAAGACCCCCAGGCCACGACAGCCCAAGACCCTCTACGACCTGGCCCCACCCGGCGCCTACTACCAGGACTGGAACACACCCGTAGGCACCGACGAAGAACTCATCGCCAAGGTCGCAGAGACCTTCGGCCCGGACTCCGGACCGACCGAGACGATGCGCACGCTGCTGGACTACCGCGAGCTCTACGGCTCGAACATCCCGACCGCAGCCGCACGCCACCTCGAGCAGATCCTGGCCCACACCGATCTCACCAGGCTCGCCAAGAAGACCATGGGCGCCGAACCGGACGAAACCCGGGACTCCCTGCACTCCCTGCACGCCCAGGGACTGCTCCTCATCGCGGACGACGGATCCCTGTGGATGACCATCCCACCCGGCACCCCGTACTCCGCACCGGGAGGCCAATGGGCCTTCGTGGAACAGAAAGCGGCCGCCCCGGCAAGCTGACCAAGAACCACGCCACCGGCAGCTCCGGCTGCCGGTACGCGTCACCAGCAGCCCCTCCAGGCCGGCGGCCGACGACGAACCGGCGCTCCCCTGCCCGGGCGAAGAAATGTTGATAGAGATCATCCCGGCAGCCTCAAGCGAACTGCCTGTGGACAGAGCCCGGTCAGCCCGGATCACCCCCCGGGCTCCCGCATGGCGGGCAGAAATCTTGGAACCCGTCCCGCCCCACGGGACGGAACCCTCGTGGACACTGCCGTCGACGGAGTTGTGGACGACCTCCGCGAGCGGGCGCACGAGCCGGGCGGCCGACGCCGCGACCGAGCTCGGCGAGACCGCGCCGACACCACCGCGCTTGTAGCTTCGTACCGGAAATCCAACTTCCGGTACGAACTGCATAAAGGGGAATGAAGCGGACTGTGATCCCGTCACGCGGGAAGCCCACCACCCCCGAACCGGGGTGAAACGGGCAAAGTCAAGCTGACAGGGGGACACCAGATCGGGCACTATGAAGAGACCAGCTTCCATATGCGTGGACCGACCGAGCCCTCAAGGTCGGCCTTTCCGTTCGTGTGGTTGTCGGGCCCCCTCCGTGAGGAGCGGGCCCCGGACGAAGAACCAGAGGCGGGCTTCCTTCCTTGAGGCGATTCGGACGGGTGATGCGGACAGCCCTCGCGCTGGACGTGATTTGTTCCGCGGCCCTTCCCGGGGCCGGTGGAACGGTGCGGAAGCCCCCGGCAAGGGGCGACTGCGGTACTGCTCGGTCCTCGCGGACCGGTGGTGCGACCCGCTTACCAAGGCGGGGTACTGCGTAGGTGAAACATCAGCTCAGTGAGCTGGAGCCCGGAACCGGTGTCACCCGGGGCTGGGCGGCCGACCTGGTTTATGAGACCGGGCGGCGAGACGGGCCGCGCGAGGCCGAAGTGGATTCCTGTCCACTCTTTTGGCGCGCGCGGCCGATGGCCTAGGTCATCCCGACCCCCTCGATACCGAAGGCGGAGTCGGCGAACCCGGAAACGGCCGGCACCGCGAGGTCATCCCTCATCAGACGCCCCCTCGATGGCGGCATCCGGATACTTCGCGGCGAGCTTCCGAAGGAGATGCGCGTACGCGCGGCGATTCCCGCGGTGCGGCTGAGTGGCTCCGGCCTCCCAGCGCGCGATCGCAAGACGCTTGACGCCGATGGCCTCAGCGACTTCGGTCTGGGTGAGGCCGGCGGCGAGCCGAAGCTGCTGCCGGACCTTGAGTGTGGGGAGGGTGTCCTCCTCCACCAGGGCGTCAATTCGCCTCAGCGGATCAGACATCGGGACCTCCACCGTAGGCAATGATTCCCAAAAAGATACATGATCCCGACGATCTTCGGTAACGAGAACCAGTGTGTCGTCGCACAAGACACCGATCGGCCCCATCCGGCTCCCCTCCCTCCGCTGACGACGGTCCCGCTCCTGACGTGAGAACGCGCAGGTAGAACCCCTTGGTGCCCCTGAACCGGAACAGATTTCGAGCGGCAGATCCAGCGCTCGCCGACCCGTAATCCCGGTCCTCCCACCTGACGGGAAGCCGGTTCGTGAACCGTCCCGCCACGCGGGAGGCGAGCCCTGAGCGCCCGTCAGCGGGCCCCGGGCCAGGGCCGGTCGATGGGTCACTGGCCGCCTCGCAGTTCGCGGAGATGGGCGACGAACGCCTGGGCCTCGGACGCGTGCGCGTACTGGGTCTGGAGGGCCTGACCGAGGTCGGCGGCCACCATCGCGAGCGAGGGCAGCGACTTTCGCTCCCCCGCCAGGGCCCGCTCCCCGTAGGCGAGTGCAGTGTCCAGGTCCCCTTCGCGCGCGGCGACCACGCCGAGAGTGACGCGGGCCTCCGCGATCCGCATGGGCGACCGCTCCGTCCCGTCGAAATCCGTGCCCGCCCGGATGACCTCATTGGCCAGCTGCTCCGCGAGCCGGTTTTCGCCAGACTTCCTGAGCGCATCCATGCGGTAGAAGTCGTATTTCGCGGGGTCGACCACGAAATGGTTCTCAATGCTCTCGGGGTACGGCTGGAGTTCGAGGATCTGGCGTCCCTTGTCGAGCGCCACTTCGGTCTGCGACCGGTCGCCCAGCCGGGCCCATGCCTTGGCTTGCTGTGCGTACAACTGCGCGGCCACGCCCTCGGTCGGCGCCACGGCGATGCCGGCCTCCGAGGCCGCGATGACACCGCGATAGTCGCCCCGGGTCAGCGCGAACCACGCGCGCATCTCGTGCGCCCAGCCCTGCACGCTCAGCTCCCCGGCCTCCTGACCGAGCATCAGCGCGGCCTGCCGGGTCGCCTCCGCGTCGCGGGGCCGGCCGGAGTCGTACTCGACACAGCCCACCAGAAGGCTGAGCTTCCCGGCGAGGGCGATGATCTCGCGGTGCTGCGCGAGGCTGACCCGCTGGTGTTGAAGACCGGCGACGCGGGCGAGCCACGCCTTGCCCTCCAGGAGCAGCTGTTCAGCGGGCAGGTACGCGTACTCGCAGCACAGCCGGTCCGCCGTGATCCGCAGCGCATCCAGCGTCGCGACATCGACGTCGGACGCGCGCAGCCTGGCGATGATGTCCACGGTGTCCATGCCGCTGACCTGCAAAATCTCTGCCCGTCCGTCACGGCGGGATCGCTCGGGGAAGAATGCGCCGGTCGTCGTGCCGAAGGTCTGCGCGATGGCCGACCTGTACTTGACGGGCTGAGCGTCGCCAGCTTCCCATCGCTTCCACTGCCGGAGCAGGTCCTGCTCGCTCACGACCTGGTCGTCGGGGAGCCGGACCATCAGCGCACGTACCGCGTCGGCCTGCGACCAGTTGCGTGCCGCGCGCTCTTCGATCATCCGGCGTGCCCAGTCGGGACGCTCATCCATCGCCGTTTCCCTTCCCCGTACGGTCCAGCGGCGCAGCCTGCGTTTCGCCGAGGTGTTGCCCGCGAAGCGGAGGCCGGCCCTTGTGCGGCCGAGCATGGCACGGCCCCTTGATCGCACGGAGGTGACAAGTGCCGGTGACATTCCAGATGTCACCGGCACTCGTCACTTTGCGCAGCGTCTCAGGGGGCGCACGGTGTGTGCCGTTCACACGAGTCGATCCACGTCCCAGGGGGAGGCGAACGGCACATGCCCAGTTCCATCCGAGGCCGTCGAATCGGTGAGGAGCCGAGTGCAGCAGATGCTTCACGGCTTCTCCTTCACGGTGGTCACGAGGTTCGGAATCAGCGGGGCTCTGCTGAGTTCTACGGAGCGATCTCCGAAGCGGCCCGTCGGGCCTGGAGCACGTATGCGTACGCCAGCCCGAGGTGTCCGTACTCGCTGCCGTCATCTCCAGTAAGGGCCGAAGCCGCCGATTCGGCGGCGCACTCCAGCTGGCGGCGCACGGGGGCCGGGACGGGTGAGGCGGCGAACTCCTGCAAGGCGCTCACCACTTCCGCGAGTCCGGCGTCCTTGAGTAGCCCGACCGGCACTTCGGCGCCGGAGAGCGCAGGGATCCACCCGTTAGCCGCGTCCAGAGAGCTGCGGAGTTCTTCCACCAGCTCGGAGGCGCTGAGGCGCCGCTCGGTGTTCATTCGGGGGTCCGTTTCCAGGAGTCCAGAAGGGCCGGCTGCGGCGCCCCGGCGAGACCGGGGCGCCGCTCGCGAAGACGTGTCAGGCGAGCGGAGCGGCGTAGCGCAGCTTCCAGCCCTTACCCAGAACGTGCTGGGTGACTTCGACGACGCGGCCGTCAGCCGTCGCACCGATGTGGTTGATGGTCAGGACCTCCGCAGCCTCGGGCAGACCGAGACGGGCGGACTCATCGGAGGTCGCCAGGCGGAGCTCGACGTCTTCGGTGGCGGTGTCGCCCTGGTCGTACCCGGCTTCCTTCATGCGGCTGATGATGCCGCCCACGCCGGTGTCCTCCTGCTCGATGCCGGCGGCCTCCGCAACGTCGACCGGGATGTACGTGGTGACGATCTGGATGATGCGGTCGCCGTCGAACATCTCGCGAGCGCGCACAACGACGTCGCCGTCGACGCCCAGGAGCTGAGCGACGTCAGCCGGCGCGGAGGCGCGGCTGACGGTGACCTCCGTGCGCGGGCTACGGCCGGTGCGGCGCAGTTCGGCGTCGAACGCACCGTGGGCGCCGTTCTCTTCGCGCTGCCCCTTGGTGTACCGGGTGCGCGCGTCCCGCAGGATCAGGCCGCTGTCGTCGATTCGGTTGCTAGCCATGTGCTGGATGCTCCTTGCTGGTGTCTTGTCGGGCGATTGGGTGTCTCTTGCTGGTCAGCTGGTTCCCGGCGTGTCTATGGCCCACTCGTAGGCCAGTCGCCACTTGGCGCGCGGCAGTACGTGGAGGCAGATCTCCACGACCCGGCCTTCGGCCGTCAGTCCCATGTGGGTGATCTCCATGACGGCCTGCTCGGCAGCGATGCCGAGAGCTGCCGCCTCTTCCCGGGTGGGGGAACGTACTTCGATCTCTTCCCGGAGGCGGACCTGCGCGAATCCGGCCTCTGCCATGCGGGACTTGCTGCCGCCTACGCCGGTTTTCGCTTCGGCGAGTGTGGGACAGGCGTCGACGACGTCCGGGGGGAACCACGAAGTCGCCACTTGGACGACCTCGAGTGCTTCGGTGTTGCCGGGCAACCCCACGGACATGACTCGCTCGCGCTTGACGGTCTTCGCCCGGTGGTGCATCTCGAAGATGCTGGTCACCTTCTTCGGTGGCACGTCCTTGGCGATGGTGACGACGTTGTTCATGTCGAAACCCTTCGCCCGCATCTCGGCCTCGAACGCTCCGACGGCACCGCCGGCATCGCGGAAGCCGGGCAGGTACCGACTGGTCCTATCCGACACGATCTTGTCGATCACCAGCGAGACGTAGGTTCCCTTGCCGCGGCGAGAGAACACGAGGCCCTCATCTTCCAGCGCGCCGTAGATCTCCCGGGCGGTCTGGTAGGCGATGCCGTGTTCCTTCTGGAGCTGAGGCACGCCAGGCAGGCGCGACCCAGGTGCGAGTGCGCCTCGCTCGATCTTGTCCCGGATCCCAGATGCGATCCGTTCGACCTTCCCCGGCTCCTTCTGCTTGGTGGCCACTGCTCCCCCTCCCGTGTGCGTCGAGCGGCTAGCGGATCTCGCTGCCCGGTGCGCACAGCATCGCATGTCTAGTTGTTCCTCGAAAGCCGAGACTCGCGGTCGTTTAAAGACACCCAGAAACATGCAGGTCAGACGGGGTGTTGAAAACAACTTAGCTAGACAGGTTGACCGAGGGGGCATAGCGGGGTTCTAATCGAAGTGCCCAGCAAGCGGTGAGTAGCCGGATGCGGGGCGTAGCCGGTGCTGTACCTGCACCTTTGGGCACATCGCCGGCCGCAAGACCGTAGGAAGTTGTCCGCCTCGCAAGAGGGGGCCGGGTTGATGGCAAGAGCAAATCCCCGGGTTCTCGACTCTCTACTGCACGTCGCAGCGCTATGCGCTGTCCGTCCGTCAGGACGCCGGGACCTTCCCGCGCGGCCTGACGGGCGGAGAGAGCACCGCAACGCACCCCATCCCCTTCGCACCTGAGGAGATCCCCCATGGCCATCACCGCCGCGATGCCCACAGCCAAGGAACGCCCCCACCGAGCCCGCAGGAAGCGGGCCAGCACCCTCCCCGCCCTCAAGCTCTCCCAGCTCCCGCCCTCGCACATCGACCTCCGCAACCCGCTCAAGGCCGTCCTGGTCTGCACGGACTGCAAGACCTGGGTGCTCATCACCGGCATCTACAGCAAGGTTCAGAAACTGGTCCCGCACCACACCGGCAAGGCCGACGTCGCCGCCGCACTCCACTGCCGGAGCAGCAACCGCCGCATCGAGTGGGACCTGACGATCCCCCAATGGCGCCAGGCCCTGGCCGACGCCATCACGGAAGCCGCCAGTCGCCAGGCCACCGCGGTGCTGCCCAAGGCGTTCAGCCCGCAGACCGACCGGACCCTGCGGGCTCGTGCAGAGCGCACGCCGGCCGGACGCGTGGCCGACTGGAACGCGGTGCTGCCCCGCGTGGCCGCCGCAGACAAGAATCGCCGGGTGGTGCCCACTGGTGACGCTCCGACGGAGGGCCCCGCGGTTCCGCTGGACACGCTCCACCCCAAGCGCCCCGCGCGCTGAGCCACCCCGGACGAACGCCCACGGCCCCGGCCATCCCGAGTGATCGGGACGGCCGGGGCCGTGGCTGCTCGTACGAACAGCCTGAACAGCACGACAGCCCCGGTGACTTGAGACCCTCCGGGGCTGTCCAGGACCTAACTGGAGGACCTGATGCAGCCCAGCATCGCACGGCACGATGGAGACTCCGACCCGATCATGGACGAGGCCCTGCGCCGCGTCCGGCAGGGGAAGTGATCGGCATGGACTGGCGCCACCAGGCTTCGTGCCGCGAAGAGGACCCCGAGCTGTTCTTCCCCATCGGCAACACCGGCCCGGCGCTCCTGCAGATCGAGGAAGCCAAAGCTGTCTGCCGTCGCTGCCCCGTCATGGAGCACTGCCTCCAGTGGGCGCTGGAGTCCGGACAGGACGAGGGCGTCTGGGGCGGCTTGACCGAGAACGAGCGGCGCGCGATGAAGCGCCGCGCCGCCCGCAACCGGGCCCAGAGGTCGAAGGCGGCGACGGGATGACGGACGCCGACCAGAAGCGCCTGGAAGACGAGCTCCGCCGGACCAACGAGAACCACGACTTCGGCCGCCGTGCTCACGGCTGAGCGGCCCGCACCACAGGACGGAAACCCAACTTCCATCCCGCACCACGCTGTTCGACCAGGTCGGCCGCCCGCACGACGGGCGGCCAACCTTTCGCACGCCTCCAGCCCGGGAGAGTCTCGGGCCCGCACCCCCGCAGGAGAGCCCATGCGTAGCAGCACCCAGCTCGACACCGCGACGGCCGCAGCCGGTACCACCCGGCTGCCGTCCTCCTTGTGCACGCACACGCCGAAGTGCCCGTCGGCCGACAGCTCGGACCGTGAGGCCGCGCAGATCGTGGCGGCTCACCCGGAGCAGGGCTGGAGCCTGCTGTGCAACGGCCTGCTGCTGTTTGAGGACACCGGGGAGCTGCTGCCCGACGGCCGGATCATCGCCCCGCACCGGCCCCTCGCGGTCGCCGCGGCCTGACGGCTGCCTGATCCGCCCGCACCGACCGCCGAACCTCTGGCGGCCGGGACGGGCGGTGACTGAGAGCCGGACAGCCCGGACGCCCGGCCCCGCGCCGGTGCACGCGATACGAGGAGAGCCCATGGCACAGCAGCCGCAGACGCAGGCCGTTCAGCCGAAGACCCACTACATCAAGGGCGACCTGGTCCTGTTCCGCGACGTCGAACGGTTCTGGCTCGGTCTGCCGGGCCACACGTTCGTCGGCCGGGTGGAGCGGTCCTGGACGAACGTCCACAGCGGAAAGCTCCTCTACGACCTGACGGAGCTGAGTGGCAACCGGGCCCGCGCCGGGATCGCCCCCGACTACATGCGGCCGCTCCCGGCGACGGACGCGATGCACGACATCGACACCGCGCCGCTGAGCGAGCCGGACACCGGGGCGATGACCCCGGCCGCCGTCGCCTGGCTGCGCCAGCACCTCGCGCAGGACCGCAGCACGCTGCCCGCCCCGCGCTGACCACCTGCTCCACGCAGACGGCCCTCCGAGTCCCCGGCATTTGAGCTGCCGGGGCCCCGGAGGGCCTGGTCACGACCCTACCGACCGACGCCGACCCGCGGTGACCTCTTGCACGGAGGCGCCGGAACGTATGAGAGGACACCCCGTGGCCACCAAGCCCGCCACCCGCCGCAGGCGTCAGCCCGCGGCGACCACAAAGCCCCGAGGAGCCGGGCGCGCCAAGGCACCGGCGACGCCGGCCTCCATTCCCGCCCAGGCCGCCGCCCCCGAGACCATCGTGCCGATGGTGTTCGAGGAGGCCGACCCGATCCTGGCCGACGCCGCCGACCGCGCCGCCGACCTCCGGGACCTGGCCGCCGACGACGCGGCCCGCATCCTCGCCGACGGCCAGGTGCTCGCCGCCGAACTGATGGAAGGCGCCCGTACGGAGGTCGCCTCGTTCACCGAGGCGGTCAACGCTGAGCAGGCGCAGATCATCGCTGACGCGGTGAAGGAAGCCGACCGGGTCCGTACGGAGGCCGCCACCACGGCGGTCGCCGACGCCGACCAGGTCCGCGCCGCCGCCGACGCGACGGCGGAGCAGCTGCTCACCGACGCGCGCCGCCAGGCCGACACCGTCGCGGCGACGGCGACCGGTGAGGCCGAACGCGTCCTCGCCGACGCCAACGCGGCTGTCGAGCAACTGCTCGCCGACGCGAACCGCCAGGCGCAGGAGGTCACCACCACGGCGGCCGTCCAGGCGGAGCAGGTCCGCACCGAGGACGCGCAGGCCGCAGCGAAGGCCCTCGCCGACGCGGAGAGTGTGCGCACCGAGCTGCTGGCCGGTGCGGAGCGCACCGCGGCCCAGACCCGCACCCGCGCCACCACCGACGCCGAACAGGCGCTGGAGCTGGCGCGGGGCGAAGCCGATCGGCTGCGCGCGAGCGCGGACGACCAGGCCGCGAAGGTGCGGGCCGGGGCGGAGAAGGTGGCCGCTGAGCTGCGTGAGGATGCCGCCCGCGAGCGGGAGGCATCGCGTGCGGATGCGGCTCGTGCGCGCACGCTGGCCACGGAGGACATCGGCCGGCTGCGGGCGACAGCGACCGAGGACGCGGAGCGCCTGACCCGCACCGCCCGTGAGGAAGCCGACCGCATCCTGGCCGCGGCCCGTACCCAGCGGGAGGCGGAGCTCAAGGAGGCCGGGCACGCACTGGCTCAGGCCCGGCTGCGGGAAGCGGACGCGGACGTCACGCTCAAGGCCGCCGACGACATGGTGGCTGAGGCCGCCGCCCGGATGAAGCGCGCCACTGACCGCACCGAGCGGGCACTGGAACGCAGGCGCCTCAAGCTCCAGGCCCGCGAGGAGCGCAGGGAGACGAAGGAGACCCGGAAGGCGAAGTCCCGCGCGGGGAAGCCGGCCGTGGCCGACCGTGCCAAGAGCTTCGTGAAGGTGAACGCGGAACGGTTGATGGTGATCGGTCCGATCACCGCCCCGATGGCCGTCGCGTGGACGGGGCAGGCCGGGTTCGCGGAGGACATCCTCGGCTGGGTCGTCCCGTTCACGATCCTGTTCGCCGCCGCCTGGGAACTGTCGACGGCGTTCGTCGGCTGGATGTACCACCAGGCCCGCCAGGGCGGCGACGCCGGAACCCTCTACCGCGTCAGCACGTGGATCTTCGCTCTGGGCGCGGCGGTCATGAACTTCTGGCACGCCTCGGGCGAGCCGGTGGCCGGCAGCCGCGTCTGGGACGTCAACGCCCAGGCGTGGACGGAGCAGATGACCTACTGGAACTTCACGCCGAAGGCCGTCGCGTTCGCCGCGATGTCCATCGTCGGGATGGTGCTGTGGGAGCTGTACGCCTCGCTGATCCACCGCCGCAAGCTCCGTGAGGACGGCCGGGTCGCCAAGGCCCGCCCGTCCATCGGGGCGGTCCGCTGGGTCCGCTACCCGGTCCACAGCTTCACCGCCTGGTCCCTGGCGATCACCGACGCCAGGCTGACCACGCTGGACCGGGCCTGGACCGCAGCCGGTGCGCAGCTCGCGGACCGCAAGGCGGTCCGGACCGGTCTGGCCCTGCACAGGATCGTCGTGCCCCGGGTCGGGGCCGACGATCACGGACCGGCCGCCATCCCCGCCGTCCTCACCCTGACCCGAACGGACCGGCACGGACCGCTGGACAACCTCACTCCGGTCCGCCCGGTCCAGAACGGCGGGTACACGGTCCGGTCCGGTCCGGCCGACCGTCACGCGGTCCACGGTCCGGTCCGGACCGACCGCAGGCCGCTGATCTGCCGACCGGCCCCGGTCCGGACCGCAGTTCCCGGACCGTGCCCGCCACGCAGAACACGACGGGCGCGCGCGGGGTGACGGTCCGGACCGCCGACGTGACCTCCGGGCCGCAGGAGCCGGACCGGTCCGGACCGGCCGTCGATGAGGCCCCGGAGGGCGCGATCGGTCCGGACCGGATGGAGGAAGTCGGTCCGGACCGCACGGTCATCACGCTCACGGACCTGGAGCGGACCGCACTGGACCGGCTCCGGACCGCGAACGAGCCGCTGAACCGGACCAACATCGCCAAGGCGGTCCGGACCGAGGGCGGGTCCATCGCCACGGACCGCGCCGGACAGATCGCCGTCGCGCTCAAGCAGCACACGGTCCGCTGACCGGACCGCCCGCACGACGCCCTGCCGCTCATAGTCGCCACCGGTCCGCGCTCGCACCCCGAGCGCGGACCGGTGACGGCCACGGCCGGCAGGCCGCTCGCCCGCACCGCGCCCTGAGCGCGGCAGCGGGCCAGGCACGAACCGCACCACCCCACCCCGCGCAACAGCCTCGGGGACCAGCAACCCCGAGACCTGGAGGTCTTTCCGCATGAACAGCAACGACCCGAATCACGCACCCCTGCGCGATGTGGCGCAGAACCCGGAGGCAACCGCCCGGTACCTGGCCGACGTTCAGCGGGTCCTGCTGGACATCGGCAGGAACCTGGAGGCCCTCGCCCTGGAGACCCGCGTCCACTGCCGCAATACCAGCGTGGACGGCGACCGGTTCTACCACGCCCGACTGCGCGCCCTGCCCGTCGAGCGCGCCCTCCAGGGCGTGCTGAAGAGCGTGGAAGACGTCACCAAGGGCCTGGAGAAAAGCACGCACAAGCGCCGCGCCCACGATGAGGCAGTCTCGAATACCGCCACGAAGAGGAAGGAAAAGGAGCTGGAAAGGAAGCGGAAGAACGCCCCGTCGCTCCAGGCCGCTCCGCAGAATCCGCCGCAGCAGGGTGGACAGGGCCAGAATTCCGGCTATGGTGTTCCTACGTCGATTTACGACCTGGGTAACAGGGAGTCGGCGTGACGCGCCCCCTCAGCAGCGTCGAACGCTCACTTCAAGGGCGGAACGACTGGCTGCAGGAAGAAGAGCGCAAGGCGATCGAAAGTCGCGGCGAGATCGGCCGGATGGAATTCTGGCTCCGCCTCACTCGGTCCGCAATCACCAAGGAAGTCAAGGCCAATCGCGGCGATGTCATCGCCGGATTCACGATGGTCTGCCGCCTCTTCAAGCTCGTGGTGGAGAGGCGGGCCGCGGGCGACCCGCGACTGTTCGACCACCTGATGCAGTACGCGGACACCGTGCTCAAGCAGCACGGCCCGCGTAGCTGAACCCCCACCAACGAAGGCCCCGCCGGACTCCGGCGGGGCCTTCGCCTCGCGTAATGCGTGCACACGTGCACGTGCACACGCGTGCACACGAGACCCCACCATCTGTCAACCCCCTGAAGGGAGGTGCACCGTGTCCGACGAAACGGACGACACCGGTGGCGGAACCCTGGTCCAGGGCCCCTGGAGCGGCGATGCCACCTACACGCTGCCGCCGATCCCGGATTTCATCGACACCATTCCACCGCCGGAGGACATTCGCGCCGCGCCCCCGGAGTCGCCGGAAGAGACGACCATGCAATTGCCGACGATTCCGGCCGCGCCGGACCCGGCAATGGCGTTGCGCTCGGACGGAATTGCTCCGCCGGAAGCCGGAGAAGATGAAGGCGAATACGAGGAAGGCGAATACGTCCAGCCTCGTTCTCTCGCCGATCGTCTCGGTGACTGGCTGGAACTCCGGCTGGAAATGGCGCGGTACAACCACGAAAGCGAAGCGCCTTTCCGCGAGGCTGAAATAGCGCGGAAGGCGGCCCTGGTGATGGGCCGCACCGCGCAGGAAGTCGCGATGATGGAGCAGAACGGAAAGCTCCACACCGCGATGATGAAAGCGAAGGGCGACAAGGCGGCGGCACGCGGAAAGGCCGACGCGAGCCGCATGCAGTCCACCGGCTCCGGCCTGGGTGCGGACAAGGGCCGCTCGAAGGCCGGCGGTGGCGGCGGGTCCCCGCGCGGCGGGGGCGGCAGCGGCAGCGGGCCGTCCCGCAACAACTCGGGGTCCGGCTCGAAGCCCGGGGCGCGCGGCTCCAACTCCGGCGGATCCGCCGGGCGTTCGGGGTCCGGGGCGGCCGGGGGCGGCAAGGGCGGCTCGAAGGGCTCCGACCGGGGTTCCAGCGGCCGTACACCCGGTTCCGGGCGCGATGGGTCACCCAAGGGCTCGAAGGGCTCGCAGACGGGCTCTGGCGGCTCCGGCAAGGGCGGCGGCTCGAAGGGTGACGGCGGCCGGGCGCAGCACAACAGCCCGGCGTCCAACGCCCGTGCGGAGCGGGCCCGTGGCCGCGCCGATCGTGCCGGGGTCCGTCAGGCCGGGCGTCAGGAGCGGCGCAGCGCCGGGCACACCGCCGGTGTCGCCGACCGGGGCAAGAACCGGGACCAGGCGCGCGCCAACCGGCAGAAGGAGTGGGAGGACCGCCGGGCGAAGAAGGCGGAGCGGGATACGGCGCGGAAGGCGAAGCGGGAAGCCGCGGCGTCGGCCGACACCGGCCGCACCACGCTGGGCCAGGCCGTCGGTGAGGGAGCCCAGCGCCGCTGGGACAAGCGCCGCGCCGACGCGACGGCCGACAAGGCCAGCACGGAGAAGGTGAGCCTGACCAAGGACAAGGACAGCAAGGGAAAGGGCACCGACGGCAAGGACGACAAGACCGCCAAGGAAGCTCCGGACGGGGCCTCCAAGGCCGGAAAGGACACCCCGGCGGCCGGTGAGCCCGGCAAGGACGACAAGGCCGCTGACGGGGCGTCCGGCGACACGAAGAAGCGCCGCCGGTTCCGCCGCCGCGCCGGAGGTTCGGGCCGGGCCGGACGACGGGGTCGCACCCGCCGCACGGGCCGCACCGGACGTGCGGGGCGTGCCGGTCGTACGGCGGGTTCCGGTCGGCGCGGCCGGTCGGGCCGGTCGTCGCAGGGCCGGTTCGGACCGCCGCCCACCCCGACGGTGGAGTGGCCCGAGCACGAGACCCGCCCGCCGAAGCCCGCAGGCAAGACCGAGGACGACATCGTCGACGCGGACACCGTCCCCGACGCCCCCGCGGCCGTGACGACCGGCGTCAAGGGCCTGCCGCCCGCACCGGAGCCGCACACCGAGCGGCCCGCCACCAGCCGACCCACCAGCACCGAAGGGAGCAGCGTGAGCAGCGCACAGGTCAGCAAGCCGTCCGCACAGGGCAATCTCAGCGCCCAGCACCGCACGGACATCACGTTCGACGAGTTCTTGATGGAGATGGCGAACATCGCCATCCAGGCCGCCTCCGACCAGGAGCGCGCCGAAGCGCTGATGGAGGCGCTCGCCAAGGTCGCCGACGCGCTGCGGGACATGGCCGCCGACCTGGTCGGCGACCACAACATCTCCACCGCCGTCACCAACCTGATCACCGACCTCGCGGACTCCGCGGCCCGGATGAAGGAGCAGGCGCAGCGGTGCGCGGAACAGTGCGGCATCGCCAAGGAGGCCGCCAAGCTCGCGGCCACCCAGGTCGCCCGCGTCTACGGCCAGGACATGGCCGCCAAGGAAGACGCGGGCCTCAAGCACGCGTCGGCCGCCGCCCACCACGACTAGAACAACGAAGGGAATGGCGCTGATGAGCAGCGACCTCGCACCCCGCACTACCGGCGCGGCCCCGGCCCCGGCCGACGGCGACAACCGCTACAAGGCCGTGCAGAACAAGTTGGACAAGCTCGGCAAGGCCATGGACGACGCCACCCTCGAGCTGGAGTCGCTGCGGCGCAGCATGCAGGCCAACGCCACCCGCACCGAGAACGTCGCCCGCGACATCGAGAACGCCGGCCTGGACGGCAGGTTCGTGGAGGTGACCAACCTGGTGTCGGTCGCCCTGGGCGGCGCCGCGGTTCAGGTCAAGCGGCTGCACGACACCGCGCAGGAGACCGCCGACCTCACCCACGAGACCAAGAGCACCCACTCCAGGCTCTACGGGGCGCTGGACGACATCCGCTCCAACCGGCGTGAGAAGACCCCCAGGCCGGGCTTCTTCGACCGCTGACCCCACCCCTCCCCCACCCCGCCCCGGGCGGCCCCGCACTCCTGCGGGGCCGCCCGTCCCCATTCCCGAAGGAGCCCACGGTGTCCACGCCGCGCAGTGTCGTGCTCGAACGTCTCGCCTACACCCTCGCCGCGCCCGTGCTGGCCGTGGCCCCGAACCTCTACCCCGACCACCCCGTCAACCAGGTGATCCAGCTGGCCGGCGTCGCCGGGATCGGCGGCTGGTTCCTGGCCGCCAAGAGCGACGAGCACGGCGCCGGACGCAAGATCCTGCGCTGGTCCCCGCTGGTCCTGGCCGCCGCCATCGACACCGCCGCCGGACACACCACCGGCTTCGGCCCGTACGGGCTGGACGGACTGCTCGCCGCCGGATGGGCGGCGGTCGGCTACCTGGTGATGCCGTTCTCCCGGCACGCCCGCCGCCGCCACCGCCCGGCCCTCGCCGCCCCGGCCCCGCAGCTGGCGCCCGCCGAAGCCCCGGAGCCCGCTGAGGCGGCGGTGGCCGACGACGCCGACCTGCTCACCCGCGAGGTGCGGATGATGTGGGAGAACGCCGGGATGCCCGGCCGTACCCACGTCGTCAAGGCCACCCGGCACCCCGGGATGCGGCACGACATGACGATCCTGCTGCGCGCCTCGGAGACCGGGCGGCCGATCACCGGTCTGTCCGAGGTGGCCGTGGCCGCCCCGTTCGCTGTGCCCGCCAGCGACGTCGTCCTCCTGGACGTCGCGGTCCAGCCCGGCCGCCAGAGCGGGCCGGGCTGGCTGGAGGCCCGCATCACCCCCGATGCCAATGCCCGGCGCCGTACCAAGCCGACTCCCCAGGAGCGCTGGACGGACAAGGTCGGCTCCGCCAAGGGCGGTGCCCCCGGCTCCGAGCTGGTGCACCGCACCCGTGACGAGGTTCGCGGGGTCACCTTCTACCGGGCGAAGATGGCCGACTCCACCGCCAGCCCGCGCATCGACCTGGCCAAGGTCTGCCGCGGCTTGGGCCTGCCCGAGGACGACTCGTGCGTCTTCGTCCTCATCGACGGCACCGAGTTCCTCATCAGCGCCTTCGACAAGCCCCCGCTGTCCGCGATCTTCCCCGCCACCCGCGAGCTGCTGACCCCCGACGCCAAGGGCATGTACGTGTGCGGGTTCACCATCACCGGCCAGCCGGTGAAGAACATGGTGTACCAGCACGACAAGAACGCCGCAGCCCACGGCCTCATCCTCGGGGTGAGCCGCAGCGGGAAGACGCAGTTCTTCGCGATCAACATGGCCGCGCAGTCCCTGGACGGCCAGGTGGTGTGGCTCTCCACCGTCCGCAAGGACGAGAAGACGACCGTGCTCGGGAAGTACATCGACCGGCAGGGCTCGAACGCCCTGTGGATGGCCCGCTCGCTGCGCGCGGCGAAGGCGTTGTGCGAGATCAGGGCGGAGATGCCCTGGCCGCACGACGGGCAGCCGCACGACTACAAGCCGGGCGACTCCCGCTGCCCCTACCGGCAGCTGAACGTGTACGCGGATGAGTTCATGACCGCAGCCCAGGACAGCGACTTCGGCGAGTTCATCCAGACCGACGGCGATGACCTTACGGTCACCGGCCTCAAGTACGGCATCGGGTTCAACCCGGCCGGGCAGTCACCGTTCGCGCACAACGGGTTCTCCACCGAGATGAAGGACAACCTCCGCCAGAACAGCCGGCCGACCATCTTCAACATGGGTTCGCCCGGCGCCACCCGCAAGGCGGCGGAAGGCACCATGGAGAACGCCTACGACGTGCCGACCATCCCGGCCCGCTACGCCCAGCAGGAAGGTTCCGCGATCGAGCGGGCCATGCGCGGCGAGGCCGACCCGGAGAACGGCGTGAGCACCGGCGGCGTCGCCGTCATGGTCCTCGACAACGGCCGCGCGGTCCTCATGCGCTCGCTCTACGCGGACTTCGACACCGACCTGGCCACCCTGTTTCCCGACGACGTCAACCACCTCACCGACCACGAGATCAGTGAGCTGGAGAAGCGTGGCCTGTGGTTCGACTGGAACGAGCCCGTGCGGCCCGGCGAATTCTGGCCCGAGCCCACGGACGACGACGACGGCGGCGGCTCTCGCCGTCGCGGTGGCGGGGGCGGCAAGGGCGGTGGCGGCAAGCGCGGCACCAAGTCCGGGAGCAGCCGCGAGTCCCAGGTCGTCTCGCCCCGCCAGGCGCTGGAGGCCATCAAGAGCCTCAACAACGCCTGATCACCATCCCATCACCGGCGGGGGCCGGCCTGCCCGAGCAGGCCGGCCCCCGCCCGACCTCATGAAGGAAGACCTCCGTCGTGGCCCTTTCCATCTCCGCCGCCGTGCTGCTGGGCATCATCGTGTTCGTCCTGCTCAAGGGCGGCTACGTCCGCGTCGGCTCCGCCGCGGCCTGCGCCCTGTTCGGCTTCACCCTCGCCGCGACCGGCCTCGCCCCGGCGATCAACACCGGCCTCGCCTCGCTCGCCGGACTGCTCGCCAGCCTGTAGGTCAGTCGGCGGGCGTCCACGGGCTGTAGGGAGTCGTGCTCGTGCCCCCGCAGGACCAGCAGTCGAAGTCCTCGGGGTCCTCGAACCGGTTTCCCCAGAACCCCGTGCGCGGGCAGAACACCACATTCTCCTCGTCGCACCAGCCGCACACGAATAAGAAGTTCATCCTGGCCTCTCCCCTGTCCGGCCCGCCTGCGTACAGGCTGCCCGCCCCGCGCGCGTAACGGCAACAACGCTTCGCTGTGGGCGAGTTGCAACAGACCCGGCCGCGCACCTCACCTCCCTGCCCAACGGACGTCACCGACATCCCCTTTCGGTGGCGCCCGTTGCCGTGCCCTGCCTGGAGCGCCGATGCCTCACACCACGCTCTCCCCCGCCCCGACCACCCCCGCCACCGCGCCGCCGGCGGCCCTGTCCCTCGAGGAACGCCTGGCGTTCATCAACGCGGCGATGACCGTCCGGCTGGAGGAAGCCGGCGTCGCCTACGAGGTCAACACCGCCCACATCGACATCGAGCCCGTGGACCTGGCCGACGTCGTCACCCTCCCGCTGACCCCCACGCTCCAGCCGCCGACGCCCTACCCGACTCCGGTCGCCGCCGTTCTGCAGCGCGCGCACCACCGCCTGCTCACCGGCGGCTGGTGCTCCGGCGCCCTGGTCGACGAGGCCGGGGCCCGCTGCATGCTCGGAGCCATCCGGATCGAGGCCCGCGGCAACAGCGGCGTGGAAGCCGACGCCGCCGCCGTCGTCCTGGACGCGATCCGCCGCAAGTTCGGCGACCACGTCGACTCCGTGCCCGGCTTCAACGACAGCTGGGCAGACGGCCGCCACCCCCTGCGGATGCTCGACCAGGCCGCCGACCTCGCCGACACCCGCGGCCTCTGAATCCCTACTCCGGACCACCTGCCTCGCACCCGAACCCACGCGGTCGGATGCGGGCCAGGCCCTCCGGCTTCTTTACGCCGTAAAGAACGGCCGCCTGCGCACCACCAGCCCTCACACGATCCCGATCAAGGAGCGCCCCGCCATGCAGTCCGACGACAAGCCCGTCAACGGCCAGCACCACCCGCACAGCCCGAGCTTCCTCGACCTGCTCGACCAGACACCCCCGCCCGCCGACCCGCCGGCCGCCCCGGGCACGCCGCGCTTCGCCCGGCTGCGCACGGCGTGGGACGCCTCCTGGGAGGAGGGCGGCTTCCTGCACGGGCGGTGGGAGGAACTGCGCCAGGCCCCGCAGGCCGGATGGCACCTCATGGCCAACTGGATCAAGGCGCTGCTGGTCCTCACCGGCGTGTGCGCGCTCATCATCCTGCTGGACACCGCAGGCGACATCTTCGACGCCGCCCTGAGCCGCCTGGCCGACACGGTCCCCGCGACCCGGGCCGGCACCACCGCCGCCAGCGAGCTGTGGGGCGTGGTCGACAACCCGATCCGCTCGTACATCACCCAGCACACCGCCGGCCTCAGCGTCAGCAGCTCCGCCGTCTACACCTTCTGGCAGATGGCGGGCTGGTTCGGCCTGATCGGCGGCTTCATCGGGAGCACCGGCGCTCGCATCACCTGGACCCTGTGGGGGGCGTCAAGCGCGGCCGCGGTGTGGTCCGCGGCTCCGGCCGACGGGCGCACCGTCGCCACCGGGATCGCCGTCCTCGCCTGGACCATCGCCTCCACCCTCGCCCTGCGCGGCCTGAGCCTGCGCCCGGTCGTCAACAACTTCATCCCGCCCGCCCCGGCCGCCCCGGTCTTCCAGCCCCACATCGAGATCCGGCCCGAGATCCACCTCCCCGCCCCGGCCCCCGCGCCCGACGACGACGCCCCCGACAACGTCCACCAGTTCCAGCGCTGACTCCGCCCGCTTCCCGTGTCCGGCGCGCCCGACCCGGGCGCGCCCTCCATCTGAACGGACCGCCATGAACCAGCTCTGGATCGGCACGTACCACGGACGCCACGACGACACGAAGGCCAAGATCACCGCCACCCGCGACGACGACACCGGCGATGACGCCCGCCCCGAGCCCTACGCCTGGGCCTGCACCTGCGGAGCCACCCGGGCCTTCGCCACGGGCTACGACCTGCACATCAGCGCCTGGCGTCACACCCACCCCACCCGGCTGGACCGGATGCGGCAGCGCGCCGCCCGCTACCGGCGCGCTCTGCGGTCCCGCCGCACCGGCTCGCTGGCCTCCTGACCTGTCGCCCTGCCTGGATCTCGGCCGCCCCCTCGCGGCGGCCGAGATCCTCACAGGCCGCCCGGCCTCAGCACCTCCCCGCTCCCGCAGTACGGCTGCGGACGACCCCAAGGAGAGAGATCGTCTTGGCGAAAGCGCCCCGCGTCATAGGTGTCCTCGCAGAGCCCGCCCCGCCCACGTGGTGGCGCGCCCACCGGCACCAGGTCTTCCTGGCCCTCGGGCTGATCGGCGGCTTCTACCTCTGCTCGCACACCAGCGACGCCGCGCCCCCTGCCGACCCGCCCCGGCCCGCGCACACCGTGCCCACCGAACGACCTCACAGCACCGCCACCGCACAGCGCTGAACACCACTTCGTGCGCCCACCACCCCGCACCGGGGCGGCGGGCGCACAGCCCTTCCCTGCCCGTTCGCCGACCGCCTGGAGGACTTCACCGTGCTGACACCCCGGCCCCGCCGCAGGATCGGACGCCCGCGCCCCACCCGCCCCGGACCCCGCTACCCGCGCAGCCCGCGCCAGATGCCCGGTGCTTGGGGCCGGTGATGCCCCGCCGTCCGAAGAAGCGCCGCCGCGAGATACGGCGGGTGCCGCGCAGCGCCGCGACCCTGCCGGAGCATGACCGGGGCGCTGTTCCCGAGGGCCTGGTCACCCGGCGCCAGCTCAGGGATATGGGCCTCAGTCCGGGCGGTAACGACGGCCCGGTCGCGATCCTGCGCTGCAAGTGGTGCTCGTACCGGCCTCAGTGGGCGTGCATCCACCCCACCCGCGGCTTCCTGCTCCGCGTCGACCTGGCCGTACCCAAGCGCGTGCCGACGCTCGCTCAGGAATGGGCGTTGGACCGGGCGATGGCCGCACGATCCACCTGCCCGGAATGTGAGCGCAGGTACTGGTTCTGCCTTCCTCTGCGCACCCAGGGCTGTTGCGACCCCTGCGACAAGGGCTACGAGCCCAGCCCCGACACCTACGTCACCACCCCGGCCGTCGCCGTACACCGGCTGGCCGCGTAGCGCGAGCCCCGTCCCGGCCGCACAGGCCGGGACGGGGGCACAGGCCGGGACGGCCGCAGCACCGGCAAAAGGCCGGCCGCCCGCTCCCTCACCCCTTCGAGATCAGGAGAAACCCAGCATGACGCATCGCCCCGCCACCTTCGCAGCCCTGCTCGGACTGACCCGCGCCGCCAGCGCGATCGGAGATTTTTGGATCCAGGACGACTTCTGCGCCCGCGTGAAGGGCGCCTCGGACGACCACCCGGTCACCTACGAGGACCCGGCCACCAAGGAGAAGACGACCCACGGAACGGCTGATGGCCGCTCCGCGTGCCTTCACCACTGCCTGACCTACACGGCCACGCAGGCGATCGTGGCCGGGGCCGGCGCCCGCGCGCTCGGCATCCGGGTCCACCCGGCCGCCGCCGCGGCCGCGCTCGCCCTGTCGTTCGCAACGCACTACGCCGCAGATCGCCGGGTTCCGGGCAAGGGTCTGCTGGAGAAGATCGCCACCAAGACCGGCAACGGCGGCTTCTACCAGCTGGCTTCCCACGGAATCAACGGGGCGTTCCACCTCGACTCCGCCTGGCACCACGGCTGGGAGACCGTCGCCGCGCTGATCGCCACCACCAAGGCGACCACGCGATGAGCGGCCGCACCCGTCTGGACCGTGTGCGCGGCTCGCTCGGCATCGCCCAGCTCGCCCTCCAGCAGATCGAGGACGAACTCACCGGCGAGGTCGGCGCCCAGGAGCTCGCGCAGATCCTGCGCGAGCTCCACCACGAGGACCACCGCCAGGACGGCGTCTTCGGCTCCCTCGCGCAGCTGCTCACGGTCGCCGGGCAGGCCGCCGGACGCATCGAGCCGGACCGCGACGGCGAGATGTCGTGCCCGCTGCACGAGGCCGCGGCCCTCATCACCGAGAACGCCGGACTCCAGACCTACTACGCCACCCGTGCTCTTGACCCGCAGGGAGAAACCGCATGAAGACCTTCCGCCTGGACAACGCGCTGCCCGTCGACACGACGATCCCGGATCCCTCGCTGGTCTGCCTGATCGGTGCGGCAGGTTCGGGCAAGAGCACGTGGGCGAGCACCTGGCCCGACACACAGGTCCTCGAGCTCGACAGGTTCAGGGCGATGGTCAGCGATGACGCGGGCTGCCAGGAATCGACGGCTGACGCCGTGTTCGCGCTCCAGGCCGTCCTGGAGGCCCGCCTCGCCCGCCGGGAGATGACGGTCATCGACGCGACGAACTGCGAGCAGTCCGTCCGCGCCGACCTGATCGCCACCGCCCGCCGCCACGGCGTGCCCACGGTCGCGCTGCTCGTTCCCACCCCGGCCTCCGTGTGCGTCGAACGCCAAGAAGGCCGGCCCGGGAACCGGCGCGTGCCCGAACTGGCGGTCCTTGCGCAGCACGCTGCCATGGTCGACGCGTTCTCCGGCCTGCCCGCCGAAGGGTTCGATCACGTCGTCGTCGCGGAGAACATCTACCGCCTCCAGGAACTGCTCCAGCGGCTCAGCGACGCCCGGCGCGCGGATCTCGGCTGGGACGGCGGCGAGGGCCTGGGCGACCGGCTCCTGGTCCGCCGATACTTCGGCCCCGAGATCCTGCCGATGTGGCGCTGGCGCGACGGCTCGGTCCTCGCCGACGGCGACCGCGTCGCGGAGATCCGGCTCGGAGCGGACCGCATCGTCCTTGCCCAGCGCAACGACGTCGACGGTGCGGGCGACGTCGGCTTCGAGGTCCTGGTGGGCTGCCCCTTCGACGACGAATGCGAAGGCCAGGCGTGGGCCCCGGTCTACAACGTCACCGACCTCCTGCGCGCCCTGACCGGCGAGCTGATGAACGACCCGGACGTGCGCTGCACCATCCACGGCCCGGACGACAACGACGACCAGGAGGACGACCCCGAGGGCCGCGCCGACCTCGAGGCGCAGGCCCTGGAAGCGATCAGCGGATGACGACCACGACCCCCGCGTGCGGGTGGGACCAGGCCGCCTTCCGGTGCGGCAGGTGCGGCACCGAGCAAACCGCCGCCACCGAGACCGACTACCTCAAGGCTGTCGGAGTTCACGGTGACGCCCACGCCGTGTGGGACCGCCTCAACTCCATCGAGCGCGACGGCCTCATCTCGATCCTGCGCACCATCCTGGCCGCGCCGGAACTCGCCGCGGAGCTCCTGGCCCTCGCCGACCGGCAGCCGGCCGGAGGCGAGGGCCGGTGAGCCGCGCCGCGAGGCGCCCGCACCCGCACCCGCTCACCCCGGCCGACCTCCCGGCCGGGGACGACTGGTCCCTCGGCTGCCCCGAGTGCCATCTGCCCATCCAGGGCGGGGGCGCCGGCCTCACCGCGCACCGCCGCACCGTCCACACCAACGCCGGTGACTCCCGTATCCCGATCACGGTCCGGCTCGACTTCTGACAAGGGGAAACCTCATGGCTGCTGTTCTGACCAAGGCCGACACCTTCGCCGCGCTCGACACCTGCTTCACCGCAGACCTCGCCGCCCTCATCGGCAGCGAACCGCCGCGCAGCCTCACCCCGACCCGATTCATCGACCTGGTCGAAGAGGTCCGCGATGTCCTCGCCGAGTCCCGCCTCGGCCACTTCCAGGACGCCAGCGAGGACCTGGACTGCGCCGCCACCTACCTCACCGACGCGCTGACCGAGCCCGACGCCGATCAGCCCGCGCTCCTGGCCCGTGCGCGGACCCACTTGCGCGACGGCATCGGGACAGCCAGCTGAACCTGCGCCTGAGTTGAGCGCACTCCGTGCCGCCCCGGGCCCCGCACTCGCGGGGCCCGGGGCGGTCGCGGTGGCCCCTCAACACAGAGAGGAGACGGACGTGCCGCTGCCCTACTTCGAGGTGGATGTCCCGATACGCAGCACCGAGGCACCCGGCCTGCACGGTCTGCATGTCTTCACCGGCCGGGCCGACAGCCGCAGCGCCGCCGTACGGATCGCGCACGAGGTCTACGACGCGGCACGCGCCGCACAGGAGGCCGGACGCGAGATCCCGCACGGACGGCCGGACGGCTGGGGCGCCTGCGGAGTCCGGCCCGGCTGGGAACTCGACTGGCCCGCCGCGACCGCCGGCCGCTGGACGAACCCCTACCGCTGGACCAAGCCCAGCACCTTCGAGTTGTAGCTCCGCCCCGGGACAGCCGCCCTGCTTGCCGGCTGACGGCTGCCCCGGGCCACCCATCCCGTACGAGACGAGAGGGAGACCTCAGTATGGACTCCGTCCTGCACGCTTCGGGCCGGTTCGGCCCGCGCACCCTTCTGATCACCACAGCCGCCGTGCCGCTGACCGGCTGGGTGGTGCACGCCGTCGCGCTGCACAAGAAGCTCGCTGCCACGAAGAAGGACCCGCTGACCGGGCTCTTGCGCCGCGACGCCTACACCGCCCGCGCCCGCCGGCTCCTGGCCCGCCACGGCGATGACACGGCCGTGGTCATGGTCGACGCCGACAGGTTCAAGCAGATCAACGACGGCCTGGGACACGCGGCGGGTGACACCGTCCTCGCGTCGTTCGGCGCCAGGCTCACCGCATGGGCGGGCCCGCGCGCCGCCGTGGGCAGGCTCGGAGGCGATGAGTTCGCCGTGGTCCTGGAGCTGGCCGCGGGCAACCGCGCGCAGCGCCTGGAGCAGCTGGTCCGGATGCTGTGCACGCCCGTCGTCCTGGACGACGGGACCACCGTCGATGTCGCCGCGTCGGTCGGCGCCGCGGCCCCGGCCTCGGTCGGCTCCCGCGACCTGACCGTGTTGCAGAGGGCCGCCGATGCCGCTCTCTACGACGGCAAGCACTCCGGCCGGGCAGTCCTCGCGACGGCGCAGCACATCACGGTGCCGTCCATCAACGGCCGCCGGGCCGGACGTCCGGGAACCAGCGTGTGGGGGCGAGCCGCGTGAGCGCCACGACCCTGCCCGAGGGCGACTGGATCCGCGGCATCAGCATCCGGCAGCCGTGGACCACCGCGATCCTGACCGGCGCGAAGACGATCGAGAACCGGCCCCGGCCGTGGCGGCCCGGCTGGGTGCTCCTGCACGCGGGCCTGCAGACCGACCGGCCCGCCCTGCGCCTGCCGCTGGTCGCCCGCACGATCCGCAGCCGCGAACTGGTGACCGGCGCCGTGGTCGGCGTCGCGCGCATCACCGACTGCCACCAGGACCCCGACGGCTCCCCGCCCTGTACCGAGTGGGCGCAGCCCGAGGCGTGGCACCTGGTGCTCACCGACGTCCAGGAGCTCGCCCTACCCGTCCCCATCGGCGGGCAGCTCGGTCCCTGGAAGCCGACACCGGACCTGTTGGAGCAGGTGCTCCAGCAGTTGCCCGACCTGCGGCCGTGACCCGCAAGCGAGCCAGGGAACCGCTGTGGGAGCCGGGCCTGATCCCGCTCCCCGGCGGCCTCCTGGACTGGCGCGATGCCCGGCACTACGACCGCTGGCAGCACCGCCCCTGCGCCTTGTGCGAGAAGCCCACACCGCTGCGCTCCCACGCAGGGGAGCCCTCTCACAAGTTCTGCGCCGAATCCTGGATCGCTGCCAACCCGACCGAGGCCCGTCTCGGGAGGTTCGCCTCCGACACCCAGCCCAAGCGCCGGCGCGACGACAACCACTCCTGACATCCCACCCGGAGGCTCCCATGAGCAGCACTCCGCAGGACGACGTCGATCCCACCCTCGCCTATCCCGAGCCGCCCGCTTCCCCGCTCTGGCACCGCCACGGCGCGAAGGCCCGGCCGCTCACCGACGCCCAGAAGAAGCGCAACTGCGAGCTCCTGCTGCTCGCCCAGCGCACGCCCCGCGCCAGCACCGCGTAGAGGAGCCGCCGTGTTCACCGACATGAAAGAGGCCCTCGAAGCGGAGGCCCTCGAACTCACCCCCACAAGCGGCGGCCAGAGTGCCGCCGCCTCCCTGGTGGTCGCCCACCAGGCCCGCGACAAGGACGACCTCGCCGACCTCCTGGGCGCGCTCGGGCTGCCCTGCGGCGAGGACGACCTCGTCACCCTGCTCCCCCACCTGAACGCCCCCGACACCCCGACGACCGGAGACACGATGCCCGCCAACGCCTTCACCGCCACCGCCGCCTCCATGCTGAACAACGGCGACAGCCCCGCCCACGTCCGCGAGACCCTCGGACTGTCGGAGGGTGAACTGGCCGAAGCCCTCCAGCACACCGACGCCTCCACCCCGGACACCGGCACCGACGCCCCTCAGGCGGCCGGCCCCGCGTCCGACGGTCCGATGGACAGCGACGGGATCGAGGCCATGCTCTCCTGGGCGAAGGACCACCCGGCCGCCGTCATCCGCAACAAGGCCGCCCGCATCCGCAGCGACCTCTCCGAGCTGACCGCACGGCGCGAGAGCGACGACGCCCAGCGCGAGGCCGAAGAGCGCGTCGCCAAGCTCAAGGCAGAACTGGAACAGGCACAGGAAACGCTGCGCACGGTGAAGGCCGGCGGCCGTCCCACGGCGCCCGCCGCAGCACCCGCGCCGACCACCGGCACCAAGCGCAGCAAGGAGCAACTGGCCGCGATCCGGACGTGGGCGCGCGCAGGCGGCCACCAGGTCGCCGACACGGGCAACCCCGCCAAGGCCGTCCTGGACGCGTACGACGCCGCCCACCGCACCACCACCCTGGCGGAGGCGAGCTGATGGACACCAAGCCCTCCACCATCGACGGCTTCCTCTACACCGTCCCCACCCCCGGCGCCCGGCCGGGAACCGCCCAGTTCGAGCTGATCTCCTCACCCACCGACGACCCCGCCGACGACACGGTGTTCTCCTGCACGACCGAAGAGCCCCGCATCGCCGACGCACTGCTCACCGAGATACAGCCCGGCGAGCCCGAGGATCAGGCCGTTGTCGACGGGTTCCGCGCGATGCTCGCCGCGGTACGCAATCCGGAGCCCTGGACGCCCGGCCGGTCCCTGGACGTCGCCGTGCGCATCGGGCCGTTCGTCGAACGGGCTCACCCCCGGCCCGGAGACGACTACGGCCCCGAGATGATCGCCGTTGCCCTGGTCCACCCCGACACCCCGCACGCCGCCGCCTACCTCCACGGCCGCCAGCTCGGCTACACCGAACGCGGCTGGCTGCGCTGCGAGACCACCGCGATCCTCGGCACCTGGCAGCCGGGCTACGCGATGCTCACCCACGCCGCCGCGAACCTCCCCCTGCCCGACGACATCGGCATGGACCTCGCGCACTACGCCCTCTACATCGAGGCCCGCAGCCGCGACGACAGCCGCGACGGCTTCACCTTGCTGCGCCTCGGCCCGTACACCCAGACCCGCCACGCCCAGCAGGACTACGACCGGCTCACCGCCGCGCTGGACGGACGGGAGACCACCATCGTGCCCGGCTACCGCGTCTCCGCGCGGTACGCGCCGTTCGACGTCGGCGACCACCAGCTGTTCGCCGACCCGTACGAGGCCGACGCCGCGGCGCTCCTGGACGCCGCCGTCGCGGGGGTGAGCGCATGACCGCCGCCCTCCCCATCCCCGGCGCACCCGCGACCTGGGCGTCCTGACGCCCCCGAACACCCCGAGGCCCGTACCCCCTGCGAATGCCGCAGCAGGAGGTACGGGCCTTTTGTGTTTTACGGCCCGGAGGCCGGGTGACGTCACGACCGTTTCCCAAATTTGGGAAACAGGGACCGCTACGCTGCCTCCCGTAGGCGCAGGTCAACGCCACGCCTCCCACCATGTGATTTGCCTGGAGGGTGCCTGAGCAGCGACGATCCGGCGCGGAAGTGAACGTATAGGTGGAGGTTGGCGTGGACGCAGTCGCGAACTACTCGGAGAAGGGGGGCGTCGGGAAGACGAGCAACTCCGCAGGCATGGTGGCCGAAGCTGCTGAACGCGGATTGAACGTACTCGCCGTCGACCTCGATCCCCGGGCCACGCTCACCGAAGAACTCGGAGTCAAGGACCCGCGCTTCACGCTCAACGACCTCCTCTACATCGACCCCGAGGCCGACACGCCTCCTGGCGACCCGGCCGAACTGATCCACGACGCGATCGTGCGGGCGGGCGAGGGTTGGCCCTCCAACGTCTGGGTGCTTCCCTCCGAACGCCCCCTCGGCCGCCGCGAGACCGACTCCACCATGTTCGAGGCACGGCTGCGCCGGGCCCTGGAAGGGCTAGAAGGAGAGATCGACCTCGCCGTGATGGACGTACCGCCGCGAGCGGGCGGAAAGCTCGCCACCTGTGCGCTCATCGCAGCGAAGAAGGTCCTCATCCCAGCCACCCTGACCGCCGATGGCCGACTCGGAGCCGAGCAGGCGCTCCGCACCATCCGGTTCGTCAGCGCGCCCGGCAGCGGGATGAACGAGGGGCTGGAGATCGCCGGGGTGGTGAGGAGCATCCTGCCGAAGAAGGACGACATGCGCGCCGTCAATCACTTCGTCAACGGGCAGCTCGTGGAAACCTTCGGCGACAAGGTGCTCGAACACCTCACAGCTGATGAGGGGCATTACCCGGGAATCGTCAGCTACTCCGTACGGGAGGAGTGCCGGGTCGCCTGCACGCCGATCACCGCCGCTCCCGGCCGCGAGGCCAAGAAGCTCCGCGGCTGGTACGGGCAGATCCTGGACCACGTACTCACACCGAAGGGCGCCTGATGGCTTCCAAACTGCTCCAGAAGGCCGCAGCTTCTGCACCCCCCGCGAAGGCTGGACGCGGTGGCCTCCAGAAGGCCGCGGACCGAGCCGATCCTGCTGACACACCTGCCAGTCTCGTCCCGCTGCCGCGCGCCGCACATGAGGGCACCGCCGTCGAACGCCTGGCTGTGCTGGAAGGCATCATCGGCAAGGCTCAAGACAATGCGGAACTCACCGTTCGGCAAGCGAAGGACAAGTTCAGCCGGGAGGCCGGCCCCGCCCTGGCGCTCATCCATGACGACGAACTATGGCGTCCGGAGTACGAGAACTTCGTCGACTACGTGAAGCGTCGGTGGGACTACTCCTCCACTCACGGCTACCTCCTGGTCGCCACGGCCAAGGTGCAGAAGGCGCTCCCGGAAGGAGCGAGCGCCAACACCGGGCACGTCCAGGTCCTCGCGCCAGTGCTTCGACACAACGGCCTGGAAGCCGTCAGCGAAGCCTGGGGAAAGTCCGACAAGAGAAACGGACAGCCCACTGCGGCGGCCCTCAAGGCAGCCGTCGACGATCTCGGGTACGGCAACCCGAAGAAGGCCATCCAGGGCGAGGTGCTCAGCAGCACCAACCACCCGGCCACCACGCCGAGCGCGCTGGGACAGCTGGAGAACGCCGTGGCCCTCGCCAAGAAGCACCTGACTCGAGGACTGGTGAAGAAGGCGTTCGAGGAGAACCCGGAAGAGACCCGCCGTCTTGCTGAGGAGATCGCTTCCTGGGCGTCCACGGTGACGAAGGCCGCCCCCCAGTAGTGCTGAGGTCCCAGGGCCAGTTTCCCAAATTTGGGAAACTGGCCCTGCTGTGTGTTCGGGTGCGCAGTATTCGCACGGCACGGTCAACTCTCGTAGCGGGCGTGCATCATGTCCGCCCACTCCTGCGCTCGGGCCATATCGCCAGCGCAGGGGTAGCAGTGAGGAACCGTTGAGGTCCGCGTGGGCTGAAGCCGCTGATGTGATCGGACCTCGACGGTCTCCCGCAGCGTGAGGGGACGTAGGCACAGCGGGCAGAGGTCTCCGTGGAACAGTTCGTAGGTCATGCGGCGGACTGTGCACCCGGCGCCGGCTTACCGTCTCGGGCTGCTGCGGCGGCCCGCCTGGCGGGCGCTCCGGTAAAGACTTGGTGATGGCCTCCCGCCCGGCGGGAAGGACCTCGGATCACGCTTTTGTGCAGGTCAACCCAGGTGTTCCATGGGCCGATGATCAGCCAAGCGGCGGTTCGCCCGGGTGACGGGTGGCGTTACCTCTTCCGCGGCGTGATGGTCGGCGACGGCCACCGCCCCGCGGGCAAGGCGCTGCGCGACGCCCAGGACGAAGCCGGTGTCCCGCCCGGCGTCTGGAGGGGCCGGGGCCTGGCCGCGGTCGGCCTCACGGCTGGGGATGTGGTGACCGAGCGGCAGGCCGAACTGCTTCTGGGGGAGGGCCGGCACCCGGACGCCGACCGGATCGAGCGCGAGCGCCTGGCGGAGGGCAAGAGCCCGGCGCAGGCCCGGCGGGCGACGGTGCTGGGCAGGCCCATCGAGCACAACCGGTCGGCGAAGACCGAGAAGGCCAAGGAGCGGCGGCCCTGGCTGGGCATGGACCTCACGTTCCGGCCGTCGCCGACGGCCCACATCGCGTGGGCGCTGATGGATGACGAGACCCGTCGGGTGCTGGAGCTGTGCCAGGACATCTCCGTGGACAAGACGCTGGCGTGGGTGGGGGAGTCGGTCGCGCAGATCCGGTCGGGAAGCGGCGGCAAGCGCCGCAGGCCGATCCGGGACGGCGGGCTGATCGTCGCGGTGTTCCGGCACTACGAGTCCAGAGCTGCCGAGGCGAGGCCGCTGCTTCACGATCATGCGGTGGTGTCGATCCGCGCCCGGCGGCCGGACGACAAGGGAACGTGGGGCAACCTGTCGGCGGACACGCTGCTGTCCCACATCGTCGCGGCCGACACCCTCTACACCCTGTACTTCATGGAGGAGGTGTCCGCCCGGCTCGGGTGGGCGTGGGAGCCCCGCGAGGTGACCCCCGGCCGCCGGCCCGTCATGGAGATCGCGGGCATCGACCAGCGGCTCATCGGCTGGCAGTCGACCCGCCGCCAGCAGATCGAAGACGCGCTGTCCGTCCTGGTGACCGACTACGCAGGGAAGCACGGGCATGCGCCGGGGGAGCGGGCCGGCTACGCGCTGGCCTGCCAGGCCGCCGACCGGACGCGCCCGCCGAAGCGCACGGAGCTGCGGTCGTTGTCCAAGCTGCGCGAGGGATGGCGGGAGTCGGCGGTCGCCGCGTTCGGCGCCGACGTCGTCTCCCGGCTGGCACAGCGGGCGCGGGCGGCAGCCGCGGCGGTGTGGGCGCGGGTGCGGCCGGTGGTCGACATAGTGCTGGCCGCCGTCGACGTCGTCGCCGTGGTGTACGTGATGCGCGGCGCGTTCAAACGACACCACCTGCTCGCCGAAGCCCGCCGCCACCTCTCCTACGTCCTGCGCGGCCGACCCCACCAGGCGGGCCTGGATGAACAGATCGTGCAGACGGCCGTCGACGACTACACCCGCCCCGTCGGCCGGGGCCGGATGATGACCGCCGACCTGCGCGCCCTGTACCCGCGCGACACGGAGGACCAGGCCGTGCTGCGCCCGCTGACCCGCAAGCGGAACGCTCCCCTCTACGAGCGGGCCCGCCTGGCAGCCGGAGCGCTGACCGCCCGGGTCCACGCGGTGCGCCGCTCGGACCGCCTGGGCTCCCGTGCCCGCCCGCACACCGTCGCCGTGCCCGGCGCCTCGAGGTCTCGCCCGCATCCGTCGCGCACGGACCGGAAGGCCGGCCGGGGCCAGGAGCAGAAGCAGGGGACCGACGTTGCCGCGCTGGAGCAGACCCGCCGGACGATCGAGGCCGCCGCCAAGATGGCCGCCAAGCTCCAGGACGGCATCCGGGAGCGCGCCGTCGCCCCCGGCCCCGCGCCACAGCCCGCCCCGGCGCCGTCCCCGCCGTCACACACCCAGCAGCCCGGCGTGCAGCAGACGCCGGGCCGGACACCCACTGGAGGAATCGCATGACCACACCGGAGAACCCGGAGATCCCGGGACCCAAGGACGCCCTCGCCCGAGCCCGCGCAGCCCACAAAGAGATGGCCGCCGCGCTCGACGAGGACCAGGAGCCCGAGCCCGATGAGCCCCTGGGGTGGCAGCCGGTCTGGAAGCGGCCCCGGACACCGAAGTCGAAGGCGGCGAAGAAGGAGGAGCTGCGCAAGCAGCGGCGGCGGCTCCAGGACGCCGGACGCCGCCGCCTCGCGGCCGGGGAGTCGCGCCGGCCCCGTTCCCGGCAGAGCCGGATCGGCAACGCCGCCGCGCGCCGCGATGCCCGCGCCCTGTCCCGGGTGCGGCACTCCAGTGCCTGGCTGTGGTGACGATGCCGGGCATCGTCCACCGAGTGGAACCCACGATGTTCAGCATCCAGTGGACGATGCCCGGCATCGGATGCAGAACATCGGGTGGACTCCATCGAGTGGAGAGTGGAGCCCACCCGATGGAGTCCACCGGGTGGGCTCCACTCCCGTGCGCACCACGATGTTCCGCGCACCCGTGCGCACCTCCCGACGATGCCCGGCACTCGATGTTCCGCACCGCACCGTGCGCATCACGATGTCTGGCATCCGATGTTCCGCACCTCACGCGCGCACCTCCCGGATCGTGCGCACCGGCTGTTCGCCTACCCCTTGTCCAGCTCCGGGCGGCCGACCGCCTACCCCTTGTCCAGGTCTGGGCAGCCGACCCGGCCACCCCTTGTCCAGGTCTGGGCGGCCGCACGTCTCTCCTTGACCAGGTTCGCTACCGGAGCGTTTCCCCTAGTCAGAGCCGGTCCCGGCCGCCGATCAGGTCGCGGACAAGGGGGTGTGTGATATAGGAGTCCGCCCCGCCTGCGGACGGCGAACGGTGACGTGGTGCGCGCACTCGATACACGCGGCGCGCGGGGCGCACCGCACCTTCCGGGAGGTGCGCGCACTGGATGCGCGCGGCGCGGTCCACGGTGCGCATCGTGCGCGCGCCTCCCGCCGGTGGTGCGGTGCTCCGTGCGCACCACCGGCGGGCTCGGTGCGCACTACACGCCGGTGGTGCGCTCCGCGGGCGCGCCGGCCGGTGCGGGGTGCGCAGCGAGGGCCTGGCCGAAGCCGACGGCCTCCAGGTGGCGCAGGACTTCGGCGACGGTTTCACCGTGCTCTTCCTGGGTGAGGAGCTGCCTGACGAAGGCGATGACCGCGTGGGCGACGCCCTCCGCCGAGTCCGGCCCGGCCTGCGCCCAGTCGCGCAGGGTGTCCACGAAGACCCGCCCGAGGGCCTCCAGGGCGAAGGAGTCGTCTACGGGTTCCGGGTCGGTGCCGTGCATCACGCGGATCGCGGTGACCGGGACGATGATCCGCTGCGCGACGTCCGGGAGCAGTGCGGACATCCGCGGATCGGCGTCGGCGAATCCGGCAGCCGCTTCGGTGTCGCCGGCCTCTATGGCCCGCAGGTAGCGGAAGGCGCTGAGCACCGCGTCCGGGGTCATCGGGGCGAGCGGCGCGGTGGGGTTGTGGAACATGGACGGCTCCTCATCGACGGGCCGCCTCGCTGATCGCGGCGGCCTCAAGATCGATTCTTAAAGTGGAGCCCTGTGGACAGAGGACGGTGCTCGGGAGGGAGGAGTCTCCCTCCCCCGCCGGGCCCGGCCAGCCCGGGGCGCGGATGTGGTGCCGGTCACGGACAAATCAGCCGGGGCGAGGCGTTTCTCGGACATAGAAGACGCCGGTGGGCCGGGGTGATCAGACAGCGGACAAGGGGGGCTTCCTCACGGTGGCCACTGGGTTGTGCGCAGCGGCGCGCGACCTGGTCCAGCTCACCGACCCGGCCGCCGGCCGGAGAACCGAGGATCCGATGCCCGCTCTCACTCCGCCCGCACAGCCTGACCCGGAGCCGCGTTCGACCTGGACAAGGGGTGCTGAGCGCCCTTCGGGCGGCCTGGAATCCAGTGCCGCGTCCAGTGCCGTGAACGATTCCAACGTCGTGCCCATTACCGCAGCTCACACCGCCCGTAAGGGGGCCTCCCGGCATGCTGACGCCTCTCTAACTTCACCTGAGACACCGGCGAAGGGGAAGAGGTCTACTCCCACAGCCGGGAAGGTGAGGGCTGATGCATTGAGGTTGCTGGGGTGTGTGCGGATAGCGACGGTGCGGCAGATGGCTGAGGTGATCACAAAGGAGGAGTCGGATGGCCGGTCGTACGTGCGCAGGGCGATGAAGGAGTTGGCGGAGCTCGGGCTGGCGGAGACGAACGGCAAGGTGGGCAAAGAGCAGATCTGGAACCTGACACCGGCGGGGCAGAAGGCTCTGGCTGAAGGCAATGAGCTGCCGCTGCGTCCGAAGGCCGGCACCGGAGCGAAGGCCGTTCGAGCCGGGTTCGGTCCTCACGCTGTCGCGGTGACGGAGATGATCCTCGCCTACACCGACACGGTCCTGTCCGGAGACCGTGAGTGCCTGACCGACTGGCAGGTGGAGGTGAACCACGCCATCAAGGAGACCGGCCTCAGCTTCAACACCGACGCCGTCCTCGCCGTGCCGACCAGGACCAGCGAGGTGCGCCTCTTCGAGCTCGACAACGGCACCATGTCCCAGGCCCGCCTCGCGAAGGAGGTCTGGGACTACGAGCGCTACGCCGGGCACCGCGCCTGGGAAGGAGCCCGCGGCACCAACGGGAGCACGTACCCGTTCTGGCAGCGCTACCGCTACACCCGCTCCGAGCGCTTCCCGCTGCTGTATGTCGTCCTGGCGGGGAAGGAGGAGCACCTGCTCGACAACCGCCGCCAGGCGCTCACCGCCGACGTGAAGGGCATCACCGTCGCGGTGTGGGTGAACACCCTGCCCCGGCTGAAGCGCGGTGAGCCCTGGTACGAGATCGGCGTCGACGACCCGGACAGGCGCCGCCGGCGCTACCCCGAACCGGTCGGCCGCTGACGGGAGCGGGCGAGCCCGCTGTGCGGCCGGGAGCCGCGGCCGGGAGCCGCCAGGCCGCACAGCGGGACGGATCCCGAAGTCACCGCGCCGCTGGGCGGGACGGCGTGGCCGGGGCGACGGTATGCGCCCCGGCCACGGCGTAGACAGCTCTCCTGAGCGTCATCAACCGGAGGGAAGCCATGAGGCGCAGCAAGCAGGAGAACGCAGACGTACAGCCCGGGTTTGGCGACATGGGAGACCTGTGGCACGCCCTGACGCGCCTTCGCGCGGCGCACCCCGAACCGGTCGGCCGCCTCATACCGTTCGAGTCGCCGGAGGCGCTGCTGTCCGTCACCCATCCCTACGACACTCTTTTCACGGCGCGGGTGGAGATGTCCGGGGCAGAGACGTTGGGCCACGTCCACGACCTCATCCACACCGTGACACGCGGCATCGCCATCGGCACGGATGACATCGACGATTCAGGCTTCGCGCTGGAGATCCGAATCAGCAAGCGGCACGAACTGGCGCTGCACACCGGCCACGTCGACGGCCTCACCCGGCTCCTGCTCCACGCCCTTGGCACCATCGGCGCCCGCAGCACGCCCGGGGGCGGCCGGTGCTTCCACTGCGACGGGACCGGGCTCGCCCGCCCCCTGTGGGAGACGGCGGCCGGGCACGCCTGAGCGGGGACCCGGGCAAGCCGCCCCGAACGGCGGCTTGCCCACCCCGCCCCCGCGCGCTCAGGTGGTGCTCGCGTGGCCGGACGTCCCGGCCGGGCTCGCGAGGGAGGCACCGGTGAAGACCTTCACGACGGGGGAGACGGTCGTTCGGCGCGACGTACACCGCTCCGGGCGGGTGTGGAGCGAGCAGGCTCTACGGGTTATCGCCGACACGGGCGAGGCGCTGGTGACCGCGTGCGCGCCGGGGGCGGAGGCCCGCTGGCCTGCCCTGTATGCCAAGGCCCGCGCGGAGGGCGACCGCTCGGTGCGTACTGAGGCGTTCGACGCGATGGCGACGGGGGAGTGGGAGCTCGCACCGGGGCGGTGGCAGGAGACCGAGCTGCTGCTGTGGAAGCCGCCGACGGGGTGGTTCAGCGTCAACGCCTTCTTCGTCCCCGACGGCACGGGGCGCCGGCTGCGCAACTGGTACGTCAACTTCGAGCATCCCACCCGCCGCACCGAGACCGGGTTCGACACCTTCGACCTGACCCTCGACCTCGTCATCGACCCCGACCTCACCACCTGGCAGTGGAAGGACCTGGACGAGTACGCCCACGTACGACGGCTCGGCATCGTCACCGACGCCGAGCGCCAGGAGGTGGAGCTCGCCCGCGGCCAGGTCCTCGCGATGCTCGCCGATCGGACCGGGGTGTTCGCCGATGCTGAGACATGGGCGGCCTGGAGCTGGGGCGCATCTTGGCTGTCACCCCGCCTGCCCACCTAAACAAGCCCTCGCCGGACCTGGGCAAGCCGTCTTGAGCGGGGGCGTGCCCAGCCGCTCTCTGCCTGGGCTTCCCGGCCGCCTCGGGGGTGTCGGTGACGCTGTGCATACTGCTGGGCATGACGCCTCCGCTCCCCATACGCATGCACCTGATGATCACCTTTCTGATGGCGACGTTCGGGACGTTCGGCGGGGCCACGCTCGGCCTCGTGGTGTCCGGCCGGCTCCTGGCCCTCGTCTTCGCCGGAGCCGGCGGCCTTGGCGCGGGAATCTGGGCACTGCTCTCCCGCCGTCAGACCGTCAACTTCTTCCAGGCGCTGCTCCGGCCCGCCCGGGAGGTTGCGCCGGTCGACGGCCACGCGGAAGGTCTGGCCGACATGGCGGTCGCCAGCCTGAGCATGTACCAGGCCGCGATGTTCCCCCTCGCCCCGGGCGGGGTGAGTGACGAGGAGCGCAAGGCACGCCGGGAGGTGGCCTACCGGCTCTCCGCCTACGAGGGAATGCCCCACCAGGTCCAGGTGTCGGCTGCCGCCGCGTTGGAAGCCATCGACCAGGGACAGGACGCCGACCAGGCCGCGGCCGCGATGAGCGAACTGCGCATCGCGGTCTACGACAACCGTGGCGGCCGGTAGACCCAGGACGGGGCCGGGCAAGCCGTCCCGTCGGGGAGGCTTGCCCAGGGTTCCCGTCTGCGGGGCAGGCGACGGGGCGGGCTTCACGCCAGGAACGCTCCCGGCAGGGTCAGCGCCGGTAGCGCCAGTGCTGGTGAACCTTCAGAACCTCGTAGCTCCACGCGGTGTGCTGCCGGGTGCCCGCCGGACTCGACCAGCCGAGCTGTTCGGCTACGGCCGGGAAGCGGGGGTGCATCTGGCGGTCTCCGACCGTGACAAGCGCGGACAGGAGAGGCTCTCCCTTCTGGCCGTCTTCGTCGACCAGCCACAGGATCACGCACTGATCGTCGGCGTGGAGTCGGGGCAGGCCCGGCAGACGCTTGTGGACCTGGGGCCAGGTGGTGGAGGCGCCCGAGCGGGCGGTCTGCTCCAGCAGCGGCCGCAGTTCGGTCGCGATCTCCCACAGCCGACCGGTCTCCAAGAGCGCCGGCTCCGACCTGCGAGAGGGACGGGCTCCCACGATCGGGGCCGGGGGTGCCGGGGCCTTGGGCGGAGCGAGGGGAAGGCGAGGTGCCGTGGGCGGCATGGCCTTCCGGCCCGACGACCGGACAACGGAGTCGTTCGCTCGGGCTGCGCCCGGCCGGGCCCCGGGCACGGCGGCGACCGCCTGATTCGGCCGGGACACGACGGCCCTCGGGGGCGCCGCGGCTGCCTGGCGCCGCTCCTCCTCCTGCCAACGCCGGGAGCCCAGGATCTCCTTGTAGTCCTGCAGTTGCGCCCGCTGCTCCCTGGTCTCGCTCGGTGGAGCGCCGGCCGCCTGGTGCCACGCCAGGGCGTACAGGCCGGCGGCGTCCGCGACCGCGTGCTGGTCGATGGCCCGCTTCAGTTCGGTCAGGGTGTGATTCAGCGTGCGGCGGACCGTGGCGATCTCCATCGCCGTCCTCGGGGCGGGGCCCGTGGTCCGGCGACGGAAGTCCGTCTGCCACGCTGAACCGCCACTGAGCCGCACCCGGTTGTTCGCCAAGCCCATTCCTCCCCCGAGCTGCACAACAGATCCCCAAACGGTCGGGCACACGGCAGCCGAGACGCAAGAGGGCGGCAGGCCAAGAACGCCGTACGGCCTGCTTCTCGCAGCACGGAGCCTTGACCGCCAGTACCTCCCCGGCCGCCCCCGCGTGACCGCCCGGCGGGACTGCGATCCGCCCGGGAGGGTTGCACCGAGCGGCGGCTGAACCGTTGGCTGGACGGTTGCTTCCAGCGAACAGCACAACGGCCTCCAGGACGTCGGCGGAAACGGTTCTCGCCCCTTGCCGAGTCCGGGAGGCCGCCAGACAGCAGCGGCACCTGATGTGTTCCGAGTGAGTACGGGGGCTCTTCTGTTCAGGGTGAGCCATCAGTTGCCTGGCGTGTTAATCACCGCCCGCCCATCGCGGGGGAAAGCGTCCCTGACAGAGGTCGATATGACCTCTACGCTGCCGCGCATGGCACGCACATGGACAAGACTCCACGAACACCTCGGATGCCCGCCCGGTCCTCTCACCTTCGACATGGTCCGCAAGGCCGCGGCGGACAACCTGGAGGAGTCCGACGACCTGGACTGGAAGGAGATGCTTCCCCAGCAGCCCCGGGACGGCCGGTGGAACGAGTTCGCCAAGGATGTCGCCGCCATGGCCAACACCCGTGGCGGGCTGATCATCTTCGGCGTCCAGGACAAGACGACCGTCCTGGTGGGCATCGACCCCGACGAGGTCAACCGGCAGCAGTACGCCCAGTGGATCCGCAACCACGTCCAGCCCTACCTGCCGGACCTGGACATATTCGAGCTGACCGACGGGACGAAGACCGTCCTGGTCGTCGATGTGCCAGCTAGCGAGATGGCACCGCACTTCGTGTACGGCGGCGCAGCACGCGACAAGGAACAGCAGGCCGCGGTCGTCCCCTACCGGGACAACGACCACACCGCCTGGATGGCAGAGCACCAGATCGAGCGGGCCTACAGCGACCGCTTCGCCCGCGTCGGCCGGGCAGAGGAAGAACTCCAGCGCCACATCGACTTCACCAACCAGACCATCACCGCGCATGCCTACGTGCCTTCGGCATGGTTCATCGCGGTCTCCCGGCCGCAACGGCCCCTGCCTCGCGGTGCCTACACGATGAGCCGGGATCAGGCACGGGAGGTTCTGGAGGCCGCCAAGACGCGAGCCCGCGTTCTGCATGCGAGAGAGTCGGTGCCAGGTCCCCTGGTCGGGATGGGACCGGACACCCGACTCAACCCGCGCCCCGGCCTTCGCCGCTGGGTGTGCAACAACCGAATCAGCAAGCGGCACGAACTGGCGCTGCACACCGGCCACGTCGACGGCCTCACCCGGCTCCTGCTCCACGCCCTTGGCACCATCGGCGCCCGCAGCACGCCCGGGGGCGGCCGGTGCTTCCACTGCGACGGGACCGGGCTCGCCCGCCCCCTGTGGGAGACGGCGGCCGGGCACGCCTGAGCGGGGACCCGGGCAAGCCGCCCCGAACGGCGGCTTGCCCACCCCGCCCCCGCGCGCTCAGGTGGTGCTCGCGTGGCCGGACGTCCCGGCCGGGCTCGCGAGGGAGGCACCGGTGAAGACCTTCACGACGGGGGAGACGGTCGTTCGGCGCGACGTACACCGCTCCGGGCGGGTGTGGAGCGAGCAGGCTCTACGGGTTATCGCCGACACGGGCGAGGCGCTGGTGACCGCGTGCGCGCCGGGGGCGGAGGCCCGCTGGCCTGCCCTGTATGCCAAGGCCCGCGCGGAGGGCGACCGCTCGGTGCGTACTGAGGCGTTCGACGCGATGGCGACGGGGGAGTGGGAGCTCGCACCGGGGCGGTGGCAGGAGACCGAGCTGCTGCTGTGGAAGCCGCCGACGGGGTGGTTCAGCGTCAACGCCTTCTTCGTCCCCGACGGCACGGGGCGCCGGCTGCGCAACTGGTACGTCAACTTCGAGCATCCCACCCGCCGCACCGAGACCGGGTTCGACACCTTCGACCTGACCCTCGACCTCGTCATCGACCCCGACCTCACCACCTGGCAGTGGAAGGACCTGGACGAGTACGCCCACGTACGACGGCTCGGCATCGTCACCGACGCCGAGCGCCAGGAGGTGGAGCTCGCCCGCGGCCAGGTCCTCGCGATGCTCGCCGATCGGACCGGGGTGTTCGCCGATGCTGAGACATGGGCGGCCTGGAGCTGGGGCGCATCTTGGCTGTCACCCCGCCTGCCCACCTAAACAAGCCCTCGCCGGACCTGGGCAAGCCGTCTTGAGCGGGGGCGTGCCCAGCCGCTCTCTGCCTGGGCTTCCCGGCCGCCTCGGGGGTGTCGGTGACGCTGTGCATACTGCTGGGCATGACGCCTCCGCTCCCCATACGCATGCACCTGATGATCACCTTTCTGATGGCGACGTTCGGGACGTTCGGCGGGGCCACGCTCGGCCTCGTGGTGTCCGGCCGGCTCCTGGCCCTCGTCTTCGCCGGAGCCGGCGGCCTTGGCGCGGGAATCTGGGCACTGCTCTCCCGCCGTCAGACCGTCAACTTCTTCCAGGCGCTGCTCCGGCCCGCCCGGGAGGTTGCGCCGGTCGACGGCCACGCGGAAGGTCTGGCCGACATGGCGGTCGCCAGCCTGAGCATGTACCAGGCCGCGATGTTCCCCCTCGCCCCGGGCGGGGTGAGTGACGAGGAGCGCAAGGCACGCCGGGAGGTGGCCTACCGGCTCTCCGCCTACGAGGGAATGCCCCACCAGGTCCAGGTGTCGGCTGCCGCCGCGTTGGAAGCCATCGACCAGGGACAGGACGCCGACCAGGCCGCGGCCGCGATGAGCGAACTGCGCATCGCGGTCTACGACAACCGTGGCGGCCGGTAGACCCAGGACGGGGCCGGGCAAGCCGTCCCGTCGGGGAGGCTTGCCCAGGGTTCCCGTCTGCGGGGCAGGCGACGGGGCGGGCTTCACGCCAGGAACGCTCCCGGCAGGGTCAGCGCCGGTAGCGCCAGTGCTGGTGAACCTTCAGAACCTCGTAGCTCCACGCGGTGTGCTGCCGGGTGCCCGCCGGACTCGACCAGCCGAGCTGTTCGGCTACGGCCGGGAAGCGGGGGTGCATCTGGCGGTCTCCGACCGTGACAAGCGCGGACAGGAGAGGCTCTCCCTTCTGGCCGTCTTCGTCGACCAGCCACAGGATCACGCACTGATCGTCGGCGTGGAGTCGGGGCAGGCCCGGCAGACGCTTGTGGACCTGGGGCCAGGTGGTGGAGGCGCCCGAGCGGGCGGTCTGCTCCAGCAGCGGCCGCAGTTCGGTCGCGATCTCCCACAGCCGACCGGTCTCCAAGAGCGCCGGCTCCGACCTGCGAGAGGGACGGGCTCCCACGATCGGGGCCGGGGGTGCCGGGGCCTTGGGCGGAGCGAGGGGAAGGCGAGGTGCCGTGGGCGGCATGGCCTTCCGGCCCGACGACCGGACAACGGAGTCGTTCGCTCGGGCTGCGCCCGGCCGGGCCCCGGGCACGGCGGCGACCGCCTGATTCGGCCGGGACACGACGGCCCTCGGGGGCGCCGCGGCTGCCTGGCGCCGCTCCTCCTCCTGCCAACGCCGGGAGCCCAGGATCTCCTTGTAGTCCTGCAGTTGCGCCCGCTGCTCCCTGGTCTCGCTCGGTGGAGCGCCGGCCGCCTGGTGCCACGCCAGGGCGTACAGGCCGGCGGCGTCCGCGACCGCGTGCTGGTCGATGGCCCGCTTCAGTTCGGTCAGGGTGTGATTCAGCGTGCGGCGGACCGTGGCGATCTCCATCGCCGTCCTCGGGGCGGGGCCCGTGGTCCGGCGACGGAAGTCCGTCTGCCACGCTGAACCGCCACTGAGCCGCACCCGGTTGTTCGCCAAGCCCATTCCTCCCCCGAGCTGCACAACAGATCCCCAAACGGTCGGGCACACGGCAGCCGAGACGCAAGAGGGCGGCAGGCCAAGAACGCCGTACGGCCTGCTTCTCGCAGCACGGAGCCTTGACCGCCAGTACCTCCCCGGCCGCCCCCGCGTGACCGCCCGGCGGGACTGCGATCCGCCCGGGAGGGTTGCACCGAGCGGCGGCTGAACCGTTGGCTGGACGGTTGCTTCCAGCGAACAGCACAACGGCCTCCAGGACGTCGGCGGAAACGGTTCTCGCCCCTTGCCGAGTCCGGGAGGCCGCCAGACAGCAGCGGCACCTGATGTGTTCCGAGTGAGTACGGGGGCTCTTCTGTTCAGGGTGAGCCATCAGTTGCCTGGCGTGTTAATCACCGCCCGCCCATCGCGGGGGAAAGCGTCCCTGACAGAGGTCGATATGACCTCTACGCTGCCGCGCATGGCACGCACATGGACAAGACTCCACGAACACCTCGGATGCCCGCCCGGTCCTCTCACCTTCGACATGGTCCGCAAGGCCGCGGCGGACAACCTGGAGGAGTCCGACGACCTGGACTGGAAGGAGATGCTTCCCCAGCAGCCCCGGGACGGCCGGTGGAACGAGTTCGCCAAGGATGTCGCCGCCATGGCCAACACCCGTGGCGGGCTGATCATCTTCGGCGTCCAGGACAAGACGACCGTCCTGGTGGGCATCGACCCCGACGAGGTCAACCGGCAGCAGTACGCCCAGTGGATCCGCAACCACGTCCAGCCCTACCTGCCGGACCTGGACATATTCGAGCTGACCGACGGGACGAAGACCGTCCTGGTCGTCGATGTGCCAGCTAGCGAGATGGCACCGCACTTCGTGTACGGCGGCGCAGCACGCGACAAGGAACAGCAGGCCGCGGTCGTCCCCTACCGGGACAACGACCACACCGCCTGGATGGCAGAGCACCAGATCGAGCGGGCCTACAGCGACCGCTTCGCCCGCGTCGGCCGGGCAGAGGAAGAACTCCAGCGCCACATCGACTTCACCAACCAGACCATCACCGCGCATGCCTACGTGCCTTCGGCATGGTTCATCGCGGTCTCCCGGCCGCAACGGCCCCTGCCTCGCGGTGCCTACACGATGAGCCGGGATCAGGCACGGGAGGTTCTGGAGGCCGCCAAGACGCGAGCCCGCGTTCTGCATGCGAGAGAGTCGGTGCCAGGTCCCCTGGTCGGGATGGGACCGGACACCCGACTCAACCCGCGCCCCGGCCTTCGCCGCTGGGTGTGCAACAACCTCGGATCGCCCATCAACCGGGAGATCATCACCGAGCTGCACTACGACGGCACCGTGGTGATGGCCGCCAACCTGTCCTTCATCCGCGAGATGGGCGCGGAGCTCCCAAGGCAAGACGACGTCCTCCGCGTATCCGAGCGCTTGGTGACGGCATGCTGCTACGACTTCATCGCCACCGCGCAGGAGCACCAGAGAAAGCTGCGCCTGGACAGCACGCTGCAACTGACTGCGTCGATCATCTCCCCGGACAAACCCAGAGCCATGACGCCCCTCACCTCCACCTGGGGAGACGGGCCGGAGACCGAGCCGCTGTACGCCCGCCGTCCCCACCACATCCAACCCGCACACACCGTGCTCTCCCCTGCGGCGGCGGATGACGAAGGACGCAGCAGCGCCGACGAACTGTGCACGGACCTGATGAACCAGTTTGGGCTGTAGCCGAAGAGGACGCTCCGCGTTTCATACGCTCAGGACATGACGATGACGCCGCAAGAGTTCGAGGATCAGAAGGAGACCCTGGAGCTGATCAACAGCGAACTCGCGGCGCGTCTGGCGCGGCAGTCGGAGTCGGGCGCGAAGGTGGACACCAAGGCGGTCTTCCTGGTGGGGTTCGCGGCGACAGCCGCTCAGTTCCTGGCCTCCCGGAACTTCGAGCCGTTCACCGGCGCCGCGGCCTTCGTGGCATACGCGGTTGCCATCGGCTTCGGCATCTCGGTCTTCAACCTTGCCGCGTACGAGGACATCAAGCCGCGGGATGTGCTGGACACCTACGGGCGCTCACCGAAGGGCGCGACCCTGGGGGAACTTGCCGGAACGAGGGTGGGCATGTTCGAGAAGAACGACGCCCTGCACCAGCGGAAGACGAGACGCTGGACGGTCACTCTGGCCGCTGTCGCCGCCGGGATCTTCCTCTCGACTGTCAGTCTCGTGCTGCACACTGACGGCCATGACAAACGCACAGAACCAGGGGAACCCGCCCCCTCCTCCCCCTCCTCCTCCTCCTCCTCCTCCTCCTCCTCCTCCTCCTCCTCCTCCTCCCAGCCTCGCTGACTCCCTCGCCAATCCGGCCCTCGTGGGTACGGAGAAGAGGAACGAAGACAAGCCCCCGAGCAACAGGGCGGCCATCAGGGGCCAGACCATCGAACGCCGCTGACCCGAACCGCGAGAATGCGGCCCTCGCCTGTGTGGCGAGACAGCGCGAGACCCCGGGAATCAACCATGACATCCCGGGGTCCCTGTGCACTTCACTTGACCGTCAGTTCAACGACCAACCACATGCTGTGTAACGACCAACCGCATCCTGTGTCACGCCCAGTCGACGCCCAGCTTCCGCAGGGCGTCGAGCTGTTCCTGGGTGAGCTTGTTCCGCCTCGATTTGGTGTTGGAGATCCAGACGCCGAGTTTCACGGTCACGGGCTCTGTCTCGCCGTCGACCGCGATCGTCTCGCTGTGGCCGCGCGGCACCGGCCGGTCCGGGCCTTCCCGCTCCACCCACTGTGCGAGGGCCGCCACGCCCCGCTGGAACGCCTGCTGCGCCTTGCTCGGACCTTTCGTCGTACGCGGGGCGGCCGGGGCAGCAGGCGCCGCCTCAGCGGGCTCCACGCCCAGCGTGGTCAGCCGCTCCTGCTGCTCGGTCGACAGCTGCGCCCAGGTGCCCGGCTGCTTCTGCCGCTCCAGCCATCGACCGATGTCGTCGCCGTCCATCAGCACGCCGGGCTGGATCTCGGGCAGTACGCCGTCGGCGTCGAGCAGGTCTGCGAGGACGCGGTGGTGGCGCTGCCAGTCCAGGGGCCAGGGGCAGTCCCAGTCCGGGTCGATCGCGGTGAGCTGCGCCGCGCGCTCGGTCGCCCGCTCGGGGTCTTTGCCCAGGCCGTTCTTCTGGCCCTTGCGGCGGAGGTTGGCCATGTGCTGGCCGACGGGCACCATCGCCTCGCCCTCGCCCCACACGGCGTCCTGGCGGGGCGCGAGGTGTCCGGTGGCCCGCCGGTAGGACCGGAGCGCGGCGAGCTTGTTCTCCCACGCTTCCTCGTCGGGTTCCCAGACCATTCCGGCCTCCGGCGCGTCCAGCAGCTCCTTGCGCCGCGGCTCCAGTTCCCCGGCACGTAGCGCCTTCCGCTGCTGGTGGACCCACCGTCCGAGTGGGAAGTCCTTCGTGACGCCGACCTCGGTCTCCACGTCATACGGGACGGCGTGCAGGCCGGTGATCTCGTTCTCCGCCCGCCAGCGGATGAGGGCCTGGTAGCCCTCCAGCCACACCAGGGACTCGGGCCGGTAGACGCGGGTGCGCAGGAACGCCGCGATGGTCGCGGCGTCCCTGGGGGAGGAGAAGTGCAGCAGCGCGGACTCCACCGCAGCCTGCGTGTCGTCCTCCTCGTCCTGGTCGACGTCCTCGCCCTCACCTTCGGTCCCGACGACCCGCCCGTTCTCGTCGCGCTTCACGTGCACCGGCCGCTCCTTGCTGCGCGTCAGGGCACGGGACGCCAGCTGCTCCACGAGGCGTTCATCGTGCGAGCGCAGGCCATTCAGCACGGCTACGAGGGGTGCAAACGATGCGGAGGCGACCATGTCGTCGGGGTCTTCGCCGGGCTCCAGGAATACCGGCACGATGATGCGGGCGACCTTCGTGGTGCCGTCTGGGTTGGGCCGGAGCGCCCGGCCGATGTTCTGGACGATCTCGACGGTGGAGCCGCGGGTGTCGGCGAAGCAGATCGCTTCGACACCTCGCTCGCCGACGATGTCGACGCCTTCGCCGAGGACGCGTACGGACGCGAGGAAGGCCCGGTGGACCCGCTTGTTGTGCTCGTTGATGCCGTTGGCGAACTGCCGCAGGACTTCGCGCCGCTCGGACACGAGGTGCTCGCCACACAGCCACTTCGCCCAGACTCGGTCCGCAGGCACGTGGCGGCCGGCCTCCAGCTCGTAGAGCTTCGCGTCGATCGACGACTTGGGAAGCTTCTCCGCGTCGGCCAGGGCCTTGTCGGAGGCCTCGGTGGCGTAGAGCTCGGCTGCGGTGTGGGGCAGCTTCTCCGCGAAGGCTGCGGCCTCTTCGACGCGCTGGTGGAAGGTCATGACTGTACGGAGATTGTTCGCTGCGGCGTGCTCCAGGAGGGCGGTCTGCAGGAGGGCGAGTCGCCGGCCCCGCAGCGCCTCTTCGGAGAGTCCCAGGATCGGCTCGGGGTCCCGGATTTCGAGGACGTCGATCTCGAACCCGGCGAGGACTCCGCGCTCGATGCTCTCCGAGAGCCCGAGCTCGAAAATCCATTCGCCGTAGGTTCCGTCCGGGTCGGAGAGCATGCTCGCGATCTCCAGCTCCTGGCCGTCCTTGCCTTTCTGCGGGCGGGGGGCGGCGAGGATGCGGGGGGTGGCGGTGAGGTAGAGCCGGAAGTCGGCGCGGATGCGGTTGTTGTCGTGGATCGCCGCCCAGGGCCTGCCAAGATCACCGGTGGTTCCGTGCGCTTCATCAACCACCGCGAGGCCGAACGGGGCCATCGACTGGCCGTACAAGCGCTCGCCGCCCGCCATGGCGGTCTCCAGCGGCCCGCGGACCTTCCGCAGGCCCCACGGGTCGTCCGGGTCCTCGCGGTCCACGAGGGAGGCGTACGTGGCGAACACGATGACCGGCCCCTGCCCGGCCCACAGGGCGAGCTGGATCGGGTTCGTGGTCGTCCGCACTCCGAGCTGCGCCAGGACCGCGTCCTTCTCCAGCGAGCACACGGCGACCATCGGCGCCCTGTGGCCGACCCGGCGCCACGCCTGGGTGGTCTGCACGAGCAGGTCCAGGGTCGGGACCATGACGAGGATCCGCCCGCCCCGGAAGTTCTCCAGCGCGGCCGAAGCGGCCGTGATCGTCTTGCCGGAACCGGTCGCTGACACGACGGTGGCACGGAGTCCTTGGGCGGGCACAGACGCTCTTGCAGGGAATCCCACCCAATTACGGATACACGTATTCGTATCCACCTGGTGTTCTCGAAGGCTGATCACCTCAGGCTCCTTGCGGGTCGACGGCTGCCGGCCGGGGTGCGGCCGTCGTGGGGTTGAGTGCTGCCGGGGCTGTCAGTTGCTTGCGGCGTCTGCGCAATTCGCGCTGGGCTTGGGCGCGGGCGCATTCGCGGGTGCAGTACTTGATGCCGCTGGTGCGGTGCTGGCCGTACTCGGCGCGGCCCCTCTGGCGGACGAAGGGGCGCTGGCAGGTTTCGTTGGCGCACTGGCGTACGGTCGCGCCTTCCGCCATGTGGTTGTAGAGCTGGAGGAAGGCCACCGAGTAGATGGTCGGGTAGCGGTCGGTGAGGCTGCCGATGCCGATACTGAACGGCTGCAGGGCTTTTTGTATCGCGTTCTTGAGCTGACTCAGCCGCTCCCAGAGCAGCAACTCCCGCAGGACCTTGAAGTTTTCGGGCCATCCGTCACCGCGGTGGGCGTTGTCGGCCTGCAGCTGCGCGAGCCTTGTTTCGGTGACCTCGGGATCGATGAGCTCATCGAGACCCCCTTCGCGGCAGCAGGCCAGCCAGGTCGTGATGGCCTCCTGGGCTTCCCGGAGGTAGATCTTGAACAGGTCGCGGTGCACACCGAATCCGCCTTTGTGCTGGTACTGGCGCTCCGCCAGCTCTTGGAGTGCGTCCTGTTCCTCAATGCTCCAGTTGACGTCGTCGAGGCCGCTGCCGAACTCGCAGAACATCCCGTAGCTTCCGATCCAGCCGGCCAGGGTCGACAGGTCGTCGGGGTCGAGCTCAAGCAGTTCGCGCAGGTAGAAGTCGTCGGGGAGTGCTGTCGTCGCCGGTACAGCCGACGGGCGGCCGATGTCCCAGACGATCCAGTCGCCGTCGACGCGGACCCCCGCGACAGGGGCCAACTGCGGTGCCGGGACCGGAGAGCCGGGCCAGAGCGTGGGACGAAACCGTGGGTCAACGTATGCCGCCATGACAGCATCCTAGCCTCTACCGTAGTAGCACGAAGAGACATCGCTTCGTACTACTCACCGGATCGTCGGGAGCAGGCCAAGGGGGAGCAGTGCCGCACTGGTCGGACCGTAAGGAAGTAGGAGACCGGCACGAACAGCGGGTCGCGCAAGCCCTGCGGGATAGAGGGTGGACCGTCCAGCCCTGCGGGCAAGGCACCTACCCCACCGCCATCCAGGACGCTCTGCGCCACACCCGCTCCGCCCTGCGGCAGTTCCCCGACCTGATCGCCGCCCGCGGAGCCGAACTGGTCACCATCGATGCCAAAGACCGCATGCCCAGCACCCACAGCGACCGCTACGCCATCAGCGCCGCCACCGTGACCGCCGGCCTGCTCTTCACCGCCGCCCACGCACCCACCCCGCTGTACTACGTCCTCGGCGACCTGAAGATCCTCACTCCTGTCGAAGTCCTTCACTACGCCGTTCACGCTCTCCGTCATCGAAGCGGCGCCTCGCGGGTTCTGGAGTGAGGTTCGCAGGGCGCCGCGTAGGTTCTGCGCCGGGAGGGATCCTCATGGCGGATGTGCTGACGTGGACGATCGAACGGCGGCTTGAGTTGGCGAAACGTGCCGAGCCGCTGCGCAAGGAGCTGGACGAACTCGACACGGAGGTCGCCCGGTTGGAGGCTGCCGAGGTGGTGTTCGGGCAGTGGGTCGAGGCCGCCGATGGTGGACGGCGACCGCCGGGCATCGTGTCACCGGAGCCGGAGCCGGAGCCGGAGCCGGCCGCTGTGACGGTGGGTCCGGGTGCGGGCGGGATGCGGGTGGTGCCGGACCGCGTCGAGGGGATGGGACGGGAGGTCCTGACCTCGGAATATCGGCGGGTCATGGAGATCGTGGCCGGGGCGGACGGTCCGGTGACGGCCAAGGACGTCGCCCTCGGGCTGGGCCGGGAGGCGACCCCGGCGAAGATCGAGCCGGTCCGGGGCCGGCTGCGCAAACTGGCCGACCGGGGCTGGCTCTCGCGCACCGCGTCCGGGCGCTACCTGCCACGCTGACCGGTGACGCCGTCAGCCGGACGGGCCGGTTTATGCCGTAACGCGAAGACCCCCGGCGGGAGTTGGTAAGTGTGTGACCAAAAACCAGCCCGCCGAGGGCCCTGAGGATGTTGTCTACCAGGTTCGTCTCCCGCTGTCGAAGCGGACCATCGATCTCGTCGCCGGCCTGATACGCCAACGCCGCAACCGGATGCGCTCTGTCTGGCGCAAGGCCGAACCTGGTAAGCAGGCCCTCATCGTGCTCGCCGTACTCCGTCACGACCAGCGCCTGGCCGACATGGCCGACGGCAACCAGGTCGGCGAGTCCACCGTCCGCCGCTGGGTGAAAGAAGTCGTCGAGCTGCTGGCCGCCCGCGCCCACGCCTGGACCGCGCGTTGAAGAAGATCGCCGGCAGCGGCGGGGTCGTGGTCCTCCTGGACGGCACCCTGATCCGCACCCACCGCCGCACCGGAAAGGACGACCGGAAGAACTACTCCGGCAAACATAAGGCCCATGGCCTGCTGTTTCTCGCGCTCACCGACGAGAAGGGCAACCTGATCTGGATCTCCGCGGCCAAGCCTGGCCGGTCCAGCGAGATCACCACCGCCCGCCACAGCAAGATCACCGGACATCTGAGGGAGGCCGGCCTCGGCGCCTTGGCCGACCTTGGCTTCGTCGGCCTGGACGACAAGCCCGAAGACGACCCGGTGATCATCACTGGCCGCAAGGCCACCCGCAATCACCAGCTGACGGCCGCCGAGAAGGAAGCGAACCGCCTGGTCAGCCGCGAACGCGCCGCCAACGAACACGGCTTCGCGAACCTCAAGTCATGGCGGATCCTGACCAAACTCCGCACGGACACCCGGCAGGCGACCACGCTCCTGCGGGCCCTGCTCGTCCTGGCTAACAGCGAAGTACAGCGCTGACGGGGCAGGCGGATGATCTCGCCCCAACGATCACCCCGCCTGCCAGCGCGAGGACCTCACCGGAACATCACACTAGACCAACTGACCTGCGGAAACGAGCTTGGCGGAGCCTCAGTGAGAGCGTGTCAGTCACGGTTGAGCGGGAGAACGGTGTTTGCGCACGTTGTCGATCCGTGGCCGCGGCGTGCCACTGACACGGCGGTGATACTTCGCGAATTCTTGGCTGTCGTTGGGCGGTATATCCCCAGCTGGCTCGCTGCCATGGAGGCGGCACATCGCACTGGTGGTCCGCGGCTTCGGCTCCCAGTCGTACGCCGACGTCGTTCACGACCGTGTCACCGCCGACCCTCGCGACGGGGTTCTTCTTGTGGTTGGTGATTTCGATTGCTCGGGTGAGGACATCGAGCGGGGCTGGGTGGTGCGTACGGGATGTTGGAGCCGGACGGAGCGTGTCCTGCTGACCTACGACCAGGTCCGCGCCTACGAGCTGCCCGCGACCGAGGCAAGCAGGGCGATCCGAGGTGGCCGGCTTTCGCCCGCCGCTACGACTTCGACCCCCGCCGACCGGTGCAGTGGGAGGTGGAGGCCCTGGAGCCAGCCGAACTCCAGCGCCTCGTCCTCGCCGCCGTCGGCCCGTACATCGACCGCGACATCCTCGCCCAGCAGGTCGCCCGCGAAAAAGAGCAACGCCGCGCCCTCACCGCCTTCCTGGAGGGTTGGGGCGGGGTGAGCAGGGGAGCGCCGTCGTAGCGGACACTTGGCTTCGGCTGACCCGACGATATTGGGGCCAGACAGGATCATCCTGCCCGGACTCGCGATGGACTATTGCGAGATCGCATCGTGCGTGTTCTCGCGCCGGCGTCTGAGACTTCGATGCCCGGTGCGTCGTGGCAGACGATCACCGCCGCTGGTTGCTCCTCCCCCACTCGGTGAGATCAGCGTGGGCCTTCTGGGCGCGGGCGAGTTGGCCTCTGAAGGCGCCGGCGGCGAGTAGCGGCCAGGTGTCGGTGAGCTCCGCTTCGATGGTGCTGGCGATCCCGTCGTTGTCGTAGCCCCAGATGCTGCCGAGGATGAACTCTCCGGCCCAGGGATAGGCGCGGTAGTCGTTCTCGTTGTCGGTGTCCATGGCGATCATGGAGGCGAGGAACTCGAATCGGGCGCACGCTTCGAGATACGCGCTGTCGCTGGGCTCCAGGATTCGGAAGGGCTCACGCAGCGTGTTCTTCAGCCAGTTGCTCTGGGGATACAGCAGCCTGCCCCCGTTTCCGGACGGGTTCAGGACGTGCATGTTCTCGATCTCAAGCACGTGGTTGGGGTTGAGGTACCAGGCCGGCCTCTGGCGGGGGTGCCCGGAGTGGGGGATGGCCCACTCCGGGCGCGACAATGCGCTGGCGAGGAGCCCTTCGCGGTGGCCGAGGATGGCAGCGATGCCGATTGTCCAGGTGGCCAGCAGTGCCGGGAGGTGACGCAGTATCTCGAGGTGCTCGTGGAAGGGTCCCGGTGTGGTGTCGCGCAGGCGGACGAGGCGCTCGACGGCGCGCTCCCATACGTGGTCGTGGGTGCCATTGTCGTGGAAGACGCCGGTGGCCAGCAGGTGCAGCAGGGTGTCGCTGTCGGCCCTGTAGTTCAAGGCATTGGAGCTGAAAGTGTCGGGTCCCGGAGAGGAGAAGGTCAGCGGCATGTGCTCGGGCGTGCTGCGGTCGGTGATCTGCGTGACGGCTTGGTCGAGGAGGTCGAACAGCTCGATGCGACGCAAGGGGTCAGGCAGTGTGGACGATCACGTAATTCCCCGGGCTCAGCGTCACGTAATTCCCCAGGTCCTGGCCTCGTCCATGTCTACTTGATCGAGGGCTTGTTTGTCTTGTCGGTGACGCCTGCGCGGGGCCGCTTGTTGGGGCGGTAGCTGGGACCGTTCATGATCACCTGATGGCTGGTGTTGATGAGCCGGTCCAGGAGGGACTCGGCGACGACGGGGTTGGGGAAGAGCGGATACCAGTCGCTCGGCGCCCTGTTGCTGGTCAGGATCAGCGACCGGCCCTGCCGCTCGGAGACCAGCTCGTAGAGGTCGTCGGCCTGGGCCGCGGTCAGCTGGCGCATCGCGAAGTCGTCCAGGATGAGCACGTCGGGCCGTACCAGTTCGCGCAGTCGGCGGTCCCAGGTGCGGTCCGCGTGGCCGCCGGCCAGGTCGGCCAGAACCCGGCTGGTCTTGGCGAAGCGGACGTTGGCGCCCTGGCGGATCGCCATATGTCCGAGTGCCTGGGCGACGTGTGTCTTCCCAACGCCGACCGGCCCGAACAAAATTACGGACTCGCCGGTGTGCAGCCAGCGCAGTGCCGCAAGGTCGCGGACCTGGGCCGCGGGTATCTTCGGGGAGGCCGCGAAGTCGAACTCCTCCAAGGTGACCTGCTGCTCGAACTTCGCCCGGGTCAGGCGCCGTTGGAAGGCGACGGTCTCCCGGCGGGTGATCTCGTCCTGGCAGAGGATCTGGAGGAACTCCAGGTGGCCGAGCTCGCCGCCGTGGGCCTGCGAGAGGCGGGCGTCGAGAGTTTCCAGCATGCCCGAGAGCTTCAGCGCGCGAAGCGCGTCCCGCAGGGCGGTGTCCATGATGCTCATCACGCCACTCCTTCTTCGTGACGGTGGTCATCACGGTCGTCGTTCGTCATGTCGGGGGGTGTCGCGGTCGCGAAGAGCCGCTGAGGTCCGTGCAGGAAGGCGGCGGCTCCGCCATCGCCGGAGGATTCGGGGGCCGGCTCGGTCTCGGTGCCGGCGACGAGGATGCCCTTGATCGTGCGATAGGACGGGTCGCCGACCAGGGTCGCCTTGGCGCAGGCGGCCTCCAGCCTGCCCTCGCCGTACTTCTTGCGCAGGCCGAGGATCCCCTGGGCGGCGCGGAGCCGATAGAGCGCGTTGACCTCCAGCAGCCCATCGACCACCTCGCGGCAGGCCGTGCCGACCTGCGCGGACTGGGTCCGGCACCAGGTCGGGGTCCGCATGTGGAAAGCGATCTTCTCCGGCGGGTAGTCGCTGGCATGGGTGCGCTTGCCCTGCTCAAGTGCCCCGTGGGTCTTGACCAGTTCGCCGTCGTGGAAGACCTGCACGAAGGTCGCGGTCGAGCGGACGTCGACCCGCTTGCCCATCAGTTTCCACGGCACCGAGTAGAGGGTGCGGCCGGCCTTGATGTGAATGTCCGGGCCGACGGTGGCCGTCGACCACTTCGCGAGCACGAACGGGGTCTTCGGCAGCGGCAGCAGCGTGGACGCCTCGACGGCCTCGAAAACCGAGGCCGGGGCGGCCCCGCCCAGCGGGCGGCACTGCCGCTGACCGGCGACTTCGGTGCACCACCGGATGGCCTCGGCCTGCATCTGCTCGAGCGAGAAGAACTCCCGGCCCCGCCACCAGGAATCACGTATATAGGGCATAGGGCGCTCGACGCGCGGTTTATCTTTTGGCTTCAGAGCGCGGGCTGGATCTACCAACGCACCGTAATGGGCCGCGAGTTCGGCATACGCTTTGTTGATTTTAGGGTCGTAGAGGTCGGGCTTGTCCACCCCGGTCTTCAGGTTGTCGGGCACCAGCCGCTGCGGGACGCCGCCGAAGAATCTGAAGGCTTCGACGTGGGATTCGGTCCAGGAGTGCTGGTCCAGGTGGATCACCGGGCGGACGAACATGTGCCGCGAGCACGGCAGCACCATCACGAACGCCCAGATCCGGTGCCGCTTCCCGCTCCGCGGGTTGATCCACTGGCCAAGGAAGCCGTAGTCGATCTGAGCCTCCAGCCCCGGCTCGATCTCGTCGCGCAGGACCGTGACCTGAGAGCGACGGGTCTCCTCGGGCAGCGTCGCCGATATCCACCGCCGAAGCGACGACACCGAAACCACCAACTCGTTCTCGTCCCGCAGCCGTTGGTGGATCGTGGCGACGGTCACCGTCCCCAGCAGGCTCTTGATGTAATCACGGTGCTTGTCGATCTCGGGCCAGGTCACCTGCCGCAACCGGGCATCGGCGAGCTCGGGGAACCAGCCCTTGATCAGAGAGGCCCAGTCCTCCGCGGCCATCGCCGCCCCGCCCGGGGCCATCCCGGCGGCCTCCGCCGGGGCCAGGTACTTCCTGATCGTCTTGCGGTCCAGTCCCAGCGACGCGGCCAGCTCGCTCTTGGAGCGGCCCGCGTACCAGTGGACATAGATCTCGGTCACATCGACCACGTTGAACGTTCTCCTTGCCATCGTGCGCTTCCCTCGACCTCGAACCACTGATCGAGGAAGCGTCCGTCATCTCGACGGCCAGGACCACTACCCGCTGCGTCCGTCGTCCCCATGGGGAATTACGTGACCGCGGGGGTGGGGAATTACGTGACGCGGAACCCGCCTCACCTGGGGAATTTCGTGATCGCTCACAGGCGCCGCGGCCCGCGTTCTGGGCCATGGCGGGATCCGCATGGTGGCCGGAGCGGCCGGGGTGGCGGAGTCCACGGTGTCGCGCGGGAAGCGGGAGCTGGAGCACGCGGAGGAGCCCGCTGGCCGGGTCCGGGCACCGGGCGCGGGTCGGAAGCCCTTGCGGGAGGCCGATCCGGGACTATTGCCCGCGTTGCTGGCGCTGGTCGAGCCGGATCAGCGCGGCGACCCGGAATCTCCGCTGCTGTGGACGGTGAAGTCCACCCGGAATCTGGCGGCCGAGCTGACGCGTCAGGGGCACCGGGTCGGTTCGGACACGGCGGCCGCGCTGTTGAAGGCGGAGGGCTTCTCTCTGCAGGGCACCTCCAGGACCACCGAGGGGGCCCGGCATCCGGACCGGGACGCCCAGTTCCGCTACATCAACGACCAGGTCACGGCGTACCTTGCCGAGGGGCAGCCGGTCATCAGCGTGGATGCCAAGAAAAAGGAGACGCTGGGCAACTACGCGGTCATCGGACGCGAGTGGCACCGCGCCGGACAGCCGGTGCAGGTCCGCGCACACGACTTCCCCGAGAAGGGCGCCCAGAAAGCGGTGCCGTACGGGATCTACGACATCGGCGCGGACGCAGGCTGGGTGTCGGTGGGCTGCGACGGGGACACCTCTGCCTTCGCGGTGGCCACTTTGCGCCGCTGGTGGAACGGTGAGGGGCGCCGCCGCTACCCACATGCTTCCCGCCTGCTGGTTACCGCCGACGGCGGAGGCTCCAACGGCTACCGTGTGCGCGCCTGGAAGAAGGAACTCGCGGACTTCGCCTACGAGACGGGCCTTGAAGTGACTGTCTGTCACTTTCCACCGGGAACATCGAAATGGAACAAAATAGAGCACCGGCTGTTCTCACAGATCAGCATCAACTGGCGTGGCAGGCCCCTGACCAGCCACGAAGTCGTCGTCAGCACCATCGGAGCGACCACGACACGCAGCGGACTGTCCGTCCACGCCGAGCTCGACCCCGGCGCCTACCCCACCGGCGTCACCGTCCCCGACACCGTCATGGAACGCCTGCCCCTGACGCCGCACGAGTGGCATGGCACGTGGAACTACACCCTGCGCCCCGAACCACTCGCTCCTGAATTGGCGTCACCAAGCGTCGAGTTCGGACGCTTTCCCACCGGCGACAAGCTCCCCATGTGGCTGCGGCACCCCAGCCTCACCGGGCTCGAACCCGCCGCCTTCGACGATCTCGCCGCCCGCTGCCAAGCCTGGTGTGCCGAGCACCCGCCGATCTTCCTGCCCGGCAAACGTCCCGACGGCGGCCCCGGCGCCGGCAGCAGACGGCTCTCCGTCGCCGACCAGCTTGTCGTCTTCCTCCTCACGAAGCGCTGGTCCATGGCCCAGACGCCACTCGCCGAGGCAACCGGCCTGGCCAAGAGCCGGATCGGCGCGACCCTCCGGGAGGCCACGCCCGTACTCACCGCGCTCGGATACACGGTCCCGGTCGGCGCCCTCACCGTGACCACGGCACAACAGCTCGCCGAGATCGCCGGGCACGACCTCACACCCCCGTAATCCTCACCAAGATCTAGGATTTATTGATCGGCAGGTCCCTGGACCTCGCATGCTCACGGCAGACCATCTTGCCGCACACATCGATCAAGATCTATCCCTGTAGTACTAGGCCGCTTCCCTTGTTGCCTACGCTGCTGCCAAGACGTCAATAACGAATACCAGGGTGGACTTCGCGGGGATACCCTTTTGCGGTTGCGATCCGTAACCCTGGCCCGGTGGCACAATGAGGAGGACTCGGCTTCCTACCTTGGTGCCCATCAGCCCTTTGTCCCAGCCCTCGATGGCGTTTCCACGGCCGAGCACCACACTCGTGGCTCCGCCGTGCGACCAGGAGGAGTCGAAAATTGTTGCTTGCTCCTCACCGCGGTTGGCCGCCCATACTGCGCCGGAATACTGGAACACCACCTTCTGCCCGGCCTTCACGGCAGGCCCTGTACCCGGAATGAGCATCCTGGTAATCAGCCGCTCGGGGGCTGCCCTGTCAGGGACCGTGATCTGAGCGGCTGCGTGGGCAGCGTTGATCCGTGGCAGGTCACCGGGAACCGGCTGCTGGTGCCCGTCGATGATCGACTTTGCTCCGATGACCCTCATAATGTCCACCACGAAAACTACCGTGTCCGTGCCGTCCACGCCCAGTCCGGCATTGCCCGTCTCGCCGTAGGCTGCGGCCGCCGGCGCCACGACCATAATCCTGCTACCAGCCTGCTGGCCGTAGACTGCGCGGTCCAGCGCGGGAATGACCGCACTCTTGGCGACGGGGAAAACCAATGGTCGTGCGCCCTGTCGGTAGGTGTCGGGCAACGTCGAATGGCCCTGCCAGATCTTGGCCGTGTAATTAATAACGACAACGTCACCCTGTCTGACTTTCGCCCCCTTCCCGGCGTTGAGGGGTGACACAACGAACTTTCCACTCGGCCTGGCCTGGGGAATTCCTATCTTCGCCCTCTCGCCGAATGCCCCTGACACCTTCGGCGTTACCGTGTCCGTCGTCACCGAGTTCGGTATATCTGGTCGATGAGCTGGCACGCTGGGAGCCGGAAGTGCCCGATGCGTGGCGCTGGGGGTCGGCGTCTTGTTCGAGCTACAACCTGCCATCAGGATGATGCAAGCAGCGAGTGTAATTACAATGCGGCGCATAGGTCTCCTAACACTACGATTCAGTTGAGCCATGTGGAAAATTCTCATCATAATTTGATTTTCCGCCTGCGTGCCCGCAAGTTAAGATTTACAGCAGTACACCCTTTGGCGTCGAGGGAATGAATCTACTGATGAAATAATAAGAATTTCCTGCAAACCATAAACGTGGACGCCTTTTTATACTGCTCTCCGGGGTGCGTTCATCGTTTCCCATTTGCGTCAACGCGGGGCAGAAGCGTGACCGTACGGATTTCTCCTACGACTGCCACCCTCGGGTGGCGTGTCCGGGGGAGACCTGTTGGAAGTTCCGACACAGCCGCCCAGCAAGCAATGAGGGGACGGGTGCGATCATCCGGCCGGTGTCGGTGGCGTCATGACTGCTGCAGCCTGATCAGCAACAAAAAAACCCGAAGGCAGGGGTAAATTACGGCTACTCACCCCTGCTTCGGTAAATCGAAACCTCGTCAATTTTTGCGCGATGGGTGTTGTCAACTCACCGATGGCGGGCGCGTGCCCTGGTTTTGGTCGTTGCTCCGGCTGATCAGTCCATGAAGCCTTGCTGCATCGAGCATGACCCTGAGCCAGGCCGCTCCCCACAGGAGGGATGCCGTCTCCAGGAAGGCTGGGGAGCGATGTCCGCTGGCGAACCAGAGAGCAAGGTAGAAAACGACGGAAATCAGGCCGCCAAGAAACAAGGCGACTGATTGGAGGATGGGAGAGGGAAGTCGACGCATTAGCGGTTCTCGCGTTTCTCTTGGGATGGGCCCCATTCGACGAGGAGGAGCTCAGTCTTGCCGAGGTCCTCGCCGCGGGATTCCGCATGATGGCAGGTGATCTGCTGTGCCGGGCGCAGGTTGAGCGCCCGGCACAGCAGATCGGTTTTCTTATCCGAGATGAGGGAACCAGCTGCTCAGCAACTGCGGCGGTATGGGTAGGCCCAACTCGTCCAGTATCCGTATCTAAGTCTGCTGGTGAGGAAGAAGCCCAGGCATCCGCCTCGGTTGTTTTGGCTCTGCGCTATCGCTTGGGTCCAGGAACCGTAGCTGGCGATGAGAATCGTGAGGAACCACCCGACATAGGGGACGAAGGCGACTGCTACAGAAACCGGGCCGTACAAATAGTGCGAGTAGCCGGCAATTTTCCTGGTGTACGAGCGGTTGAACTTGAGCCACAGCGAGGTGCCGATGTGCCAGCCTGCGGACCGGCACCAGCAGTTTTTCCAGTATGACCAGGTGTGGCTGACCAGATGACCCCAGCTGCTCCAGTACATGGTTCTCCAGGAGTGCCACTTTCCGTTGAGGTCTACCCGGTTCAGCGGGTCGCCCATGACGTAGTCATAAGCGTTGGCGTTACCGCCGGGCAGCGGGTCTGGCGAAAGGAAGCGTCCCAGCGTCGGGTCGTAGAGTCGGACGCCCATGAGGACGGCCCCTGTCGGAGTCTCTGTGGATCGTTGCTTCGCCCCGAGCCAGCCGTAACGGGTAGCAGGGCTGTCGACCAGCGGATTGCCGTATTCGTCTTGCCGGAGCACGACCGGGCTCTTCGTGGCATCGAGCGGTAGCTGGAGGCCGACATCGCCGTGAATGGTGGCCAGCTGCAAGACAATGTTTCCAGTGCCGGAGGTGGTGGCTTCTAGATTGCCGCTGATGCCGCCGACACTGCGGGAGATGGCCCCGCCGACGTCCTCGGCGATCCAGGACGGGCTGTCGTCGCTGGCGGCGTAGTGGTTGGTCTTCCGCGCTTGTTGCGTCCAGGAGTCGCCAGTGTTTTTGGTCTCTGTGGACCAAGAGCCAAGGCGTCCTGCGCCGTCCAGGTCCCAGGTCTGGCGGACGTCAGCGGTGCTCTGCCGACGGACCAGATCATTTGCGAAGTACTCGACGGTCGCGCCGGTGGCTTGCGTCAAGGTCCGGCCGAATTCGTCATAGACGACACCGGTGGCAATGAGCCGATCCGCACTGTCATAGCTGTGGGTTGTTGCGGTGGCGCCGGTATCGACGCAGGTGACGCCGGGGTTACTTATGGATGTCGTCGACGATGTGCGGTTGGTGTTGTTGTCGAAGCCGTAGCTGCGGCGAGTACAGCTTTCGTCGGCTGCGGTGTCATCGGCACGGATGAGGCGCCCGATGTTGTCGTAGGCGTAATCCTGCTGGGTGGTATTACCTGCTGTTCCTGTGTGGTGGACGATACGGCCGTGAACGGAGTAGTCGGCTGTGTCGGAGAGGACGACAGTTCCGTCGGTGTCGCGGGTATAGACGGCCGAGGTCGCTTCCCCGACGTTGTTGGCCTGGACAGTGAGACTGTAGCCGCCGGGGAGTTGCTCTTTCGCGACTTGGGCTTCGGCGTCGTAGGTCACGCTGAAGGTCCCGGCGACCGAGTCGTTCATGGAAGTGGGAAGGCCGCGGGGTTCCTTGGCTGCGTCGTAGGTGTAGGTGCTGGTAGACGGGGCCGAGTCGCTCGTCTTGACCGGCCGGCCGAGCAGGTCGTACTCCGTGACGGTGGTATTACCTACGCCGTCGTTGTAACTGATCTGGCGGCCGAGCTTGTCGTACTTCGTGGTGATGGTCTGACCGTTGGAGGACTGAGTCGCCTGCTGCCCGCTGCTCGCATCGTAGGTGAATGTGACGTCGGGGACCGGGGTGCCTACACCTGCGGCGACGCTGGTCTTGATCACCCGGCCGAGAGCGTCAGTGGTGATGGAGTTGGTCCGGGTGACGCCGTTCGCGGATTCCGTCGACCTGGACGGCTGTCCCCACCAGTCGTATTCGACGGTTTTGGTCGGCAGTTGGCTGGGGTTGGCGCCGCCCCCGATAATTGCACCGGCTGCGCCTACGGAGCAGAGCAGGTCGGCCCACTCCGGGCGTCCGCTGCAGGGGCCGGTGCCGGTAGCAGACCAGTAGCTGCTGACGGTGGCGCCGGCGTCCATACCGTCGGACTTGGGCAGCGTCGTTTTGATGGCACGGCCCTGGGCGTCGTATGCGGTCGCCTTGGTCAGCTTCTTACCGTCGGCATCCTCGATGGAACTGGTGGCCAGAGCCGTGTCCCAGTCGTAGGTGGTCCTTGTCTTGGAGGTGTCCGCGTCAGACGGATAACCGTCCACGTGCGCGCCGGTGGTAATGGTCGTCGGCAAGCCGCTGACCTTGGCACTGCCGTCAGTGGGCCGACCCTCGTCGTAAGCGGTGACGCGGTGCTCCCGTGCGGGAACCTCAGTGCCGGCCGGCACGTCACTGCCGGTCGCACCCGCGGTAAGCGTGCTGGTGAGGGTGGCTTGATGCAACGGGCCGAGAGACTCTACCTCAAGCTGATCCGCCCCGGCATAGCCGTAGGTGGTGGACAGCACTTGGGCGCGCTCCGCAGGCGTGGCGTCACTGATTCCCAGCTGGGTGAGCGTAGCAAGGGCCTGCCCGCTTTGGGCCAGGGCCAGTTCCCGGTTTCCTGCGGTCAGCTCGCGCACGGTATTGCCGAGGTAGTTGTACTCGGTGGTGGTGATGTGGCCGCCGGGCTCGGCCGTGTTCACTTCCCGCCCGGAGGCGTTGGTGTAGCTGATCGCGGCACGCTGGTAGGCGCTCTTCGTCAAGGTGCGGCCGTCGTGCGAGGCCGGCACCGCGTCGGGGGGGAGAACCGCGGTGGCATCGGTGGGCACGTCCGTCTGCCCCCAGGCCGCGACGTCCGAGGGGGACATCGCGTTCGGTGCGGTGGCACCGGTGAGTGGTACGTCATAGACGAGGCTCGTCACGGCTGTTCCCTCCGTGACGTCCGCAGTGCCCTGCTTGAGTCCCGGCCGGGATGCCTTGAGCAGCATGCCCTCGCCGGCCGTCGCGGCGTTGCCAGCCTTGCCGTAGGTGAAAGTCCACGGCAACTCGCCGGGCTGGCCGAGTTTGGTCAAGCGGCCTGCACTGTCATAGCCGTACTCGGTGAAGGTTGAGGGAGTGATCTCGTGATGCCAGGTGCCGCGAAGGTGCCCGGTGTTGTCGTACTGATACCCCTGCATCCACCGTGACGTCGCACTGGTTGCGCCAGGGGCGGTGGACCACTGGTAGATAGCACTTACCTGGCCGGTGAAGGAGCCGAAGGTGGTGCCTGTCGCGTCGGTGGTGGAGGCATAGCGGAACTCCAGGAGCCGACAGCCCTTGGTCGACGGGGTCGTCGCGCAGGTGGCGGCGGGGACTGCGGAGGTTGGCGCGATCATGTACTTCGGCCGGGCCAGGGTCTGGCCGCCCGAGACGACCTTCTCCGAGACCACTGTGACCGTGGAGTTCGATGTCGCGCGATACGAAGTGGCAGCCTGCCAGGTGGTGGCTGCTGAGTCCACCTTGGCGAAAGTGGTGGTCACCCCGCTGGCGTCCTTCAGCGTGAACGCCCCAGTCGGCGCACCGGTCAAGGTGAGATAGTCGGAACCCGGCTCGGGCTTCCAGCCACCCGCGCTGGTGGCGGTGAAGCCGACCCCAACGCCCTGTGCGTCGAGCAGTTCCACGGACGTTGCCGAGGACTTGCGGATATTGCTCCAGTTAGTACTGCAACCGCATGTGTGGGTTTTGGCCTCGGCGTTGGTAGTGGCAGCGGCGGGCTCGGGCCTGGCTGCGGCGTCGGAAGTGTGACCAGCGGAGACGGTGCTCGTTGTCGTGGCAGCGGGGCGTGATGACGACGTGCCCGATCATCCGGCGGATCTCCGGGACGCTGAGGGGTATGAGGTCTTGCTCGTCGTCTCGGCTGCCCCTTTTGTGGCTTCTGCGGCACGGGTGGCGGTCAGGTAGGCGAGGGCGGCCATCGCGAGGGTGATGTGCCGGTACCAGGCCCGGTAGAGACGGACCTGGTAGTGGTCCAGGCCGCATTCGCCCTTGGCGATCTGGAAGCATTCCTCCACCTGCCACCGTGCGCCAGCGGTTCTGACCAGGTCTTTCAGCCGGGAGGTGGCGGGGCCGTAGCAGACGTAGTAGGCGATCTCGGCGGGGTCGCTGATGCTGCGGCGGGCCAGGACCCAGTGCCCGAAGCCGTCCTGCCACTGCGGGCGGACAGCGATCCGGGCCCAGTCGTAGAACCGCTGACCGTGCGCGCCCGCTCCGGCGGAGATCCGCTTCCATCTCTGCCGGGGCACTGCGGTGATCAGGTCGCGCACCTCGGCGACCGCACCATCGGTGGTGGTCACGGTGTCGTTGACCTTGGTGGCCAGTACATAGGCGACGTGCCGTTCCTCCAGCCAGGCCCGCATGTGTTTGACCTGGCCGTATGCCTCATCCGCAGTGACCCAGGCGAAGGGGACACGGGCGTCGATCACGCGTTGCAGCATCCACTTGAAATGCTCGATCTTCGTGGCGAAGGGCACCTCGTCACCGATCCCGGCCTGCCTGCACCGCTCGCGGTCATCGGTCCAGGAGGCGGGGACATACAGTTCCCGGTCGATCAGCGCCCGGCCTTTCACGGAGGCGTAGGCCAGGAACGTGCCGATCTGACAATTTTCCGTGCGGCCGGCCGTTCCGGAGTACTGCCGCTGGACACCGGCCGACTTGACGCCCTTCTTCAGGAAGCCGGTGTCGTCCCCGATCAGCACCGCGTCCTTGGCGCCGATCGTCTCGACGACGAAGTCACGCACGTCGTCACGGACGGCATTCTCGTCCCAGTCGGCAAAGTTCAGCAGCCGCTGGAAACCGTCCGGACGACGCTGGCCAGCCTGCTCGGCCAGCGTCCACCCGTTTTTCTTCTCCAGCGGTGCGAGCAACGTACTCAGGTAGTCCAGCGCCCGCTCACGCGGCTCCGACCTGCCGAAATGGCCCGCAAAGCGAGCATGAAGATCGGCTATCCCCTCGGACCAGTTCTCGATCTGCGCGACCGTCAGCGATTCATCACACAGTCAGTCCAACGACCAAGACGGCGCCCTGTCACGCCACATGCGGTTGCAGTATTAGAGGCGTTCGCCTCGGCCGTGACGCCGGACATCCAACCGGGGCCAAAGATCGGAGCCTGGCCCTCCAGGTCCTCGCCTGTGGTGGCGTGCCGGGAGGAGAGACTGCGGGTGACGGCGAGCCCGAACGCCGAGACATCGCCTTCCGTCACGGTGTAGTCGCCGGTGAGCATATTCGCCTCGCCCAGCCCAACATCCTGTTTCGGAGCGTCGCCGGCTTCCCGGTCCACGGTGGCGGTAATCAGCGGAGAGTAGCCCGTGGACGTGCCGTCGGTAAACGCCGCCCGGATGTCGATCGGTCCGTCTTTGGCGAACGTGGTGGTGATGTTCCAGGTCAGCGCGGGCGGCGCTCCATTTGGAGCGGCCACCGGCCATGCCGTGACGGCGGAGCCGTCGCTGTTCTTGGTGACATCTGCAAGTGGCACGGTGTGCCAGGTGTCGGTCTCTCCGCGCCTGTACTGGTAGGTGACTCCGGTATAAGTGGACTTGCCGGTGGCGACCAGGGCGACGCGCCGGGCGGGTCGGTCGCCGTCCCGAGGGCTGAGCATGGCGGCGCCATCAGCGCCGACGCCGAAGGTGTACTGGGTGACGGTGGCGGAGAGATTGCCGCCGGAGTCGATGGTCTTTGCGTACAGGGTGTGCCAGCCGTCACCCGGCGTGATGGTGATTGTTAGGGCGTCACCGCCGGTGCCGTTGGTGGTGTCGTCCTTCCTGTTGGGGGTATTCGAGGCGTCCAGACCCCAGTAGTAGCCTTGGCCGTCGGTGGATGTGGTGTCCAGGGTGCAGGTCACCGCGCCGGATGCCTTCGCCGTCCATGAATTGACCGGATAGGCGGGGCAGGAGATGGTCGGAGCGACCGGCTTGCCTGTGTTGAACAAGAACGTGCTGTAGGCGCTCCAGCTGCTGTAGTCGGTTCCGTCGTAGGCGCGCACGCGGTAGCGCATGTGGGTGCCGCTAGCGGTGGGAATGACCAGCGAGGCGGTGCTGCCCGAGGTCACCGCTGGTGACGTGCCGGTGTAGCTGTAGGTGGAGTCGCTGTAGGCCGGGTCCGGGGTGACCTCGAACTGTGCGTTGACCTTGCCGCCATCGGCGTCGATCACCTTCGCTGACAGCGTGGGAGTCAGCGAGGTGACATAGCGGTTGCCGTTGTAGGCGTTCACCGCTGAGGGCGACACGGCCTGCGCCGTGGGCGCCGACGGGTAGGAGTTGTAAGTGACGGTCAGGTGTGGCTCGGACGGAGCGTCGGACCCGTTGACGTAGTTGGCCGAGCGGAAGCGCCGCCAAGTGTACGGGTCGGTTTCGCTCGCACCGGCGATCCGCAGCCCGTAGTTCGCCGAGCCGGCCGCCCAGGCCGACACGATGGCGTCGATGTCAAAGTTGACGGTGCCGGCCGGGCAGGAAGTGTTGTAACCCAGCGCCGCCTTGTTGACCACGGCGTCGGTGGCTGTCGTCGCCGGCTGCACGGCCCAGGTGATCGTGGACGAGTCCCAGCTGCCGGTGATGCGGCGCACCTCGGTGCCCGCGCCGGTGGTGGCACAGGTCGAGGAGTAGTCGGAGTACAGCGCCAGGTTGGTGTCGGTGACATGTTTGCCGGCGAACCGGGCCACGTCGAACTTCAGAAACGAGCGAGCCTTGTTGGTGCCGGTGTCATAGGTGCCGGACTTCAGCTCCGGCGAGGAGACCTGGGAGTCTGAGTAGTCCGGGGTCTGCACCCAGGTGTCGGTGGTCGCCGAAAGCGTCGTGGTCGGATCTACCGTCACTGGCCATGTCAGGTCCGGATCTGCGAGGAAATCCGCATCCGGGGTAAGGACTAGGGTTTGCGCGCCGTCAGCAGTGGTCTCTATCTCCGTGGTGACCTTCGCGACGTGCTCGGCCTCGCCGGACAGCGGGTGTTTGGAGGCGTCCCACATCATCGGTGCCGGGGCCTCAGCGACCAGCTTGCCCGCATCATCCTTCAGCATCAGGTGACCTGAAGCGGCCTGAGAGAGCTTCAGCCCGTCCATCTGTAGCGGGATCCGATAGGACACCGGCGCGTCTGGCGCCTGATCCAGAATGACGTTCTGAGTGAAGCCCTGCTTTTGAGCGGTGACTTCTAGCGTCTGCCCGCCGCCCAGATCGTAGGAGGCGGTGGGCCCTTTGACCATCGGCGTGGGCAAGGCTTCCTGCCAGCCGAGGCCGAAGGTTGTATCACCTTTGGTCACCGAGGCCAGGTTCGTGTCCCCACCATCGGAGACCCTGATCTCCGCTGCTGCGGCCTTCGGCTCCAGAGCGGCACCAGCGTCGGAGAGCGCCGTGTCGATTTCCTTCCATTCCCCGTCCTGCTGCACTCGGATCGGCCCGGCGTAGCTGGTCGCTTGCGGTCGGCCAGGGCCGGCAGCCCGCCATGGGCGAACCGGCCCTGCCAGGTACGGACCGTGTCCAGGTGCAGGCCCGTCTCGTGGGCGATGCGTGCGTTGGAACGCCCCCGTGCCGCGTGCAGGACGATCTGCGCGCGGACCCGCAGCCGGTGCTCGGTCTTGTGGCCGTAGGCCATCTTCTTCAACCGCTGGCGCTCGGCGGCGGTCGGGACTATCGGGCGGGCCGGGGCAACGGGCATGACAGGCGGGCCGATCGGGAGAAGTGGATCACGACGGGGCGCACCCTGCCGCATCGACTGGTACGGCATCATCCACGCCGTGCTTGATGGCCTTGCTCTGGCCCAGCGGTGGCTCTCGTCGGCACCGCCGTGGGTCTGCGCTACTTCGCCCGTGTACGTACCCTCACCCAGCAGCAGCAGCAGCAGCAGCAGCAGCAGACGGACGGTGCGGTTGTGACTGAGGCGGCGCTGATCCGGGAAGCGTGACCACCGGCCCTCTGTGGGCCTAATGAGTCCAGGGTGGCGTGATGGTGCTGCCGTCGGCCAGCTTGGCGCTGAGCCCGACCCGTGTAGTGACCCACATGTGCGCGGGCTGGTCGGTGGTATTGGCAACCGCCAGCTCGGAGCCTGCCGGAGCCACCGCTGCGTCACCGACGCCGAGTTCGGCGCTCTCGCCGCCGATGGTAAGCCGGAGGCGGCCGGACAGAACGTAGAACGTTTCCTCGTGACTGATCATGTGGGCCGGACCCACCGTTCCGGCCGGGATCTCGCCGCGCCAGGCGGCGAGATCCCGGCTGCCCGTGCCCGGACGGACGTAGGAAACGAAGCGGGCACCGTGGATCTCGTGCACGACGGCCTCGTCACTTCGAATGAAGGGCATGCCAACTCCTTATAGACAAGTAACTTGTCCATAAAGACAAGCAGCTTGACGAGTTATAGTCAAGGTCATGGATGACGCTCTGGCCTTCTCCGCACTCGTGCTGGCACTCTCGGGACAGTTGGTGCAGGAGATCCACGCTCGCGTGTCCCAGCGGGGATTCGAGGACCTGCGACCTGCGCACGGCTTCGCCTTCGCCCGCATCTCCCTGGGCGACGCCACTACGGCCAACCTGGCCGAGCACCTGGGGGTGACCAAGCAGGCCGCTGCCCAGTTGGTCGATGAGCTGGTCCGCAAGGGGTACGTGGTGAGGCATCCACACCCCCATGACGCCCGCGCCCGGCTCTTGGGGCTGACCGAGGCCGGCTGGGCCGCCACTCGCGCCGCCGACGAGGCGGCCCGGGCTGCCGTCGCACCATGGCGAGAGGCGCTGGGCGAGGCGCGCTTCAGTGAACTTGTCGCCGACCTGGCCCGGCTTACGCCACGGGAGCCGATCCGCCCCGCCTGGTGAGCCAGTAAGTAACTGGCCTGGACTATCGCAGGTCACCAAGAAGGATCCAGGACAACGGATTTGCGCCATCCCGTGACGGGGACGCGCAGCAAGTCGTGGACCCCGCAACCCCCGAAGGACTTCCGGAGCCGACCACTTAGGTGGGCGGCGTACCGTAGCCACACGAGCTAAGTGGTCGCCTCCGGAGGTCCTTCGGGGGTTGACTCCGGAGGCGGCGTCGTGTGGGGCTGCTCAGATGTTGGGGGCTGCGAGGTAGAGGGCGCGGGCGCAGTGCAGGGCGTGCCGCCTCCAGGGGCCTGGGGTCCTCAGACGGGGCGCTTGGCCATGACGACCACGCCCGGCCCGGTCTGCTCATCCGCAGGGAGCCGGAGTTCGGCGACCGGGTGCAGTCCGGCCTGCTCGATCAGGTCCACGAGCTGCTCGGGCCGCCACTTGTGCGTGGTCCAACGAACGGGTACTCCTCCGTAGGCCTCGGTGCGCACTGCATCCTCGTCGCCGACGTGTGTGGCGGCGATGAAGTGCCCGCCCGGCTTCAGGGCGTGCGCGAAGTGGGCGAGGACCTGTGGAAGGACATCGCGGGGGAGGTTGAACAGTGACCACCACCCGAGCACGCCGCCGAGGGCGGCTTCACCGAGGTCGAGCTCGGTGGCGGAGGCGACGCTGAAGCGGCATTGCGGATGAAGACGGCGCGCGTTCTCGATCATGCGGGGAGAGAGGTCTACCCCGGATACGTCGAGTCCGCGTTCGGCGAGGTAGCCGGTCACCGTGCCGGGGCCGCAACCGACGTCGAGGACGGGCCCGAGCTCGCCTACGGTGTCGGCGAAGGCGTCGATCGACGCCTTGAGCCAGGGATGGCGACGGATGTCACCCATGCCCGTCGTCACCACCATGTGGGCGTAGTTGTCGGCCACCTGGTCGTAGGACTCACGGACGACGTCGAGATCGGCTGGGCGGTCAATATGGTGTGCGCGCATCAGCCAACAATAGGACGGTGGCCTTCCGGGGGCGTGGGTATGACGGTCATCCTTCCCGACGATCCCCGGCACGGGCACGGCAGACTGTGGTCCCGGTGATCCACTTCTCCCGATCGGCCTTCCTGCCATGCCTGTTGCCCTTGCCCGCCCGATCGTCCTGACCAACGCCGAACGTGAGCGGTTGAAGAAGGCGGCCTACGGTCACAAGACCGCGTACCAGGCCCGGCAGCGGGCCGCGATCGTGCTGCACGCGGCCCGCGGGCGCCCCAACGCGCACATTGCCCGCGAGACGGGCCTGCACCTGGACACCGTGCGGACCTGGCGCAACCGCTTCGCCGACGGCCGACTGCCAGCCCTGGCTGACCGCAGGCGCTCGGGGCGCCCGGCCCGTTTCACCCCCGTGCAGGTCGCCGAGGCCAAGGCCCTGGCCTGCCAGCTCCCGGCCGAGACCGGGGTCCCGTTGTCGCGCTGGTCGTGCCCGGAGCTGGCCGCCGAGCTGACCGCGCGCCAGATCACCGACAGCATCTCCGCGTCCACGGTGCGCCGCTGGTTGCGCCAGGACGCGCTCAAGCCCTGGCAGTACCGGTCCTGGATCTTCATTCGCGACCCGGACTTCCGCGCCAAGGCCCAGCGGGTCCTGGACCTCTACGCCCGCACCTTCGAAGGAGAGCCCCTCGGCGCGGACGAGTATGTCGTCTCCAGCGATGAGAAGACCTCGATCCAGGCCCGCTGCCGCTGCCATCCGACCCTGGCCCCGGGCCAGGCCAGGGCAATGCGCGTCAACCACACCTACGGACGCGGCGGCGCCCTGGCCTACCTGGCCGCCTACGACGTCCACCAAGCCCGAGTGCTCGGCCGCTGCGAACCGCGCACTGGCATCGACCCGTTCATGAGCTTGGTCATCCAGGTCATGACACAGGAACCCTACGCCAGCGCCAGGCGTGTCTTCTGGGTCGTCGACAACGGCTCCTCCCACCGAGGCAAGAGGGCCGCCGAACGGCTGACGGCGGCGTTCCCGAACGCCGTCATGGTCCACACCCCCGTGCACGCCTCTTGGTTGAACCAGGTGGAGATCTACTTCTCCGTGGTGCAGCGCAAGGTCGTCTCACCCAACGACTTCCCCGACCTGACCCAGGTCGGGGACCGGCTCCGAGCATTCGAAGACCGCTACAACGCCACGGCACAGCCGTTCCAGTGGAGGTTCACCACCTCCGACCTGGACGATCTGCTGGCCCGACTCGACCGGCACACACCCGCCGACCGACACCAAGAATCCTCCGTCGCCCTGGCAGCCTGATCAACCCCCGAAGGACTTCCGGAACGGACCACTAAGGAGGCACTCGTGGACGCCACCCTGAAGACGGTCATTGGCGGCACCCTGGTGGAGCTGCCCGGCACCATCGCCACGATCCGCGCCACCATGCCCCCCGACCAGGCGGAGGCGTTCGACCGCGAGATCGAGCACGTGCCCGCCGCTGACCTTCCCACCGCCCTCGTGCGCTGGGCCCTGGCCGGCACCGTCGCTGACGAAGAAGACGACGCCCTCTTCGACCGTCTTGCCCGCGGTGAGGACATCGGCGCCGTACCCGCCGACACCGACCGGCCGGAGGTGGCGTGAGCCACTACCGCATCCAATACGCACCCCCCGCAGACCAAGCCCGCAGCGCCATGGAACCGGCGCTGCGGGCTCGTTTCGACATCGCCATGCAGCGCCTGGCGGCGGACCCGTACGCGCAGGGCTCAGCCCCGGCCAAGGCCGACGCGGACCGACGCGAAGCAGTCGTCGCCGGGGTCGTCATCCGCTACTACGTAAGCCCACCCGTCCTGACCGTCACCGTCGTCCGCGTCATCTACATCTGATCCCCGCAGCACCAAAATGCCCCGCCCACTCCAGCTCTCGGAGTGGGCGGGGCACTTTTGCGTTGCGGTAGGACTACATGCCCGCCGCTGCCGACGCGGCGCCACGCTTGTTGTCACTGGTCAGGCGGACCCCTCGTCACCCACGCCGTCCGCAAGGACCACCAGTCGAAGGCCCGTCAGGAGGCGTGGGCATGACCGAGCCTGAATCTCTTGAGCCCACCTCCGGTCTCGACATGGCCCGCCAGGCGCTCGCTCAGGCCCGCGCCACGGCCAAGACCGCACCCGCCGTACGCAAGAAGACCGTCCGGATACGACGAGCGGACCGCAGCAACGGACGCGACCCCGTGGGTCTCGGCGGCGTCCTCGGCCAAATCAATGTCGACCACGAGTGGAAACCTGGCCCTGGGCGGGGGGAGCATCATCGACCGGGCGGCCCTTCGACGCGGGCGACGGGGTGTCGGGGAAGTGGTGACCAATGGTCACCACTTTGTCGTCTGCCTGACGTAAAGAGCTAAGTGCGGCAGCCCGGCGCGGCCCTTGACGTCGCGTGACCGGTGTCGCGCAGCGGCGGCCAACTCTTTACCGCGGTAAAGAATCCCACCCCCTTGGCCCTCCACCGCGTTGCCGCCGGGCACCGGTCTTTACCGCGGTAAAGAACCGAGGGCGCCCGTACGGGTGAAACACCGGGCCCGCCTCCCAGCGTCCGTCCGCCTGTCTGGGAGGATGCACCCGCCCGAAGTACCGGAACCCACGGGAAGCACACGGAGCAAGCACATGGCTTCAAGCGTCTACGTCGTATCCATCGACCCCCAGGCATCAACTGTCTGGTGGGCGAACCGCATCACCAACCTGCCCTTCGACTTCTCCCAGGAGCACGAGACCCCGGAGAACCTGAAGGTCCTTCAGGACACCGGGGCCAAGGTCCACGTCATCGCCAACCAGAAGGGCGGCGTCGGCAAGACCACCCTCACCCTCAATCTGGGGGCAGTCGTGGCCGACGTCCTGGGCGACAACAGCGCAGGCACCGAGCACATCTTCATCGACACCCCCGGCAGCCTCCAGGACGAGAACCTCCTCCTCGAGGCGCTGAAGTACGCGCACGACGTGATCGTGCCGCTGCCCCCCGAAGGTCTCGCCTTCGACCCGACAGCACGCACCATCGAGATGGTCATCAAGCCGACCGGGCTCCCCTACCGCGTCGTCATCAACAACTGGGACCCGCGCGACGGCACAGCAGACCTGGACGACACTAAGGCGTACATCGACGCCCAGGGATGGCCGCGGGCGAAGACCGTCATCCGCCGCTACAAGGTCCACACCCGTGCCTCTGTCGAAGGCAAGGTCGTCACCCAGTACCCGAAGAACCGTGTCGCGATGGAAGCCCGCGAGGACTTCTTCCGCCTCGCCCTGGAGCTCGGGTACGGGGGCGGTTCCTGATGGCTGCGGCAGGACGCCGAACCAGCCTCGCCTCACTGGCCGGCGGGATGGTCGAGACAGTCCCCGGAGCCAGCGACCCGCTCCTCATGCGCATCGCCCTCAGCCAGCTCGCGCCCACTCGGTTCAACCCCCGCCGTAACTTCGGCACCGAAGAGCAGATGCTTGCCTTCGGGCGGGTTCTCCAGAAGAAGCAATTGCAGCCGGCCGTCGTCGTCTCGCGCGCCGGGTACCTGAAGCTGTGGCCCGAAGAGACCAAGCACGTGGGGGACAAGCCGCTCATCATCGTCAACGGTGAGCGCCGCTACCGTGCGTCGTCCGCAGTCGGCCTGGAGCACCTGAACGTCGTCCACGACGAAACACTGACCGCCTCCCGTGCAGTCCTCCTCGACGCGATCCTCTCGGAGAACAACGACCGTGAGAACCTCGACCCGATCGAGCGGGCCCTGGGTATCGAGACGATGGTCGAGCAGATCGGCGGCGCCTCGAAGGTCGCGGAGCACTACGGCAAGACGCAGGGCTGGGTGTCGCAGCAACGCAAGCTGCTGAAGCTGGTGCCCGAGTTGCAGGACCTCGTCAGCTCCGCCGCTATGCCCGTTCGGGTAGCCCGTGACATTGCGGGGCTACCAGCCGGGGAGCAGGTCGCTGCGTGGCAGCGGCAGGCCGCCGATCGGGAAGCGTCCAAGGCGTCACCACAGCGGCGTGTGCAGGTCGGCAAAACGGCGTTGCGCTCGGTTCTCGAAGTGGCCCAGGCCAGTGCTCAGCCGGAGGCCGCGGCGGCGGGAGTCTTTACCGCGGTAAAGACTCCCGCCTCGGAAAGCAGTAGCGGCACGCCCCCGGCCGGGACAGCGACACCAGAGGCGCAGACGCCGGAACGGGAAGCTGACTCTGCGGCGGAACAGGAAGCCGTGCCGGAGTCGATCCCGGACCCGCGCACCGCAGAGACACGCGGTACGCGAACTGCGGCACCCGCACAGATCAAGATGCCGTGGCACGACGGCGAAGCGGTCGCAGTGATCGCGATCCACAAGATGACCCGTGAACAGCTGCTCCGCCTGAAGGAACGGCTGGCCGAGGAAGAGCGCCGGGACGCGGAGCAGGCCAGCGCCACCCAGTCCGCCTGACCGCCCCCGTGAGCCGCCGTGGCCCCGCCCTCCTGCCTGCCAGTGGGGGAGCGGGGCCTAGTACTGCAACCGCATGTGGCGTGACAGGGCGCCGTCTTGGTCGTTGGACTGACTGTGTGATGAATCGCTGACGGTCGCGCAGATCGAGAACTGGTCCGAGGGGATAGCCGATCTTCATGCTCGCTTTGCGGGCCGTTTCGGCAGGTCGGAGCCGCGTGAGCGGGCGCTGGACTACCTGAGTACGTTGCTCGCACCGCTGGAGAAGAAAAACGGGTGGACGCTGGCCGAGCAGGCTGGCCAGCGTCGTCCGGACGGTTTCCAGCGGCTGCTGAACTTTGCCGACTGGGACGAGAATGCCGTCCGTGACGACGTGCGTGACTTCGTCGTCGAGACGATCGGCGCCAAGGATGCGGTGCTGATCGGGGACGACACCGGCTTCCTGAAGAAGGGCGTCAAGTCGGCCGGTGTCCAGCGGCAGTACTCCGGAACGGCCGGCCGCACGGAAAATTGTCAGATCGGCACGTTCCTGGCCTACGCCTCCGTGAAAGGCCGGGCGCTGATCGACCGGGAACTGTATGTCCCCGCCTCCTGGACCGATGACCGCGAGCGGTGCAGGCAGGCCGGGATCGGTGACGAGGTGCCCTTCGCCACGAAGATCGAGCATTTCAAGTGGATGCTGCAACGCGTGATCGACGCCCGTGTCCCCTTCGCCTGGGTCACTGCGGATGAGGCATACGGCCAGGTCAAACACATGCGGGCCTGGCTGGAGGAACGGCACGTCGCCTATGTACTGGCCACCAAGGTCAACGACACCGTGACCACCACCGATGGTGCGGTCGCCGAGGTGCGCGACCTGATCACCGCAGTGCCCCGGCAGAGATGGAAGCGGATCTCCGCCGGAGCGGGCGCGCACGGTCAGCGGTTCTACGACTGGGCCCGGATCGCTGTCCGCCCGCAGTGGCAGGACGGCTTCGGGCACTGGGTCCTGGCCCGCCGCAGCATCAGCGACCCCGCCGAGATCGCCTACTACGTCTGCTACGGCCCCGCCACCTCCCGGCTGAAAGACCTGGTCAGAACCGCTGGCGCACGGTGGCAGGTGGAGGAATGCTTCCAGATCGCCAAGGGCGAATGCGGCCTGGACCACTACCAGGTCCGTCTCTACCGGGCCTGGTACCGGCACATCACCCTCGCGATGGCCGCCCTCGCCTACCTGACCGCCACCCGTGCCGCAGAAGCCACAAAAGGGGCAGCCGAGACGACGAGCAAGACCTCATACCCCTCAGCGTCCCGGAGATCCGCCGGATGATCGGGCACGTCGTCATCACGCCCCGCTGCCACGACAACGAGCACCGTCTCCGCTGGTCACACTTCCGACGCCGCAGCCAGGCCCGAGCCCGCCGCTGCCACTACCAACGCCGAGGCCAAAACCCACACATGCGGTTGCAGTACTAGGCCCCTGTGCTGTTGGTGTGGTCAGAGCGCTTCAGCGAGTTCCTCGACCTGGTCGGCCAGGTGGGGGCCGGGGTGGGGGACACGACGCTGCCGAATGCATCGTCTTCATCGGTCGTCAGCTGCTCCACGATGACGCGTAGAGCGGGGTTGGGTGGTGCGGTGCCGGTCGGCCGCACAGGTGCGCTCCTCGATGCAGCCGGGACGCCCTGACAGGATCGGATCAGGGCCCGTAGCGGCCAGGAAGCCCAGTGCCAGCAAGACGCCGTCCGCCGCATCGGCCGCATCCTCAGCAAGGTCAAAGTTGAGGCTGACGGCGACATCGTCGATGGAGAAGTCGTTGTGGATGCCGAACTCGTCAAGGGCTGAATCCCCGGCGTTGAGCGGGACTTCCCTATTTGGGGAAGTCCCGCGACTTTTCGGGGTGCCACCCTCCGGGAACTCCCTCCCGCGTTCGAAGCACGCCGGGGCTCCTGTGTGTCCAGAGGAGTGATCGGTGCGGTCCGGGATGCGGCATCTTCGGCGCCCGCGCCCAGGCGTACCACCTGTCGGGCGCAGCATTGATCTCAGCGGGCGCAGAGTTCATGTCAGTGGTCCGACTGCGTGATTCCGCCCGCTGCCAAGTCCCCTGCGACAGCTTCCCTCGTTGAGATGAGTGACGATCTGAACGTTCGGAGAGAGGCAAGATGAGCAATAAGAAGGGGCGGAAGCACCGCAGCGTGAACCGGACTCCCCGCCCTGTCGCTCCCGCTGTTCAGCGCAGTGAACGCGTGGTGTCTCGTCTGGGCTGGGTCGACGCTGAACCCAATCTCGATCGAGTCCTGTCGAACTTGGGCTTCAAGAAGGTGCCGCCCCAGCCGTCCATCAGTAGTGCGGCGCGCGATCTGGGGTCCTTCACAGAATCGTTCGAGCCAGCCGGCCCCATCTTCTACAACAAGGCGCGCGACGGCGGGCTTGGCCATCACGCGCAGCGAACCTGGGCCCGGCTGAAGGAGGTCGGTACGCGGGGTGCGACGGTGGAGGACCTCTGCGAGGCGGTCGGCTACCAGGCGCGCACCATCACCAAGCACCTGGAAGGGCTGTCCCACTACGGCTTGGCCGAGCAGCGGGAGGATGGCCGGTGGGCCTCTACGGGGAAGAGCCAGTGGGCTGCGGCGAAGGAACATGACGTTCCCGACCGATGGGCGAAAGACCGCGAGCGGGTCCTCGGGCGGGTGCTCCAGTGAGTCAGCTGCGGACGGTGCAGTAGCGACACGGCTTCTCTGCGGTTTTGCCCCTGCATTGCGCTCTACGCTCTCCCCTGCGGTCTCCCCTACGGTGACTATGGCCCCGGGCTGGTGCGTTTGTGCAGCTCATACCCCTTGTCCGCCCTGGTTCGCGCACCTCGACAACCCTCTTCTCACCCCTGTGTGTCAGTGGAGAGTGGTAGGAGTGGTGATCATCGGGTTCCGGGGCGCCGGGGCGGGCTGCCGCCGGCCTCTGGTGCCGGCCGGGCAGGCACAGGGAGGGCGGGGAGCTGGTGGGTGGGACAAAGGCGCGGACGTGGGTGTTGGCGGCGCTCGGGGTGGTGAAGGTTGCGACGGCTGAGCAGATTCGGCAGTTGACGTGTCCGGGCACTGCCGACGCGCAGACGGTCCGCAACGGTGCGAAGGATCTCGGGGTGGAGGGGCTGGTCGTCTCGCTCGGGTCGGCCACCCGGATCAACGCGAAGGGCAACCGGGTGTCCGAGAAGCTGTGGAACTTGACCCCGGCCGGCCTTGAGGCTGCGAGCGTGGTCCTGGGCCGCGAGGTGAAGGAGATGGGCGGCACGGCGAAGGCGTCGGTGCCCTCGGGTGCTCCGCACGCGCGGAAGGTCACCGACACGATCACCGCGTTCCTCCAGCCGGTCCCGGAGCCGACTCGTCCGGTCGTCCGCAAGAACCAGCCGGCGCCGACGGTCCCGGCGCAGAAGGCTCCGACCCGGCCTGCGGGGATCGGCACGCTCTCCTCGTGGGAGACCGAGGTGGTGCTGCCGGTGAGCGGAACGTTCACGACACCGGTCAAGGGCAGCCCTCGCGCGGACGCTGTCCTGGCCGCTCCGGACGCGGGGCTGCCGGTGCTGTTCGTGGAAGTCGACAATGGCACCGAAGTCCCGCAGATCGTGGCAGGCAAGATCGGCAAGTACCGCAGGTTCTTCCGCCGTACGGTCAAGGACACCAACCAGCGGGACATCCCGATGTGGCGCACTCTCTACGGCGACTCCGACCGCAAGGGCTACCCGCCTGTGGCGATCGTGTTCACCAAGCAGGTCGGGCCCGAGGCGATGATGAACCGCATGAAGGCCGTCCGGGACCTGGCCCCGGAGTGCTGGAAGGGCCACTGGCAGGGCGGGAGCATCTATGGGTCCGATGTGAAGGACGGCTACCGCGACTACGACGGCACCGTCCCCGTCATCGTCACCACCCTCGCCCGCCTGAGTGCGCACGGCCCGCACGGACCCATCTGGTGGCGCTACGGGCATTCCTCGTGGGAGACCCTCGAAGCGGCTCTGGACAACCCGGACGACCACCGCGCCTTCCACGCCCGGGAAGAGGAACGCCGCACCGAACGCCGCGCCCAGGAGCAGCGCGAGGAGCGCGAGCGGGAAGAGGCCAAGCGGCGGCGGAAGGCCGCCGCGTGGGCGTGTCCGACCTGCGGCCGTGACGTCTACCCGAGCGACGGCTGGCAATCCGTACCGCCGGGCAGTGACTGCACCGTGTGCACCTCCGCCAAGGAGCGCGAGCGCCGGGAGGCTGAGGAACGGGCGACTGAGGAGGCGCAGGCGAAGGCGGAAGCGGAGGCATGGCGCAAGGAGAACGGCATCTTCGGCTTCCTCCGCCGCTGACACACCGGAGCTCTGCCGGTCGTGCACACCACCACCCGTTGGACGTGGTGTACCGGACGGGGTGGGGTCCTGGCCGGGCGGGTCAGGACCCCACGGGGCGCGCATCCGTGGGGCGGATTTTCATGCACGCCACGGGGTAACCGAGCTGGCGCCGGTCGGGTCACGCACGCGACGCCGCGTTCACCCAGTGGGCGGTGCCGGTGGTCAGAGCCAGGTGCCTTCCAGGGCGCGGCGGTCGCCGGTGAGCGCGTAGCGGCGTACGGCGAGGATGGTTTCGACGTCGCAGCCGATCTCGTCCGCGTACCGGGCGAGGACCTTGTCGACGGCTTCCTGTTCGGACAGATAGGCCGGGGCGAGTTCGAGCGCGAGCTGTCCCATCCGGCCGCCGGCCGCGGCCATCTCGTCGACCAGACGCCGTACCACCGTCGTGTCAGCGGGCTGCCGTTGGGCGTCAGCGAGTGCCCGCTCCAGAGGGTCGTCGTCAGCGGTGTCACCGGCTGCGGGAAGCGGATCGCGGCGGAGCTCGTCGACGGCCTGGCCCACGATGTCGCGGACCACCGACACCTCAACCGGCCCGGCCCGGGCAACTGTGGCGAGCCGTTCGGTGACGACGGTGATGAGTTCATCGAGCCGGCCGTGTACTTCGCGCAGCGCCCGCTGCGACAACCCCATGTCGACCAGCCCGGCCGTGTGCGTGTCACCCGCGGGTGACACCGGGGCCAGGACACCGGCCGCGCCGATCGCCCGGTCCAGCGCGCCGGCCGACTCAGCGATATCGATCAGCCGGTACGCCTGCGCCCTGCTGATCCCCAGCTCACCCTGCGCGTACGCACCCCACCCGGAGTACCCGAGCGCGACCCACACCCGGGCCCGGTGCGCCGCCCGCACCCGCACGGCCAGCACGACCGCGGCCCGCCGCGCCTCCCCGATCGCCACCCGCAACCGCTCGGTCAGCCGGACCGCATCAGCCCGCCCGACCGGCTCCAGCGCCGCGCCCTGACCCTCTTCATCCCCGGAAGCCACACCTCCATGGTGCGCGCGGCGAGGCCACTAGCTCAAGTTGTGCTCAAGAATGCATCGTTCCTCTACCGCATTCGTCAGGGGCATGATGCTGTTGCCCATGCAGCTGCTCCGAGGGGGACAGCTGCGGTCGGCGGCTCTGACCAAGCCGCCTGGGTGATGTGCAGTCGAACGAACGGGCGGGTGACCGTCGTCACGGGGGATCGGAATTTGCAACTGTCATCAGACAGAAAAGATGAGCATGAAGAGATCCATGTCTGCGGTGTGCCGCCATGGGCGCGTGACGCGGACCTGTCTCTTCTGACCGCGCGTGAACGTGAAGTCCTCGTCGCGCTGGGCGACTGTCTGTCGAACGCTGTCATAGCGGGCCGTTGGCACTTAGCGGAGCGAACGGTCAAGAAGCATGTCACCAGCGTCTTCATCAAGCTGGAGATCTCCTCGCGGGCGGAAGCGGCCGTCATAGCGACATACAGGAAGTGCTCCGCGTGGTGCCCCTCAGGACACTAGCCTCCTCGCCAGGGGCATGGAATCTTCACTGAGTCAACATCAACCACAGGGGAGAACAACTGTGTCTGCGTCAACTCTGGTACGGGAAACCGCAACCGCCGCCGAGCCGGTAGAGGTGAAAGCCGTCAGCGCGTACACGTCCGCGTCGATCGGCGCGTACGTGGCTGCGACCACGGCGCCCGCGCGTGCCATCGCGTCGATCAGAACGAAGGTCGACAAGGGGCTCGTCCGCTACGACGCCTGGTTCCTGATATTCACCGCTGTCATCCTCGGCCTGGGCGCCACCATCTTCGCCGGACTGGTCATCTGGTGTGTGGTGAAGCAGAACAAGAGGTTCACCGGCAACTGGTCCTTCAAGGACTTCGGTCTGAAGGTCAGCGCCGAATGTAAGTAGCTGCCTGACGGCTACGTTTGCAAGGTGCCCAGGAAGCCCCCCGGTAGTACCCGGGCTTCCTGGGCACCGCCCTGGTTGACGGACTCGGTAAAGGATCAACGCAATAGTGTCTCTCCTGAATGTCAACGACGTCAGCTACTCCTATGACGGCATTGTCAACGTCCTGTTGGACGTGTCCTTCACGGTCGAGGAAGGCACAATCGTCGGTCTCGTCGGCCCCAACGGCTCCGGCAAGTCCACGCTGATCAAAAACATCTTCGACCTCGTACGCCTTCAGTCCGGGTCCATCCGGATCGGCGGCCACGAGCACACCCGGCCCGAGGCGAAGCAGCTGGGCATGTACCTGTCCAGCAACGACTACCTGCCCGAATTCCTCACCGCCCGCGAGTACATCTCCATGATGGGCAAACTGTTCGGCCTCGACGCCGACCACGGTGAAGCCCTCGGGCTATTCCGCAAGTTCTCCATGGAGGGCCGCTACGACGACCTCATCGAGGACTACTCGCACGGCATGCGCAAGAAGACGCAGTTGGTGTCCGCGCTCGTCATCCGCCCACCGCTGACCATCATCGACGAGACCCTCAACGGCATCGACCTCGAAGCGCTGCACCTCGCCGAGAAGGAATTCAGGCGGGTCCGCGGCGAGGGCCGCTCGATCCTGCTGTGCACGCACGACTTCGCCGTGCTGGAGCGCCTGGCCGACAGGACCCTCTTCCTCGACCTGGGACACGTGGTGTACGACGAGCCGACGAAGGATCTGGTCGAAGAACACGGATCGCTGGCCGCCATGGTGTTCGACTACCTCGAAACGTCCCAGCGGTGACGGCGGTACGGCTGAAGCACTCCGCCGTCCTGGCCCGGATGCTCCTTGTCTTCTTCCGCCGCCGGGTGCTGCGGGCCGGAGTCCTGAAGTCCGCCCCGGTCAGAGTGTTCGTCACGGTGGCGGCCGTTCTGCTCCTGGGCGTCATGTGCACCGCCTCCTACTTCTTCCTGCGACCCCTGGCCAACGAAGCGGCCGTGTGGCGGCTGCTGTTCGACACCTCGACGGTCTCCCTCCTGCTGTGGGTGCAGATCGCGTTCCTGCTGGTGAAGGTGTTGTTCATCAACGCCGAAGGGATGCTGCAGCTCAGCTACCAGCTGCCGGTCACCAACCGGGAACGCTCGGCGGCGTTCCTCATGTACGAAGCGGCGATGACCGCCACCGTGACCGCCGCCGGCCTCGTCTCCCTCTCCGTCAGCGCGCTGATCCTCCTCGGCCCGTCCGCGACCGGCTACATCACCGCATCAGTCATCCTGCCGGTCGCCTTGACCTACCTGACGTTGTCCGTCCTTTACCAGCTGCTGACCCGGCTGTGGATGCTGATAGGGCTCAGCCGGATGGCGGGCGTCCTCAACGTGCTGGCCCTGTTCGCGGTGCTGGCGTACTACTCCGCGCAGATGACACCGATGATCCAGGACATCTCCGGCGCGTACCTGAGCAAGCGGACCGAGTACACGTGGGTCACGTCGGTGTCCTGGGCCTGGAACGAACACGGGCCCTGGCTGACCCTGGCCGCCGCGGTGGCATTGTCAGCCGTGCTCATGGCCCTGGCCTTCGCGTTCGCCCCGAACCAGCACGTACGCCAGTCCCGCTACCTGAAACTCCCCGGAAGCGTGCGGCTGCGAGGCGTTCTTGGGCCTTACGACTGGTGTCTGCTGCGCAGCGCGCAGACCGTGGCCGCCGCCGCGATGGCGCTGGCCGTGTTCGCCTACCTGCTGCTGGCCAAACCCTCGGTGAACCCCATGTGGGGCCTCGCCGCCCTGTCCTTCGGAGGCCTGTACCAGTTCACCGCCACCCAGCAGCTACGGGCACTGCCCGGCGCGCAGGAACCGGCCTGGCGGGTCTACGCACGGCTCATCAGGGCGCAGCTGGTCCTGCTCGCCGTGTTCGCCGTGCCCGCTCTCGCGATCACGGTTGCGATCTACCCGGACCGGTTCCTCTCCAGCGGGGTGGCGCTGGCGTCCTGCCTGGGAGGAACGGTCATGACCACGTGCATCAGCATCGTGTTCCCGGCAGAGAAGGACAACCCGTTCTCCGTGTTCCTGGGGCTGTCCGTGGTCATCATCGTCATGGGCCTGTCAGTGATCGGGCTGGGCCTGCTCAGTCTCCCGCCCTGGGCGGTGATGGGCTGCCTTGCCGGGGCGGCGGTCGCGTTCGTCTGGTACGCGGTACAAGGAATCCACACAAGCGAGTCGAGGAGAAGGAATGTTCAAGGCACGGTCGGTAGTGACGTCCGCCGTAGGGGCCGCGCTGCTGACGCTGGGCACCGTAGCGGCGACCCTGCTCACCCTCATGTTCTCAACGGGCACTGACGAGATCGTCGAACGGAAAGCGTTCTTCGGGTCGATGATCTTCGAGACGGTGAAGAAAGACGACGGGGCGCTGGGCATCACCACGGGCGTCGACAACCCGGTCCCGCTCATCGTCTTGTTCCTCGTGCTCACCGCCGTCTTGGTGATGATTCAGGCCATTTACCGGGGGTTGAAGCAGCGCCGTGAGCAGCTCCTCAACGCGTCCGGCAGCTGACCTGAGGGTCCGCACCGTCGCCTGGGCCGTGGCCGTCCAGGTGTGGCCCCTGCTGGCGTTCGCCGGTGTCCTCCTGGCCGTGGCTCTGGTCTGGATGGCGCGCTCCGGTGACCCGGTACCCGCCTCTCTGGCGTGGGTGCTGCTGGTCAAACCGGCCGGCTTGGGCCTGGTGGCCTCGTTCGCCCTGCACGAGTCGGCACACGTCCTCGTCCTCAAACGGATCCGCACGGTTACTCACATCGCGATCGAGCGGACAGCGTGGCGCACGTCGGTGATCCCGGAAGGGACCATGACCGCACGGCAGACGGCCGTGGTGGCCCTGGCTGGGCCGTCTGCCTGCGTCGGGGTGGGCGCCCTTCTGTGGCTTTCCGGCCTCGACCGGTACCTGGCCTGGTGGTACCTCGCGCACATTGTGTTCCTCCTGCCGTTCTTCGGCGACGGTCGGGCCCTTTGGCACAGCTTCCGCGCGACATGGAGACAGCCAGCCAAAGACGACAGGAGTTGACGTCAAGTCACCCGGCTCGCCCTTCGCTTGACGTCGGTTCAGCGATCGGCTGCTGTCCCGGTCACCTGACCACTTCTCATGTCCAGTCGTATCCGAGTTCGGCGAGCTGCGCGAGTTGCTGCTCGTTCAGCCGGTCGCGTCGGTTCTTGAGGTTGGAGAGCCAGACGCCGAGCCGCACCGGGGTGCCGTCTTCGAGGTGCTCGGTGTGCCCGCGCGGGACGACGGTGCGGGCTTCGCGTTGGATGTACTGCGCGAGGGCCGCCACGCCCCGCGTGAACGTGTCGGAGCCCTTCGCCGTCCCAGTCTTCGCGTTGGTTCGTGCTGAGGGCTTCTTCGGCCGTACAGCCGGTTTCACACCCAGCTCGCCTAGTCGGCGCTGCTGCTCCGCGTTCAGCCGGCCGAAGTCCCGAACCTGCCTCGCCAGCCAGCGCCCGATGTCATCGCCCCGGTAGGTGACGCCGGGCAGGATCTCCTCCAGTGTCCCGCCGGCTTCCAGGAGGGCGCGCAGGCCGGTGTGGTGGCGCTGCCAGTCGACGGTCCACCCCAGCTGCCCGGGGTTCCAGTCCAAATCGATGGCCGCGAGCTGCTCGGCACGCCGTGCTGCGCGCTCGGGGTCTTTGCCCAGCCCGCCGGGCCGCCTGAGGTTGGTGAGCCACTGCCCGACCGGTTTGTCGAGAGCGGTCGCGTGGCGGGGCGCGGCCAGGGTGCCGGCCTGCGCGTAGTAGGCGCGGGCGGCGGCGAGGTTCTCCTCGAACTGGGCATCGGCGGTGTCCCAGATCATGCCGAGTTCCTCCAGCTCCTCGGCCCGGCTCCCCAGCATGGCTCCGGCCCGGTACGCCCGCCGCTGGTCGGACAGCCACCTGCCCAGCGGGTAGGCGCCCTCCTGGTGCTCGTAGGGCACATCGAGACTGCTCTCCCGGTCGCGGTAGCGGCGAGCGGCGCCGTACCCGCGTGTCCAGTCCTGCCGTTCGGTGTCCAGGATCTGGAACTTGACCCACTTGGCGACCATCACCGGATCCCTGGGGGCGGCAAAGCGGAGCAGCAGCCGTGACTCCTCCTCGCCTTCCTCCGGCTCCTCACCGATGTTTTGCGACGGATCAACCACGCGCTTCTGGTTCTCCTGCGGAATCGCGAGCATTTCAATGGCACGCTCGTCATGCGCGCGAAGCCCTTCAAGGACCTTCACCAAAGGCCGGTACGAGGCAGAGGTGAACATGTCTTCCGGCTGCTCACCTGGGGCCAAAAATACGGGCACGATCAGCGTTGCAACCTTCCCCTGATTGGGCTTCTGCCTGAGCGCCCGACCGATTGCCTGCACGATATCCACAGCCGACCCCTTCGGGTCCAGGAGGGCCACGGAGTCCACCGCCCTAATATCGACGCCTTCACCCAATACACGGCAATTCGAAAGCACCGCGCGCCCGGCCCGGCGGCCGAAGTCTCCGAGCACCTGGCGCCGGTGGTCGGCCTCATGCTCACCGCACAGCCAGTTGGCCCACACGCGCTCCGGGTACCGCTCCGGATCCGACGCGTGCAGACGCTTCGCCACCCTCGGCAGTCCCTTCGCGAACGCGCTGGCCTCTATGGTCCGGTGATGGAAGGTGATGGTGGTCTGCAACCGGTGCTCAGCCATCGTCTCCAGCAGCGCCGCCTGCAACGCGCCCATCCGCTGGCCGCGCACCTCTTCCTCCCGCTTCTGCTCGCCGGCCAGGCGGGCAGGAGTCACCACCGGGTCGGTCAGCTCGACCACCACGATCTGATAGCGCGCCAGCAGACCGCGCGACACCGCCGACGCCAGCGACAGCTCGTAGACCACAGGCCCGTAGATCTCCGGGTCGTCCATGGAGCAGGCCAGCTCATGCGGGAGCGGATCCCGCGCGTTCTCGAAGCCCGACTGCCGTTCCGCCCACGGCGGCCGGGGCGGACGCGGACGCTCTTTCCAGATCCGCGGTGTCGCCGTCATGTAGAGCCGGCGCATAGCGGGGATGACGTCCTGGTCGTGGATCGCCGCCCACGCCTTCCCCAGGGATCCGCTGGTCCGGTGGGCTTCGTCGATGACCACGAGGTCGAAAACGTCCATGGGAAGCCCGTACACACCCTCATGCGCCTCCGCCAGCACAGGCAGAGACGCGTAGGTGGCGTAGACGGTCACCGGCCCGCGGCCGTGCCACAGCGCCAGTTGTGGCGGGCTCGTCGTGGAGCGCACATCGAGATTCCACAGATGCGGGTCATCATCCAGCGAACACACCGCCACCGCCGGACCCGTATGCCCGACAGAACGCCATTCCCGCACCGTCTGCGTCAGCAGATCCAAGGTCGGAAGCAACACCAAGACCCGACCATTACGCGCCAGCCGCAACGCAGAATGCGCGGCAATGAAAGTCTTTCCCGTACCGCACGCAGCCACCACCGTGGCCCGCAGTCCATTACGCGTAATCCGCTTCCCTGGAGGGATATCGAGACCACGCACCACCGCGTCAACCGCCTCGATCTGATGCGGAAACAGACGGATCTCATCGGCATTCGGCATTCCGTACTCCAGAAGTCGCGAGAAGGGGCGATCAGCCCTGGCGGAGGTGGTAATGGTTCGATCGGGATGCTACACAGTGCATCGGATGGCCCCCGATGCAGCTTCGCCATGATGATGCGCGGGGTCTCACTCTAGCGCAACGAGCTACGTTCGTGGCGGTTTTCGGGTAGACTCGTCCGTATGCTGCGCCCCCCGCTGGTGGTGAGTGGGTGTCAGGGTTCGGATGGAGCGAAGCGGAGTTCGAACCCTCCAACTATGGGGGCCGGCACCCTGTTGGGGTGATGGTGTGTCAGCATCTGCGGGTGGCCTGTTCTTCGGGATGCTACACAGGCCCGCAGTGATGCACCCCCTTCCCCTGTAGCCAGCTATTCGCGCGTCGCGCGAATGGGGAATTGGAGCGAAGCGGAGATTCCTTGCTTTTCGTATTGGAGCGAAGCGGAAATACGGAATTCCCGCAGCGCGGGAATTGAAAGGCGCGAAGCGTCTTTCTCGCTGAGCGGAGCGAAGCGTTTCGCTTGCACATCGCGCAGCGATGTGGTACCCGCTCCGCGGG
>NZ_JBRFMQ010000003.1:0-31555 GCF_052934925.1 Streptomyces hypolithicus
GGCAACTCGGTGGTGCGCTTCACCCCGCCTGCCACCCTCACTCCGCTCGAAGTGGAGTTCCTGCTCAACTCGTTCGAAAAAGCCACCCTCGACCTGGTCGCGGGCTCGGCGAGGATGCCGGAAGGCGGAAACTGATGCGGCACGTGGAACTGGGCGCGGTGGTGCGCTCCGAAAAGGCCGAGGTCGTTTTCGAGCGGGTAGCGAAGTTCGAACGCTTCCCCGAACTGGCGCCCCATGTCAGCGCCACCGAAGTACACGGCGCACTCCCGGACCTCAAGGGCAGCTCCAGCTGGGAACTGCACTTCCGCAGCGGGCTGCTGCGCTGGACCGAGGAGGACACCTTCGACCTGGAGGAGCTGGAGATCCGCTTCGACCAGGAGGACGGTGACTTCGACACCTTCACCGGCAAGTGGGCCGTCCGGCAGGACGGCGCCGACACGGTCGTCCACTTCGAGGTCGACTTCGACTTCGGCATCCCCAGCATGGAGGGGATCCTCGACCCGATCGCGGAGCGGGTCATCAAGGAGACGGTGGCCTGGGCCGTGACCGGCCTCTTCGACCGGACGGAAATCCACGCCGGGGTCGAACTCGGCCTCCCCACGGCTCCCACGGCCGCATAGGAGACACAGCCATGGACCAGGCCAACCCGTTCGAGACTCCACGGACCTTCTCCCTGCACCGGGCCGAGTACCTCGTCGGCTTCGCGGTGACCAGCGCGTTCATCATCGCCAATTTCGGCGAGATCCGCTGGCTGCCGGCCATCGCGCTGTTCCTCTACATCGACGTGATCGGCTACCTGCCGGGAGCCTTCGCCTTCAAGCGCAGCGGCGGCAAACCCATCTCCAAGGTGTATTACGTCCTGTACAACGTGATGCACAGCATGATCACCCAGGCGGCCGTCGTCGGCCTGTGGTGCTGGCTCATCGGGCCCGAGTGGGCGCTGCTGGTGATTCCGTGGCACCTCTTCGGTGACCGGGGCCTGTTCGGCAACTTCATGAAGTCGTTCGCGCTGCCCTTCGAACCCGTACGCCAGACCGGCTATCTGCGGCTCCTGGACGACCTGGGGCTCGCACACCCGAAGCCGGTGGGCCACCGCGCTGCCCTTCGAACCCGTACGCCGACGGTCCGGTTCCGGTCGGCCACGTCCCCGCCCGCCGCGAGCCGGCCGCACCGGCGGCGGACCGGCCGGTGTTCAGGGCCAGCCGGTGAATGCCGTGTCCCCACGGCGGGGATCAGAGCGCGGGCCGTGGGCCCGCAAGAGGAAGGAGCACACCTCGTCATGACCGATTCGCCGCAGAGCACCGTGGCGCACGAGGCCGACTGGGACACCGCGCCCGGTCTGCTCGACGGTGCCAAGGAACTCACCCTCGGTCCCGAGGAGTGCGACCTCGCCTACTGGATCACCCAGGTCGCCCAGGGCACCCTGCGCGACCGCGGGGTGACCGGCCATCACGAGAACGCGGGGGTCCCGGACTTCCTCAAGGAGCCGGGTCCGCTGCGGGACGCACTGATCCTCGAGTTCGGGTTCCGGGCCCTGTCCGAGGAGGTCGCCACCCGGCTGCTGGCCCATTATGTGGCCATTGCCCCCGGCATCCCGGAGCTGGAGTTCTACTCCACCCAGCTGATGGACGAGGCCCGGCACGCCCGGGTGTTCCGCAACCACCTGGTGGAGCTGGGGCACCCTGCGCAGACCTTGCTGCGGGACATCGACGAGATGTCCGCCGACTACCGCCGGCGGGTGCTGCGGCCCGTCGAGGACTTCACGCTGGACATCGTGCGCGACCAGAACGACTTCGCGGGCGGTGTGGCCGTCTTCGCCATCGTCATCGAGGGCGTGCTCGCGCCGGCCGCGGAGCTGAGCGAACGCAAGTGGACTCCGCTGTCGCCGGCCACCGGCGAGATCTCCCGGGGCACCGCCATCGACGAGATCCGGCATCTGACGGTCGCCAGCACCATCCTCCGTGACCACCTCGTCACGCACCCGCAGTACCGGCCGCGGCTGATGGAGATCCTGCGGGCCGGAGTCGGCCTGTGGGACACCATTCCCGACCGGGAGTTCGTCATCCACCGCGAGGAACTGTTCCAGAAGGGCATGGCGGAACACGCCGACAAGATCGGCGACTACGAGATCTGGCCCGGCACGCGGCTGCTCGACACCACCCCCGAGCAGCGCTACGACATGGCCGAGCAGTGGACGGACGAGATGGCCGAGTCACGGATGCTCTACATGGGCCTGCCCGCCGACGTCCTGTCCGGGGTCACCGGGTCCGGCCACTCCTGCGGGGGCGCCGCATGAGGGCCGCCGTCGTCGCCGGGGCGGGGGCGTACCTGCCGCCGAAGCTGGTGACCAACCAGGACATGGCCGAGCGCTTCGAGACCAGCGACGAGTGGATTCGCACCCGGACCGGCATGTCCGTCCGGCACGTGGTCGAACCGGGGACGGCCACCTCCGACCTGGCCGTGGAGGCCGGGCTGCGGGCGCTGAAGTCCGCGGAGGCGGGCGGGGCCGGCGGCGGCGCGGACATGGTCATCCTGACCACCACCACCCCGGACCACCCCGTCCCGTCCACCGCGCCGGACATCGCGTCCCGGCTCGGCCTGGGCGTGATCCCGGCCTTCGACATGTCGGCGGTGTGCCGCCGGCTTCCTGTACGGACTGGCCAACGCCTCCGGTCTGATCGGCGGCGGCGCGGACATGGTCATCCTGACCACCACCACCCCGGACCCCGTCCCGTCCACCGCGCCGGACATCGCGTCCCGGCTCGGCCTGGGCGTGATCCCGGCCTTCGACATGTCGGCGGTGTGCGCCGGCTTCCTGTACGGACTGGACGCCTCCGGGATCGCGACCAGAGCGGCCGGGTCCTGCTGATCGGCGCCGACGCCTTCACCACCTTCGTCGACCCCGAGGACCGGACCACCGCGGTGCTCTTCGGGGACGGCGCGGGCGCGGTGCTGCTGCGGGCCGGCGACCCGGACGAGCCGGGCGCTGTCGGCCGGCCGGTGCTGGGCAGCGACGGCACCCTCAAGGACCTGCTCATAGTGCCGGCGGGAGGCTCCCGCCAGCGGTCGGCCGGCCCGCTGACCGACCCGGGCCAGGGCTACTTCAAGATGAACGGCCGGGAGACCTACCGGCACGCGGTGCAGCGCATGAGCGAGTCCTCGCGGCAGGCCGTGGCGGCGGCCGGGTGGACGTGCGCGGAAGTGGACCGGTTCGCCGCCCACCAGGCCAACTCCCGCATCCTCGGGGCGGTCGCCGACGACCTCGGCATACCGCACGAGAAGCGGCTGTCCAACGTCGCCGAGGTCGGCAACACCGCAGTGGCCTCGCTTCCCCTGCTGCTCGCCCAGGCGGCGGCCGGGTGGACAGTCTCGCGGCCGGCCACCGGCTCGCCGCCCACCAGGCCAACTCCCGCGGCGGGGCTGTCCTGGGGCGCGGCCACCCTCACCTGGCCCGACATCCACGTCGTCTGACCCACCGAGAAGGGAAGTCCCCATGTTCGAAGTGCTCAAGGAAATCCTGATCAGCAAGCTGAAAGTCACCGGGGACCAGGCGGCCCCGGAAGGGCAGTCCCGGGAGGACGTCGAGCCACCGACTGCTGCTCACCGATCCTTCGAGCTGTCGGGCTGCTCCTGGAGGCGCGGCTACGGCATCGAGATCAGCGCCCGACGAGCTGATGGACGTCTGACCCACCGAGATAGGTGAGATGTCCCCATGCCTCATGGAGGAGTGCTCAAGCGAAATCCTGATCAGCAAGCTGAAAGTCACCGGGGACCAGGTGACACCCGGAAGCCTCCCGGGAGCACGTCGAGCTGGACTCGCTCGCGATCGTCGAGCTGTCGATGCTCCTGGAGAAGGACTACGGCATCGAGATCAGCGACGACGAGCCTGATGGACGTCGACACCAGGTGAGATGGCCCGCCTCATGGAGGAGCGCCGAGCGACGGTCTGACGCCCCCTGCACCCCACCCCACGCCCCCACCCCGCGCACGCGCCCCACTGCGCCCGGCCCTGCCCGGAGCGATCCGGGGCAGGGCCGGGCACCAAGGCCGCCACCAGCCCCTGAACAGGGCCGGTGGCGGCCTTGTGGCGCCCCGGGTGCGCCCGGCGGATTTTCCCGTACGCTTCCGCCCGCTCGTGCGAAGGGCCGGTGCTCAGGCGGAGCGGGCGAGATCCGGGGGGCGGCCCGAGGGCATCGGCGCCTGGTTGAGGATGTCCAGGAAACAGCCTCTGAGGTGCTCCGAGGGCTCCATGCCGAGCTCCTCGATCATGCGGGCGCGCGTCGAGTTGTAGGTCTCTATGGCTCCGCCTGGCGCCCGCACCGGTAGAGCGCCAGCATCAGCATCTCATGATCCGCTCCCGCCACGGGTGCACGACGATCATCCGCTTCAGTTCCCCTATGGCGGACGGGACCCAGCAGGACGGCACTCGTAGTCGAGCCAGAGCTTGACCTCCGTCGCGGCCAGGCACTCCTCCTCCAGCTGAACGGCCACACTCCTGCACAGCGATCCCGCGACCACGTCCTGGAGCGGGGCGCCCACCCACAGTCCCAGCGCCTCGTTCAGCAGGACGGACGCCCTCGTGGTGTCGGTGGGCATGACGGCGCGCGCCTGGGCGATGCGCCGCCGGAAGACGTTCACGTCGAGGTCGTCGGCGGAGAACTCCAGGACGTACCCGGCGGAGCGGGCGACCAGCGAGGGGGCGTCGTCACCCCACGACTGCAGGGTGCGGCGCAGCCGGGAGACATGTGCCTGCAGGGCGTTTTCCACCGTCGCCGGCAGTTCGTCGCCCCAGAGCTCGGCGTAGAGATCCTCCGCCGGGACCAGATGGCCGCCGTGGAGCAGCAGCACGGCCAGCAGCGCACGCTGAACACTGCGGAAGCGGCCGTCCACCTCTGCCGCGCGCCCTGAACACTGCGGAAGCGGCCGTCCACCTCTGCTCCGACGGACCCGAGAACCCTGAACTTCACCAGCTGCTCCTTCCTGACGTGGGATCTGCGTCCCGACTGTTCCACAGGGCGCCTCGAGGAGCGCTGGAGGTTCGACCGGGGCAACAGCTGTTCCCATGCCGGCGGCAACTCGCGCAGACTGTCCCCTAGTTGATCTCAAGTGGATCTCGAGCGCGCTCTGTCACAGTGGTCCTGGTGCCTCCCGGGCACGTCCGGGAAGGTGTCCTACGCATTCGTAAATGATCAAGGAGTACTTCGTGAGCGACCTGACCGATCTTGCAACCCGTTACATCGCCATCTGGAACGAGGCGGACCAGGACAAGCGCGCCGCGGCGATCAGCGACCTCTACACCCCGGACGCCACCTACACCGACCCGCTGGCCAACGTGCAGGGCCACGACGGGATCGGTGCCGTGATCGCCGGTGCCCGTGACCAGTTCAAGGGCTTCGACTTCAAGATCCTGGGCGACGCGGACACCCACAACAACGTCAGCCGCTTCCGCTGGGAGCTCGTACCGTCCTCCGGCGGCGAGAACGTCGTCATCGGCTTCGACGTCGCGGTGACCGACGCGGACGGCAGGATCAAGGCCGTCTACGGCTTCCTCGACAAGGTGCCCGCGGGCGCCTGAGCCGGCTCGCGCCATCGCCGGGTGGGTCCCCTCAGGGACCCGCCCGGTCCCCGTCTTGCAGCAACAGTGCTGAACCAGCACCCAAGGAGCACCCCCCGATGACCACAGAAACAGGGCCGGACACCGCCGCCTCCCCCGCGGCCGAGCCACCGCCCTCCGCGACACGAAGCGGCTGGGGTGCCCTGGCCATCGTGATGGTGGGCACCTTCATCACCGTTCTCGACTACTTCATCGCCAACGTCGCCGTGCCTTCGATCCAGCAGGATCTGAACGCCACGTCCGCGCAGTCCCAGCTGGTCATCATCGGTTACGGCGTGTCCTTCACCGCTGGAATGATCACCGGTGGGCGGCTCGGCGACCTCTACGGCCGACGCCGCATGTTCGCTCTCGGCCTGCTGCTGTTCACCATCACCTCCGCGCTGTGCGGTGTGGCGCAGAGCGCCGACCTCCTCATCATCTTCCGGGTGCTGCAAGGCGCCTCGGCGGCGCTCATGGTCCCGCAGGTCCTCGGCATCCTCGCCCTCGTCTACACCGGTGCCTCCCGGGCCCGTGCCTTCGCCGTCTACGGCCTGGTGATCGGCCTCGCCGGTGTCCTCGGCCAGGTCATCGGCGGCGTACTGATCTCCGTCGACGTGGCGGGACTGGACTGGCGGGCCATCTTCCTGCTCAACATCCCGATCGGCCTGGTGGCCCTGGCCCTGACCCCGCGGCTGGTGCCCGAGTCCCGCAACGCCGGCGGCGGACGGCTCGACCTGACCGGCGCGCTGTTGGTCACGGCGACGCTGGCGGCCCTGGTGCTCTCCCTCGTCGAGGGCCAGGAGAGGGGATGGCCGCTGTGGAGCTGGCTGTGCTGGCCGCCACGATCCCGCTGGGCGCCGGGTTCATCAGCCACCAGCGCCGCCGTACGGCACAGGGGCTCAGCCCGCTGATCGACCTCGACCTGTTCCGCGGCCGGGTCTTCTCCGTCGGGCTGGCCGCGATGCTGACGTACTTCCTGGCCATGGGCTCCTTCTTCTTCCTGCTGGCGCTCTACCTTCAGCAGGGCAAGGGCCTGTCGCCGGCCGAGTCCGGCTATGTCTTCCTCGCGGTCGGCGGCGGCTACTTCGGCTCCTCGATGCTCTCGGGCAAGCTCGCCGCGCGGCTGGGAGGCGGGCTGATCACTGCCGGCCCGCTGACCCTGGGCGCTGGATACGTCCTGGTCGCCGTCTCCGCCACGCAGGTGGGCGCCGACGGCAGTGTCCTGTGGCTGATCCCGTCGCTGATCGTCGCGGGGATCGGGATGGGCATGACCACGGGCCCGCTGACGGGCGCCGTGCTGACGGGAGCCGACCCCGAGCACGCCGCGGCCGCCTCCGGCGCGGTCAACACCGTGGCAGGCCGTGGGGCCGCGATCGGGGTGGCCATCGCGGGCGCGGTCTTCTTCCCCGTACTGGGCGAGGCGCGCCGGGTAGGCGACTATCCGCACGCCTTCGTCATGGCGCTGATCCCGCTGATGGTCTTCTGCGTCTCCGTCGCCCTGCTGGTGCGCGTCATGCAGGCACGTACCAAGGCGTAGTACGCACATGATTTAGCCGGCCCGCGATGGCCGGCCGTGGCCGAGCCGGGGCAGTTTCCGGCTCGGCCACGGTGTTTTCCCGCTGCCCGCTGCCCGCTGCCCGCGGGCGGGCAGCGGGCAGCGCTGCCGCGAGGACAAGTTCCCGGTCAGGGCGGTGTCAGGCCGCGGTGGTTGGCTGAAGCTCATTCACCAGCGCGGGTCCCCCTGCGCCCGCTCTCGGGATCGGTCACCGACATGCCTGACACCAACGCGTCCTTGCGGCAGCTGCGTGAGCTGCCCGTCGTCGAAATCCGCGAAGAACTGGAGACGGTCGTCGTGGAGCGGTTCAAGAGCGCTCTGCTGATGGAGGCCGACGAGGACCTCTCGGTCGACACCAGCTTCTTCGACCTGGGTCTCACCTCGCTGCGGCTCACCAGTCTCAAGCAGAGCCTGGAAGAGCTGCTCGGTATCACCATCAACGCGAACGTGCTCTTCAACGAACCCACGGTTGAGCAACTGGTGCTCCATCTGACCGACCTGGTCGCGGGCTCCGCAGCCGGCGACCGACCCGCTCAGTAATCCGATCGCCGGACAGAAGGAGACGCGGCCATGCCCCGCGACGAGGAAGTAGCCATCGACAACGTGCTCAAGGAGCTGACCGAGCCCGTCGCGATCATCGGCGTGGGCCTGCGCTTCCCCGGGGGCAGCAACTCGCTCGACGAGTTCGAGGAGTTCCTGCGCACCGGCAGCTCCGGTATCGGCCCGCTGCCCCAGGACCGCTGGGACGTCGAGGCATTCACCCCGCAGAGCCCCGACGACAAGGGCAAGATCCACACCACCGGCGGCGGCTTCCTGGACCGTATCGACCTCTTCGACGCGGGATTCTTCAACATCTCGCCCAGGGAAGCGCAGTTCATCGACCCCCAGCAGCGCATGGTCCTGGAGACCGCGTGGCAGGCCCTGGAACACGCGAACATCGACCCCACGCCGCTGCGGCGCGGCAACGGCGGCGTCTACATCGGCTCCAGCTCCGTCGACTACGCCCTCGAACTCGACGCCGTGCCGTACGAGGACCTCGACGGCCTGCTGGCCTCCGGCATCACCATGTTCCCGCTCTCCGGGCGGCTCTCCTACTTCCTCGGCTGGCGCGGGCCGAGCATGAGCGTCGACACCGCCTGCTCGTCCTCGCTGGCCGCCCTGCACCTGGCCGTGACCGGGCTGCGCCGCGGCGAGTGCGACATCGCGCTCAGCGGCGGCGTCAACGCCCTGCACCACCCCCGCATCCCGGTGATGTTCTCCAACGCCCAGATGCTGGCACCCGACGGCCAGTGCAAGACCTTCGACGAGTCCGCGGACGGCTACGCCCGCGCCGAGGGCTGCGGCATGCTGGTCCTCAAGCGGCTGTCCGACGCCACCCGGGACGGCGACAACATCCTCGCCGTGGTGCGCGGCACCGCGGTCGGCCAGGACGGTGACAGCGCGGGACTGACGGTGCCCAACGGGCCGGCGCAGGAGACCGTGCTGCACAACGCGATCCGCGCGGCCGGCCTGGAACCGGGTGACATCCAGTACGTGGAGGCACACGGCACCGGCACCCCGCTCGGCGACCCGATCGAGATCGGCGCCATCAACAACGTGTTCGCCGGAGCCCGGAGCAAGGACGACCCGCTGCTGGTCGCTTCGGTGAAGACCAACCTCGGCCACATGGAACCGGCCTCCGGTGTCGTCGGAGTCATCAAGACGCTGCTCCAGATCCGCTCCGCGACGATCTATCCGCACCTCAACATGACCGTCCCCTCCGGCCGCATACCGTGGGACGTGTACTCGGTGCGCATACCCACCGAGTGCGAGCCCTGGAAGGCCCCGGTCCGCCGGGCGGCGGTCAACAGCTTCGGCTTCGCGGGCACCATCGGCGCGGTCGTCCTGGAGGAGCCACCGGCACGCACCGGCGGCACGAGCACCCCGGCCCCGGCGGCCGTCGAAGGCGCCACGCGCACCGCAGCGGCCGAAACCGCGCCCGTACCGACCCCACCCGGCCCCGGCGCCGCCTGCCCCGTGTTCACCCTCTCGGCGAAGAACTCCGCCGCACTGCGCGAACAGGCCGGCCAGTACCGCCGGTTCGTCGACGCACACCCGGAACTCGACATCACCCGGCTCTGCTACACCGCGAACGTCGGCCGTGCCCACTTCACCCACCGGACCGCCGCCCCGGTCGCCGACCGCGAGGCACTGCTCAAGCTCCTCGACGCGGCCCGGCAGCCGGACGCGACCGTCGAACCGTCCGGCATCCGCAAGATCGCTTTCATGTTCACCGGCCAGGGCTCCCAGTACGGCATGGGCGCCGCGGCATACGAGCAGTTCCCGGTCTTCCGGGACGTCATCGACGAGTGCGACCGCCTCTTCGCCGCCCACCTGGACCGCTCCGTACGCGAACTGATCCTCGGCACGGGCGACGACCCGGAGCAGATCAACCAGACCCGCTACACCCAGCCCGCCCTGTTCACCCTCGAATACGCCCTCGCCCAACTCTGGCTGTCCTGGGGAGTGCGCCCCACCATCCTCATCGGACACAGCATCGGCGAGGTCGCCGCCGCGACCGTGGCCGGACTCTTCTCGCTGCCCGACGCGGTGACCCTGGTCGCCGTACGCGCCCGGCTGATGCAGTCCGTACGCGCCGAGGGCTCGATGGTCTCCGTCGGCGCCTCGGCGCAGGACGTCGAGCCGCTGCTCGCCGACCACCCCGACCTGGCGCTGGCGGCGGTCAACGCCCCCGACCTGTGCGTGATCTCCGGCGGCAGCCAGGCGCTGACCGCCGTCTCGGACCAACTGCGCGAGCGCGGCGTACGCGTCGAAGCGCTCGCCGTCTCCCACGCCTTCCACTCGCCACTCATGAACGAGGTGTTCGAGGAGTTCCGCACGGCGCTCGCGGGAATCACCTTCCACGAACCGTCCATCTCACTGATCTCCAACGTCACCGGAAAGGTGGCGCGCCTGCGGGAGATCGGCACCGCCGAGTACTGGGTACGTCACATCGGCGAGCCGGTGCGCTTCATGGACGGCATCCGGGCCGTCCAGAAGCGGGGCCGGCACGCGCTCATCGAGATCGGCCCCTCGTCCATGCTGACCGCCCCCGCCCGGCGCTGCCTGAACGCCGAGGACCACCTGTGGCTGTGCAGCCTCAGCCGCCGGGACCGGGACGGGGGGGCGACGCTGCGCGCCCTCGCCGAGTTCTACGCCGCCGGACTGCCGGTGGACTGGGCGGGCTACCACGCCGGGCGCACCCTGGCCAAGGAACACCTGCCCACGTACGCCTTCCAACGCAAGCGGTACTGGCTTCCCACCAGCCCGGCACGGCGCGCCCGCACGGCCGACGGGCCGGTGAGCCACCCACTGCTCGGCCGCAGGACGCCAGCCCCGCAGAGCCCGCAGGGCGTCACGGAGTTCACCGCCGAGTTCGTCCCCGCCGACCTGGGCGCCCTGGCCGGCCACCAGGTGTCGGGGCAGCAGACGCTGCCGCCCGCCGCCTGGGCCGACCTGCTGCTCGCCCTCCAGGACGCGGTGGCCGGGCACACCCGCGCCACCGTCCGCGACCTGGACTTCCCCGAGCCGCTGCCACTGCACGACGACGTGGTGCAGAAGATCACGACCCGGCTGAGCCGCCCGGCACAAGGCGGGCCCACCGACATCGAGGTGACCGGCGACGTCGACGGGACGGAGCGCACCTTCGTCACCGCGCGCCTCACCCCGGACACCACCGGCGCCACGGACGTGAACACGGGCCCCGGCACGGCCATCGAGGACCTCCGTACGCTCGCCGACACGGCGGACGGGACCGAGGAGGAGGCCGGGAGCGAGGACGTCTACACCGACCTCGCGGCCGTCGGCCGCACCTTCGCCGACGAGCTGCGGCGTCGTCACCCGGGTCGCCCGGCACGCCGGGGGAGCGGTGACCGGCGAGCTGACCGGCCGGGACGCCCGCTCCCTCGAACAACTGCCGGCCGAACTGCTGGAGAGCGCGCTGCACGCCGTGGTCGCCCTGGCCGACGGCGGGCCGGTACCGGTGCTGCGCGGCGCCCGGAGCCTGCGCCTGTTCAAGAAGCCGCGGGGCGAGCGGATACGGTTCGCCGCCCGCACCACCGGCGGCGGACCGGGTGCGCCCGTGACCGCCGACCTGCTGCTCCTGGAGGGCGACGAACCCGTCGCCGAACTCCTCGGCGCCGAACTGGCACCGCCCGCCGGGCCGGGCGGCGACGCACACTTCACCCACCGGCTCGACTGGCTGCGCCGCTCCCTGCCGTCCGCCCAGGTCTCCTCCCAGACCCGGCACGTCCTGCTCAACGGCTCCGCCGCCACCGTGCCGGCCGGGCTCGGTGAGCTCGCCGGACCAGCGCACGTACGGCTCTCCTTCGCACCGGGCGCGACGTACGGCGCTGCGCGAGGCGCTCACGGACCAGTCGGTGACCGACGTCGCCTGGTTCTGGCAGCCCGGCGCCGGGGCGGTCTCCGGCGACCGGCTGCGCGCCGAGTGCGAGCGCAACTACCGCAACCTGCTCGACCTGGTGTCCGCGGTGAGCGGCAGCGGCTCGCGGCGCCCGCCGCGGCTGTGGCTGGTCACCGAGCGCGCGCAGTGGCTGCCCGCCGACCGCCCCGACGGTGCCGAACAGCTCGCCGCCGCAACCCTGTGGGGCTTCGGGAACGTCCTGCTCAACGAATACCCGCAGCTGCGGGCCACATTGGTCGACCTGCCCAAAGGCAGCCGCACCGAAGGGGCCGAGGCACTGCTCGCGGAATGGCAGGCGCAGGAGGCCGACGAGTTCCAGGTGGCCCACCGCACGGGCCGCCGCTACGTGCGCAGGCTGCTCCCCGGTGACCGTACGCCGGTCCGGCCGGGCCCCTACGAGCTGCACGCCCGGGACGCGGACGACCCGGCCCGCATCATCACGGTACCGGCCGGCGACACCGCCCCCGAGGGCTCCGACATCCGGGTGCGCACCGGCACGGCCGCGGCGTCACTGACAGCGCGGGACGTCCCGCCGGCGGCGGACCCGGCCGCGTCCGGGGACGGCACGCAGGCCCTGTCCGCGAGCGCGTTCGCGGGTACGGTCGTCGCCGCCGGTCCGCACGCCACTCACACAGTCGGCGAGAAAGTAACGGTCGGCAGACCGGGCGTTCTCGGCAGCACGCTGACCGTACCGTCGGCGCTGGCGACCCCCTGGCCGGACGGCCTGGGGGCGGCCGAAGCGGCCTGCGCGGCCCTGCCCGCACCGGACGGCAGCGCACCGCGGTCGCCGCACACCGGCGAGGTGGACACCTACCGAGTCGACGAGGCGGACGAGGCGCTGCGCGCCGCGGCCGCGGGCCCCGGCCCGGTCGCGATCGCTCTCGACCCGCCGGGCCCGCCCCAGGACGGGCCCGGCGACGAGACGGCCTTCACCATCCGCCCCGACCGCACCTACGTGGTCACCGGCGGTCTCGGCGGCCTCGGCCTGGTCACCGCCCGGAAACTGGTCGACCTGGGCGCCCGGCACCTGGCCCTCGTCAGCCGCAGCGGCCGGGCCGCGGACGAGGCGGCCCCCGTCCTCCAGGCGCTGTCCGCACACGCCGAGGTGTCCCTGCTGCGGGCCGACGTGGGCAACGCCGACGAGGTACGGCGGCTCACCGCCGAACTGCACGCCCTGCCCCACCCGGTGGGCGGCATCGTGCACGCGGCGGGCGCCATCGGAAAGGCGCTGATCGCCGAACTGACCTGGGAAGCCATCGAAGAACAGCTCGCGGCCAAGGCGTACGGCGGCTGGCTGGTGCACGAGGCGAGCCTGTCCTTCGACAAGCTGGACTTCTTCACCTTCTACTCCTCCATCGCCGCGGTCGTCGGTGGCGCGACCCAGTCCCACTGGTGCACGCCGCGGCGAGCTCCTTCCTCGACGGCCTGGCCCACTGGCGGGCCCGGCAGGGGCTGCCCGCCCTCGCCGTGAACTGGGGCGCATGGGCGCGGGTGGGCATGTCGGCCCGGCTCGACACCCAGCTGAGCCAGGAGATCGAACGCAGCGGCGTCCGCTTCTTCTCGCCCTCCTGGGCACTGCGCACCCTGCACCGGCTGTGGGGCACACCCGTGGCACAGCGGGTGGTGAGCCGGTTCGACTGGCCCGTGTACACCAGTCACCTGCCGATGGCCAACGCCCTGTACTCCCGGGTGGCCGGCCGGCAGGAGGACGGTGGCACCGGTGCCACCGGCATCGACCTCAACGATCTGCTGGCCCGGCCCAGGCCCGAGCGGCTGAAGCTGATCGGCGCGACCGTCACCGAACGCGTCGCCGCCGTCCTGCAGTTCGGCGAGGAGGACGAGCTGGAACCCGCCGCCGAATTCGTCGGCTGAAGCTGATCGGCGCTGGGACTGGACTCGGTGATGGGCATGACCGTCCGCTCCGCCCTGGAATCGGCGTACGGGATCGCGCTGCCCGCCTCGCTGACCTTCGACCATCCCTCGGTACGCCGGATCACCGAATTCCTCGACGCCCAGTTGTCCGGGGACGCCGGATGACGCCGGCACCCCAGCCCACACACCCGAGAAGGCAGGGCGGTATGCACCATGACCACCGCTGGACGCTGACCCACGCGTCCGCGCTCCACGCCGCACAGCGCCCCGCCCATCAGGCAATCGTCTGCGAGGGCCGCCTGACCTCGTACGAACGGCTGCACCGCGAGAGCAACCGGGCCGCCCACGCCCTCCTCGCGGCCGGTGCGGCCACCGGCACCCGGGTCGCCTACCTCGGCCGCGAGTCGGAGCACTACTACCTCACCATCCTGGCCTGCGCCAAGGCGGGCGCGGTGCTGGTGCCGGTCAAGGCGGGCGCGGTGCTGGGCGGTCAACTGGCGGCTGACGTCCGGCGAGGTGGACCACATCCTGCGCGACTCCGGTGCCGAGATCCTCTTCGTCGACGAGGAGTTCAGGTCCACCGCGGACCGGGTGGCCGCAGGGCTCCCGAGCCTGCGCACCGTCGTACGCCTCGACGGCACGGACAGCGCGGGCGCTCCCGACCGGGGCGCCGGGCTGCGCGCCTGGTACGCGGGCCGTCCCGACACCGACACGGACCCGGGCACCGGCCCCGACGACGCACTGGTGCAGATCTACACCAGCGGCACCACCGGACTGCCCAAGGGCGTGGTGCTGGCCCACCGGACCGTCTTCACCCTGCCCGACGCGATACGGCGGACGGGGGCCGACAGCGACGACTGGGTCGACTGGCGCGCCGACGACATCAGCCTGATCTCGCTGCCGGGCTTCGGTATCGCGGGCATCGGCTGGTTCATGCATTCACGGTGGGGGCCACCAACGTCGTGATGCCCATGTTCATCCCGCAGGAGGCGGTACGCCTCATCGAGGAATGGGGCGTCACCATCACCTTCGTGGCGCCCGCCATGCTGCAGATGATGATGTCCGAGAGCGGCGTCGGACCCAAGACGTTCGCCTCACTGCGCAAGGTCGCCTACGGCGCGGCGCCGATCTCGCAGGGACTGCTCCAGCGCGGGCTGGAGATGTTCGGCTGCCAGTTCGCCCAGATCTACGCCAGTACGGAGACGGGCAGCGTCGCCGTCTGCCTGCCGCCCTCGGCCCACCGGCCAGGCAGCCCCCTGCTGCGGGCGGCCGGCAAGCCCTGCCCCGGCAACGAGATCAAGGTCATCGACCGGGACGGCCGCGAGCTGCCCCCGGGAGAGACCGGGCAGGTCTGCATCCGCACACCCGCGCACATGATCGGCTACTGGAACCTCCCGGAGGCCACCGCCAAGACCCTGGTGGACGGCTGGCTGCACATGGGCGACGCCGGATACCTGGACGAGGACGGCTACCTGTTCCTGCGCGACCGGATCAACGACACGATCATCGTCGCCGGCCAGAACATCTACCCGGCCGAGGTGGAGAAGGCACTGAGCGAACACCCCGCGGTGGCCGACGCCGCCGTGGTCGGTGTCCCGGACGCCCGTTGGGGCGAGGCGGTGCACGCCGCCGTCGTCCTGCACCCGGGCGCCTCGGCGGCCCCCCGGGCCCTGCTGCTCTTCCTGCGCGGCCGGCTCGCCGACTACAAGATCCCCATCGAGTACCACTTCCTGGATGCCATGCCGCGCAACCCGTCCGGCAAGATCCTCCGCCGGTCGGTCAGGGAACTGCTGCGGGAACCCGCGGCAGCCGTCTCCCCCTGAACTCCCGCTCCCGCGTCTCCTTCCCTTCCGTATCCGCCCTTCGATCCCGAACGGAGTCCCACATGGGCACCTCCGCAGGCTCCCCGCATATCGGCGTCCTGCTGCCGACCCGGGAACAGGCCATCAGCGCTACCTTCGCGGCGGCACCCCTGCTCGACTTCGCCCGCCGGGCCGAAGAGCTCGGGTTCGACTCCCTGTGGGCAGGCGACTCGCTCACCGCCCGGCCCCGCCTCGACCCGCTGGTCGTCCTGTCCGCGGCGGGCGCGGTAACCAGCCGGGTCACCCTCGGCACCGCCGCCCTGACCCCCGCCCTGCGCCACCCGCTCATCGGCGCCAACCTGATCGCGAGCCTCGACCACGTCTGCGCCTCCCGGCTGGTGCTCGGCCTCGGCTCGGGCTTCCCGATGCCGGAGACCGAAGCGGAGTTCGCCGCGGTCGGCGCCTCGTTCAAGGGCCGGGCCGGCCGGCTGGACGAGATCACCGCACTGTGGCGGCATGCCTGGCGCTCCGGCGAGCCGGGCGCACCCGCCGACTTCGCCGGACAGTACTGGCAGGCCGAGGGGCTGGACCGGCTTCCCCGGCCGCACCGCCCGGGCGGCCCGCCGCTGTGGCTGGCGGGCAGTGACACACCGCGGGTCATGGAGCGGGTGGCCCGGCACTACGACGGCTGGCTGCCGTTCCTGCCCAGCGCGGAGAGCTACGGCCGCGCGAGGCGGCGCATCGCCGAGCTGACGGCGTCGGCCGGCCGGCCGGCCGACGCCGTCACCCCGGCGCTCTACGCCACCATCACCGTCAACGAGAACAAGGACCGCGCGCGGGGCGAACTGGAGCACTACATCAAGCACTACTACGGGCGCTCGCTCGAACAGATGGCGGCGGTCCAGGCATACACCTGGGGCAGCGCCGAGGAGTGCGCGGACGCGCTCGCCGCGTACGTCAGGGAGGGCGCCCGCCACCTCGTCGTACGGATCGGATCATTCGACCCCGAGCCGCAGCTGAAGCAGATCGCCGATGTGCTGCTGCCCCGACTGAAGGAGACGCGCGCATGACCACCGCCACAGGTCAGGCCATGTCCACGGCCGGCCACTGGTTCCACCCCGTCGAGACGGCACCGGACGCCCGCCTCCGGCTGTTCCTGCTGCCGCACGCCGGCAGTGGAGCCATCATCTACCGGGACTGGGCCGACCTGCTCCCGCTGGACATCGGCCCGCAGGCGGTGACGCTGCCGGGCCGGCACAACCGGCGCGAGGAGACGGCCTACGACAACTGGGACTCGGTGCTCGACGCACTGTACGAAGCGGTCCTCGACGACCTCGACGAGCGGCCGTTCGCCTTCTTCGGGCACTGCCTCGGCGCCCAGCTGGCCTACCGGCTCACCACCCGGCTGCAGAGCGAGGGCGAACGCACACCGCTGATGGTAGGGATGTCCGGCTGGTCGCCGGTCGGCTTCTACCAGCCCACCGAGGAGCAGAGCCGGATGCCGGACGCCGACCTGCTGGAATGGATCAAAAGGCTGGGTTCGTTCCCCGCCGAGGTCTACGACAACCCCGAAATGCTCGCCCTGGTCGTCCCCGCCCTGCGCGCCGACCTCAAGGTGGCCGCCGAGTTCGAGGACGACGCAGTGACGGTGACCTGCCCGCTGGCCTCCTACGGCGGCAGGTCCGACCCCCTCCAGGAGGCACCGGACGCCATGTCCCACTGGGCCGGGCGCAGCCCCCGCTACCTGGGCCACAGCGAATTCCCCGGCGGTCACTTCTACATCGACCAGCACGCGCGGGCGGTGACCGCCGACATGGCCCGCCACCTGCAGCGCTGCGAGGCGGAACTGCCGCGCTGAGCCGCCGCGTACGCCCCCGCGCCGCGCGCGGCGCGGCGCGTACCGAAGGACACCGACGGAGAGGACGAGCCCATGACCACAGCCCCGCAGGAGCTGCCCGCACCGGACGAGCTGCTCGACCGGATGCCGTTCGCCCGCCGGCTCGGCATCGAGATGGACTCGGCGACACCCGGCGAGGTCGTCGGCCGGCTGGCATGGTCGCCCGGACTCTGCACCGACGCCGGTGTGCTGCACGGCGGTGCCCTGGTCGCCCTCGCCGACTCGGTCGCCGGCATCTGCGCCTACCTCAACCTCCCACCGGGAGCGGGCACGTCGACCATCGAACTCAAGACCAACTTCTTCACCGCGGTCCGCGGTGGCGACGTGGTGGCCGTGGCGCGCCCCTTGCACCTCGGCGGGTCGGTGACCGTCGTCCAGACCGGCCTGTACGCCGTCGGCGCCACCGGCGGCGCGCGGCGCCTGGTGGGACAGACCACCCAGACCCAGGCCGTGCTGCGCGCCCGCTGACCCGCCCTCGCGCGCGGGACGTACCGCTGACCTCCCTCCGTACCTCCGACCACCCCTCCAGGAGAACCGCATGCTCGACGCCCAGGAGAACGTACTCGACTGGCCCTTCGCCCGTACATGTCCCATGTCGCCGCCCTCGGAGCTCGCCGAACTGCGCGCGGAGCCGCCCCGCGCGGTACGGCTGCCGGCCGGCGCGGTGGAGGAGCGTCTGGCGTGGCTGGTGACCCGGCACGCGGACGTGAAGCAGGCACTGATGGACCCCCGGCTCAGCGCCGACGAGACGCTGCCGGGAGCCCCGGTCCGCATCCAGATACCGCCGGGCGAGCGCGCGAGCTCCTTCCTGCGCATGGACGATCCGGAACACCACAAGCTCAGGTCGCTGATCACCTCGGACTTCACCGCCCGCCGGGCCCGCTCGATGCAGCCCGAGATCCAGCAGCTGATCGACGACCTGCTCGACGGCCTGGAGGCACGGGAGCGGCCAGGGGACCTCTGCGACGCCTTCTCGACCCGGCTGCCGTCCTTCGTGATCGCCCGGCTCCTTGGCGTACCGGACGATCGCTCCGACTACTTCGTGGACGTCACCAAACGCACCCTGGCCCTGGGCGACCCGGAGAAATCGTACGCCGCCTACCTGGAGATGACCGCCTTCCTGCGGTCCCTGGCGGAGGCCAAGGCGCAGGAACCCGGTGACGACCTGATGAGCCGTCTCGCGGCCAAGCACCTGGCCAGCGGCGCCATCACCCTGGACGAACTCGTCGGCATCGCCCGCCTGGTCCTGGTCGCGGGGCACGAGACGACCACCAACCAGATCGCGCTCAGCACCCTGAGCCTCCTGCTCGACGACGGCCTGAGGGCCGAAGTACTGGCCGACGACGGGAAGCTGATCCCGGCGTTCATCGAGGAGTCGGTGCGCTTCTGGTCGATCTCCCAGGACGCCATCGTCCGGCTCGTCGTCGAGGACCTCGAACTGGGCGGAATACCGATGGCCGCGGGCGACGCCGTGGTGATCTCCATCCCCTCGGGCGACCACGACGAGAAGGTCTTCCCCGACCCTGAGCGGATCGATCTGCACCGGGACACCAGCGACCACCTTCAGTGGGGGTTGGGGCCGCACTACTGCCTGGGCGCGCCGCTGGCCCGGCTGGAGATCGAGCTAGCCATCAGGACGCTGTTCCGGCGCTTCCCGGACATCCGCCTGGCCTGCGACAAGACCGACATCCCGTTCCGTCAGGGGACCGTCTTCCACGGCCTGACCGGCCTGCCCGTCACCTGGTGACGCGCCGGACATCGAAGGAGCCCACCGCATGCCTCATGTGACCGCCGGGAACGGCACACAGCTGTACTACAACGACTGGGGCACCGGCCGGCCGGTTGTCTTCCTCAACACGGCCATGCTGGATTCCCGGATGTGGGAGTTCCAGGCCCCCTACCTGGCGGCCCGCGGCCTGCGCGCCATCACCTACGACCGGCGCGGCTTCGGCCGGTCCGACCGGCCCTGGGACGGCTACGGCTACGACACCCTCGCGGACGATGTCGCCGCCCTGCTCGACCACCTGGACCTGTACGACGTCACCCTCGTCGGCCACGCCATGGGCGGCGGTGAGGCGGTGCGCTACCTGTCCCGGCACGGGTCGGGCCGCGTGGCACGGCTCGCGCTGATCAGCTCGACGACGCCGTTCGTCATGCAAGCACCCGACAACCCGGACGGTATCGATTTCGCCGTCTTCGAGCAGATCGCCGACAGCATGACCAAGGACCGGGCCCGTTTCGTCGCCGAGGCCATCGTCCCGTTCTTCGCCGGGCCGCACACCGACCCCCAGGCGCTCCCGATCTCGTTCGAACTCGCGCAGTTGCTGACGCGCAGCGCGCTGGAGAGCTCACCGCGGGCCGCGGTGGAGGTCTACCGCACGCTGTTCACCGCCGACCTGCGGGAGGACGTGCGTGCCGTCGGCGTACCGACGCTGCTCATCCACGGAGCCGCCGACCTGGCGGCGCCCCTGGAGTTGTGCGGGCGGCCGAGCGCGGAGCTGATTCCCGGCAGCCGGCTGAGCGTGTACGAGGACGCGGCGCACGGCCTGTTCGCCACGCACGCGGACCGGCTGAACGAGGAACTGCTGGCCTTCACCAAGGAGTGACGCCCCAGGGCGCCCGGCGTCGCCGCGGCCGCACCCGCCCGACTGGCGGGTGCGGCCGTGGCGTCGCCCTGTGGTGGAACCCGTGCGCCGGGGCGGCGGTTCAGCGGTTCAGCTTGCGCAGCGCGGAGAGCTGGAGCACGGCGAACGCGGCCACCAGGACGCCCTGGAGGGGGATCCACACGGTGCCCACGGTGCTCTGGTCCAGCCAGCCGAACACGACGGCGGCGATACTGGCCACCGCCCACAGCAGGTTGACCTCGACGACCGCCTTGGTGCCCGCGCTGGACGGCGTCTGCCGGGACGCGAGGACCGCGACCAGCACGCCGTAGACGGTCAGGAAGGCGCCGATGCCGCGCAGGAATCCGGACGGCAGGTCGAGCAGCCGGCCCACGGGGCCGGCGGCGAACAGGTAGATCAGGCCGTTGGCACCGGTCACCACGGCATCCAGTCCGAGGAAGATCCGCAGGGGCTTCGCCGCTGCGTTCGCACCCGCGGTACGTGTCAGTCCGGTGTCCTGGTACGTCGTCATCATCTCTCCCACTCTCTGAGGGGGGGGTGGTCAGGGGAGGCGGAACAGGGGGTACCGGCGTCCGGGTCAGGACAGGCACCGCGCCCATGCCGACGCTGCCACACGCCTCTGACCCGACGCTGACCGCGCGTTCGCGCGGGCCCTCCCGCCGCCTGACGAGGGGGCCGGGCCGCCCGAGCGACCTGTCAGCTCACTGTCAGCGCGCCCTGGCAGACTCGTTGTTGTCGGAAGGGAGCAGCCGGGAGATCCGGTACCGCACCCCTCCCAGGAGAGGTACCCGAAGCGGCCCAACGGGGTCCGGGGTTCCTCCCGGTCGGGTCCTTGCGGCCCCCGCAGGTTCGAATCCTGCCCTCTCCGCCGGACGCCGGCCCGCCCTGTGCGGGCCGGCGCTTGTGCGTCCCGGCGCGTTCTCCGGCCCCATCACGCACGCCCGTGAGGCGTGCGTTCACGACAGGGCGTCCCCCGCCGCCGGGCACTCCTGGCGAGCCGTCCTCAGCAGCGCGTCCACCATGCCCTCGTCCAGCATCGTCCGGGCGGCGATGTCGGAGGCGTCCCCCAGGCCCATGTCGAACAGGGCCACGCTCACCGTGTAGCCGGGCGCCACCTGCCACGTGCCGAAACTCCACTCGTCACCGGAGCCGGGCGTACCGTCCGGCCGCAGGACCTGCATTCGCCGGGCGCCCGGAGCGAAACCGAACTCGGTGAACCTGAAACGCAGCCCCTGCCCGATCGCCTTGCTGTACGCCTCCTTCAGCGTCCACAGCCGGATCATCGCGGCGTTGCGCCACTCCTGTGCCATCTCCTCGAGCAGAGCGGTCTCGTACGGGGTGCAGATCTGCCGTACCACCGCGGTGCCGAGCAGCTGACGGCTGTCCAGTTCCGTGTCCACGCCGATGCAGCCGCGCCGGGTGAGGCCGGCCACCAGCATCTCCCCGGTGTGGCTGAGGCTGATGTCCACCTGGTCGCAGCCGCGCAGATACGGCCGGCCGCTCGGCTTGTAGGCCAGATCGATGCCGGCCGGCTCGGCTTCCAGTACGGCGCCCGCGGCATGCTTCAGCAGCAGCCGGGAGGCCAGGAAGCGGGAGCGGACGGCTTCGTTGCCCATCTCCTGGTACCGCGCCCAGTCCCGACCGAGCAGCGCGGCGTACGAGGGCACCTCGTGCTCGGCGGGCAGCCAGTCGGCGAGCCGCGCGATCAGCACCGCGCTGCCCCGCTCGCGCAGCGCCCGGCGCACCGTGTCCCACGGGCCGGACAGGCTCACCAGGATCGGCTCGCCCAGAGCGGCCGTCGCCGTCGGTGCGGGCAGCACCCCCGAGGCGTACAGGATGGCGGTCATTCGGCGTACTCCGGTACGGCCAGGCGAAGGTGGTCCACCAGAGAGCCGATCTGCGCCATGCCGTCCGCCAGGTCGGGCAGGGACAGAGCGCCCAGGGCCGGGCGCCGCTCGTGGAGCCGGTGCACCAGCTCCATCACCATCAGTGAGTCGAAGCCCAGGTCCTCGTAGAAGCGGGTGTGCGGATCGGCGGGCGGGCACCTGGTCTCCAGGGCGGCGACCACCTGATCCGCGATCTCGTCCAGCAGTGTTTCCGGCATGGTCTACTCCGTCATCGGACCGCGAGCGGGCTGTTGTAGAGGTCGAAGCTGCGGCTCTCCCGGTAGCGGCGCAGCAACTCCGTGAACACCTGGTCCTCGGGTTCCGCGGGGGCCGTGGGCGTCCCGGGACCGAGCCGGCGGCAGATCCTCAGCAGGGCCAGGACCAGCCAGCCGGTGCCGGCCAGGAAGTCGTCCGGCCCGCCCCGCTGGTGGCGCCACACGCCCAGGCAGGCGACGGCGGCCAGCACCAGCGTGTACCGGTCGGAGAGCGCGTACGTGTACGGATTGGCGAGCCCGTCGCGGTCCAGCGGTGCCAGGGCCGCGCAGGCGTCCCGCAGGCTCCGCAGCTCGGCGACCAGCTGGCGGACCAGGGGCCGCAGCAGGCCGGCGAACTCACCGCCCCCTCCCGGGCTCCCGATCTCCTCGGCCGCGGCGGTGAGTTCCGCGCAGAGCGGGTCACCGTCCGCGATGGTGCCCAGACGCCCGAAGTCGAGCGCCGGCAGGTCGTCCCGGAGCCGGAACATCGCACCACCCGGGGCGCCCTCGGCCCCCCACGAAAACCGGGCGAGCCGCGGAAGCTGGGGAATGATCGTCGAATGGCAGGCGGCGGACCCGGTGTGCCCCAGGCTGGACAGCGGCAGGTCACGCACATGCTTCTGGAAGATCCCGAACTCCCCGTCGCGGGCGTAGACACTGGAGCCGAGCAGTACCGAGAGTTCGTGCACGGCGTCGTTGAGCAGGACGGGCAGCAGGTACTTGGCGGCCGCCGCGTACATGCCGGTGGCCCCGACGGCGAGGCCGGCCGCCCGGGTGCTCACCAGCGCCAGGCTGTCGCAGGTCAGCAGGTCGGTGAAGGCTCCCGCCAGGGTGCGGCGTGCCTGCGGGTTGCGCTCCACGGGGCGCCCGCCCACACCTTGCGTACGGGCGAACCGCAGCGCCGTGCGCAGCGCTGTGTCGCCCCCGCCCAGCACCATCGAGGGCAGGACGCTCCGGCTGAGCGCGAAGGAGCGCAGGGCCAGTGCGACGCCGTTGCCCGGCTCGCCCAGCAGGCTCTCGGCGGGCAGGGGGCAGTCGGCGAACTCCAGGCCGGTGACCCGGCAGCCGCGCAACCCCACGGTGGGGTAGCGGGACAGGGCGTGGACCCGGCCGGCCGGCAGTGCCTGCCGGTCGAGCAGCAGGGTGGAGTGCGCCCGACTGCCGGCCTCGTCGGAGCTGCGGCAGAAGACCACGAGGCCCTGGGCGCGGTCACCGTTCATGATGACGCGCTTGGAGCCGTTGAGCAGCAGTCCGCCCGCGTGCCCCGCGGAGAGGGTGAACTCGTCGCGCAGGAAGGCGTTTCCGTGGGCCAGCTCCCGGTACGACACCGCCAGCCGGCCGCCCCGGAGCAGCAGATCGGCAGTCCACCGCTGCTGGTCGCCGGTGCCCGCGGCCCAGACCGAGACGCCCGCCAGTATGGAGACGGCACCGTACCCGATGCCGAGGGCGGGGTCGCGGCGGAAGACCGGACGCAGTACGCGGGCCAGGGCGTCGGCCCGGGTCAGCCGGCCGCCGAGGTGCGCGGGGACGAATTCGGCGTTCAGCCCGAACTCGTCGAGGAGGTGTTCGGCCTCGGGCTGCGGCCGGGCCTGTTCGTCGCTGGCGAGCACCGCTACGTGCCCCAGGGGGTTGGCCGGGTCCCAGGGATCGCCGAATCGTTCCTCCAGGTCGTCGGCGCGCCGCTGGATCGCGGCCTCTGAGCTGATGAACGCTGAGCCCGGGTGCGCTTCTCGCTCCTGTCCGGCGAACGCCGTCCACTGTGCCATCGCTCCGCCTTCCACCAGGCGGGCTGCCACCAGGCAGGCCGCCACCTGCCTACGAGCCTCTCCGCCGGGTCTGGAGAACCGCTCGATCCCGGGTGTCGGCCCAGAGACCGCCCGGACAGCCAAACCGTACGGTTTGTTCATCATCCTCACTTTCGTCAGTAACCAACCGCCTGATCAGTCAGGTCGGCGGCTCCGCTGCGGCCGATCCATGCAAACGAAAGCGGCAAAAAAGGCACTTTCTATGATCAAAAGAACCAGACACGCCCGGGGCATGTGACCGTTTCCCAAAATGAAAACAGCATGGTCGGTTTCATATTGACAAACCATTCACCCTGTTTTTTACTGTGGGTGTGCCGGGCATCGCCACCCGCGAACAACCTCCGGCCGTACGGGAAGCCCTTCGCATGCACGACTCGGGGAGACGGCATGGATATCGACGTACTGGGCTCGTTCGACGTCAGGGAGAACGGGGTCTCGATCGCCCCGACCGCACCGAAACCCCGGCAGGTGCTCGCCCTTCTTGCCCTGCACGCCGACCAGGTCGTCCCGGTGTCGCTGCTGACCGAGGAACTCTGGGGAGAACGGCCGCCGCGCAGCGCCCGCACCACACTCCAGACCTACGTGCTCCAGCTCCGCGAGATGATCTCCGCAGCCCTGCGGCACGATCCGGCGGACACACCGCCGCGCACCGCGAAGGACGTCCTGGTGACGCTGCCCCGCGGCTATCTGCTGGCCTCCTCGGGCGGTGTCTGCGACGTCGAGGAGTTCGAGCGGTTGGCCGGGTTGGGCTACCGGCTGATGGACGGCGGCGATTTCGCCGGTGCGGCCCGCCAGCTGCGTCTGGCACTGGACCTGTGGTCGGGGTCCGCCCTGGCCGATGTGCAGGTGGGCACGCAATTGGAGATGGAGTGCAGACGGCTGGAGGAGACCCGGCTCTGCGCGCTGGACCAGCGCATCGAAGCGGACCTGCGGCTGGGACGCCACCGTGAGCTGCTGGGCGAGCTGACGGTACTGGTGAGCCGGTACCGGACCCACGAGAACGTGCACGGTCAGTTCATGCTGGCGCTGCACCGCTCGGGTCGCCGCAGCGAAGCACTGGACGTCTACCAGCGGCTGCGCAGCGCGCTCGTGCGGGAGCTGGGCCTGGAACCTTCGGCCGGACTGCGCAGGCTCCAGCGCTCGATCCTGATGGCTGCCCCCGACCCCGCACTCGACACAGCCGAGAACAGCACCGGACGCCTGGTGCGTACGAGCTGACCCTCCGCCCGGCCCGCGTACCGGCCGCGCGGTCGCCAAGTTTCCCGGGCGGGAGAAACCGGCCCCGAGGCCGAAGCCGACGGTGTCGTACCCGATCCGGTGGGACCGGTGAGCGGCCGCCGGGGTCTGCCGAGCGGACCGGGGCAACGGTGTGTGCGCACCGTGCGGTCTTGCCTCGCGGATCTCTGCTTCCCACACTGCGGTCAGAAGACCTGAAGGGGGCGGGGATCATGGCGGCTGGGCGGCGGCGGAGGCGCTCGAAGCGTCAGAGGCGAAACGCGGTTCGTGGGTGGGCCGGCCTTGCGGCCGGGGTGTTCATCGTGGTGCTCGCGGCGAACTGGGGGAGCGTGTGGCCGTACCTCCTCGGTGCGCTGTGCGCGGCGGTTGTTGTCTTCACCGGGGGCTGGCTGTGGCGGGCCCACAGCAAGGCGAGAGCGGGGGAGCAGGCATGGCGGGACGGTGAGGAACGCAAGGCCCGCGAGCTGTCCATGGCGGCCGTCGATGCCCTGTCCTGGCAGGCGTTCGAGCAGTACATCGCCCAGTTGTGCCGCCGTGACGGCTGCACCCAGGTCGTGGTGAGCGGGAAAAAGGGCGATCTCGGCGCGGACGTCGTGGGCTACCTCAGTGACGGCAGACGCCTGGTGGTGCAGTGCAAGCACTACGCGCCGCACCGGTCGGTGCCCTCGCAGGACATGCAGAAGTTCGTCGGTACCGCCAAGCTCGAGCACCGGGCGGACGTGGCACTGTTCGTCGCGACCTGCGGTGCGTTCACGCGGGACGCGCTCGGCCTGGCGCTGCGGCACGACATCTTCGCCATGCACCGCGACCTGCTCGGTGCATGGGTCAAAGGGGCCACCTTGGAGTCGCTGCTGCCGCTGAACGGCGCCGGGGGCGGCGCTGGTCGCCGCTCCCGGAAAACCTGATTCGCCCGCTTCCGCTCCTGGCCCGGACGCACCCGCAGCTGTGCGAACCCTGCAAGGACCACCGATCGAGACCGAACGTCGCCAGGCCGAAGACGCTAAGAGGAAGCGGCAGGAAGAGGACGCCGAAGCCGAGCGGAAGGCCGGCGAATTCCTGTCCCGCCTCCGCTCCTGACCCGGGCGGGGCAAGCTCACCGACAGGCAGACTTGCCCGGCTTCCCGGGCTGGGTCATTGTGGGGCAGGGTCCTGAGCCATGAACTCCAACTCGCCGGGCGATGCACGGAACAACAAGAAGGTGCCGTGCTGCGAGCGCCACGACGCCTTCCTCACCCCGCAGGAGCGGGCCGAGTTTGCCGCGCGGGTTCCGGTCGGCCATGAGGCTCAGTTGACGTTCCTTCTTGCCCACTACGACGGCAACGTCTCGGTAGTGGCTGCGCTCTTGGATACGCGCGCCGGTGCGGTGCGCCGTCGTGCCCGGGCTGGCGGCTGCCGCTCGGGGCACGGCAGCGCTGGTTTCTGAGCCGTCGTGTCATGGATCTGGTGTGCCCGCGGTGTCTGGCCGAGCGGGCGGCGCAGGAGGCGCGTGAGGCGGAGCGGGATGCCCGGCGCGCGGCGCGGCGGGGTCTGCGTGAGCGGGGCCGGCCGGAGTACTGAACCGCAGGAGGCGGCGGGAGGCGGAGCGTCCTGGGGTACGCACACCGGAAAAGCCTGAGCACATTCTTGAGTGCAATTAGCTAATTTTTATGCGCATATTGCATCACTTGAGGTAGGGTGAGGGTATGGGATTGAGTCTGGAAGAGTCGTTGCGGCTGACGGTGGCCGCGTTGATGCAGGCGACGGGGGAGTCGCAGCGCTCCGTTGCGGAGGTGCTGGGACTGACCCAGACGCAGGTCTCACGCCGGCAGTCGGGCGCCATCTCGTGGAGCCTGCGCGACGTCGACGTCCTGGCCGAGCACTACGGCATCGGCGCGCCGGACCTGTTGTCCGGGCCGACCCGGGCATGCGAGGCGCTGCCCACCGACCGGCGCCGCAGCGCCAAAGCCGAGACGAAGGGAGCAGGCCGGTGAGTGACTTCGACGCGATCGATTCGCTGCTCGCCTCCGTCGGCCCGCAGGCCGAACTCCCGGCCCACCAGGTGCGCCGCGAGCTGCGGGAACAAGCCGGGCTGTCCAAGGCACAGGTGGCCCGCGCGCTCGGGGTGAGCCCGTCCACGGTCAGCGGGTGGGAGAGTGCCCGGGACCCGGTCGGCGAGATCCGTACCAAGTACGCGTATCTGCTGGACGCTCTGAGCGCCAAGCTCCCCACCGAGACCGAGACCGAGACCGAGACCGAGACCGCAGCGGCGCCGGCTGCCGAGCAGCCCGGCACCGCTGCGGCGCCCGGCGCCTCTTCGTCTTCGCCGGAGACCGGCCAGGGCATCGACGAGGTGGAAGTGCTCGCCGCGCCACAGCCGTGCGTGCTGTGCGGCGGCCCGGCCGGGCAGCGGGTGGCGGGGTTCGTCCAGCACCTGGATGTGGCCGACTGCCGGCCCGCCACCGGGGCCGGGACCCCGCCGGCTGCGTCCTCCCCCGGCGGTGTGCGTTCTCGTTCATGGTGAATCTGTGTTATTGGCCTGACCTGTGTAGATGCAGGTAGCTGAGAGACGCTGAGGCGGACGTTCAATAGCGCTTGACCTGCAAGGCGGCAACTTGGTTGAGAAGGCTGCATCTAGAGTGAGAATCCCTGGGCTTGGCGGAGGTTGATCCGGACTGGCTGCGCTCGGAGGTGTCCGCGGCGGCCGGCGGGCGGCGCGGACTGAGCGCTCGCGGGGAGGGCGGGAGTTCGTGCGCAGGGCGCGGGAAGCGGGCTGGGGGCAGGGCCGCCGGGCCCGGAGCCGCGGGGGCTCCGGGATCCGAGTTGGAAGCGTGCGCAAGGGCCTCCGTCTGCTGTCGGGCTGGCGGCGGGCGGAGACCCGAAGGCCGGGGTGGGGGATCAGTTGGCGCCGGGGTGCGTTACTTCGCCGGGCCGGGCATGCACCAGGATTCCGAGCTTGCTCTGGCCGCCGCACTCGCTGCAGCGGCGGATGTCCCAGTCGTCGGTGAACCGGATGTGGATCAGCTCCGCGCCGGTCGCGCAGCAGGTGGAGCAGGTGCCGGTGCGGTGAAGTCGTGCTGGGGTCAGGCAAGTTGACTACTTCTGAACTTGTTGCGAAGTTACATGTTTGGGTGGTAACTTGGCAACAAGTTGAAGAGTTCAGGTTCTGGGAGGTGGACGGGTGTTGCAGATCCAGATCGGCCCCGAGCGCGAGGCGGACCCCGATGACATGCTCGGGCGGTCGACCATCGGATGGCGCCCCGGCATGAGTGAGGACAAAGTCTGGGAGGTCGGTCGCGGCATCTGGAAGTTCAACGCCGACCGTGCTCTCGCCCAGGACGAGGTGCAGATCATCAACACCGGGGGCACTGTCCTCGCCGTCGCGACGATCACCGGGATCTCCAAACACGGCGACCGCTACGCCCTCCAGGGGGAGTTGCTGCGCGGCGACGACCGTGTCGGCCGCGCCACCAAGAGCCCGCACCTGTCCCGCAACCCCGTCACCTACATCTGAAGGGAGCTTCCCGGTGAGTGACTTCGACGCGATCGACTCGCTCCTCGCCTCCGTCGGCCCGCAGACCGACCTCCCGGACCCCGAGGCCCGCCGCGCCTTGCGCGAGCAGGCTCAGCTGTCCAAGGCGCAGGTGGCCCGCGCCCTCGGGGTGAGCCCGTCCACGGTCAGCGCCTGGGAAGCCGGCCGGGATCCGGTCGGCGAGGTGCGCGTCAAGTACGCCTACCTCCTGGACGGGTTGAGCGCCAAGCTCGCCACCGACACCACGCCCGAAACCGAGCCGGCGGTGGAGTCCACTGCGGCCGAGCCCGCTTCCTCCGAGCCCGAGGGCGGGGACGAAGTCGAGGTACTCACTGCGCCGGAGCCGTGTGTGCTGTGCGGGCGTCCGGCCGGACAGCGGGTGGAGGGCTTCGCCCAGCACCTGGACCCGGCCGGATGCCAGGACAGCACAGTCGAGGCGCAGCCAGCCCCGGTCGCCGACCGGCCCGCCCCGGCCTCGAAGCCGTCGGAGCGTGCCAAGGGCCCGGCCCGCCGGGCATTCCAGGAGCCGTCAGGCCCGGTGGGCTTGATCCATGCGGCGGTTGAGGGAGCGCTCGCCGAGCACCAGGGCGACGTGGAAGCGGCCACCGCGGCGCTGTTGAAGAAGGCGATCCCGGACACGATGCGCTTGCTGGACGAGACCCGCAAGGGCGCCCGGTACGACGTGATCGCCCACCCCGGGATTCCCGACATCCTGAAGAAGCAGACCTCCCGGGGCGCGGACCAGATCTGGGAGGCCCGCCCCAAGTGGACCCGCGCCGAACTGCCGCCCGGCGTTCATGAGGTGACGGCACTGGACATCAACGGCGCCTATCTGTCCGCCCTCAAGACTCATCTGCCGCTCGGGCAGCTCGAGCACACCACCGGCATGCCGCACGACCGCCGCCGCGCCGGAGTCCACCTGATCACCCCACCCGCCTGGGAGTACGACGCCGTGCTGCCCAACCCGATCGGCGAGCGCGACGAACCCGGACCCCTATGGGTCACCGAACCCACCCTGCGTCTCCTGCTGCGCCTGTCCAGCCCGAAGTACGGGCTGTGCGCGGCGCCGGAAGTCCACGAGTCCTACACTTCGGGGGCGACGGAGAACCTGCTGGAGAAGTTCCGCATCACGCTCAAGGACGCCCGCGACACCGCCATCGCCGACGGTGACGCGGTCACCCTGGAGTACGTGAAGGCGATGTACTCGAAGTTCGTCTCCACCATGGGGGAGTCGAACTACAACCGGGAGCTGTATCGGCCGGACTGGATGCATATCATCCGCTCCCAGGCCTTCGCCAACCTCTGGATGAAGGCGCTCAAAGCCCACGACGAAGGACTCGCCGTCGTCCGCGCGATGGGCACCGACGAACTCCACGTCATCGGCGACTGGCGCCGTGTCTTTCCCGAAGGCCGTGGGGTTACCGAGGTCAAGGTCAAAGACCTCTACACCGCGGGCACCGACACCATGGGGGAGGAGCAGTAGATGCCGGAGAGGAACAGTGACTTCGGAAGGTTCGGCGCGAGCGGCGTCAGGGGAAGCGAACTCGTCGGGCGGAAGCTCGACGACCTCGCCGGCGGCATCGCCACCCCCGTCACCGCGAAGCGCGGTCTGATGGCGCGCCTGAACTATCTGACGAGGTCCGACCACGCCCGTCAGGCCGCCAGGGATGCCGGGCTGACGGTGACCGACCGCACGCTGAAGGCGTGGCTGGAGGGCAAGCGCCACCCCTCGGCGAAGAACCTGAAGAAGATCGACGACGCCTACCGGGTGGTGCGCCGGCAGAACGTGGCCCGGCACCTGCTCAAGCGCCTCAACGCGAACGGCGGCACCAGGGTGGAGATCCACCCCCTCAACCAGTCCGGCGTCGCCCGCCCGCTGCAGCGCGACGTCCCCTTCCGGCACATGAACGTGCGCCGCTGGGACCGGATCGTCGGCGCGTGGGCGGCCGGTGACCACCACGGCTTGGACGCGGCCTGGACCGACGACATCCTGCCTGATCTGGGATCCCAGTACGGAGCGTACGAGTACTGCACCAACGTCGGCTTCGCTGCATAGCCCCTGGCCGGAGGTGGTCTGCGGACCTCGCGGGATGGCGTACGGTTGGCTTCACCGACGCGGGGTGGAGCAGCTCGGTAGCTCGCTGGGCTCATAACCCAGAGGTCGCAGGTTCAAATCCTGTCCCCGCTACTGCCGAGCAGGGTCCGGATCCATTCGAGGATCTGGCCCCTGTCGCATTTCAGGGGCGCCCGCCAGCTGCGGGCCCGCTGGGCTACGTGTGCGAGTGCCCGGCACGGCGTGCGAGCGGCCCGCGTACTCGTCGGTGGTGAGAGCCCGGCATCCGCGCTCTGCGTCACCACGCCTCGTCCATCGTGCCTGCCGCGGGCAGATCGAGGTATCGGGCTGCGTCACCCCGCAACTCTGCGCCGCGACACGGTGATTGACGGAGTAAAAGCCGGCGCTTGGTTGCAGCGCCAGCTCACCACCTGGAGCACCCTCGACGACGGCCAACGCCACCTCCTGGCCCGCCTCGGCCTCACCCCAGACCACATCACCCTGTCGACGAAGAAGACCACCGTCCCCGCCACACTCAGCACTCCCCAGACCAGAAAACGCCGCTCCTTCGAACAAACAGCCACACTGCTGCGCGCCTTCATGGAACGGCATGGCCGTCCTCCCGGCGCCCGGGAGGGGATCGAGGTCGACGGGGAACGCGTCATGATCGGACCCTGGCTCTGCAAGGTCCGCACCGGCCAGAAGAACGGGCAACTCTCCAAAAATAGAAGCCAGTTGATCCAGAGCATCCTCCGCGAAGCCGGCGCTGCCCCCGCCGAAGAGGAGCGCCCCGAAATCTCAGATATCTCGTAACTTTTTTGCTCATGATTTCCGCTAAGGAAGCATCCTGGAAGTGCTACCGTGGAGACCCGATGGGGAAGCCGTCAGGATCCGGAAGGTCCACCCATCGACACAAGAGCGGCTCGGAACCTTGAGACTCAGCAGGCCCGAGATTGAGAAGATCCCAAGCGCCGCCACACCCCTACAGCCAGCCCTAGGAGTTCGCGG